>JAHHIH010000011.1 GCA_019358835.1 Tildeniella torsiva UHER 1998/13D
AACCTGCTCTCCCGAGAATCCTCGGCCAAGGTTGGCAAAAAGGCGAAACGCCTTAAAGCTGGCTGGGATAATACATATCTCACCAAAGTCCTAGCCGCAGCAGGGTGAGTATGCGTTTGCCCTGGCCGTCTGCCCGTTAAAACCATTAGCAACGACATCGACTCCCTCAACGGCCTCGGCACCGTCGAAGGCTATCTCCCCGTTCGCACCGATGCCTCGCCCGAAGCCCTCAAGGCTAATTTTGACGCCATGCTGGCCATGCAGCAAAAAGAAACCGAGCTGCAAGTGATGGTCAAAGCCGCCGCCGATGCCGCTCGCCAGGCCGAATGGGAGTTTCACAACTCGATTTTGGGCATGAAAGAAGCCGTGCGGGCTCAGTTTGGCCCCGACAGCAACGCCGCCCAGGCGATCGGCTACAAGAAAAAGTCAGAGCGCAAGCGCCCCCGCCGCCGCAGCGCCTAGCGAAGCGTCCGTGCCGCCGCCGCAAACGCCAACAAAATTCCCTCCTACAGACCTGTGGTTTAGACCACGGGTCTTTTTTGATGAGTCGAGCATGCCGCTTAGCCACACCAGTTGGAAGTAGAACGGGCAAAAGAGAGAAAGCTACTATATAAAACAGCCTCCCAGTTCTAAGGATGGTATGCATGGCTATTCAACGTCCAACCTACCGAGCCATCCTGCAAGGCTCAACGTTAATTTGGCTAGATTCTCCCCCTGAGCTGCCCGCCGACACCGAGGTATATGTAACTCCCAGGTCAAGCTCTTCGGGGCAATCTAAGGGAGCAGCAATGGCTGCTGCCCTCGAGAAGCTGGCTCAGATCAATGCCTTTCATGGCGTTGATCCGGTCAACTGGCAGCGGGAGATGCGCCAAGACAAGCCTCTACCTGGGCGAGACTGATGCTGCTCGATAGCAATATCATCATCTATGCCGTTCAACCTGGCCAGTCAGCACTACGTCAGTTTATTAGAGAAAACGAACCAGCTGTTTCTCTGGTTAGCTATGTCGAGACCCTCGGTTATCATCGTTTGAGTGCTGACGAAAAGCAGTTTCTTGAAGAGTTCTTTGCGGCATCCAGCATTCTGCCCATCACGGATGATATCGCCGCACAGGCTGTGCGCTTGCGCCAGCAGCGCCGCATGTCCTTGGGGGATGCGCTGATTGCAGGCACCGCAATGCTATATGACCTGGTTCTCGTAACCCACAATGTCAGCGACTTCGAGTGGATTCCAGACCTGACTATCCTTGACCCCATCGCCCCTCCTCTTTGAAAAGCTTGTCCCGAAGTCTCGGTTATCTTACGTTGTGCCTCTAGGGCAATCGCTTTAGCTTGCCGAGAAATAGGCTTAGTTGACTTCGCAATCTGCAATCATCGGTCAAAATAGAAATTCAGGTAGGGTTGAATATTCACCCTAGAGGTCGAAAGTTCATCCTGCCCTGAAGGCCTGCTCTGGCGAAGATCATCTAGATAATCTAAATGGTGCATCGCTTCGCGGATGCACCCTACGGTTGACCACCCACTTACCCATCCACTCACCTACTCACCCACCCTTTCCCCCGTCCCATGGCAAAGTCCCCCACCTCTTCTACTACGATGACCGGCGCAGAGATTCGCCAGACGTTTCTGGAGTTTTACGCGGCGCGGGGGCACGCCATTAAACCGAGCGCATCCCTGGTGCCCGAAGACCCCACGGTGCTGCTGACGATCGCGGGTATGCTGCCCTTCAAGCCCATCTTCCTCGGCCAGCGTCCGGCAGATGTCGATCGCGCTACCACGTCGCAAAAGTGCATTCGCACCAACGACATTGAGAACGTGGGCCGCACGGCGCGCCACCACACGTTTTTTGAAATGCTGGGCAACTTTAGCTTTGGGGATTATTTTAAGGAGCAGGCGATCGCCTGGGCCTGGGAGCTTTCCACCGAAGTGTTCAAACTGCCCGCCGAGCGCCTGGTGGTGAGCGTCTTTCGCGAAGACGATGACGCCTTTGCCATCTGGCGCGACCAGATCGGCATTCCCGCCCACCGCATTCAGCGCATGGATGAGGCCGATAACTTCTGGACCTCTGGCCCAACCGGCCCCTGCGGCCCCTGCTCTGAGATCTACTACGACTTCCACCCCGAGCTGGGCGACGACAAGATTGACCTCGAAGACGACTCACGCTTCATCGAGTTCTATAACCTGGTGTTTATGCAGTACAACCGGGATGCCGAGGGCAACCTGACGCCGCTGCAAAACCAAAACATCGACACCGGCCTGGGCCTAGAGCGCATGGCCCAGATTTTGCAACAGGTGCCCAACAACTACGAAACCGACCTGATCTTGCCCATCATCGACGCGGCAGCGGGGCTGGCCGGGCTGGACTACGGGAAATCTGACGAGAAAACCAAGGTCTCCCTCAAGGTGATCGGCGACCACGTGCGCGCTGTCGTCCACATGATTGCCGACGGCATTACCGCCTCCAACGTGGGGCGAGGCTACATTCTGCGGCGGCTGATTCGTCGGGTGGTGCGCCACGGGCGGCTGATTGGCATTGAGGGCGCGTTTATTAGCAAAGTGGCTGAAAGTGCCATTCAGCTAGCGGAAGAACCATTCCCCAACACCCGCCAGCGCGAAGTCCAGATCAAAGCCGAACTCGATCGCGAAGAATCCCGCTTTCTCGAAACCCTGGAGCGGGGCGAAAAGCTGCTAGATGAGTTGCTCAAGCGCGAGAGCGGCTCAAAGACCAAACAAATTGCGGGCACCGACGCCTTTGTGCTCTACGACACCTACGGCTTTCCGTTAGAGCTGACCCAGGAGATCGCCGAAGAGCAGGGACTAACCGTGGACGCTGCCGGGTTTGAAACGGCGATGGAAGAACAGCGCCAGCGCTCGAAGGATGCTCATGAAACCATTGACCTGACGGTGCAGGGCAGCTTGGATTCGCTGGCTGAGCACATTCACTCGACGGAGTTTTTGGGCTACAAAGACATCACTAGCACTAGCAAGGTGGAAGCACTACTGGTGGGCGGCAAGTCGGTGGAGCGGATGGAGGCGGGGCAGGAAGGGCAGGTGGTGCTCAACCAGACGCCGTTCTACGCTGAGTCGGGCGGTCAGGTGGGCGATCGCGGCTACCTATCCGGCGATGACCTGCTAATTCGCGTCCACGACGTTAAAAAGGACGGCGATTTCTTCGTCCACTTTGGCAAAGTCGAGCGGGGTTCCCTGTCCGTGGGCGACCAAGTCACGGCTCAGATCGATCGCGCCTGCCGTCGCCGTGCCCAGGCCAACCACACCGCCACCCACCTGCTGCAAGCGGCGCTGAAAAAGTTGGTAGATCCCGACATTTCCCAGGCCGGTTCCCTGGTGGCCTTCGATCGCCTGCGGTTTGACTTCAACTGCCCCCGTGCCCTCACCGCTGATGAGGTGCAGCAGGTCGAAGAACAGGTGAATAGCTGGATCGCCGAGGGGCACCAGGGGGAGATCACCGTAATGGCATTGGAGGAGGCCAAGGCTAAGGGTGCGATCGCCATGTTTGGCGAAAAGTACAGTGCCGAGGTGCGGGTGATCGACTTCCCCGGCGTGTCGATGGAGCTGTGCGGCGGCACCCACGTCAGCAACACTGCTGAGATTGGCCTGTTCAAAATTATCTCTGAGGCCGGGGTGGCCTCTGGCACTCGCCGCATTGAGGCCGTCGCTGGCCCCGCCGTGCTGGAGTACCTGAACGTGCGTGATGCGGTGGTGCGCGATCTGAGCGATCGCTTTAAGGCTAAGCCTGAGGAGTTGAGCGATCGCGTCACCACCCTGCAAACCGACCTCAAGACCGCGCAGAAAGAACTGGAGGCGCTGAAGTCTGAACTGGCAGTGCTCAAGTCCGATCAGCTGCTCGCCAGTGCTGAATCCGTCGGCTCCCTCAAAATCATCGTGGCCGAGCTGGAGGGCGTCAGCGCCGAAGCCCTCAAAACCGCTGCCGAGCGCCTGCTGCAAAAGCTGGGGGCCGGGGCTGTGGTTCTGGGATCTGTGCCTGAACCCGAAAAAGTCAGCCTAGTCGCCGCGTTCAGCCCCGAAGTGATTGAGCAAAAGCTGCAAGCGGGCAAGTTCATCGGCGGCATCGCCAAGCTCACTGGCGGCGGCGGTGGCGGGCGGCCCAACCTGGCCCAGGCGGGCGGACGCGATGCCAGCAAACTCCCCGAGGCGTTAGCGAGTGCCAAGGCGCAGCTGTTAGAGACGTTGGTCTAGCGCTAAGCTCATAGCGGCAGTCTATTAGGGCAACACCCATGGGCGATCGCAAAGCCGTAGCCGATCTCGAGATGACCGAAAGCTCTGTCTCCCCCAAAAAGACAAAGAAAGACAAGAAGAAGGCTAAGCACCAGCGTAAAAAAGATCGTGCGAAAGGCTTAGAGCCCCCTGTCTTTCACTACCTGTCTGAGTCGGAAGGCAGCTCGAAGCTAACGAGCAAATTCTATGAGAAAGAGCTGGCTCGCCTTCAGGTGGAGCTGGTGAAAATGCAGTACTGGGTTAAGCACACGGGCACCCGCATTGTGGTGCTGTTTGAGGGGCGCGACGCGGCGGGCAAGGGCGGCACCATTAAACGTCTCACCGAGCCGCTGAATCCGCGCGGCTGCCGAGTGGTGGCCCTGGGGACGCCGAGCGATCGCGAAAAAACCGAGTGGTACTTTCAGCGCTACGTAGCCCACCTGCCCGCTGCGGGCGAAATTGTCTGCTTTGACCGCAGCTGGTACAACCGGGCGGGGGTAGAGCGGGTGATGGGCTTCTGCACCAACGATCAGTATGACGAATTTATGCACACCTGCCCCGAGTTTGAGCGCATGCTGGTGCGATCGGGCATCATTCTGCTGAAATACTGGTTTTCGGTGAGCGACGACGAGCAAGAGCGGCGGTTTCAGTCGCGCATTACTGACCCGGCCCGCCGCTGGAAGCTCAGCCCGATGGATCTGGAGTCACGCGATCGCTGGGTGGAGTATTCCCAGGCCAAAGACGCCATGTTTGCCCACACCAACATTCCCGAAGCCCCCTGGTTCACCGTCGAAGCCGACGACAAAAAGCGGGCGCGGCTCAACTGCATCAGCCACGTGCTCAGCAAAATTGACTATGTGGATATGACCCCCGCCCCTCTGGAGTTGACCCCGCGCCGCAGCGCCCCGAAGGACTACGATCGCCCGCCTATCAACGAGCAGTTTTTTGTGCCCCAGCGCTACTGAGCGGTGGAGCTTTCTCCCTGAGGAAGACGCTGCGTGGACAAGTTTGATTCTGGGGCTTCGACTGCGCTCAGCAACCGGTTGCTGAGCGCAGTCGAAGCTAGTCTACAGTTCAGCGATCAAGGCTTTAATGTCGGGCACTTCAAAGAACGCACTGGTAGAGGCCAGCAGGCGATCGCCCCAGAGGTTGGTTTTCAAAAATTCAACGTCAGCGTAGCGGCTGTCCTGCTCTAGGGCTTCGGTACCCAGGCGCAGGGCCTCTTGGCAGGCGGCACTGCTGGCTCTGACTACGGCTACGGCACAGTTCTCTTGGGCATTCAGGGCGGCGGCGATCGCCAGTTTGGGCTCGGGCTCATTGCCCGCCAGCTCCAGGCTAGAGCGCCAGTATTCCACGGCCCGCTGCGCTTCGCCCTGTTCGTAGAGCACCAGGCCAATGTTGTTCACCGAGGGCCAAAACTCGGGTTCTGCCGCCACCGACTGCTCAAACCGGGCGATCGCCTGGGGATATTGGCCCAGCTTAAAGTAGGTGTTGCCCAGGTCGAACAGAGCGCTGGGGTTGTTGGGCTCAATTTGTAGCCCTTGCTCCAGGTAGCTGGCCGCTTGCTGAGGGTTCTCTTGCTGGAGGTAGGCTGAGCCCAGGGCAAAGAGCACCCTCGCATTGTCGGGCAAGAGAGTACGAGCCTGTTCTAGCAGCGGTAGTGCCTTATCGACCTCGCTGTTTTGCAGATAAAGCCCGCCCAGCAGGGCCAGCACCTGGCCATCGTTGGGGGCTAGCTGCGCCGCTAGCTGCGCCAGGGCTAAGGCACGGCCAAACTGCTGAAACTCTGCCAGCTGCTGGGCCTCGTTGGCGAGAAACTGCCCCTGCTCAGTCATCAAGTCGTAGTCGAGGGGCAGCACGTAGGGGGTCAAAGCCTGGGAGTGGGCCGGCAGAGTGGCACCAAGCAATCCACAGAGGGTGAGCAGGGGCAGGAGAGAGAGGCGTTTTAGCACGGCAAACTTCGCAGGTTGGATAGCAGAACTATATAGAGTGTACGTTGGTTACGGGCCAGCGTTGGGGGCACCCGACCACTTCTGAGCGGCCTGGGCATTGCGCCGCCACATGGCCGGTTTAATGCGCCGCAAGGCCGAAGCCCGAAATCGGCTGTCCCAATCCGCTTCTGATAGGTTAGCTAAATCGTCTAGGTTTGGGGCCAGGTTCTCAGGGCGGGGCTGAAAGTCATCCACGGTGGTGGGCTGGGCAAAGCGCTGGTTCCAGGGGCAGACATCCTGGCAGATGTCGCAGCCTGCCACCCAGTTTTGCAGGTGGGGGGCGATCGCCTCCGGCAGCGCTTCATCCCGGTTTTCGATGGTGTGGTAGGCGATGCAGCGGTTGGCATCCACCACGTAGGGCTGGGTGATTGCTCCGGTGGGACAGGCCTCTAGGCAGCGGGTGCAGGTGCCGCAGTGGGCGGTGTGGGGTGCGTCTGGGGCCAGCGACAGGGTAGTCACCACCTCTCCCAAAAACACCCAGGAGCCGTACTGTCGGGTGATCAGGTTGCCGTTCTTAGCTATCCACCCCAGGCCCGCCTGCTGCGCCCAGGCCTTATCTTGCACTGGACCGGTGTCGGCGTAGTAGCGCGCTTGAACCGTTCCATCTCCAGCCGTCGTCAGCCAGTCGGATAGAGACTTAAGGCGCTTGTGCAGCACGCGGTGGTAGTCGCGCCCCCAGGCGTAGCGCGAGATTTTGCCGTGGCTCGGGTCGGGGGAATGGCGGTGGGGGGTGTAGTAGTTGAGGGCCACGCAGATCAGCGATCGCGCCCCTGGCAGCCCCTGGCGAATATCTTGCCGTCTGGGGTTTGCCATCCAGTCCATGTCGGCCTGGTGGCCCTGGTTGAGCCAGGTTTGCAGGTGCCCCACAGCGGCAGTTTCAGCCGCGCTCGGCTCAGGCTCCACCGCAGCAATGCCCACCAAGTGGAACCCCAGGGCTAGCGCCTGGTCAATCACCGCCTGGCGATCGGGCAAACCAGCCACTTCAGCCATTTAAAGGTTCATCCTCAAAATCCTAGATCCCTTCTAATATTAGCTACCGCCTGGTTCTACCAAAACGACCTGAGGCGCAGCCCCAGAGTAGCCCGCGCAGGGCACCTAGGTTGCGAATCACGAATGCCCCTTGACAAGGTTAGGAACAGAGCATAGTTTGTACCATGCTGTAGTTAGCGTTGGCATCGGGTGCTAACCCCCATATCTGCTATTGTCGGTTCCATCACCGTTGGCCCCACTCACCCAGGTAAGGGCGCTTATGTTTAAGTTTCTCACCAAGTTCGACTATCTGCTGCGCGAAACCTTTCTAGGGCTGCGGCGCGGCGGCTGGATGAACTGGGCGGCCATCAGCACCATCACCGTGCTGCTGTTTTTATTTGGCATTAGCCTGCAATCGACCTGGCAGCTAGAGCGGCTGCTCAATCAGTTTGGTAGCCAGCTTGAGGTGTCGGCCTACCTAGAAAGTGGCTTTCAAGCCAGCGATCTAAAGCCGGTAGTTGAGGGCTTCCCCAATGTAGTGGCGGTTACCCCAGTGACCAAGGAAGCGGCCTGGGAATCTCTGGTGGTCGATTTGGGCCTGTCTGACATTGCCGGGGCCACCGACCAGCTCAAGGGCAACCCCCTGGTTGATGAACTTAAGGTCAAAGCGAAAGATTCTGAATCGGTACCGGCGATCGCCAGTCAGCTCCAAAGCCTTGAAGGCGTTGACGAGGTGCGCTACGTCGATGAAGCTGTCACCCGCCTGGCCCAGCTCAACGACGGGCTCAAGTGGACGAGCCTGTTTGTTATTACCATTCTCACCCTCACTGCCACCGCCGTCATCACCACCACCATTCGCCTGATTGTGCTGGCCCGCAAGCGCGAGATCGAGGTCATGCAGCTGGTTGGGGCCACCCGCATTTGGATCTACCTGCCCTTCATTTTGCAGGGGGCTGCCTTTGGCCTGGCTGGGGCCACCGTGGCCTGGGGGCTGTTGTTTGCCATTCAGCGCTTTTTAAACGAGTTGGCCACCCAGCAGGCCGACTTTATTCAGTTTGTGGTGCAGGGGCTGAGACTGACCCCTCAGCAGCTCATTCTGCTGCCTGCGGCCCTGCTGGGGCTGGGTACCCTGGTGGGGTTAATCGGCAGCTTGCTGGCGGTCCGCAAATTTTCGCTGCGATAGCTATTCCCCATACCCTTCGAGATACCCTTAAATAAAGTGTTAGAGTCACTCCATTTTGGCCATAATAGCTACGGAGCAATGGGCGGTCTGCACACCGTCAGCGAGGCATCGGTATGAGTACAGTGCTAATTGTTGATGACAGCTCAACCCTGCGAGAAATGATTGCCGGGCTGCTGATCAAGGCGGGCCTAACCGTAGTGGAAGCCAAGGACGGCGTGGAGGCGCAGGAAATGATCCAGGCCACCCCTCCCGATCTAGTGGTGCTCGACATTGTCATGCCCAACATGAATGGCTACGAGCTATGTCGGTGGATCAAAAACACCGCCACCACCCAAAATATTCCCGTCATTATTTGCTCTAGCAAGGCCGAAGAATTTGACCGCTACTGGGGCATGAAGCAGGGGGCCGACGCCTACATCACCAAGCCCTTTCGCCCCGCCGATATGATCAGCACCGTCAAGCAGCTGCTGCGGTAGCTCTCGGTTAGACATCCTCTACAGATTCTTTAGATTCTTTTTCTACCGATACTTCTTCTTCCAAGTTTTCTTTTAGCGCCTCCAGCACCGCCAGGGGATCGGTGGAGATCTGCATGAGGGCGGCCTCGTGGTCGTAGCGCTGCACGATATCGGGCAGGTCTTCCCGCAGCTCTTCTATCAGCGCAATGATTTTGGCAATTTTCTTCTCGGACAGCAGGTTGAGCTGAAGCATCAGCTGGGTGCGCTGTTCGGCAAAGCTTTCCTGGCGGTTTTGGCGAATCAGCACCCCGGTCGAGATCAGCAGTGACGCTGCATCTAGCCCCTGATCCGCCCAGCTGTAGGTGGGTAGTGTGAAGGGCAGCAGACTGGTGTGGTTGAGCGCGTCGCCACCCAGCCACAGGCCTAAACTCAGCAGCAGCAGGTACAAAAAAGTGGGTCGACTAAACCACGAAGCCACCACCTCCAAAATTTGCTCGGTGGCTGAGGCCTTCTCGGCCTCCTGGCGGTGAAGGGTAATAATTGCCTCAATGTTTTCGGCAATGGGGTCAGGCAGCGGAGCCGTCAAAATACGCTGCTTGGGGCGACGGCTAAACCAGGTCTTTGACGATGGAGGGGCAGTCGACTCGGTGGAATTAGCCATGGCAAACAGGATAAACGGTAGGGGCAATCAGCGTTCTATCTCGGCAGAGCGATTTTGTAGCTCCAAATAGCGATCGCCTTTTTGCGGCCACAGCCGGTTACGGCATGAGGCTGTCGCCAGGGAGCTGCTATAGAACCAATCTTGAGCAGGGTGGCTGTATTTTATCAAGGGGGTAGGGGATAGGTGGAGGTAGGCGACGAGGTTTTTAGGGAATAGGGCCAATCTGGATATGCTGTTCGCGCAAGCTTGCAGTACTATTCCGTAGGTTGGCGCGTTGTCGCGGCTTGGCTCAACAAGCACGGCAGCGTTTGCGCTAGCTGATCTGTCTTCAAAATTCCTGGTAGACAGTTTGATAGAGGCTTTGGCCGCATCTCCTAGGGAGGAACTTTGATTGGCTAGCCCAATTGTGTTAGCGGTGTTTAACGGTAAAGGAGGGGTGGGCAAAACCACCACCGCCGTTAATTTGGCAGCGGTGTTTGCGGAGACGCGATCGGTGCTGCTGGTCGATGCTGACCCCCAGGGGTCGGCTCTGTGGTGGACAGGCCGCAGCCCGGTTGATCTGGGCTTTGAGGTAAAGCCAGAGACTAACCCCGCTCGGTTGAAGCGACTCAAGCAGGAGCACACCCATGACCTGATCGTGGTAGATACCCCGCCAGCGCTGGGGTCAGCGACTCTGGCGGCGGTAATTCCAGCGGCGGATTATTTACTGCTGCCCACACCCCCCGCACCGATGGATCTGGCCGTGCTGATTACTACAGTGAATGAAGCAGTATCGTCCAGCGGGGTATCCCATCGAGTATTGTTGACGAAGGTGGATTCCCGCAGTGTCGGCGAAGCCATTGAAGCCCAGAACACCCTGCTGGAGCTAAAAATTCCCGCCTGTAATGCGTTTATTCGTGCCTACAAAGCTCACGAGCGGGCCGCATTAGAGGGGCTGCCGGTGCTCAAGTGGCGCGGCAAAAACAGCCAGGAGGCCCGTTCTGACTACTGCCGAGTTGCCGAAGAACTACAGCGAGACTGGACCCAGCCATGACGAAAAAAAGCCTTTCCGACCTATTGAAAGAAGAAGTGAATAAGGCTGACGCCCCAGACCCGGCGGCTACTCCCCAGGCTGAATCTGATGAGGCCACCCCGGCGGCGGCCCCTAAGGCCACGGCTAGCCGCCGCGCCTCTCGCTCTAGCTCATCTCGTCGCACTGCTACCAGTCGTCAATCCGTTAAGGCCGAGAGCAAGGCGACGACCGCTGCTAAGGCCAAGGCGGCGGCAGAGGCCGCTCCGGCTAAGCCTAAAACCGAAGCAGTTTCCCCCGTTGCCGATGCCGACCTAGCTCAGCGGGTGAGCGCCCTCGAAAAAGACTTAGCCGCGGCCCAAAAAGATAAGTCACAGCTGGAAAAGACTATTGCCGGGCTTCACAAAGATTTGGAAACCCAGCAGGGGAGACTGTTTGAGCTAAAAGACAGCTTAGATCAGGCGGAGGCGGCCACTAAGGCTAAGGCTGAAGCACTGTCTAAAACCCAGGCCGAGCTAGATGAGGCGAAGGCAACCATTCTGAAATTGGCGGAGACCCCGACCTCGGCTGCGGCCCCAACCGCCCGCCGGATCTCTGGGGTAGATATTACTCCCCGTCGCCCGTCGGAGACTAAGGATAAGCCCACCTATCA
Organism: Tildeniella torsiva UHER 1998/13D; assembly: GCA_019358835.1. Lineage (GTDB taxonomy): Bacteria > Cyanobacteriota > Cyanobacteriia > Phormidesmidales > Phormidesmidaceae > Nodosilinea > Nodosilinea torsiva. The sequence goes on from JAHHIH010000011.1 coordinate 11,154, forward strand.
CCGGGGCGTGCCGGAGTACAGCCCTCAGACAGGACAACCCAACCCCATGCTGACCGATGCCGACATTGGCTGGGTTGATTAGGCCTTTCTAATGGGTGTAGTCGAACAGGGCGTCGAGGTAGATGCGGTTGACATCGCGATCGCATTTACTGTCCTGCATTAAAAACAGCGACAGCGCCGCGCAGAAGACGCGGTGCTGATTCCAGGCAGGGTTACCGTCTAGGTACACCTGAAGCGCATTAAAGAGATCTTCGGGAACTTCGGCCATCAGACTAACCTTAGGGGTGGTCGTGTTGAGGGTCATAGGGCGCTGCCTTGGTAAGGGGAGAGGGACTGGAGCGATCGCGGCGGGACACAACAGCGTAGACCGGCACTCAAGCCAGTCATCGGGGCGGGCGGCACCATAGTCGCCCGCAACCGCCGGGCGTGAGAGACTCAACGCCCGCCGATGCAACATTTTGTCTAGTAAAAGAACACGGGAACTCACCTGGGCAAACCTCAGCCCAGGGCAAAGCGGCTGTACTACACGCTGACCTGCAAACCACCCAGAGGCGGGCTTTTCAGATCGGGAGGCGCGGTACTCAGCTCTGCCAGTCGCACTATTCTGCCGAACTCTCTGGATACTGTCAATCTTGCCCTATGGGGCTGTTTGAGCTACCGGCGGTAGGGCACCAACGATGGCATAGGGGTTCTAGCGATCCCCAGGGGTAGGCAAGCAGGTCGGCACAGGACTGGGCGATCGCCCCTGGAACAGATGCCGTTTTCCCCAGGGTTGCCTCAGCCTGCGCCCCGGCGTAGGTGCCTGGGGAAAACCTGGGGAAAAGTCGGCCAAGCCTGGGGAAAACCTGGGGAAAATGCCCCCGCAATATTTTGTTTTGTAACATCTTGCCGGAGGAGCCGTTGACAATTTGCTGAGGCGCTGATCTAGCTGATGGTTTGGCTGTTTGGGCGATCGCGCCCAGTTAATCCTTTGTATCAATGGCGCGGCGCGCGGGGGTTGCCCCATCGAGGGCCAGGGGTGACGGCGGCACAGGCGGCCAGCGCACATCCCACAGCGCCCAGGTGGCAACTAAAAGCAGCCCAGCAATGCCTACAGTACGCCAGGGAACGTTTCCCCCTGGGCTAGACCAGCTCAGCCGCGGGCTGCCCTCACCCTCCACAAACTGGCGCAGCTGCTCTCTGATAGCCGCCGCCGATAGGGGTGTGCGCACTTCGGGCAGCGTGACCTGATGCCCTGCTCCCAGCAGCGTCAGCCGGTGGCAAAAGCGCACGCCGCCGCGTGGATTGTTGTCGCACAGCTCTGAGGTCATAGCGACATCGTCGAGCAAAAGGCTCTGGCCCGGCAGCCAGGCCCAGGGGGGCGGTAGCGTGGCCCGGCAGTAGACTTGGCCGGGGGCGGTGCGATCGCACACCACCACACTGGGGCTGGGCCGAATCATTCCCCCTAAGCCCCCCAGAGCCAGGCAAAGGACTACTACCACCGGTATTTGCCGTAGCCTCAAAGTCCAGTTGTCCATCGCGGATTTTTCCCTATCTCGGGACTGGGCTGTGTCCCAAGTTCAGTACCATCCTGCCATAGGGCCTGCCCCAGGGTCAGCCGCCCGCCCCTTGCGCCCATGGCCAGATTAGGGCATGCTCAGCCATAGTTGGGGCCGGGGTGCTCCGGTCGGACTGTTCCGCACATACTTTTTGCACGCACTATGGGCAAACATATCGTCATTACTGGGGTGAGCCAGGGTCTAGGCCAAGCGATGGTCGCAGGCTTTGTTGCATCAGGCCACAGGGTATCGGGCTGTGCTCGCCGGGGCTCGGCGATCGCTGAACTGGCGGCCCAATACCCCACGCCCCACCAGTTCACGGCGGTCGATATCCGCGATGACGCGGCGGTGGCGGCCTGGGCTGAGGGGGCGATCGCCGCCAGCGGCCTGCCCGACTTGGTAATCAACAATGCCGGTCTGGTCAACCATCCGGCCCCACTGTGGAGGGTGCCTGCTGAAGAGTTTGATGCTGTGGTAGCGGTCAACCTCAACGGCACCGTCAACGTCATTCGCCACTTTGCGCCGCCCATGGTCGAGCAGCGATCGGGCATTTTTGTCAACTTTAGCTCGGGCTGGGGCCGCTCTACTTCCCCAGAGTTTGCCCCCTACTGTGCGACCAAGTGGGGCATTGAGGGGCTCACCCAGGCCTTCGCCCAGGAGCTACCCGCTGGTATGGCGGCGGTAGCCCTCAACCCCGGTATTATTCACACCGCTATGCTCGAAACCTGCTACGGCGACGATGCCGCCGCTTACACCCCGATCGCCACCTGGGTGAAGGCAGCGGTGCCCTACATTCTCAGCCTTCAGCCCTCGGACAATGGGCGGGCGTTGACGGTGCCGGGGTGAGCCGTAAGGGGGGAGATCGGTCATGGAGTGGATGGGGTCAGACGAGTCAGAGAAAGCCACCCAGAGAATTTGGCCGTTTAGGGCTTGCCGACAAAATCTGGATGTCCCCCAGAGATAAATCGGTCTCGTTCCTCGTGGTAGACAGAACAACGCCCCATCTGAGCCTAGAACTGACGGCCACCGGCCCGAGTCTGTGAAACTAATTGGCCCGCACCCCTCCCTGGGCAGATGTCCTAGGAGCAAAAGATGGTGCTATATGATAGGCCGTGGTGAGAGTGGGGAATGCAGGGTGAACCAAGTTTTACGCGTCAACCGGGCTACGGTGCTGGTGTTGAGGCCCGAGCCGCCGGGGCAACTGGCCGCTAACGAGAAGGTCGCGATCGCGGCGGGCAGCGTCTACCCGCTGCAATCCTACGCCTACGCCGATATTGACGGTGGGTTTAACGGCCATATTAAAGTGGCCTTTCGCGACAGTGCTCCCAATGGCTTTAACACCTGGTTTGTGCCCAGCCGCGATACCCAGGTTGAGGCCGACGGCGTTGTGGTCTACCCCCACGAAGACCAAGAGGGCATGCCCGTGCTATGGATTAACACCGGCACCCTGCTCAAGCGTCGCCCCCTTGACTCGGGCCTGCTCGACCCCAGCGAAACCGTGGCGGTGTCTCGGGGCCAAACCTACAATCTGCACTCCTACGCCTTTGCCGACAGCCAGGGCAACTTTAACAACCACATTAAAATCGCCATTCGCAGCCCCGAAGATTTCGTCAATGGGCTGAGCACCTGGTTTGTGTTCACCCCCCACGCCTTTGTCACCCTCGATGACGACGTGGTGTTTCCGCGCCCAGACCCCAACGCTTTTGTGCTGCGGGTGACCGCCAACACGCTGTTTAAGCGTCGCCCGGTCGATAGCAGCCAACTGGCTCCTAACGAGCAGGCTACCGCTTCACCAGGCACAACAATTGTGCTCAGCAGCTACGCCTTTGCCGATGCTCAGGGGTCATTTAACGGCCACATTCGCTTTGCCATCAAGTACGTCAAAGACGACATCAATGGGCTGAATACCTGGTATGTGTTCCAGGGCCATGCGCGGGTCGAGCGGGCCGGAGTCGTGGTGTATCCGCCCCCGACTACCCCACCCCCCACCCCACCGCCCCAGTACGTGGGCCGTCCCTTTCGCCTGCCGGGCAATACCTCGACGTTCTACACCGACCAGCCGATTATTCCTGGCGGTAGCTTTACCTGGGGCGAAGCCACGCGAGACGCCACGCGCATTCCCGAGACCCAGGCGATCGTTGACAACATTATTGGCCTGGCTCGGGCACTTCAGGGCGCGCGCGATCGCCTCAACCGCCCCTTTCAAATTACCTCCTGGTATCGCCCGCCTGCGGTGAATGCAGCAGTGGGAGGGGCTTCTCGCAGCCAGCATCTGTTTGGCCGTGCCGCCGACATTCAGGTGCAGGGGCTGAGCGGTCGGCAGGTGGCTAACGCGCTGATGCTGAGCTGGCCGGGGGGTATGGGCATCTACGGCAATATTCCCAACATCATTCACCTCGATACCGGCCCCAAGCGCACCTGGGGGTTTTAGAGCTAGCCAACGTTAGCTTTGCCACTAAGAGCCATCCCCGCAGTCTATATTGACCGTAGCTGCGGCTGGAATGGACGGGCACCTGCAATGGAATGCGATCGCTGGTTATGATAAAAGCGATTAAATCGATTTTTGCTAGATTGCTATGCCCCAGCCCAAACATACCCAGGCCCACCTATCGCGCACGGTGCCCAAAGATCAGTCTGAGTTTTTCAAAAAGCGCACCCGTGACTCGATGGAATACTACATGGGGGCGAAGCTGCTAGAGGTGGGGGTGAACCCTAAAAACACCGTCTACCGCTGGGCTTCGGAGATTAAGGGCAGCCAGGAAGTGATTACCGTGAGCGCCTACTGGGGCGATTCGCGCCAGAAGCTTGAGGCGGAAGAGTCCTGACCTGACTATAACCGTGGCATAGCGTCTTGCCGCGCGGATGCGCCCGACGACAGCGAACTCACACCGACAGAGCACTAGCTTTCTCGAAGCTTCGCCATAAAGAATCCATCCATGTTGTGGCGATGGGGCCAAATCTTGACCCAACCCTGGGGAGCTACCTCTAGCCCATCGCCAAAGCCAGGCTCCGGAGGCTGAACCTGCCAGGTGGGATGCGCCTGACAGAAGGCACTGATAACCGCCTCGTTTTCGGCGGGGTGCAGGGTGCAGGTGGCGTAGACCAGAGTGCCACCGGGTTTAACGCAGCGGGCGGCTTCGGCCAGTAGGGCACTTTGCAGTTCGGCCAGCGTGGCGATGCTGGCCGGATTTTGCCGCCAGCGGGCGTCGGCGTGGCGGTGCAGAGTACCCAGGCCCGAGCAGGGAGCATCGACCAAGACCCGATCGGCCAGGCCGTAAAACTGGGCTAGGTCAGTGCTGTCGCCCGCGTGGGTGTGCAGGTTCGTAAAGCCCAATCGGGTGGCATTGGCAGTAATTTTTTTGAGCCGAGAGGGGGCGCGATCGCACGCCCAAACCTTCCCTTCATTCCCCACTATCTCTGCCATCTGCGTGGCCTTGCCCCCCGGTGCCGCACAGACATCCAGTATCGTCTCTCCGGGCTGCGGATCGAGCAGCAGCCCCACCAGCTGAGCGCTGGCATCCTGCACGCTCCACCAGCCCGCCTCATAGCCGGGTAGGTCAGTGAGCGAACCCTGGTGGTTCACCAAACGCAGCCCAAAGGGAATCCCAGCCAGAGGGTTCACGGCAATGCCCGCCGCCTCAAAAGCAGTGTGTAATGCTTCGACAGTGGTGCGATCGCGGTTTACCCGCAGGTCAATCGAGGGCACCTGGTTAAACCACTGGCAGAGTCGGTCGGTTTCTTCTGCGCCAAGCTGGTCGAGCCATAGGGCGATCAGCCAGTCGGGGTAGCTGTGGCGGATTCCTAGAGCGATCGCGGGTTGATCGGGCAGCCGTAAGGGATCGGCATCCTGATCGGATTGGCGGAGGTACTGGCGCAGCAGGCCATTTACTACCCCAGAAAGCTTACCTAACCCGTTCGCTTTGGCCAGATCAACACTGGTATTCACCGCCGCCGAGTCGGGCACGGCGGTTAGGTAGCGCAACTGATAGAGCCCCAGGTGCAGCACGAGGCGCAGCACCGGGGGCTGTTTATCTGCGGGGCGAGTGCCCAGCTGATCGATAAGGGCATCTAGGGTGCGCTGGCGGCGAACGGTGCCATAGACCAGCTCAGTGGCAAAGGCGCGATCGGTTTCGCTCAGCCCAGCCTGACCTAAAGTGCGGTGCAGGGCTACATCGGCATAGGCCCCAGCCTGTACCTGAAGCAGCACGTTCAAGGCCAGTTGCCGTGCCCCAGCAGGGGCAGCAGCCCGATTAGTCACGAGTTTAGCCAAGCTACGATTTTGCGCGGCGCTTGCCGATTTGCGGATCGCGCTTGGCGGTCTGCTGGTCGTTTTTGCGGCGGCGGCGATCGCGCCAGTCGGCGGCGGTTAAATAAACCACGCCACCGGTCACCACGACCATTAGCACCAGGGCAATGGTGGCCAAAATACCAAAGGCTTGGGCTTGTACAGTTGCTTCCATAGCTTATAGACGCTGGGTTTAGAAACCGTTGCGACCCCAGATCACCATCGACAGAGAGAAGGTAAACACCACCAGCAGCGAAACCCAACCGAACGACAAAATATCCATAGGTGCTTTCTACGACTCAAGACGACACAGCTATTTTTATCATAATGCCATGGCGTTTCCCCGCTTCAACGTCTTGCTCATCTAGGGGGAGAGATTTATGGTGAGGAATCCTAGCAGCCCTGAGCAGCTCTCGGCAGCCCCATGAGGCAGCACAGCTTGTAGACCGCCCTGGCCCCCACGTTGCCGTCCCACTCGCCGTCCCCCACCTCCGAGAGATCAAAGCCGATGATCTGTCGCCCGCTGCGCACCACCTGGCGCAGCAGGCAAAACACCTCTTCTAGCTCCAGCCCGCCGGGGACGGGGGTACCCGTATTCGGGCACAGCTTGGGGTCAAGGCCATCGGCATCGAAGCTGACGTAGACTTTCTCAGGCAGAGCCGCGACGATCGCCTCACACTGCTGCATCCAGGAAATGCCCCGGTAGGTATTTTCTTTCACCAATGAGTCGTAGTGGGTAACAACGCGCCCCCCCGACTGTTTGATCAGCGCCACCTCGTCGTGGCACAGATCGCGAATGCCCACCTGCACCAGCTTGCTCACCTGGGGCAGCTCTAGCAGGTTGTACATAATCGACGCGTGGGAGTAGCGAAAGCCCTGGTAGGCGTGGCGCAGGTCGGCGTGGGCATCGATGTGCAGTACGCCAAAGTCGGGATAGCGATCGGCTAACGCTTGCAGGTAGCCCAACGGCACACTGTGGTCACCGCCAATCACCCCCACCCGTTTGCCAGCGTCGAGGGCGGCAGCGGTCTGGGCATAGAGCCAGCCGGTCATCTGTTCGCAGGCGTGGTTAACGTTGTCGAGGTCGGTTTGCAGCAGGGGCTGGGTGGCGATCGCCACGCCTTCCTCCGTTGCCTGAATGACGCGATTTGCCGCCTCTCGCACCTGCTGATTGAGCGTGAGCAAATGCTGGGGAATCGGCGGCATGAAAATGCCCTGTCGCCAGCCCTCGGGGTTGTCGCGATCGTATAGATCAAGCTGGGGGGATGCCTCCAGCACCCGCTGGGGTCCCTGGGCGGTGCCCTGGTGGTACGACACCGTCACTTCCCAGGGTACGCCAAAGATGACAATGCCCGCTGTGTCGTAGTCGCAGGGCAGCCCGTAGAGGTTGCCGTTGTCGAGGCCCACGCCGCTGGGGTCAAAGTTTTGTAAATTGGCGGTTGAGGTGGTCATAGAGCAGATACTAGCGATAGCGTAAGGTTAGCGGTACTGAACTTACGGGAGAGTTGTATGCAGGCGGTGGAATTTGAAACCAAAATCGAAAATGGCGCGATCGCGATCCCTCCTCAGTACCAGCAGACCTTTGGCAACAGCGTTCAGGTAAAAGTCATTCTGCTCAGACCAGAGCTCTTAGTCCTCGACGAGGAAGAAGACATAATTGCGAACTTGCTCGATCATCCCCTCGATATCGACAACTTCATGCCCCAAACCCGCGAAGACCTCTATGACCGGTGCCGTGCCACAACCTGACAACTGCTTCATCGATTCCAATGTTTGGCTCTATGCGTTCAACCGTCGGCAAGATGACGTTAAGCACCAAATCGCAAAAGCTATTGTTGCCAAACCGGGCTTGTTAGTCAGTACCCAGGTAATTAACGAAGTCTGCAAAAACCTGCTTCAGAAGGCTAGATTTAGCGAAGCTCAAACTTCGAAAGTCATTACAGCCTTTTATAAGCGCTGTCAGGTAACGCATTTATCCAAAGAAATTTTGCTTCAGGCCTCGGCTTTACGAACTCGATATCAGCTTTCATTTTGGGATAGCCTCATCTGCGCTGCTGCGTTAAATGCTGACGCGACTATTCTCTACAGCGAAGATATGCAGAGTGGCTTGATCATTGAGAATCACCTCACAATCACCAATCCATCTAGCCAGAATTAACTACTATTGGCAACGCAGAACCCAAAAGATAGGAGAAGCCTAGCCTCTCCTATCTTCTGCAATTCTCGCTACCCCTTCAGCATAGTCTGCACAAAGGTAGGCAGGGCAAACGCCGCCTGGTGCATGCCCACGTTGTAGTACTGCAAGCTGTGCTCAGCCGCAAACGCTTCCGACTTCACCGCATCCATGCCCTCAAGCGGATGGGCCGCGCCCTTGGTGGCGTAGTTAAAACTCCACATACCCGTCGGGTAGGTGGGGATAAATGCCAGATAGCAGTACACGTTATCGTCGCCAAAAATGCCCTCTAGACAGTGGTGAATATCCACAAAGGCATGCTGGTTAAACCGGGGCGACTCGCTCTGGGCTGTAATGGCCCCGCCAGGCTTGAGAATACGATGCACCTGCTGATAAAACGCCGTGCTAAACAACCCCTCCGAAGGCCCTACGGGGTCAGAGGAGTCGATCACAATCAGGTCGTAGCTGGCATCGGGGGCATTGGCCACAAAGGCAATGCCGTCTTCGATCCGCAGGTCGAGTTTGGGGTCGTCGAGCGCACCCGACAGCGAGGGCAAAAACTCCTTCGAGGCCCGCACTACGGCTTCATCGATTTCGACCATGGTGACCTTTTCGACCTGGGGATGGCGCAAGATTTCTCGCACGCTGCCGCCGTCGCCGCCGCCAATCACCAGCACATCCTTAAAGGCCGGATTCAGCAGCATGGGCACGTGGATGATCATCTCGTGGTAGGCATTTTCATCCTTTTCGCTGCACATCACCATGTTGTCGATGGTGAGCATTTTGCCGTAGGCAAAGGTGTCAAAAATTTCGACGGTTTGGTAGGGCGATTTTTCGCGGAAAATGCGATCGCCCTTGTGGCGAATCGACAGCGCAATGTCGTCATTTTTGTCGGTGAACCAGACGCTGCGACTCTGTTTGGGGGTGACCAGCTTATTGGTGGCCTCATCGCGCAGCTCACCCAGGTCAACGTCGATGCGCTCTAGCAGTTCAAGCTGGCCGCGGTTCATCTCCAGGGCCGAACCGTAGTCGGCCTTAAAGGCGACCTTGAGCTTGTCAAACGAAACCCAGGGGTTGACGGTGTCGCCGCAGGTAAACAGATCGACCGCCGCGTAGCGGTACTCGGGCCAGGTGTGAATGGCCAGGTGACTTTCTTGAATCACCACCACCCCCGACACCCCAAAGGGCGAAAAGTGGTGAAACACCGAGCTAATTACTGTGGCTCCGGCATCGGCGGCGGCCCCCACCATGCTGCTTTCAATCAGCGGTACATCGTTGAGAATGTCTGATGAGCACCCAAAGAACTCAACCAAAATATGTCGTCCGAGCGAATTCATGCGCCCTTTCCCCCTTAAAGTTGGCCCAAAACAAAGATCGACTACTGTATCACTGTTTCAGAGTCTATTTCCCCAGGGCAGCGCGTTGCCCTGCCTTAGGGATCTTGTAATGGTGTAGACCCTGGTGGGCGTTTTTGAATGTAGGGCAGATCACACTGGGGTCGGGAAGTAGGGGGTAGGGGGCGATCGCCTAGGACTTGGCCTGCAACTCATCCAGCGCTGCCAGCACCTCCCTGCTGTGGATCACCGGCTGCACCCCCAAAAAGCGGGCCTGCATCGTGCCATCGGGGCCAATGATATAGGTGTGCCGCAGCGACATTGCCCCCAACCATGACCCGTAGGCCTTGCTTACCGCCCCTTTGGGGTCAGACAAGAGCGGAAACTCCAGCCCTTCCGAATCGCAAAACTCGGCGTGGGACTCAACGCTGTCGGCGCTAATCCCAACAATCTGGGCATTGCGGGCCTTGTACTCGGCGATGTCGCGTTCAAACCGCTGGGCCTCAATGGTGCAGCCCGAGGTGAAGTCGCGCGGGTAAAAATACACCACCACCCACTGATTGCGAAAATCAGCCAGAGAAATTTCCCCATCGCCCGCGTTAGTCGGCAACGTAAACTCGGGAGCCGCTTCCCCGATCGGAATCTGGGTACCCCCCAGGGCCAGGGCCGGGGCTGGCGATATCATCCAGCTCAGCCAGGCAAGACAGAGACCCAGAGCGGCCCGCAGTAAACGACGGCGATTCATAAAGAACTGATCCTGTGGAATAGGGGGCATTAGGGAAGGGCAAAACGGGAGAAATCTGCCTTAAGGTCATCCGACCGACAGGAATTTCTGAAAGCTTTGTTAACCAAAGTTTACAATATTGCTGTCCCCGCCCCTCTCAGCTAACGGCCCCTTCAAGGAACCTTTACTATGTCTCCCATTGCTGACCTACAAACCATTACCCTTGGCCCTAATGGCCCCACCGTACCGGCGCTGGGGGTGGGCACCTGGGCCTGGGGCGATTCCCTGTTCTGGGATTACGGCAAGGCCTATAGCGACAGCGACCTGCACGCTGCCTTTGACGCCTGTCTCGATGCCGGGCTAACCCTGTTTGACACCGCTGAGATCTACGGGCTAGGCCAGTCAGAGCGGCTACTGGGTCGGTTTATGCAGCAGCGGCCTCAGCAGGCCACCCAGAACGCCATAGTCGCCACTAAATACTTTCCGCTGCCCTGGCGCTGGTCTCAGCAGTCAGTCGCCGATGCATTGGCGGCTAGCCTCGATCGCCTCCAGGTAACCTCGGTAGCCCTCTACCAGGTGCACTGGCCGCTCGATTTTTTGCTCAGCCAAAAAGACCTCATGCAGGCCCTGGCGGCAGAGGTCAAGCGGGGCCGCATTGGCGCGGTAGGGGTGAGCAACTACTCGGCCCGACAGATGCGCCAGGCCCATGAGTATCTAGCTGAGCAGGGCGTTCCTCTGGCCGTCAACCAGGTGCAATATTCTTTACTAAACCGCAAAATTGAAACCAGTGGGGTAATGGAAACAGCGCGCGAACTGGGCGTTACCATCCTTGCCTACAGCCCGCTAGCCCAGGGGTTGCTGACGGGTAAATATACTCCCGAGGCCGACCTCAAACCCGCTGGTGCCAGACGAATTAGTCCCCGCTTTAGCCAAGATGGCTTGACTAAGCTAAAGCCTGTTGTCGAGGCGCTTAAAGACATTGGGGAGAAGCATGAGCGCACCCCCGCCCAGGTAGCTCTCAACTGGCTAGTGGCCCAAGGCAATGTGCTGCCCATCCCTGGCGCTAAGAATGCCCGTCAGGCATCGCAAAACGCGGGTGCCCTGGGGTGGCAACTGGCGGCGGATGAGCTACAGCGGCTCGATCAGCTCACCCAGGGCTATTGCTAGCATGGGAAGGAGGGTGCGATGGTCGAAAACCGGCCCAAAGGGCGATCGCAACACCCTCCTCTACTAGCCCATAAAAAACAAAAAGATATCCCTAACGGAAGATGTTTAAATGAAAAAATTGCCTTTCTAAAAAAGGTTTTATCCCAAAACAACGCTTTATATTTGAATCAGCAAATTCACCTAAAAAATAAAAATATTTTCTCTAATGCCCTATCTGTGCCAGAGGATACAAATGGTCACATAACGCAAAGATTTCGTTGACGCTTTTCATTTTTCCCTTCTACAATTTAGGTGTCGAACAAGTCAGCCTAATTTAGTCGTCCCAACGGCTAGAGCGGGGGAACCAGTAAAGGGGCGTGTTTCCGAGTTCTCAACCCCCCATGGAGGGTAATCGGAAAAGGGTATCTCTCAACCCTAGCCCGTCAGCTAACCTCGTCGGCATTGAGGGAGACTGAACCATCACCACTTCGCCCATGCGTTGGTTGTTTCAGTGTCCTAAGTCGTGTTAACACGGCTTGTTCGCTGTCCATGACTAGGCTCTAGGAGGCTCTCATGCAGCTCAAATCGCGCACCCCTGCCCCATCAAGGCAGCCATTTTCGATTGGTTCTCAGGTTTCCCCCGAGGCGGCCATCAAGCCCATGATTATGCGGTTAGAGGCAGCCCTAGGTCGCCGCGATCTAGCTAAAAACATTGTTTTATTGCTGCGGCCAAAACCGCCAACTCCAGGCCCCAACGTAGACGAGCAAACCATCAATTTTGTCGTTGGCTACAGTGGCTCAGCCCACAGTCAGGCCGCCCTCGATTTAGCCCTATGTGTAGCCCACCAAACCCGTTTAGCTAAGCCTAATCCGGTGATGGTGCATGTGGTTTACGTGGTCGATAAAACTCGCCCTAAAACCATTGCCAATGCTGATCGCATTCTGTGGCAGGCCCGCTGCCTGGCCAGCGAGTGGCGCGGGTCGCTCAACGCTCACCTGCGAGTCGGCCAGGTGGCGACCGAACTCAGCCAGGTGGCCAAAGAGATTGGAGCTGAGGTGCTGCTGGTAGGTTGCCACACGGCCAAGCACCAGCTGGTACAGCAGCTAGATTCCCAAACTCCCTGCTCTGTCCTGGGGCTGCCCAAGTAAATCCCTAAGCTCAGCCCGCGTGGATTTGTACTAGATTCAGCTGATACTCCCTGTTCTGCCAGGCAGTCATGGCTCTGGCAGAACCTATGCGGCTGATCTAGAGTCGCAACCACTATTTATCGTTACTCGGCAGTGGACGCGCTGGCCCTTGGGCCGGTCTTTGACCTCGCGCCTGCCCCACTTGAAGCACCCCGATTCAACGTTCTGCACTGCGCTACTAGCGCCATTTTTTTAGGAGAAAACCCGTGAGCTATCACAACATTTTGGTGGCCCTCGATCGCACAGCGGCCTCCGATCGCGTCTTTGACTATGCCCTAGAGCTAGCCCAATCTTCCCAGGGGCAGCTGAAACTGGTTCACAGTCTCGCTATCAAGGCCTACGACAACTTAGGAAAGCTGATTGATGCTGGAGTAGGCCTACAAAACTCCGCCAAGGTACAGCACGACGCGGAAGCGGCTCAACTACAGCAGGTTCAGGAAGCTCAAGAGTGGCTGGAACAACTGCGCGCTGAGGCCCTAAAGCGCGATATCTCGACAGATTTTGTCTGTGAAATGTCTGACCCTGGCTCCTTTATCTGCCAACTTGCTGAGACCTGGGCCGCCGACGTGGTCGTGATGGGCAACAGCGGCAAAAAGGGGCTGAAAAAGCTCATCTTAGGCAGCGTAAGTGAGTACGTGGCCAAGCACGCCCCCTGCCCAACCCTAGTGGTGCCCAATGACAGCGGCTCAGAGGTTGAACTCTTGTCTAAGGCCGGCTAAGTCTGTGGGGCAGCTACAGCACCAGGGGGTTACCCCGGTTGGTGAAGACAACGGCCTCAATTTTCCAGTTGGGCTGGTTGATCAGGGTCTCACGCAGGCTGCCCAGCAGTGCCTTTTGCTCGCACATCGACAGCGAGTTGAGCACCCGACGAGAGTTGCGAGCCACCCGCAAATCGATGGTGACGGTTTTGGTCTCGGGGTCAAAGCTGGTGCGATAGCCCGACAGAGTCAGCTCTGGAATCCTCTGCTCCGCCAGAATCAGATCGACGGTGTTTTCCATGCTCTGCTGACGGGGCACCTGAATGGCTTCGGTTTGGTAGCCTTCGCAGCGATCGTCGAGGGTGTAGAGATCTACAGCCACCGGGTCGGCGGGCACCATTAGCCGCCGGGCACTGGCCTGCATCAGGCGGCTGGCACTGACCAGGGCATCGGCGGGGTTGGGAGCTAACTCTAGGGATTGGAACGGGGGGGCGATCGCCGCTTTCGCAGGATCCGCAGGTACCACCAAGTCCGTCGCCTTAGGCATCGGCTCCGCCTCAGTTCCAGGCTCAGAACAACTCCCCAGCAGCCCCAAAAGTGCCAGGGAAATCGCCCCCGAGATTATTCCTGCGGCCCCCGGCCAGGTATGGTAGGGACGGTATTGAACGGGGTTGAGACAACGGGCCATGGCAAGTGCTTCCTGGAATCGACGACACGTGCTGTCGCTGGCTGATTTTACGGCGGCGGAGTTTGAAACGGTGATGGAGACGGCGGTGAGCTTTTGGCAGGTGCTGTCGCGCCGCACCCGTAAGGTGCCCGCCTTGCAAGGGTTGGTGGTCACCAATATGTTCTTTGAGCCCTCCACCCGTACCCGCAGCAGTTTTGAGCTGGCCGCCAAACGCCTGTCGGCGGATGTGCTCAATTTTGCCCCCGGCACCTCGTCACTCACCAAGGGTGAGACCATTCTAGACACCGCCAAGACCTACCTGGCCATGGGCACCAACCTAATGGTGATTCGCCACCAGGAGGCGGGGGTGCCCGGCGCGATCGCGGCTGAGATGGATCGCCTACACACCGGAGTCGGCGTGCTCAACGGCGGTGACGGGCTCCACGCCCACCCCTCCCAGGCCCTGCTCGATCTATTCACGCTAGGGCTGACCCTCGATCCGGATCAACCCACGGCATCCCTGATAAAAGGCAAGAAAATTGCCTTAGTCGGCGACATCCTCCACTCCCGCGTCGCCCGCTCTAACCTCTGGTGCCTGACGGCCTGCGGCGCTGAGGTGCACCTGGCGGCCCCGCCCACTCTGCTGCCCCCCGGCTTTGCCGACGCCTTTATTACCCAGTCGCCAATCGACATTCCCCGCGCCATCGTGCAGCACAGCACCCTGGCCCCGGCCCTGGAGGGGGCCGACTTTGTCATGACCCTGCGCCTGCAAAAGGAGCGCATGGCCCAGCACCTGCTGCCCAGCCTGCGGGAATATCATCAGGGGTTTGGGGTGACGCGCGATCGCATCGCCCGCTGCCAACCCACCGTCAAAGTACTGCACCCCGGCCCAGTGAATCGCGGCGTCGAAATCAGCTCCGATCTGATGGATGACCCCGACCTGAGCTTGATTAGCGACCAGGTCACCAGCGGCGTCGCTGTGCGTATGGCCCTGCTGTACCTGATGGGGGTGGGGAAGAAGGGGAGTGAGGGAGTGGGGGAGTAATGGAGAAAGTTTTGAGTGTTTAGTTTTGAATTTTGAGTTAAAGCAGACAATTCAAAACTTAAAATTCAAAATTCAAAACTCCCATCACGCCCCTACGCCCCAAACCCTGGATCTCCCGTTTCTCGCGCAAAATAGCGGCCCATCATGCCATAGCCAATCAGTCCGGCCCATTCTCGCAGAACCAAAAATTGGCGTTTGCGATCGCCTAGACTCCGGGGCACGGGGCTGGGGTGGGGGGTGACCTCAAAGCCTAGACTACGGAAGGTGAGCAGCGATCGCGCCATATGGGGTGGGTCGGTGACCAAAATCAGCCGCTTGATGCCCTGGGGCTGGAGCAGGGCTGCGGTAAACAGGGCATTTTCGTTGGTGGTGGCAGAGCATGGTTCGCCGTCGATGGCGGCGGCTGGTACCCCGGCGGCCTCTAGCATCTGGCCAATTTCTGTAGCATCGCTACGACCGCTGGCAAAGATTAGGGGTGCCCGCTGCTGCTGCCACAGATCGGCGGCTACCTGTACGCGGCTGGGGCGAAAGTCTGCCCCCCGGCCCAGCACCACAATGGCATCGGCGGGCTGGCCGCCATCGCGAGGAATCAGCAGGGCCAGGCCTTTCCCTCCAAGGTGAGTGCCTAGGGGAGATATTCCCAACCCGTAGAGCAGCACAAGCAGCACCCCGGCCAGACTCATCCGACGCTTCCACCGCCGGGGGCGCACAATCCAGGGGGTAACAATCTTTACCGCCAGCACGGGCAGCACAATGCCGGGCTGTAGGAGCACATTGAGCAGTTGCCAGAGCGATCGCGTCAGATCACCTGCCGATGTAATGTGGCAGGCTGATAGATTCACCACAGGATACCTCCGGCTTAGCTGGGACTACAGAAGCTGGGTTGCTCACCTTATAATGCAAGGCATTGGCCGCAGGGGATGTCGGCCCCAATACCAGACAGGCTCGGTCATTGGGCCACCCTGGGGCATACAGCCCGTCTAGGGATGGACTCTCTGCCCAACGTAACCGTTCATTACGATAGACGAATCTTTGTGAAGCCTGTGCCCCTTTTGTTGTTGTTTATGGGTTCTTTATGCAGCTTGCTACGCCTGGGCCTGTTGTAGACTCCACCGCCGCCCCCACCGCTGATAGCCTGCGGATCACCTTTGCCCCCCTATCCCTAGACGAGGTCTATGGTTTAGCCGATGACCCCGCCAACGGCGCGGTGGTGGTAATGAGCGGCATGGTGCGCAACAACAGCGAGGGCAAAGCCGTCGTGGCGCTGGAATACCAGGCCTACGAACCCATGGCGCTAGAAGTGTTTAAGCAGATTGCCGCCCAAATTCGCGATACCTGGGCGGAGGCGACCCGCGTGGTGATTCACCACCGCACCGGCAAGCTGGCTGTGGGCGATATCAGCGTGCTGGTGGCGGTGGGCTGTCCCCACCGGGCTGAGTCGTTTGCGGCCTGTCAGTATGCGATCGACACCCTCAAGCACAACGCTCCAATCTGGAAGAAAGAATGGTGGGAGGATGGATCGACCAGCTGGGTGAGTATTGGCAGTTGTGAAATCGATTGAGAAATATTGCAATCGAGGTCTAATCACCACAGACTACGCGGTTGCGTCCAGTCTGCTTGGCCTGGTAGAGCGCCCGGTCGGTGATGTCGATTAGGGTTTGGGGCGAGGTGCTAGGGGCAGGAATCTGACAGGCCACCCCTATGCTCACGGTGACATAGACCGTCTCAGTGCCCGTCTCAAAATTCACGATATTGAGATTGCGAATGCTGTGGCGCAGGGTCTCGGCAATGGTAAGGGCACCCGCGAGATGGGTATTTGGCAATACCACGGCAAACTCTTCACCCCCATAGCGGGCGACTAAATCGGTGGGGCGATTGACAACTTGCTGACTGGTTTGAGCCACTGTGGTCAGGCAGTCATCCCCAGCTGGGTGCCCGTGGCGATCGTTGAATTGCTTGAAGTGGTCAACGTCAAACATGACCAGCGAGAGGGGTGACTGGCTGCGGCCCAGGCGTTTCCACTCCTGATGGAGAACGGTGTCAAAATGGCGACGGTTGGCGATTTTAGTGAGGGCATCTTGGCGGCTCAGTTCGTTGAGGCGTTGATTAGCCTGCTCTAGGGCCTGGTTGGTCTCGGCCAGTCGTTCAGCTTGGCACTGGAGTCTCGTCAACAGATCGGCCTGCTGCACAGCGATCGCCAATTGATTGGCCACCTGCTCCAGCAACTCGGCTTCCCCTGCACTCCATTGGCGGTAGTCGCCACAGGTCTGGGCGATTAGCACTCCCCAGAGATGGGTTTCCCCTTCGCCGCGCGACTGGAGCACCGGGGCAACCATCGCAGACTTGGCGGCGATCGCCCGCATCCAGGGGCTGAGACACAGATCTGCATCCTGCGTCTCTAGATTGGCAATGGTGCTCACGGTGCCCTGACCGTAGTGTTGATAGCAGGTTAACCGTAGCCCTTGCGATTGCCACTGATGGGCAGCGACGGCCATGGGGCAGGCGGCTTGGGTCGTAACCTGAATCACTTCGCCGCCATCGCTAGAGGTGAACTGAAAGATCAGGGTGCGATCGACGTGCAGATGGCGCTGCACTTCCTCGGTGGCGGTGGCCAAAATGTCTTGCAGGTCTAGGGTTTGGCGAATGCGGTGGGTAATCTGCCAGAGGGTACGATCTTGCTCGGCTTTGCGCCGGAGGGCCAGCTCTGCCGCTTTGCGATCGCTCAGGTCTTGCACCAGCGCAAAGTAGCCCTTCACCACCCCCTCAAGGTCGTAGTCGGGCACCATGGTGGCCTGCACATAACGAGTTCCTGCCGACTCATAGGGTAGGGTTGCTTCATAGACCACCGTATCCCCCGCTAAAACCCGATCAATATGGGGCTTGGCTTTTTGGTAGGCGGCAGCGCCGATCACCGACTTTACTGATCGACCATAAAGTTCCTCGGGCGTTAGGCCAAACCAAGTTTGATACGTAACATTGACGTATTGATAGCAAAGGTTTTTATCGACGTAGGACACACAGGCGGGCAGCGAATCTACAATCTGCTGCAGCAGATGGAGCTGAGCATAAACCTGAATTTGCCGGTTCACAGTCGCCTCGTGCCGCCACGCCGTTGAGGAGAGGTGGATCTCCGATGACTCTGGGGTAATCTCATTCCAAAATCGGGGGGAGTGGCGTTTATCTCTAGGCACCTTGGCCATAGAGAAAATCCTCTGGCGGTAGAGCAAGTAATTAGAACGCGAAACAAAGCCAAATTGTTCCCTGTCGTTCTTTGTCAAGGTAGCAAAAGCGCACCTCAAATATGATCCACCCAAAGGATTAAATCACTGCTGCTTCGGTGTGAGGGTCGAACAGGTGTAGGGCAGTGATGTTGAGGGCTAGTTCAACCGTGTCGCCTAGAGCCAGAGTTGAGCGGCGATCGACCCTGGCTGCGCAGGTCTGGCCATCGCCCAGGGTGAGGTAGACAATCACCTCGTTGCCCATAGGTTCAAGCAGACTAACGGTGCCCTTGAGCGGAATCGTGACAATGCCGGGCGGCACGTAGCCAGCATCGTGAATATCTTCTGGGCGAATGCCGCAGATGACCCGCTGACCCCTGTAGCGCTGGTACTGAGCCGGGGCTGGAGTCGGCAGAGCCACGGTCAGTGCATCCGATTTAAACCAGAGCTGGTCGGCCATTTCCACCAGCGCGCCGTCGAAAAAATTCATCGCCGGGCTGCCGATGAACCCGGCCACAAACTTGTTTTTGGGCGTGCTGTAGATAGCCTGGGGCGTGTCGATCTGCTGCAAGACACCCTGGTTCAAAATGGCGATGCGGGTGCCCATGGTCATGGCTTCGACTTGGTCATGGGTGACGTAGATAAAGGTGCTCTGTAGCTCGCGGTGTAGGCGGCTGATTTCGGTACGGGCCTGGACGCGCAATTGGGCATCGAGGTTAGAGAGGGGTTCATCCATCAAAAACACCGCCGGGTTGCGAACGATCGCCCGACACACCGCCACCCGCTGCCGCTGCCCCCCCGATAAATCCTTGGGCTTGCGGTGGAGCAAATCTTCCAGTCCTATCTGCTGGGCCGCCCGCTGCACCCGCTGCTGAATGTCGCCCTTGCCCAGGCCCTGTAGCTCCAGGCTAAAGGCCATATTGTCGTACACCGTCATGTGGGGGTACAGCGCGTAGGACTGAAACACCATAGCAATGTCGCGATCGCGGCTAGCCAACTCATTTACCCGGCGATCGCCAATGTAGATATCCCCCGTAGTCACGCTGTCTAAACCCGCCAGCAGTCGCAGAGTCGTGGTTTTGCCGCAGCCCGACGGGCCAACGAAGACAAGGAATTCGCGATCGCCAATCTCAATATCTAAATCGCGCAGGGCCACAAACTCGCCGTAGCGCTTAGTAACAG
Source organism: Tildeniella torsiva UHER 1998/13D (assembly GCA_019358835.1). Classification (GTDB taxonomy): domain Bacteria; phylum Cyanobacteriota; class Cyanobacteriia; order Phormidesmidales; family Phormidesmidaceae; genus Nodosilinea; species Nodosilinea torsiva. Next base: position 30,352 of record JAHHIH010000011.1, read on the forward strand.
AATTGAAGGTGACCGAGGCCATGGGTGGTTCTGTAGATAATGAAACAGTTAGCACGAATTTCGAGTTTTGAGTTTTGAGTTCTTAGTTTTGAGTTCTCCAGTTAATTCAACATTCAAAACTCAACATTCAAAACTTCATCTGCCGCTATCCCTTCACCGATCCCGCCAGCAGCCCGCGCACAAAGTACCGCTGGAGGGCAAAAAACACCAGCAGCGGCACCGTCATGGTCACGAAGGCTCCGGCGGTGAGCAGGTGCCAGTCTTGGCCCCGCGAACCAACCAGGTTGGTGAGGGTAATCGTCAGGGGCGCGACGGTGGGGGTGCCGCCCAAAAATACCAGCGCCACTAGCAGATCATTCCACACCCAGAGAAACTGGAAGACGGCAAAGGAGGCGATCGCAGGCATCGACAGCGGCACCACCACCCGCGTAAAAATCGCCCAGTGGGTAGCCCCGTCCATCGCCGCCGCTTCGATTAAATCCCTCGGTAACGCCCGGATGTAGTTGCACAGCAGGTAAATTCCCAGAGGCAAACTGTAGCCCGTGTGAGCCAGCCACACCCCCGTAAACGTGCCCGTCAATCCCAAATCGCGGTAGGTCCGCAGCAGCAGAATAAACGTCATCTGCAAGGGCACCACCAGCAGCGCCACGATCGCCAAAAACAGCCACTGCCGACCAGGAAACTCCATCCAGGCCAGGGCGTAGGCGGCAAAGGCGGCGATCGCGATCGGCATCACCGTCGCCGGAATCGCGATGGTAAAGCTGTTGAGCAGCGCCTGCCCCATGCCCGCCGCACCCAGCACCGCGCGGTAGTTCTCCAGACTGTACTGGGTGAACTCAAAGGGATGTTGAAACACCGTCCACCAGCCGGTAGCAAGCACATCAGCCGGGGGGCGGATGGAGCTGATCAGCAGGCCCAAGCTAGGAAGAGTCCACAGCAGGGAGAGGGTGATGAGGGTGAGGTGGACGGGGGTGCGGGTGAGCCAGGGCATGGGCGGGTCTGTAAATTGTGGATTTACGATTTGGGATTTTGGGTGGGTTATCGGGCGTAGGGGCAGACCTATGTGTCTGCCCTGGGGTGGGGGGTAGACACGTGGGTCTACCCCTACGGGTTGCGGAATTCGCGGATGTTGACGACCATGATGGGGATGACGGCGAGCAGCAGAATGACGGCGATCGCGCTGCCCCGGCCATAGTGACGAAAGCTAAACATCTCCTTAAACATGCGGCTGGCGATCACCTCGGTGCCCTGGTTGCCCGCCGTCATCACATACACAATGTCGAACACTTTAAGCACCAGCAGCACGGTGGTAGTCGAGACGACCAGAATGGTGGAGCGAATCATCGGAATAATAATGCGCCAGAAAATTTGCACCTCATTGGCTCCGTCCATGCGTGCCGCCTCTAGAATTTCCTGGGGAATGCCCTTGACCGCCGCCGAGAGCAGCACCATGCAAAAACCCGTTTGCAGCCAAATCATAATGGCGATTAGGGCAAAGTTGTTGAGCGATCGCTCCACCAGCCAGCCCACCGGTTCAAAGCCCAGGCTGGTGATCACCCCGTTGAGTAGGCCAATCTGGGCCGTCCCCGCCGGGCGAAAGGCGTAGATAAACTTCCAGATCACGCTGGCCCCCACAAAGGAGATGGCCATGGGCAAAAAGATCAGCGTTTTGGGCACCGATTCGTAGCGCACCCGGTCGGCCAGCACCGCGATCAGCAGCCCCAGGCTAACGCTCACCCCCGTCACCCCCACCAGCCAGAAAATGTTGTTGCGAAAGGCCTCGCCCATACCCTTGTCGGTGAAAAGAGAGATGTAGTTGCTGAGGCCAACGAAAGTTTGCGATCGCGCATCCAGCAGGCTGACGTAGACCGTCAAAACTGTCGGTATGACCAGGTAGGCCAGCAGCAGCAGCAGCGCCGGAGCCAAAAAGACCCAGGGCAACAGGCGATGCTTGAGCCGGCCCTGGGCAAAGCGCTCCACCAGGGCGATCGCTCCGTAAAATAGCGCGATCACGCCACCGCTGCCGACTAATATAGCCAGCACCGCCATCCCTATCTTTGAGAAAACAACCATAGACCTTGGGGAGCTTCCGTCAGTCTTGACGTTACCTTGCCCTGGGCCGAATACCCAACCCCGAATAAATACCCCTAATTTGTAGGGGCGTAGCATGCTACGCCCCTACGGGTTTTCTGATTATGAATCGGGGTTTACCAAATCGGATTTCATATAAGTAGTCATCCTCCGTTGCCCTAGGATGGGTCGCTCCACGCTGAACCTACCCAAGCCACCAGTGGTTGCGGGCCGTCATCCCAGCCAGACTCTCGGCGGCTATAGAGTCGAAACGCCCGCAACCCTTCAGAAACGCTATGCTGAGGCTGGTTTAACTTGGTCAGGGCAATGGCGCGGCAGCGAGCATTTTCAGGCACTCCGTGGGAAGAAGAGGTCGGCTACTGCCGGGCGCTGCGGGTGGGTCAGCAGATTTTTGTTTCGGGCACTGCCCCCAGCGATGGCCAGGGGGGTACCTTTGCCCCCGGCGATGCCTACGCCCAAACCAAGCGCTGCTTTGAGATCATCCAGCAGGCCCTAGCAGATCTGGATGCCAGCCTCAGCGATGTGGTACGCACCCGCATCTACCTCACCGATATGAGCCGCTGGAAAGAGGTCGCTCGCGCCCACCACGAGCTGTTTGCCGACCATCCCCCGGTCAACACCACCGTCGAGATTCCGGCCCTGATGAACCCCGATATGCTGGTCGAGATTGAGGTTGAGGCCCTGTGCGAGACAGCTTTACCCCAAGGGCCACCGGCCATGCGGCCCCAGGGCATGGTTTTGGGCCGCCCGATTCAACCGTCTGGGCTGCCGCCAATCAACGGATCAGATCTAGATGAAGGCTGCCTCGACTAGACCCTTAATTTTCGCAGTCAACCGGAATCTGCCCCTGTTTGGCGGCGACAACCAGGCGATCGTAGTCGCGCTCGGTCTGATCGGCGTAGGTTTCGGCAAAGGAAACTAGGGCATCGGCCAGAGCGTCGGCTTTGCCGATGTACCCCGTCAGCATGGCGGCATCGCCCGACTTGGCGTGGGCCAGGGCCAACGCCCAGCCGCAGAGGGTGCAGTAGTCAGGCAGTCTCGACACCGGAAACTTATCGGGTTCGAGCTTGAATCCGCCCTTCATGTCGCGCAGCTGGCGAATGTAGTAGTGGGTGTCGTTGAGGCTCCCCCAGCCCAGGAAAATATCGGGAGACCCCTGAATCAGCTTTTGGCCAATCACCACCCGCCGCCCTTGGTGGTGGTCGGGCAATCGGTGGTCACACCGCGCCGTAGAGTAAAGGGCCAAAGCTGAAGGCTGGGCTTCTTTGACCTGCAAAAACAGGGGGTCGCTGGCATCCTTGCCCTCCAGGTAGAGCACCCAGCAGCGGGTGCCCACGCTGCCTACCCCAACCACCTTGTGGGCGACATCTACCAGCCGATAGCGCGACAATAAGAAGCGGCGATCGCCGCTCAGAGACATTAAATAGTCTTGCAGCAGCTCCTCCACGGCAGCGACCACCGTAGGGCCATCGCTCAGCGTCTCGGCCCGGATCACCAGCGGCGGCGACTCGATGATGTGGTGGCGATCGTCCACCAGGCTGGTCATTTTATCGAGCACTTGCAGGTGGTTGCGATCGCGTGCCTTATCCAACACTCGCTGGGCATACTTCTCGGCGCTGTCGGGGAGCTTTTGCAGCAGCTCGGACTCGGTAATGCTGTCGTACCACAGATCGAGGTAGGGCAGGTCGGCGTAGGTGGCCATGTGCTCGCCATAGGCTTTGACGGCGGCTTGCACCGAGTCTTGGCAGAGGGCGCGATCGCCCCCCAAATACCGCCCCGCCACGACAATGCTGGCCGTCAGGCGCTTGAGATCCCATTCCCAGGGGCCGGGGTAGGTTTCGTCGAAGTCATTGATAGCAAAGACCAGGTTGCGCTCCGCCGAGGCAAACACCCCAAAGTTAGACACGTGCATGTCACCACAGGCCTGCACCTCAATGCCAGTGGTCGGTGCCGGGGCCATATCGGCCATCATCACCGCCGCCGAGCCGCGCAAAAAAGCAAAGGGCGATGCCAGCATGCGCCCGTAGCGAATTGGCACCAGGGCCGACACGCGATCCGCAGCCTGAGCCGTGATTAAGTCCACAGGATCGACGCGATCTTGGGGCGGCCCATACACCCCCAGTTCAGAACGCTTCACCCGCTGTCGCAGCGCTTTGCCTGCCGCTCTGCGATCGGCCACCGATGGGTAGTTTTGGGCGATCGTCTCGGCCAGGGGCAGCGTGGGCAGGTCTTTAGCAACGGGCATAGAAGTGCAGATATGGAGAGGTAAGTCTAAACGTTAGCACTGGGAATATAGCCCACCACCGCCCCTAAGAAAGAGGTTTGTTCATCCCTCCTCTCACCAAACAAACCAGCCTTAGCAACGGCAGCAGAGGGCCACAAGAACCCTCTAGGGAGACCCGACCGGCAAATCCACAGTGGTTTGAAAGGCATCCCAGGTCAAAATGTCGTGCAGCAGCGCTCGGTAGCCCGCCACATTGGGGTGCAGGCCATCGACAGAAATCAGCGGCAGCCACCAGGGTTCCCCCCGGCCCAGCCAAAGATTGAGCACATCTAGATAGGGAATGTTGTGGTTGGTACAGGCCAGGCGGGTGGCCTCGCGGTAGCGCCACTGGTCGCTGTGGGTGTAGTACAGCACCTCCGAGAAAGGCATCGCCTGCTCGTTAACCGGCGTCATGCCCACAAACAGTACCGGGCACAGCCGCCGCGCCTGGTTCAACAGGGCTGCCATATGCGCTTGAAATTCGTCAAAGTCGGTGCGGTTGCGGCCCAGGGTGTTGCCTACCCGCGCTGAGTCGTTGAGGCCCACCGACAGCACCAGTAGATCAGGCACTCGATTGCGCAGCTCACCCCGATTGCGAAACTCATCGTCGAGGCGCTGCCTCACCTGGCTGACCCCATCTCCCCGCACGCCTAGGTTGTAAAACACGGCCCCTTCACAGCCTGGGGCCATCGTCAACCGGCGCAGACGCTCAACCCAGCCGCCGCCTTCGGGGTCGCCAAAGCCATACACCAGACTGTCACCCAGCACCAGCACCTTTTGAGGATGGGGCTGCTTGAGAGTAATTCCTGCGGTGGGGCTGGGGTAGGAAGCAAGCATGGGGTACTTAGCTGAGAGAACAATAGGCTGAGCTAAACCGAATTAGACCTTAAGTGGGATTTGTTTAAATTGTTTACATATTACCCTTTAGGGTGTCGAGTTCCAGAGCCAACCTTTACCTGGCCGACAAAAAAGAGCGATCGCCCAAGTCTGAAATTCGCTGCTTTGCCTTAGGCTGTAGATGGCTGTAACGGCCACACCTCGATTGACCCTAGCCAACCCTAAGCAGACGTATGGAGTACGGTGTAGCCCACGGTGACGAGCCCACCGCCAAAAGCTGGCTAGCCCGCTGGTGGGAAGAGCTGAGCCCGATGGCACAGTCAGCCCTAGTGCTACTGGCCACCCCGCTGCTCGTCCTCAATGTCTGGGCGGTGTCGGTTATCTTTGGCTATTTTCGCTCAATTCTAGTCACCGTGCTGATTGCGGGGCTGCTGGCGTTTTTGCTCAGCTACCCCATGGGCCGCCTCGAAACCCTCGGCCTCAAGCGCGGTCTAGCCTCTGCCCTGGTGCTGGTGCTGGCCCTCGTCGGCTTCTCGGGGCTGGCCATCATTGTGCTGCCCTTTGTCATCGACCAGGGCCAGCAGCTTGTGGTGCGCCTGCCCGACTGGTTTGACTCGGGCAAAACCCAGCTCATGGTGCTCGACGGCCAGATGGCCGAATGGGGCTGGCCCATCAATCTCGACGGGCTGATTGCTCAAACTAGCGATCGCCTCAAGCGCGAGATTCAGTCGATCGCTGGGGAAGCCCTCAACCTCACCATCAACGTGGCGGTGTTTACCGCCAACAAGCTGCTCGACGTGGTGCTGACTGTGGTGCTCACCTTCTACCTGCTTCAGCACGGCGAAGAGGTTTGGGGAGGAGTTGTGGGCCTGCTGCCCACCCGCCTGCAGCAGCCGTTTTCGGAAACGCTCAGGCAGAGCTTTCGCAACTACTTTTTGGGGCAGTTCATTGTCGCTAGCTGTTTTGGCACCGCTCTGACGATTATTTTTGGGCTGCTCAACGTACCCTTTGGCTCCCTGTTTGGCCTCACGGTGGGGCTGCTGGCGCTGGTGCCCTTTGGTGGCACCGTCGGGGTGATCATCGTCACCCTGCTGGTGGCCCTGCGGGATATCAAAATTGCCATCCCCATGCTGATTTCCGCCGTGATTGTGCAGCAGCTGGTCGAAAACGGCATTGCCCCTCGGGTGCTGGGCAGCGTCACCGGGCTCAACCCCTTCTGGGTCTTTATCGCCATTTTGTCGGGGGCTAGGGTGGGGGGCCTGCTGGGGGTAATTGTGGCCGTCCCCGCCGCTGTCATTATCAAAGAAGCCCTAGTGGCGCTGCGCAATTCTCGCCAAGCGGTTCCAGCGGCCGAAGCTCCCATTAACCCCGGCGCTGGCTCGGCCCAGACCAAGGCAGCAGCACTGCCCTAGAGCACGCCCCGGCGACCGTTGGGCATCACCGTAGACCAGTTGGTGCGAGCCGACGCCAGCTGGTCAGCAGAAATCAGCGCTCCCGTCAGGTCGGCCCCGCAGAGGTTGGCCCCCCGCAGGTTGGCATTCGACAGACAGGCGTGGGCCAGGTTGGCCCCCCGCAGGTCGGCCCCCTCCAGGTTGGCGTAGTGAAAGTAGGCCTTGACCAACTTGGCGTTGCGCAGGGTAGCTTTGCACAGGTTGGCACGGCCAAAGTTGGCATTGCTCAGATCAGAGCCCTGAAAATTGGCGCTGGGCAGTTTCGACTGGTTGAAGTTGGCTTCGGTTAGCAGGGTGCGCTGCAAATCGAGGTTGGTAAAGGTTTGTAGCGAAAAATCGCGCCGCCCCTTGGTGTACTTCTGCTTGACATCTTCAGACGACAGCGCGGCAGCGGCGGGGGTAGCTTTCCGCGGTGTGGGCGATCCGTTTTGGGTTGGCACCAGAGGAGCCACGCTCTTAGCCCCCGAATGCGATCGCTCCCGCCGAGCCCGAATGGCCGCCGCCATGCGAGCCGACGGAGAGCCGCCCGAGTTGCTTATAGCGGGGTGAATCGAGGAACCGCTGAGCGGCCCCTGGCCATTGCTGTAGCCGCTGGTGGCCGACCCCGATGACGTTGGAAAGGCCATATTCTGAGCCAGGCTTTCCATGTAGGGTTCGAGGTCTAGGTCACGGTGGATGGCCTCAATGGTCTGGTAGCGATGCTTGACCGAAATCTCCAGCATCTTTTGCAGCACGCCAGCGAAGTGGTCGCTAATGTGAACATGCTCACGCCACAGCAGTTCCCCATTGTTGGGGTCGTAGTTGAGGTCTTTAGGAGCCTTGGCCGATAGCAGATAAATGCAGGTCACCCCCAGGGCGTAAATGTCGCTGGCGTAGACGGGGCGCATGGCCATCTGCTCGGGCGGCGCGTAGCCGGGGGTACCAATGGCGTAGGCGGTGAGGGCCGTTTGGTCAGAGTTGGCGGCCTGAACCGGATTGACCTTGTCTTTTACCGCCCCAAAGTCGATCAGCACCAGTTTCTTATCCTGGTCGCGGCGAATGATGTTGGCGGGTTTGATGTCGCGGTGAATGACGTGGTTGTCGTGGACGTACTGCACCATCGCCAAGATTTCGCTGAGGAATTGCTTGACGCCAGCCTCAGTGAAGGGACCACCGCGTTTCACCTCCTGCTGGAGGGTGAGGCCGTTGATATATTCCTGCACTAAGAAGAACTCTTGGTCGCTCTCAAAATAGTCGAGCAGGCGGGGCAGCTGGGGATGGTTGCCGATCATCCCCAAGATTTTGGCCTCTCGTTTAAATAGATCGCGGGCCATCTCGAGCACGTGGGGCGCTTCGGCGGAGGGGCGCAGCTGCTTAATCACGCAGGGGGGCTTACCTGGCAGCAGCTCATCGCGGGCCAGAAAGGTCGCCCCAAAGCCACCCCGGCCTAGGGCGCGAATCATTCGGTAGCGGCCCCGCAGCAGGAGATCTGCCCCACAGGTTTGACATTGGTTAACCGTTGGGGGGTTCTTAGGCTTAGAACAATCAGGGTTGATGCAGTAGCTCATGCGGCCCAGAATGGTGGGTATCTAGACGAGGCCCGAAGGCCACGGCAGGCGGTTAGTTAACCAGCAGCGGGGCAATAACAGGGAAGCCCCAAGGCCGCGATCGCGACGTTTGGGAGGGCCGACCCCTTTCGGTAATGCCACATTACCCCAATTATTCCCTGTTTCCGAGAGGGGTTATAGCATTCACCTAAAGGGATATATACTTCAGCCCAAAATCTACGACAAATGTGAAAAGTCGATGAACCCTTGAGCCTCATTCTCAATAGTGAGGCAGGGGTGCAGCTGGGCGGTGGGCAGCCTTGGGTAGATGCAATGCCCACAGGGTAGAATGTTTGGGCAATAAACCACAGTGTTCTAGCTTTTTTAACGGTCAAGACAGCCCCACCATGCGCATATCCCTGAACTGGCTCAATGAATACGTCAATGTCCAGCTTTCTGCCGAAGAGCTGGCCGATGCCCTGACCATGGCCGGGTTCGAGGTCGAAGATATTGAAGATAGACGCACCTGGGCCGATGGCGTGGTGGTGGGCCGAGTGGTAGAGCGCACCCCGCACCCCGATGCCGACAAACTCAGCGTCTGTCAGGTCGATATTGGCGAAGCCGATACTTCAACTATAGTGTGCGGGGCCGCCAACGTGCGGGCCGACATCTACGTGGCGGTGGCCACGGTAGACACCTACCTGCCGGTGGTCGATTTGACCATCAAACCCCGCAAGCTGCGCGGGGTGCCCTCCTCAGGGATGATCTGCTCCCTGGCGGAGCTGGGCTTGGCAAAAGATTCTGAGGGCATCCATATTTTTGCGGCCGACAGCCTGAAGCTGGGGCAGGACGTACGCCCCCTGCTGGGGCTAGACGATGTCATTTTGGATGTCACCTCGACCGCCAACCGGGCCGATGCCCTCAGTATGGTGGGCATTGCTCGCGAAGTGGCGGCGATTACGGGGGCAACGCTGCATCTGCCGGTCACCCAAGCGCCTGCGATACCAAAAAGCGCCCCGGCTCCGGCGATCGCCCTCCCCGATGAGAAAGCTTGCCCAATCTACATCGGCACGGTGCTAGAGAACATCTCCCTCGGCCCTTCGCCCCAGTGGTTGCAGCAGCGACTAGTGGCGGCGGGCACTCGCCCCATTAACAATGTGGTGGACGTGACGAACTACGTGCTGCTGGAGTGGGGGCAGCCGCTGCACGCCTTTGACCGCGATCACCTGCTGACGACTGGTAATGCCCTAAATTTAGGTGTCCGCTTTGCCAAAGCAGATGAAACTCTGGTGACGCTGGATAGCCAAAAGCGCCAGCTTCAGACCGAGACTCTATTAATTACCGCCAACGACCAGCCCGTAGCCCTGGCGGGGGTAATGGGCGGAGAAGCTACCGAAGTCCACAACGGCACTGTAGCAGTGATGCTGGAGGCCGCCTTTTTTGACGCGGCGGCGATTCGCAAGTCGGCCCGCAGCCAGGGGTTGCGCACCGAGGCCTCGGCCCGCTACGAGCGGGGAGTGAACCCGGCGGAGCTGGGGCTGGCCTGCGATCGCGCCCTGCAACTCCTACAAGAACTGGCCGGAGCCACCGTCGTTGCCCAGACCACCGGCACCACCTCTCTCGGGGCGGTCATCCCCGAAAGGGTGATTACCCTGCGGCTGAGCCGGGTGAGTCAACTGCTGGGTAAAGTGATTAACCTGGGCGACCAGCCCCAGGAGCTGCCGCCTGAAACCATTCAAAAGCTGCTGGAAACTCTGGGCTGTCAGGTAACCTCGACGGATCAGGCTGGCGTTTGGGCCGTAACGGTGCCTCCCTACCGCTACCGCGACCTGGAGCGCGAGGTGGATCTAATTGAAGAAGTAGCCCGCCTCTACGGCTACAACCACTTTGCCGATACCCTGCCCCACAAGGCGATCGGCGGCTTTTTGTCCGTCGAGGCGGCTCTACGGCGCAGGCTGCGAGAGACGTTTCGCGCGGCGGGGCTGACGGAGCTGCTGCACTATTCGTTGACTAAACCGATTAGCGATCGCCAGGTCACCCTCGCCAATCCCCTTTTCCCTGAATATTCGGCCCTGCGTCAAGATCTGGTGGATGGGCTGATTGACGCCTACGAATTTAACCTCAACCAGGGCAACGGCCCCCTCAACGGCTTTGAGATCGGCCATATTTTTTGGCAAGACGAGGGCGGCATCCACGAGGCCGAAGCGGTGGGTGGCATTGTGGGCGGCGACGGGCGATCGAGCCAGTGGGTGACCAGCGGTCAAGATCAGCCCCTCACCTGGTATGAGGCCAAGGGCATTCTCGACGGGGTGTTTAATCGCCTCGGTCTGGCGGTTGACTACCGCGCCGACAGCACCGACCCACGCTTTCACCCCGGACGCACTGCATCGCTATGGGTGCGGGGGCGAACGGAGCTAGGCCGCTTTGGCCAGCTGCATCCCCAGCTGCGTCAGCAGCGGCAGCTGCCCGCTGAGGTGTATGTGTTTCAGCTCAACTGGTCGGCGCTAGAGACCTGCCTGGTGCCAGTGCTGCAAAAGTCGGTGAAGTTTGGGGCGTACTCGACCTTCCCAGCGAGCGATCGCGACCTGGCCTTCTATGCTCCCCTAGAGGTTTCCGTTGCTGACCTAACCACAACCATGACCAAAGCCGGGGGCAAATTGCTAGAGTCCGTCGCACTGTTCGATGAGTACCGGGGCGAAAGTGTGCCCCTGGGGCAGCGCAGCCTGGCCTTTCGTCTAGTCTACCGCTCCCCCGACCAAACCCTCACCGACGATACCGTAGACCCGGTGCACAAAAAGGTGCGCGCCACTTTAGAGAAACAGTTTGGCGTCACCCTGCGGAGTTAGGGAGCAATCGGGATGGCAAATGCGGACTTTCTTCTCTATGTTGATGCCCAGTTCATCAGCCCCTACGCGATGTCGGCGTTTGTGGCGCTGCATGAGAAGGGAATTGCCTTCGAGATGGCGACCGTGAATCTGGCGACTGAGGAGAATAAAGCGCCAGCATTTACGGCAGTTTCTCCCATTCAGCGAGTTCCCACGCTGGTGCATCAGGGGTTTAGCCTGGCTGAGTCATCGGCGATCGCAGAATATCTAGAGGATCTGTTTCCAGCCGCACCTGTCTATCCCCGCGATTTGCGCGATCGCGCCCAGGCCAGACAGGTACAGGCGTGGCTGCGCAGCGATCTGATGGCCCTGCGGGCAGAACGGCCCACGGAGGTGGTTTTCTTGCAGCCCATCGAGACACCGCTATCTGCCCAGGCCAGGGCAGCGGCGGAAAAGCTGTTTGCGATCGCCAACTCGCTGCTGCCCACCAACTCCCTAGAGCTGTTTGGTGAATGGTGCATCGCCGATACCGACCTGGCTCTGATGCTCAACCGGCTCGTGCTCAACGGCGACCCGGTGCCCGAACAGTTGGCCGACTATGTTAGGCACCAGTGGCAACGGCCCTCGGTTCAAACCTGGGTCAACCGCCAGCGCTGAGTATTGGCTTCGAATCAGCGCAGAGCCTAATGTTCTCGTTAACACGTTCGAACGTTCAAACGAGTGATTCAGCCGGTGCATTCCCCCTTACCCCGACCAGATTAACCATTCTCGGCGTCAGCGGTCTCGGGTTGAGCGGGGTGATGGTGCCACAGCCGATAGCCGCCGTAGCCGAGCGCTGCCAGCAGCACCCAGTAGGGGCTAAAGGCGAGCAGCCAGAGTCCCAGCTTTAGCCCGCTAACGGTAAACGCTTTCACCGATTGAGTTGCCGATTCCCAGGTGTTGCCCAGGGTTTCGCCAACAGGCCGCAGCGGGGTAACTTGCGTCACGGGGCTTTGCAGGGTTAGGTAAATCTGTGAAAAAGCCACCTGCCGCTTCAGGTTTTGCTGTTGGGCAGCCATGCGTTCAATCGACTCGCGCACGGTGCTAAGTTCCCGCGCCACCTCTAAAACGTGGGAGATTTCCCCCGATCGCTCCATAATTTTTAGCAGAGCGGCTTCCGACTGGCGCAGGTTCTTTAGTCGGGCGTCGAGATCGACCAGCTGGCTCGACACATCTTCAGCGGTTAGCGACTGCTGCTGCACAGTACCTAACGGGCGAAGGGCATTGAGCACATTGTCTAACTCTGCCTGAGGTACTCGCAGTGTCAGCGACACCTGTTGGGCAGTCCCTTCGGGAGAACGATTATCTTGCAGGCTCAGCAGATCTCCCTGGGACTGCTGAAGAATGGCTTGCACCTGGTCTACAGCAGCATCAATATCCGTCAGCACCAGCACCAGGCTGGCCTGCTTCACGAGCTGAGGCGCAGGCTGCCCGATGTCGTTGGGGGCTGGTTCAATAATGCCACCGCCCCGCGCCACATCAGAGGCCGCCGATTCTGCCTCGGGGGCGATCGCCCCGTTGGCGGCGGGCGCAGCATCGCCCAACACCGCGCCAGAGTCAGGGGCCATGGCCTCCTGCTGACGCGCCATGTCGGGCGCACTAGCGCAGCCACCCACCAGGGCAGCCCCCAGGGCGATCGCTAAAACTTGAGCACGGTGAGCGCGGAGAAAGGTAGAACGGGTCATCGGGTCGCCTAAGCCAAACTCGGATGGCTTTACTATGGCCTAGACGTTTAGAGGCCAGGGCCCAGGTTACCAATACTGAAACCAGGCTGGGCAATCTAACCTGTGGCCAATCTGTCTACCGAGGGAGCTTTGGCTTAAAATTTGAACATAGCAGGAGTGCTTATGACGACAATCCCTGACAGAGAACCCACCTTGACTGACGTCGTTCAGCAAATTGTGGCGCTGAGAGGCGACCTAGAGCAAAGTCGTCAAGAACTCAACGACAAGCTAGAGCAAAGTCGTCAGGAACTCAATGACAAACTAGAGCAAAGTCGCCAGGAGCTAAAAACCGAGGTGCAGCGCTGGGATGAGCGCTTCTTCCAGTTTCAGCGGGATAATTTGACCACGGCGCGCACCATCATCATTACGGCGGGGAGTGTGGTCATTTTGTCGCCGGTACTCCAGGCCCTTGCCCCGGCGATTCAAACGGTGGTTTCTCGCCTGGCAGGCGGGGACATAGCTCAGTAGTCCACGGCAGGATTTTAGGATTTCATGGATAGGAGCGATCGCCCCCTAGTGCCAGACGCCATTACCATCACCGTTAAGCTCTTTGCTATCTATCAGGAAGCCTACGGGCTGCCCGAAGTGCAGTGGCAGTTTCCTGAAGAATCTACCGTTGGAGCCGTGCGCGATCGCGCCCTGACCGAGCACCCCAAGTTGGAGGCTTGGCGCGATCGCACCCGTCTGGGCCTCAACCTTCAGTTTGTCGCCGACGATACCCCGCTGCACGACGGCGACGAGGTGGTGCTAATTCCCCCCGTGAGTGGCGGCTAAGCTAGTACAAGCGCCCTAGTATAAAATCCCCGTTCTGCAAAGAAAACTTCAAGAATCGTTAGAGTAGCCGCATCCTATATAGGGTGGGCGATCCCCTATTTTTTCGTTTTTAAAGGATTGCAAAAGTTCTCGAAAGGTTCATCACGCTCCGGACATTTCCATACCCATAGCGTAGAGTTATTTGTATTGCCCCCACATCTAGCGTTTGTGTTGGAGCGCTCGTTATGGACTGGTTCCCTCGCCGCCATGCCGTTGTCTTAGCCCGCAGCAGCCCCGGTCGCCTTGCCTATCTCGAAAAGACCGGCATCATCGTACCTCAGCGAGTGGGAGACTCGCCCCGGACAGAGGTGCTCTACTCTTGGGAGCAAATTCTCGAAATTCGCGCCATTAGCCGCCTGCGCCAGCATTTGTCATTTCAAACTATTCGCAAGATTCTACAGTACTTTGACGACCACGGTGTGGGCCGCACCCTGCGCGACAAGCACCTGGTGATCAACCACCACGGGGTCAGCTGGGTACAGCCGGGGACGGCGGTGGCTCCTCAGGTTGTTCACTTGGTGGGTCACGGATGCAGCTTTATGGGTCAGTTTGTGCTGACGCCTGTTGAGACTAATGCTTCAGAACTGGGGTGGGCTAGCGAAGCCGCAAGCCCTGCTGCCCCTAAGGTGGTGGATATCGAACACTTCAGGCAAAAAGTGCGCCCGCGCTAGCTCCGGTTTAGGGTCGGTAGACCTTTCCCAACCTATGGGTATGTTAGGAAAGTCATCCTATTCATCGGTCAAGCTATGGAAAAGCCTGAACTGCCTGGGGGGATGCGATCGCGCTCCTACCGATGGGTCACCGCTATGGTTGGGCTGTTGTTTATCGTTTTAGCGATCGCCATACTTGCCACCGCCGACGGCGATCGCAAACTGGGAGCCACGTTGGCTGCTGTTGTCGTCGGGGGCCTCGGTGTCGATGCGATGGTTAGCGCCGCCCGCAACCGTCTATCGATCCTGGCGCGCATTGGCCCCCTGCCCTAAGACTTTCGGCCAATTTAAGCTACTGGATGAAAAAAGCCGCTGGATCGATTGATCCAGCGGCTTTCGCTTAGCTCACCATTTCGCCGGTTTCTTGGAGCACGTGCAGGCGGTGGTAGATGCCACCGTGGGCGAGCAGTTGTTCGTGGTTGCCCACTTCGGCAATGCGGCCCTCTTCTAGCACCACGATTTTGTCGGCTTCGCGCACCGTACTCAGACGGTGGGCAATGATGATTGTCGTGCGTGTGCCCAGAATCGATCGCATGGCTAGCTGAATCGATCGCTCTGACTCGTAGTCAAGGCTAGAGGTCGCCTCGTCAAACACCAGCACGTCGGGGTTGACCAGCAGGGCACGGGCAATGCCCAGCCGTTGCCGCTGACCGCCCGAGAGGCGCACCCCCCGCTCACCCACCACGGTGTAGTAGCCCTTGGGCAGACGGTGAATGAACTCATCGACCCGAGCGATGCGGCAGGCTTCGTTGACCTGCTCCATGGATGCGGTGGGGTTGCCGTACTTGAGGTTGTCGAGCAGGGTGCCGTTAAACACGTCCACTTCCTGGTGCACGATCGCCAGCTGCTTCCGGTAGCCCGTCACATCTAGCTGGCGAATGTCTTCGCCGTCGATCAAAATGCGGCCACCGCTGGGGTCGAAGTAGCGAAACAGCAGCTTCACCAGGGTCGATTTACCCGAGCCCGATCGCCCCACCAGGGCCACCGTTTGGTAGGGCTCGATCAGCAGATCGATGCCTTGCAGCACTGGCTTTTCGGCATCGTAGCCAAAGCTCACCTGGTCGAAGTGCACCTTGCCAGTGAACTGATAGGTGGGCAGGCTCTCGGGGGCATCGGTCAGATTCACCACGTCGGTACCCAGGGGCTCTTCCATAAACTCGTGGAAGTGCAGCATCGAGGCATAGCGGCGGGCAAAGACTTCACCCACTTCGCTAATCGGCCCTAGCTCCGAGTAGGCCATGCTCGACACCGTCAGGGTAGTGATAAAGTGTCCTAGCGAGATGTGCCCCTGCAACGTCGCCAGCAACGTCATCACCAGTAGACCAAACACACAGCTCTGAACGATCAAATCCTGCCAGGTGCCGAGAATGACGTAGCCCTTGTGAATGACGCGAATCACCACGGCGAACTCGCGCTGCAATCGCTGGTTCTGCCGCCGCAGCTCGTCCCGCTCGGTCGCAAAAGCCTTCACCGTTTTGATGTTGGTGATGATCTCCGAGGTGCGGCTTTCGGTGTTCTCCATGTAGGTGTCGAGGGTCTGCTCCTTCTTGTTCAGGCGAATCAGATCCTTCAGACTAAAACTGAGAATGCCGATAAAGGACAACAAAAACACCAGGGCAATGCGCCAGTCAATCCACCAGATCAGAACGAAGATGCCAGTGATGCGCACCAGCTTGGGGATCAGTTGATTCGCAATTTCGGGATAGGTCCAGGTGTGGTTTGACAGCCCCCGCGCCACCCGTCCGGAAATGCGACCGGGGTTGTGCAGGTCGTAGTATCCCAGGGGCAGGGTCAGCAGTTTGCGAATCACCGAGTAGCTGTGGTCGCGCCGGGTACGCAGGGCAATGTCCCAGTGGAACCAATCGGCCACCCAGGGCTGAATCGGGGCGCGGACTACGGTGGCCAAAAAGATAATGAACAGAAAGAGGGCGATCGCCAATCCTGGCCCAGCCGGATACCTCACCACTGCCGCTACCCAATCGACCATGCCCTGACTGAGGGGGTCAATGGGCTGGTCTGAGAGCACGTTGAGCAACTGGCCGATGCTGTAGGGCACCACCAAATCCACCACCTGAAACAGGCTGCTGGCGGTGATGCTCCAGATTGCGGCCCAGCGGTAGCGACTGTAGTAGCGAAGCACGTGTTGAAAGGAAGCCATGACGGGAACCGTCCTGCGATCGAGTACGTTGTAGTATACATACTACAACACAGGATTCCGGATTCGGCAAGGCTTTTGTGATCAGAGCTTGTCTTCGGCCTTGCGCTTGAGATTGTCTAACCAGGCCACCAGGGAGGTGTCGAGGGTGGTTTGCATCATTCCCTTAGTTAATCGCACCAGCCAGCCCTCAAAGGATTCTGCGGTGGTCACCACCACGGCATCGCCTATGGGCTCTAGATCCCAGGTGTGAATGGCATGGGTGCCGATGACTTTACCCGTCCAGCTCAGGTGCCGGTGGGGCTCAACCGTTTGCAGAGTAGAAAAAATTCCGGTGCCGTTCGCCTTCCAGCGAAAGATGGAGCCAGGCTGCATCGGCCCCGCCAGGGTAGCCGCAGAAATATGGGCGTTCCAGGTCGGCCACTGATCGATATCGGTCAAGAGTTGCCAGACCGTCTCAATGGGAGCGTTAATGGTGATCTGGTGGCGGGCGCTGACGGGAGCGTTGGGGTTGATATCCATGGGGTTCCTGCGTTCAATATCCCTATGCTAGAGAACCCCCTACCCAGCACGCCTTGACGTGGGTTAAGGCTTTGACGGTTCAGCTAGTTGCCGCTGGTAAAGCCGACGCTTAAGGCGGCTGAGCGACTCTGGCTCTAGGCCCAGATACGAGGCGATGTAGTGCTGGGGCACCCGCTGCAACAGGTCGGGCTCCGACTCCATCATCGTTAGGTAGCGCTGCTCTGGGGTATCGCGGTAGAGCGACAGCAAGCGATCGCGCAGTCGAAAGGCCAAAAATTCCACCACCCGCCGCATTAGCTGTGGCCCTTCGGGAGCCGATTCTAAAACCTCTAACACCGACCGATTAAGGATTAGCACCTCGGAGTCTTCGATCGCCTGGCAGGAAAAAATCGCGGGTTGCTGTAGCCGCAGATTTTGGTAGTCGCCCAGGGGAAACCCCTCTGGGCAAAAGAACAGCGTTAGCTCTTTGCTGTCTTTCAAAAAAAACATTCTCAGACAGCCAGTTAGGGTGAGCCCGACAAAGTCGCAGGGGTCGCCTTCTTGCAGCAAAAAATCGCCTTTTTTGAGCGATCGCGTCTCCAAATACGGCTCCACCAGCGACCAATCCATGGTGAACTGGGGAAAGATGTTGTGAATAAATAGACTTAGTGGCTCACGCATGAGGCAGGGGTTTCAAAACTGCTATTGCACAACGTTCTGCTGACTAACCGACGAGTGTTTTTCCTAAAAACAGCCAGGCCAACCAGGCAATGTAGTGAATGACAACAATCGCCCAAAACTCGGCTTGGTAGGACGGTTTTTGACTCTTATGGCGCAGCACTTGCTGAGCAACAAACCCGCCGGGCCAACCGCCAATCAATTCGCAGAAATGCAGTGTTTGTTCAGAAGTTCGCCAAACTTTTTTCTTAGCCCGCACCTTGTCGTCGGCATATACAAAATAGGTGACGACACTCATCAGAGGGTAGAGCACCAGCGGCAGCGGGTTGCCGGTTAGCCCAGCAAAATGAGTTGCACCCGCCAAAGGAAACGCCAACAGCAGAAGTAGTTCAGCGATCGGCAGGCGTGAGTATGACGTTTCGCTGGGCTTGTCATTGCCCTTGGCGGCAGCCCTTGGCGAAGTCCCCGATGGCCCTCTCGCCCCGGCGATAAACGCATTGACGGCGCGGGGCTTGCCCTCTGAGTTAAGCACGCAGTGGTAGCAGATCGTGTCATTTTCCCGAGGGCGGCGGGTTATATTTTTTAGCTCAGAAACATGAAGAAAAACATCTTTACCGCCGCCAGCAGGTTGAATAAAACCAAATCCGCGATCGTCATTCCATTTGGTGAGTTTGCCGCTGCAAAGGTTAGATTTCATAGATGAGTTTTATACTTCAGTACCGTCCCTTGAAGCACTACACAGAGCGATGCTGCACCAGTGTTGCGATCGCCTCAACTAGCTGGGCCGACTCCATCGGTTTGGGCAGATGCTTTTGGAACCCGGCAGCCAACACCTTTTGCTGGTCGATTTCGCTGGTGTAGGAGGTCAGGGCGATCGCCGGAATTTGCTGGGTACGGGTTACCGCTCGAATTTGCTGCATCAGCATGTAGCCATCCATACCGGGCATGCCAATATCGCTGATTAAAATGTCGGGTTTCATCTGGGAGAGGGCGGTAATCGCAGCGGCGGCTGAGGGCAGGGCCGTTACCCGAGCCCCCAATTGCTGAAGCGTCGTGGTGATTAAATCGCGGCTGTCGGCGTCATCCTCAACGATTAAAACGTGAATGTTTTGTAAGTTGCCCATCACCACGGGAGGGCCAGCCTCCGCTGGCATATCTACCGCATCAACCATGATCGGAAACTGCACCGTAAAGGTAGCTCCCTGATTTTCACCGGGGCTGGCGGCCTGAATGGTGCCATGGTGCAGGTCTACGATTTGGTGGGCGATCGCCAGCCCCAGCCCCAGGCCGCCAAAATCTCGGGTGGTGGTGCTGTCGGCCTGTCGGAAGCGATCGAATACGTGGGGTAGAAACTCTGGGGCAATGCCTTTGCCGGTGTCGCTCACCCGAATCTGCGCCCAGCTGTCACCGTAGTCTAGCCGCACATCAACGCGCCCGCCCTGGGGGGTAAACTTTACGGCATTTGCCAGCAGGTTCCAAACTACCTGCTTGAGTCGATTGGGGTCTCCCAACACTTTAGAGGGGGAACGGTCAAGCTCGGTGTCAAACTCCACGCCCTTGGCCTCACCAATGGCGCGTACGGTTTCTAGGGCATCTTGAACGACCATCGCCAGGGAAATAGGCAGACTATTGAGCACCAGCTTGCCGCGCAAGATCCGTGAGACATCGAGCAGATCGTCGATCAGCTGCGCCTGAAGTTTGGCGTTGCGCTCGATGGTTTCCAGGGCGTATTCGACTTTGGCCTCGTTGAGCTGGCCCGTGCGCAGCAGCCTGGCCCAGCCCAAAATCGGGTTGAGGGGCGACCTCAGCTCGTGGGAGAGCACCGCCAAAAATTCATCTTTAATGCGGTTGGCGGTCTCGGCGGTCTCTCGGGCCACCCGCTCCTGCTCTAACAGCCGGGCGCGCTGGGCTTCGAGCTGCTTTTGGTCATCCACATCGGTGATGGTACCGACCCAGCGGGTGACTTCGCCCCGGCTGTCTTGCACCGGCAGCCCGCGATTGATAAACCAGCGATAAACCCCGTCATGGCGACGAATGCGCTGCTCGATTTCAAAGCCAGTGCCCTGATCGATCGCTTGCTGCCACAGCTCCAGGGTGCGCCCCTGCTCGTCGGGGTGAACAATTTGAGCGCCGCCGATGCCAGCGGCGGCATCTTTTGAGATGCCGGTATAGTCATACCAGCGCTGGTTCCAGTATTGAACGCCGGTGCGATCGGCCATCCAGACCATTTGGGGCATGGCCTCGGCCAACACTCGGTAGCGTTCTTCGCTCTCCCGCAGGGCATCTTCTGCATGCCTGCGGGCGGTGATGTCAATTCCCACCAGGGTCACCGTCCAGCAGTCCTGAGCCTGGTGGCGGCGGGAGGTGAGGCTGTCGGCAATCCATCGAATCGAGCCATCTTTGTGGCGAAAGCGATACTCCACCGTAATCGGACGCTGCTCAAACACCGCATCAAACATCCGGTCGGCGTTGGCGGTCCAGTCTTCGGCAAAGGTGCGTGCCGTCCAGATCTCTGGGGTCAGCTCGGCCAGACTATAGCCAGTCAGCGCCTCACAGCCAACGGAGCGATAGTCGAGAATGTAGGTGCGATCGGCAAAAAAGCGGCAGCGGGCAATCGAGGCCGGGGCCGTATTGAGCAAGCTATTGAGCTGATCTTGGGAGGTTTGCAGGGCCTGTTCTAGGTTTTTGCGATCGCTGATGTCGCTCCGCAATAGCGACACCCCATTGTCAAAGGGATACACCCGATTTTCGAGCCAGCGCCCCTCAGCGGCAGAGAACAGCTCAAAACTGGTGACGGTCTGAGCCGCTACCGCCCGGTGCAGCTGCTCGTAAAAGGGGGTGGCGATCGCCTCGGGAAACACAGCCCAGATCGACTGCCCCAGTAGATCTTGACGAGGCTTTTGCAGGGCGGTGACGGCGCGATCGTTGAGGTAGGTAAAACACCAGTTTGAGTCCAGCATCATGAACTCATCGCTGATGCTGGTTAAGACATTTTCTAAGTTTTCGCTAACGGCCTGGGCTTCGGCCCGCAGCGCCCGCTCGCGCCGCTCACCCAAGATTTTTTGAGTGGTTTCATTGACGGCAATAAAAATGCCCCCCACCCGGCCCTCCTGATCCCAAATCGGCGTGTAGGAAAAGGTGAAATACCCCTCCTCAGCTTGGCCATTGCGATTTAAGACCATGGGCTGATCCTCAGACCAGGTGGCCTCCCCCGTAGCCCTCACCTGATCTAGGAGTGCGCCCGAGAAATCCCAGACTTCCCGCCAGCAATCTTCTCCCCGCTGACCAATCCCCGCCGGATGCTTGTTCCCCGCGATGGGAATATAGGCGTCGTTGTAGAACTGAATGTAGTCTGGCCCCCACAAAATCTGCATGGGAAACCGCGAAGACAGCAGGATTTGTAGCGCAACGGTAAGGCTGTGGGGCCATGTTTCCATCGGCCCTAAGAGCGTATCTGACCAGTTAAAGGCGCGAATCAGAGATCCTGTCTCTCCCCCGTTTCTCAAAAAGGCCAGCCCGCTGGATAATGCCATGCTTTACTGCAAATGCCTAATCAGCAAATCAACAACATTAAAAGCCCCATTGCGGGCTTTTATTACGCTACGCCTTAGCGCTAAAACCGTCTACAAGAGGCCCAGTCACAAACAATTGAACAAGCCCAGCAGCAACATCCCTTCGAGTTACACCCTACGGGAGGCATCCATCAAACTGCATGAACTTTAAGAATTAATTTTGGCGCAACGTCGAGTGTGCCGCGAGGGAAAACTGCCTTCGGGTAGGGTGTGCTGGGGCAATCTGCCCAGCTCTATCTTAGTGGTTTACCCTAAGCAATGACACCTTTCACAAATCGTTAAATTTAGCTTTTCATACCTATTCCTGGTGTTGGTTTATACGGGCTGGCGTTTCGGCAAAAGGTTGTTCTCTAGCGCTAGGCAGGCATTACTGAGTTGTGTAACCAGACGGTAGTGCCTGCCCCAAGGGGGGAAATTTACGTATAACTAAGCGGCCCAGCCGCTCAGTCTATTTAACTCAACCGGCTTGCGGTGCCAGGTCAATCATCCTCAATCAGAACGGCTGCACTCAGCCCATGCCACCCCAGAGCCTCCTAGGCCATAGACAAGGTAGGTTAGCCGACTCAATTCCTGTGTTGTGGATTGCTTTTCGGGGCACTGCCCGACGGTAAGGCTGTGCCGCGTAGCCCTGCTGGCTCAGCGTAGACACAGCCGTTTCAGCGATCGCACCCCAGGGGCTCACCCCAGCCCATCCCCAGCAGCCAGTCTGTCAAAGGTGCGGGGCACCCTCCCCGATCCATTACGCTGAACCTAGTCACCCATGACTTCTCCGAGAGAGACCCTAGATGCCCTCTGGCCCCATTCGTTTATTGCTGGTAGAAGACTCCCCCGTGGCGTTGGTGCTCTTGCAGCGCATTTTGAAGGAGGCACCCGATATGGAGGTGGTAGGGGTAGCCCGCAACGGCCAAGAGGCCCTGGCCCTGATTCCAACGGTGAAACCCACCCTGATCTGCACCGATCTGCACATGCCCAAAATGAACGGGCTAGAACTCACCGAAGAGGTCATGGCCCGCTGCCCCTGCCCCATTCTGGTGATCAGCGCCTCGGTGCAAAAAGAAGATACCCAAACCGTCTTTCGCATCTTAGAAGCAGGGGCGCTCGATATCTTTCCCAAGCCGCGTACCGGCCTCGCCTCGGAGTATGAAAAGACCAAGACCGAGCTGCTATCAAAAATTCGGGTGCTGGCGGGGGTATCGGTGTTTACCCACCGACGGCGCAGCCCAGCCCCGCCAGCCTTGCCCACTACTCCACCACAAGCACCGTTGCCTACCGCCCCGCCCGATAGACGCCCCCGACTGCTGGCCCTAGGCGCATCTACCGGCGGCCCCCAGGCCCTGATGGCGATTCTGCAACAGCTGCCTAAAACCTTTCCACTGCCCATTGTGTGCGTTCAGCATATTAGCCATGGGTTTTTGCGGGGGCTAGTCGATTGGCTCGACAGCAGCTGTGCCCTGCGGGTCACCATCGCCACCCCAGGCACAGTGCCCCAGCCCGGAGTGGCGTACTTTCCCCCCGAGGGCCACCACCTAGAAATTGACGGCGGCGGTCGCTTTCAACTCTCCCTAGGCGACCCAGTGTGCGGGCACTGTCCTTCGGTGACGGTGATGTTTAAGTCGGTAGCGGCCTATTACCGCCAGTCGGCGGTGGGGGTGCTGCTCACGGGCATGGGCCGCGACGGTGCCGACGGGCTCCAGGCCCTGGCCCAGGAGGGGGGGCTGACTATCGCCCAAGACGAGGCGAGCTGCGTGGTGTTTGGCATGCCCAAGGAGGCGATCGCCCTGGGGGCCGCCCAGCAGGTGCTGCCCCTGGGGGCGATCGCGCCCTTCTTGCTCAGCCAGGTCTTTGTAGCCAATTCCCCTAGAAAGCTGTAGGTATCGTTGGGCACCTTGACCCTAGCACTCACTCTCGGCGGGGCGATCGCCTTCGCAACGGCTGAGGAAATTACGTAACTACATGAACAAGCGTTAACAAACCCTCCGACCGGGGAAACTTGGGAATGGGGTAAGCTGCTGTGGCACTGGTCTAAGACTGGCCGCAGAGCTTTTTGAGGATCTACTGTTCAGCCGTAGGCTGAGGCATTTTTTGGCCTGGCACCCATTAACCGGCGGCCCTTCGGGCGTTGCTAGAGTTAGCCACCACCGTATCATCCCCCTTCGTTGACGTCTCTTTTAGCATCGTCACCTTACGCAGAACGCTCCCGTCGAGCGATCGCCACGCGTAATTTAGGGAGTACCTATCCATGGCAAACGCAGAACATCTAGACATTCTCAATAAAGGAGTAGAGACCTGGAATGCTTGGCGGCTTCACAACCCCGGTATTAGGCCAGACTTTCAGGGAGCCGATCTAGGCAAATTGCATCTGCCTGGCATCGACTTTCGCCACGCCAACTTTTACGAAGCCAATCTGCGAGAAAGTGTTTTTACTCGGGCCAATTTTGAATCGTCAACCCTCTATCGCTGTGACCTGTGCATGGCCGATTTAAGAGGTTCAAACCTGAGCATGGTTGACTTTTATAAAACCAATCTCTACACCGCCAACTTGAGCAACGCAAATCTGCGCCATTCGCACTTTTACAAAGCCGATATGCAAGAGACGCTGCTCAACGACGCGGATCTGGGCGAGTCTAACTTTTACGAAGTCGATATGCGCGAGGCCATTCTGCAATCGGCCAACCTGGTTAGAACCACCTTTTACTACTCCAACCTGTGCAACGCCAACCTGTGCCAAACCAATTTGAACTGCGCCAGCCTGATGGGTGCAAATATGGCCAAGGCCAATCTTCGGCGGGCCAGCTGTGTGGGCACTAACCTATTTAGAGCGGTGCTGAGCGGTGCCGACCTAACCGAGGCCGACCTACGCGAAGCCGTGCTGCGGCTGGCCGACCTCAGCAATGCCTCCCTAGAAAATGCCAACCTATTTCGGGCTAACCTCTCTGAAGCCTGCCTCGACTATGCCCAACTGGCGGGGGCCAACTTCAAGAAAACCAACCTATGGCGCGTCAACCTGGGCCAGCTCATTTTGACCCACCCAGGCCATGACCGAGACGCGATTACCATTGACTCCAGCGCCCTCAATTAGCTATGGACGATCTGATCCTCAAGGGCATTAGTCAGCTCATCGCCGACCACTCGGGCCTGTGTATACGCCTTCAAGATTTTCAGCTGCTGTCAGACAAAGTCTGGCTGCGGGCCAGAGTTTTGGGCCTGACCTCCCTGGCCGACTACTACGACTACCTCAAGGCGCTAGACCACAACCCCAGGGTGCTGGGTCGTGTCAACCCTCGCCAGCCGCGGTCTGAATGGCAAGAGCTGTACTCTGTTTTGACCGTTAACGAAAGCTATTTCTTTCGAGACAGCAACCAGCTCAGGCTGCTGAGCGATCGCCTCCTGCCCGAGATCCTAGAGCGCAAGCTGGCGACCGCCCCCTTGGGAAGCAAACCACGCCTCCGCATTTGGAGTGCAGGCTGCTCCACGGGGGAAGAGCTGTATTCGATCGCAATCGCCCTTGACCAGCTCAAGTTTCCGTGGCACCAGTGGGATACCCAGCTGATTGGCACCGACATCAGCACCGCCGCCATCCAGAGCGCCCAGGCAGGGCTCTACGGTAGCTGGTCGTTTCGGCAGACGCCCGCCGACCTGCGGCAACGGTATTTCCAGGCCCAGGGGCAGGTCTATAAAATCTGCGATCGCCTTCAGCAGCAGGTAGTCTTTCAGGTCGGCAACCTGCTCCAAGACCCCTGCCCTAATCTGGTACCGGGACAGGGCGATCTAGACCTGATTTTGTGCCGCAACGTATTTATTTATCTCGATCGCCAGGCGATCGGCCAAATCGTTCAAAAATTTCACAGCGGCCTAATTCCCCAGGGGTACTTACTCACCGGCCACACCGAACTCTACGGTCAAGACACCAGCCAGTTCCAGGTCACGAGCTTCCCTGAAACCGTGGTCTATCAAAAGCCGCCCTTGCCAGTCTTAGCCTTGCCCACGGCATCCCTTGCAGAAGGTCTGCGGCGGGGCACGGCAAATCCACAGCCGTCGCACCTGCCCCCCCCGCCAGTCTTGCCCTCCAGTAGCGACAATTTAGAAGCAGCCCTGCAAGAGGCCGCCGCACTGCTTAAACAAGACGACTATGCCAGCGCCATTCGAGCCGCTAAACAGATCTACCAGGCCCACCCGCACTGTATCGCCGCCCGCAAAATTGCCGCCCGTGCCTACGCCAATACCGGCTGCTACAGCCAGGCCAAAGAACTCTGCCAGCAGGTCATCCAGAACCACCCGCTCCACCTCGACATGCACTATCTGCTGGCTCAAATTGCTGAAGATGAAAATGATCTAGAAACCGCTAAGCGGCACCTGCGAAAAATTATTTATTTAGACCCTGATTTTGTTAAAGCCTATCTCGATCTGGCCAGTATTTATGATCGTGCTAAGCAACCAGAGAAGGCTCAAACGACCCGCGAGCATGCCCTCCTTCTACTGTCGAAGCTACCGCCCAGCCAGGTGTTAGACGACCACAGCGACATCACCGTTGTCCAGTGGAAAGAACTCCTTAAAAAGCAGGCTGTTAGCAGCGATCGCCAATAGCTCCAGAGCCAACATTACTTCAGCAGTAGCGCAAAACTACCGTAGATGCAGCTCATTAGCAGCCCTTGAGTTGTGTCATGACTGGCGCACATCCCCAACATTTTTTTCTAAATTGCTGATTACCTATTCCTCTGGGGAATGCTAAGCCGAAAGCAGTGATTTCTCCCTATTCAGCAAGGCTGAATGGGGTAATCTGCGCTCTGCCGTGCTTATTTCCCCTCGGGGATTACCCATGATGCCCCCGATATCCTATCTCTTGTTCACGCTAGATGATGCCTACTATGGGCTAGCCGCTGAGACCGTGCAGGAAATGTTTTTGCTGCCAGCCCTCACCTCGGTACCCGAATCGGGGCCAGAGGTTGCCGGAGTGCTGAACCTGCGGGGTCAGCTGCTGCCGGTGATCAATCTCAGGCTGTGTCTAGGCTACCCCCCGCAGCCTAATACCCTCAGTCAGGCCGTCATTATGGTGCAGTGCGGCGGCGGGCAGCTTGGCATAGTGGTAGACCAAATTCAGAACGTAGAGGCGATCGCCCCCAGCAGCATCACCCCAACCCTAGAAACTCCCTACTTCAGTCAGGCAGAGCAGCCTTTAACGACCGGGTTCGCCCGCTGGGGAGACATTGTTATCACCTTGATCGATCCAGTGGCCTTGGGACAGGGCTCTCACGATCTGACCGAGTTTTTCCCAGTGCCAGCGGCCCAGATCAACCCGTTCATGGCGCAGTTTAGCCTAACCGACCAGCAAGTACTACAGGCTCGGGCAGCCGGATTGACCCAGGCAATTGCCGACGAAAGCACCTCAGATCTGGCGGCCTTGGCGGTCATCGGTTTAGAAGGCGAGCGCTTTGCCCTGGGGCTAGAGACCGTGCACGAGTTTACAGAAGTGCCTCAAATTACGCCCATTCCCTGCTGCCCGGCGCACATTGTGGGAAACATAAATCTGCGTGGCGAAATTTTAACCTTAATAGATGTGCGTCACTTTCTGAATCTAGAGCCAGCTGGCCCTCTAAAACCTAAAAAGGCTGTGGTTATGCGGCTTGGTTCTTTAGTGGCAGGGGTTGTGATTGACGATATCTTCGATGTGATTTATCTACAGGCTTCGACAATAGCGGCAACGCCAACCGCCGTCTACTCTAGCGACAATCCCTACCTGAGAGGATTCGCCCAGCAGGGCAATTCTATGATCACCCTCTTAGACCTACCAAAACTACTGACACAGGGCGATCTCGTTGTCAACCAATTAGATTAATTAACCGTGAAAAACTCCTTAGATCTCAACTCTAAATTGACTCTTTTTGGCCGCTCATCTACCCGCCCGCTTCAGAGAGATACCGTGAACAATCGAAAGCGCTGGAAGCTACGCCACTGGATTATATTGGGCAACACGGTACCAGTGCTTGCCCTAATTGCATCGGCGGGGATAACGGTGGTCAATGCACGCCAGTTGGTCAATACTTCTACAGAACTCAAGCGGGCCTGGGAAACCAAGGAAAACGTTGATTATGTCAATCTGAACATTCAGGTTATGGACCGGGCTACTCGCGGCTATTTACTCCAGAGAAATCCAACTTCGTTATTAGATTTCAATAAAGCCAAAACCGACTACCTGGCCGTGATCGAGGAGCTAGGTTCTCAAGTCGTCAACCCAGAACAAAAACAAAATCTGGCCCAATTAATGCCACTCATTGATGAATTTATTACTGGGCACCAAAACATGATCAATTTGGTCAATCAAAACCAGACCGAGGCAGGAGTGCAAGTCTGGCGAGAGAGCAATGGCCGCGCGTTAACTAACGAGATTGCCAATCTGATAACCACCATGGAGGAGCTTGAGGAAGAGATTGTCGCTAAAGATGAGAGCATCCAGGCGGCAGCTCTACGCCGCCTGCAAGTCACGCTGCTGACGGCGGCTACCCTCTCACTCCTGTTGTCTGCTCTGATTAGCGGCCTGGTAGTGGTCAAGGCCTCCCGCATTATGGATTATGCGGCGGGCGACATTGTTACCTCGGCCAGCGAGATTGCCGCCAGCGTTGAGCAGCAGGAGCGCAACAGCAGCCAACAGGCTGCTTCGGTAAGCGAAACCAGCACCACGATGGATGAGCTGGGGGCTTCGTCACGGCAGTCGGCCGAGCAGGCCGAAGCCGCCGCAGCCGGTGCCCAACAGGCCCTGACCCTGGCGGAAGGCGGCACTCGCGCCGTTGAACGCAGCCTCGACGGCATGACCGACCTAAGAGAAAAAGTGGATGCGATCGCCGACCAGATCCTTCGCCTCAGCGAACAAACTAGCCAGATTGGCGGCATTTCTGGCCTGGTCAGCGATTTGGCCAACCAGACCAACATGCTGGCTCTCAACGCCGCCGTCGAAGCTGTGCGCGCCGGTGAACACGGCAAGGGGTTTGCCGTCGTCTCGGGCGAAATTCGCAAGCTGGCCGATCAAAGCAAAAAATCGGCTGAGAAAATCAACGCCCTGGTAGCCGACATTCAGACCGCCATCAACTCCACGGTGATGGTTACCGACGAGGGCACCAAAACCGTAGAAGAAGGGGTCAGGATTGCAGAAGAAACCGCCGATGCGTTTGCCGGGGTCGCCGATGCCGTCAACAACGTGGTGCTCAACAGTCAGCAAATTTCCCTCAACGTCAAGCAGCAGGCGGTCGCCATTCAGCAAGTGGTTAGCGCCATGAATAGCCTCAACAACAGCGCCCAAGAAAACGCCAACGGCATTACGCAAATTAAAGTGGGTACCCACCAGCTCAACGAGAGCGCCCTACAGCTCAAAGTGGCCATTTAAACCGGTCATTTGAACAACTGCCCACCTCCCGATCTCAGCGGCAGCGGCAACCTAGCTCGAACAGAATGCCCCTCGGGATTCTAAACGCCACGGCCACCACCCTCGCACCCCGTGCCCCGGAGGGCAGCAATTCACCATGATGATTGACGACGCCGAACTTCGCGATATTTTTAAAGCTGCCAGCGAGGAGCACCTGCAAGCCCTCGACGACGGCCTGCTCCACCTCGAACAACACCCCGACGATCTAGACACCCTCGCCAACCTGATGCGGGAAGCCCATTCCCTCAAGGGCGACGGCAACATGCTGGGGGTCACCGACTTGGGGAAGGTTGCCCATCAGATCGAGCACATTTTGGGGGCCATTGCGCGCGGGGAACAAGCCCTTTGCGCCGACCTGTTCGATCGGCTGGCCCACGGCATCGCCGCCATGCGCCAGATTGTCCAGGCAGCGGTAACCGGCGAACCCACCACGGTGCAGGTGTTTTACGTGTTGGCCAAGCTCATGGGGGCGGAGACCCCTGCTTCGGCTCCAGTTCCGGCCCCAGTGGTAGAGGTAGACGACGCTATTTTCGCCCCGGCGATCGCACCGGCAGCACCGGCAGCACCGGCAGGACTTGAGGCTGACGCGGTCTTCGCAACGGCATCCTGGGAAACAGACGAGCCTGTGAACGGCAGTCAGAGTGCGGGATTGGTAGCCCTCCCGCCTGCTGAGACAACTGGTTTGAGCGATCGCTACATCACCGACAGCGAACTGCGCGATATCTTCAAAACCGCCAGTGCAGAGCGCCTGCAAGCCCTCGATGACGGGCTGCTGAAGCTTGAGAACCATCCCGATGACCTGGCCCTGCTCGATGGGCTGATGCGCGAAGCCCACTCCCTGAAGGGGGATGGCAACATGCTGGGGGTCACCGACCTCGGCAAAATCGCCCACCACATGGAGCAGATTCTCGGCGACCTCAAGCGCGGCGAAGCAGTGCTGTCGGCAGATTTGTGCGATCGCCTCGCCCACGGCCTCACCGCCATGAAACAGCTAGTCCATGAAGCCACTACCGGCGAACCCACCGGGGTCAACCTGTTCTACGTTGTGGCCGAACTCATGGGTGCCAGCCCGAACCCCGAATCCCCTAGTCTCGCTGCACCCGCCCCACCTGAACCCCAGAATTTACCAGATTTCTGTCCAGAGCCATCCCCACCCCCTCACCCACCCACCCCCTCACCCACTCACCCTCACCCGTCTCCAGACATTGACCTCACCACCACCACCGACTACCGCATCGAGACCATCCGCGTCCCCACCCAGAGCCTTGACGCGCTGATGACCCAAAGCGGTGAGCTAACCGTCACCAAAATTCGCGTCGCCCACCGCCTGGCCGAAATTGACGCCATTACCAACCTCTGGGAGGAGCGGAGCCGCGATTTTTTGATGAACCGCTTTTTGCTCCACGACGCCCAGCAGGGTAAGCCCGTCTGGCAACAGCTCGACAGCTTCCAAAATCGTACTGAGCAGCACCTAGAGCAGTTGGGCACCTTAATTCATCAGCTCAGCAGCGCTCTCCACGCCGACACCGCCCGCCTAGAAACCATTACCGATGGCCTGGAGGAAGGCATTCGCACCCTGCGACTGCTGCCACTGTCTACCCTCTTCAACCTGTTTCCTCGACTCGTGCGCGACCTGGCTCGCCAGGAAGGCAAACAGGTGCAGCTGCTGATCGAAGGGGGCGACACCCGCGCCGACAAGCGCATTCTCGAAGAGATGAAAGACCCGCTGCTGCACATGATTCACAACGCCATTGACCATGGCATTGAATCTCCCGCCGAGCGCCTGCGGCTGGGCAAGCCCGAAATTGCGACCATTACCCTGCGCGGCTATCGCACCTCGACCCGCATTGGCATCGAAGTCAGCGACGACGGCCGGGGCCTCAATGTGGAGTCGATTAAGCAGGCGGCTGTCCGTCGGGGACTGTATCGTCCCGAGGAGCTAGAACTGCTGACCCCGGCGCAAATTCAAGGGCTGATTCTCAGTCCGGGGTTTTCCAGCCGCACGCTGGTAACCGAGATTTCGGGTCGGGGGGTCGGCCTAGATGTCCTGCGCACGAATGTGGAGCGGCTCAAGGGCAGTATTGACATTCAGTCTACGCCCGGTGAGGGCTGCACCCTGCGCATTCAGCTGGGCACGACCCTGGCCACCGCCCATGTACTGCTGGTGGCGGCGGGGGGTCAAACCTTTGCGCTGCCTGCGGAGTATGTGGAAACAGCCTGCCTGGTGCAGGCTAGCGAGATCTTTACCCTAGAAGGTCACAACACAATTCTGCGGGACGATCGCCCCGTTTCGGTGGTGTGGCTAGCTGACCTGCTCAACTTGCCCAGGGTTGAACCCAAGCAGCGGGGGCGATCGCAGCAATCCGACGACGGCGAACCGCCCCAACGGCGGCTTTCCTGCATGATTTTGCAGTCTGGCCCCGATCATCTGGGAGTCTTTATCGAGGCGCTGCTCGATGAGCAGGAGGTGGTGCTCAAACCCCAGAGCCAGCTGCTCAAGCGGGTACGGCACATTGCTGGGGCGACCATTTTGGGCACCGGGGATGTCTGTATGGTGCTCAACCCCCAGGATTTGATCGCGGCAGTGCGCGATCGCGGCAGTTCCCTAGGGCGATCGGCGGTCAATCTGGCCGAGGCAGATACCCAGAC
This sequence comes from Tildeniella torsiva UHER 1998/13D, assembly GCA_019358835.1. Lineage (GTDB taxonomy): Bacteria > Cyanobacteriota > Cyanobacteriia > Phormidesmidales > Phormidesmidaceae > Nodosilinea > Nodosilinea torsiva. Next base: position 61,600 of record JAHHIH010000011.1, read on the forward strand.
TGAGGCGCGCCCTCGATGCATTCTGCTAGTCGAAGACTCGATCGCCACCCGCACCCAAGAGAAACGCATTCTCGAATCGGCGGGTTATGAAGTCGTCACAGCGGTGGATGGCCTAGACGGCTTTAACAAACTGCAATCGCGCCCCTTTGATGCCGTCGTCTCCGACGTGCAAATGCCAAATCTGGACGGACTGGGCCTCACCCAGCGCATTCGGCAGCAGCGGGAGTATAGCGAACTGCCCGTAGTGCTAGTGACCACCCTGGCCAGCGAAGACGATCGCCGCCGAGGGGCCGAGGCCGGGGCCAACGCCTACATCACCAAGGGCAGTTTTACCCAAGACCTGCTGTTTGAAACCCTCAATCGCCTGATCTAAAAAGCTTTTGAAGAGATAGCTATGGTAGGCGTCCAAAATCCCTAAAAACGTTTGAACGTTCGGACGTTTGAACGTTCACGTCCATCTGAACATTGAGTTTAATTTGTGGCTGAGGCGTTGGGTAGCAGCCTGCCCATTACCGCCTTGAGCCGCTCGGGCTGGCAGGGCTTGGTCAAATAGCCTGAAGCCCCGGCCATACGGGCCTCTTGCCGGTCGGCCTCGGTGTCGCGGGAGGTCACCATGACAATGGGTAGATTCTTGAAGCGAGGCAGACTGCGCACGGTGCGACAGAGTTCAAACCCATCAATGCCGGGCATGGAGATGTCGAGCAACAGCGCTTCGATCGCCTCTTGGTAAATTACAGACAGCGCATCCACCGCATTGTCGGCCAGCAGCACTCGGTAGCTGTTATCCAGCGCACGTTTGATCATTTGCTGGCTAATCAAGCTGTCATCCACCGATAGGACGGTTTGCTTAGTGGAGACGCAGGTGGACATATGCAGAGAACCTCTCGGGGTCAAGGTGAGCGCTTGCTATAGTTATGCCCAAAAATTGGGTCTTTTCATAACGTACTTACACGTAATGGTTTGAAATTAACCCAAACATCACTGCTTTTAGACCGAAATACCGGCAAAACTTCGGTTGTAAGGGCCGTTAAGGGATGCTTTTCCCAGTTTGGCTTAGGAAACCTGACCTAAACAACCACCGTGCTGCCCAGACGGCTGGACATTGTTGGGGTAAAACTCCCCGACAACGGCTGGCGACATCGGTGATTGAGGCATTGGTGTTAAAGTAATAAGTCCTAATTTATCGGTGAGGTCGGGCAGGGAGGATGGAGTTTGAGGCGATCGCGCAATCGTTGGTAAACGCAGGCCGCTTTTTGGCTAGCCAGGGCTGGGCACCGGCCACCAGCGGCAACTACTCAGCCCGGCTGGCCGATGGCTCAGTCGCCGTTACGGTCTCAGGGCGCGATAAGGGCCAGCTCACCCCCGACGACATTATGGTGGTCACCCTAGCGGGAGAGCCCTTGAGTGCTGGGCAGCGATCGTCAGCTGAGACGCTGCTGCACACCAGCCTCTACCAGGCCTACCCCGAGATCGGGGCGGTGCTGCACACGCACTCAGTCAATTGCGTCAGCCTCTCTCGGTGGCTGCTGAGCCAGGGGCAAACCACCCTGCTGTTAACAAACTATGAATTGCTCAAGGCATTTCCGAGAATCACCACCCATGATGGAGAAGTTGCCATCCCCATCGTGGCCAACAGCCAGGATATGGTAGCCCTGAGCGAGACTGTACTGACCCGGCTCCAGGCAGTGCCTGCCCCAGGCTACATTATCGCGGGCCACGGGCTTTACAGCTGGGGAGCTACCGTGCCCCAGGCGCGTATGGCCACCGAGGCGCTGGAGGTGCTGGTGAGCTGCGCATTGCAGGCCATACTGCTCGACCGAACATTTGCTTAGCCCCCAAGACACACTAGTTTCAAGGACACCCTCAATGACCCTACTCCGTATTTTTAGCGATCAGGATGGCGCAACACTGCTGGATGAGTATCGGGATGCCGATGCGATCGCATCTGCTCTGTCCAGCGCTGGCGTCCGCTTTGAGCAGTGGCAGACCCAAGCACCGCTACCCCCTGCCGCCGATCCCGAAGCCATTCTGACCGCTTACGCCAAAGATATCGATCGCCTCAAGCAGGAGGGCGGATACGTCACCGCCGACGTGATTCGCATGCACCCAGAGCATCCCCAAAAGACCGAGCTGCGGCAGAAGTTTTTGGATGAGCACATTCATAAAGAAGACGAGGTGCGCTTCTTTGTGGAGGGGCAGGCGGTGTTTTACCTGCACCTAGGCGACAAAATCTACGCCACCCTCTGCACCGCTGGCGACCTGATCGGCGTACCCGCCAACACCCCCCACTGGTTTGACATGGGCGATGCGCCCCAGTTCGCCGCCATTCGCCTGTTTTGCAACCCCGAGGGCTGGGTGGCCCACTTTACCGGCAGCCCTATTGCTAAAGGATTTCCTGAATACCATGCTTTTGCTTGAAGGGCGGCCCTTAGGGGCGATCGTGCTCGATATTGAGGGCACCACTACCGACATCGCCTTTGTCAAAAACACCCTGTTTCCCTACGCGGCGGAGCGGTTAGAGGCCTTTATGGCTGAAATCGCTCCCACTGCCGAGGGGCAGGCTATTTTGGCCCAGGTGCGGGCCGAGGTTGGCAATGCCGAATTGTCTGTTGAGGACTGCATCGCGCAACTGTTGGCCTGGGCCAAGGCCGACCAAAAGGTCACCCCCCTCAAAGCCGTGCAGGGCATGATTTGGGAGGAGGGCTACCGCACCAAGGCCTACTACAGCCACGTCTACGACGATGCCGCCGCCCACATTCAGGAGTGGCATCGGCGAGGGGTACCGCTCTACATCTATTCCTCTGGCTCGATCGCAGCGCAGAAACTGCTATTTGCCCACACCATCGTGGGCGACCTCACCCCCTGCTTCCAGGGGTATTTCGACACCACAACCGGAGCCAAAGTGGATGAGACTTCCTACGAAAAAATTGCCAATACGCTAGGAATCGTTTTAGGAGAACTGCTGTTTCTTTCTGATCACCTAGGCGAGCTGGAGGCAGCTCAACAGGCAGGCTGGCAGGTGTGTGCGGTACAGCGTCCCGGCACCGCCGATTTCCCACCAGATCTGCCATCAATTAAGCACTTTGGGGAATTGTCCATCACGTTTAGCGATGCTTAAAACCACTCGCTATTTCGATGATTTTGCCTCCCAAAAGCATCCAGAGGTTGAGCGAGAGTGGATACGCTATGTCTTGACAAACCCTGTAAAAGTGGAGAAGCAGTCGAACAATCGCCTTTCCTACTGGAGCAATATTGAAGCAGCTGAAGGTCGGACGTTAAGGGTTATTACTTTAGAGGATGGCGAAACCGTCCACAACGCTTTTTTTGATCGCAACTTTTATAAGCGGCAGCAGCGAGGTGAAGAGCCCCAATGAAGATTCAGTACTACCCAGAGACAGATACCCTTGCTATTGAGCTAACGACAAGACCGATCACCAACACAGATGCAGTCACCGATGATTTGATTTTGGACTATGACAGAGATGGCAAAGTTGTTGCTATCACGTTAGACAACTACTCTAAAAATGTCGAAACCATTAACCTGCAAGCTCTTGGGGTGCCACTTTTAGCTGCTTAAAATATAAGAATTCAGATCACGCCTGGAGAGATTTTGGGTTAGCCAGACTCAAGGAAAAGGCATCAAACCTCAGAAACAAACATCGCAGCGTTCGTTTTAAGAGCGCTGCGATGTTTGCTGCTACTGGCATAAGAGACTTGTTTAGATTTCTTACTCGTAAAGCCAGCTCTTTTGAGCGGGTTCCCAGCTTACCAGTTCGGCTTCGGTGAACCACAGGGCGATCTCGGCCTGAGCAGTTTCGGGTGCGTCGGAGCCGTGGATGATGTTGCGGCCCACGGTCACACCCAGGTCGCCGCGAATGGTGCCGGGTTCAGCTTCGAGGGGCTTGGTCGCGCCGATGATTTTGCGGGCCGAGGCAATCACGCCTTCGCCTTCCCACACCATGGCCACTACGGGGCCAGAGGTGATGAAGTCAACCAGACCGGCGAAGAAGGGGCGCTCGCGGTGCACATCGTAGTGCTTTTCGGCTAGCTCACGGGAGACGGCCATGAACTTCAGACCCACCAGGGTAAAGCCCTTGGTTTCAAATCGGCCAATGATGTTGCTGATCAGACCGCGCTGGACGCCGTCGGGCTTGATCATCAAAAAAGTGCGTTCCATAGATACTTGTTCCTAGTGCGTGGTGCAGGGACGTGGTGAAAGACCTTTACCATGCTCAGAAACGGTGGCCATTTTGTAAAGGATTTGGTCAAAGTTTTATGGTTTGGGGACAGGCCAGTAGCGATCGCCCCCAGCATCGTATCGCCAGCCGCAGCCGTCGGGGTCGCGAGCGCGGCTCCAGGTCAGTAGATTCAACGTGACCGAGGGCTGGGTTAGCTCAGCTTTGGAGCAGCCCAGCCGCTGGGCCAGGTCAGCGGCGGTGAGCGAGAGCACCTGGATCGTCGCAGTCTCGGTCGCCAAGGTACTGGGGGAACGGAACGTATAGAGCACATCCCCTGCGGGAGTGGGTTCAAAGTCGCCCCAAAAGTCTTGGGCACGCTGGTCGAGAAATCGGCGGGCCTCGCTGCCAGTGATCTGGGCGGCGATCGCAAAGTCGAGCACGCTAATGCGCCCCCGATGGGCGGCGACCTGGGCGTAAAAAATCTGGTGCAAGGCGCGATCGCGGGCTCGTTGCCGTCGCCAAAGCCAGAGGGCACCCGCCATTAACCCGCCAACCACTAGCCAGGGCAGCAACAGCTGAATCAGCAGCACCGTGACCAGAGCAGCACTGGCCATGATTAGGGCCATCAGCAGGCGATATTCGAGCCCGGCACCGGGGCTATGGAAAGGCCGCAGGGGCATAGATCCTCGGGATGTCAGCAGGGCTGAACTGCCCTATCGCCTTCTATTGAAGCAGGGGCAGACAAATTTGGGGGGGTGCAGGGGTCAGCTAAAATGCTGTCACGCGGCTGCACCGTTGAGGTTTGCCGGATCGATGTCGTCCAGCCCGCTACCCCATGCTCTAGCCCTTGCCATGATTACTTTCGCCTCCCCCACCGATGAAGCCCAGGCCGCTCAGCTCATGCAGCCCTGTCTGATTCGCGTGGTTGACAACATTCGTAAACACACCGAAACCCTTGACTGGCGCGCCGACTATCTAGAGCAGGTGCGCTGGCCAGGCAGTGCCACCCCTGAGCAGCGCCAGCGGGTGCGCGACCTGGCCGCCCAGCTCTCGGAAGCATCCCCGGAGGAAGAAAAAGCCATTCGCCAGCAGCTCAGTCAGCTGCCCGCGCCATCCCCCGGCTACGAGCTGCGGCTGACCGAGGGAGCTGGCGAAGCCTCAACCGAGGAGCCTCGCACGGCCACTCTGGACGTTTGGGAGCTGTGCTTTGAAGTGTGCTTTAGCGACTACCAGCCTCCGCAGCCAGCATCTGTGGATCCGGCTCTGCTTGACGACGATGGTGAGATCGACTGGCTAGCCCTCGACGAAAAGGCAAAAACCCTGGTAGAACAGGCGATTGACCAGGCAACGGCGGCGGCGTAGGCGGTCAAATACGGCACAATGGGAGAAAATATTCCCGCTAAAATGCTCGACCTGCACAGCCACACCACTTTTTCTGACGGGACGCTGCCCCCCGCCGACCTCGTGGCGGCGGCCATCGCGGCGGGAGTAAAGGCGCTGGCCATCACCGACCACGACACCCTGGCCGGTTGGGATGAGGCGATCGCCGCCGCCGGAGACAACTTAGAAGTGGTGCCAGGAGTCGAGCTGAGCACGGTAGAAAACGGGCGATCGCTGCACATCTTAGGCTTTTACCCCCATCGAGAATCCCTGGAACCGCCCCTGGTGGAGCGCATTGAAGGCCGTCGCCGCCGGGCTCAGCAGATGGTCGAAAAGCTGGCGGAGCTGGGCTACCCCATTGAGCTGCCGCCCATGGCGGGCAATATGGCCCCCGGTCGCCCCCACCTGGCAGCGGCCCTCGTGAAAGCGGGCTACGTCGAGTCAAAGCGGGAGGCCTTTGACCGCTGGCTGGGGGATAGTGGCCCTGTCTTTGTGCAGTACGACAAATTTTCGGCCGCTGAGGGCATTCAGCTGCTGCGCGACTGTGGGGCCGTGCCGGTGTGGGCGCATCCCTGCCTGTTTAAGGGCTCCACCGTCGATGCGCTACTGCCCCAGCTGGTGGAGTCGGGGCTGATGGGGGTCGAGGTCTACCACCCCCACCACAGCCCCAGCGACGTACGCCGTCTAGAAACCTACTGCCATGACCACGGCCTGGTGATGACCGGCGGCAGTGACTACCACGGCCCCCCAGAGGAAAAGGCCCGCACCCCTAACCCCAGGGCCAAGCATCCGCCTAGGGAGGCCGTTGGGCTAAATCAGCTCCATCTGCCGTTAGACTTGCTCCCCCCCCTGAAGCGGGCGGCGGCGACTCTGGCGACAAGTCTGGGCGCTGGCGCAGCCTCTCTAGCCGAGAATCGCCAACCGGACGGTTACTATGGCTGACCCCACCTTTGACACCCTCTGGCAGCTGGTGGGAGGGGTGCTGAGACTAGACCCAGAGGCATTTCGAGTGTTTCATCAGATGCCCGACAGCATTGCCCTGGGGGTCGTGTTTGTGGCGGGTTTTTCCCAGGCGGTGGGCCAGGGCATTGTGCTGTTTATCAACCGGGTCAAGCCGCTGCGGTATGTGCTTAGCCTGGTGCTGTCGGCGCTGCTGTTTGTGGCGGGCTATCTGTTTTGGGCGCTCAGTGTTTGGGTGGTCAGCCGCTGGCTGCTAGACCAGCCCATCCCTTGGCGGGCGGTCAGGGATAGCCTGGCCTTGAGCTATTTACCTTTGATATTTAGCTTTTTGGGGGCCATGCCCTACCTGGGCGTGCCGCTGCTGCGACTGCTGGCCCTGCTCAACCTGCTGACGGTGGTGTTTGGGCTGGCGGTGTTGGGCCAGATTTCCCTGGGGCAGGCGGCGGGGCATGTGCTGCTGGGCTGGCTAGGGCTGGTGGTGGTGCAGCAAACCACTGTGGGGCAGCCCATTGTCAACTTGGGTCGCTGGCTGACCAACTGGACAGCCGGAGTACAGCTGGTGGTCGATCGCGGCCAGTTGAAAACGCTGATTGCGGCCAACCCCCTGGGGCCGGGACCATCCACGGCGATCGCCCCCGGTGGCCTAGCCCTAGCCCCACCGTCCCTAAAAACCGCTAAACCCCTGCCGGGGGCCTTTCTCAAGCGGCGATCGCGGCGGCTAACCCTGCTGTGGGTCTACGCTGGCCTGGGACTGCTGGCGCTGGTGGTGGCCCTCAGCTTAGAACCCCTCAGAGGGGTGATGACGCAGTGGTACGGCCAGAGCCGTCCGGCCCGCTGGTTCGCGGATCTAGTCTGGGTGGGCGCGATCGCCCTGGTGGTCGCCGCCATGCTGGCCCCCCTAGAGGCCCTGGGCTGGTGGGCCGGGTGGTACGGCGATGGGGTGACCCCGATCAACTCAGAGTCCTCCCAGGCCAAGCCGCCCGACGCTGTTCAGCCGCGTCGGTATATCGTCTACCTCGACGGCATCAACCAGGCCACCGCCGACTACCAGCCCACCGTGGCCCGCTACCTCGACGAGTTGGGCCAGCGGCTTCCCCCCGACATCGCCCTAGTTGAGGGATTGATTCCCTACTCGGTGCTCAACCGATCGCTGACCGAGAACCGTCCCCTGGCCTTCTTTTGGCGCGGGGTCGAAACTCTGACCCAGCACCTCGGCCCCTGGGTGGGGATGATCATCAACATTCGCAATATTTTGATTGTGGCGGTGTCGGCCGATCAGCGCTTTGGCCCGATCTACAACCAGGGGGTGGCCCAGCAGGTCTACGAAAGCCTGCTGCAGAACGGCTACCCCGCCAGCGGCGGCATTCCCCTGACCCTGATTGGCTATAGCGGTGGCGGGCAGATTGCCATGGGCATTTTGCCCTTTCTCAAGCAGGCGTTGGGGGCCCCAATCGAGGTGATTTCCCTCGCTGGGGTGATCAGCGGCAACGGGCGGGTGCTGGAGGCTGAGCAGCTCTACCATCTGGTGGGCAGCCGCGACCCGGTCGAGCGCCTGGGACCGATTATGTTTCCCCGTCGCTGGGCGATCGCCCCCCTGAGCTACTGGAACCGGGCCAAGCGCAAGGGCAAAATCAGCTTTATGGGCCTGGGGCCGGTGGGCCACCAGGTGCCCGGCGGCGTGCTCGACGACCAGGCCTTTTTGCACGATGGCCGCAGCCATCTACAACAAACCCTCGACCTCACCCTCGACATTGTGGCGGGCGACCTGCGTCAGCTCCTGGATATTCAAAAGATTCAGGTGACCCATCCCGGCAACTACTACCAGTTTCAGAGCGCGCCCTTTAACCACCCCAGCTACTACCCGGTGCAGCAGACCCTGGCGGCCCCCCAGTATCGGCCCGTGGGCGACTGGCTGGGGCGGCTGATCTTGCCCCACCCCAGCGATCGCCTCTCACTGGATGGCGTGTGGTTTGAGCTGCTGCACACGCCCCCCGCCTACCGCCACTGCCTGGGCCAGCGGGTACCCCTGCGCTGGCGGTGCGATCCGGGGCTCAAAAAGCGCTTTCAGGCCGTGACCCGCGATATTCACTTCAGCGCCGAGGCGGAGGCATCGCACCGGGACGGCATGATTTTGCCCACTCGTCTCAACCACTGGCGGCTGGTCACCCCCCTCGAATCCCTGGCCGGAGCCCACCCCGTCGATGACATGATCGTCAAGCTGCCTGACCCCATCAGGATTGAAGATCTGGCCGGGTTGGATAGCGCGCTATCCAACCCGGCCATTGCGATCACCATTGCCCACGAGCCCATTCAAATTGCGGGCCTCTACTACGCCCTGGTGCAATTTCTGGGGTCGGCGGAGGGAGCCAGCGATCGCTACCATGTCGTCCACTACAACCCCGTCACTCAGGCCTTTGACGGCCCGAAAGAAACCGTGCGGCTGCCGCAGGTTGTGCCCGACGGTGATGGCATTGAGCCCTCGACCAGCCGAGATCTGGAGCGATCGCCCCTGAATGCCGCAGGCTGGTATATCCACGGTGCCCAATCCCACGACGGCGAATTTGTGGTGCAGGCGCTGCGACCCCGCCAGCTCTTTCAGCTGCGGCCCGATCGTATCCTCACCAGCGCCCGCCAGGGGCGGCAGTACCTGCGCCGCGAATCGTGGGGAAACCTGGTACAGAAAAAAGGCACCACTGAGTCGGTGCTGATCGATCCCAAAACGCCCAAAGTGGCCTCTGAGCAGGGGGCGTTGGCCTTTGGCCGAACCTTGCCCATCGCCCAGTGGCGAGAGGGCGATCAGGCCCTGCTGGTGCATGTCTACGGCGGCATCGGCGGCGAAAACCGCGAGCCCGCCGCCCGAGGCCCGGTTTATTTTGGCCACTTTGCCTACGGCATTGCCACGGTGCGGCGTGAGCCACTCACCCAGGAGCTTCAGTTCGATATCCACTATCACCAGGTCTACACCCACAATCGGCGCGGGCTGGTAGCGGGCACCCTCGACTGGTCAAAATATATGGGCGATCGCCAGTGGGGGTTTCTAGGCACCCGGCCCGTCTCCGACATTTTGATCAAGCTGCCCGCCTATACCGAGCCCTTCGACTTCAACGGCACTGCCTGGGCTGCCCTCGATGACCTGCGCATCGAGCTAGAGCTAATGACCGCTCGCTACCGCACGGGCGACGGCACGGGCGTCACCTACGTCGGCCCCGCCAACAACTGCGCCCAAGACTCGAATCAGGCCATGTACGCCAGCGCCGCCCACCTAGAGGCCGCCGTCATCGCCCACCGGGCCACCCTCAAAGCCTGGGAAGCCGACAACCCCGACCAGGCCCAGCAGTTTCAGCAGTTGCTCGACCTGCGCCGCAACCTTCAGCAAAAACTCCTGCCCTTTGGCAGCGCCCGAGCCGACTGGGCCGACGAGCGAGAATCCCTGGGCAGCAACCTGTCAGACTTTCCGCTGCAAACGGTAGGACGAGGGCTCCTGAGCTGGCGCACCATGCTGCCTCGCAAAGCCAGCGACACCATAACTCAGCTCTGCCTGCGCCACGGAGCCAGCCTGTGGGTCTTGCGCACCAACCAGGTAAGCGGCCACGATCCGACAATTGAGCCCCTGGCACCGTTCACTCTGTAAAGAACCTTGTGCACTTACCAAGTAATGTGTATGTGAAGATGAAGTAAAATGTCAACCAGGCACTTTATAACTTTCTTACGGATCTGTTATCACAATACTAGTAGAAATACGTAGAGTCCCTGGTCGTCCCTGGCTGAACTGGTTGTTTCCCTAATGTTGTCGATAGCTGCTCTGCCCCGGCTGGTGGGTGCCTAGCCCAGAGCGTTCATCCCTTAAGAAGCTGTTACTGCGGTTATGCCATGCTGAATGTCAGCAAGTTTTATCGTCGGGGCTACCGACATCTAGCCTCCCAGGTTACTGGTCTCGCCTCCCTGGTGGCGCTGGTGCTAGTGGGCCTACCCGCCCAGGCCAGTGTGACCCTCACCCGAGCCGAAGTCGAAGCCCTGCGCAATCGAGTTGAATTTATTCCTCGGGGGCGGGCGGCTCGCGCGGCCAGAATGTCAGACTTTCTCGCCGTCGGTGACGCCGTACGCACCGCCGCCTCATCCCAGGCCGATCTACGCTTCAACGACGGATCCCTAGCTAGGGTTGGCGAGCGGGCGACCTTTCGGTTTGTGCCCAACACCCGTAACTTTCGCCTCACCAACGGCACCGTGCTGCTGCTAATTCCGCCGGGGCAGGGCCGCACCAACATTCAAACCCCCAGTGCCGTTACGGGCATTCAGGGGTCAGCGGTGGTCGTGCGCTATGTGCCAGAAAGCGACCTGACCCTGGTGATGGCTCTCACCAACAACCCCGCCGGGCCAATGACAATTACTGCCAATACCTGTGGCGAAGGCGGTGCCGACTGTGGCACCACCGAATATGCCCTCTACGGCGGCCAGATGGCCCTGATTCAGAACAACCAGGTGCAGGTGGTTGAGTTCGACTTGCCCACGTTCTACCAGACCAGCCCTCTGGTGGAGGGGCTAGAACTCGACAATCCCAACGCTGAGTCTCCCCTGGGGCCTGCCCTAGAGGCCGTGCGTGCAGAGACCCTAGAAGCCCTGGCAGAGCAAGATCCCTTCTCCGAGAGCATCACCCTAAACCCAGCCTTTTTTGGCGTGGAGGGCAATACCCAGGTGGCGGGCGAACAGCCCTGGCTACTGTCTCCTGCTGGAACCGGGACATCTCCCCTGGCCAATTTAAATAACGCGCTGACTCCGGGCGATTCTTTAGTCACCGCCATCACTCCGTCTGAGACCTCGGGCTCTCAACCTGGGCTACCCGGCCCGATCGCCACTCCGGGTGGCAGTGCTGGTCTGCCTGGGCTCCCCCAGCCTGAGCCCATTGTGAGAGTTGATCCAACGCCTATCCCCGAACCACCTGTCTTCGTACCACCGGACAAGATCATTCCTGAGCCCCCCCCAGTAATTACCCCAGAGCCTGTGGAAGTTACTCCAGAGCCTCCGTCTGGGAGTGGGCCGGGCAATGCCACTCCACCGCCTTTCAATGGTGAAGTGCCTGCTACTCCACCCGCTGTACCGCCCCCCTTTAATCCGCCCAATAAGTAGGCTTGGCCAGTGGTATTTAGGCTGGGGAGCTGGTTGAGTACAAAAGCGCTGTTTGAGTAGGTTGGTGTGGTGTTATACATCAATGCCAGCCTGCTTTAGGCTAAACGTGGCCATTACCGACAGTGCGACCCCATGCTGAGCCAGATCAAGTCGATTGTTGAGGCAATTTCGCCTCGCCTGATTGAGATTCGCCGCCACCTGCACAGCCACCCAGAGCTCAGCGGGCAGGAGTATAAGACAGCAGCCTATGTGGCGGGAGTGCTTTCCTCCTGCGGGCTGCGGGTGCAGGAACTGGTGGGCAAAACTGGGGTCGTAGCTGAACTGCCGGGCCAAGACGACCCCAGAATTTTGGCGATTCGGGCCGATATGGACGCGTTGCCCATTGCTGAACGGGTGGATCTGCCCTTTGTCTCGAATCAGTCGGGCATTATGCATGCCTGTGGCCACGATGTGCATACAACGGTGGGCTTGGGCACCGCCATGGTGCTGGCTCAGCTGGGCCTGCCGCTGCCGGGCACCACGCGATTTTTGTTTCAGCCCGCCGAAGAAACGGCTCAGGGTGCCCGCTGGATGATTGAGGACGGGGTGATGGCGGGGGTTGCAGCCATCTTGGGGCTTCACGCCTACCCCACGGTGCCAGCGCGGGCCATTGGCATTCGCTACGGGGCGCTCACCGCCGCCGCCGATGACCTGGAAATTATTATTGTGGGCGAGTCGGGCCACGGAGCGCGGCCCCACGAGGCGATTGACGCCATCTGGATTGCGTCGCAGGTAATTACGACCCTGCAACAGGCGATTAGCCGCACCCAGAACCCCCTGCATCCGATTGTGCTGACCATTGGGCAGATTCATGGCGGGCGCGCCCCCAACGTGATTGCCGATACGGTAAAGCTGTTGGGCACGGTGCGATCGCTCCACCCTGACACCCGCAACCACCTGCCCCAGTGGATTGAGTCGATCATCGCTGGAGTGTGCCAGCCCTACGGGGCCAAGTACGAAATCAACTATCGCCGGGGGGTGCCCTCGGTGCTCAACGACCCCACCCTGACCGAACTCACCGCCCGCTGCGCCAGCGAAGCCCTGGGTAACGAGTACCTGCAAATTATCCACGAGCCATCGCTGGGGGCCGAAGACTTTTCGCTGTATTTGGAACACGCTCCAGGCACCATGTTTCGCCTGGGGGTGGGGTTTAGCGATCGCGCTGTCAACTACCCGCTGCACCATCCCAAATTTGAGGTGGATGAGTCTGCGATCGCCGCTGGAGTGCTCACCATGGCCTACGCCAGCTACCGCTACTGGCAGCTGCCGCCACGGTCTCCGGGTAACTAAAAATCTGGCTCGGGGTTCCTGATAGACTCACGGACGGCCTCAGGCCAGCCCGCAACTGCTGGGCCTTACCCCCGAGCCAAAACTTCGATAGACTGATTGACTTGGGTGCCCCCTGGAGGATGTAACGTTGTCAACGCCGATTCCCATCTACCTGGTAAATCAGACCGACCTTGCCAAAGACCATGCCGACAGCCAAGCCTGGGCCCAGGCCACTGGGTTTAAGGCCGACCCCAGCACCGTTTGCCTGGTACCTGGCCCCGAGGGCACCCTAGCCAAGGTTATGGTTGGCAAACCTGACCCGGTCGATACCTGGACCCTGGGAAACCTCGCCAAAACCCTGCCGCCCCACACCTATACCCTCGCCGACGAATGGCCCGCCGCCTTGGCCACCAAGCTCTGGCTGGGCTGGTGCCTAGGCCGCTATAGCTTTACACCCTACAAGCGTCAGCCAGCCCCCCCGGCAGCTGAACTCCTGCCCCCTCTTGGAGCCGACACCGCCTACGTCACCACCACCGTGGCCGCCACCACCCTGGTGCGCGATCTGATCACCACCCCAGCGGGCGACATGGGGCCAGAGCAGCTTCAGGCGGCGGCGCAGCAGCTGTGCGATCGCCACGTTGCCAACCTCACCACGCTGGTCGGCGACGAGCTAATCGACCAAAACTACCCCATGATTCACGCCGTGGGCCGCGCCTATACCCAGGCTCCGCGACTGCTCGACATCACCTGGGGCGACCCCGAGGCCCCCAAGGTCACCCTGGTGGGCAAAGGCGTCTGCTTCGACACAGGCGGCCTCGACATCAAGCCCGCCGCCGGTATGAAGCTGATGAAAAAAGATATGGGCGGTGCCGCCAATGCGCTCGGCCTCGCTGAGATGATCATGGGTCTGCGGCTGCCCGTGCGACTGCGGGTGCTCATACCGGCAGTCGAAAACAGCATCGCCGGCAACGCCCTCCACCCGCTAGATGTGGTGCCCTCCCGGCGGGGGCTGACCGTGGAAGTGGGCAACACCGACGCCGAGGGTCGCCTAGTCCTGGCCGATGCCCTCTGGGAAGCCGTCTGCGAAGAGCCCGCCCCCCAGCTAGTAGTCGATTTTGCCACCCTTACCGGAGCGGCCCGCGTGGCCCTGGGCACTGAGCTACCAGCCTGTTTTAGCAACCGGCCCGAGCTGGCCGATACCCTTCTGGCCTGCGGTCTAGGGGTCGATGATTCCCTTTGGCAGCTGCCCCTGCACCAGCCCTACCGCAGCATGATCGACAGTTCCGTAGCCGATCTCTCCAACATTTCGAACAGCTCCTTTGGGGGATCGATTACCGCCGCTCTATTTTTGCAAGAGTTCACCCGGCCTGAGATTCCCTGGGTGCACCTTGATCTGATGGCCTGGAATGTGAGGAGCCTGCCGGGTCGCCCCGAGGGTGGCGAGGCCATGGGCATGCGAGCGGTGTTTGAGCTAATTCGCCAGAAGGTAGCAAAGGGTTCCGCCTAAAACGTTACCCCCTTAGAAGCAGGAGCAGATGGAATAGGGGAGTGAGCTAATCGTGGTTCGGTTGCAGCAGAGCTAGGCAGGCCTGGGCGATCGCCCACTCCTCCTGGGTGTGAATCACCAGCACCCGCACCGCCGAATCCGCCGTTGCAATATCCTGGTCATCCCGAGCCCGGCTCAGATCATCCTTGAGCCTGAGCCCCAAAAACTCAAACCCTTCGCAGGCTCGCTGCCACACCAGGCTTTTGTTTTCGCCAATGCCAGCGGTAAACACCACCCCATCTAGCCCGCCCAGGCTGGCGATCATGCCCCCCATCTCGCGGCGCAGCCGGTGAATGAACACGTCAACAGCCAGCTTCACCTGAGGGTTGCCCTGCTCCATCGCCTCCGTGACCAGGCGCATATCGTTCGAGAGGCCAGATAACCCCTTCAGCCCAGACTCTTTATTCAGCAGGGTGTCGAGGTCATCGACGCTGTAGCCCTCGTGGCGCATCAGGTGAATCAAAATACCGGGGTCTACGCTGCCCGAGCGGCTGCCCATCATCAGCCCATCCAGCGGCGTAAAGCCCATTGTGGTATCAACGCAGACACCGTGTTTGACCGCCGCCAGCGAGCAGCCGTTGCCCAGGTGGCAGGTGAGCAGCTTCAGGCTGGCGAGGTCTTGCCCCATCAGATCCGCTGCCCGCTGGGCGACGTATTGGTGACTAATGCCGTGGAACCCGTAGCGACGAATGCCCTGCTTAACCCAGGCGTAGGGGCCAGGGTAGGTGGCCGCCGCCTCGGGCATATGGCTGTGAAAAGCCGTGTCAAACACCGCCACCTGGGGGATGTTGCCCAGACTCTGGGCGATCGCCTCAATGCCCTGCAAATTCGCCGGGTTGTGGGCTGGCGCTAGCGGAATCAGGCTCTCAATCGTAGCTTTCACCTCGTCATCCACCACCACAGGCTGCTGATAGTGGCAACCCCCATGGACGATTCGGTGCCCAACGGCGGCAATCTCGGATAGATCGCCCAATACCTGCGTTGGCCCCTGCACCAGGGTTTTGACCATCGCCTCAATGCCCTCGGCTTTGTCGGCAATCGACAGCACCTGTTGCACCGAATCGCCTGCCGCGTTGGTGGCAGTAAGTTCTACGCTGCCCTCCTGATGAGTCCAGTCGAGGGCGGCCCGCCACAGAGGGCGAGGGGCCTGGTCAGCATCCGCCGAACTGAGGTCAAACAGACAGCTCTTGTGGCTGCTCGACCCGGCATTGAGCACGAGAATTTTCATGATTTCGGCTAAGTACCTGGTCTCGACTCTAGCTCGTCGGGCAAATGGGAGCGATCGCCGTGCTTCATCAACATGGGGCCGTTGTTATTAAACTGCACGTGGGTAACGGAGGCGACCGGCAGACTGATGCGATTGCGATAACGCCCCACATCCATCCCCATCAGGTTGCACAAAATAATTCGAATGGTGGCCTTGTGAGACACCACCAGCACGTTACCTTCGCCAAAGTTTTCTTCAATTTCGGCCATCACCAGCGAGGCCCGGCTGGCGATTTGCACCGAGCTTTCGCCCCCGGTGGGCGGGTTCCAAGCTGGTTCGGTGAGCCAGTTCAGGTAGTCGTCAGCAAAGTGCTCGCGCACATACTCGGCGGTTAGCCCCTCCCAAGCGCCGTAGTTAATCTCTTTCAGTCCGTTGCGTAGCTGCACATTCACCCCCACTGCCTGGGCTAGGGGCATGGCTGTCGCGATCGTGCGTTTCATCGGGCTGGCGAAGATGGCCTGCCAGGGCATGGCCTGATACTGGGCCGCAAAGGCATCGGCCATGGCCACGCCTTCGGGGGTGAGTTCGGGGTCTAGGTCGCCACAGAAGCCGCCAGTTTGGCTGTACTCGGTTTCGCCGTGGCGCAGGAGGTAGAGGTTGAGGGGCATGGGGTGGAGAGTAGGGAGTGGGGGAGGTGGGAGAAGTTTTGAGTGTTTAGTTTTGAGTTCTAAGTTTGGAGTTGAGGGTTTGAATTCAAAACTTAAAACTCAAAATTCAAACCTTAATTGACGACACGTTTAGTCCGGCCTGGGCCTGAACGTACTCTTTGAGTTCGACGTGGACGGGAGTGGTGTGCCAGATCTGCTGGCAGTATTCGCGGATGGAGCGATCGCTCGAAAATTTGCCAATGCGGGCCACGTTGAGAATCGACATGCGCGTCCAGTGGTCTGGGTTGCGGTAGGCTTGGTCTACGGTGGCCTGGCAGTCGATGTAGGCCTGGTAGTCGGCCAGCAGCAGATAGGGGTCGCTCTGCAGCAGGCTGGCGACCAGCGGCTCAAACAGCCCCGTATCGCCTCCCGAGAAAAAGCCCGAGCGGATCAGGTTGATCACTTCTTGCAGCTCGGGGTTTTGGTTGTAATAGTCCCACGGGTTGTAGCCTCTGGTTTTCAGCTCCATCACCTCTTTGGCGGTGAGCCCAAACAAAAAGAAATTTTCGGCCCCTACCTCTTCGCGAATTTCAACGTTAGCGCCATCCAGGGTGCCGATGGTCAGGGCACCGTTCATAGAAAATTTCATGTTGCCGGTGCCCGATGCCTCTAAGCCAGCGGTAGAGATTTGCTCAGAAAGATCGGCGGCGGGGTACACCCGCTGGCTGTTGGTGACGTTGTAGTCGGGCAAAAACACCACCTTAAGCCGGTCTTGAACGGCGGGGTCGTTGTTGATGACGGTGGCTACGGAGTTGATCAGCTTGATGATCAGCTTGGCCATGGCATAGCCCGGTGCGGCCTTGCCGCCAAAGATAAAGGTGCGGGGGGCAATCTCCAGGTTGGGGTTTTGGCGCAGGCGATCGTACAGGGTAATGATGTGCAGCACGTTGAGGTGCTGCCGCTTGTACTCGTGCAGCCGCTTGACCTGCACATCGAACAGCGAGTCGGGGTTGAGGGTAACGCCGCACCTCTCTTGGATCAGCCGGGTCAGATTGGCCTTGCGCTCCTGCTTGACCTGCCGCCACGCCTCTTGAAAGCCCCTGTCTTCCAGGGAATTTTCGAGCTGCCTCAGCTCCTCCAGGTGGCGAATCCAGTGGGTGCCAATTTTGTCGCTAATCAGCAGGGCCAGGCTGGGGTTGCTCAGCACCATCCAGCGGCGCGGGGTCACCCCGTTGGTAACGTTGCGAATTTTGTCGGGCCAGAGTTCGTGAAAATCTTTGAGGACGGTCTGCTTGAGCAGGTCTGAGTGGAGTGCGGCAACGCCGTTGATGGCATGGCCGCCAACGCAGGCCAGGTTGGCCATGCGCACGTAGCGTGGCCCCTGCTCATCGATCAGCGACATGCGCGACAGCTTGCCAGGGTCGTTGAAATACTGGACGCGGATTTTGTCGAGAAAGCGCTGGTTGATTTCGAGAATGATTTCGAGGTGGCGGGGCAGTAGGCGGCCAAACAGGTCGAGGGGCCATTTCTCTAGCGCTTCGGGCAGCAGGGTGTGGTTGGTGTAGGCAAAGGTCTGCTGGGTAATCTCCCAGGCGGTGACCCAGTCGATGTTGTGCTCATCGACCAGCAGGCGCATCAGCTCGGCGACACCGATGGAGGGGTGGGTATCGTTGAGCTGCACCGTAAATTTTTCGTGGAAGGTGTCGAGGGTGCGGCCCGCCGTCAGGTGAAGGCGAATCATGTCTTGCAGGGCGCAGGAGACGAAGAAATACTGCTGTTCTAGGCGCAGCTGCTTGCCCTGGGCCTGTTCATCGTTGGGGTAGAGCACCTTGCTGATGTTTTCGGAGGTGACTTTTTGGTTGACGGCCCCGTAGTAGTCGCCCACGTTGAACGCCTGGAAGTTAAAGCTTTCGACGGCTTCAGCCGTCCACAGGCGCAGGGTGTTGGCGGTGTTGACCCGGTAGCCCAAAATGGCGGTGTCGTAGGGAATGCCCTTGATTAGCTGGTGGGGAATCCAGCGCACGCGGTAGCGGCCATCGGAGTCGGTGTAGCCCTCGGTGCGGCCTCCCAACCCCACGTTGACGGAGGCTTCGGGACGGGCGATCTCCCAGGGGTTGCCGTGCTGGAGCCACTTGTCGGTGACTTCGACCTGCCAGCCGTCGCGGATCTGCTGGTCGAAAATGCCGAACTCGTAGCGAATGCCGTAGCCAATGGCCGGAATTTCGAGGGTGGCGAGGGAATCCATGTAGCAGGCAGCGAGGCGACCCAGGCCGCCGTTGCCCAGACCGGGCTCTTCTTCTTGGGCAATTAAATGTTGCAGGTTGAGGCCCGACTCTTCGACGGCTTGGCGCACCTCGTCTTCGATGCCCAGGTTGATCAGGTTGTTGCCCAAGTGGGGGCCGAGCAAAAATTCGGCGGAGAGGTAGGAGACAATGCGCACCTCGGGGCGCAGGTAGTTGCGCTGGGAGTTGAGCCAGCGCTGGAGCATGCGATCGCGCACCGTATAGGCCAGGGCCATATAAAAGTCGTTGCGGGTGGCCACCTCGGGCCACTTGCCCTGGATGTAGAAGAGGTTGTCGGCCATGGCCCGCCGCAGGGTTTCGATGCTGAGGCCGGTGCGATCGTCTTCAACCTGGATGTGGGGCTGATCCATGGAGGCTGTCATTGGGAACTCCTGAACCGGGGCAGAACGTATGGATAGCCTAAGCTGCGATTTCTAGTTTCCGCCACTTTAAAGGAGCTAGGTGATGAAAGGGTTTAGTCTATGAAAGGTTTAAGGTTCGACAGCGCCGGGTTATGGGTTGGGCAGCTCTGACAGCGCAGATGTGCTCTAGCAATTCAGCGTTCCCGCGCAGAGCGTGGGAACAGGCCTGTCCTGACTGGCGGGTGGTGGGACAATAGAATAGGCCAACGACTGCCGTAGTAAATGACCAGCGATGCCAATCTTGCTCCGGGACAAGAATTTGAGAGTCTTGGTTAACCCTGGCGATCATAATCCTTTACATGTTCATGTCATCAGCCCTGAATTTGAAGTAAAAATCGATATATCAGGCGAGGAGGCTTGCGTGTTGGAGAAAGGTCAGAAACACCAAAATACGACTAACGCTAGACATACCAGAGCAGCCCTGGCGCTGTGCCAAGCCAACCTGCAATATCTAAAAACAGAAGCCCAGAAGTATTATGCCTAGCGAAGAATTTACGCTGGCCGAGAGCGTTATCTATGACGCAACTACCCGAGAAGTCGTTGTGACTCTCAGAGACAGCTCTCGCCATGCTTGGCCTGTGAGGTTGCTAGAAATGGTACAGAGTGGAGCCGATGCCTGGTTGCCGTTGGCAGGGTTGACGGATGAGCAACTGGCCAATGTGGAGGTGTATGGTGGCGGACAATATATTCTGTGGGATGAGCTGGGTCAGGTCTTTAAGGTTTCTGATTTGCTAGCTGGGGTCTATGGGCGCGAAGAATGGATGAAAAAGCTCATGGCCATGACCAAGTAACCTGCCTCCCTATTGTGCATCCCCACACTCCAACATGGGGGCGAGCTCAGGCAAGATACGTTACCTACTGGCTGGGTTGGCTTAAGGCCGAGAACGCCCCACCCGCTGACCTGATACTTCTACGGGGTTTAGCGTGCCGTTAGTGACCTGGTGCTCTCAGTGTTTTTGCGGTCACACTTAACAACAATGCGGGCTGCGCCTCAAAGAATGAGGATGTTGCTTTAGAAAAGGCGGGTGTTGATTGAAAACAGGTGAATGAATTCGATGAATAGGAACCCATTCATAATAAACACTTTCATTTTTATTTAGATCACGAAAGTGATCCTTATAAATCACGAGATGAATTCAATGATCATCAAGGTGAATTCAATGATCATGGTCATGAATTCAATAAACACGCGGATGAATTCGACCAACGCTTTGATTTTGGGCTAGATCGCGAGGGTGTTTTGGCTCAAGCAGAGCGTGAATTCGAGCAGCGACTGGCTGTATTCGAGGTGTGGGGTGCGATCGCAGCGTTCCCCTTGCAGCCCATCCTTGAGAGATAGCGTTGCGTAGCCAGCGGAGCCGAACAACTGGGTTATCTTTGGGGCAGGCTCTACGGCGACCCTATGACCTCTGGTGAAGCATCTCAACCGCCCAAGCTATCTGCCATTCAGCGGCGCAATCTCTTTCGCACGCTGAGCGGGTTGCCGGGGCCGCAGTTTGGGGAGCTGGCCTTTAGCCTAAATCCGCCGACGGGGATTATTCCCCCCGCCGTTGCCGCCCAGGGAGATCGCACTTCTCTTTTATTGCAGTGGGCCGAGAGCACCGGCCCAGGGTTGGTGGTGGTGCAAGAACTGCTGAGCGAAATTTTGGGGGAACCCAACCCCGATGCACTAAACATCGCCAACGCTGGCCCCTTGTTTTTGGCTCCGCGCCGGAACCCGTTCTTTACGGGGCGAGAGGCGCTGCTAGAGCAGGTTCACCAGGCGATGGCAGCGGGGGAGCCAGCGGCCCTGAGCGGCCTGGGCGGCGTGGGCAAAACGCAGACGGCGGCAGAGTATGCCCATCGCTACCGGAAGCAGTACAGCGCTGTGCTGTGGGTGCGGGCCGAAACTCAGGATGAGCTAATGTCGGGGCTGACGGCCCTGGCCCAAGACTTGGGGCTGGCGCTGAGCCAAGAGGCCGACCAGGCGGTGGTGGTGCAGGCGGTGAAGGGCTGGTTGAGCAAAAACACTGGCTGGCTGCTGGTGCTCGATAATGCCGACCACCTGGAGCTGGTGCGAGATTGGCTGTCGCTGGGCGACCAGGGCCACATTTTGTTGACCACTCGCGCCTCGGAGACGCGACCGCTGGCGGTGTGCGTGGCGGTGCTAAAGATGCCGCCGCAGGAGGGGGCGCTGTTTTTGCTGCGACGCAGTGGCAGGGTGGGCAAAGAGGGCACTTGGCAAGAGGCCACAGAGGCCGATCAAGCTTTGGCGCTGGCACTGTGCGCGCAGATGGATGGCCTACCGCTGGCCCTAGACCAGGCGGGGGCCTACATTTTAGAAACGCCCTCTAGCCTGAAGGAATATTTGCGGCTTTATGAAACGGCTGGGCCGCAGCTATTGGCCCAGCGGGGAGACAACGCCCTTGACCACCCTTCGGTAACGATTACGTTTGGGCTGGCGGTGCAGGTGGCGAGCCAGCAGCTACCTGCGGTGGCGGCATTGTTGAATCTGTGTGCGTTTTTGCCCCCGGATGGCATTCCAGAAGAGGTGTTTAAAGACGGTGCAGCAGCGTTTGAGGAGCCGTTGCAGAGTGCCCTGGCCGAGCCGCTGAAGTACATGGCGCTGCTGCGCGAAGCGGGGCGGTTTTCGCTGGTGGTGCGCGATGTGGAGGAGCAAACCTTTAGCGTGCATCGGCTGGTGCAGGAGGTGATTCGCGATGGGCTGGATGAGGCGGAGCAGGAAGCTCTAGTTCGGCAGTTGCTGGATGCGATGAATGAGGCGTTTCCAGAGGTTGAGTTTGCGAATTGGTTGTTGTGCGATCGCTTGTTGCCTCACGCCCTGGCCCTAGTCAGTTGGCAACAGCGCTTTGCGATTGAGACTAAATCGGTTGGACGCCTGTTGAATCAAATTGCAGTTTATTTAGAGGTTCGTAGTCGCTACAGCGAGGCCAAGCCCCTCTATCAAGGAGCCCTGGCAATGTGGAAACGGCTGTTAAGCGACGAGCATCCCGATGTCGCCACCAGCCTCAACAATTTAGCGGGGCTCTACTGTAGTCAAGGTCGCTACAGCGAAGCTGCCCCCCCTTACCAAGAGGCCCTAGTAATGCGCAAACGGCTGTTGGGCGATGAGCATCCTGATGTGGCTACTAGCCTCAACAATCTGGCGTTGCTCTACGACAAGCAAGGCCGCTACAGCGAGGCCGAACCCCTTTACCAAGAAGCCCTTGTGATAAAGAAACGGCTGTTGGGCGACGAGCATTCCTCTGTAGCCAATAGCTTAAATAATCTGGCGACGCTCTACAACAGTCAAGGCCGTTACAGTGAGGCAGAATCCCTCTACCAAGAAGCCCTGGAGATGCGCAAACGGCTTTTGGGCGACGAGCATCCAGATGTCGCTCAAAGCCTCAACAATCTAGCGTTTCTCTACTACAGTCAAGGCCGTTACAATGAGACAGAACCCCTCTACCAAGAAGCCCTGGAGATGCACAAACAACTGTTTGGCGACGAGCATCCCTCTATAGCTCTTAGCCTTAACAATTTGGCGGCGCTCCACGACAGTCAAGGCCACTACAGTGAGGCAGAACCTCTCTACCAAGAGGCCCTGGCGATGCACAAACAGCTTTTGGGCAACGAGCATCCAGATGTCGCTCAAAGCCTCAACAATTTGGCCTATCTCTACTACAATCAAGGCCGCTATGGGGAGGCCGAACCCCTCTACCAAGACGCCCTGGCGATGTCCAGACGGCTGTTGGGCGACGAGCATCCATACACTAAGGCTACTCAGCGTAATTTGGAACACTTGCAGCAAAGGCAAGAGTTTTGAGCTTTGTAGGGCAGACACCGTTTGCCCTGCCCCATCAGTGCAACCAAATAGGTTTGGGTGAGGGAGGTGAGGCGTACCCCCTGCGGAGGGCGTAGATCTTGCATTGTTCAACGGAGGTAACGGCGCGAAATCCACGGGTGCCACCCATTTTTTGGGTGATGTCATAGCCCAATGAAATGCCCTCAAACCTGTAGCATTTTTAACTTGCGCTCAGCTAAAGGATAGGGTATTTTTGCTGAATGGCTGTGTGTGTGCAGCTGTGCTTCCCAAAAATTTAGTCAAACGCCACTGGAAGGTGCTTGCAACACCAACCAGCGGCTGACCCCTCCGACAGGTCTGAGCTGTCTCGGAGGCTAGGGCTATTATTGCCCAGGCCGCCCCGAACTGCGCAACGTCTGGGGCGGCTAAGTTTTTGGGATTCCTTATCCACCCTCAAAAAAGGAATCCCTTAACTATGTTGTGTTTGCCATATTTGGTGTCGTCTGCCCGTCGAGGCGAGGCGACCAGTCCGCTGCTGCTGGCGAATCCTGAAGCCCAGCCGGGGCGCGAACGATTGCGCCATCTGGTCATTGGCCCGCCCGAAGGGGTGCGAGCCACCATCAACCTGCTGGATGTGCTGCACTATGCCGACCAGGCCACCTGGAGCCAGTTGATTACCATTCCAGAATCGGGAATTTTGATTACCCCGGAGCAGGGAGAGGTGTTTAGTCTGCTGAGACGCGACAGGCCAGTAGACTAATCAGAAGCTTAGATCCCCGAGTTCTTGAAGAACTCGGGGATCTGAATGCCTAGGTGATCACCGTGGGCTGGTCGCGTCCGGTCAACGTCTTGATCTGGGCGATCTCGTCGGCCAAGGTAATTAAGTCGGCCAGAGCCTCTTGAGTATCTTGATTGTGCTTGGCGGCGTCTGGCTCATAGCGCTCTACATACAGCCGCAGGGTCGCGCCCGAAGTCCCCGTACCCGACAACCGGTAGACAATCCGCGAACCGTCGGTAAAGCCAATCCGCACGCCCTGCTGGGTGGCCACGCTGCCGTCGATCGGGTCGGTGTAGGCAAAGTCGTCGGCGTAGTCAACGGTGTAGGGGCCGAAGGTTTGGCCGGGCATGGTGCCCAAAGCTCCGCGCAGGTTGCTGATCAGGGTGTTGGCGCGATCGCTCTCTACGCCCTCGTAGTCGTGGCGCGAGTAGTAGTTGCGCCCGTAGGTGCCCCAGTGTTCTTTGACAATTTCTTCGACTGACTGGCCCTTCACCGCCAGAATATTCAGCCAGAACAGCACCGCCCACAGCCCATCTTTTTCGCGAATGTGGTTAGAGCCGGTGCCGAAGCTCTCTTCGCCGCAGAGGGTGGCCTTGCCCGCATCCAGCAGGTTGCCAAAGAACTTCCAGCCTGTGGGGGTTTCGTAACAGTCGATGCCCAGCTTTTCGGCCACGCGATCAGGGGCCTGGCTGGTGGGCATGGAGCGAGCAATCCCCGCTAAGCCGCCGCGGTAGCCGGGTACCAGGGTGGCGTTGGCGGCCAGCACCGCCAGGCTGTCGCTGGGGGTGACAAAGAAATTGCTGCCCAGCACCATGTTGCGATCGCCGTCCCCATCCGAGGCTGCGCCAAAGTCAGGAGCATTGTCGCCAAACATCACCTCTACCAAGTCGTGGGCGTAGACCAGGTTGGGGTCGGGGTGACCGCCGCCAAAGTCCTCCAAGGGTTCGCCATTGACCACGGTGCCCGCCGGAGCGTTGAGCCGCCGCTCAAACAGGGCTTTGGCGTAGGGGCCAGTCACCGCGTGCAGCGAGTCCATGCAGAAACGGAAGTTGCCGGAGAGCAGCTGCTTGATCTGGCCAAAGTCAAACAGGGTTTCCATCAGTGCGCCGTAGTCACTCACCGAATCGATTACCTCAACGGTGGTGTGGCCGAGGCTGTGGGTGGCGATGCGATCGAGGTCAATATCTGCCGCATCGAGGATTTTGTACTCGGTGATGGTTTTGGTGCGGGCATAGATCGCATCGGTCACGCCTTCGGGGGCGGGGCCGCCGTTGCCGGTGTTGTACTTAATGCCAAAGTCTTCGTCGGGGCCGCCGGGGTTGTGGCTGGCCGAGAGAATGATGCCGCCAAAGGCGTTGTTCTTGCGGATCACGCAGGAGGCCGCTGGGGTCGAGAGAATGCCGCCCTGGCCCACCAGCACCCGGCCAAAGCCATTGGCGGCCGCCATTTTGAGAATCACCTGAATCGCCTGGCGGTTGTAGTAGCGTCCGTCGCCGCCCACCACCAGGGTTTCGTTTTGAAAGCCCTCCAGGCTGTCAAAAATCGACTGGACAAAGTTCTCTAGATAGTTTGACTGCTGAAAAACCTTAACTTTTTTCCGCAGGCCCGAGGTGCCGGGCTTTTGGTCGCTATAGGGCTGGGTGGATACGGTTTGAATACTCATAGGGTCAAAATTTGCTCCAAGGTCAACCAGGTGCAACCTCAGGATAAATCCCTGGCTAACCCCCGAGGATAAATCCCTCTCTAACTTATGGCGTAAATCGTAAGCCTTGGTTAAGGGAAGCCTGCATCAGGAATTGGCAGTTCGCCAGGTGTAGCTGTTCTAAAGCCCCCAATCTCCTGCATCTATGACTCATCAACTGCTGAGTTCGACGCAATCGCGCCCCAGTATTGGCCACGCTGATTTACCTGCGATCGCCGCCTTTTACGAGCTCTGCGAGCAAGTTGACCAGCTCGACGACGCCCCCACTCTCGCCGACCTCCAGCGCCGCCTCGATAACCCACCCCCCGACGGCAGCCACCAGCGTCAGCTTTGGGAAACCCCCGAGGGCGAGCTGGTAGGCCTGGTTTCTCTGTGGCTAGACGACCCCACCGACATCGTGCTAGAAGGCTGGGCGGGAGTCTTTGTGCACCCCGCCTGGCGCGGTGCTCATCTAGAAGCTGAACTGCTGAGCTGGGCCGAGCAGCGGGTGCGGGAGCAGGCCACCGTCGCCCAGCGCCCCGCCAAACTCTACGCCGGAGTCAGAGCCAATGCGCCCTACTACCGGGCCATATACGAGACGGCGAACTACGAGGTTATTCGCCGGTTTCACACCATGCAGCGATCGCTGAGCGCACCCATTCCTCAACCGCAGTTTCCCCAGGGCTTTACCTCACGCCCGACTAACGCCGCCGAAGCCGAAGCTTGGATCGCTCTGTACAACCAAAGCTTTGTCGATCACTGGCACTTTACGCCAATGACCCTGCGCGATCGCGAGTTTCAGCTCGCCTACCCCACCTACCAGCCCGAGCTAGACTGGGTGGCCGTGGCCCCCGACGGCACCCTGGCCGGGTTCTGCGACGCTGAGATCGACCATGACGAGAATGCCCTCAAGCAGCGCCAAGAAGGCTGGATTGGCTTGCTGGGCACTCGCCGGGGCTACCGCCGCCAGGGGTTGGCGCGGGCAATGCTGCTGCAAGGGCTGCATCAGCTCCAGGCGGCAGGCATGGCAACGGCTCTGCTGGGGGTTGATACCCAAAACCCCAACCAGGCCATGGGACTGTACGAATCTGTAGGATTCCAGGTCAAAGAAAGCTCTGTGACCTACCAGAAACAGCTATAAATCCAGGTAGTCCCAAGTCTTGATTATCTTCTGCCAGTCAATTTTCTATTCTCTTCTCTCAACCATGTCTTGCAATTTTAAGGCGTGCGAATTAATCCATGATTTGGTTAAGAAAAGGAGAATAATCACCCCTAAACCTCGGCTGATTCCTAAGATCGTAGAATGGTTGTGATTGAGTCTTGCTCTAGCTTTTCACTGGGTAGTCGTAGGGAGTTAACGCTATGAAAAGCATGACTTGGAAGCCAGATCCGGCCCACGACGAGCAGGTTAATGCTTATCTGGAGAGTATTAACCATGCTCCTTACTTTACAATCAGCGTCATAATCTTCGGTTTGTTTTGTCTGTTCACGCTGATCGTTCTGGTAGGCATGTTTTAGACAGGTTTAACCCATTCACTTCGCCGAAAGCCGTTCGCGTTTCGACACGGCTTTCGAGTTCGTCACGTACCAGCGCCAGGGCAAGTCGGCCCCCTGGGTGAGGCCAATGCGAGTCGTTTGGGTGAACAGAATGTCTCCACTGGTGATGTTCTGATGCCAGTCGGCAGGCCGATGCTCTAGCCAAAGCCCAGAGGCGGGGGTCAGGGGCAGGTCGGTGAGAGTGCGATCGATATCCAGCAAGAGGCAGAGTTTGCCGGGGCCAGCCCCCCAGCGAGCGGGTTTCTCGACCCGGTACCCCGCCAGCCAGGGGGGAATGGTGTCGAGTTCGACGGCGCGAATGAGGACGGCACTGGGGATGCGATCGCGATCGGTCACCACGTTAAAGCAGTGGTAAATGCCGTAAATCAGATACACATAGCTGTAGCCTGCCGGGCCAAACATCACCCGGTTGCGAGTCGTTTCGCGGCGGTAGGCGTGGCAGGCCGGGTCACCCTCGGTGTAGGCCTCGGTTTCGACAATGGTGGTGCTGAGCTGGCGACCATCGGCCCAGCGGCGCACCAGGCGGCAGCCCAGCAGGTCGGGGGCCACCTCTAAGGACGATCGCCCGAGCCAAGCCGGGTCAATGGGCGCAGGCGGATTACAAAGCTTTATAGTGTCCTCTGGGGCAGGCTTGCTAAGATGACTCACAACCAACGCTCCGCATAAATCGACCCTTTATATCATCCCAATTGCCCCCATGGATATCAAACTCGTACTGGCTGTACTCACTGGACTGTTTGTGGTAGCCACCCTCTTTTTTGGCACCAAAAACGGCTTCTACGATAGCGATGACTACCACGGCAACGGGTCGGCCCACTAGGCCACCTCAGCATGTTGGCCCTTTTCCTCGGCCTCGCTGTGCCGCTGCCGCTAGGGTGTTCACCATTCCGTGAGTAATCTAGTCTGCTTTCCGTTTGGTGCGGGTCACGGCCAAGAAGGGCTGTGCCTAGAGCTGCGCATGGGGCCACGGCGCATTGTGCTCGACTGCGGCCTGCGGGATTTGGCGGCTTTGGAATCAGCCCGTGACCGCATCGCCACCGCTGACCTGCTGTTTTGTAGCCACGCCCACAGCGACCACGCGCGCGGGCTTTGGTCGTTTAGCCAGGCTTTTCCCCAGGTGCCCATCTACGGCAGCGAGGTCACCGCCCAGCTTTTGCCTCTCAACTGGCTGGGGGGGGATGTGCCGCCTCATCTGTGTCAGGCGCTGCCCTGGCAGACCCCAATTAGCCTAGCCGACGATCTAACAGTGCAGATCTGGCCAGCGGGCCATTTGCCGGGGGCCGCCTGCGCCCTATTTACCTACCATTCGCCCCAGCGCCCCTACACGGTGTTTTTCACGGGCGACTTTTTTATGTCGAACTCGCGCCTGGTGGATGGCCTGCCCCTAGAGGCTCTGCGGGGCCTGAAACCGGACGTGCTGATCATCGAAGGTAGCGCGGGAACCGCCCGTCACCCCCACCGCCGTCAGCAGGAAAATTTGCTGGCCAGCACGCTCCACGGTTTGGTGCAGCAGGGGCGATCGGTGCTGCTGCCTACGCCCACCCTGGGCATTGGGCAAGAACTGGTGATGCTGTTGCGCAGCCACTACCAATTTACCGGCCAAGATATTACCGTCTGGGTCGATGAAACCGTGGCGGCAGGCTGCGATCTGTATCTGGAGCTTATGTCTGAATTCCCCAGCAGCGTGCAAAATTTTGCCCGCCACCAGCCCCTATTCTGGGACGAGCGCATTTTGCCCCGCGTGCGGCGACTGGGTGTAGACGGCCATCCCGATGGGGAGCGCCCCTGTATTTTGATTGCCCATCGGGAGTCTGACCTCAGCGACCACTGCCGCACCTTGGCCCAGCCCTGGACGGTGCTGCTGCCCGATTCCTTTGCCACAGCGATCGCCGATACGGTGCTGGGTACGCCCGCTACCGATGCTGGGGCCACCCTGGGCTGGCTGCAAACCCTCGCCCCTGAGCTAGAGTCTGAACGGGTGCAGCTCGATACCTACCAGCTCACCACCCACAGCGATCGCGTCGGCACCACCCAGCTCATCCACAACCTCAGGCCCCAGCACGTGGCCTTTGTCCACGGCAAGCCATCCCATCTGGCCGATCTGGCTGGGTTAGAAGAGCTGCAAACCCGCTACCAGCTCCACCTACCCTCCGCAGGTAAAGAGGTGGAGTTTCCCATCGGCGATCGCTTCATTCAGCCCGCCGCCCCCGACCCCGTCTTTGAGGGCGAAATCACCCAGGTTGACGATAGCGTACTGCTGCTGCTGCCCGAAGACCTCGCCACCGACCCCCGCTGGACGGCTCTGTCTGACACTGGCCTGGTGCAGGCCCGCTGGCAGGGCAACGACCTAGTGATTAAAGGCCTCACCCAGCGAGATTTACTGCGCACGGTGACTAACAGCGATGCCCCCTGGCAACCCCCAAGTTGTCAAACCTGTCGCTACCAGAGAGAAGGTCGCTGCCGTGGCGTTGATTCTCCCCTCTATGGACTTCAGGTTAGCCCCGACGGGGTTTGCCCTGCCTTTGAGGCCCGCCCTAGCCAGCCAGAGCGGGATGATGAGGCGACGGCGTAGAAGTGAGGGTGGGTGGGGGAGTGGGTGAGGGTGGGTGTGACGGCATCTATAGAAACACCACCTACCTCACCGACCCACCGACCTCACTGACCCACCTACCTCACCAACACTCTTCCCCTCATGCAAACCCACTGCCTTCGCCTTACCCCTGGCCAAGATCTCAAGCAAGAGCTGCAAACCTTTGTCCAGGCTCAATCGCTAGAAGCTGGGGTGATTCTCTCAGCGCTGGGCAGTCTTACCCAGGCATCCCTACGCTTCGCTGCTGCCACTGAGGCTACGATCATCAATGGCCCGCTGGAGCTGATTTCCCTCAGCGGTACGCTGTCGCGGCATGGCATGCATTTGCACGGGGCGATCGCCGATGCTCAGGGCCGAGTCTACGGTGGCCACATCATGCCAGGCTGCTTGATTCGCACGACGGCAGAAATTGCGATCGCAAACCTGCCCCACCTGCGCCTGCACCGCCAGCCCGATCCGGTTACAGGCTACCTGGAGCTGGTGGTAGACGCCCTTCCTTAAAGCGAGTTCAGCTCTACTGCTCAACTTTTGCTGAGTGCTCAGAGCGGATGCTTACCGAGTGCCGCTAAAACCCTGCGAAGATTGACAACGCCCTCCCGATTGAGCGCCAGTTTGTCTACGGTTGCTCTACCAATGGGTGTGATGCCCAGCATCAGGGTTAGATCTTGGCTCCAGGCAAAGTGTTCTCGCCATTGATGCTGGCGCGGATTGTAAAGCGGTACCATGTTGCCTGCTACAGGGTCATAGGCTTCGGTCTGAATATACTTGCGGTTGTTGCAGCCCTGGCAAGCCAACGCTAGATTTTCCAAATCGTCATTGCCGCCCTTGGAGCGAGGAATAATATGCTCAATGGAGAAGGGATCGGGGGAATATTTGACCTGGCAAAGACAGTACTCGCAGCACCCAAGAGCCCGCTGGGCAACGGCTTGTTTTTGCAACGAACTTAATGGGGGCTTAGCCATAAACAACAGGCTTGATGCCTAGATCGTCCATGACATTCTCTAAGGATTGCTGCCGTAACGCAGCGAGTTGCATTAGGGCTTGAATGCGCTCTACATTGAGGGCTTCGATCTGGTCTGAAATCTCAATCAGCCGATGGTGCTCATCGGCAGCTAAAGTCTCGGCCTGGCGCTTGTCAATCAAGGCATAGTACTCATCCCACATTTCGGCAGAGAGGCCGAGATTGATTTGCCGAAGTAGATCCGCTTCTGCGGCGGGTAGGTGGTTAGCTGCCGTTTGATTGGCCACTAGCCAGTTATGCAGGGTTTCTAAAATGTAGCGCTGAGGGTCAAGGCCCTGCTTGGCGGCTTCTGCCCGCAGTTGGGTTTCTAGTTCTGGGGAGAGATCGAGGGTAATTTGAGTCATGGGATCGCTGCACTATTTGAGAATCTCTTGCAGGCTCTTGGGCGGTTGCGCGGGAGGCATATTGTCGGTGCAAAAAATCGCTTAACCCTATTTTGGCAAGCTTGCCCTCAAAGCGCACTACAACCGATAATTCGCTACTCTTCGACCCGGTAGCCAAAGTCTTCGAGGCGGCTGCGGGATTGACGCCACTTGGGTACAACCTTCACAAATAGCTCCAGATAGACCTGACCCATCACCAGCTTTTGAATTTGCTGGCGGGCGTCGGAGCCGATCACCTTTAGCATGCTGCCCTTTTTGCCGATCAAAATGCCCTTTTGCGACTCGCGCTCCACATGGATGGTGGCGAGGATGCGGGTGATGTTGGTGTCTTCCTCGACCCGGTCAACGGCGATCGCCACCGAGTGCGGCACCTCTTCCCGCGTGTTCAGCAAAATCTGTTCGCGAATCAGCTCGCCCATGATGAATCGCTCGGGCTGGTCGGTGACCAGATCGGGCGGGTAGTAGTAGGGGCCGGGGTCGAGCTGGCCAATCAGCGTGGCTAGCAGGGTGTCGAGGCTGGTTTCGTGCAGGGCCGAGAATTTCACCAGGGGCCAGCCGTGAGCGTCGGCTAGACCCTGGTAGCTGGCGTCGAGGGAGGCGATCGCCTCCCCATCTTCCTCCGGCTGCTGGTCGATCTTATTCATGCCCAAAATCACCGGGCCGCTGCTGTGGGCCAGCAGTTCGGCCACAAACTGGTCGCCACGCCCCATGTCTACGCTGCCGTCTACCACCAGCAGGGTGGCATCTACCGAGTCGATGGCCATACGGGCGTTTTTGACCAAAATTTTGCCCAGCTCGTGGTGGGGCTTATGAATGCCAGGAGTATCGACAAAAATAATTTGCGCCTGGTCGTTGGTCAAAATGCCCCGCAGACGGTTGCGGGTGGTCTGGGCGGTGGGGGAAGTAATTGCCACCTTTTGGCCCACCAGAGCATTCATCAGGGTCGATTTGCCGACGTTGGGGCGGCCCACAATGCCCACAAATCCAGACTTAAACCCCTCCGGCGGGGTGGGGATAGCGCTGTAGCCAACTGGGTCAAAAATATCGACCATGCTAATAGCCTGTGACGTGGACGACAACCTCGCGGGCCGCACCCCGCGCTCGGTGCTCCCACAGATAAATTCCCTGCCAGGTGCCCAGGGCCAATCGCCCCTGCATCACCGGAATGGTTTCGCTGGTGTGGGTCAGCACCGTGCGAATGTGGGCGGGCATATCGTCGGGGCCTTCGGTGCTGTGGATGTAGTGGTTGCCCTCGGGCACCAACTTGGCCAAGAAGTTCTCCAGATCCACCAGCACGTCGGGGTCGGCGTTTTCTTGAATGATCAGGCTGGCGGAGGTGTGGCGCAAAAACACCGTACACAGCCCGGTCTCAATGCCCGAGGCACGCACCACCTGCTCCACGTCAGCGGTAAACCGCTGGAGAGATTTGCCCCGCGATCGCAGGGTCAGCACCTGCTGATGGTGGCGGGTGGTGGCGGTAGAAGGTGTCATCGGGCAAATCCCTAGAATAGACCGTTCTCTATTCTGTCAGAATTAATCCCCCTCGGGGAAATTTGTTCCTTTACACTTGCTTACTCCACACAGAGGGGCACCAGGCGACCCTGGGCCGTTAGCCCCAGCCGCATAGGCTGGTTGGCGAGAATGGGATTGCCGGTCAGGGCGCACACCTGCTCGCGCTCGGCCACCGCCTCAAAGCTGGCGCAAATGTCCTCGGGTTGTAGCTGGGTAGGCACTTCGGTCGGCCCCTGCTCCACGTACTGCCAAAGAATGTCGCGAATCAACGCCTGATAGCCCCGGTTACCGGCCAGGGATTTGAGTTTTTCCTTCAGCGATCGCTCCAGGCGAATGCTGGTAACTTCCATATCAGTGGTCGATACGCGAGTTAGGGTTGGCATCGGCGGGCACACCTCCAAGGGGAACATAAGGATAATTTCTGGAACCTGTCACAACTCGGCTGTGGTTATCACTAATGAGTTGTGTCTAACTAACAGTTTAGACAGACTAGACACGTTTGTATTACACGTGTAGTATTAACGTTATTCGAGCGTATCCGTCAAGCCTCATCGCTAAGCGAGGGGTTTTGAGCCAACGGATGCCCTCATGCCTTCCTAAGCCTTGCTGTTTTACGCTTGAGGAACTCCGCTATGGTAAACATCTTGTCTACTGGCACCGCAATGAATATCGCCGTCACCACGGGCGACGCTGGCCAGCTAGGCATGGTGGCGGGGTTCGATGGGTATTTTAGTGGCCTAATTAGCCGCCTAATTCACCCCATGGATGGGTTAGCCCTGGGTGATTCTGACGGGGGCGATCTATTTAAAGGGGATGCCTTGAGAGGCGATCGCCTTTGGAGAGGTCTCTTCCTAGGGCTATGGCGATTCCTAACGCTAGCGGGATGCCTCAATCGGGGCGATTCCCCTTTGGGGACGCCGTGCCAACGCCTGGGCTGGCCCTACCCCCACTATTTCTCCCAGCATTAACCCGACCCCCGATCTGGCCCAGCGCCTAGGGATGGCCGTTCTCGGCTAGTTCCGTTTCGATCGGGCTCTAAATTTGGGTTTGCAGCAGCATTACCGCCATTGGTCTTTCGTCAGACCAGGGGTTCGCATCGGTATCCACCCAGGGCATGGTCGCTCAAGACTGCCCATGGGGCCCGTGATCCACCGTGCGTCGCCTGGCTAGGCCATCGTTTTAGGGCCGCTGCCGCCTCGACACAACACACTTAAGCGACGAAACTAGTTCATAAGTATTAAGGCATGAGGGATCATGTTGAAGCTGACCTATTCCGATACTGATTTATTGGTTGAGCATTTAGACCTCACCGTAGAAGCGATGGTGACCCAGCGCAGCCTGGTGGCTCTGCGGGCCGGACAGCCCTTGGTGGTGCAGCCGGGCTACGGGGCCTTTGCCCTGCCCGACGACCTGCCGGGGATTGCAGCGCTCAAAGCTGGGGGGCAGGGGGCGATCGATATTTCCCCCTGCGACATCGACTGGCTGGAAGTGACCCTGCGGGGCACCTGGCTGGCTGACAGTGCTGCCAGTGCCGAAGGCATTCTGGTGGCCGAACTTGGCCCGGCCCTAGAGCACCAGCTGGTTGTCCTGTGGCAGCGCAGCCTCAACTGGGTAGCGGCCCCCTGCTCCCAGGGGCGCTAAAGTTGGGCTAACCGTAACCCTATCGCCCAGGCTTTGCAGTACCGTAGGAAACGAGTGCCGGATAGTTTTCTACACCTCAAAAACCTCGATGCAGATAAGGAGCGATTGACCATGGCTGACGATGCAACCTACCTCACCCTAACCGCCGACAACTTTGAGGCCGAGGTGATGCAAAGCGATGTGCCGGTGCTGGTCGACTTTTGGGCCGCCTGGTGTGGCCCCTGCCGCATCATGAACCCGATTGTGGAAGAGCTGGCCGAAACCTTCGCCGGGCGGGCTAAGGTCGCCAAGCTCAACGTCGATGAAGAAGACGCCCTGGCCCTTCAGTACCACGTGATGGCCATTCCCACTCTGATCTTTTTCCAAAACGGGGAGCGGGTTGACACCGTCGAAGGGGTGGTGGCGAAGGATGACCTGGTGGCTCGTCTAGAGGCGCTGGTAACGGCTAACTCGGCGGTTTAGGCGTCCCTAAATTACTGGGTTACGCCGCGCAGCACCGCCTCACCGTTGACAAATTCTAGACCGTCGAGGGTCAGCCCAGCCTGAGGTAGGGCGAGGTTAACGCGCTCGGTGATTTGAGCTGGGTCGAGGCCGGTAAGGCGGGCGACATCGTCCAGCGACAAATTGACTCGACCAATTCGAATGCGGGTGTCGTTACCTAACACCAGGCGACCGTTCTCTACGCGGGGGCTGCCTTCGATGCCGATGTAGAGGGGGCGATCGCCCAGCATGGGCACCGTGCTTAGGGCGGTATCCAAAGCCTGCTGGGCCTGGGGCGGCAGGCCTTGGGTCGGCAGGTCGGCGGGGTTGACCACAATGCCCCCGGCTACGCGATCGCCGCGAATGGTGGCGTTGAGGCTATCTGTCACGGGCAAAAACTGGGCTATCTGGGGAGTCTGGGCTATACCCTCGGCGAGTAGCTGAGTCAGCTCAGCCTCCGTAAGGGAGATTTCGATGCGGTTATTGTCGCTGTAGCGCACTCCCTGGCCGCTGGCCAGCTTGCCCTCCAGTAAGTTGCCGCTGCCAGTATTGACCTGGGCTACAGCCGTATCGGTACCGCTGGTGCTGTACCAGGTGGGCAGCGCCGTGGCCCGGTTCCAGTAGAAGGCGGTGGCGGCAGCGGCCCCTGCAGAAAGACCGATCAGCAGCGATAACACCAGTACAACAGCCTGTTTAGTCCGCATGTCAGACAACCCTCCCTTGGGTATGTCGAGCCAGTGTAGCTCAGCTCTCCCACCCTCGCAAAAACCTGTGTGGCGATTGCTGTAAAGACCCTAAAGTGGCCTATGGTAATAGGTGCAACGACGTAGAGAATAGCAGCATGGGCACGACACAAGGGTTCATCCGCAAGGTCATGGGACTGGGACGGCGGCTTGTGGTCCGGGCTGTGTCCCAGGTGGTTATTTTTGGGGCGATCGCTCTCCTCCTCTTCACTACGACCAGCTGCGCCAAGCCTGTACAGCCCACCGAGCTACTGTCAGAGCCCACCCCCCAGTCCAACCGCCTCACCGGGCAAATTGCCGAGGTGTCTCCC
This sequence comes from Tildeniella torsiva UHER 1998/13D, assembly GCA_019358835.1. Lineage (GTDB taxonomy): Bacteria > Cyanobacteriota > Cyanobacteriia > Phormidesmidales > Phormidesmidaceae > Nodosilinea > Nodosilinea torsiva. The sequence continues at coordinate 97,135 of JAHHIH010000011.1, forward strand.
CCCGAAACGCTGGAAACCCTCAAGCAAATTATCGACGCCTACACGCCCCAGGTGCGCATTCTTAGCCCCCGGCCTGGCGAAGTGCTAGACGATACTGCGGTGACGGTGCGGCTCCAGGTGCGCGGTCTGCCCCTGTTTAAAGACGACGCCTACGAACTCGGCCCCCACCTGCACCTATTCCTAGACAACGAACCCTACAAAGCGGTCTACGACCTGGCAGAACCGATCACCTTTGAGGGGCTTTCCCCCGGCACCCACACCCTGCGCGTGTTTGCCTCACGCCCCTGGCACGAAAGCTTCAAAAACCAGGGAGCCTTCGACCAGCGCACCTTCCATGTGGTCGCCCCCACGCCCCAAAACGAACTCAACGCCATGGCTCCGCTGCTCACCTACAGCCGCCCCCAAGCGACCTACGGGGCCGAGCCGATCATGCTCGACTTTTACCTCACCAACGCGCCTCTGCACATGAGTGCGCAGGCTGAAGCCAACGACGATCTGCACGACTGGCGCATTCGCTGCACCGTCAACGACCAAAGCTTCGTGTTCGACCAGTGGCAGCCCATCTGGCTCAAGGGCTTTAAGCCGGGCCGCAACTGGGTGCAGCTCGAACTCATTGACGAAAGCGGCAACCCCATCGACAACCGCTTTAACAACACCGTGCGCATAATCGACTACCAGCCCGGTGGCAGCGACACCCTCTCTCGCCTGGTGCGCGGTGAATTGGGCATAAAAGATGTAGCGGGTATTATTGACCCCACCTATGAGCCCCCAGCACCCCCAGCACCTGAGCCGACAGCCGAGCCCCCAGAATCAGAACCCCAGCTTCCCTCCGCTGATGCAGAAAAGCCAGGGCAGAACGTTCCTGACCCTAAGATTACTCAGCCAGACACCGCTGCTCCAGAGCCATCCCAACCTGAAACTACCCAGGAGCAACCCGCCCCTGAATCAGCTGCTCCAGATACCGCCACCCAGGGTGTGCCTCCGGCTGAGCCTGAAGCCGAGACGCCACCTACTCCCTTGCTTCTTCCAGAGAAATCTACAGAGTCGGAGTCAGCGAAGGAAGATCAGCCCATGCTGGAAGACGAGGGCGCTGGGAAGGATGTCGAGGAGGACGCCTTTGAGCCTGAGCGCCCTGCTGAAGAAGCCCCTGATTTGATCGCACCTGAGGCAAAGGATGCCATTGAGGATATGGTGCCCTTGGTCGATCCAGAGGTTCCCCCCATGCTGTCTCAGCCCCAGGTAGAGCCCGAGCCTGTACCCGTACGCCCAGCCCCCCCTGCGACCTCAGAACCTACTCTAGAACCCAGCCCCAAAGGGTTGCTCAATCGCTTTAAGCAGTGGCGCAACCCGGCTAATGTACCCTCTGCGCCCGCCATCCCCACACCAGAGGATACATTTGGCGATCTGCCCCAAGCCACGCCCGTCCCAGAGGCGTTACCCAACTCGGAGGCTGATGCAGTCCCAGGGTTACCTAGAGTCCAACCCGAGGTGGTTGAACCCTACACCGATTCTTCTCCAGGTGAGGAACAGACAGAATCTAGCCCGCCCAGCAATGAAAAGGCCCCTGAGGCAGATTCCTCAGAGGCCGAAACCAACGAGCCTAAGGTTGCGCCGCGATCGTCCCTAGCTCCAGAAGTTCGTCCGTTTATTTAGATTGCTAATTGACTAACCGCAGCGTCAAGGGATAGCGATAGGCCGTCCCTTCGTTGGCCTTGACTGCCGCTAGAATGACCAACACCAGCCAGGCGATGCCCAAAACAATCATGAGAGGAATGCCAATCAGCACAAAAATCAACACCCCAGCCACCACCATGTAGATGGTCATGGAGATATTGAAGTTGAGCGCTTCCTTGGCCTGGTCGTTGACGAAGGACATTTCGTCGCGCTTGACCAGCCAGATGACGAGTGGCCCAACAATATTGCCGAAGGGAATGACAAAGCCAGACAGGGCGCTGAGGTGGGCAAGCATAGCCCACATGCGTGATTCTGGATTGGAATCGAGCTGGTTCATAGTGGTGGCAGAATGGAATAATCTGCCGCCAAGCTAACTTAAAAAGCAGGATAGAGTCTCTATCCTGCTTACAAAATGTAGTATTCCAGCTTCTAAGCACAGACGAGGGGAAAGTTCTCGGGACAATGGGCGCTGTCCCGGAAGTTTACTCTTCGTCGTCCTCGTCATCCGTGGGATATACAAAGCTCGTAGACCGCCCGGTGAGCACAGACTTGCCCAGGGACATAGCTTTCTTAGCCTGAAGCGCTGCGGTGCGCTTCCAGGTGGCGCGACGCTGGTCACGCTTTTGTTTGGAGGTTTTCTTCTTGGGAACCGCCATGACAGCAATACTTTAAGACTTCACAACCTTTCAAGCATAGGGCAAGAGGGCCATTCTATGCAATTTTATTTTGCCAGCTCGGCTCTCCTCAGGTGCCCAGAATGCTATTACCCAATCTAGGGGGCGGTTGACTCGGCATCGTCAACCAAGGCTCTAGCCGCCTCAAAGTAGTTGGCCCACTGCGGTACATCGGGCCGAAGCTGCCACTCGCTGCGGCTCACCGGCACCGTGAGAATTGGAACAGAAATGCCCTGGTTATCGCCAATCACGGTGACGATGACATCGGTCATCAGCACATCGGCATCGAAGCTGCGCTGAATGGCGGCGCGGGCGACGATCTCTGAGCGCTGCACTAGGGTTTCAAAACTTTCGCCCTGTTCGCGCACTAGGTAGAGGTTGACGCGCGATGTATAGGCCTGAGCCACGGGCGGATTGACGAGTGACGGCAGAGCCACGCTCCCCAATCCCATTAGCGCAGCCAGGGTGACGCGTGCCCCGAGAGACACCATGCTGGAAAGCCCGTTGTGGCTTTTAGCGCGTCCATTATTTAAAGGAGATATCAATTTCATGGCCTGCTGCTCCACACATCCCCGCAGGATGCCCAAAAAGTGCCTTAACTCTAGCGATAGAGCCGCCAATCGTCAATTAAGAATTGTCGCCGCTGGGGATGACCGGTCTGAGTTCCGTTTAGCCCCGCAGGCGCTACTATGGCAGGGGAATTTTTATCCCTCCAACCCTACAGCACGAAATTCTACAGCATCGAGAGGCATCCCCAAGGCATGGCAAGCCACTGGCCCGTGATCGTTGGCATCAATCAATATCAATCGCTTCAGCCCTTGATGTATGCCCAGTTCGATGCCCTCGAACTGCGGGACTTTTTGGTCAATGAGGTGGGTCTGCCCGCCCAGTATTGCTCGCTGCTGACGGATATTTCTGCGGTGGTCTACGAGGGGGCAGCTGCGCCGACCCGTGAGGTGCTGCTGCAACGGCTGGCCCAGAGCTGCGATCGCGCCGGTTCCGAAGATACGGTGTGGTTTTTCTTTAGCGGCTACGGGGTGCAGTGGCAGGGGAAAGATTACCTGCTGCCTATCGATGCCGACCCCAACCGCATTGAGCAAACCGGCATCTTAGTAGAAACTCTGCTGAATCAATTGGCCCAGGGCAACCAGCGCCAAGCCATCGTCATGCTCGACATGAACCGGCCCCAGAGCGCCCTCAGCCCCGCCCCTGGAGGCGGCCACCTGGGCGACCAAACCCTGGCTTTGGCTAAGAGTCTAGGGATTCCCCTGGTGCTCTCTTGCCAGCCCGACCAGTTTTCTCAGGAGACACTGGCGGTGCGCCACGGGCTGTTTACCGAAGCCCTCATCGAAGGGATGCGGTTCCACGGCTGTCTGACCCTGGCCCAGCTGGTGGTCTATCTGCGCGATCGCGTCCCCGAGCTGTGCCAGCACCACTGGAGACCGGTGCAAAATCCCATGGCGGTAGTGCCCCCTGGGCAGCAGTACATCATGTTGGTGCCCGCCAGCCTGGTGGGCCAAATGCCCATTGGCGTACTTCCGGAGCCAGAGATTCTGCCAGAGCCCCCGCCCAGTCCAGAGATTTCTCTACCGGTGGAGCCCAATCCGATCTGGCCCAGTTACCCCGTTCCGCCTACGGATCTCCCCAACGGTGGTTCTGCTAAGCCCTGGCCCCCGACCGAGCGGCCTGAGCCTGAGTTGCCGCCGGGCGGATTGCCCGAGGTGACCCAACCGCCAGTGACCAACCCGCCCACCCCTTCCCTGGTGCCCTGGCAGCGCTGGGGAATTTTAGCGGCGGGTCTGCTGCTGCTCGGTGTGCTGTGGCGCAACCAAGATAGTTTGTGGGGGCCAGGCTCATCTCCAGAGGCGACTCCAGAGGCCACCGCGCCACCGCCCGCGGACGATCCTCCCGCAGAAGGTCTGCCGACGGCTCCCCCTACCGAACCTGTGGGTGAACCCCTGTTTCCTGGGACGGCGGCCAGCGGTGCCGAGGCTCTGGCTCGCGCCAGAACCGCCCTCGACCAGCGCCAGTTTGGCGAAGCGCTGAGCTGGTTGACCCAAATTCCCGAGGGTGAGCGTCCCGAAGACTACGAAGCCCTGGTTAATCAAGCTGAGACGGGCTATGCGAACGCCGAGTTGTCCGGGGGGGCCGCCCTCAACCAGGCCCGCCGTCTGATCGAACCGGTTTCGGCCTCCCTGTTTAACGATGCCATTGAGCAGGCTAGGCAGGTGCCCGCAGGCGACCCGGCCCACGAGCAGGCCCAGGCTGATATTGAGCGCTGGAGCTTGGTGATTTTAGACCTCGCTGAAGGCCGAGCCGCTGCGGGTGATTTGGATGCCGCCATTTCGGCAGCTCGCCTGGTGCCCCAAGATCAGGGCGAAACCTGGGGCCAGGCCCAGGCCCAGATTCAAACATGGGAGCAGAGCCGGGTTAACCGGCAGCTGCTGCAAGAGGCCCAGAGCCTGCTTCAGCCCGACCAGGCCGCTTCATTTCAGGCGGCGATCGCGATCGCCCAGCAAATTCCCCCCGACTACCCTGAGTCTGCGATCGCCCAGGAGCGCATCGACCAGTGGAGCCGAGATATTTTGGCGATCGCCCGCGCCCGCGCCGCCTCTGGCCAAATCCCCGGTGCGATCTCTGCCGCTGGCCTAGTGCCCCCCGGCACCAGCGCCTACGACCAGGCCCAGCAGGAGATTCAGCAGTGGCAAAGCCAGTGAGGGATAGATGGGTAGGGGGTGGATGGGTAGGGGGTGCATGGGTAGGGGGTGCATGGGTAGGGGGTGCATGGGGGAGTAAGGGGTAGGGAGTAGGGAGTGGATTGGCATGACGTTTAAGCTTTAGAGGATTGGCTGCTAATAAACTAAATCCAAGGCTAGCTCTACTACCCCTACCCCCTTACCCCCTACCCATGTTCTCTCCCCCCAACCGCATCACCCCCGGCCCTGGCCAAGAATCCGTCTGGGATTACCCGCGTCCGCCCCGGCTAGAAGACTCGACGCGGCATATTCAAGTGGTGTTCGACGGCGTGGTGATTGCCGACTCGCGGCGCACCAAGCGGGTGCTAGAGACAAGCCACCCGCCCACCTACTACATTCCCCCCGAGGATGTGCAGATGCAGTATTTTCAGCCGGTGCCCCGCTCCACGTTCTGCGAATGGAAAGGGGCAGCGGTGTATTTTACGGTGGCGGTGGGCGAACGAGTTGCCGAGCAGGTCGCCTGGGCCTATCCTCAACCTACGGAAGCTTTTGAGAGCATTGCCAACTACATCGCCCTCTACCCCAGCCGCATGGAAGCCTGCTACGTCGATGACGAACTGGTGAAATCCCAGCCCGGCGATTTCTACGGCGGTTGGATTACTTCAGATATCGTTGGCCCCTTCAAAGGCGACCCTGGCACCTGGGGATGGTAATTCGGGCTTAGGCTATCCACCTACCCATCCACCCACCTACTCTTCCCCCGTCTCCGAGCTACAGGTCGGTGCAATTCCTAAGTTGTCGCGGCTGGTGGTCATAATATCCACCGTGCGTTTGAGCTTGGCTTCTAAAAACTGCTTGTGGTCGAGGAGCTGGCGTAGCTTTTGGTGACGGGCGATCGCCAAACTAATCGTAGACAGCTGCTCGGGCGGGCAGGGAAAGTACTGCACCCGACCATCCGAGTCGAGGCTGCACAGACGATAGCCTGCACGGCCCAGATCCGTTCCAGCGGGAGCGGGCTCCGTAGGAGTCTCTAATGATTGGCAAAGCTGCTCGACGTAGCCAGAAAGTGCCTGGGGGTCACCGTGACGCAGCAGAGCAGCATCAAGGGCGGCGGCTTGATTGGGGTGCTCGCCTATGGTTTCGAGCCAGCCATCGACAATCGGCCCTTCCATATAAAGGGCCTGGATACGATGCACTGTCTGTTTTAAGTCTTGGTGCCAGGCTTCCACCGCCATCTGAATGTCTTGTAGCACCTTAACCGCCAGGGCTGGGTTGGCATCGTGGCGGTGGCGGCTAAAGGTCGGCAGTTTGCGGCGAGGCAGTAGGGGCAAATGCGAAGGGGGAGCCTGTACCGGAAAGGGAGCTAAATGAGCCGGGGCACCCATGGCCTGGGGCAAGGGCTCGGGGCCGCTCGCCGAGGGGCTGTCAGCGCTATCAACCTTGCTGGCACCGATGGTAAATGAAACGGGTCGTCGAACAGAACGTCCTTCCCCAGTACCCACAGTAGAGGAGGGCACTGCAGGAAAATCAGCAGAATCAGGCGAGGTATCCATAGGGCGTGAGAGAGACTGAGTCAGGCGGATGAAGGCAGATCAGGAACTGACTGGAGGGAATGATTGCCCTGGATCAAATGGGTTGAAGGGCAGAGTTAGGCACCATCTGCCTCAATTTATACCTGAATAGTTTAGGTTTAGACCAGCAAAAAAGTTTGCAGGTTATAAAGTTTCTCAACGTTCAAACTGCAAACCTTACAAACAATTGTTCCAGCTTTCGAAGTTTTCCTTAGCCAGTCTGACGTTTAAAGCTTTAGAAAAATCGCTCCTGGCAGAGCTGGCGGAAGTGTTCGCCCCGCTGCTCAAAATTGGGATATTGGTCAAAGCTGGCGCAGGCGGGGGAAAGCAGCACCACTGCCGCTCCCAGGGATGGGGCCACCGCAGCACCCCGTTCCACTGCTCGCTCCATGGTTTCGACAATGGTGTAGTTGCGGTAGCCTGCGGTCTCTAGCCGCTGGGCGAACTGGGGAGCGGCATCGCCAATCAGCAGCACGGTGGCGGCCCGTTCGTGAATGCGCTGCACCCAAGCGGTGTCGTCGCCTTGCTTAGCTTCGCCCCCGGCAATCAGCACCGCTGGAGCCTCTACCGATCGCAGCCCCACCTCAGCCGCATCGTAGTTGGTGGCCTTTGAGTCGTTGATGAAATCAATCCCCTGCCAGGTGCAGATGTGCTCTAGACGATGGGGCACACCGGGGAAGGATGTCACTCCGGCAGCGATCGCTTCCCCATCCAGCTCTGCTAAACAAGCCGCCGTCACCGCCAGCAGCAGGTTTTGCTGGTTGTGGTCGCCCACCATGCGTAGGGCATCGGCCCGCACAATGGGGATGCCCTCAAACTTCACCCAGCCGTCTGCGATATAGGCGCTGGGCCGAAGCGGAGCGATCGCCCGCTTTCCTGCGGCGCTCGTCCAGCAGGCGGAGGGAAACTCCTCCGGCATGTGCTGACGCAGGTAGGGGTCGTCACCGTTGAACACCGCCAGCTCTGAGCGATGCATCAGCGTGGCCTTGATCTGGGCATAGTTCTCGACGGTGCCGTGGCGCTGAAGATGGTCGGGGGTGAGCGTAGTCCACAGGCCAATCTGCGGGGCCAGGGTAGCTGAGGCCTCGATCTGGTAGCTGCTCAGCTCAGCGATCACCCAGTCGGGCACCGTGGGCTCCAGGGCCAGTTCGCAGGCGGCATAGCCAATGTTGCCGCAGGCGGGTGCGTTAAGCCCGGCGGCCTGAAAGATGGCGGCGGTCAGAGCCGTGGTGGTGGTTTTGCCGTTGGTGCCGGTAATGCCGACCCAGGGGCGATCTTGCAGAAACCGCCAGGCTAGCTCGGTTTCGCCAATCACTTCCAAGCCGTTCTCGCGGGCGGCCACCAGGGCGGAGCTATCCCACGGCACGCCAGGGCTAACCACCAGCAGGTTGGTGCGGCTGTCGGGCACAAAACTGTAGTCGAGCAGCACGGTGATGCCGTCCTGGCGCAGGGCCTCCTGCTGGGTGACTAGGGAGGGGCTGGAGCCGCGATCGCTCAGCACCACCTGCCAGCCATCCCGGTGCAGCAGCCGCGCCGCCGCCACCCCTGACTTACCCAGACCAATCACATGGGCATTTTTCATGGCGTCGCTATCCCTTCACGATGGCGCCAAAGTCGCCCAGCACCAGGGCGTGATTGCGCAGCAGCCCCAGCAGGTTGAGACGGTTTTGCCGCACCGCTGGCTCGTCGGCCATCACCAGCACGCTGTCGGGGCCGTCAAAGAAGCCGCTGACCACCGGGGCCACCTGCTCTAGGCCCGCCACCAGCTGGTCGTAGTCGCGGCTGGCCTGGGCGGCCTGGGTCTGGGGCACCAGGGTTTTGAGCGCCGCAAGGAAAGCATGCTCGGCCTTGGCCTCCAGCTTGGCCGCGACAATTACGCCCTCGGGGTCGAGCACGTTGGTGTCGAGGGTTCCCTGGGCGGCTAAGCGGGTGGCCCGGTTCACGGTTTCATAGACCTTATCCATACGACCGCTGCGGCGCATAGCCTGCAAGAACAGGGCGCGGTCTTTGACATCCAGCGGATCGCTGAGGGCGCGATCGCTCAGCACCGCATTCACCAGGTCGTAGTCGATGCCCTGCTCATCCTGGAGCAGAGTCTGCACCCGCTGCAAGAAAAAGTCGTGGAGCTGGGTGCGCAGCGCCTCGGGAGCATTGATCGCCAGGGTCGGATCCTGAGCAAAGTCCTGCACCACGGTATCCAATAGCTTTGCCAGATTCAGGGGTAGCCCCGCCGCCCAGATAATATTCAGCACCGCGTTGGCGGCCCGTCGCAGGGCAAAGGGGTCTGAGGAACCCGTGGGCAGCTGGCCAGTGCTGAAAATGCCGACTAGGGTGTCGAGGCGATCGGCAATGCCCACTACCTGACCCGCCAGGGTTTGGGGGAGGCTGTCCTGTGCCCCTTTAGGCAGATAATGCTCCACGATCGCAGTGGCCACAGCCTCCGGCTCGCCGCTGTGGAGGGCGTACTTTTGCCCCATCACCCCCTGGAGTTCGGGGAACTCGCCCACCATTTGGGTGACCAGGTCGGCCTTGCACAGGTAGGCGGCGCGGCGAATGTGCTGGCGGGGTTGCGCCCCTAGGTTGAGCTGGTCGCAGAGGTGGTCGGCCACGGTGCCAATCCGCTTCACCTTGGCGGCCATCGACCCCAGCCGTTCTTCAAAGGTGACGGTTTCGAGCTTGGCGACAAAAGCGTCGAGGGGCTGGGCGCGATCGGCGTCAAAGAAAAACTTGCCATCCGACAGGCGGGCGCGAATCACCCGAGCGTTGCCCTCGGCGATAATGGCGTCTTTGCTGGGGTCGCCGTTGGAGATGGTAATAAAGACAGGCATCAGCGCCAACCCGTCGGCCTTCTGCTTCAGCGGAAAGTAGCGCTGGTGGCTCTCCATTTCGATGATGGCGACCTCCGGCGGCAGGTCGAGAAATTCGGTGTCGAACTTGCCTACGACGGCGGTGGGCCACTCCAGCAGGTTAGTGACTTCGTCGAGTAGGGCGGGGGAAATCATCGGTACGCCCCCTAGGGTCTTCGCCGTCGCTTCCACCTGGTGCTGGATCAGCAGGCGACGGGCGGCGGGGTCGATCTCAACGAAGGCGTTGCGTAGCGCCTCGACGTAGTCTTGGGCGCGGCGCAGGGGTACAGGGGCAGGGTGCAGCACGCGGTGGCCCTGGGAGATGCGATCGCTCGTACAGACCAGCGACCCATTCTCGAGGGTGAGGGGCAGCACCTCGCTATCCATCAGCGCCACCAGCCAGCGAATCGGGCGTGGAAAGCGCAGGTCGCCGTCACCCCAGCGCATAAACCGCTTGCCCTCCAGCCCCAAAATCCACTGGGGAATCAGCTCGGTCAAGATGTCGGTGGCGGCTCGCCCCGGAATGTCTTGATTGACAAACACAAACGAGCCTTTATCGGTGTCGCGCACCTCCAGGGCAGACACCTCTACGCCCCTAGACTTGGCAAACCCCTCGGCGGCTTTGGTCGGCTGACCATCCCTAAAGGCCGCCTGAGCCGGTGGGCCTTTGACCTCTTCCTGGCGATCGGGCTGGCGCAGAGGTAACCCGTCGAGCATCACCGCCAGGCGGCGGGGGGTGCCGTAGAAGCGCACCGCTTCGGGGGCCAGGGCTTGCTCTGCCAATTCGGCAGGAATGCGGGTCTGCCACTGGTGGAGGGCATCGCTAACGAAACTGGCGGGCAGTTCTTCGGTGCCAACTTCCAGTAAAAATGTCGCCATAGAGTAGAGGTATGAGTTAACCGTGTACTGACCCCTAGGGGCCGCCGTTGATCTCGTTGCTGAGCTAGGTGGTTCTGTGTCTACAGGATAACTAGCTCAGCGGCCCGAATTTTTAGCTTCCCCAGTCTATCAAGCTTTTTGCTCAGGGCCGCTGTATTGATAGGTGGTCAAATAGCCATGGCCTTTGACCATCACCTGACCCACTTCTTCGAAGGCGTAGCGGTGCTTGAGGCGCTGGTAGGTCGCCTCGGTAATTTGAATTTTGCCCGGCGATCCGTGGGATTCCATGCGGCTGGCGATGTTGACCGCATCGCCCCAAAGGTCGTAGCTAAACTTTTTAATGCCGATCACCCCAGCCACCACCGGCCCAGTGTTGATACCAATGCGGAGCTGAAATTTCTGGCCGTCAATGCGATTGATATGGGCGGCGGCCTCCTGCATGGCTAGCGCCATTTCCATAATGGTTTCGGCGTGGTCGGGTCGGGGCAGAGGCAGACCCCCAACCACCATGTAGGCATCGCCGATGGTCTTGATTTTCTCTAGCTGGTACTGCTCGGCCAGGCGATCGAAGGCTGAGAAAATGTGGTTGAGCCAGTTGACCAACTCCAGGGGGCTAATCTGAGCAGCCAGGGGGGTGAAGTTGACAATGTCGGCAAACAAAATGGTGACATCGTCAAAGCGCTCGGCCAGCGACCCCTCTAGCTGCTTGAGCTTGTCAACCACGGCCCTCGGCAGAATGTTTAACAACAGCTGCTCAGACTTTTGCTGCTCTAGGCGCAGGGCCTGCTGGGCCTGTTCGCGCTCCTGCATCTCTTGCTGAAGCTGCAAGTTTTGGGCCTGCAAAAGCTGAGCTTGGCGACGCAGCGCCTTTTGCAGATCGGCCAGCAGGTTGGTGGCACTGCCCGCCGATACCGCCCGCCGAGCCTGCTGCCGCAGCCGTCGCTGCATGCGATGGGTAGACACCTGGGCTTTAATGCGGGCAGCAGCCTCTTCAACCCAGAGGGCGTGGTCTATATAATCGACCACGCCGAACTCAAAGGCCCGCAGCCGTCGGGCCAGGGCCTTGTCTTGGCCAATGACAGCCACAGCCACCTGACGGGTGAGAGGCCGTTTTTTGAGGCGGTGGCACAGTCGCATGGCGGCTGTGTCGAACTGTTCTAGCGCTAGCAAAATCAGGTCGGGGGGAGCTGCCTCGGCCGCCGCAATGATTTCGTCTTCGCCGTTGACCTGGTGTACCTCGTAGCCCGCCGATCGCAGGCCGTCTAATAATTCCACCAGAGGCCCCAGGGAGCTATCGGCCACTGATGCCACTAAAATGATGCCGGGAATTGCGCCGGAATCTGGCGAAGCGTTGGTCATGGAGCCCTGGAGCAAGAATGACAGCCCCCATAACTATAGGCGCTGACCCGGAGGCTCAGAACAGTCACCCTTGATAAGCACCCTGCAGTAGGCCAAAGGATTGAAACCCTATTTGGGACTCACCCGGCCCTGTTGCCCTTGAGATAAGGGCATAGTGCCTCAGTTATAGCGCTCCCTAAGCAATTCATGGTTGAATCGGGAAAATTCGGATCGACTGCGTTAATGAGTAGCCTGAGAGCTAATAGCACTGATCTGCGGTTTCTGGAACGGGTTTTTGGTCTATGGCAGCGTGTGACGACAATCCGTTTCTGGCCCTCAAGGCCCGGCTGGTGGTGGCGGCATTTTTTGCTATTTCCACAGGCTTGGCCCTGGTCTTTGGCACCCTGGGTGCCCTAGAGCTGCTGCCCCTGGAAGGCGATGACCCAATTTTGGCCCCCATTCTCTACAGCCTAATTTTCTTGGGTCTGTGTGGGTCTATTTTGTGGGCAACTCGGCGATCGCCCCTCAACCTGCCCGCTCTAATCGGTTCCTGGCCTCGACGGCTGGCCTGGGTGCAGCTGCTGTGGCTGGTGGTGGGGGTGTTTTTGTTTTCGCTGGGGGCGTTTCAGGTGTCGTACTTGGGCCTGTCTGTGGTGGCCCCAGGGTTGGTGGAGGCAACGCTGCGGCAGTCGCTGCTGCTGTCGGCTGACCAGGCGACGGATCCGAGTCTCTACAACGGGCTGATGCTGTTTTCGGTGCTGGTGGTGGCCCCCATTACCGAGGAGTTTATTTTTCGCGGCGTGCTGCTGCACCGCTGGGGGGTGAAATGGGGGGTACGCCCGGCCATTGTGCTGACCTCGGTGCTGTTTGGGGTGCTGCACTCTAACTTGATTGGGCTGTTTGTGTTTGGGGTGGTGATGTCGCTGCTGTACCTGAGTACGCGATCGCTGCTGGTGCCTATGGCGGCCCACGCGATTAACAATGCGATCGCCTCAGGCATCGACATTCTGTCCAACCAGCCCACCGCCAACACCATCGACACCCTGGCGGAGTTTCGCGCCAGCTGGTGGCTGGGAGTAATCTGCCTGCTGGTATCGGCCCCCTGGGTGCTGCGCTACGTGGTCTATCACTGGCCAAAGCGACAGGCGCTGCTACCCTACTTTGCCAACCAGGGCTGCCGTCGCCACCCTGGGTAATACCACCGACCTAGCCCCTACCGACCTGGGGAAATTTGACCAGGTTACGTAATTCCCTGGACGCCGTTAGGGGCGAAACCGAAGAGAATAAATTTAATTCTGAAGAACGCAGGCAGGTTAGCTCAGCGGCTCACTTGGGGGCATTTGAACCTGAGAGCTGGTCTGTTTGAGAAGCGTCCTTACAGGTAAATGTGTCTGACTCCAGGGGGCTTTCAGGGGTCAGACACTTTTATTTTTGGGGTGGTTCACGCAGGTGAATGCCCCGGTTGTGTGGTTCCCTAGCAGCGTCCTTCTCCTTTGGGAGGGGGGCGCTGCTGTTTTGGAGCAGTTCTGCGATCGCCAAAGACTGATCTAAGGCCAGCGCGGCGGAGGGAATCTGCCCTACAGTGGGCTAGGGTAAATCCCGCCTACTGCTCCGGAGTCTGCCGTTGCCTCAGCTCAATCGTGCCCAGCCGCCCCTGGGCTTTATTCCCCCCCGCTACAAGCCCTGGGTCGTGCAGGGCTGCTACATTGTGCTGCCCCTGATGCTACGGCTGCGGCTGCGGCCCTGGCTGCCAGCGGGCATTTGGCCGGTGACCTGCCACAACCCCGAGGTGCTAGCGGAGTGCTTTCGTCGGTTTCAGGCGGGCGAAATTCGGCTGATGATGGCCTTTCGCCACAGCCAGGTGGATGACCCGCTGTGCCTGTCGTACCTATTTTCGCGGCTGGTGCCTCGGGCGGCGCGGCAAAAGGGTTTTAGCCTCAAGCGCCCGCTGCACAGTTTTTTTATGTATGACCGGGGCATGCCCCTGTGGGCGGGGCGGTGGCTGGGCTGGTTTTTTGCCGCCATTGGTGGCATCCCGGTGCATCGGGGGCGGCGGCTCGATCTCAAGGCCCTCAAGGCCGTGCGCGAACGGATGATGAACGCGCCCCTGCCAGTGACCATTGCCCCTGAAGGGGCGACCAACGGCCATGGCGAAGTGATTAGCGATCTGGAGCCGGGCACGGCCCAGCTAGCCTTTTGGGCGGTGGAAGATCTGCAAAAAGCGGGGCGATCGGAACAGGTGCTGCTGCTGCTGGTGGGGCTGCGCTATATTTATCCCCGCCCCGACTGGGCGGCCCTCAACCGGCTGCTGGCCCAGCTTGAGGCTGACTGCGGCTTGCCGGTGCGATCGTTTAGCGACCCGACGGCCATGGGGCCAGAGGACTACTACCCCCGGCTATTAGACCTGGGGCAGCACCTGCTGGGTCGCTTAGAGCAGTTCTACCAGCGGTTCTATGGGGTGAAATCTGATGTAGATAATCCTCAAGCTGATGATGTGGTGGCGATCGCCCAGCGGTTGAGCCCCCTGTTAGATGGCTCCCTCAAGATCGGGGAGCGGTTCTTTGCCCTGCCCCACAGCGGGTCGCTAGTGACCCGCTGCCGCCGCCTAGAAGAGGCGGGATGGGCCTACATCTATCGCGAAGACATTGCTGACCTGGAGCAGCTCTCGCCCTTCGATCGCGGCCTAGCCAACTGGATGGCTGAGGAAGCCACCCTGAACCTGCGGCACATGCGTCTAGTGGAGAGCTTTGTGGCGGTGACGGGCACCTATGTGAAAGACAAACCCACCTTTGAGCGCTTTGCCGAAACCACCCTAATTCTCTTTGACCTAGTGGAGCGAGTAAAGGGGACAAGGGTGCCCAAACGTCCCCAGTTGGGTACGCGCCAGGCGGTGATTGGTCTGGGGGAACCGATGAACATTAGCGATCGCTGGTCTGACTATGCCGAGTCGCGGCGATCGGCCAAGGCGGCGGTGGAGACCCTGACCGCAGATATTCAAGCAGCCCTAGAGGAGCTGATTTTGACAGCTGAGACGGCTGGGGGAGAGGGGGCATGATCGAGGAGTTCAAGGCTGGGGGAAGGTCGGACTGCCATGACCGTTAAGCTGTTCCAGAACGATCGCCAAACGGCCCTGGTGGTGGGTGCTAGCCAGGGCATTGGCCTGGGTTTTGTGCGGCAGCTGCTGGCCGACGGGCGCTTTGAGCGGGTGTATGGCACCTACCGTCGGCCCGAGACGGCCCAGGGGCTGCTGGCTTTAGCAGAGCAATTTCCCCAGCTCACCTGCCTGCCGCTGGATGTGACGGATGAGGGCACGATTGAGGGGGCGATCGCCCAGATCCAAACCCTGACCCCTCAGCTGCACCGGGTGGTGTACTGCGTGGGGGTGCTCCATGACGGCGACTTTCAGCCTGAAAAGAGCCTGCGACAGCTCACCAGCGAAAATTTGATGCGATCGTTTCAGTCCAATGCCTTTGGGGCGGTACTGTTGGCCAAGCACCTGATGCCTCTACTGAAACACGACCAGCCCAGCATTTTCGCCGCTATATCGGCCAAGGTGGGCAGCATTGGCGACAACCGTCTGGGTGGCTGGTACGGCTACCGAGCTTCTAAGGCAGCGCTGAATATGTTCATAAAAACCGCCTCGCTGGAGTACGCCCGCCGCAGCCCCAACACAATTCTGGCGCTGCTGCACCCCGGCACCACCGACACCCGCCTGTCGGAGCCCTTTCAGCGGGGGGTGCCGCCGGAGAAGCTGTTCTCAGTGGAGCGCACAGTGGCCCAGCTGATGGCGGTGATGGACGGCCTCACCCCCGCCGACAGCGGCGAGTTTTTTAGCTGGGATGGCAGTCGCCTGCCATGGTAAACCCGGTCTTCCACAGATCCCTGGGCTTGTTGCAGGTCAGAACGGGGGCTATTCTTAGGCCAGTGATCGGCATTCAGGAATCGTTGGTGAGGGACGCGTCATGAATCTAAACCTTGGGGATCTGCAACTGTTGGAGAGCATTGGCCTGGGCCTAGGCCTAGGGGTTGCTGCCGGGTTCCGCGTGGTGGTGCCCTTTTGGGTGCTGAGCGCCGCCGCCCTGCTGGGTCACCTAGAGCTGACTAGCGGCATGACCTGGCTGGGTAGCACTACGGCCTTTGTCAGTCTTTCTATTGCTCTGGTGGTGGAAATTTTGGTCTACAGCGTACCCTGGCTCGACAACGTGATCGACACGGTGGCGCTACCTGTGGCGGCGGTGGCGGGCACGCTGCTGATGGCGATCGCGGCTAACCAGCTCGATCCCTTCGCCCAGTGGAGCGTTGCGATCGTGGCCGGGGGCGGAGCCGCCGCTACAGTCAAGGGGTTGAATGGGCTGACCCGGCTAGTATCCACAGCCACCACGGGCGGCGCGACGAACCTGATTATTGCTGGGGTGGAGTTGGTGGGGGCGATCGTACTTTCGCTGCTGGCTCTGGTGGCCCCCATCGTCATGTTTGTGCTGGTACTGGCCTTCTTCATTCTGCTGGTGCGGTTTGCGATCAAGGCGTTTTACCGCTCGAAAAAACCAGCTCCCGACGCTGAGTAGGCTCTGTTTAAATCAACACTACTAGTGTGCAAATAGCCTTTTGCAGTAGAAGGAGCTAGTAGATGCTTGAAGTCAATTAGGAGTGTGGCATTGCCGACAATTATGCAAAGGGAGAATTATCAATATTTCTCGTTTTCTCTTGAGTAAAACGAGAAATCTCAAACATCAATGGCTTCAAGAATTTTAAGGATTTGACTCCTAACCGGCAATCATTTGGGCAGGAAGGTCTTACTATCGGTTTTGGCGACTTGTTGAAGCTCTTGTAAGTTAAGCTTTGCGTTTCTCATGCTAGCACCATAAAGTACAGCATCTTTCCAAACCACCCCTTCTAAATTAGATCCCTCCAGATTCGCCTGGGTCAGATCTGCTCCTGTTAAAATGGCAGAAAGAAGTTTTCCAGATTTTAAACCGTCGAGAATCGCGGATTTGGAATCGTCAGAGATATATTTTGCCAAGTCCTTTTCATTAATTGAGAACTCGCCGCCTAAAACTGCATCCTTTAAATTTGCCTTTTGGAGATTGCTTTCCGAAAGGTTGATGCCTGGCAAGAAAAATCCTTGTAAGTTAGCTCCAGATAGGTCAGCTTTTCTCAGGTTTACAGGGCAAGATGCACCAATGATCAATCCTGTCTCGTACAAATATTGAATAACGTTTCCTTTTCTGCGTGAGTCTATATTCCTTAACACACCTAGTGTCCAAGCTCTCAGCGTAGACTTGGCAAAATCAGAATTATTTAGACTGTCAGGGCTATTGTATTTTTCTAATATTTCCCAAACTTTCGCCAGATAATTCTCGTAATCAGCCTGCCTTCTCCGTTCTTCAGCTTGGCTTTCTTCAATTGATCTCTGGCGTTCGCTCAACATCCAGGCACCGCCAGAAAGAGCTATAGGGACTATTAAAAGTTCCATCCAATCCCACAGGGTTTTTGCACGCTGATATTCTTGGCCTTCGGTCACTTGGGGACTGGTGTAATCGCTAACTCCTACCCAGTCCCAATGCCGGTCATACCCTAGCCCGGATATAACTGCCACAGAGATAACACTTGCTGTAAAAACAATAGCCAGAAAATTTTTCATGCGGGAAATGATCATAGAACTCGATTTTTATCGTCCCAGCTTTGCCTCCACGTGGATAGCCAGAGCGGTCATTTCAGGTAGGGTGGTGGTAAACTGCCCGGCGCGGTTGACCAGAACAACTTTGGCGTCGTTGGCGCAGGCGGTGCCGTCGTCGCTGAGCCCACCCTGGACAACATTGCAGTAGCGGCCCTGGGGTAGCTGGGTTTGAAAGGTGTGGGTCAGCGGTTGAGCCTCGCGGTTGATGGCTACAAAGCCCAGGTCGCCCCGGCCAAAGGCGATCTGGTTTCCCTGGTTGCTCCACCAGTCGGTGACTTCGGCCACGGGCTGGGTGGCGTTGCGAAAGCCGACCATGCCTGCAATAGCGGGCCAGCGGTGCTCGCAGACCCAGTCGCCAAAGCAGTTGGCCTGGCCATTTTGGTAGACGGGGCGGGTGGTGCCGTCCTCGTAGGCCGGTGGCCCCTGCTCGGAGTCGTCAAAGGCAAAGCTCGACATCACCTGGGGTTTGCCGTAGGGAAAAGCGAGCATAAACACGTTGGCCAGAGCGTAGAGGTCGCCGTTTTTGTAGGTGAGGTAGTCGCCGCCGCCGCCGTGGCCTCGCTGTTTGTCGTGGTTGTCGATAAAAATCACCGCTTGGCTAGAGGGGGCCAGGCCCCAGCCCTCGCCCAGGGTTTGTAGATTGGCGAGGGTTTGACCCTCTAGCCCCAAAAAGGCCTCGCCCATAAAGCGGCCATACTTAAAGTCGAGCACATTGCCGCTGTCGTAGAAGTCTTGCTTGCGAATGGCTTCGGTGCCGGGGTCGATCACTTCTTGGTAGATGTAGAGATCGGTGTCGGGGTGGCGATCGCGCAGTTGCTTCAAAATTTGCCCCAGCTCTTCGTTGCGAATGTGTTTGGCGGCGTCAATGCGAAAGCCCGCTACCCCCATATCCACCAGTTCGCTCATGTAGTTGACGATGGTGGCCTGCACGGTGCTAGAGCTGGTGTTAAGGTCTGCCAGGCCGACCAGTTCGCACTGGGTAACGTTTTCGGCGTCGCCGTAGTTGGTGACAGGTTGGTGGCAGTCGTTAAAGTCTTCGGGAGCGTAGAGGTCAGGATAGTCGTACTTGCTGAACCGGGTACCGGCGCTGCCCACCCCATTTTCAAACCCGGTCATGTGGTTGATGACAGCGTCGGCATAAATGGAGACCCCGGCATTGCGACAGCGATCGATCATGGCTTGCAGCTCGGCGCGGCTGCCGCTGCGGCTTTCGAGTTGATAGCTAACCACCTGGTAGCGCTGCCACCAGGGATAGTCATAGTCAGGCAGCACGATATGCTCGTGGGGAGGCGAAATTTGCACAGCTCTATAGCCGTTAGGGCCGAGGTAGGTTTCGCACTCGGTAGCAATGTCGTTCCAGGTCCATTCAAACAGGTGCACTAGGGCCGTGGGCGGGGCAGGCTCCACCGGCGCCGGGGTCAGCGAGATTTCAGAAGACAGTGCCGGAACTAAAGCACTGGGGGTTGACAGCATCACCAGGCCCACCAGGCTACTGGCTGAGACTGCACCCAAGACGATTTTCCACATAGCGGTATTTGGTCTGAAACAGTATAAAAACCAACAATTTTGACCCATAGCGTTGGCCATTGTCACCGCTATCATGCACCTCTGACCTGTAAAAATAACCCTTCCCAGCCAAGGCTCCCCACTGGAACCGGTGGTCTCCCCCCTGGAGGAAGCGATCTTTTTCGAGCTGAGCTAAATTCAAAGGAAGCCCAAGGCGATCGCTCTGTAAGCTACTGGCTTTTCTCTGGGGTGTCCCCTGAGAAAAGTCGAAGGGATCGTCCTCTACTATCCACCCAACCTCCTAATCCCTATGTTTTTCCCTTTTTGCGCCCCACCGTCCGCCGAATCGCGTCGCCAGTACCAGCGCTACAAGCTAGAGATGATGAAATCCTGGCGCGATTCCTTAGAAGCCCGCCTAGCTGCCCTCAATGCCGCGATTAGCACCGTGGAGCAGCAGATTAGCCAGGAAGGGGAATAGGAGCAGGTGAGGTAGATGAGGAGGGTGAGGGAGGTGGGAAAGACGAGAGAGTTCCTGTTATCCCTTCATCTTCCCTACCGCCCTCACCCCTCCAATCCAAAGGGATTAACCACAGTTTTCTCCCGCTGGGCTAGGAAAACTACACTTTTTGCCGTCCTAGTCCCCTAGGATATGACCTTAGCGGATGCGGCTGTCGCGGCTCCGCTAGCTATCTTCGTTTTGGGTTGTCCCGCTGGTTATGCCTGACTCTCCTTCGCCTATGTCCCTGGCCCTGCCCCTAGGGGGTGTCGTTCCGCTGCTGCAGCCGATTGGCGTTAAGGCGCTCTACGGTCTAACCCTGCAGGGCGACCATCTGCTGGCCGTAGACCCGTTTCGCGGCTACCTGCTGCGTATTGACCCCAAAACTGAACAAATGGAGGTGCTCAACACCTCCCAGGCTGAGGCTTTCTATGGGGCTACGGGCGTTGCCTGCTGGCAAGACCAGCTGTGGTTTAGCCGAGATCACACCGTCTACACCACCACCCTCAGCGCCATGCAGCCTGAGCCGGTGGTGACCCTGCCCTACCCCGCCGACGGCATCGCCGTGTGGGAAAACACCCTCTACATCAGCTGTAAAAAGGGGGGCTGCATTTTTGTCTGCGATCGCACCTCGGGCCAGCGCATTACCCAGTTCCCGGCGCCGGGCATTGGGGTCGAAAATCTCTCGGTGTGGGGCGACTACCTGTGGGCCTGCGACCAGGCCGAGCAAACCGTCTACTGCCTCGATCGCGCTACGGGCGAGCTGGTGGTCAAAATGCTCACCCCCTTTGACACCCCCACGGGGATCGCGGTGCCGCCCCACACCACCCCCGACAGCGGTACCGTCTGGGTGGCTTACGCCAACGAAGAACCCTACGTGCGCGACGACCCCAACGGTGAAGAGCCCTACGTGCTGACCTTTCGCGATCGCACCCTGATCCATCCCCTCAGCTATCGCTGGTACAAAGAGGCCAACTACTGCCGCACCACCGGCTACCTGGTTGAAATGACCTACGTCGAAGAGATCGACACCCTTGAAGATGCCCAGCCCCTCGAGAACATTGAGTGGCGCATCGCCTTTCCCACCACCACCGATCGCCAGCGAGTGAAATCGGTGGAGTCGGTGGGGTTGCCCTTTACCGAAGTGCAGCAGGCAGGCGATCGCGTCGCCAGTTTCAAATTCGACCGCATCGACCCCAACCAGCGCCACCTCTTTGGTTGGAAGGCCCTCGTCGAGGTCTACGGCATCAAGTACCAGCTCACCCCCCGCCAGGTCGAGTCGGCCCCGCCCCTGCCCCAGGAATATGGCCCCCGCTACTTAATCGACGACGACGAACTGGCCATGGATATGCCCATGATTCAGGCCGCCGCCCGCGAGAGCGTCGGCACCGAAACCAACCTGCTGCGCCAGGTGCTCAGCATTCGCAACTACGTCTACGACAAGCTATCCTACGCGGTGACGCCTGCGATCGAAACCCCCGACGTGGTGCTCCAGCGGGGGCGCGGCTCCTGCGGCGAATACGTCGGCCTGCTGCTGGCCCTGATGCGCCTCAACGGCATTGCCTGCCGCACGGTAGGGCGCTACAAGTGCCCCGCCCACGCCGACCAGCCCGGCATCTACCTAGAGCCCGAGTTCAACCACGTGTGGATTGAGTTCTACATTCCCGGCTTTGGTTGGGTACCTATGGAGTCTAACCCCGACGATGTGCAGGAGGGCGGCCCTTACCCCACCCGCTTTTTCATGGGCCTCCCCTGGTGGCATGTGGAAATGGCCAAAGGCATTCCCTTCGAAAAGCTGATTCGCCCTGCCGATAGCCCAGACGCCCGCCTGGGTGATTTGGCCGTCAACCACATGCGGTTCAAAATTTTGGGCGAGCTGACTCCCTAATACTCTACGGCGAAAATTCAGCTGCCGATGAACAAGGGGCTTAAGCCCCTTGTCTGAGCTGATACCTCATAGGCAAACCTATGCCGTCGAGTTAGTGCAGGCTGCTGCTCAATTATCGTTAAGATGGGCCAGGTCAGTTATCCCTTTTACCTTTATGTCTATTTCTAAAGACGAAGCCAAGCAGCTGCTTGAGCGCATGATTTTTGACGCCACCGAGCCCCAAGACTGGGTGCAAGACGTGTGGGGCCTCAGCCCCCTGATGGGGGACAGCGCCGCAAAGCTTTTAGAGGCTTTCTACATCCTCATCGACTGTTGCCCTGACGAGCAGCTCGACAACTTGATTAAGGGACTGTATAGAGATCAGCTAGAGTTTTAGCCACTGATCTCTTTTTGGAACAAAAAAGTGAGTCCCTCGATTAGCTGTCGAGGGGAGCCGATGGAGTACTTTGCATAAGCTCTAACTAAACTGTTGCTACTCAATATTTTGAATAACATCTTCTACTTGAGCTTGCCAGCTTTGTGAATACGAGAAAAACTGATCCCTCAAGATCATGGCATTCTCTTGCTTCTGCTGGTATAGCTCTGTGTTTGTCGCCAGTTCCAAAATAGCGTTGAAATAGTCATCTACGTCGTCTGGAGTAACTTCTATAGCGGCATCCCTAACTACAGACAGGGCGGGGCACACCGAAGATGTGACGATGGGTCTCCCCATAATCACACCCTCAGCAACGACTTTGTTAAATCCTTCAATAAAGTCCTTAGTTGTTGGAACAACGACAACATGGGACGTTTCATACATCTTGTGAAGCTTATCTCGCTTGCAGTGCCCTTGCACAATAAATTGCTTTTCAATACCGGCTGCCAATGCAGCTGCCTTGAGCTTCTCTACCTGACTGCCCGTACCGCAAATATTGAAAACAGAGTTAGGTCTGACCGATATAAATCGTTTCGCAACGTCTAAAAGCAAATAAATTCCTTTACTGACTTCCACCCTGCCAGCGAAGAGAATCTGGAATGTTTCAGTTTCAGTTTCAGTTTCAGGATCATAATTCTGAATCTTGACATTCTCAAGGGCATCTTTTCTATAGGTAGGAGCAAATGTCCGAATAGGACGGCTTCTACCTTTAGTAATTTTAGTAATCTGGTCCTTGATATCGTCAGAAATGACGCAGATCTCTTCACAACCATACCGAAAGAACCAGCTGTTCAGCCTTTGAATGATTCGCTGTACGGCACTGGGCTGCTTGTGTTTGGGCCACAGGGTACAGTGAATTGTAGGAATAACCCTAATACCAAACAAAGGAAGAATACCCAGGAGGAACCAAAAGGTTCTATCTTGAGTAACGATCAAAATATCAGCTTTAAATAAAATTACTGAATAGATTAGCCTAAGGCCTGACCAAAACTGACCGGCAAAGTAGGCGATACTGCCTCTAAACTGATGTTGCAGGGATCTAAACTCAACCCTAAAATTCTGATCCTGTATCAGCCCTTTCTTATCTCTTGCTGAAATCAGCCAGGATTTTGCATTAAATTTGCTGGCTAATTCAAAAAATTGTTGAGCGTACGTGATTGCAAAATGCGAAGGGTCATCTTGTCCTAAAACCCAATGCATGTAAACACTCGTAGCATCTACAGGAGCTGAAGAATAGACTATTCTCAGCTGTTTATCAAGACTCATGCTAGCCATAGGGACGCGTTTTTTCGGCAACCTTCATGCTACTGTTTAAACATTTTCTTGCATGTTAGCCATGCAACATTTTAGGTCTAGTTGTAGCAACTTATGAATTGGTAGATGCAGCTTCTGACGCTATAGCTCAGTTTTTACTTTGATCAAGATAAATAATCTAAATATGGTTCGCCTGGAGCCTATATGAACCGAATTTGATGATATATGAAGTCTGGAGTCCTGTCCTATGCCTTTGGGTAGGGTTTGGCCTCTACTGCACGACTGAATAGATAAGCGATTAGTTATGAGGTCAGAGGATTGCCCGTGTAGGAACAGACCTGGATGGGACAGCCTGCCGCACACTTGAAAGTACAAGGACGGGCAAAGTCCTTTGACTGTGCCCCATCGCGAGGAATATATCGTGGCAGCGATGATGGGCATGCTTTGCCTCGCCCATCCTACGTTGGCGACTTCTTACAACACCTGAAAGAAAATTCTCACCCCCCAACCGTTATTGGTAAGCTGGAGGTTTGTTTCGTCGATCGCAGAGTTGGGGCAGTAAGGCATGGATAACAAGTTGATGCTGATGATTCCGGGACCGACCCCGGTACCCGAGCAGGTGCTGTTGGCCATGGCCAAGCACCCCATGGGCCACCGTAGCGGCGAGTTTAGCGCCCTGATGGGCGAGGTGACCGAAAACCTCAAGTGGCTGCACCAGACCCAAAACGATGTGCTGGTGCTCTGTGCCAGCGGCACCGGGGCCATGGAAGCGGGCATTATCAACTTTCTCAGCGCGGGCGATAAGGTGCTGGTAGGCAACAACGGCAAGTTTGGCGAACGCTGGGGCGAAGTAGCCCGCGCCTACGGCCTCGACACCCACGAAATTACCGCCGAGTGGGGTAAACCCCTCAACCCCGACGATTTCAAGGCTGCTTTAGACGCCGACACCGCTAAAGACATCAAAGCGGTGATTATCACCCACAGCGAAACCTCCACTGGGGTGCTCAATGATCTGGAAACTATCAACCGCCACGTCAAAGCCCACGGTGCGCTGATTATAGTGGATGCGGTGACCAGCCTGGGAGCGATCTCGGTGCCGGTAGACGAGTGGGGTCTGGATGTGGTGGCCTCGGGTTCCCAAAAGGGCTACATGATTCCGCCGGGGCTAGCCTTTGTCAGCGTCAGCGCCAAGGCCTGGGAAGCTTACGAAACCGCGACTCTGCCTAAGTTTTACCTTGACCTCAAGCCCTACAGCAAAGGGGCAGCTAAGAATACGACCCCCTTCACCCCCCCGGTGAATATGTTCTTTGCCCTCCATACGGCGCTGCAAATGATGCAGAAAGAGGGGCTAGAGGCGATTTTTGCCCGCCACGATCGCCAGAAGCGAGCCACCCGCGCCGCCATGACCGCTCTCAACCTACCGCTGTTTGGGGCCGACGACTGCGCTAGCCCCGCGATTACCGCCGTCATGCCCCAGGGGGTCGATGCCGAGCAAATTCGCTCGGTGATGAAGAAGCAGTTTGATATTGCTCTGGCTGGGGGCCAAGACCATCTGAAGGGCAAGATCTTTCGGATTGGGCACCTGGGCTTTGTGGGCGATCGCGATGTACTAACCGCCGTCGCTTCCCTAGAGGCCACTCTGACCAAGCTCGGCTACGACCAGTTCACCCCTGGGGCCGGGGTCAACGCCGCCGGGCAAATTTTGCTGGCCTAGGCACCGCCAAAGGCCCCGGCTAGATCGCTTGACGCAGATTCACCATCCGCTGAAAGCTGCCGGGGCCGCACTCTTTCTCAAACTCCAGCACAATCCAGTCCTGGCGCTTGCCGATGCGCTTGGCGCTTTTTTGCAGGTACTCAAAATACTCCAGCATTTGCGTGGGGGTGGGCCAGGGGCCAAAGATCGAACCCAGGCACCAGGCATCCTTGGGCCAGCGACCGCAGTGCTCCCAAAACGATCGCTCGGCCCAGGTCGGCGCATTGCGGCGATAGTAGGCGCGGCGACGGTGGCTGTGGAACAGCTCCATCAGGGTAGGAATGTCGTTGATCTGGTGAGCCTGGTCGGCAGAGTAGATTTCCACCATATCCTCAAGGTTGAGGGGGCGCTCGGTGATCCACTGGTGGCCGCAGTCGGGGCACTTGGCGATAAACGACAGCACAATCCGCCCGCACTGGGGGCAGGGCTTCGTGGGTGGTAGATTACCTCCCTCGCTGTTCTTTTGCTCCTGCACGGGCAGGTGGTAGTCCTTAATATCTTCGGGAAAGCCCAGGCGCTCCAGGTTGCCTGCCTGGTCGAGAATGATGCCGTACTGCTTGCCTGTTTGGGGTGAGATCCGCATCACCCGGCCAATCTGTTGCAGATGCAGGGCGCTCGACTGGGTGGGTCGTAGCATGAGCCCCACCTCTACGCTGGGCTCGTCAAAGCCGATGCTGATCACGTTGCAGGAGGTCAGCACCAGGATGTTTTCGTCTCGCAGGTCGCTGTACATGCGCTTGCGGTCTTTGATCGGGGTGCCGCCCTCTACCGTGTCGGCGGTGATGCCAGCGGCGCGAAAGGCATCGGCGACGTGGCGGGCGTGCTCAATATCAACACAGAAGGCGATCGTGCGCTTGCCGGGGCAGAGGCGCTGCCACTCGCGGACGATTTTTTCGATCAGTTCGGGGCGATCGCAGGCATTCTTTAGCCCGGCCTCGTCGTAGTCGCCCCGCACGGTCTTCACTTCCTTCAGGTTGGCGACCCCATCCGGCGGCATGCTGTAGTACTTCATCGGGGCCAAAAAGCCCCGCTGTTGCAGGTCGCTGGGCACGGGCGAGGCCACCAAAGTATCCATAACGTCGCCCAGCTGTTCTTTGCCAAGGCGCTTGGGGGTGGCGGTCATTACTAGGTGCCAGGCATCGGGGAACGTTTTGAGCACCTTTTTGCCCACCTGGCTAAACAGCGTGATGTGCCCCTCGTCGTAGAACACCACATCGGCAGGCCACTGCTTCCACCAGTGCCGTTTCGACATGGTTTGAATGCTAGCGATCTGAATCGGGGCGTCGCGGTTCTCTTCCCAGCCCGCTTTAATGAAGCCGCAGTTGAGCCCAAAAGATTCCATCTTTTCGTAGGTTTGGCCCACCAGCACGTCCAGGTGCACCAAGAACATCAGCCGCTTGCCCGCCCGCTCGGCGTGGGCGCAGATCTGCCCGCTGATTACGGTTTTGCCCGCCCCGGTACCGGCGACGATCGCCACCCGCTTGTGCCCCTCGTTGAGCTTGCGGTAGAGGTCGTTGATCAGGTCAACCTGGTAGGGGCGGAGTTGGGGGGGCATTGGGCAGGCAAACAAGATGGGGAGGATGGGAAGGATGGGAAGGGGAGGAAGATGGGGAAGACCATTACTGTCCTCAGTCCATAAATCCCCCGACTCAATAATAAACGAGTACTACCTTCTGCCCTCGCAATCAAAAGCGCTAGTGGCAACGACGTTATCATGCAGGTAGCTAATCGAGGGACGAGCGCTTGAGCATGGAAACTCGCAAGTTGGGCAACACCGATATTGAGATCACGCCGCTGATTTTTGGCACCTGGCAGGCGGGTAAAACGGGCTGGGTTGGGGTCGAGGATGAAGCGATTATCCAGGCCATGCGGGCGGCGCTGGAGGCCGGGCTCACCACCTTTGACACGGCGGAGGTCTACGGCAATGGCTATTCTGAGGAACTGGTGGGCAAGGCGCTGGGCGATCGCCGCGACCAGGTTGTCCTCGCCACCAAAGTCTTCGCCAACCACCTCAAGGCCGACCAGGTAATCGAGGCCTGCGAAAAGTCCCTCAAGCGCATGCAGACCGACGTGATTGACCTGTACCAGATCCACTGGCCGTCGGGGGCGTTTAAGAGCGAGGTGGTGCCCATCGGTGAAACCATGGGGGCGCTGAACCAGCTCAAGGAAGAGGGCAAAATTCGCGCGATCGGGGTGTCGAACTTTTCTCAGGCGCAAATCGAAGAGGCGACGCAGTTTGGTCGCATCGACAGCCTCCAGCCGCCCTACTCACTCTTTTGGCGCGGGGTGGAGGCTGAGCTGTTGCCCTACTGCATGGAGCATAACCTGACGATTCTCTCCTACTCATCCCTGGCCCAGGGCTTGCTGACAGGCAAGTTTGGCCCCGATCACCAGTTTCCTAAAGAAGACATTCGCAGCAAAAACAAGCTGTTTCAGTCGCCCCTATATGAGAAGGCCCAGGCTGCCCTGGAGAAGCTGCGCCCGATCGCAGAACGCCACCACACCACCCTGGGTAACCTCGCCCTGGCCTGGCTAATTGCTCAGCCTCAGACCACGGCGATCGTCGGAGCCCGCAACACTGAACAGGCGATAGACAATGCCAAGGCGGCGGCGGTCTCTCTATCGCCTGAGGATCTAGCCGAAATCGACGCCATCAGCCGCACCGTGACCTATCATTTGCCCACTGACCCGGTGATGTGGAACTTCGGGTGATGCCTAAAACTTTTCCAACATCCTATGGTCTGATGACTTTCAGGTAATACCCTGGGGCAATCCTCTTTTTGAAGCCCCTGATGAACCCAAAGGCGTTGGTTTTTCCGCGCTGGCTGCGCAATTCGCTGCTGTTTCCGCTGTTTTTTCTCAACGGCTGGCTGTTTACGCTGCTGATCAACTTTTTGCAGCCCCTGGTCACCATGGTGCTGATTGCCATTCTGCTGGCGCTGGTGCTCGACTACCCGGTGCAGTTTTTGCAGGGGCGGGGTCTGGCTCGCCCCGTGAGTTTGACGCTGGTGGTGGTGGTGGCGATCGCCACTATTTTTATCGGCGGCTTTTTGGTGCTGCCGCTATTGGTCAGCCAAATTGGCACTTTTCTCAACCAGTTGCCCCAGTGGGTGTCGTCGTCAGAGGGGCTATTTGGCTGGCTCGACCAGCTCCCCATTGCCGATACCCTGGATGTTAGCTTTAGGGATCTTCAGTCTCAGCTGATTCTCCAGATGACGGGGGTGATGCGTACCCTGGGCACGACGCTGCTGGGGCTGCTGGCGGGCGGCGTCAGCGGTGGCTTTAAGGTATTTTTTGTCATGGTGCTGACGGTGTTTATGCTCACTAAGGGGGGCAAAGTCTGGGCGGGGATTATGAGCTGGCTGTCGCCCTGGTGGCGCGATCGCCTCGAAACCCGCGTGCCCTACAAGTTCAAGCGGTTTATCAGCGTGCAGGTGACGTTAGCTACCGGGTTTGGCCTGGTGCTGGCGGTAATTTTCACCCTTATTCGCGTGCCCCTGGCGCTGATGTTTGCCATGCTGATCGGCATGGGCAGCCTGTTTCCGTTTATGGGGGCCTTTGCTCAAACCAGCGTCAGCCTATTCGTCATGTTCCACGACCTCGGCACCGGCATTCAGGTGTTTATTATTGCCCTGGTGCTGGGGCAAATTTTAGACGAAATCATTCTGCCCAAGGTGATGGGCGACCTGATTGGCGTCAACCCCATCTGGCTGATTATTTCGGTGTTTATTGGGGCCAGGCTGGGGGGCGTAATGGGCATTTTAATCGCGGTGCCCATCGCCAGCGTGATCAAAGAACTTGTCATCGATATGGTTGCCGAGGCCCGAGGTGAAGCGACCTCTCCACCCGTGTTTCCACCACTGGCTGGCCCTACCACCGAAGGCCCCATTCCAGACAGTGCTTAGGGCCAAGGCGGCTCTGCGTAAAGAACATGCCCGCTTGCAGGGGCGCACAGCCCGAGATCGCCAAAGAAAATTTATCCTCAGAAAGGCTTAGGAGATCGCCCAAGGGAGTGTATTACATTAGTCGGTGATGAGTTCCGAACGTTCCCTCTCGGTTCACCCATGAAAATTCCGTTCTTTAGTCGTCTCTACAACGGCCTGCTGAAGCACCCCCGCTACCGCTGGGTGGTGATGGGGGCCTCGCTCATTTACCTACTGAGCCCCATCGACATTTCCCCCGACTTTGTTCCTGTAGTGGGCTGGATTGATGATGGTGTAGTGGCTGCGCTGTTGGCCACCGGCATTACCCAGGTGCTGCTCGATCGCCGCCAGACCCTAAAAGACCAGAAAACTCTGGGCAAAAATCCCAACGCTGCCCTCCCTGCTGACTCTGAGAACGCTTGATGGACTGGCTGCTCGACCCGCTGAACTACGACTTTATGCGTCAGGCTCTGCTGGCCAGCCTGCTGGTGGGCATCCTCTGCCCGGTCGTGGGCACCTACCTGATCGTGCAGCGCATGGCCATGCTGGGGGATGTGGTAGCCCATGGGGTGCTGCCGGGACTGGCGATCGCTAGCTTTTTCAACCTCCCTATTCTGCTGGGGGCCTTTACCATGGGCCTGTTCAGCACCGCCGTCATCGCCTGGATTCGCAGCCAGTCGCGCATCAAAGTCGATACGGCGATGGCCATTACCTTCTCCACCTTCTTTTCCCTGGGCATTACCCTGCTGACGGTGTTTCGCAGCCGCGTTTCCCTGGAACAGCTGTTGTTTGGCGACATCCTGAGCATTAGTGCAAGCGATGTCTGGCAAATTGCTGCGATCGCCGGACTGGTGCTGGTAGGCGTGGCCCTGTTTTATAAAGAGCTGCTGTTCTTCACCTTCGACCCCCTAGGGGCCGAGGCCTTAGGTTTGCCCGTTAACAGCATCAACCTTGGCCTCATGGCAGGCATTACCCTAGCCATCATCGCGGGCATGAAAACCGTCGGCGTCATCCTCGTCGTGGCCCTCATGGTCGGCCCCGCCGCCACAGCCTACCTGCTGGTCAAAGAACTCCACTGGATGATGATCTTAGGCGCAGCCCTAGGAGTACTCTTTGGTATTGTGGGCATGTACAGCAGCTACTACTTGGATATTCCGTCGGGGCCTGCGATCGGTCTAACGGTGTTTGCTGGGTTTTTGCTGGCGCTGCTGTTTAGCCCCCGCCAGGGAATCGTAGGGCGATGGGTTACGGCAATACCTAAATAGTCATCGGATACCTAAACCACCTCAATTGGTGTCCCTCTCTGCTAGCTGGGCAAGGGCCAGGTTGCGGTATGGTGTCTGTTGTTTAAGTCTTATCGTTAAGGTAGCTACGGTGGCGATTGTCCTGACCCCCCTGAAAGCCCTATGGCGCAAGAAAATCCTCATCAAGCGCTGGCTGCCGCTAGATGATGCCCAGTGGGGCAAGCTGAATCTACTCAAAACCCTAGTTCAGCGAGACTTAGAGGCGCGCTATAAAGGTTCTATTTTAGGCAAGCTTTGGCCCCTGCTCAACCAGGTGTCTCAGCTGCTGATCTATACCTACGTGTTTGGGGTCGTGCTCCAGCTCAGGCTCAGTATCGTTGGGCTACCCGAAGACAATTCCTTTGTCTTCGGGCTCTGGCTGTTTGCCGGTTTGCTCCCCTGGCTGGCCTTCAGCGGCGGACTATCCCAAGCGGCCACATCGGTAATTAGCCAATCCAATCTGGTCAAAAAGGTTGTCTTTCCTCTCGCCCTACTCCCCTTAGTGCCCATTCTCTCTGCCTTTATTGAAAGCAGCTTTGGCCTCATGGCGCTGATTACCTTCGTCGTGCTAGCCACCCAAAAGCTGCACCCAACCCTATTACTGTTGCCCCTGGTATGGTTACCCCAGCTTTGTTTGACAGCTGGCCTGGGGTTTTTAACCGCTGGGCTGTCGGTGTTTTTGCGCGATATTCCCCAAACCCTAGGGGTCGTTCTCAACCTATGGTTCTATGCCACACCGCTCATTTATCCAGCTAACATGATTCCTCAGCCGTTTCAGAGTTGGGTGTTTTGGCTCAACCCCATGGCAGCCATAGGCGAACTGTATCGCGATATGATCTTAACAGGAACCGTGACCCACTGGAACGAGTGGGCCGTGGCAACGATTGTATCCATACTGATTCTGCTAGGGGGCTTCTGGTGCTATCGCAAACTACGCCCTGCCTTTGCTGATGTTCTGTAGCGCGATCGCGAAAAATCACAATGATTTAGGAGAATCAGCCATACTTTTGACGGGTATTACGGTCTACTAAAGAAAGAAAAAGTAAACCTAACTGAGTGAGGGACTATAGGTACCGCTGAATCTTCAAGAAACTGATCAAGTAGCGTTAGCGATAACTGTCTAAACAGGAAGGATTTTAGGGAGCAATGACTGAGGGACTTGCAATTTCGCTGCAGAATGTATCAAAGGTGTATAAGCGATATCACCAACCTGTGGATCGTTTAAAAGAGATTTTGTTGCCCGGAAAACCCAGGGCAGAAGAATTCTGGGCACTGCAAGATATCAACTTAGATATTTTTCAAGGCGAATCTCTTGGCATCATTGGCCGCAATGGGTCAGGTAAGAGTACACTGCTGCAAATTATTGCCGGCACCCTCACCCCAACGACCGGCGAGGCGAAGGTCAAGGGTCGAATGTCAGCGCTATTGGAGTTGGGCAGCGGGTTTAACCCGGAGTTTACAGGGCGGCAAAACGTGTTTTTCAATGGCCGTCTTTTGGGATTGACCCAAGAAGAAATCGAGAACAAGTTTGATCAGATCGCGGCCTTTGCCGACATTGGCGATTTCCTTGATCAACCTGTCAAAACTTACTCTAGTGGTATGTTTGTCCGCCTGGCCTTTTCAGTGGCAGTCAACGTTGACCCCCAGATCCTCATTGTAGATGAAGCTCTAGCCGTGGGAGACATTTTTTTCCAGCAAAAGTGCTTTGGCAAAATGCGCCAGCTCAAGGAATCAGGTAGCAACTTGCTGTTTGTCTCCCATGAATCTTCGGCAGTCTATAAACTCTGCAGTCGGGCAATACTCTTAGAGAAGGGGCACTTGGTTTTAGATAGTCAGCCAAGGCAGGTGATCGATTTATACGAAGCCAAAATCCTGAAAGAAGCGGATCAAGACTCTGACTCCCTAGACGTCAACGTTGTTTTTGAAACGAATCAACCAAAAGGCGGCAACCCTGACCTAGAGGATGTCATCGAGGGCATGCCAGAGAATGTAGAAGAGATACAACTCCACCGATCAGACGTTACTATCCGATCGGTTCAGCTTTTTAATACCAGTGGACAAACTATTCAAACCCCTGCCATTGACCAATCTGTAAGACTGGCGATAAATTTACAGTTTCACAAAGCCTTTGAAGATCCGCACGTTGGATTTAAGATTCGCGATCGCACAGGCATGGATTTATTCATGACTAACAGCTACATCATGAATCAGCCTTTAGGAGCAGTCAAAGCTGAAGAAGCAGTGGAGATAAACTTTGATTTCTGCACGCACATAATTGAAGGAGATTACACAGTAACAATCGGTATAGCTGACGGTGGTCACAGCCATGGTATGTTTCGTACGACCCTTGCCTACGCCCACAATGCCCTATCGTTTAAAGTATTACGAGAGCCTGAAAAACCTCAGTGGTTTGGAATTGTAAGCCTAAATCCCGAGCTAACTGTAAAGCGAAGTCACTCAACAACGACTCAGCCACTTCACAATTCGCCTACACCGCCCTCTGCTAAAGTTTATGTAGACGACCAGCTGTTCACCTTATTGCGCCCCTACACCTTGTGTAGTCAAGTTCGGCTTGAAAACCTAGCTAAACTTGCCGGCCAAGTAAATCAGCAGGCTATACCAGGAGACTTTGTTGAATGCGGCACGTATAAAGGCGGTTCTGCTGCGTTGCTTTCTAAATTTCTAAATTCAAAACGTCATCTCTGGCTTTATGATAGCTTTCAAGGCATGCCATCCACCTCTACTAAAGACGGTGAGAGTGCTGCAGAATGGATTGGAAAATGTGCCGCAGAAGTATCTGATCTGAAAGAAGCTTTAGGCCATGTTTCAGCACCTTTGGAACAATGCCATATTAAACCAGGCTGGTTTAAAGAGACGTTTCAAGAAGAGTTGCCGGAGCAAGTAGCGCTACTCCATTGCGATGCTGATTGGTATGAGTCTGTTTCTCTCGTTCTAACCACATTTTACGATCGCATCCCCAAAGGTGGATGTATTATCCTAGATGACTTTGGCTATTGGGAAGGGTGCCGCGAAGCATTTTATGACTTTTGCCGTCAACGGGATGAGAAGCCACTTTTAGAGCGCATTGGCTCGACTCAAGCTTACTGGATTAAAGGTTAGTTTCACCAACTAGTTATGTTATACCTCTAAAGTCAAAATAGAAAAATCATATTCTTTCAAATCATTTGCTCAGAATTACCTCTATAGTCGTGTCGTTGCCCTTAGGGTGTTGTCGATGAAAGTTAAAAGTCCTCTCACCGGCCATGACAGCGTAACTCTCCTGCAAACCTTTTCAGCTCAAAAGATTATTAGTGACTGGCAAAAGCTTTTCGATATAGATATCAATGGAGAACTTAGCTCCTGCTCAGACTTCTACCTTTTTCAGTGCAATATTACTGGCCTCCGTTTTTTTTATCCGTTAGACATTTTTGGCTCAGCTCAAC
Organism: Tildeniella torsiva UHER 1998/13D; assembly: GCA_019358835.1. GTDB lineage: Bacteria > Cyanobacteriota > Cyanobacteriia > Phormidesmidales > Phormidesmidaceae > Nodosilinea > Nodosilinea torsiva. The sequence goes on from JAHHIH010000011.1 coordinate 130,451, forward strand.
TCTATGAGAAACTCATGAAATTTGAGTGGTATTATATGAGCGACAAATGGGAATATCAAATCGCCCTTCAAGATTTACAAGGCGATAGAATAGCCCTAGAAATTGGTTGCGGACATGGTCACTTCGTTGCCCAGGCCAGCCAAAAGGGAATCCAAATTGAAGGTATTGATTCTAATGATAGGGCTGTGCTTGAAGCTCAGCAGAGCGGACTTAACGTTCACCGACGATCGATCGAAGATCTGTTAGCCCAAAAGAAGAACCAATACGATTATCTGTGTAGCTTTCAGGTACTAGAGCACCTACCCAATCCATTAGAGTTTCTAAAAAATTGTACAGACCTCTTAAAGCGAGATGGAAAATTATTATTGAGTGTACCCAATGCAAACAGTTTTTTGAAGTACCAATATAACCTGCTGGATATGCCTCCTCACCATATGACCCAGTGGTCTGTTCGATCTTTTCGTGCTTTAGAAGATTTTTTACCACTAAAACTTGAAAATTCCCTTTTTGAACCTTTAGCTGAATACCATATTTCCGGCTACTTACAAGCGAAGGAAAATCAATTCAAAGAGATAGCATCTCGACTGCCCGTACCCTTAGTTAAATCTGCAATAAACAAATATGAAAGTTTTTTGAGAAAAGGTCTAAATAGATATACCAAAGGTCAAAGCCTTTACGTCAAATTTCGGAAGAAGTAATGAGATATCTCAACTTAGGATGCGGTAACCATTTCCACCCAGACTGGGTGAATGTTGATTCCCAGGCGGTACAAGCTAATATCATTGTCCACAACATACGCACAGCTTTACCTTTTCCCAGCGACGCATTTGATGCGGTTTATCATTCCCATGTGCTGGAGCATCTCCCTCGGACTGAGGCCAAATTTTTTCTTCAAGAATGTTTAAGGGTTCTTCGGCCAGGGGGAGTTCTACGGGTTGTTGTGCCAGATTTAGAACAAATTGCTCGGGAATATCTACGAACATTGGAAGAAGCCAAAAATGGTTCTGAAAAGGCAGCACATAATTATGATTGGATTTTATTAGAAATGTATGACCAGGCTGTACGCCACCATTCTGGGGGCGATATGGCAAAGTATTTAGCCGCCAATGATATTTCTAATGAAGACTATGTCATTAAGCGCTTTGGTTATGAAGGTGAAACACTAATAAAAAGTTTAAAAGGCCTCCATTTAGATGACTTACAAGAAATCACAGATTCAAAGAATACAGATGAAATTGCATTAGCCATTGGCCGATTCCGGTTGAGTGGTGAAGTTCATCTTTGGATGTATGATCACTATTCGTTGAGAAGACTGCTAAAGACCTCCGGGTTTAAAGATATTCGCGTTTGCGGTGCAGCAGAATCACAAATTTTGAATTTTTCCGACTATCACTTAGATATCCTAGAAAACGGACAGGTTAGAAAGCCTGACTCTTTGTTTATGGAAGCCACCAAGCCTAATAGTATTGTCGATGGCTGGGCTTTTGAGCAAGAAGAATCCCCAAACAAGTTAAAAATAGTACAAATTTCAACTAGCGACATACAGGGTGGTGCAGCACGAGCCGCTTATCGACTTCACCAGGGGCTACGTTTAGTCAATCAAGATTCCTTAGTATTAGCTAGAGATCGAAGTTCAGACGATCAGTTTGTATGTTCAGTAGCGGACTTAAAGCACACAGAAATTCCTTCGGATGACGATAGCCTTTATTCAGAAATTCAGCCTAACTATATTAATAATAACCGCACTGAATTATCAAATACCCTATTTTCTTATCCCTATCCAGCTATCGATTTAACAAAAATTGAGCAGATCAATCAGGCAGACATCATAAATTTGCATTGGATTGCCTGGTTTCAGTCGGCTGAAACCATAGCTTCTCTTCTAGCCTTAGGCAAGCCAGTTGTATGGACTCTACATGATATGGCTGCTTTTACAGGAGGTTGCCATTACTCCTCTGGTTGTCAAAAATACCAAACTAACTGCAGCCAATGTCCCCAACTAAGAGATGATAGATATGATTTAGCAGCATCAATCTTGCAAGACAAGATTAGTAAGTTATCTAGTTTTTCAAATTTAACCATAGTAACGCCAAGTCAATGGCTAGCAAACTGTGCCCGTAGCAGTCAATTATTTAAAGATCGTCAAATTGAAGTTATTCCATATGGTATAAATATCAATGCATTTAGTCCTATTCCCAAAATAGTTGCCAAGAGTCACTTAGGTATACCTGAAAGCACACTTACATTGCTTTTTGGCGCTGATTACAGTGTAGAGAAGCGAAAAGGGGTAGATCTCTTGGTTCAAGCACTAATTAAATGCTTTCAAGACCCTTTAGCACAGGAGATACTCAAAGAAGGGAGGGTTAAGATTTTAAATTTTGGCCATGGCTGCTCTAGCCTAGATCGCTTAGAGAGTTTAGGTATTCCTATAGTTTCGCTTGGGTACGTTACCTCAGATGAAGAGTTGAGCTATATTTACTCAGCAGCTAATATTGTAATCCTGCCCTCTCTAGAGGATAATTTTCCTAACCTTCTATTAGAGTCGATGAGTTGTGGAACTCCTGTAATTGCATTTTCAGTAGGCGGAATGGTAGACCTGATAGACAATGATAAAACAGGAAGGCTGGTAGCTCTAAACGATGTTGACGGTCTATCTAAAGCTATTTTAGATGCCCTGAAAAACCCCAATAGATATGAGGAAATGGGCTTGCAAGCCCGCTTGAAGATCGAGCAGGGCTATTCCTTATCAGAGCAAGCCAATCGGTATTTAAAGCTCTACAAAGAGTTAATAAATAGCCATCAATCACATAAAGAGCCTATTTTTATCAAAAAACCTGACTCACTTGAGCCGCCAAATTTACATGAAATTGCCATTGAAGCAGGACGCATTGCTTTATTGAATGAGCGGCAGTCCTCTCAAAACCTTGGCGAAAAAGTCGAGCAGATTCAGCTTGAACTTCAGCAAATGCAGGCCGAGTTCCAAAAATCTCAAGCTGAACTTCAAAAGACTCAAGCTGAACTTCAAAAGACTCAAGCTGAACTTCAAAGGACTCAAGCTAAACTTCAAAGGACTCAATCTCAGATAATTGATATGGAGGCTACTAAATTTTGGAAGCTTCGAAAAATTTGGGTTCAGATGAAATTCTTATTGAGGTTAAAAAAATGAACTTTGGTGAGGTTAAGAGACTCTCTGCTTGCTAACTACTGGGAACCTACGGCTTGGCTTCTACTTAATAAGATTTTAAATTTGGTCTTCGGAAAATTGTTCGGGAGAGTCGTTCATGAGTCAGATGTTGTTGAACCCTAAGATCTCGGTAATTATTCCCTCTCTTAATCAAGGAGTCTATCTAAAGCAGTGTATCGAATCGATATTGGCTCAGCATTACTCTGAGCTAGAGTTAATCATTATTGACGGCAAATCAGTTGACAAATCTGTCGAAATAATAAGGAAATATGAAGCTCATATATCTTTTTGGGTAAGTGAGCATGATAATGGCCAAAGCGATGCTATTAATAAGGGCTTTAATCGAGCAACTGGTGATATTGTCGCATGGCTGAACGCTGATGATTATTATCTTCCAAAAGCTTTTGATCAGGTGAAAGAGGCTTATCAAGCTAGACCGTCTGCTCCTTTCTATTTTGGAGATGGTCTGCGTGTAGATAGGGTTGGGAAGACTATTTCTAAATTTTTCCCTACAGATAGAATTATATTTAATCGACAAGCTCTAGTAATGGGCTTGAATTATATTCTTCAACCTGCAACCTTTATTAGTCGAGAAGCTCTTGAGAAAGTTGGCTATTTGGATACTGATCTTCACTATGGAATGGACTCAGATCTTTGGATGAGGTTATCAGTCCTAGATATTCCAGAAGCTATACAAACGGCACTGGCCGCTAGTAGAGAATACGAGACAACTAAAACTGCTACAGGTTCTTTCGCTCGAGTGGAGGAGCTTCGCAAGATCTCTATGAATCATTCAGGCCTGCCAATAACTCCCGGTGTGGTCTGTTACTTCCTAGATACTCTTTATAGATTCGTTCTAGAAAATGAAGTCATATTCTCAAAGTCCTATTCTGAAGATCTCCTCGTGCTCTGGCAAAAAACATCTTCCTCATTTGATTTTTTTGGGGCTAGACCAGATGGATTCCCAAAGCAAACAGATTTGGATGAATAGATTTTATGGGGCACCTCCTATGTTGAGCTCAACTCGACTATAGTTTTGATTGAATTTGAGGCAATATCTAAGAGAATGTTGGATGATTAAGATGAGAATAGGTATTGATATAAGGCCTTTGGTTCTCGGTGCATCGGGTGGAATATCGCAATTAGTCAAAGGAACCTTTGAGCATTTATTTGCTCTCTATCCCGAACATTATTTTTTTGTGTTTTGTACACCTTTTAATAGAATGCTTATTGATTATGAAAATGAGCATGTGAACTATTTAAGCTTACCTATTTCAACATATTATTATCAGCTGGATAAAGCGACGATAGGAGAAGACTTAGATGTGTTGTTCCGGGCCTATCCAATGGAAGATACGCTCACTTTTCCTTTAAGCAAGCAAATTTATTTAATCCCAGATATTCAGCATGAAGAATTTCCTGGTTTTTTCTCTGAGGATGTTTTGCGTGCTCGCCGAGAATCCTTTTCTAAAGCTCTGCGTGAGGCTGGGGCTATAGGGACTATTTCTGAGTTTGCACGAAGTACTCTACTCAATTTTCCTGGTACCCGCTGTACCGATATTTTCTTGATGGAGCCTTCGCTTCAAGATTTGCATCAAGACTTGTGCGAAGTTGAGTTGACTGATTTAGAAACTCAATTAGTTCCTGATGGGGATTATTTTATCTTTCCTGCTAACCTATGGAAACATAAAAATCATCGCGCTCTCCTCCAGGCATTTTCTCTCTTTATCGAGAAAACTGGTCGAGACGTGAAATTAGTACTGACTGGCTATCAAGAAGGATGGGTTCAACTTTTTGAAGCTTTCCCGGAACTGCCTGTGGTTCATTTAGGATTTGTCAGGCCAGAGTTCCTAAGAATACTTTTAGGAAGGGCAAAAGCTTTAGTTTTTTTCTCACTCTACGAAGGGTTTGGAATGCCCTTACTAGAGGCATTTAACGCAGGTACCCCTGTTATTTGCAGCAACACGACGAGCCTGCCGGAAGTTGGTAAAGATGCGGTTCTGACTTGTGATCCTACCGACATAAAAGCTATCGCTAATCTCATGGAGCAGATTCTGACAGATGGTCAATTGAGAGATATGCTCATTAAGAGGGGTAAAGATCGACTTAGTAAATATTCTTGGGACAAGGCAGCTCACAATTTAATTGCTGCCTGCGAAAGAGTTAGGACGCGAATAGATCAATCGTTGCAAGTGTCATCTTTTGGTGACCAAACACAGCAACCTCTGGTTTCTATCGTTACGCCTTCCTATAATCAAGGGCGGTTTTTACGAAAAACCATCGAGAGCGTAATTAGCCAGAATTATTCTAATCTTGAATATTTTATTTTTGATGGTGGGTCAACAGACGATTCGATCGACATCTTAAAATCCTATGGCGATCGGTTTTCTTGGATTTCTGCTCCAGATAAGGGCCAAACTGACGCGATCAACAAAGGGATGAGACTTGCAAATGGCGAAATACTAGCATATTTGAATTCTGATGATGTGCTGCTTCCGGGGACTATTGAGAAAGTTGTTCATTTTTTCAATCAAAATCCTGACTGTGATCTTGTCTACGGTAAGGCATTTTATATTGATGAAAGTGATCAAATCATAGGCCACTACAAAACAGCAGATTACTCCTTAAACCGATTGGTTGAGGACTGTATGGTATGCCAGCCAGCTGCTTTTTGGCGCAGTCGTGTTAAAGACAAAATCGGACTATTTGATGAGGCTCTGAACTATGCAATGGACTATGACTATTGGCTCCGCATTGCTACACAATGTGGCAATATCTGTTTCTTGCCTGATAGCTTAGCTTGTTCACGCTTATACCCCGAAACGAAGACATGCTCTGCTCGGGCACAGATCTATAGTGAAATATTTAATATTAGTCGTAAGCATGTTGGTTATGTGCATGAAAATTATTATCAGGGACTCTGGCATTACCTAATTTTTGAGAAGGACAATTCTATTGCGCGATTATTGCGCCGTTATCCAAAGCTATATCGTAGTTTGTACAAGCTCCATTACAAGCTATCAAATTCCCGGCAAGAATCAATAGGTAAGACTTTTGTACATCTATTGCTGAAAGCAAGGGGAAAGTTAAAGGGTTTGATTAAAAAGTATAGTTCTCGATTCATACCTCTTAAACTAAGGGCTACTTCATTTGATAATGTGAATGGTTTTTGGCAAGATAATTGGCTGTCACCCGAAGTGACAATTCCAATAAAAAAGTTGGAAACTTCTCAAGATCTATATATTGCTGGGATAGCTCCAATTGATCTTGAAATGACTGTTTACGTTGGCAACCAGACTATCGATCGGGTCAAAGTTTTGGCTCATCAGTATAGGATGATAAAACTATCTGTCATATTTCTTGAGGATTCTTTGCTTAAGATTAAATTCTCCAAATCTGTTAAGGATTCAGACAACAGAAGAATATCATTTTTGCTTCAAGCTACTAATCTTTTCTCGGAGAAAGACATTGGCTGATGACAGCAGTTAGGTTAGCTCGGTTGGACTGCTTTTAAAGGGCAATCGAGCTTTGGATAGTTGAATCTGTCAGGCTTACTCGTCATGAATCTAACGTTTAGTGTTGTTACTCCTTCTTATCAACAAGGTTGTTTTATTGAACGTACGATCAAAAGTGTTCTGGCTCAAAATGTAGATTTTGAGTTTGTTGTTATGGATGGTGGTAGCAAAGATGAAACTCTTGATGTTTTAGATACCTACAGCGATCGGCTCATATGGGTATCAGAGGTTGATGCTGGACAGGCTGATGCTGTCAATAAGGGTATTGAAAAAGCTACAGGCGATATTATTGCGTGGATTAATTCTGATGATATTTACTATCCTGGAGCCTTAGAGAAAGTAAAAGATATTTTCTCCAGGTATTCGGAGGTTCAGGTTGTGTATGGGAAAGCTGACTGGATTGGAGAAAAAGATGAGGTTTTAAAGGCATTTCCAACGGAGCCTTGGAGTTACAAGAGACTCAAGGAGTCTTGCTATCTCTGTCAGCCAGCTGTATTTTTCCGGCGTTCTCTGGTCGAAAAATACGGTAGCCTGAATAAATCGCTCCAGTACTGCATGGATTATGAACTGTGGCTGAGATATGGTGAGCATACTGACTTTTATTTCTTGTCTGACAAGCTGGCAGGTTCTAGGATGTATGCTTCGAACAAAACCATGGGTCAAACTTTAGTTGCCCATGCCGAGATCAATCGTATGTTGGAGAATAAGCTAGGGGTGATTCCTGCTAACTGGTTGCTGGGTTATGCGCTAGTTAAGGTAGAGAAAACCTACGGTATTAGCCGCTACGATCGCACCCAAACCCATCGCTTTGTGCGCCTATTAGTGCAGTTTTCATGCCGGGAGTTAATAGCTCACAACCCGCTGGCTTTCTTGAAAGTTGCTCCTAAGATGATGTTTTGGTTTTTGGTGCCTGACCGCGCCTGGTTTCGGCGTGAAGACATTTTGGCACTGGTTTAGGCATGGTCAGGTTTGTTGTAGACGCTACTCCAGTTTTGCCAAAGCCCAGCGGGGTGGGGCTGTACGTACTGAATCTGCTGGGGGCGCTGCGATCGCTGCAAGTAGTTGAAAACTTTAGTCTCGGTGTCGCCTATCAACCCAGTTCTAAAAACTGGTTGCGAGGCAATTTAACGCTGCCTGAGGTGCTTGAAACCTATGACGACGTGGCCGTTTTACCCCTACCGGTACGCCTGCTCAATCTGCTGGCCCAAGTGCCCAGAAATCCGATTTTGGGGCAGTTAGAGCATCGATTTGGTCAGCCCGATATTTATCATGGCACCAACTATGCGGTCTATCCCTGTCGGCATAGCCTGCGGGTGATGACGATCTACGATCTGTCGTTTTTGCGGTACCCCGAGTACGTGACGGCGGTAGTGCGCACCTATGAACAGCGGGTGCGGCAGTGCCTGGGCTGGACCGATCTGGTAATCACTATTTCTGAAAGCTCTAAGCGCGATATTGTTGAACTGTTGGGGTTACCCCCCGAACGAGTGTGGGTGACGCCGTTAGCCAGCCGCTATGCAGCTGATACCGTGAGAGGGAGCTATGCCTTGGCGGCGGTTGATTTGGGCGACTCCGGCACAGATATTCGTTCCGAGTCAGTTCCCGTTTCTGGGATGCCGCAGGCTTTAGGTTTCGCGAATCGCCCCTACATTCTCTTCGTCAGCACCCTAGAACCCAGAAAAAACGTGGTGCGTCTGATTCAGGCGTTTGACCAGCTCAAAACAAATCGCCAAATTGATCACCAACTGGTGCTGGTGGGTCAAAAAGGATGGCAGTTTGAGCCGATCTTTGAGGCGATCGCGGCCTCTCCCTGGCAGCATCACATTCGCCATCTCGACTACCTCTCCGATGCAGAGGTGGCCTACTGCTACCAAAATGCCGATGTGTTTGCCTATCCCTCGCTCTATGAAGGCTTTGGCCTGCCGGTGCTTGAGGCTATGACCCTGGGCTGCCCGGTGGTCACGGCCAATACCTCGTCTTTACCCGAGGTTGCTGGTAATGCCGCGCTGTTGGTAGACCCCACCAGCGTGGAAGACCTGGCGGAGGCACTGGGGCGGGTGATTGGCGATCGCTCCCTCCGCCGGGCCATGATTGCCAAGGGCTATCAGCAGGCAGCTCAGTTTTCCTGGACTCGCACGGCTAAATTGACGCTGGCGGCCTATCGTTCACTACTATAGATAAGCTCAGCCCTAGGGATCTTAGCGAGTAGTTTCAATGGCAAAGAAAGCGTTGATTACGGGCCTGACTGGCCAAGACGGATCTTACCTAGCTGAGCTTTTACTGTCGCAGGGGTATCAGGTCTGCGGCATGGTCAGGCGCTCTAGTTCCAGCAGTTTTGAGCGCATCAGCCATTTTTCGAATCAAATTGAAGTCATATCTGGCGATCTGCTAGACCAGTTCTCGCTGATTGACGCCATCGATCAGACGCAGCCCGATGAGATCTATAACTTGGCCTCCCAAAGCTACGTGCCCCTGTCTTGGACTCAGCCCGCCTTAACCGCTGAGTACACAGCCCTGGGAGTGTCTCGACTGCTGGAGGCGATTCGGCGCTGCAAGCCCAGCACCCGCTTTTACCAAGCCTCAAGCAGTGAGGTGTTTGGCCAGCCCGATGAGTCTCCTCAAACTGAGCGCACCGCCTTTAGGCCCCGCAACCCCTACGGCGTAGCCAAAGCCTATGCTCACTGGATGACGGTCAACTATCGGCAAAAGTATGATCTGTACGCCTGCTGCGGCATTACCTACACTCACGAGTCACCGCGACGGGGGGCTGAGTTTGTGTTTCGCAAAATTACCCGGGGAGCGGTGCAGATTAAACTCGGCCTGGTTAAGGAACTGCGGCTGGGAAATCTGGATGCCCGGCGAGACTGGTGCCATGCCCAGGATGTGGTGACGGCGATGTGGCTAATGCTGCAGCAGGAGAGCCCCGAGGACTACATCATCGCCAGCGGCAAGACCCATTCGGTGCGTGAACTGGTCGATTGTGCGTTTAGCTATTTGGGTTTGGACTACCAGCAGTATGTCAGCGTCGATCCGGCGTTTTATCGCCCCGATGAGGATGTGCAACTGGTGGGGTCAATTGACAAGATTAAAACCGAGCTAAATTGGCAGCCCCAATATTCGTTTCAGCGCTTAATTGAATCGATGGTTGATCACGATCTGAAAACGCTGAATGGGTAGGCACCAGCTAGGCGATCGCAGGCATAGAACACATCCTAAAACGACTCTTGCATGACCGAGGCTTCGCTGCTGATTAACCTGGCGTTTGTTCCCACTAAGCCAACGGGGCTAGGGGTCTATGCGCTCAATCTGGTGCAGCATCTTTCTGTGGAAGACAGCTGCATGCTCAGCGATCGCGCGATCGCCGGCCATCGCCACCGGCCCTCACCCCAGGGCGCTACCACGGAGGCAGGCAAGCAGGGTCATGCCCGGCGGCTGTGGTGGACTCAGTTTCAGGTGCCGAGGCTGTATCGACAGCTTGGGGCAAAACTGCTGTTTTCGCCTATCCCCGAAGCCCCGCTCTGGTCATCATGCCGAACGGTGGTGACGGTGCATGACTTGATTCCCCTCCACTTTCCCCAGGCAGGGTCGCCGCTGACGCTGTACTTTCGCCACTATCTGCCCCAGGTGATTCGCCAGGCTGAGCACATTATTTGCGATTCAGAGTCAACCCTGCGGGACATTTATCACTTTTTTGGTAAACCATCGGGGAAAACAACGGTGATTCCGTTGGCCTACGATAATAGCCATTATCACTGGCTAGATCTGCCGCGCCAGCCCTACTTCCTCTACGTAGGCAGCCACTACACTTACAAGAACTTAGGTCGTTTGATTGAGGCCTTTGCTCAGACCTCGCTGCCCGACGTTAAGCTGCTGATTGCTGGAGTGCCCGACCCCCGCTATACGCCAGCCCTGCAAGCCCAGGTGGAGGCGATGGGCCTGGGCGATCGCGTTCAGTTTTTGGCCTACGTGCCCTACGACGAGCTGCCGCGGCTGATCAACCAGGCGATCGCCCTGGTATTTCCTAGCCTGTGGGAAGGGTTTGGCCTGCCTGTGCTAGAAGCAATGGCCTGTGGCACGCCGGTAATTACATCCAACGTGTCCTCGTTGCCCGAGGTGGCTGGGGAGGCAGCGCTGTCCATTGACCCCTACAACGTCGGTGCGCTGGCCGAGGCGATGACCGCCGTGGCCAGCGACCATACTCTTTGGCGGACGCTCCACCAAGCTGGGCTAGCGCGGGTGAAGGCCTTTAGCTGGGAGCAGACTGGACGACAGACTAGCGAAATCCTTCAGCGCTATTTGTGAGGAAGTTCCTAGTGTTGAGTGTTGAGTTTTAAGTGTTGAGTTCAGTCATTCAACACTCAACATTTAGAACTCATCAACGGTGGCTGACCCGCACGATCCAGTAGCTGATAGCCAGGGCAAAGACGGCGATCGCCAGCCCAATTAGCGTCGTCCCCGACACATCCTCCAAGTCAAGAATAATGAACTTCCGGCCCACCGCCGTTAGGGCCGTGGCGATCACTAGCTCGACCTGCACCACGTGTTTTCGGATGTAGGCGGTGATATTTTCTAAAATCTCCAGGGCGATCAGCACGGTTAAAAAGAGGCCAAAAATATCGATTACGGTCTGGTCTAAAAACTCGCCGGGGGCAGTGGTAAAAATAGACCGCACCAGCACCCAGGCCAGATCAAACACGATCGCCAAAATAACAATCACCATACCCAGGGAGAGCGCCTTTGAGACACTGCCTTCAAACTGGTGCAGGCGACTCAAAAAGGTGTCATTTTCGAGTTGCTTAATCAACCGTCTGGCCCAGTTTGCCATCGCTGCTAACTGCTTAAGAGGTGGGTGCTGCTGAGAGAATAGACGATTCTGTAGCCTCGGGTAAAGTTTCTGCGGCGACAGTTGTCGCCTCGGGACGCTTCAGCGGCACGACATGCACGGCGCAGGCCTTGAGCTCGGGCTGGCCTGAGATTGGGCAGGCGACCGGGTGGGTGAGGGCGTTGCACTCGGCATTCTCGGCCCACAGGCTGCCCCAGTGCATGGGCACAAACAGGGTGCCCCGGCGAATGTTTTGGGTGACCAGCAGCGGCAGTCGGACGGTGCCTCGGGGCGATCGCACCTCCACCCATTCGCCCCCCTGCACCTGAAGCTGCTGGGCATCGCGGGGGTTGATCTCTAGGAACGGGGCCGGGTGCATTTTCTGAATTTTTTCGATGCGCCCGGTGCGGGTTTGGGTGTGCCAGTGGCCGTAGAGCCGCCCAGTGGTCAGCACAAAGGGGTACTGGTCGTCGGGGGGTTCCGCTAACCCGTTAGAGTGCAGGGCGGCAAAGCGCGCCCGGCGATCGGCGGTGTTGAAAATGCCTCGGGTGTAGAGACGCTTGTCGTGGCGGGTGGCGGCGGTGGCGGTGGTTTCGGGGTCAGGGCAGGGCCACTGAATCGGGCCGAGGCTGGCCAGGCGATCGTGGCTAATGCCGGTGATATCGCAGGGCTGCCCCTGGGTGCTTTGGGCAAACTCGCGGTAGACCTCGGCGCTGGTGGCGAAGTCAAACTGGTGGGCAAAGCCCAGGCGGCGACCCACCTCGGCAAAAATTTCCCAGTCGGGGCGGGCCTCGCCGGGGGGTGGGCGAAAGGCGGCACAGAGGGTAATCACCCGCTCGGAGTTGGTCATGGTGCCTGTTTTTTCGCCCCACTGGGCGGCGGGCAGCAGCAGGTGGGCAAACTCGGCGGTTTCAGTAGGGTAGTAAGCGTCTTGGTAGACGGTAAAGGGCGACTGGCGCAGCGCCGCCTTGGTACGGTTGAGGTCGGGCAGGCTGACCGCTGGATTGGTGGCGGCGATCCACAGTAGGCCCACCCGCTGGTGCTCTAGGGCCAGCATCATTTCGCCCACCGAGAGGCCAGGTGTCGGGGAAATCTGCTCGGCGGGCAATCCCCAGAACTCTTCCACCTGGCGGCGGTGGTCGGGGTTTTTCACCAGACGGTAGCCCGGCAAAATGTGGGACAGCCCCCCGGCCTCGCGCCCGCCCATGGCGTTGGGCTGCCCGGTGAGGGAAAACGGCCCGGCCCCCGGTCGGCCAATGTTGCCGGTCATCAAGTGCAGGTTGATCAGCGACCTGACCTTGGCCGTCCCCTCAGACGACTGGTTGAGCCCCATCGACCACATCGATAGCACGGCCTTGGCTTCGGCCCAGGCGCGGGCGGCAGTTTCTAAATCGGCGAGGGTAATGCCGCAGCGCTCGGCCACAATGGTTGGCTCGTAGTGGCGCAGTACCTCAGTGTAGGCGGCAAAACCCTGGGTGCAGCCGTCGATGAATTCGGGGTCGAGGCTGCCCCAGCGCAGCAGCAGGTGGCCAATGCCGTTGAGCAGGGTGATGTCGCTGCCGGGGCGAATCGCCAAGTGCAGATCGGCGGCCTTGGCCGTGTCGGTGCGGCGGGGGTCAACCACGATCAGCTTGACGTGGCCGTGGCGCTTGTGGTGCTTGCGCAGGCGGTTAAAGACGATGGGGTGGCACTCGGCGGCGTTGGTGCCGATCAAAAAGGCGCAGTCGGTGGCCTCCAGATCGGCGTAGCAGCAGGGCGGGCCGTCGCTGCCAAAGCTCTGGATATAGCCCGCCACGGCCGATGACATGCACAGCCGCGAGTTGGCGTCGAAGTTGTTGGTGCCCAGGCAGCCCTTCACCAGTTTTTGGGCCACGTAGTAGTCTTCGGTTTGAAACTGGCCCGAGCCATAGACGCAGATGCCGTCTGGCCCCATTTCCTGGCGCACGGTTTGAATGCGGCTGACGATCGCATCCAAGGCCACCTCCCACGACACCCGCCGGAAGGGGTCATCGAGGGAGGCCCGCATCATCGGGTATTTGAGCCGATCGCGATCGAGGGATTCGGCTACGGTGGCCCCCTTGACGCACACCATGCCCTGGCTAGAGGGGTGGGCGCGATCGCCCCTGGTCTGCCACAGCGGGTTGCCTGCGGCGTCGCGGTTGGTGGGCTTGTTGGGCTGGGCCGGAGGCAAGACTTCCAGGCCGCAACCCACGCCGCAGTAAGGACACAAGGTTTTAGCCGGATCGGTCATAGGGGGTGGGGGGTGGAGGGGTAGGGGCAGACCTGGGTGTCTGCCCTAATTTTGGATTGGCGATTTTGGATTTGGAGCCGTCGTAACTGGAGACCTAAGGAGAAAAAAGAGTTGCATTCCCCCCTTTCTAAGGAGGGCTACCGAGGGCATCTCCTACAGCAAATACCTGGGGGGATCGGTTCGGATCTCAAGCACACCTCACTCCAAGAACGTTCAAAACCACAAGGTTGTGAAAACCTAATATTTGCTCTCGCCACTGCGCTGTGGACTGTGCTACGTTTGCCTCAAATGCAAACTGTGTGTCCTGGGGCCGTTGGCCCGCAGGACATTTTTTTAGTCCGCCGTCACCATCACGCCATTGTGGGATTCGGCACCACTCCTGGGCTGGGCACCGAAGTTGTCGATCAGCAGCGATCGCAGCACCCCGTGCAGCTCATCGCAGGGAATGCCCTGCTGTACCTTTTCGCCCAGGTGAGCCTCTTTACCTACCTTGCCGCCCATAAAGATATCGACCCCTTCCACGGTTTTGCCGTCCTTGCGCACCTTGGTGCCCATCAGGCCAATGTCGGCCACCTGGGGCTGGCCACAGGAGTTGGGGCAGCCCGTCCAGTGAATCCGCACCGGCTGGGTTAGGGTGAGTTCCCCGTCGAGCGCCTCGGCTAGGGCCAGGGCGCGCTGCTTGGTTTCTACCAGGGCAAAGTTGCAGAACTGCGCCCCGGTACAGGAGACCAGCGATCGCGTTAGGGCCGAGGGGGCGATCGAGAATTTTTCCAGCAGCGGCTCTTGCAGCAGCACCGCCAGCCGCGAGTCGGGCACGTTGGGCAGAATCACATTTTGCTCGACCGTCAGGCGCAGTTCGCCACTGCCGTAGACCTCCGCCAGCCGGGCCAGGTCAAACAGATCGCTGGCCTGTAGCCGACCCACTGGAATGTGTAGGCCTACGTAGTTGAGCCCCACCTGCTTTTGGGCATGCACGCCAATGTGGTCGCGCTTGTCCCAGTCCATTTCGTCGGTGGGGGCGGCAGACAGCAGCGGCTGTCCGTAGGCGGCTTCCACAGCGGCGCGAAACTGATCCATGCCCCACTCGTCGATCAGCCACATCAGCCGGGCTTTCTGCCGATTCACTCGAGGGCCGTGGTCGCGGTACACCTCCAGAATGGCGCGGCACAGCTCGACTACGCTGTCGTCGGGCGGCACCCAGGCGTTGAGCGGAATGGCGGCCTCACAGCGGCGGGCCGAGAAAAAGCCCCCCACCACGACGTTAAAGCCCAGCACCTCCTCCCGGTAGGCAGGCACAAAGGCAATGTCGTTGATCTCGGCATGGATGGAGTTGTCGCGCCCGCCCTCAATGGCAATATTGAACTTGCGGGGCAGGTTGCTAAAGGCCGGATTGCCCTCGCCGTTGGCGGTGATCATGTCTTGAACCTTCATCACCAGGCCCTGGGTGTCGATTAGCTCGTTGGCATCGAGCCCGGCGACCGGTGACCCGGTGATGTTGCGCACGTTATCCATCCCCGACTGAATGGAGGTCAGGCCCGCCGCCTGCATGCGCCGAAAAATATCGGGAATATCTTCGAGCAGAATGCCCCGCAGCTGGAGGTTTTGCCGAGTGGTGATGTCGGCGCTGCCATCTTCGCCGTAGCGCTGGATAACCTCCGCCAGGGTGCGGGCTTTGTAGCCGCTGAGCAACCCGTTGGGCAGCCGCAGCCGCAGCATGAATTTGCCCGGTGTTACGGGGCGAAAGAAGATGCCCAGCCATTTGAGCCGATGGGTGAGGTCGGTGTCGTCTACGGCTTCCCACCCCAGTTGGGCAAACTGCTCTAGCTCGTGCTTGACCAGCAGCCCGTCTTTGTCGGCCTTGAACTGTTCAAACTTGTTGAGTTTGGCGGTGGCCGCTGTGCTGGCCGTATTTATAGAAGTGGTCACTGGTACACCGTTGTAGCAAGACGTTTACCGACGTATTCCCTACCTGAGGCCCTAGCTGGGGCAAGTTTCCCAGGCTCCCCCAGATGGCTACTGCCTCAATCGCTACAGAACGACTTAGCCAGCCTAGGGTTAGGTGTGGCTAGCCTAGAACCGCTCTAGGCTGGCTTTTGTATAGACTCATACGTTTTTCCTAGCACCATGCAGCCTCCGCAAGAGGCGGCTGCGCGAACTGCATAGTCAACGCTTGGGAAACTCAGGTTCAGGCCCTATGGTGTAGAGGGTCAGGGCCAAAGCCGATTTCTGAGCCCTTGCCAGATCCCAGAGCCAATCAGGAGCGTTCTGTGTCCCCTTTTGATGAATTTGCAGTTTCATCCCGTCCGGCGGTGGCCGGGGCCACAGTGGCACAGCTCTGCGCCGGAGACTTTCACGATCGCTGGGAGCAGTCGCGCCAGGTCAGTGATCTGGGGGAGGCGGCGCTGCCAGACCTACTGGCCATGCTGCAAGATGACGCCTGCGATTGGGAAGCCCGCTGGTTTGCGGCCCGCGCCCTGGGAGAGTTTGATCGCCCCGAGGTGATTGCCGCCCTGGTCAACACCTTTGCCACCACGACCGATGAAGACCTGCGCCAGGCGGTGGCAGCGGCCCTGACCCAAATAGGCCCCTCGGCGATCGCCGCCCTCGGCGAGCAGCTCGCTCACCCACCTCTGCGACCCGCCGCAGTGCAGGCGCTGGCCCGCATTCACCACCCCACCACCATTCCCCTGCTGAAGCTGGCGATGGAAGATGCCCGATCGCCCGTGCGAGCCACCGCCCTCGATGCTCTCAGCGCCTTTGCCGATCCCACGCTGTTGCCGATAGTGCAGTGGAGTCTGGGCGATCCGGCGGCGGCGGTGCGGGCGGCAGCCATTCGCGGTCTGCTAGGGATGCGATCGCGTCTGCCAATTCAACAGCTGATCGACGCTCTCTCCCCGCTGCTAAGCGACGAGCATGAGCGGGTTGCCCAACAGGCCGCCTACGCCCTGGGGCGACTGTCGAATGGGGCGGCGGCAGCGCCGCTGCTGCAACTGTTGCAAGCCCCCGACACCGCTGAAGCGCTGCGAATTTTTGCCGTGCAGGCCCTGACTTGGCAGAACACCGCCACGGCCCTAGCGGGCCTAATTCAGGCCTGGGATCGGTTGGAGCATCCCGCCCGGCTGGCCCTGGTGCAGGGCATGGCCGCAGTGACCCCCGAGCATCGTCCCCTAGCGACCTCATCTTTGGCGAACTGGCTGCGATCGCTGCCCCCCACAGTTGATAACAGCGCTCTGCGCCGCCACCTGGTATTGTCTCTAGGGCAGATGGGTGAGCCTGCTCTGGAGCCTGAGCTGCGATCGCTGCTGCACGATCCCGACCCCGGCGTACAGCTTCACGCCGAAGCGGCTCTGCGCCAGCTGCAATCCCAATAGAGCCGATTCACCTGCTGGGTTCTAGCACGTTAAAGGTGTAGAGAATTTTAGAGTAAATGTCTGCTGCGTCAGCCTCGGGGCGGTCTATCCAGCTCCGCAGCCCAGGGTTTTGCGGTTAGAATCCCTATCCTCCGAGCCGGGAACGCAACTTTTGATACCAAGTGCGGGGATGCGATCTGCTAATCAAGACAAGGGCAACCTAACAGAACCTCATTGGGTCGTTTAGGCCCAGTCGTGGCGTGGATACCTGTCAAGAATGCGCATAGAGCAGCTCCAGGCATTTTTATCGGTGGCTGAAACCGGCAGCTTTCAGGCGGCAGCGCAGCAGTGCGCGGTAACGCAATCCACCGTCAGTCGCCAGGTGCAGGCCCTAGAGGCCGAGCTGGATGCGCCCCTCTTTCATCGCGGCGCCCAGGCCAAACTGACGGTGGCGGGCGAGCGGCTGCTGCCCAAGGCCCGGCGCATTGCCCAAGACTGGATGCAGGTGTCTAAAGATATTGCCGACCTAATGGCCGGTAAGCAGCCCGAGCTGTGCGTGGCGGCAATTCAGTCGGTATGTGCCACGGTGCTGCCGCCCGTGCTCCAGCAGTTTTGCTCAGAGTATCCCCAGGTGCAGCTGCGGGTGACGGCCCTGGGCAGCGATCGCTCCCTCAAGGTGCTGCGCGACGGCCTGGTCGATCTGGCCATTGTGATGGATAACCCGCGCCTCACCACCCAGCCCGAAATGATTGTGACGCCCCTGTTTGAGGAGCCCATTGAGGTGCTGATGGCGGGCAACCACGACCTGGCCAGTCAGCCTGCGATCTCCTGGGAGATGCTGGCCCGGTTTCCGCAGATTATTTTTAAAGACGGCTACGGCATGGCGCGGCTGGTGCAGCAGCAGTTTCAAGACCGGGGCGAGGTGTTTAACCCGGCGATGGAGCTGAATACCCTCGATGCCTTTCGCGGCGTCATTCGCCAGGGCAACTTTGTCGCCCTGCTGCCCCGATCGGCCCTGGCCGACTGCTATGACGACCCCACCCTGGCGGTGCGCCCCACCGAAGCCCCAGTGCTGACCCGCTCGGTGGTGCTGGTGACCACCCGCGATCGCCTGGTAATTCCCCCCATTCAGCGGTTTCACGATCTGGTGCAGAGCCTGGCTACCCCCATTCGCCCTAGACCCGCAGCGGTGTCTTACAGTTAGGTAATCATCCTTTACGAACCCCTTTTCCCCAGGGTCAGCAGTCTCTATGAGCCATGAGTTTCGGGATTTGCTCAAGCAGGTCGGCAGCGGCAGCCACACCTCCAGGGCGCTGACCCGGGCTGAGGCCGAAGCCGCCACCCGCATGATGCTGACCCAAACGGCTACCCCGGCCCAGATTGGCGCGTTTATGATTGCCCACCGCATCAAGCGCCCCACTGTCGATGAGCTGGCGGGTGTCCTGGATGCCTACGCAGCGCTGGGGCCGACTATGCCCGCGATCGCTCCTGACAGCGCCTACAGCCGCCCTACCCTGGTGCTAAGCTGCCCCTACGACGGGCGATCGCGCACTGCCCCGGTCACCCCCATCACCGCCCTAGTGCTGGCGGCGGCGGGGGTGCCGGTGGTGATGCACGGGGGCGATCGCATGCCCACTAAAGAAGGGATTCCACTGATTGAACTGTGGCAACAGTTGGGCGTTGATCTGCGCCCCCACAGTCTAGAGCAAGCCCACACCCTGCTCAACCGCACTGGCCTCGGCTTTGTCTACCTGCCCCAGCACTTTCCACTGGCCCACGGGCTGGTGCCCTACCGCGAGCAAATTGGCAAACGCCCCCCCTTTGCCACGGTAGAGCTACTGTGGTCGCCCTATGCTGGCCCCCACACCCTGGCGATGGGCTTCGTGCACCCGCCCACCGAGGAGTTTGCTAAGGGCACCTTTGCCCTGCGGGGCCAAACCGACTGGATTACGGTTAAGGGGCTAGAGGGCAGCTGCGATCTGGCGCGGGGAAGAACGGCGATCGTGGGGGTCAACCATCCGGGGCAGACCGATCGCCTGCTACTGCACCCCCGCGACTACGGGTTTGAGGGCGACGATGTGGATCTGGGGGATGAGGAGACGCTGGGCGATCGCCTGCTCGATATCCTCTCCGGCAACCCCTCAGAGCTAGCTAAAACCGCCCTGTGGAATGCCGGGTTTTATCTGTGGCAGGGGGGAGCAGCGGAATCGTTAGAGGCGGGGCTAGCCCAAGCTCAGGACATCATTACCACAGGCGGCGCAATGGCTAAGCTAAATGAGTTGCGGCTCCAAGCCACCAGCTTAAATCAACCGCTGGCCTACAGCCGCAGCTAGTTAATGAGCATTGCCCTTTACCGGAGAGAATGTTTCTTGAACATGACCTCAAGCGGCGGCTAATAACTCGACTAAATCAGCTTTTTTGAGCTTAGAAAGGCCCTTAACATCGCGCTTTTTGGCCATGTCTTTGAGCTGCTGAGTAGTCAGAGTCTCCAGAATCTTTCGGTCTGTAATCACCTCTGGCATTGGCTCAGGCGTTAGATAAAACACCTCCTCCAGAGCCTTGAGCTTTTTGCCGCCTGTGATTCGACAACCCAGCTTTGTAATCGGCTGCAAGTTTTTCCAGTATTGCCGAGGTGCTTCATCGAGACGAGCGACTAGAGAAGCATGGCTGACCCCTTTCAGGGGCGTGGCAGGCTGGTGCAGCACATAGTCTACTGCCGCAGAAATCTCTTCACGGCTAGCGATAGAAAGATTTGTTTTAGGCAGAACCTCTTGCGCCAGCGATCGAGAAATTGCCACAGTTTCTGGCAAATCATCGGCAATGATGCACCAAACTTCAGCCAGCCCAGCTTCAGCCGCCACAGCATAGACAAAGCTATTGCCAATCACCTGATATTGATCGGGGGCAGTTTCTTTAACAATGACAGGAATCCAGTTTCGCCCATCTGGCCCTAGCTGGTTAGCTGCCGCTTGAATCAGGTATTCATGGACATCGGTGGGCTCACCCGACTCAATTTCATCAAAGGGCAGGCACATCAGGTTGCCAACATCTGAAAAGCTCATTAGAGAAAATACTCCTTTACAAGGTTTTGGTATTGCTCACGGGCAGGCTTGAACGCAAAAGCAGCGGGCATATGCATGAAATCTGCCCTGGGGATATAAGCCATATAAGGAACGCTAACCATATCCAAGTTCTTCTGACCCTTACAGTATTTTGGATAGAAGTAGTGAGTTAGGTCAAAACCCGTTTCGCTTTTAGATTTGACAATTATTTTCTTAATAGCATTATGCATCAAGGCGACCTGAAAAGGTGCGGATCTTGTGGGTGTGTTGTTCATAAAAATAGGCAGCACAATAGGGCCAGACTCTTGTACTGCTCGTCGCTTCTCTCGCATTGCTGGAATGAATTGAGTAATTGCTGTGCTGGCATTCTGGAGAGAGTGGAGATTGTCATGGCGAGCCGGAATCAGCACCACATCAGCAGCATAGATTGCCTTTTGGGCAAAAAGACGCCAGTTTGGTGGAGAGTCAATCAAAATGTAGTCGTAATCGTTTTTGAGAGATTCTAGCGCCTTGTGTAAGTCGTGTAGCTTTACAATTTGCCTCAGCTTAGCCTCGTCTAACTCTCCAGAAAATGCATCATCAGCTGTAATAACATCAAACCCTAAAGGCTCCTTCAAAGAAGGATGTTCTAACTTATAGGGAGTAATAATATCTCTAATGTTTGCACTCTTTCCTTTCAAAACGCCTAAGACTTTATTCTTGAGTGGCGATAGATTAAGGGCATCGCCAAGATCGCTTTGGTTGTGATCAAAATCAATTACCAAAACCTTCTTTTTATACAGCGTTAAGGTTGCAGCAAGGTTGATAGTTGTAGTGGTTTTGCCTACGCCGCCCTTGTTGTTATATAGCGCAATAGTTAGCGCTTTGGGCGGACTTCCTATGTGTTGCCTAAGGAGTTTGACAACCTGCTTCAGGTTTCCTTCAAGGGATAGACAAGAGGTGACTGGGTGAACAATTTTTCCATGTTTCCGAAAAAGTTGAACGTGAAGGGAGTTCATGATCAACCCCCACTTCACTGATTTGGAAGACGGAGCAAGCAAATATCTTTTTAACTGAAGAACAGTATCACGATGGTCAGGATACATCTCGCCTGAAAGATTTGCAGGTCTACCTTTAACCTCCATGTAAAGGTAGGGATCGTTCTGGGTGTGGAGAAAAATATCATCTCCGGTATTCTTGCGCGCTGCTTGGTCAACAGCCCATTTTCCAATCCCAAACTTAGGTACGATTTCCTCGTCACTAAAGCCCAACGCATTGAGGAAAGGTTTAGAGAAAATAGACTCGACAACAGCCTCTGCTGCATCTGGAGGCAGCGATTGAAATGCTTGTTCTAGGCTCATGGTTATTTTAGGGGCTTTACTCTAGTCGTACCGAATGCAACTGAAGGTATCCGTAAATTTTCTGTTGATTTCACTAAAGCTTTATTCAATGCAGCAGGCAAAGTGGCTGTTCATTATCTTTTAGCCCTGCTAGATCCGCACATTCAACATACCCAACTGACCACGATCGCCATCAGCTACTCTTGCCAATCATTTTTGTGTCGAAAATAGTTCTTGTTAGGAGACCCGTTGTAGAGCCTGCACTTCCAAACTTCAACCACAACAGAGCCCTAAGTCTCCATATATAAAAAGGGATCTTTTGTACAAAGCGGGGTGATAAGGCGGTTCTGGGCGATCGCCCGCTCGGCGTCCCAGTTGGCGATGCTTCTGAACTCGCCAAAACTGCCCTATGGGAATGCCGAATCTTCCCGCCGCCGGTTCCCTCGTCTGGGGCAACTCTGCTCAACCCGGCGATCGCCACTATAAATCAAGAGAAAACTCAGTTGACAGAAGCATTCTCGATCAAGTAACGGAAAAATCTCTGATAAAGGCAAAAATCCGCTGTTTATCAAAGAATTGTAAAGGTTGCATAGGAATTCTATAAAGTGCCTCTGGCCCTGCAACATCAGGGTTTTGGGCGCGTCATGGAAGCTCAGCAATGAGGAGCATTGCGATTTCGATTGATGAGACGGGCAGACTGCGGAAGTCGCCTAGTTTAGGCGGCACTGCGGGAGTGTCTATCTACCTCATCACCATTACACTCCAAACGACTCTACGGGGAATGAACGAGAATGACTCAAACTAACTGGGCTAAGCTACTGCGTTTAGCACCGCTTTCGGCGATTTTGGCCACCTTGACCATCGGCAGTGGGGCGGCGATCGCTCTAGCTGCCGAAGGCCCCATTCAAAACTTTAACTGGCTCAAAGACGAAGCTCTGCTCGACCAGGCCCTTGATGCGGCCCACACCAAAGATGATGACGACGACGATGACGATGACGATGATGATGACGACGTAGAATCGGGCGAAGTCATCTACCAGCAGCGCACGACGACGACGACGACCACCGTCAACCAGGTCAGCTTTAGCGATATTTCCACCAATTACTGGGCGAGCGACTTTGTCTATCGCCTCTCGGCCATCCGCGTCGTCAGCGGATTCCCTGGCGGCAACTTCTTACCGAGCAACAGCCTTACCAACGCGCAATTCGCGGCGATGGTTGCCCAGGCCTTTGACATGCCCGCTTCGCGCCAAACCGTCACACTGCGCAATGTATCCAGCAGCTACTGGGCCTACAGCGCTATCCAAAAAGCCTACTCCATGGGCTTTTTAGATATCTCCAACGGGCTGTTTGACACCAACGGCACCATGACCCGCCTGGATATGCTGGTAATGCTGGCTCAGGGGATGAACATTACCCAAGTCACCTCTGGGCAGTCGGTCGATAGCCTGTTGAGCATCTTCAGCGACGCCAGTGAAATCCCCAGCGAGTATCGCGTTATCATCGCGGCCCTGGTCGAGCGCGGCATTTTGGTGAACTATCCCACCATTACCGAGCTAAATTTGTTTGAAACGGTCTCGCGCTCTGAGGCCTGTGGATTTGTGTACCAGGCTCTGGCCTACATGGGCAAGGTCGAAACCATTGAGTCGGCCTACATCGTCAACAGCAGCAACTTCTCTAGTCTGACTGAGACCATCACCACCACCACCGAAACCACTACGGAAACCGGCACGGTGAACAACAGTGATGGCGACGACGACGACGACGACGACGACGATGACGACGATGACGACGATGACGACGATGGCAGCAGACAGAACTGCAACCAGGGCATTGGCAATGGTGCTGAGGGCTGTGACCCCGGCAACTCCAGTCCCCGCGGCGGCAGCAACGACGAGGGTGGTCGCACCCCCGGCAATCGTTAATCTGCGTTACCTGTCCTGATGAGTGTTACAAGACGCCCTGCGGGGCGTCTTTTTTTCGCTTAAGAATCAGGGGTAGGGGTGTCGAGGCCAAAGGCCTGAGCGGGGGGCAACTGAAGCAGGCTGAGCAAGCCATCCAGCATGTACTGCACGGCTAGGGCCGCCAGCAGCACCCCCAACACTCGGGTGACAACGTTGATACCAATTTGGCCCAGCACCTTAGCCAGAGGCCGCGACAGCAGCAAAAACAGGTAGCACAGCAGCAACACCACCGCCGCCGCCGCCAGCACCACGCTCAGCCCCAGGTAATAGTTGGTCGATTCCCGCGATAGCACCAAAATACTGGCTAAGCTCCCCGGCCCGGCAATCAGCGGAATCGCTAGGGGGAACACGCTGACGTCTTGCTTGGTGCCCGCTTCCTGCACCTCAGCCTCGGTCTCGCGCTCCTGATGCACAAAGATCATGTCGAGGGCGATCTTAAACAGCAAGAACCCTGCCGCAATTTGAAAGGCTTGTAGGCTAATGCCCAGGTTGTGCAGCACGTAAGCCCCAGTGAGCCCAAAGGCGAGAAGAATACCGGCAGACACCGCCACCGCTCGCGTGGCGATCTGGGTTTGCTCGGTCTCGGTGCGATCGCTCACCAGCGCCAGGTACAAAGGCGCTAGCCCCACCGGGTCAATCACCACAAACAGGGTCAAAAAGGCTTTGGCAAACAGCGGCAGAACAATGGGCATAGGGTCGATTGAGAGACTGCCTCAAATCTACCGCTGTTCTGAACAAACAGTTGCGTCCCCCCGTGTTAGATCAGAGATACAGATTACCAACCGGCAGGATTTCCACTATTGCAGTCACGACGCAGCGCTCTCCCTAGGGGATTGACCAGCTACCAGATCAAGGTCTTAGCGGCGGTGACCATGCTGGTGGATCACGTCGGGGCCGTGTTTTTCCCCGATGCGATCGCATTTCGCATCATTGGACGCCTCAGCTTTCCACTGTTTGTCTGGCTGCTGGTGCAGGGCGAAGCCCACACCCGAGACGCCGGGCGCTACGGCCTCAGGCTGGCGGTGTTGGGCGTGGTGACCCAGCCCATCTACCAGGCAACGTTTAGCACGACTGAGCTAAACATCCTATTTCAGCTGCTGGTGGGCTTGGCTTGCCTGCGGTTTGCCCGCCGGTTTCCCCGGCTTCAGCTCCCGGTGTGGCTGGCGGCGGCTGTTTTAACGGAGCTAGGCAGTGTGGGCTACGGCGGCTACGGCATCGGTCTGATCGTGCTTACCCGCTACTTTCGTCCCAATCTGCTGTGGGCGTTAGCCTGGGTTGGGCTGCACCTGGTTGATGCCTGGAGGTATGGGGGGCCGTTTCAGCTGCCTGCGCTGGTAGTCCCGCTCCTATTCTTTCTGGCCAATGGGGAGAGAGGGCCAAAGGCGCGGTGGTTCTATGCTTTTTACCCAGGCCATCTGGCCCTGCTGTGGCTCATCTGGCAGGGTTTGAATTGACGGAATGGAGCACAAACACATTCCCCTAGTACGCTGCAGCAGAAATGACTCTGCTGTTCAGAATGCTTGAAATACCCTTACCTCAGGATTTTTCCATTTTGAACTTTGCATTTTGAACTCCGCGTAGCGGTACTAGGCTGAGGGGAATGTGTTTGTGCTTCACCGCCTCACCAACCAATACCCCCCACGATCAGCCGGTGTGCTGCCAATCATGGGGGGTATGGAGTTCGAAACAGAGGTGTGCTTGAGGGCAGGCTCTACAGAAAGTGGTCGATCGCCACCGCCGACACGGCGGCAAACGCAGTAATGGCCAGGCCCACTAGCGGATTTTGCCCCTGGGCAACCGCAAAGGTCGTAATCACGCCAGCCCCTAGAGCCGCGATCGCAATGGAGCCAATCC
Source organism: Tildeniella torsiva UHER 1998/13D (assembly GCA_019358835.1). Lineage (GTDB taxonomy): Bacteria > Cyanobacteriota > Cyanobacteriia > Phormidesmidales > Phormidesmidaceae > Nodosilinea > Nodosilinea torsiva. The sequence goes on from JAHHIH010000011.1 coordinate 155,772, forward strand.
AGTCTTTTTGTAGGTTATGCATGGGTTCTTAAACGTGGGGTATGACGCAGGAGAAGGCCGTTGCAGTTCCAGGTAGAAACTATATACCTAGCTCTAGTGCTGCTTTTCAGACCTCACGCTATCACCCTGCCTGGGGCCAAATGAGACCGCACCGGGGAACTGATACCAAGCTTAAGGCTTGGTTAGATTAGTTAACATTTTCCCAAGGGAAGGTAACGACTCTAGGGCAAAAACAGCTCTGGCTGAGGGATTGAAGCTATTCGGCGCGACGGGTGTTGCCCGCTTTGACCCAGCCTTCCTGGCCGTTAGACACCACGCGCACCTTCACCCAAGACTGGTCGGCGGGTTCTTCGAGCACCACCACCGCTTCGTTCACATCCACACCTCCCACCTGGGGAAACTCTACACCGGGGCCTTCGCGCATCACTAGGCCAATGGGCTGCACTACGGTGGCGTTGTAGGCACCGGGTTCCAGGGCGGGTTCGGGGGGCGGTTCTACCGCTGGGGTGGGCTCAGGGGGCGGCTCGACGGCGGGTTCCGCCGCCGCTTCAGAGTTCGCTTCAGGCGCGGGGACGGGCATTTCATCGCCGTAGAGCGGTTTGGGCGGCAACACCGACAGGCGACCCATGAAGTAGCGCGCGGTGGCCACCCCCGCCATCGATAGGAGGATGAGGGCGATCGCAACCCCCAAAATCAACTTTGACAGGCCAATGAAAAATCCTTTCATGGACGGTAGCGGGCCGATGTAGGTCTACAGTTTGCCAATGGTACAGCACCTCTCGCCAATCGGCATCGGGGAGCTAATCGGCATCGGGCAAGGCCGGGCGAAACCGCGAGTCGAGGCCACTGCGGGAGGCCATGCGGGCTTTACCCGCCGCCGCCCAGGCTTGCAGCGCTTCAATTTGCTCCTGGGCGGTGCGGGCCAGGGGCACCATTTCGCTGGCGGCGGTGAGAATGTCGTCGGTGGTGAAGTCGCGGTTTTGGCTAAAGCCCAGGTGCATGGCCTCGACGATCGCCTGCTCGATCTCAGCTCCCGAGAAGTCAGGGGTTTCGTAGGCCAGTCGGGCGGTGTCGAAGGTCTTGAGGGTTTGGGGCCGCAGCCGCGAGAGGTGCACTTCAAAAATGGCCTGGCGATCGCCCTGGCCGGGCAACCCCACAAAGAAAATTTCGTCAAAGCGACCCCGGCGCAGCATCTCTGGCGGCAGGGCCTGAATGTTGTTGGCGGTAGCTACCACAAACACCGGGGAGGTTTTCTCCGCCATCCAGGTGATGAAGGTGCCGAAGACCCGACTGGCGGTGCCCGAGTCGCCCCGGCCATCCATGCCCGCAAAGGCTTTGTCGATTTCGTCAATCCACAGCACGCAGGGAGAAATCGCCTCCGCTAGCTGGATCATCTGGCGGGTGCGGGCCTCTGACTCGCCCACCAGACCGCCAAACAAGCGGCCCACATCCAGCCGCAGCAGGGGCAGGTGCCAGTGGTGGGCGATCGCCTTGGCGGTCAGCGACTTGCCCGTACCCTGAATGCCCAGCAGCAGCAGCCCGCGCGGATGGGGCAGGCCGTACTGACGAGCCTTTTCAGAAAAGGCGGTACCCCGCTTGAGCAGCCAGTCTTTGAGGTTGTCGAGCCCGCCGATGTCAGAGATCTGCTCCTTGGCGGGGTAGTAATCCAAAATTTGGGTCTGGCGAATGCTCTGGCGCTTTTCGTCGAGAATCAGGTCAAGGTCGTTGGGGTCAAAGGCTCCGTGGGCGGCGATCGCCCGCGCCAGCACCCGCCTAATCCGCTCCAGCGACAGCCCCTGACAGGTGCGCACCACTTCCTCCAGCATGGGCGTCGGCAGATCGGTGCCGGTCGAGCCCAAGAGCTGCCGCACCTCATGCCGAATGGCGGCGGCATCGGGTAGGGTAAACTCCAGCACGGTCACGGTCTCGCTCAGCTCATCGGGGATGGTGAGCTGAGCCGAGAGAATGACCAGCGTCTTGGGCTGGGCCTTGAGGCGGCGGGCCAGGTTGCGCAGCTTGCGGGAAATGGCAACGTCATCCAAGAACCGGTGGAAGTCGCGCAGCACAAAGATGGCTGGAGCCGTGGCGGGCAGCTTCTCCACCAGTTCTAGCGCTTGCAGCGGGTTGCGCTTGCCAAACCCGGCGTCGTTGAGGTTGCCCTGGTAGCCATCGACAAAATCCCAGGTGTAGAGGGCGCGGTTGCCCTGGGCGGCGGCGCAAGCGGCAATGTCGGCCTCGGCCCGCTCTTCCTCGGCGGTGGCAATGTAAATAATCGGGTAGCGGGCACGAATTAGCAGGCCCAGTTCGTCGGTAAAACCCATGTCAAAACGCCTAAGACGGCAATAGCAACTTCACCAAAAATGCCGCTGCATTGATAATTAGGGCCACCGTTGCCGAAATTAGCAGGGCAAAGGCCAATTGCACCACCCAGCGCATACCCTGCTCGTAGGTGTCTAACCGCTCGTTAAAACGCCCAATGTCGTCCGTCAGCTTGTCGATCGCCTCGGCGTTTTGTTGCACTGTTTGGGTAGTTTTATCGACTAGCGCCTCAATGCGGTCTAGTCGGTCATTGCTGGTGGTCATAGGGGTGACAGCTCTAGAGATCTATCATGGCCGATAACGCCAAGGCCACAGGGCTAAGCATCCGGTGGTTGCAACTGCTGTTGCAGCTGGGTCAGAGCTGCCCAGCGGTGATCTGTGGGTTGAGCGGCGATCGCCCCCTGTCCTCGCAGCTCAATGCCGGGGCAGTCTTCGTCGCAGATTTGGGGCATGGGCAGCGCCAGACATATCTGCTCGTAGATCCAAGTTTCGGGGTAAAAGTAGCCGTTGGGGGGCAGGGTCTCGAACAGATCCTCCACCGCCACCTCCCGTTCGAGCGGTAGGGTGGCGGGGTCGGGGTCAGGTTCCAGCCAAATCAGCTCTTGGGCCGACAGCGATACGCGGTGATTGTAGGCTTGCAGGCAGCGATCGCAGGTCAGCGTCACAATCGTGTCGGCCCTGGCCTTCACCTCTAAATAGGTGCCCTGGTGGGTGACGGTCAGCTCGCCCCGCACCGGAGTCAGAGTTTCTAGATCGGCCAGGTGAGCGTCTAGGTCAACGGTGAGCAGCTGCTCGGGCCGCTGCAGCAGGTGGGGTATATACACTTTCTCCATTGGTCATACCTCCCACGGCTTGCTTTGTCCTACATACTGTGGCGCTAGCTTAGCCTAACCCTCGGTCTCGGGGGCTTGGCCTGCTAGACAGACCACCAGGCGGCGATCGGGCTCGCGCCCTCGGCTAAAGGTGGCTAGCCCCTCATGGGCCGACATAAAGTGGTGCATTTGCCGCCGCTCGGCAGACGACAGCCCCTGCATCTCAAACTCTTCGCCGCTGGCTAGCACCCGCTCAGCGGCATCCGCCGCCATAGACTTAAGTTCTTCCAGACGCTTAGCCCGGTAGCCCGCTAGCTCAATGGTAAAGGCCTGCTGCTCCTCCTGGCTTTTGCCCAAATTCAGGGTGGTATTGGCCAGGTATTGAATCGAGTCAAGTACTGCGCCGCCGTCGCCGATTAGCGCCTGCACCTGCTCGGGCGATAGGGGCGCTTCGGCAATGGTGAGCCAGCAGCTCTCTCCCGACTCGTCTTCGACCGGGTGAGCGGTGACGGTGCTGGTCAATCCCTGCATGGTGAGCAGGGTAGTTAACCAGTTGACGCCAGCGGTGGCAGCATCGGTGGCCATGGGCTACGCCTTTTTCTTCTTACTACGTCCGGGTTCAAAGGGCAGGGTCTGCCGATCTTCCTCAACCTTAGTTTCAGCATCGACAATTTTTTGCAGATTCTCGGGCAGGGGCTCCCGCGAGAGAATAAACGTTTGCAGAGTCTGGAAAATGTTGGCAATCAGCATGTACATCAGCACCCCGGCGGGCAGGGGAAAGAACAGGAACATGCCAGAGAAGATGATCGGCGTGAACTTGTTAACGGCGGCCTGCTGGGAGTTTTCGGTGCTGGTGGAGCCCTGGCCGGAGAGCACCTGGTTAAGGTACAGGCTGGCCCCAAAGCCCAGAATCATGATCAAAATATCCCAGTGGATGGCACCGTCTTCACCGGTCACACCGATGCGGCCCAGGGCTTTAATGAACAAAAACCCTTTGTTGGCGGCTAGACCGGGAGCCTGCACCCGTACCGTAGCTTCACCGGGGGTGAGGGCGGTGAGATGACCCGCATCATCAACCGACACAACATTCTCGCCTTTAACGATTTCCCACTTGGGTTGGTAGCTGGCTACGTCTTCGTTGGATTCGGCCACTAGAGACTCAATGCTTTGGCCATCGGCGGTTTGTAGACGCACGTCGGTCTTTTCGCCGACAACCAGCTTATTGCCACCGGGCACCACCGCCGAAATGGGGAAGTGAGACCCGTCAGAAATGTAGATGGCCTTGGGGGGGGTGCTAAAAATTTGGGGCTGAATCTGCTCGATCTGCTCCTGGGGAAAGACCTGAACGTTGACGTCGTAGTTGATGTCAGAGAACGGCGACCCCCGCAGAGTGGCGAATAGGGCAAAGAGAATGGGCATTTGCAGCAGCACCGGAAAGCAGCCCGCTAGAGGGTTGCCAAACTCTTTGTAGACCCCGCTCATCTCCTCTTGAAGTTTGGTGGGGTTGTCTTTGTAGCGCTCTTGGATCTCTTTGACGCGCTTTTGCATGAGGGGCTGGGCCACCTTCATACGCCGCATGTTGCGAATGGAGCCCGCGTTGAGGGGGTAGAGGGCAAAGCGAATTACCAGGGTGAGGGCCACAATAGCTAACCCGTAGCTGGGCACGATTCCGTAGAAAAAATCTAGGATCGGCAACATGATGTTGTTGGTCAGAAATCCAATTCCAAAATCCATGGGCACCTGAACCCTGCTACAGGGGATACGACGTTAACTGCTCAGTTACCTAATCTACCCCATCGTTGGGGAGGCAAGCCGCCCCAACGGGTTGGGATTGCCGTAGTTAGCTCTTGGCGGTGGTGCCGCTGACGGTTTGGGCCGCCGGGGAGATGCGCTCATTGATATAGTCGTAGGCCTCCCGAAATCGCGGCATGGAGCGCAATTCTAGGCGGCTGCCGTCTTTGAGGGTGACGACCATATCGCCCCAGAGGCCGAGCCCGCGAGGCACTGTGACAACTTTACTGATTTCGTTGTAAATCAGGTCGGTGCGATCGCGCCCCATCCAGCCGCCGGTCACCGAAATGCGCCGACTAGTGATGCGGTAGCGCAGCCACAGGGCACGGGTAATGGCTCCAACCGTGAGGGGAAGGCAGATAACGGTGAAGCCCAGCAAAATATTGAGGATTAAATCGCCAATGTGGGGGCCGCCCTCATAAAACACATCCTCACGAATGCCCATGGAGTACCTCTAGCTTGGTGAACAACTGCTCTAATTCTCGCAAAAATTCGCCATATTCGCACTCAGCTGCCTCAGGCTTTAGGCTAATGACGATCCACTGCGAAGAATGCAGGCGGGGCAGTAAGGTACGGAGGGCGGCGCGCACTCGCCGCTTGAGGCGGTTGCGCACTACCGCCCGCTTGTGCACCTTGAGGCTCACCACAATGCCAATGCGCGAGCTATGGGCGCTGTCGGCCACGGGTTTGGCGCTGGTCACCGGGGTTAGCGACCACGCCCGCACCAACAGGTGGGCAGAAACCGCTTTTCTGCCCTGCCGATAGACCTGGGAAAACTCCCGCGATCGCCGCAGCCGATGGTGTTTGGGTAGCACGCCCCGATCCTCAACACACAGCAGTAGCCCTGGAGCTTAAGGTAGCCCCAGGGCCATGCAATGATCCATTGGACAGTGGTCAACAGTGAATGGGTTAACCCCAGCCAGCCCTAGACTGCGAGCTTAGCCCGGCCCTTGCGGCGGCGAGCTTTAATCACCTCCTGGCCGGTGTGGGAGCGCATACGAGCGCGAAACCCGGAGGTTCGCTTCTGCTTTCGGTTGGTGCCCTCTAGGGTGCGCTTGCTCATGGCTTAGCCTCTTTGCCTGTTTCTGCTAAAAATTCACGGTCTCATATAATAGCATCTGCTGGCCCCTAGCGGCCTTGGTTGCTGTCAGAGGCAACTTCTAAGGGCCAGGTGCCAGCGTACTGGTTGACCACGTCGCCTTGGTACATCATTCTCAGATTGAAGTAGTGGTAGCCGTAACGGCGGGGGTTGCGCACGTCGGAGAGCACCACCACCAGGTCGGTATTGGCCTCAATCGGCTGCTCGGGGATAATCTCAATGCGGTTTTCGTCCTGAATCCAGTCGATGGCTTTGACCGGAATCACTTCGCCTCCGCGCCAGTCACCCTTGCGTAACTCAATGGCATCGGGGTTAAAGCGGCCGCCCACCTCGGTAAAGGTGTCGGGGTAGTCAATTTCTAGGGAAATGACATCGCGCGGCAGCTTGGTGCGCATGATGTTGAGGTAATAGCGGGAGTTGGTGCTGAAGGGGTAGTTGAAGTCGATCATGTATCTGAGGCGATACTCAGCCTCGACGCCGCCAAAGATGGTTAACCCGGTCTGCGCCTGGGTCGGCTGGGGCAGTGCGGTGCTGAGACCTACTGCTGTGGCCACGGCAGCTAGCCCCAGGGCGGCCAGCTTCAGAAATTGCTTAAGGGATGTCATGGTGTACCTCCAATGAAAACTGTCTGGCCGGGTAGCTTGGGGCAACCAATCTGGGCCATCCATCACAATAACCCCAGCGACCTCAATCTGCACTCCGATCTGTGCCAGTGGTGTAACCGGGCTGCCGGAGGCTGGGCGCTCCCCGCTGAACCAGCGCTTCAGCCCAATCCTACCACTTAGCCTTTGCCCCGTGGAATGGCCGTTGCAGCTACTCGCCGTCGTCGTCAATGATGGCGTTGCGATCGAGCAGCAGCAGGTTGCGCAGCTGGTCGGTGTCGAACTCGGTGAGCCAGCCTTCGCCTGCGCTGACTACCTGCTCGGAGAGGGCTTTTTTGCTCTCGATCATCTCGTGGATGCGCTCTTCGAGGGTGCCGGTGGTGACAAATTTGTGCACCTGCACGTTGCGGGTCTGGCCAATGCGAAAGGCGCGGTCGGTGGCCTGGTTCTCGATCGCCGGGTTCCACCAGCGATCGTAGTGGAAGACATGATTGGCGCGGGTGAGGTTGAGGCCGACGCCCCCGGCTTTGAGGGAGAGAATGAACAGGCGCGGGGCCGCCGGGTCATTTTGAAACCGCTCGACCATGGCCTCCCGCTGATTTTTAGTGGTGCTGCCGTAGAGAAACAGCGCTTCCTGGCCCAGATAGGATTGCAAGTGCCGCTGGAGCAGCTTGCCCCACTCGGCAAACTGGGTGAAGATCAGGGCGCGATCGCCCTCGGCAATCACCTCCTCCAGCATTTCATCCAGCCGCTGGAGTTTGCCCGATCGCCCCTTTAGCCCCAGGCTCGGCTCCTGCAAAAACTGGGCCGGGTGGTTGCAAATTTGCTTTAGCCGGGTCAGCAGAGCGAGAATCTGCCCCTTGCGCTGCACCCCGGTGGCGTCGTCCAGGGTTTCGAGCGCCGCATCGACAGTCTGCTGGTAGAGGTTGGCCTGCTCGGCTGAGAGACCGCAGTACACGCTCATCTCCTGCTTTTCAGGCAGGTCTTGAATAATGCTGCGATCGGTCTTGAGGCGGCGCAGAATAAACGGCTGCACCAGCCCCTTCAGCGCCCGCAGAGAGGCTGTGTCGCCGTAGCGCTCAATCGGGGTAGCGAAGCGGCGCTGAAAGAAATTCTTTGGCCCTAGGTAGCCCGGATTGAGAAAGTCCATAATCGACCACAGCTCACCCAGGCGGTTTTCCACCGGGGTGCCGGTGAGGGCAATGCGAAACTGGGCCTCAATCTGACGGGCTGCTTTAGACTGCTTGGCGTCGGAGTTTTTGATGTTCTGCGCTTCGTCGAGCACTAGGCAGGGCCAGCTCACCGACTGAAGGGGTTTGAGATCGCGGTAGATCAGCGCGTAGCTGGTGATTACCAGGTGCTTCCCCTGCACGGCTTTGGCAAAGCTGGCCCCCTTGGGGCGGCGATCGCCGTGGTGCACCAGGGTTTTGAGCTTGGGGGCAAACCGCTTCACCTCTTTCTCCCAGTTGCCCAGCACCGAGGTGGGGCACACCAAGAGAACCGGGGTCTCTAGCCAGCCGTTGTCTTGCAAGTAGAGCAAAAAAGCAATTAGCTGAATAGTTTTGCCCAGACCCATGTCGTCGGCTAGACAGGCCCCTAGCCCCCACTGTTCCAGAAAGGCTAACCACGACACTCCTCGCGCCTGGTACGGCCGCAGTGTGCCTTTAAAGCCGCTGGGGGCCTCCATTTCTTCCAGGGTTTGGTTGCCGGTGGTGAGGGTTTCTATCAGGGTTTGCAGCGCCCCGGTGGCCTCAAAGCTGACTACCGGCAGCCGGTCGATCAGCTGGGTGTCGCCCGTGCTAATCCGCAGGGCGTCTTCCACCGAGAGGGGTGTGGCGGTCTTTTGCCCCGCCAAGAACTGCCGCGCTGCCTTCACATCCTGGGGCTTGAGCTCCACCCAGCGCCCGTTGATTTCGACCAGCGGTGAGCCCTGGTTGATCAGCTGCTCGAACTCGGCGGCAGAGAGGGTTTCCCCTGCGATCGACAGCTCCCAGCGAAAGTTGAGCAGGCTCTTGAGCCCGAGCCGCTGCCGCTGGTTTTGGGGCGGCACTTCCGCCTGCACCTTGAGACCCAGCCGCCCGGCTCCGTCTTCGGCCGTTTGGGCTAAACCAGGGGGAAGTTGTACCTCGACGCCGTTGTCTTGCAGCTGCCAGGCCGAGGCCTTGATGAATTGGTAGGCCTGAATCGGATCGAGATCGCAGTGGGCCGGATGCTGCTGACGCAGACTCTCACGGATTGGCTCGTATAGCCGAGCGGCGCGTCCCAAAGCTCCCAGCAGAGTCTCTTGGGGTGACTTAAGGGTCGCCCCCTGGTGGTGCAGCTCGTCTACGGGATGCTGCCAGATCAGATTGGCCCCCAGTTGCCACTCGGGGTTGGCGGCTGACTGAAGCTGATATAGAAGCTGCCAGGGCTGCTCGAGCTGGGGGGGTGGCTGTAGCACCAGCCGCAGGCGAAACTGGGTGGCGGGGTCTTCCGCCAGGGTCTGTAGGGGTGTAGTCCAGGTGGTGAGGGCCTCTTGCAGGCGTGCAGCGGCGGCAGCGCTGGCTTCCAGGGTTCCCCCAGGCTGGCTCAGTGCCTGAAGCCAGGGCTGAAGCGGTAGCTCTTTGCCAAGATTGGCCAGAGCATTGGAAGGCTGTACCTGGGCGACCTGTCGCACCTGGTGATCGACTAGGGTGGCCAAAAAGGTGAGCAGCTGAGGCTGGGGATCGAGTAGGGGAACCCCGCAGCCCAGCGGGAATTCGCCCTTTGCAATCGTTGGCAGATGGGTGCGACAGATCAGGGGCATAGCCCGCGAAAAATTGCGCAGGCGCTCTTGGTCGGGGGCACTGTCGAGCAGGGGGTGCCAACCCGCTGCGAGGGTTTGGCTGGTGAGCTCTAGGCCCGGCAAAAACTTGCCCCGAGCCAGCAGGTTGAGCCCCCAGCGAGCGATGTGGCCCCAGTAGCGCAAATCGGCCCCTATCTCACCGGGGCCAGAGAGGGTGTGTTGCCCCAAGGGCAACGCCAGCAGCATTGGCAAAAAGTCAGCTATGCCCAGGTACCACCCCTGCACACGCCAGGGATGGAGCACCGCATTGGCCTGGGTGAAGTCATAGGACGGGGCATCGATGCGGGCGGAATGAATGGGTACGAGGGCCGAGGGCATAATCTGTGCGGGCAAGGGTAGGGCCAACTCTCCCCAGATTGGGCCAACAGGATGCGCCGCTGCTTTGGTACCGCGTGAGGTTCCTCGTCTACCTCTGCTCTCCAGGTTTTTTTTGGTTCCTTTGCCAGATCCCGCCGCCTCGGTCAACGCTGCCGGAAATAGCTCCCCACCTGTGGCAGCACGGCCAACCAGCTGCTTTTGCATCGCGGTGAGCACCTGGGCTAAATCAGTTTGGCCCAGGGCGTAGGGGTGGGGGTGTAGACCATCCCACGGGGCTAACCCCTCCGGCGGCAAGGGCTGCCAGGCTTCGGCCCAGAGAAAGAACTGCTGTGCCTGGGGAACCCAACTGACGTGTAGTATTGCCATTAGCCCTGTATCTACGACTCGCTCAAAAGATTGGAATGGGTTGGGAGCAGGTAGATAGAGCCCGATCGCCCTCGGGTTGCGGGTAAAACGCCAGCGAGTGCCCGGCGGGTGAGCCTATCCCGAAGCCCCATTTTCGGCTACTCCTGGTGTGCAGAAAACCTGCTGAATGTGCCTATCTTACCCCCTTGGGCTGGCGCTAACCGGGCAGCCTCTGGAACCTTTAGGCATATTCCATAATGACCGGGGTGTGGTCGCTGGGTTTTTCCCAGCGGCGGGGTTCGATGTCGATGGTGCAGCTGAGGGCGCGATCGCCCAGCCCCGGCGACAGATAGTGATGGTCGATGCGCCAGCCCATGTTGCGCTGAAAGGCGGCGGTGCGGTAGTCCCACCAGCTGAAGTGCCCGCCTTCGTCGTTGAACAGCCGAAAGCCATCCTTTAACCCTACGGATAGCACTATGCGCAGAGCCTCCCGTTCCACGGGCGAAGACATGATGTGTTTCTCTTTACCCTCGGCGTTGTAGATATCTTTGTCTTCCAACGCAATATTAAAGTCGCCGCAGACGTTGAGGTTGGGATATTCCATCAGCAAGGCAGCGAGATACTCTTGCAGACAGGCTAACCAGCGCAGCTTGTACTCATACTTCTCGCTGCCGATAGAACTACCGTTGGGCACGTAGAGATTCACAATATAAATGTCGCCCCACAGCCCGGCGATCACCCGCTTTTGGTCATCCAGATCGCCCACCCGGTCTGCTCCTAGCACCGGAGCAAAGCCGTACTGCACGTTCTCTAGCGGCTGCTTGCTCAGCAACGCCACACCGTTGTAGGACTTTTGCCCGTAGATGTAGGCGGTGTAGCCCAGCTCTGAAAAGGCCGCAGTCGGGAACGTCTCGTTGACCACCTTGGTCTCTTGCAGGCACAGCACATCCACTGGGTTGGTTTGTAACCACTGGGTCGCATGGTCGAGGCGCGATCGCACGGAGTTAACGTTCCAGGTGGCAACTTTCATAGAGGGCGGTAAGGTGAAAAGGGATAGTTACAGTGTTCTAGCTTAAGGGCTTGACCGCCCAAAAGGATCGCGCCCGTGCCGCCAGAATCGCCCCTTGAGGGAAAAGCTTTAGTTAAGGAAGTCTGCCGCCGCATTCGCCTGGCCCGCAGCTATTGGGATGCCCACAACAATGCTGCCTGCCGGGGCGAGCGAGAAAAGGCGCTAGCGCTTTACAACACTCTCACTAAGGAACAAAAAGAACAGATTCCTCAAACTCTGCGGGTGTGGCTGCGCTACCGCAGCGAGAAGTATTTTGGCGCGCATCAGACGCAGCCGGGGAATAAGGGGCGATCGGCCAAGGGACGGGGTAAGAAGTAGACAGGTGGTTTGGTAGAATACTGACAAGTTCAGGGGAATTAGCTCAGTTGGTAGAGCGCTGCGTGGGCGGAGCCTGGCCTTTAGCCATTCGCACCTCTGCGGTGCACAAGGGGAATTAGCTCAGTTGGTAGAGCGCTGCGATCGCACCGCAGAGGTCAGGAGTTCGAATCTCCTATTCTCCATTCTCTCAAACCCATATAGGTCAAGGGCTGTACCGCCCATCAAAAAAGTGATTCAGAGCCCTGCTGAGTTCCTGCGGCTAGACGCTGTTATGCCACTTTTAGCCATTTTGGTTAGAATTTGGATCGAAATTGGATCGAAAGATTCCCTCGATCCATTCTCTGTAGGGCTTTCACCATGGCTAATACTGCTAGAGCTAAGAAGGGCACCGTCTCTGTGACTAGCGACCGAGATCGGTTGCGTCTGGGCTGGCGTTACAAAGGGGAACGCTATTTTCTGTTTATCGGGCTCCCTGACACCGTCACGAATCGGAGAGTAGCCGAGGCTAAGGCATCTCAAATCGAGCTCGACATAATGTCAGGGCATTTCGATCCAACGCTTCGAGCCTATAAATTGCAGCTTCCCAACCGCAGCCAGCTGACTGTCACCGGCCTATTCAACAAATTCATCCAGCACAAATCGAAGACAGTCGTTTCGGCCACTCTGGATAAATATCATGGACTGCTGAACTATTTGGAGGAATTCTTTAAGACTCGTTCGGTTGCTGAAGTCAGCGTAGCCGAGGCCGAAAAATTCACCAGCTGGTATGACTCTCAAGATTTATCTAAGGTCGTCATTCGAGAGCGCCTTGGCCTTTTGAAGGCTTGCTGGGAGTGGGGGATCGAGCAGGCTTTAGTTGAGTCTAATCCTTGGATAGATATGCCTTTAAGAATTAAGGTTCCGCCAAAACAAATGCCTAAGCCTTTCACCGAGGCAGAAATCAAATCAATCGTTGAGGCGTTTAAAGCTAACCGTTATTATCGCCACTACGTCAATTTTGTGGAGTTTCGCTTTGGCAGTGGTTGCCGTACTGGAGAGATCGTGGGCCTACGCTGGAAACATATCTCTGAGGATTGCTCAACCATTTGGATTGGTGAGGCTTTAGTCAAAGGCAAGCAGAAAGCCACAAAAACGAATCGGTCTCGGTATATCACCCTGACATCTAAATTGCAGACAATGCTTCAGGGATTGAGGCAAGCGGATAGCAATCCCAATGATTTGGTTTTTAAGGGGCCAAAAGGAGCTCCTATCGATGCAAAAAACTTTGCCCAACGAGGCTGGCAGAAAATTTTAACTAAGTTAGGTATTGATTACCAAAGACCTTACAATACCCGACATGCCTTGATTTCTCATGCCCTGGATAAGGGTATGAATCCGGTGGAAGTAGCTCAGTTAACAGGACACGATGTGCAAACGCTTTACCGAAATTATGCAGGTAACGTCAACAGCCGCCCTCGCTTACCAGAAATATAAGCACCAAGCGTAGGTCTTAGGATAGGTTGCGCCCGAACCAGACCACTTTCCCCATGAGGCTGAGGCCGCTGGATGTCTCAGATGACTGAATTGAGAAGGCTTCATAGGCAGGGTGATCACTGATCACCCTGAGCGTGTCATCGGCTATATACTGCAAGCGCTTGATGAGCAGCCGATTATCGAGTTTGAGCAGGTAGATACCGTGACTCACGGTTTCTAAGTCACGATCATTGGTGTCCACCAGTGCTAAATCCCCCTGCTGAAGGGTCGGTTCCATGCTTTCATCGACCACTTGGGTGAGCAGCAAATTTTCAAAGGCGTTGGGGAACTCTGCTCGGAGCCAGCCCGTCTCAAAGGCCAGCGGATCCTTATAAACGTAATCTTCGGCTGACGCTTTGGATGAGTCTTTGGCCCCCGCAATAAGTTGACCGGTTGCCAGCCACTCAACGCTGACCTTGGCTGTGCGGGCTATAGCGAGCAGTGCCGGTCTTGTGGGTTCGCTTTGGCCATTGAGATATTGGCGGAGCACGGTGTCAGAAAAGCCGCAATCTCTGGCAAAGCCCCGAATGCTCTTGTCTCCAACCGCCTGTTTTAGGCGGACTGGAAACTGATCAACTTCCGTGGCATCCGCCTGCGTCTCGTCAGGTAAGGGATTAGTCATAAGGGTTACATTAATTGCAGATGCAAATCATAACACTTGACATGCAATTTATTTATTGCTAACTTCATCGATATATTGATGGAGCTAAGACAATTCTATGCATGTAGAAGACATTAAAGCAGCTCTACGCAAGCAGGGCTGGACTTTAACCAGCATCGCAAAAGAACTGAATATTGGCACCTCGGCAGTCTCTCATGCCTTGACTCGACAGCGATCGCGCCGCATCGAGCAGATCGTGGCGGGCAAACTTGGCCTGCCTCCCCATGAGATTTGGCCTCAACGGTATAAATGAGGAAGGATGACCCATGGTTCAATTTGTCAGCAAGCAGGAAGCTACCCAGTCGCTGAAGCTCAGCGGTACAACCTTGAGGCGCTATCGAGTGCAGGGGCTGTTGATCGAGGGCGTTCACTGGGTTCGAGTGAATAGCCGCTGCATTCGCTACAACCTGGAACTAATCAAGGACTGGCTCCACAACCGCCATGACCCGGCGGCTCACCAACGGGCCATTGAGATCTACCAGGCCAGTTTGTTGAGCAACCAGCGCAAGATTCCTAAACGATCTGGACATCGATAAAAAGATCGTTCAATCAACTATAAGGCTTCAAGGCTTAATCAAGTCTGTGATTAAGAATCTGGCTTGAAATCTCAGCCTCAAAACCTATGAAAAAACACCCTAACCATTGACTGGCGAGGGTGCTGAATCTTTTCGTTTGTTTTCTAAGCCAGGCCAATCAACATCCTGATGTGGTTTTCGCCGAACCAGCCAGGGCATTAATCTGCTGCTAGAAGTAGTGTCTTTAACTATAGCAAAGACATTGGAAATGTCCAGCCTCGGCACAGCTAACGGTTAACAACAGCTGGTTGATTGTGGTGGCCTGGCTCCTAAACTTAGGAGCTAACCATGGCACAGTACATTTATTCAGGGCGATCGCGCCCCTGTCCAATCTGTAGACGGATTAAAGACCAAGACTGCCGCTGGAATGAGGAGGTGGTGTTCTGCCACACCCATGTAGACCAGGATGGGGCGGTAGACGGCTACGTTTACCGGGGCGCGACAGCCGATGGCATGTGGGGGCAATACTTTGCAGCCACCGCCTCACCCGAGAAGCCGGTTCGCCCCCAGCAGCGGCAGGATTACTTTTACCCCAGTCGAACCGGGCAGCCCCTGGTGAAGGTGACTCGGGTGGATCGGGGCAACGGTGCGAAGTTTTTTGTGCAGTACCGCTGGAACGGGCAGCAGTGGGTCAAAGGATTGACCCCTGAGATTAGAGCCCAGGTGCCGATCTACCGCTACCGCGATGTCCAGAATGCGATCGCCATCGGTCAACCCATCTGGATGGTGGAGGGGGAAGGCTGCGCGGATGCTCTGTGGGCAATCGGCATTCCCGCGACCACTACCCTGGGGGGCTCGAAGAAGTACCGCAGCTATGGCGATTACCGTCAGGATTTGCAAGCGGCTCAGCTGGTGCTGTGCCCGGATCGCGATCAGGTCGGTATGGCACATATGGAGGAAGTCGCCCAGGACTTTCCCTCGGCCCAGTGGTGTTACCCCTACCCTGACAGCCTGCGCTGGCAGAACCTGCCGAAGCATGGCGGGCTGGATGTGGCGGATTGGGTTCACGATGGGGCCACAGCGGAGCAGATTCGAGCGGCGGTGCAAGACCGGCGGCAGTTGGAGGTCAGCGCTACCCAAGACCATAAGCGGCTGTCGGTGCAGGCTTTACAAGACCAGATTCGCACCTACTTGGCCACAAGCCCTACCGAACTGGCTTTGGCGGCGCAGGTGGTTCAGTGGCATCAGGAGACGGGGCTATCGGCCAGGGATATCGGTAACCTGGTTACCCTGGTGCAGGCGGAGCTGGAGCAAATTGAAGAGCGGGACGATCGCCGAGCTGAAATTCACCAGCTGCTGAAGATTGGCGACTACCAGCTGCGCCTGGGGGAGTATCTTCATGCCGACCTGGCGGAACCCTTGGAGCAAATTGCGGACTGGATTGGGGCCACCCCAGCGGCGATGCTGGTGACGCTGCTGCCGGTGGCGGCGTCTCTGCTGCGGGTGGGCACAGAGCTAGAGATTGATTCCGGGATGGGGTTCTCGGTGCCGCCGATTGTGTTCACGGGATTGGTGGCCCCCTCGGGCAGCAAGAAGAGCCCGATTCAGCGGCAGATTTTAGGGCCGCTCTCGCTGCTTCAGGCGGAGGCGGATCAGGAGTATGAGTATGCGGCTTCGGAATATGAGGTTGACCTGCGGGATTGGGAGCAGACCAGGGCGGAGGATAGAGGCATTCGCCCGAGGAAGCCGATGCCACGGGAGTATCACACCTCGGATGCGACGCGGGAGGCGATCGCCCGCATTCAGTCCCAACAGCCAGAGCGGGGCATTTTGGTGACGCCGGATGAGTTGGCGGGCCTCTTCAAGGGACAGAACCAGTACCGCAATGGCCGGGGTAACGATAAGGAGTCGCTGCTGACGGCCTTTGATGGCTCGGGGTTGAAGGTGGATCGGGCTAGTGGCCTGCGCATTAGCCTGCCGCGCACCAGCCTGAGCCTGACGGGGACGATTCAGCCCGATATTCTGCGAGAGATGATGGGGGATTGCTCGGATGCCAGTGGCCAATGGGCCAGGTTTTTGTGGTGTCTGCTGCCGCTGAAGCCTGCGCCGTTTCCTCGGCGGACGGTGCGCTATGACGTGTCGGAGCGACTCTATGGCCTCTACCAGCAATTGGAGGGATTGGCGGCCCAGTACTACCGGCTCAGCCCTGAGGCCAAGGCATTGTTTGCGGATTGGTATGACCAGTTGGATCAGCTGCGGGTGACGGAGACCCACCCAGGCTTGCAGGCGGTGTACTCCAAGATGCAGGGCTACACGGGGCGGCTGGCGCTGATTCTTCACTGTCTGAATGCGGCAGTGGAGGGGCGTTTGCCGACCCATGCGGTGGAGGCGAGCCAGATGCAGGCGGCGATTAAGCTGGGGCGTTGGTTCATTGGCCAGGTGAAGCTGCTCTATGCGGATGGCAATACGGTAGATGGGGCGCTGGAGCCGGTCTATACAAAGCTGATACAGCTATCGCGGGTGCGGGGGTGGCTGCGGGCGAAGGATGTGCGCAACTATGAGCGCAGTTTACGGAAGGTGGGGGTGGAGGTGATTCGTGCTCATTTTTTAGAGCTGGAGGCGATGGGGTATGGGGAAACCCAGGGAATGGGGAATCGGCTGCGGTGGCGGGCAACGGTAGACGCGGTAGACAGATTTGAGGAAACGGTAGACGGGGTGTCTACCGCTGAAAGTGTTGATGGGCAAGGGCTCTAGCGAAACGGTAGACAAGTAGACAAGGTTTACCAAGGGGGAATTGCCAGGAAAGTGTCTACCGTCTACCGAAATGGCTGAAGAGATTGTGGATAAAGGCTTTTGCCCGGTAGACAGGGTGTCTACCGGGCGTCTACCGTGTCTACCGAAAGTCGATTACTCCTCGTCGTTGTCTGTGAACAAACTCGTTAGGTCGCGGTAGCCACTGACGACTCGCAAGATGTCTACTCTAGATTCGGTTGCGGTATAGAGAATGAGGCGTTGCTGATTCAGGGTATGAAGCGACGGCTCAAATCTTTGAAAACTCCTTCCGGATTTCGCAAATTCATACTGCCATTCAGCAACGCCGCCTAAGCTACGAGCACGTAGGCCAACACGGCGCGTGCAGCCTTAAAGCAATCTTCTTGATGACCACCGAGTGCACAGAGCCTGAGTTCACTAATCTCAAAGAAGAATTAGAAGAGTTAGGTTATAGGCTGAACGTAGTAGACGGCTGCACAAAAGAGCATCAGGATGCGAGACAACGCGCTCTCAATGATGCAATGACCACTGCTTAAGTAGGAGAGATCACATGCAGATCGAATTTCCCGACCATTTAGTGCCCACCGTAGATAAGTCAGTGAAGGCTTTGAGTGACCAAGCCTTTTTATCAAGTGAGGACCGAACAGTACTTGTCCTACTTCGAGAACTGCAGCAAGCCATTAGTGTTAGCAAGAGCAAAGAGGAGTAATGGCTAAAATTATGACCCGCTGGGAGACTTTCTCACACGATGTCTTGGGCAACAAGCACGATGGGTACGAGGTCAACAACACCTACAGAGGTGAAGAAGTTGACCTAGCCCTTGAGTTAAAAGGCTACAACCAGGGCACCCCGAATGGCCCCCTAAATCCCCCAATTCTGGGGGGCAAATCATACTTGCGTTAAGCAACGCCGAGAATGAGGTAGTTCTCCATTGAGAGGCTGCGTAGCTCTGGGAGGATTTTGTCGCGTGGCCGCCCTAGATTAGGGAATTGGGTAATTCTGGCGAATTTGGCATCGAGCTTTGAGAGGAAGCGCTCGGCCTGCTGGAGCCCAGTCTGACCGGCAATGTAGTCTGCAATGGCCTCGATGTCTTGAATGGCAGGCTGAGTAAGGTAAAACTGAGCAGGCATTATTCGGCAGAGGCGTGGCGAGACCGCAGGTTTTCTCGAATTTGGGCCATGGCAGTGGGGCCTTCGACCAGGTCGCCTCGCTGGGCTGCTTCCCAGCCGATTTGGGCATCTTGCTGGAGTTCGGGGAGTCGCCCTTGATAGATGTCGTCTTTCTGGTCGGGCAGGTGGATGCCCGCTGTGATGACCTCTAGGGCAGATTGGTATTTGCCAGCGGCGAGCTGGCGTTGGATGAGTTGTTCTAGTTCAGGGGGAAGGGCAATTTGCATTAATAGAGTGGTTGTCTTTGTCTTTTGATTGTAGTCCTTGTCGATATTTGCCCGGTGGCGGTCCTGGATACTGAATAGAAAGGTTGACTATAAAACCCTCTATTTAAGCCTTGATGGGGTACGGGGAAACCCATGGGATGGGGAATCGGTTGCGGTGGCAGACAACGGTAGACACGGTAGACAGATTTGAGGAAACGGTAGACGGGGTGTCTACCGCTGAAAGCGTTGATGGGCAAGGGCTCTAGCGAAACGGTAGACAAGTAGACAGGGTTTGCCAATGGGGAATTGCTAGGAAAGTGTCTACCGTCTACCGAAATGGCTGAAGGGCTTATAGATAAAGGCTTTTGCCCGGTAGACAGAGTGTCTACCGGGCGTCTACCGTTTTTGAGGTAGCTACTGGATGCTTTGCTAGGTAAATAATGGTTGGCAGGCAGAGATCGGTGAGCCAATGGCTGCCCTAAAAGATGATGAAACTCTCGTGGGTGATGTTCTGCTTTCTGCCAAAAGCGTTGTAATAAGGATGAGGGGTACCCTCATAGCACCCTGAGTATGCACTTTGATTATGTTGTGAGCCAGGGCATTCTGAGGATGAGGTTTAGATTGTATCTCCTGTACCCTTTGCTCTAGCGTCAGTTACTTCCCCATGCTGCAATCCGTCTTTGATACCTGCGTCCCTAGGGATGAGATTCGCTCTGGTGACCTCTCTCTCGATTTGTTCGCAGCCAAGCTTCGGCCTGTGGTGGAGGGCAAAGCTCCCCAAATCTACCAGCAGCCTGCGGTTTTTCTGGCCAACACCTTTCCGACCGATGGCCTGAAAACCCTAATTACCGAGGTCTTTGGACGGCTGACTGGACGGTTAATTGGTTCCCCAGTCATTCGTCTAGAGACTAGCTTTGGGGGCGGCAAAACCCACGACGAGATTGCCCTGTGGCACATGGCCAAGCAGGGGCGACAGATCGATGGGCTCAACCGCTTTGTGGACGATATTTCGCTAATTCCAGATCGTCCCATTCAGGTGGCGGCGGTGGATGGACGGGATTTAGACCCAGAGGCGGGAGTATATCATCCCGAAACGGGCATTACCACCTATACCCTGTGGGGCGAAATTGCCTACCAAATTGGTGGCATAGACGGATACCAACTGTTGCGGGGGGCAGACGAAAACCGCATTAGCCCCGGCACCTCGGTGATCGATCGCCTGATTGGCTCAGAACCGACGCTGATTATTCTCGATGAGATTGCTCGCCACCTGCGGGCGGCCAAGGCCAAAACGGTGGGACAGAGCACCCTGGCCGAGCAGGTGGTGGCCTTTTTGTTCTCGCTGATGGATCAGGCGGCTTCCTGCAAAAATTTAGTGTTTGTCTACTCCCTGGCCTCAGAATCCGACACCTTTGCTAAGGAAACAGCGGAGATTCAGCAGGAGCTGATTCGGGCCTCGGCCCGGCAGGAGCGGGTGCTGAGCCCCAGTACTGATATCGAGGTTTACAACATTGTGCGGCAGCGGCTGTTTGCCAGCATTAGTGCCGAGGCGGCGGAGAAAGCAGCGGAGGAATACCTCCAGGCCTTTCGGTCGAGCCGGGTAAACCTGCCTGACGGTTGTAAAGACGCCACTTACGCTAGGGCGATCGCCAACAGCTACCCCTTCCACCCCGAGCTGTTCAACCTGCTGACCAAAAAGATTGCCTCTATCCCTGAGTTTCAGCGCACGCGGGGAGCCCTGCGCCTGTTTGCCCGGCTGGTGCGCTATCTGTGGCAGCACCAGGATGCTCGTATGCCGATGATTCATCCTCACCACCTACCAGTGGGGCTAGAAGATGAGATTACCAATGATCTGACCTCACGGCTCCAGCGGCCTCTGATGCGTCTGCCGATCGGGGCCGACATCTACAACCCCAATGGTCGCGAAGCCCACGCCCAACTGCAAGACCAGGAATGGATTAGCGCCGGTAAGCCGCCGTTTTCCACTTGGGTAGGCCGCACAATTTTTTTGCACTCTCTCACCCAGGGCATCTCGTCGGGCATTCGCCGCACCGAGCTGAATCTGTCGCTGCTGACCCCAGGGGTAGACATTAGCTTTGTCGATCGCGCTCTGGAGCGGCTGAGCGGGGTGGCCTGGTACCTTGATGTAGACCCGATAACCTCTGTAGCTCGGTTCAAAGAAGAACCCTCGATTAACAAGATCATTGCTGAGGAGAAAGAGCAGGTCGGTATCACCGAGGCTAAAGAAGAACTCCGCACCCGGCGCGATACCATCTTTGCCACCAAGTTCTTTCAACTGGTAACTGGCCCTGAGGGTGCCCACGATGTGGACGATGACCCCAACACCATTGCCCTGTGCATCATCGACTTTAACGAGGCGAAGATCGGCAGCTCCACTGACGGCCCGCCAGCGCTGATTGAGCAGATCTTTAACAACACGGGTGAGTCGGGCAAGTTTCGCGTCTTTCGCAATCGGCTGCTGTTTTTGCTGGCTAACGAGCAGGAGCTAGACCGGGCAATCGACATTACCCGCGAGTTTAAGGCGGTGCGGGCTATCCTGCGCAGCCCAAACCGCATGGATGACCTCTCCCAGAGCCAGCAGGATCAGATCAAACAAAAGGAAGGGGAGTTAGATTTGGCGGTGCGGGTGGCCTTGACCAACGCCTACCGCCACCTGTTCTACCCGGCTAATGACCCGGTGAAAGCCGCCAAGGGGTTGATGCATTACCCTTTGCCCGCTCAGGATGCCAGCACTGTGAAGGGCAACCGCAACCAGCAAGATGTGGTGCTGAAGGCGCTGAAGGACTGCGGCAAGGTGCGTGGCGAAGACGCCGCCCCTTACGCTCCCGCCTACTTGCTGCAAAAGGTGTGGCCTACGGGGCTCGACCACTGGACGACCCGCCAACTGCGGGAGCAGTTTGCTAAGGATTTGGCGTTGAACATGCTGTTAGATGCGGAGGTGTCCAAGCTGCGGGATACGATCCGCAAGGGGCTGAGCGAAGGCCAGTGGGATCTCAAGGTGGGAGAGCAGCTCTACATCAAAACCGATGGAGCGGTGGTGGGTGTCCCCACCACGATCGAGTTTTCTGACCGGGCGGAGCTTTACCGGCGGGGGCTATTGAAGCCCCCTGAGCCGAAGGTAGTGGAGCTGAGTGCCCAGCTGTTGGCCGGAGGTGGTGACGAGCGAACGGTGCAGGTGCGCTGGCGAGCCAAGGAGGCGTTGAAGGTCAGCCTGTACCAGGATGGCAGCCTTATCGGCGATCAGTTTTTGCCCTCAGATGAGTACCAGGGGCAGATTGCCAAGACAACCCAGTTTAGGGTGATGGCGGACTACGGCACAGGGGAAATGGGCGAGGCGGTGCAGACAGTGGTGCTGTACCCAGCGGGGGGCACCAAGTCAACTAATGGCGGCGAAGGGGGTGGGGGGTATGAAACCCTTTCTTTGTTGAATAAGCCGACTGAAAAGGACTTTGAGGGTAGCCCTACCAAGGTCTTCAACGACCTGGCAGATTGGCTGAGGGACTATCAGCCCCAGGCGATCGCAGCCCTAGACTTCTCGGTGAGCGACGTGACGGACTACCGCAAGATGGGCACGACCCTACCCTTGCTAGCTCGCTACCCGGTTGAAATTCAGCAGTTTGTGACGGTGCAAACGGGGCAGCAGTTTGTACGGCTAGAGTACCAGGGGGATGTGCGCGGGTTCCAAAGCTTCTTTAGCACGCTGAATGGCATGCTGAACTTGCCGGAGACCCAGGCTAGCCTGACGCTTACTGTGAGTCTCAAACTAGATGCCCCTATGGCCTCAGAGGGGTCGGAAATCCAGGGACTTAAGCAGGCGCTGACCCGGAACCCCGTCGATAGGATGAATCTGAGAGTCAGAGTAGAATACTAGACTTGACGTCTTCTTCGCTGTTTGTAGGGTTCACGACACCATGCAAGATTTCCAGCTTCGCGTTGTACCCCTAAACAACAATGACTTTGCCTTGGAGCTGTACCAGTGCGCCTACAAAAAGGCAGGGGAAAAGAAGCGCCCGGCGGCTAAGCGGGTGGGACGGCTAAAGGGCAAGCCGCTGGTGCAGGCCCGGCAGGCGATTTACCAGGCGTTGAAAGCGAACAACTATGACCCCAAGACGCTGGGCTATAAGCGGCAGGCTCCCTATGTACTGAGTGAGGCATCGGGGGTGAATTTGGCGCTGCTGTTTCAGGCGTTGCAACCGTTGTCTAAGCCGGAGCGGATTGCCAACGTGACGGAGGGTATTGCGGCCATGAGTAATGAGGAGGCCCACTACTGGTTTGGCAAGGTGAGTAATGGCAAGAAGCGCCCAGCCCTAAAGGCCATGCGGGTCTTATTAGGAGATTAGGCATTGAAGCTACCCTACGGAGATGCCGCCAATCGGGATCAGATAGTGGAGAAGCTGGAGACCTACGCCTTGGACTTCAATCACTCCAGCGGGAAACACAAGGCCAGATTGTTTCGGTCAAAATTAGGAATTACCCTAGACAATAAGGCCCTACTGGTTGAAGCGCTCATTGTGGCAGCGGCGGCAGAACCCGCGTTGCTCACGACCGCTGACCTATATGGGGAACGCTACGTGATTGATTTCTCGATGACGACAGCGGTTGGAACCTCTATAGTGCGGAGTGCTTGGATTATTCAACCCGATAAAGCTTATCCGCGACTGACCGGCGTTTATCCGATTTAAGCGAGGAGACATTATGAAGCCCATCCATCTCCACGATATGGTCGCCCTGATGGAAGATATTCCTGCTCAGCGCTTTCCTTTTGGGGGGCAAATCCTACTGCGGCGAGGGCAAGTTGGCACGGTAGTTGAAGAGTTAGGCGATGGAGAAGCTTTTGAAATTGAATTTTCTCGTTCGGATGGTCAAGCCTATGCCATGTTAGCTATTAGAACGGAGCAACTATTGCCGCTGTATTACGAGCCTGTGGAGCTAGCAGCAGCCAGCTAATTGTGATGTTACTTGGCAAAGGTAGCTTCAGTTATGAAACTTTCTGATCTCGGTGCCGATTCTCTAGCCGCAATAAATTCTGTTCGGTGGGATCGCATTATTGAGAAGCATGAGGGGCCGGAGAACTGGGCTTCTGTGCTGGAGTGGTATGACCCAGAATTTATGATGATTGAGGGGCGGGCGGTTTTACTGCCTGTTGAGCGATCGCACCACGACAACATCACAATTCTGCGCACCATCTGGAGTGCGGATGGCAACTCCCTCACCCTATTTTTGAAAGACACTACCTACGGCGACGACTGGTTTATGAGTGGGTATATGGCCGTGTGCGATCGTGTAATAGGGAAAAACTTTTACTTGGCAACGGTTTATCATGAGTGGTTCATTATTGCTCCTTCTTCTGTCTTAGAGTCATAGTTGTTTCAAGGCATAAATTTTTAAGCAAGAAGAACTACACACCTGAGCTGAAAGACAGAAATTTGGCTGTCTTCAACTCCACTTGCATAAGCTGTCTTGCAATATTTCTTTACAAAACCATGAAACCTTAACAGCGATTGCGAGTCGTAATCTAGACTGTTAGCTATGATTCAGTATGTTTGTACCGATGCAGCCGCTTTCAATATCGTTCCGTGCCGAAGAAGATTAGCGAATCAGCCATTATTGGTCAGCGAGGTATCCACATTATTGGAGAGATCTGCGCATCAATGGGCTTTCTTTTTTACCCTACTGGCGGAGTGGAGGCAGGCATTGATGGCCATATTGAAATACGTGATCATGCAACTGGGGAAGCTACTAATCTAAGTATCCAGCTTCAAAGCAAGGCAACTCAGAGAGAGAAGCTAACGGCTGAGACTGAGGAAAGCTTTGAGTGGCCCTGTGATCAGCGGGATATAACTTACTGGCTGCAAGGAAACGCACCCGTAATTTTAGTTGTTGTCAGAGTTCTACTTAGGGAGGCTTTTTGGGTCTCCATAAAGGATTACTTTAGAGATCCTAAAATTCGTCAACGAGGGAAAGTTCTATTTGATAAGAAAAAGAATAGATTTGATCGTTTTTCAAGAGATGCATTAATTAACCTAGCCATTCCTAAAGACTCAGGTCTTTATTTAGCCCCAGCACCAAAGCAAGAGAAAGTTTTCTCAAATTTACTAATAGTTTCTCATCTTCCAGAGCAGATTTATTTTGGAAAATCCAAATACGGTGACCTTGGGCTTATTTATAGAAAATTAGATAGGCCAAATAATAAGGCACCGAGTGAGTGGAAATTGAAGGGGGACTCTCTGATCAGTTTTCACGATTTATCTCAAAAACGTTGGAATAACGTTTGTTCCCCTAGCACTGTTAAGTTTCAACCAGTTGCATCATGGGCTAACTCAGAAGATCCAGAGACCAAAAAAGACTTTGTTTGGCTATTAAATAGAGCGTTGAGAGAAAAGACAAAGAAGGATCTGAAGTTCTCTAAATCTAAGAATTGCCTATATTTCGGTTCGACTCCTGATTTGTCCAATCGAAAGTTGGCGTATAAAAGCGTTGTCAAAAATACGAGCCGAGATGTTTTCAAAGGCCACTTCAATAAAACCACAGGTGAATTGAAGTACTACAAGCATTTTGCTTTTCGAGGATACTTTAAGCGGTTTGGAGAGTCATGGTATCTGGAGATAACTCCTACTTACTATTTCACATGTAATGGTTATCAGCGGAGCAGATTTTTTGATGAAAATCTAATGAGCATCAAAAGGAGAGAGTATCAATCTTCTGTTTTTGGTCAGGTATTTATGTGGGCTGATTACCTACAAGAAGATTCGCAAATGAACATTCTTGAACCTGCCTATCCATTTTTGAAGTTTGGAGGGCTCGAAACATTTGAAATTCATCATGGCATAAATGATGATGCGTGGACAAGTAACGAAGAAGATAAGGAATTTCGAGAAATGGGCTTTCCTCTGCTAGATGAAGGTCTTATCGTTGATGAGTTACCCCTTTTTAATTGGAATGATGGAAATTGACTTACTGCTTGAGCCAGAGTTGGAATTTTTTGGCGGCGGGAGACACGTTGACATTCGAACTGGGTTGAGATGGAACAAGCCATTTGATTTTGGCTCTGCGACTGCACCCAAGAACATTAAATTAGCAATCATAGGAACTACTCGAAGTGTTGAAGGTGTCAGCCTTTGGCTAGAGCGTTGCCGGTTAGGGATTGCGGCTAAAGCTAGCAATCAATATAACTTATTCCCAGATTTTCCTGGCTTTGATCAGGAGGAATCTCTGCCTAGTTTTTGGGTTACGGACTCTTCGCTCCAGCGTATAATTTCCCAAAACGATATAGATGAAATTGGTAAAGAGCTTGATCTAAATACGCGAATTGTCAGAGCAGTCGATTTATTCTTTGCGGAATTGCAATATCTTGCACAGAAAAGTGCGCCTGGAATTGTGATTTGTGCCATACCTGAATGCCTCCTGTCGCTACTTGAAATTACCGATGAGGAAGAGAGAAACTTAGCAGAAGCTGAATCTTCTGAAGAAGAGTCAAAGTTTGATTTTCGCGATCTTTTGAAGGCGAAAGCAATGCAGGCAAGACAACCAACTCAACTCATTCTACCTGATACATATGGAGCTAAAAAAAACCAGCAGAAAGCAGGAAAAGGAAAAGATAAAGAGCAAATTCAGGATGAGGCTACGAGAGCGTGGAATTTCTACACGGCACTATATTACAAATCTATCGGCACACCTTGGCGACTAGTGCGCAATTCTCATGACTTGACTACATGCTACATGGGAATTGGCTTTTACAAAAGCTTAGGTAAATCCAATTTGCATACTAGCGCTGTACAAATTTTTAATGAGCGGGGTGATGGCTATATCCTTAAGGGAGGAACCGCAAAACTTACAAAGAATGATAAAAGGCCTTATCTGGAAGAAGACGATGCTTTTAGGCTAATTAATAATTCGTTAACAGCGTATTCAAGTGAGCACAAAACTTTGCCTGCTCGTATTGTCATTCATAAGACGTCTAAATTTGTTCCTGAAGAATTAAGCGGATTCAAGGCGGCAATTAGGCAGCATAACATAAGCACATCAGATCTTCTAAGCCTAAATAGATCTTACACGCGATTATTCCGTTATGGTAAATATCCACCCTTGAGAGGAACGTTTCTTAGTTTAGACGAAAAAAACCATATCTTATATACTCGTGGCAGTGTTGATTTTTTCTCAACCTATCCAGGTATCTACCCTCCGAGAACCTTGCAACTTTATTGTGAATCTACGGAGCAAACCCCACGTTTTTTGGCTAATGAAATATTGGCTCTCACTAAAATGAATTGGAATAATACTCAGTTTGATCGATTTGATCCTATTACTGTCAGGGCTGCAAGGCGGGTAGGAGACATACTGAAGTATCTTGGAGACAATGATCACTATGAGGCCTATTATCGGTACTATATGTAACTCTTCAGGGAATTCTAATAAGCAAAATTAGCATTAAGGTTCCTATGATAAGCACCCCTCAGAAGCGCCCCTCCGTCTTTATCGAGAAGATTTTTCCGGTGACGCTGCTGAACAGGCAGGTGTATTACGAGCATGGGGGTAACCCGTTTAAGGGGCTGCATCGGTGGTACTCGCGGAAGCCGCTGTCGTTTAGTCGGGCGAGTGTGTTGGGCTCGCTGTTGCCGGATTCGGTGACGATGGAGGAGTTTGAGTATCTGCTGGGGCTAAACCGGCGGGTGGATGGGCACTCGGACAGCACGACAAAGCTGTATAAGACGCCGCCGAGCCCGGAGCGGATTAAGCAGGTGCATGACCTGTGTGAGCAGACCTGGGGCACGCGCACGCCGACGGTGCTGGATGCGTTTGCGGGGGGTGGCAGCATTCCGTTTGAGGCGGTGCGGTATGGGCTGAATGTGCTGGCTAGCGACCTGAACCCGGTGGCGGTGGTGACGATGAAGGCGGCGATGGAGTACCCGCTAAAGTTTGGGCCAGATTTGCAGCATGAGATTGATAAGTGGGTGAAGTGGGTTGGCGATGAGGCAGAAAAGCGGCTAGCGGAGTTTTTTCCGTCGCAGGAGGGGGAGACGGTTCAGAATTATTTGTGGGCGCATACGGTGGTGTGCCCGAGTTGTGAGTCGGTGGTGCCGTTGAGCCCAAATTGGTGGTTGTATAAGCGACCAGAAAAGCAAAATTTGCACAAATGGTGTGCGGTGAAGCCGATTCCAAATCTGGCCGAAAAGCGGGTGGATTTCGAGTTGGTGAAGGGGCGAAAGGGAAAGGGAACGACGATTCAGACGTCTGAAGGAGATTTTGATCCAAGCACCCTCAACACAGTAAGCAGGGGAATTGGGAAATGTTTGTGTTGTGGAAACGTCATTGAAGATGATGAAGTAGTTTCGCAAGGAGGAAAACAAGGGCTAGGACATCAACTATATGCGGTAGCCTTTCGGAGAGGTGAAAACAGTCTTGAATTTAAGCTTCCTACCCAATCAGATCATAAAGCTATTTCAAAAGTTAAAGAATACATAAAATCAAACCTGGATAGATGGCAGGCATCGAGTTTCATTCCTGACATTCAAGTTCCTTATGGTCATCTTTCGGCAGAGAGAAGTTCAATGATTCAGAAGGGACTTGATCGATGGGATAAGCTTTTTAACTCCAGGCAACTCTTGACATTAGTAACCTATGTAGAGATTTTGAATGATGGCAAAGAAAAATTAAGTCTTTCTCATGAGCCTTATGAAGCAGAAGCTATAGCTACCTATCTAGCTCTTGTTCTAGATAGATGTGCAGATATGAACTGTAGGTTGTCTGGATGGGATCCGACCCGATCAGGCAGCAAAAGAGCTTCTGCTCAGCATTCACTAAACTTGATGTGGAACTACCCTGAATTAGCTGGTAACGGAGAACTTTGGAAATGGTGTGCAAGCGCGTTCATTTCTGACTATAAAACTCTCGCTTCTTACTTTGGTCAATGTATAAGAAATTCTACAATATTTGAGAATACACAAAATGAAATCAAGTCTGTTCAAATAGACTTGGCTTCAGCAGACTCCCTTAGTCATATTGATGATAGCTCAATAGATATCATCATCACGGATCCTCCTTATTACGCAACTATTCAATATTCGGAACTGGCTGATTTTTTTTACGTTTGGCAAAAACGAGTTCTAGGCGACATCTTCCCCGAACTTTACCTCTCCGAGCTCACCGACAAAGACCGTGAAGCCGTCGCCAACCCCTCCCGCTTCCGCAACATGGGCGAGTCAGCCGAAGAACTGGCCAACCGCGACTACGAAGCCAAAATGGCCCTCGCCTTTGCCGAATACTTCCGCGTCCTCCGCGACGACGGCGTCATGACCGTCCAGTTCAACCACAAAGACTCCGGTGCCTGGGACGTACTCGCCAAATCCCTCATTGATGCAGGCTTTGAAATCACCGCCAGTTGGGCCGTCAGCACCGAGAACCCGCAAAACCTGCATCAGGCCCAGAAAAACTCCGTCTCCAGCACCGTGCTCCTCGTCTGCCGCAAGCGCGACCCCAACGCCGGTTCCGCCTGGTGGGATGACCTGCGCCCCGAACTCGCTAACCTGGTCGAGCAACGCGCCCCCGAATTTGAAGCCAACGACATCGGCGGCATCGACCTCTACCTCAGCGCCTTTGGCCCCGCCCTCAACGTCTTTAGCCGCGCCTGGCCCGTGCTCGACAGCTCCGGCGTCGAAATGCGGCCCGAAGTCGCCTTTGGGGAAGCTCGTAAGGCGATCGCCAACTACCGCTTCCGCAAACTGCTCGAAGCCGACACCGCCGGGTTCGACCCCCTCACCCAGTGGTACATCCTCGCCTGGGATGCCTTCCGCGCCCGCGAGTTCCCCTTCGATGAAGCGCGGCAGCTCGCCCTCGCCGTGGGCGGCTTCAACGTCCGAGACTTAGACAAAACCCACAAACTGCTCGACTCCGCCAGCGGCACCTGCAAACTGCTCACCCCCCAGCAGCGCCTCAAAAAACGCGCCTTCTCCACTAACCCCGACGAATTTACCGCTGCCGCTCTAGTCGATGGCCTCCACGCCATCATCGCCCTCTACCTCGAAGAACAAAGCATCGACCCCGTCCGCCGCTTCCTCAAAACCACCGGTCTGCTCAGCAACGACCTCTTCATGCGCGCCTGGGAAGTCGCCCTCAAGGCGATCCCCCACATCGGCGACGAACGCAAGCGCATGGTGGAAGAAAAAGCCCTAGCCGACCTGTGGCTGGCAATGGACGAGATTCAGGCTAAGGTGCTCTACACACAGCCAGAGCTACCGTTAGAAGAAGGCCAGATGGGTTTGTTCTAAATTAGAGCAGCCCAAGCCTCTCGCAGTTCCAGAAGCGTGCTTGCCGCCCCCCCAAGAAGCCTCCAGGCTCCTGCATAGGACAATTATTTACATTTCTTAATGAATTTTGATTGCCTTCTGGCTTGGTTCCCCTTGAGGGGGAAACGCTACCTATAGCGTTTAGATTATCTCTATACCCCTTGATGCAGATGGCTGTGGTAGAAGGAAACAGGCCCAAATTATGAGCCGCTTAAGAAGGATACTTAAGTGTGTTCCCAAAAAGGGAGCAATGCATTAGATTCTATTTAGAGAACAATGTGTTATCAAGGGAGGGATAAGCCAATGAAGACCGTATGCGTGTCATCGCCCGGAAAACTCTAACTCAATTTTGGGCCAGTAGCCCCAAGTACGCTGACGCCCTCGCTCCTCTTGAAGCCTGGTACCACGAGGTCAAGCGAGCTGACTGGTCTCATCCAGCAGATATTAAAGAGCAGTATCGCAGTGCCAGCATTTTGAAGTCTGGGCGAGTAGTTTTTAACATTGCAGGCAATAAATATAGATTGGTCGTTCAAATCAATTTCCCAAGGCAGATTGTCTATATCTGTTTTGTGGGCACGCACAAACAATACGATCAGATTGACGTTGAAACAATATGGCTCAATCCACCATAAAACCTATTAAAACTGAGGCAGACTACGAGGCGGCACTAGAGCGTATTAGCACCCTTATGGATGTTGCCCCAAATACTCCTGAGGCCGACGAGCTAGATGTGTTGGCTACTCTGGTAGAGGTATACGAAGATCAACACTACCCTATCAACTTTCCAGATCCACTCTCAGCTATTACATTTCGGATGGAGCAGTCTGGCCTAACTCAGCGAGACTTGGTTCCCTATTTGGGCAGTCGTTCCAAGGTTTCTGAGGTGCTAGCTGGAAAACGCTCTCTGACCCTCAGCATGATTCGCGCTCTCCATAGCCATTTGGGGATTCCAGCTGAGGTGCTTTTGCAAGAGCCGAGTGCTACCCTTCCAGAAACCCCTGAGGATATTGATTGGTCTCAGTATCCAGTGAAAGAAATGGCCAAGAAAGGGTGGATTGAGCAGGGAGCAGATATCGTTGACCATGCCGAAGAAATTATCCGAGACCTAATTGAACGGGCGGGCGGATACGATACGGCTTTCAAAATGTTTTGCCGGAAAAATGATAGTGCTCGTCAAAATGCCAAAATGGATCCCTATGCTTTACAGGCTTGGGGATTGCAGGTATTAGCGATCGCCAATCAAACGCCATTACCAGCAAAATATGAGCCTGGCAGTATCACGGATGAGTTTATTCAAGAAATGGTTCGGCTCAGTTGGGCAGAGTCAGGGCCACGCTTAGCCAAAGAATATTTAGCCAATCATGGTATTTATCTAGTCTATCTACCCCACCTACAACGCACCCATCTGGATGGAGCAGCGTTAAGGCTACCTGATGGTACACCCGTCATTGGTTTAACCCTTCGCTATGATCGCCTCGATAACTTTTGGTTCTCTCTCTGCCACGAGCTAGCTCACCAGCAGTTACATTTGGAGGGAAATAATACAGATTATGCATTTTTTGATGATCTGAGTGTTGACCCCATTGAGGAAGAC
This sequence comes from Tildeniella torsiva UHER 1998/13D, assembly GCA_019358835.1. Taxonomy (GTDB): domain Bacteria; phylum Cyanobacteriota; class Cyanobacteriia; order Phormidesmidales; family Phormidesmidaceae; genus Nodosilinea; species Nodosilinea torsiva. The sequence continues at coordinate 187,001 of JAHHIH010000011.1, forward strand.
CAGAAAGAGAGAGACGCTGATGAAAAAGCGAAAAATGTACTAATTTCTCCAGAAATCTGGCAGCATGCTCGCTTATTGGATCGACCTTCTTCATCTGCTGTTGTTGCCCTAGCTCAGCAGTTACGAATCAATCCCGCGATTATTGCTGGTCGAATTCGTAAGGAAACTGGCAACTACCGCATTTTGACTCACTATGTGGGGAATAACCAGGTGAGAGTTTGCTTTGAGTAGTCCAAATAGGATCGCTGTAGAGGCTTCTCACAGAACGGAAAACCTATTATGAATCGAGAAAGGCTTGAGATTCTCAAAGAGCTATCAGATCTGTTAGAAAAAGGCAGGATAACGAAAGACGAATATGAAGTTGAGAAAAAGAACCTATTACGACCAACTGGATGGGGATGGGACTTCATCCAAAGACTAAGTTTTGGATGCAGAGCTATCTCACCTCAGATTGTAATACTAGTTTTAGTCCTACTATTTTATAATCCTGTCAAACGCCTTATAAATAATGCTAATGAGGTTGGATTTGGTGACGTTTTTGCGGTCAAGGTCGAACAAGCATTAAGGATTGGTAACCCAGATTTAGCTAAAAAAGTTAGCAGTCTTTCTAGAGAAGAGTTGTTTACACTTCTCAACTCCGGAGCAGGTTCATATGGATTGTCATACAGAGATGAGGCGAAGCGAGAAATTTCTTTAGTTGGCCGATTTGATTATTATGTAACTCTCCAAAAGAAAGGTTTAGTTGATTCCGATGAAGATTTAGCAGAAATTGATGCACTGCTCAAGTCTAATAAGGCTGTTCGAGAAGAAACTATATACGATTCAACCCTAGGCTCTTATCGACAAAAATATTACTCTTTGGATCTCTTTTCTGAAGAAGAATTAATCCGAATAGAGGCACTGTCAGCCAGTCTCTCTGAAAGTGGCAGGCTGGTTTACTCATTGGTGGTTGATGTAGCTAGTGACGAGATTACGAAGCTCTAATAAAAGCCGCTGTGCTAAGTGACAATCCATCCTAACGGTGACCTGATGCCCTATGTACTACAGGACTATCCCTGGAAGATCAGCTACGCCAGCGACACCAGTAACCCCGTCGCTGACTTCTACATCCCCGCCCTCGAACGCTCCACCCAGTACGATCGCAAATCCGGCTTCTTCAACAGCGCCATCCTCAGCCAGGTCGCCGGGGGGCTAGGGGCCTTCCTCCACAACCAGGGCCGCATCCGGCTGATTATGAGCTGCCACCTTAGCAAAACCGACCTCCAAGCCATCCAGCAGGGCTACACCCTCCGCGATGCCGTCGCCGCCCGCCTCGATGCCAACCTTACCCCACCCACCAACTTTGCCCAGCTCAAACGCCTCGAAATTCTTAGCTGGCTAATTCAGAGCGATCGCCTCGACATCCGCATCGCCATCCCCCTGCGCCACGACGGGCAACCCCTCGACCCCGACGAGGCCATTAACACCCACTACATCTATCACGAGAAAGTCTGCCTCTTCACCGACGCCGACGGAAACCAGCTCGCTACCACCGGCTCCAACAACGAGTCCAGCGGCGGCTGGAACTTCAACGTCGAATCCTTCCACGTCTTCTGCTCCTGGGAGGGCGATCGCGACCTGGCCCGTGTGCAAGAAGAAACGCTGCGCTTCGAGCAACACTGGCACAACCAAATCCCCAGCGTCCGGGTGTTTGAGGTGCCCGAAGCCGTCAAGCGCAAGCTGATCCGCTATGCCCCACCCCAAAAGCCTACATGGAACACCGACGACGAATTTAACCAGCGCCCCCTCACCCGGCAGGAGCGTGAACAGCTAGACATACCTGACCCAGAGTCTGCCAAGGCAGAAGAGCCAGAGGCCCAGATCGATGAGGCCACCCTGGCTAGGGAACGGGAGATGTTGCGGGCGATCGCCAACATCCACCAAGACCCCGGCTGCCTGAGCGCCTGCCTTAGCTCCATCCCCATCCAGCCCTGGCCCCACCAGATCAAAATCCTCAAACGCGCCGCCGCCGAATTTCCTCGCAGCTTCCTGATTGCCGACGAAGTGGGCCTGGGCAAAACCATTGAAACGGGGCTGATCCTCCGCTACCTGCTGGTATCCCAAAAGGCCAAACGCGTTCTCGTCCTGGCTCCCGCCAGCGTCCAACCCCAGTGGCATGAAGAACTGCGCGAAAAGTTCAACCTTCACTTCTGGAGTTACACCCAGGGCGAGTTCAAAGATCCCTACGGCCACACCACCCAGCCCACCGGCAACCCCTGGAATAGCCAAAACCTGATCCTCGCCTCTAGCCACCTGGTGCGCCGCCAGGAACGGATGCAAGAACTGCTTGATGCCGAACCCTGGGATCTGGTCATTCTCGACGAGGCCCACCACGCCCGCCGCAAATCGCCCCAGGCCCGCAAAGACACTCCCAACCGCCTGCTACAACTGCTAGAGCAACTGCGTGAGAGAACCAAAGCGCTGATTTTGCTCTCGGCCACGCCGATGCAAATTGACCCGATCGAAGTCTTTGACCTACTGCATGTACTGGGTCTACAAGGCCACTGGGCCTACGGCGATACCTTCTGCGATTACTTCTCGTCGCTAGACAGCAAACCCGATCGCCACCTGCTGAACTTTTGGCAAACGATGTCTGCCGACTACTTTGCCCGTGGCGGTCAGCCCTGCCCCCGGCTCCAGCAGCACCTCTACCAGCAAGACCGCATGCTGGCCAGTCAAGTCGAAGATGTATGGCGAGGCCGCATCAAGATCATCCATGAGCGAACTTACCTGCAAGACGACGCCTTTATTGCTGCCTCCCTCCAATTCCTCTCCACTAACACTCCCCTCAAAGATATGATGTTCCGCCACACGCGGGACACCCTGCGGGAGTACTACCGCCTCGGTCTGCTAGAAAAAGACGTCCCCCGTCGCGAGGTATGCGATAACGCCATCACCTTAGAACCCACCCGCGAAGCCGACCTCTACCGCCAGGTCAGCAACTACGTGCGCCACTTCTACCGCCTGGCCCAAAAGGAGCAGCGCAAAGCTCTGGGCTTCTTAATGACCCTCTACCGCAAGCGGCTGACCAGCTCCTTCTACGCCATTCAGCAATCCCTCCAGCGACGGCTCGACTCGCTGCTTACCCAGCAGGGCAGCGGCCTTACCGCCGATGACCTAGCGGATCTAGACGATGCCGACGATGCGGTAATCGAAGGGCTAGAGGGCTATATGGAGCCCGTAGACCCCCGAGAGATTGAGCACCTAGAAGCCCTGCTGCGACAGTTTGAGAACACCGGGGAAGACACCAAGCTGGCTCACTTCATCGCTACCCTGCGGCAGGAGCTGGTGAACCGGGAAAGCGTGATCGCCTTTACCCAATACACCGACACCATGGATTTTCTGCGCGAGCAATTGCGGGAACTCTACGGCAACCAGGTAGCCTGCTACTCCGGGCGCGGCGGCGAACTGTGGCGCGAGGGCCAGTGGGTGGTGGTGCCCAAGGAGCTGATCAAAACCCAGTTCCGCGATGGCGAGATCAAAATTCTCCTCTGTACTGAATCTGCCAGCGAGGGGCTGAACCTGCAAACCTGCGGCGTGCTGTTTAACTACGACCTGCCCTGGAACCCCATGCGAGTGGAGCAGCGCATTGGCCGCATTGACCGGATTGGCCAGCGATATCCGACTGTCACCATTCACAACTTTTACTATGACGGCACGGTGGAGGCCAAGGTGTACCGGAAACTGCGCGATCGCATTGGGGCCTTTGAGTCTGTGGTCGGCAACCTCCAGCCTATTCTGGCCCAGGTGCCCACGTTCATCGAACGGGCCACCATGAGCGTCGATGCTGAGGAAGAAGACGTTTTGCTCTCTGAGTTTGACTCTGTTCTATCGGCCCCGCTCCAGAAGCCAGCCCTCGATGACATGGTGAAGCGAGATGTGGAAGCCGACCTACAAGAGATTCAGAGACCGCTGACTCCCTCTGCAATCAGCCCTGAAGTTGTGGAGGCGACGTTTACCCGGTCGAACCTCCTTAAATCTAAAGGAGTTCATTTTTCTCAAACAGCCCCCAACATATGGAAACTGGTCTATCAACAACAAACTTATTCGGTAACGTTCCGGCCCGATGTGTTCGAGGGAAGCCCTTCCCTACGACTGATGACGTGGGGAGACCCTCTATTTGAAATGCTATTACTGGAAGGATCAACGAATTGAGTCGGATAGTGAATTATCCCCTCAATCGCTTCTGCATCGTCTCCAACTTCCTCAAATCCGCTGCCCGCTTCCGCCGCTGGTAACGCTCCTTAGCCACCCCATTCACCACCTGCATCGCCTTGGGGTGCTCCGCCAGGTAAAGGTACGCCGCCTCAAACCACACCTCCTTGGTGATTTTCTCATCCATACAGAGGTGGCGCAGGGCCTTATCAATCTCTTCTTCCAGCCGGGTCGTCGTCCGCACTAGCTGCGGTAACTCCGCCTCATCATCTTGGCTAACAGACATACTGACGTCAACACCTGTAGACTCGCTAGAGTCACTATATCCCGACCCATAGTCCCCAACCGCCGCCTGTTGAGGAGACTTCACAGGTAACTCTGCCCCCAACCCATCGGCACGGGGCGGCACACTCGGGCGCTGCCGCTGCATTAACCGTTCCAGCGCATCCTCAGCCATTCTCCTGACCCTGCTCTAACGCCTCAATCACCCTGTGCAGCGGATATTCCAGCTCCGCGTACCCAATCTCTGCTAGCCGCCGCCCCTGCCGAATCGCCTGCTTGTAGCGCTCACTCTCCACAATTGACGGCAGCACCGGGATAGCCCCTGCCACCTGCTGCATGGCAGCGATCGCCTCTCGGCTATCGGTTGCCTGAGACCGACCAAACCACTTATCTCGAAACGGCAGCACCCCCAGCACTTGGCCCGTAAACGCTCGGATTCGCCCCATTTCCTCCAGCAGTTCTAGGCTGCGCAGTAGTGAATTTACCCCCTTGGTAGAGGCTTCCGCTGGAATCAGCACCCAGTCAGAGGCCCCCATCACCGACAGACAAATCTGGGTGCGCTGGGGCGGCGAGTCGATCATGCAAACGTCAAACAGCTTCTCCACGGCCTCCAGGGCATGGTGCAAAGCCAAGGCTCCCATCCCGATGGTGGACAAGTATTCCTGGGCTTTGTGCAGCCCCTCATCGGCTGGAATTAGAAACAGATTCGCCGTCGCCAGCGGATAGATGCCATCTGCCGTATCCACCTGCCGCTTCAGAACCTCCAATAGGGTGGGCTCGCTCGCCTTAACGTCATGGCCCAAATAAAAAGTGAGATTCGCCTGCGGATCAGCATCCACCATCAACACCTTCTGTCCCTGCTGCGCCAGGAGCCGCCCTAGTAGCAGCGAAACCGACGTTTTCCCTTGCCCCCCAGAGAGCGACAAACAACTCACCGTCTTCATAGCTGTGTTTCACTCCTCGTATAACGCCCAGCTCTTGATCACCTCTACAAGGCTCGCCTTACCCAAACCCCTGCCGCCTTTGAGATTGTGAGTCTAGAAACATCAAGACGTATTGACGTCAATACGCTTACTTTTGTGTCTGTAAATCAGTTGTTGTGTCATTTTGTTAGTTGAAGCCTGACTATTGGGCTGAAAATATCTGCGGTGCAAGGGAACCGCAGAAGATAGACTTACGTCGCTTTTGGCAATTTTTTATAGATCAATTTCGACTGCAACCATAGAGTTATTGCGTGTCGCTAATCGCGTTGATAATTGGCAGTAAAACTTTCAGGTGACAGGGATTATGTATGACCTCAGTATAAAAAGTGTTTCCACTTTGAAGATCTACATAGATCGGTCAACAGCTTGATTAACATCACGCAAGATTACAGAATAAGGCACGATATTCATTGACTTGTGTAGGTTTTAAGCATGGATTTGAGCTGTCTGAGCCTGAATCCACAATTTAGTTTCTCATTTCCCCACCGCTAAAAAATATTGCTATATTGATCAAATCTTCACGCAATTCGAGTCGAATACTTCACTCGTTGATGAGCACGCGAGTCATGTAACCTGACTGATTTCAGGAGACTTCAATCATCAGTCAGACTCAATTCATTTGAGCCATGAAAACTCTCTACGTTTTTCCGTTGATGGAACGAATGGTAGGTCGGATGAATCCTCTTCCAGACCTGCCGCTATTGGTCGTAGCGTTCCTGTGTCTCGCTCTAGATGTCCTCATCCACGGCCCCGCCTTACTCACGGTGCTGGCCGTGGCAGGCATCACTGGCCTGACCTGGAGGCAGGACATAACACCCTCCCGTACCTTATCCAGGCGGGCTTCTAAAGCGCTGGGTTTCAAGCGAAAGGCTGCGCGGCTTCTGGGTCTAGGGCTGCTCTGGCTGGTTACCCTGCTGGCCTATCCCGCCCAGGCCCAGTTCTTCGGCGGGGCTGAGACCTGGATGACCACCAACTTTGGCACCGCTGCGGGCGACGCCATTCCCCTGGTCTTTAACGTGCTGCGGGGCCTGTTTCTGCTCTACGTCGGCATCTCGCTGGTGCGGGTGATCAACAGCGCTCGCAACGACGAGGACTGGCAAACTATTGCCCGCACACCGCTAATTATCATCATTGCCGTCACCGCTGGCGATGTGCTGACAACGCTAATCACCGGCTAGTTGTCGCCGTGCGGCCATTCAGATCAAGGGTGCAGCTCTACACCGTTCTTTCAGCATTGCTGGGCTGCTTATGACATCTCAATTTCGTCCCGTTAACTCCATCCTGGGGGCGCAACCCCGGTTAGGACCCATTCCGGCAGACCAGATCATTCCCTGGTTCTGCATCACAGGGGCGTCCTACCTGCTGGGTCGAGGGTTCAGCCTCAGCTGGATTTCCATAGGATTCATTGCCGCCTGGGGCATGTCTACCTGGTGGATTCTCACCGGGGGGCAGAGCTGGAAGTTCACCGCAAAATTTGTGCCGACTCCCACCTGGAGTCGCGGCTATGCCCGATATCTGAGGTTTACCCACGATGAAACAGACCATCGGCAAACACCGACTCAAGCTCGGCAGCCAGTTCGTCAGCACGTTGACGCCCTTTGAAGATGCGCTCAACCTCGCCGCCATGGTGCGGATCGAGCTGCGGGGGCGGCAGGTTGGAGCCTACGTCCTCACGAAGGGCAAGAACCGCGAGCACCTCTGCTTTGTGTTTGGCTTCGACTGCCGGGGCATTCACAATACCCTGACCGATGAGCAGGTAGAGATAGTCTTTGACCAACTGGAGTCAGGGCTAAAGGATTTGCCCAACGGTGAGCGGCTGACGATTCACTTGGGGTCGTTTTCATTGGATTGCGATCGCCAACAGGCCTTAGCTCAATTATCTAGCGGTGCTCCCAGCGCTGCCCTCAAGTTCTTACTCACCGCTGAACGCGCTAGAGTCCAACAGCTCACCCAGCAGGGCCTGCGCAAACCCAAGTTTCTGCGGCTGTACGTCACCTACACTGTCCAAACGGGCTCTGAAGGAGCCCAGGACATCATCGAGAAGGTGATCAGCAGGGGCGAAACCCTGTGGAAGTCGTTCACGGGAGAGCTGCGCCAGGCCAAAAACCAACGCATGCAAACGGTGATCACCAAGGCCTTTACCGACGGCTTTCTGCTTTGGGAGCAGGTGCTCTCAACCAAGATGGGGCTTTCGGTCAAACCCCTAGGTGAATCGGATCTGTGGGCACTGCTGTGGAACCGCTTTAACGCCAGTGACCCCATCGACATCCCTCAGCTGATCATCCTGGATGGGGACGGCCTACACGAGCAGGTCAACTCGGACATTCACAGCACTACCTTGCTGACTCGGGCGGGGGTGCCCACCGCCGGAAAAACCTGGGTCAAGGTCAAGGGCCAGTATGCGGCCCCCCTCACATTCCTCGAAAAACCGGGCGGCTGGGCCAATGAAGCAGCCCAGCTCCGCTACCTGTGGGAGATCCTCTCCCGCGAAACGGTCGCCGATACCGAAATCTTTTGCCAGCTGACTCGGGCCAACGAAACCTTGGTAAAAACCACCGTGCAGCGGATGCTGAAGCAATCTAACCTGACAGCTACCCTGGCCGAAGATAGCCATTCGGTGGATGTGGCCGCTGAGCTGAAGATGAAGCGCTCGATTGAGGCCCAGGAAGAACTCTTCGAAGGGGCTCTACCCATCCACACTGCCGTGGTGTTCATGGTGCATCGACCGGAACTGGAGCAGCTGGATGAAGCCTGCCGCTATATCCAAAGCTGCTTTCGCCGCCCGGCCTGGGTAGAGCGCGAGCATGACTACGCCTGGAAAGTGTGGCTCCAGACGCTGCCCATTGTCTGGGAAGCCCTGATGGCGACTCCCTTCGGACGGCGGCAGCTCTACCTCACGGGCGAAGCGCCGGGGCTGATGCCCTTGGTGGTGACCCAGCCCTGTGACAAAAGTGGCTTTGAGCTAATCGCCGAGGAAGGGGGGCAACCCATCCACCTGGATTTGTTTAATCAGCACCAGAACCTGGGCCTGTTTGCCACCACCCGAGCCGGGAAGTCTGTCCTGGTCTCCGGCATCCTCACCCAGGCGCTGGCCCACCGATTTCCGGTGGTGGCCCTCGATTTCCCCAAACCCGATGGCTCCTCGACCTTCACCGACTACACCCAGCTGGTAGGTGGGGCTTACTTCGACATCTCCCGCGAGTCCAACAACCTGTTCGAGCTGCCCGACCTACGCCATCTGCCGGGGGACGAGCGCAAAGAACGCCTCGATGACTTTCAGTCGTTCCTAGAGTCGGCGCTGCTGACCATGATTGTGGGTTCGGGGGCCAATAGCTCGGTGATGACCCAGACCATTCGCTCGATTCTGGTACTGGCCCTCAATGCCTTCTTCGCCGATGCCCCCATTCAGCGACGCTACCTGGAGGCGATGGAAGGTCGATTGGGTTCAGCGGCTTGGGCACAGATGCCTACCCTGGCTGACTTTCTCGACTTCTGCACACCCGAGAAGCTGGATCTGAACCAGGTGGGCGGCAATATCGCGAAGGCTCTGGACATGATCGATCTACGGCTCAGGTTCTGGCTCTCCAGCCGGGTGGGGCGAGCTATCTCGGCCCCCTCCAGCTTTCCGACCGATGCCCAACTACTGGTCTTTGCCCTGCGGAATCTATCCAACGAAGAAGATGCCGCTGTGCTGGCTCTCTCGGCCTATGCCGCTGCCCTGCGGCGAGCCCTAGAAGCCCCAGCGTCTATCTTTTTTATTGATGAAGCCCCGATCCTGTTTGAGTTTGACGAAATTGGAGCCCTGATTGGCCGACTCTGTGCCAACGGAGCCAAGGCCGGGATTCGGGTGATCATCTCAGCGCAAGATCCTGACACGGTGCATAAATCGCCCGCCAGCGCCAAGATCTTCCAAAACCTGACCACTCGCCTGATTGGCCGTATTCAGCCCATGGCAGTGGATAGCTTTGAGCGCATTCTCAAGTATCCCAAGACCATCATCAGCCGCAATGCCAGCGAGAGCTTCTTTCCCAAACGGGAGGGGATCTACAGCCAGTGGCTACTGGATAACAACGGTCTCTACACCTACTGCCGCTACTATCCCGCCTTCGCTCAGCTCGCTGCGGTGGCCAATAACCCCGACGAGCAGACGACCCGAGACCTGGTGCTGCGCCATGCCCCCGATACCTTCACGGGCCTGGCGGAGTTTGCCCGACTGCTGGTGCTCTCAATTCAGTCGGGTGAACCCCTCTCGGTGATCACCGAGCGCTGGTTTGCCGAGCGCAATCCCCATCCCGAAGTTCCCCTATCTTCTTTCAACTCCCTACCCACTGGAGGTCATTCATGAACCCTCGCCTTCGCGTTGCCCTGGTTCCCATCCTGGCTACCACCTTGCTGGTAGCACCCATCAAACCTGCCGCCGCCTCGCAAGTCGATACCACCTTTACCGACATCTTCGGCATTTTCCGCCAGGCTTTCGAGACCAGCAAAACCTACATCGAGCAAACTATCTCTGGCCTGCTCACGCCGCTGCCCGGTGATCTGGAGGGCGTGATCCAAAATGCCCTGGGTGATCTGGGCCTGGTTGACCCCAACCGGGTACGGTCTGAAATCTCGACGGAACTGGCAACCATCCTGGAGGGCGATTTAGCCCAATCTGACAGCATCTATGCAGGCCTTGAAACCGCCAATGAAGTAGACCGGCAGCTCACCCGCGCCCAGGTCGATGCGGTGCTGGGCCAAACCGGACAGGTCGCCACTCGCGACAAAATCACCTGGATTGAAGACACCATCGGCCAGGTGCAGCAACACGCTGACTCAGCTCAGACTGCTGTGTCTACCCAGGCGGCGATCAAGCAGATGGCCCAGCAAAATGCGCGGCAGTCAGAGATTCTAGGGGCGGTGCAGTCGGGTGCATCCCAGTCTTGCAAGACTCACCTTGAGAAATAGCCATTGAGATACGCGCACCGATGATGCAGCACTTGTTGCACGTTGACTTCGTCCCACTGAGCGCCCGAAATCTTCAGGCGAC
>JAHHIH010000048.1 GCA_019358835.1 Tildeniella torsiva UHER 1998/13D
CCCAAGCAGCGATGGCAGACCTGGAAAAGCAGTTCCGTCGTTTACCAGGGTTAGAAAAGTGGTTCGTCGAAATCACCCCACAGCCTGCCTAGTAAATGGATACTTTATTTGCTGGAGCACTCTTAGACTGATTTTCAGTAATACCCCGCAGTCGAGGTGGTTCATCGTGCAAGTCTACTCGATACGGATGGAATCTTCAGAGCTACAAGCTTTGAAGGAGTGTGCAAAAGCGGAAAAAATACCGCCAGCGAAACTGGCTAGACTTGCCATCTTGATTTACCTCCAGGTGAAAAGCCCATGACTCTCTAAAAGTCATTCAAGACAGGGAATACAGGTTTAGTTCGACAACATAAAAACCCATCTATATGGATGGGACGGATTCTTATGGCTAAAAATAGCGATACAAGACATGACTTGCCATTTGGGGAAGGTTCTAAGCTCCCATCTTCTGGCTCAATTCCGATAGAGCAGTTGTCTCCTCAGTTTCTCGTTGACAAGCGCGAAGCCGGGAGAATTTTAGGGATCAGTCCAGAGACTCTAAAAAAAGTATCGCGATCGAGGCTACTTAATTGAGGATATCCACTACTACCGGTGGAATCAACGCCTTATTCGCTACAACATTACCTTGCTCAAGGATTGGGCGGTTCACCGAAATAACCCAGCGGCCCATCAGCGGGCGATTGAATCATATTTAGCATTACTGGCCTGTAATCAACCCAAGAAGCGTGGACGGAGGGCCAGCTGATGACTAGAAAGCAAAAAACGATCGCCCCAATAACTCCAGGCAGCGATCGCCTAGATGAAAACACTTTTGATTCTAATTCTAGCCATTCCCGCAGGTTGCAGCAGTCTGGGAAGGGTAAACCTTGCCCCATCTGCGATCGCACCAAAGACGGCGACTGTCGCTGGAACAATGAGGTGGTGCTGTGCCATACCCACAAAGACCGAGATGCCCAGATCCAGGGTTATGTGTACCGAGGTGTGAAGGATATCTGGGGGCAATACTTCCCGGCCCAGGAACCCGTATCCAAGCAATCCCGGCCAAAAGCCAAAAAGGAGTTTGTCTACCGCGACAAGGACGGTCATCCGCTAGTTCAGGTTACCCGGATTGATAACGGTGAGGGGAAAAGCAATTTTTCCAGTCGCACTGGAAGGGGCAGGCGTGGGTGAGAAGGGTGCCCAAGGAGATCCAAGCAAAGCTGAGGCTCTATCGGATTGATGATCCCATTAACCAGGCGGCGATCGCCACTCTTACACCAATCATTCTGGTGGAAGGTGAAGGCATCGTTGACCTGCTGTTGAAGATGGGGATAGCCTCAACGACGGCAATCGGCGGGGCAGGTAAGTGGAAGCACTACGGCTATCCAAACTACTGCCAAGACTTGGCCGGAGCGGTGGTTGTGCTCTGCCCTGACCGGGACAAGCCAGGGGTTAAACACTGCCTGGAAATCGAGCAGGATTTTCCTGAAGCTCAATGGCTCTACGCTTTTCCTGACTCGCCCCTGTGGGATAACTTACCTACCAAAAACGGTCTTGACATCGCGGACTGGATTGCGGCTGAGCAGGTAGGGGGTGACCAGATTCTGGGGGCCATTGGTCCCAAACGTCCCCCAATACAGCTCCAGCCCAGCAAAACCACTGAAGAGCAACCCAAGAAAAAAGTTATCTCCTAACGGCTGCTGGAGCTGGCGCAGCCGTACCACTACTTCCATACCCCAGATCAGCGGGCCTATGTGGATGTTGAGATCAACGAAGTACGGCAAACTTTCCTGGTGCGCCACAAGACTTTTAAGCTGTGGCTGTTGCGAGAGCTGTTTCGGCAGGACGGTAAGACAGCAGGCTCTGAAACCTTGAATCAGGCGTTAACGGTGCTGGAGAGCCAGGCCCGTTTTGACGGGGAAGAGCGGGAGGTGTACCTGCGCCTCGCGGAGCAGGACGGCACGGTCTATATCGATCTAGGTACCAACGACTGGCGGACAATCGCCGTCAGCGCTGAAGGGTGGGAAGTTATCTCAAATCCTCTGGTGCGGTTTCGGCGGTCTGGAACAATGCTGCCCCTGCCAACCCCAGAGCAGGGCGGAACACTAGAGGAGTTGCAATCGCTGCTTAATTTGGATGAGGATGGCTGGGTTTTGGTGGTGTGCTGGCTACTGTTCTGCTTTTACCCCAACCACCCGCACCCGATTTTGGTGATCCACGGTGAGCCAGGGACGGGGAAGACCTTCGCTGCCCGACTGCTGCTATGGTTGATTGACCCTCGTCAAGCGCCGCTGATTCCCAATGTGGCTAATTTGCGGGACCTGGCGATCGCCGCTAGGAACCGTTGGGTGCTGGCCTACGACAATCTTTCGTACCTGACGGTGGATCAATCCGATGCACTCTGCCGGATCAGCACCGGGGGGGGATTTTCGACTCGCACCCTCTACGAAGATGAAGAGGAAACGGTCTTCGAGTTTACTCGGCCCCAAATTGTGACGGGTATCGACTCGCTGGCCAGCCGAGGGGATCTGCTAGAGCGATCGCTGCTGGTGGATCTATACACCATTGCCGCGTCAGAACGGCTGACCGATGAGGAATTGACGGCCAAGCTAGAGCAGGCGCGAGGGCGCATTTTTGGAGCGCTGCTGACAGCCCTAAGCAAGACCCTAAAAGTGCTGCCTACTGTCGAGGTGGAGCGGCTGCCCCGGATGGCGGACTTTGCCAAGTTTGCGATCGCCGCTGAATCTGCCCTGGGCCTGCAGACAGGCAGCTTTTTGAGGGTCTACTCAGGTAACCGTCAGGAAGCTCATGCAGCGGCATTGGAGTCATCGCTGGTAGCATTGGCGTTGCAACGGTTTATGGCGTCGCGGCAGCACTGGCACGGGACGGCCAGCGAACTGCTGGAGGAGCTAGATCACCTGGTAGACGACAAGACCAGGCTGGGCAAAGGCTGGGCTGGGAACCCGCGATCGCTGGGCAGGACCCTCAAAACGCCTTGCCCCTGACCTGCGGGCCACTGGACTGCTGATCACCCCCGATCGCACTAATCTCAGGCGCTTCTACGTTATAGACCGGGACGAGAAAGTTACGTCATCCTTGTCACCACTGTCACAGGTTGGTCAGGGAGAGGTGTTTGCTGATGACAGCGGCCCGTGGTCTGTTGTCACCAGAGAAGATGTCAATGTCATCGGTGACATTGACAGTGGGGCGGATTTGGCGAATCCGTCACCTATGGAGAGCCAAGATGTCACTACCTCAAGCACCAGCGGTTGGGGGATGCAGCTGGTAGATGACAGCGGTGACAACAGTGACGTTGATAGCAGCCCAGAGTCTAAGTGGGTCAACAAATTAGTTCGCAAGCGCGGGAAGTCGGGCTGGTGTGGCCCAGTAGTGCGGGTACAGGGCGACATGGCCGAGGTGCTGTGGCACGGCAATCAGGAGCCTAGTCTAGTGCCCTTGACCGAGTTGGAGGAGATGGCATGAGATGAGCAGGCCGAGCGACAGATTTATGAGCCAAGGGAGGTTCAGATAGTGGCGTGTTCTCTGGAGAAAGCGAGGCTATGCGGGGTCAAGTTGGAGGGGCCAAATACAAGTTAAGGGAAGGCGATCGCCGCCCGCAACACCACCAAGCAAAGGCTTAGCCACCTTTGAGGGACTGGCAAAGGGGCTGGTCCTACAGAAACTTGGTGGAGTACTTTCTGGTGCAGCAGGTGGCGATAGCGAAAGTGCGGCAGTATCGGCTGTAGCCTATGAAGGCAGTGATCACTTATGGGGGAGCGAAGTGGCATCGAGACATCACTTGTGAGCTGAGATATGGAGGTTATTGATGATGTAAGAGAGAAAAGAACCGAATTTTGAGGGAATTTGAATAAACTTTGGTCATATAAACTCTGCGAGGATTTGGAAGAATTTGCCCGATCGCCCTGTACTGGTGGGAATAGTGAGGTGTGTTCCCTGAAGCTCTAGCCTGACTCCCTCTGATGGAACCTCAAGATGTCGCCCAATGAAGCGCAGACCCGGAAGGACTTTATTGACCCAAAGCTGGAGTCGGCGGGCTGGGACTTAGACCCAAGCAGCGGTCAAGTTAGGTTTGAAATTCCGGTTGATGGCTATGACGCCGAGCCCTGGAATGGGGTGACCGACTATTGCCTGTACCAGCCCAATGGTGAAGTGATTGCGGTGGTTGAGGCCAAGCGGCAAAGCCGTGACCCCCGTGTGGCCGAGCAGCAGGTGCGGCATTACGTGACTGAGATCGCCAAGCACCAGAGCTTTCAGCCCTTTGCCTTTTTAACCAACGGTCGGGAGACCTACTTTTGGGATGTCGATCGCGAACATAAGCGCCTGGTAGCCGGGTTCTTCTCGTTGGCCGACCTGGAGAATCTGCTCTATCTCTCCCAAAACAAAATTCCGCTCCATACGCTGGCGGTGAACACCGCGATCGCAGGTCGAGCCTACCAACAGGAGGCGATTCGGCGGGTTTGTGAACGATTTGACGGCGGCCATCGCCGTGCCCTACTGGTGATGGCAACGGGTACGGGCAAGACCCGCACTACCATGGCGCTGATTGAGCTGTTTTTGAAAGCCGACCAGGCGAGGCGGATTTTGTTTGTGGCCGATCGCGACACGCTGGTGAAGCAGGCCCTAGATGATGGGTTTAAGGTCTTTCTCCCTGAAGAGCCCCGGCACCGCATTCGCAGTCTCGACACCGACACTACGCAGCGGCTCTATGTAGCGACCCTGCAAACCCTGTCTGTGTGCTACCGCAAGTACACCCCCGGATTCTTTGACCTGGTGGTGTTTGATGAGGCCCACCGATCCATCTTCAACCTGTTTCGGGAAGTGGTGGAATATTTTGATGCTCGGATCATTGGCCTGACGGCAACCCCAGCTCAGTTTCTAGACCGCAATACGTTTCAGGTCTTTCACTGCTTTGATGACCCGCCCCAGCCCACGTTTTTCTATGACTACAAAGATGCCGTCGCAGAAGGGCATTTGGTGGACTACGACGTGTACCAGGCCAATACCAACTTCCAGCGGGAGGGGATTCGAGGGGCGACTCTAAGCGAGGAGGAGCGGAACGAGCTGATTGAAAACGGCATCGATCCAGATGACCTCGACTATGAGGGCACTGAGATAGAGAAGACCGTCAGTAATAAGGACACGTTGCGGCGGCAGTGGGAAGAGATTATGGAGGTCTGCTACAAAGACCAGTCGGGGCTGCTGCCTGCGAAAACAATCGTGTTTGCCCTCAGCCAAAGGCACGCCCTACGGCTGGCCAGCGCTTTTGAAGAGATGTACCCCCAGTATCCCAACTTGGTGCAGGTGATCACCTCCAAAATGGAGCGGACGGATGCCCTGATTGAGGCCTTCAAAAAGAAAGACCTGCCCCGCATTGCCATTTCTGTAGACCTGATGGATACGGGGGTGGATGTGCCGGAGGTGGTGAATCTAGTGTTTATGAAGCCGGTGCAGTCGCAAATCAAGCTTCAGCAGATGATTGGCCGGGGCACCCGCAATGATGAGACCTGCAAGTACCGCGATCGCCTCCCCAATGGCAAGAAGGAGCGATTTTTAATCATTGACTTCTGGCAGAACGAGTTTGACCGCGATGCCAGCGAGGAGGTGGTGAGCCAGGATTTGCCGGTGCTGGTGAAAATCTTTAACACCCGGCTGAAGGTGTTGGAGCGGTATTTGGAAACGCCCCAGGCTCAGCAGACGGAGGATAGTCAGCGGGTGATTGCAGACCTGCGATCGCAAATTGCCCAAATCCCCACCGATACCTTTAGCGTGCAGAAGGTGTTTACGGATGTAGAGCAGGCTTGGACTGATGGCTTTTGGCTCTACCTGAACCCTGGCAAAATTAGCTTCTTGCGGGCCAAGGTGGGGCCGCTGCTGCGGTTTGTGGCGGGTACAGATGTGGCGGCAGCGACGTTTACCAATAAGGTGGAACGGCTGAAGCATGAGATTTTGACTGATTCGGTGCAGCCTTCTACGCTGGAGTCGATCATAGAGGATGTCGGCCGCCTGCCGGATTTTGTGCTGCGAGACCCGCAAAAGCAGGAAGCGGTGCAAACCTGTCTGTCGACCCGGTTGACCTCGGCCACCCCAGCTATGCTCGACCAGGTGATTGAGGATTTGGCTGGGCAAATGCGGAATCGGCGCGAGAAGCCGAGTAATTTTTTAGAGCTGGATCTGAAGGATCGCATTGCCCACAGCGGCTACATCACCCTGGGGGATGGGGGTGTGCAGGTGTACGTGCAGGAATACCGGGAGCGGGTGGAGCGGCGGGTGCTGGAGATTGTGGAGAGCCACCCGGCGATCGCAGCTCTGCGCCAGGGCGCTATCCCCACAGACTTGCAGCTGGTGGCCCTGGAGCGCACTCTGCGGGAGGAATTAGGGGTGAAGCTGTTTAGCGAGGAAGGGGCAACGGTGTCGCCGATCGCCGCTGATGTGGTGGGCACCTACCGGGTGGCGGCGACGGATGTAGTCTCTAACATTCGCAAAGCATTTAACGTTTTGCGGGCACAGCTTGAGATGGAGGAGCTACCGGACTATGAGACGGTGGTGGAGCGCAATTTTGACCAGCACATTGCCCGCCATGCCTACAGTGCCGACCAGATTCGCTTTTTGCGGGCGGTGATGACGGTTTTCTTACAGCGGCGGCGCATTGAGGTGGCTGACCTGTATGATGAACCGCTAGACCGATTTGGGGAGGATGCCGTGGAGCGATTGTTTAGCGATGTCGATGTGCAGGAGCTTTTGGCTCTAACAGATAATCTGGCGGCTTAAACCTCATTTAATAGCGCTTGCTCAATCTCCCAAGATGGATCTTGCCCCATGATTGTCAGCATTCTCTCGTGGCTGCGGCTGAAATATCTGGAAGTGGCTGATCGGCAAGCCTCCCAAGCTGATGATCGGGTGTGGGAAACCGCGATCGCCGATGGACTTGACGACGAAACCTGGTAAACCAACCCTTGGCCTCGAAATAACCACACCAAGCCTTTGAGAAGCGCCCCACCATGCTGACGGATTCGGAACTGCGGTCAAAAGTTGACACCATTTGGGATCGCCTGTGGTCGTCGGGGTTGTCGAACCCGATGGATTCTATCGAGCAGTTTTCTTACCTGCTGTTTTTGAAGCGGCTGGATGACACCGAGACGCGGCGAGAGAAGCAGGCGATTCGGCGGAAGCAGGAATTTACGCCTCAGATTCCGGCGGAGTTGCGGTGGGCGGCGTGGGTGAATCAGCCAGCGGCGGCGGCCTTGAAGCACGTTAAAGAGAAGGTGTTCCCCTGGCTGCGCGAGATGGGGGCTGCCAAAAGCTCCTTTCGGCAGTACATGGAGGGGGCCGAGTTTAAGCTAAATAAGGCAGGGACACTGATCGAAGTCTGCAATCTGATCGACCAGATGAAGATTTCAGAGCAGAACCAGGATGTGCAGGGCGACCTGTATGAGTATCTGCTGGGCAAGCTCAGCGTGGCGGGGCGCAATGGGCAGTTTCGCACGCCTCGGCACATCATTCGCATGATGGTGGAGATGGTTGCGCCTCAGCCCAACGATCGCATTGGCGATTTGGCGGCGGGCACCTGCGGCTTTTTGGTCAATGCTTACCAGTACATTCTGGAGCACGCCACCAGCTCAGATATTCTCTACGACGGGGAGGGGCAAAAGCATTTGGTGGGCGATCGCCTCACCCCTGAGCAAGAGAAATTTCTGCAAAAAGGAGCCCTCACCGCTTACGACAACGACTCGGGCATGACCATGCTGCGGATTGGGTCGATGAACCTGATGCTGCACGGCATTCAGCAGCCACGATTCTTTTATATGGACACGCTCTCGAAGAGCTTCAACGACGAGAAGTCGCTGGATGTGGTGCTGATGAATCCGCCTTTTAAGGGCAAGATGGACGAGTCAGACATTAACCCCAGCCTGCCCACCAGGGTCACCAAGACCGAGCTGCTGTTTTTGCACCTGATTTTGCGGGTACTGGATATGGGCGGGCGCTGCGCGGTGATTGTGCCTGATGGCGTGCTGTTTGGCTCTAGCAAGGCCCACCAAGAGATTCGCAAAACCCTGATTGAAGATAACCGCCTGGATGGGGTGGTCTCAATGCCCAGCGGGGTGTTTAAGCCCTATGCGGGGGTCTCGACGGCGGTGCTGCTGTTTACCCGTGGGGGCACAACCGATCTCATCTGGTTCTACGATATGGCCTATGACGGCTTCTCGCTAGACGACAAGCGGCACCTGACTCCCGAGCAAAACGACATCCCTGATATTTTGCAGTGCTGGCAGCATCGGGTAGATGCCGAGTTTATTGCCCAGCGCCAGGCGCGTCTGGAGACCCTAAACCAGCAAATTGCCCCGCTCAAAGCTGAGAAGCTGCTGCTGCAAAAGGAGATGAACCGCCTGCTGTTTGAGGCGGCGATCGCCCCTGAAGACGACGACACCGCTCAGCAAGCCCTAGAGACCGACCAGCAAAAGCTAGCCACCCTAGAGGCCCAAATTGCCCCCCTGCGGGCCGAAATTGACCAGCTGACTCGCCAGTTTTGGGTGACCAAGGCCCAGGTAAAAGCCAACAAGTACGACCTTTCGGCTAGCCGCTACCGCCAGGTCGAGCCAGACGAGCAGTACTACGAAGCGCCCCAGGTGACGATGGATCGCCTGCTAAAGCTAGAGCATGTGATGGCGGCAGAAGTGGCAGAATTAGAGAAACTGCTGGGTTCTTAACGAGGCACCCCCATAATGGCAAACACATAAAACGGTGATTGGTAGGCTGAGGCGTGTAATGGCAATATGACGGGAGAATGCGGCCCATGGTACTGACTAAATCCCTAACGCTGGAGCAGTTCTTGCAGCGTTCAGAGACTAAACCGGCTTCAGAATTTTTTCAGGGAGAGGTGGTTCAAAAGCCTATGCCGCAAGGTGAACACAGTACTCTACAGGGCGAGTTGTGCGATCGCATTAATCAGGTCGCCAAGCCTCAACAGATTGCCTATGCCTTTCCAGAGCTGCGGTGTACCTTTGGCGGCAATGCGATCGTGCCGGATGTGGCGGTGTTTCGGTGGGGGCGCATTCCCCGGCAGCCGTCAGGGCGGGTGGCGAATCGGTTTGAGCTGCACCCTGACTGGGCGATTGAAATTTTGTCGCCAGAACAGAGTCAAACGAAGGTGCTGGAAAAGTTGCTCTACTGCTCTGAGCACGGCACTGAAATCGGCTGGCTGATTGATCCAGAGGTTGATAGTATTTTGACGGTGGCCGCTGACCAGAGGGTGCAGATCTTGAGCGGTGATCGTTCTCTGCCTGTCCTCAGCGAGATTCCGCTGACTTTGACCGTTGAACAGGTTTTTAGCTGGTTAAGCTTATAAATCAAGAACTGCTTGCCAGAAGAAAAACAAGCGAACTTTCATTCCTGCAAATTCATATTAAATTGGAAGATTGTCATAGTGTCAAAGTCCGAGGTGCAAATTGGAGAATTGGCTCATAGTGAAAAAGGCTCTTTCAAAATTGGCCCCTTCGGAAGCTCTTTGAAGAAAGAAGAGTTGGTCAAGTCTGGCATTCCAGTGGCAGGAATTGAAAATGTACTTCCTAATGAATTTTTGCCCAAGTTTAGAAAGTTTATAACCCAAGAAAAATATAAAAAATTATCTCATTATTCTGTGCAGCCTGGAGACGTTCTAGTCACGACAATGGGGACAATAGGACGCGCAGCTGTTGTCCCTCAAGGAATTGGAACTTGTATTATCGACTCTCATCTCTTCCGTATGCGAGTTGATCAATCAAAAGTTTACCCTCCCTATTTATGTTTTGCTCTGAATGGATATGATGGATTGAAAGCCCAGCTAGATAAAACTTCTAGAGGGGCTATTATGGATGGTCTTAACACAACTATCCTCAAGGAGTGCACCATTCCTTTGCCGATGGTGGAGGAGCAGAAGCGGATTGCTGCGATCGCTCGGAAATGCGATCGCCTCCGCCGCACCCGCCGCTTCACCCAGCAGCTCAGCGACACCTACCTCCAATCTGTCTTTCTAGAAATGTTCGGCGATCCTGCCACTAATCCATCAGGATGGGATATTGACTCCCTGGGCAAACATTTATCATTTATTACTAGTGGAGGACGTGGTTGGGCAGAATATTATGCACCTTCTGGAGCCAGATTTATTCGATCTTTTGATGTTCAGATGAACAGTATTTCAAATATAGATCTTGCTTTTGTCCAGCCTCCAGATAGTGCTGAATCAAAACGAACAAAGGTTAATCATGGAGATGTTTTGTTAACAATTACAGGCTCAAGAATAGGAAGAGTTGCACCAATTACTTTATCAGTTGGCGAGGCTTATGTCAGCCAACATGTCGCTATTCTACGCTTGAAGTCGTCATTAAATACACTTTTTACTTCTTATTTTCTTTCAAGTGAAATAGGTGGTCAAGAACAGATCCGAAAGACTCAATATGGCCAAACGAAACCGGGGCTTAATTTTGAGAAAATTCGAGATTTTAAGATTCCTGTTCCACCACTCTCTATGCAAGAGAAATTTGCTCAAGTTGTTCAGCATTTTGAACGACTCCGCGCTCAACAGCGAGAAGCCGACCGCCAGGCCGAGCACCTATTTCAAACCGTCCTTCATCGCGCTTTCCGGGACGAACTGTAGCCGCCGATGCGAAGAAGCTCTCATTGCTCTACGCCTGATTTCCTTAGACCAGGTACTATGAACAGATGAACTACCTGGCCCAGCGGGATGTACACATCACAAGACATCGAGCGCTGTTTTAATGCCGCAACCCGGCAATATCTAGAAAACAAAAACAGGGGCGGCAGCAGTGGCCAAAAAGGCACCCGCTACGAAGACTACTTCGCCGTTTACAAGATCGCCCAGCTTGCCCCGCAAATTTTAGAGACAGGCTTAGTCGTCTACTTTACAGGTCAAATTCTCGCCTTTGTGGATGACCTCATTATCGACATTCCCTCCCAGCCCCTTCAGCACTACCAGCTTAAAAACACCAAAACGGTTTCCTGGTCTACAGGGCCGCACCCCATTCAAGACGACTTTGCTAACCAGCACCACCTAAACCAGGCGGTCTGCACCAGAGCAAGCCAACTGTTCCTAGTCGTCGCTGATACGACCTGCGCGGCCACCCTGAGAGCCAGCATTCCTCCAATGGTGCAGGCATTCAGCCAGGTGCTCTACTTTCCTTATAGCCCAGACATCCTGTCCGTAGTGACACAGGTGCCAGACTTCCATTCTGCCCTAATCTACCTGTCAGCCTTTGAAGCTCCAGAACCAGACAAAATCGACTTTGTGGCCAAGGCACTGATCGGTGCCTGGATAACCAGCAGCGCCTCTAACCCTTCAGGTCACCATCTGCTGACCCAGGCCCAAAGCCAGTCGCCACAATACATTCGCAGCTTTCAGCCTGATTTAGACTTAGACCCAGAGGTCAAAGAAATCCTGAAAAATATTGAGGATCTTGAATATAATCTGGCCAAAGGCTTCCTGCACTGGGATTATGCAAATGGGCTTCAGTCAGGAACCCCACCCTACAGCATCGAAACTGCCCCCTTTCGCCGACTACAGGAGCGCATCAAAGACCGTAGACCCGCCACCTTTGAGGAGTTAGAGAACCTGCTATGACTCGCCAATACTCTGCCCTCGTCGATGCCGATGTGAAGCAATTGCTCAACGTCATCGCGGATAAGTCTACGCCTCCCCAGGCCTATCAAGGCACCATGACCCAATTGGGGAAACGCCTGGGGTCTGCTATGCTAGCTGCCCTTGAGAACCAGCACCAGCGGGCCTACCTGGTTGCCACGGTAGAAGATGCCGATTTTTTGTCCCTAGGAGTGCTGAAACAGCTCGAAACACAGATTGACTCCGTTGGCTTTGCCTGCTTCTGGAACCAGCGCACCACCCTCTTTGACCTCAATGCCTTAGCGGTTGCGCCCATTTTGAAACAGTACCAGGAACCAGCCAACCAGGTAGACACGCTCATTGTGGTCAAGTCGATTATCTCTGGCGGCTGCGTCGTCAAAACCAATCTGCAAAACCTGATCCAGACAATCTCCCCCCAGCGCATCTTCATTGCTGCCCCCGTCCTATACCACAGTGCCGAAGCAGCCTTGCGCCAGGTATTCTCACCCGACATTAGCCAAAAATTTGAATTTTTCTACTTTGCTATAGACGACGAGCGAACCGACCAGGGCGAAGTGCTGCCAGGGGTTGGCGGCATCATTTACGATCGCCTAGGGTTTGACGGGCAAGAGGGTAAAAACAGCTACACCCCAGCGATCGTGAAACAGCGCCGCCAACAGTTTCTAGACCGCCGAAAAGTCAACGCCTAGCCTCAGCTCTTGCACCTTGGCAGTAGGGGCGAGAGATAAGGGCATGAAACGTATACACAGCACTAGCTGAAGCAAATACTAGGCCAGTTGGCCGAGACTAAGGGCATCGGCCATAATGGAGCACTGATACTTGAGTTGGCAATCGCAGGCCGCCAGCAGATCCATAACAGTAGTGTCATTCAATGCGGCTAACTGGGTCGAGAAAGCCCCATAGCACCGCAAAAACTCTAAATAGAAGGCTTGATGTTGGGCCTGAGAGAGGTCAGGGGCGACCTGAATCACAAAGTCGTAGTCTTCTATGGTTTTGTTCTTCCCGTTACAGTTCCCTTCGGTCAGGTCTACCCGATAGTCTTCGTAGACCAAAAAACAGTGAATTTGAGGAATAAAGTCTAGACCGTAGGGTCGTAGCAGAGCATTGACCCCCGTGACGATCTCATCGTTTAAACGGTAGAACCCCAAATTTTTGTGAACCGGCAGGCTATGTTCTTGAGCAAGGCGAGCGATCGCGCCGTGTTTGGTAGTGCAGCTACCGTAGCCTTCCTCAAACAGAATTAGAGAATTCTCGTTATTGGAGTTGGCGGCGTAGGGCAAATTTTTTGTCCAGCGGCAAGCCTCGTGAAACGTCTTTAGCCCCTGCTGTAAAAACTTTTCAGCGATCGGGCCGTGGGCTTGGAGCACTGCGTCAGGTAAGGCTTCGATGGGGTGCATAGTTACGATTTAGGGGTTTATAAGGCCGTGGGCCGGGCAGCAATAATTGGGTGGCGTTGCGTAACGCTGGGATAATGTACCCCCTCATCCCAGGCTCACGGTATACAGCAACCCGGCGAGCACGGAGCCGAGGAAGGCGAAGCCAAGATAGGCCAAAAAAACAGGACGGCGAGCCAGCGCGAAAACAGCAATCATCGCCGGAATACTGGTTGCACCGCCTGCCAGCAGAAACGTCATGCCTGCACCGGGGGACATGCCTTGCTGGATGAGCCCGCCCACTAGGGGAAGTGCCGCATAACCGTTGAGATAAG
Source organism: Tildeniella torsiva UHER 1998/13D (assembly GCA_019358835.1). Lineage (GTDB taxonomy): Bacteria > Cyanobacteriota > Cyanobacteriia > Phormidesmidales > Phormidesmidaceae > Nodosilinea > Nodosilinea torsiva. Next base: position 13,338 of record JAHHIH010000048.1, read on the forward strand.
CCGGAATGCCGACCAAAGCAGCCCCCAGAATGGAAAGCAGACCGCCATCACCTGCAATAGTTTGAATCCATCCATCCGGCACATAAACCAGCATCAGGCTCTCAATCAAAAACGCCAGGGCCAGCCATTTGCCCAAAAACCAGGCATTTTTACCTGCCCCTTGCCAAAACTTTTGTCGCCGCTCTGGTTGTGCCCAAAACCGCCAGACAGGCGGTTTTGGATTACGCACCCGGCTGCCACCACAGCCCCCATTGTTGGCCCCTTCTCTCAGCGGATTGGCAAAGGCCGCGGACGACCACCCCGATCGCATCAGGGCTAGGGTGCCAAACCCGCCGAGTAGGCCAATAAAAATGGTGGCAACGGTTTTGGCGATCGCAAATTGCAGCCCTAGGGTACCAACTGTCAACATAAACATAGCCGGATCCATGAGCGGCGACGACAGCCAGAACGCCATTACGGCTGCAACGGGCACCCCCATCGACAGTAAGGCCGCAATCAGCGGAATCACGCCGCAGGAACAAAAGGGCGAGAGCGCCCCAAATAGGGTCGCCACCGGAATCATCACCCCAATGCGTCCCTGAAATGCTTTAGAAATCAGATTGTCGGCACCACTGGCCTGAGCGTAGGCGGCAATGCCGACAGACGAAAGCACAAAGGGGGCGACTTCCCATAGATTGACAGCGGTAAACGCTAGGCTGTCAGACGCTTGCGCTGGTACGAAAAGTGCCAGGAGCAAGAGCATCAGAGCGATCGTCAGGGCGACCCTATCCCATCGCCGTACACTGCGATTAAATCTGGTTAGTACGTTGGTTGCCATCTGAGGTTGGTCCTCAATAGTGTTTAGTTCTTTGGTAATTAGGCAAACATCGAAATAACGGCCAAAGCTTTTATGCTTCAGTCGCAGCACTCTAGCGGAGGCGATTCGGCAACATCGTCCATCTCAACGACATGGTTGCGGGTGCAACATTCCTCAAAAAGAAAAGCCATGAGATCCTTGAGTGCCTCTGACCGTACGCTGTACCAAATCCATTGCCGGTCTTTCTCAGGGGTGACGATACCCACTTGCCGTAGCTTGTCCAGGTGATGGGACAAGGTCGGAGCAGAAATATTCAGTTCCTTCTGAATCTCCCCAGCCGGCAGCCCCTTAGGGTAAGCCGACAATAACAGCCGCACAATCCGCAGTCGCGATGGTTGCCCTAGTGCTGCAAAGGTAGCAGCAATGCTCTCAACAAACTGTTCGGAAGGGTTGCCTATTTCCATATTTTGAATATTATCAAAATAACGAGCCATGTCAAGCGTCAGGGTGCATCCCAGTCTTGCAAGACTCACCTTGAGAAATAGCCATTGAGATACGCGCACCGATGATGCAGCACTTGTTGCACGTTGACTTCGTCCCACTGAGCGCCCGAAATCTTCAGGCGACGCCCA
>JAHHIH010000012.1 GCA_019358835.1 Tildeniella torsiva UHER 1998/13D
GTGTCTTTCAACAACACCTTGAGGCTATCGGTTAACGCTAGAGGGGCAACATCCATCATCGAAGCTCGACAACAACACAGCTCTCTCCTAATCTAATGGATAGTTATTTGCTTGGGATACTCTAAGGTTTGCGCCCGATGCAACATCTACAGCTTTGTCATAGGGATTTGTGAACCTCACGAACAGTAGGAATTCCGCATTTGATTACCTCAATCCGGGGTGGCAGACCGGAGCGGGCAAATGCCGTTTGCCCCTACACACCAGGAGGAGGCAGGGAAGAATTAGCGTTCATCTCTCGTTGGACGGCGAGACCAATATTTAGCGCTTCCTGCAAAAACTGGCGATACTCGCTGGCCTGGTGGTTGACCTGTAGGGTTTGCAGCGTCACCAGGTTGGTCTCAATGGTGGCAAACAAATCCTGCCGTCGCGCCATCAGTGCCCGGTGGCGACGCAAAATTTCTTCGGTCATGAGGGCTGAAATTAGGCTGTCTCGGGTGGCCTGAAGGGCAACCAGAATCTCACTGTTCTGCAATCCTTGACCTGCCCCCTGGGCCTTCTCCAGTTCCTCCATCACCTGTAGCGCCTGAATGATGTCGTTGTGGCGATCGCACTCATCCAGCAGTCGCGCCAGGGTGATGAAGGCTTTCGAACGCTGCCACTGGTAGAGGTGCCAGGCGATGGCTCCGATCGCGATCGCTCCCGCAATCCCCAGCAGCAGCGCGCCAAACTGGCTAAAGCCCTCTTGCTGACTCACCAGCACCAGCCCTAGCCCCAAACAAACCACAAACATCGTCCCTAACACCAAGCATTCTGTAATGAAAAGAGAGAGCAGTTGCCGCCGCGATCGCCATACAGAAGGGCGAATCATTCTGCCCATAAAGACCGAGTCAATATCTAGACCCGTGAGCTGATCGAGTTCAGACCGGGTAATGCGTAGCGCCTGCAAATCAGAGGTCATCGTCTTTGCAAAATCAGGGATTGCCAATTAAACATATGAATCAGAAATACAGCGTCTCTTTTGGGAAAAGCGGCCATTTGCCCCCGCCTATGTAATAGCGGTTAACTAATTACCAAACAGCAGTGAGACAATGCTGCGAATCACCTGGGAGTAAAAATTGCCCTCTACCTCACGAAACAGTTGAAAGGGTTGGCCAGGGGAACCAAAAAAGGGTCTAAGCGTCCACCCCAGCTGGCTGCCCACCAGGCCGTAGAGCGTCAGCCAAAACAGCAGCAGCCGGTTGCGAATTTGCGGGGTGTCTTCGGTAAAATCCATCACCGAGCGAATGCCCGAATAAAATAGCCTCACCCCAATGAAACCGGTGAGACCAAAAATAGCGACATTGAGCAATAAAAAGAAGTGATAGCTGCGAATGGATACTAAAAAGAACAGCGTCACTGGCGCAAAGCTGAACAGCAGCACGCTAATCACCGAAACGGTGGTGAGGCTGAGTACCGCGTACTGGCGAAAGTCGGCCTTAGACCCAAATAGGATGTCGAAAAAATATAGCGTTGGCAGGCAAATGAGCAGGGTCAGCAGGTAGAGGGCCGGCAGCTTGACCATCGACACCAGTAGCTGTTGCCAGCCGTTCGACGAGCCAATAATGGCTCCATAAATAGCGAAAAATAGCGAGCTGACCACCAACAGCGATAGAATTTTAGACTCAATTTTTTTGCCCTGGCGAACTTCTTCTAGGAAGGTGGTGCGATCGCGCAGCAACAAAATCAGGGTTGAAAAGTGATCCATAATCTTACCCAAAGCGACAGCAATAAAGGCTTATCTGGAGCGTAGCCATGTCTCGGGGTGGAATAGGTCGGAAAAAGTCGGCGCTTCTTTCTTCCCTTAAAAATGGACAGGAAACGCCCGCCAGGGCTAAACAATTCAGCAGTGGCCAAAACACACCTACCGCTAACTGCTGATGGGCTAAATCAGCGGCAGGCATGCTGGCCAAGGTCAACGCATTCCTAGGGATACGCTTTAGCCATCTGCATTAATCTGAGCAATCAGGTCTGCCAAAACTTGCTCGGCCTGCTCGTTCTCGACCTGGCAGGTGCCAGCGGCATCGTGCCCACCTCCCCCATACTTGAGCATGAGTTCGCCAATATTGGTTTTAGAGGTGCGCTTGAAAATAGATTTGCCTGTTGCCAGCACGGTGTTTTGCTGCTTTAAACCCCACATCATATGAATCGAGATATTGCATTGGGGAAATAGGGCATAGACCATAAAGCGATTGCCCGCGTGAATCACGGTTTCTTGCCGTAGATCAAGCACAACTAAGTTGTTGTGAACTGTAGCACAGCGCAAAATTTGGGCTTTGAACTCAGGCTCCTGAGCGAAATACAGTTCTACCCGCTCTTTCACGTCTGGCAGGGCTAGAATTTCGGCGATCGTGTGATTTTTGCAGTAGTCAATTAACTGCATCATTAGGTTATAGTTTGAAATCCGAAAATCTTTAAACCGCCCCAGCCCGGTTCTCGCGTCCATTAAAAAATTCAGCAGGGTCCAGTCTTCAGGTTGCAGCACTTCTTCTTTGGCATACTGCGCTGAATCGGCTTTATCGACCGCCAGCATCATTTCATTTGAAATAGCAGGAAAACGAGGGGCGCCGCCATAGTAGTTGTAGACGACCCGAGCCGCCGAAGGAGCATGGGGATCGATGATGTGATTGTCTCGCTCGCCCTGATTGCGGAGCATTTCGCTAGAGTGGTGGTCAAACGCCAGATGCACTCCTTCGACATAGGGCAGGTTAGTGGTGATATCGCTGCTGTTGACGTCAACTTTGCCATCCTGCATGTCTTTAGGATGGACAAACATAATGTCATCAATGAGATCCATTTCCTTCATTAAAACAGCGCAGACAAGACCATCAAAATCGCTGCGTGTGACCAACCGGTGCCGAGTTTTAGTAGCTATCATAGGGGCTCCTTGCGATCTAAAATGTTGGGAAAACACTAAGAAATGGTTATTCCAGCCCAGTTTTCCCAAACTCAGTCAACCGCTACCAAGGCCTGATAGCTGGCGAATGGGCCGCGATCGCCCGCCTTTACCCCCTCTAGCCCTCGATCTAACCAGAGACATCTCTGATACGTCAAAAACCACCATAGGCTAGGCCAGCCTATGGTGGTTTGCTAGAAATGCTCTGTCTTGAAGGATGATGCGCGCCTACAGTCCGAACTCCAGGGTTAGCCTAGAACTTCCCCTAGAAAGGTCATGAGGGTCTGCCACGAGCGGCGATCGGCCATGCCATCGTAGCGATTGGCGTCGCTCCACACAGTAAAAGCGTGGTCAACGCCGCCGTAGATTTCCATGCCGAAATCAACCTCGGCGGCGTCGAGTTCGGTGGCCAGCTGAGCCACGTCGGCCATGGGGGCAGAGCCGTCGTCAGAGCCGTGCAGAATCAAAATTCGCCCCTGGGTTTGGCTGTAGTCTTGCCCCTCGGGGGTTTCAAAACTGCCGTGGAACGACACGAAACCATCCACATCCATACCGGCGCGGGCCATTTCGAGCACAGCAGCCCCGCCAAAGCAGTAGCCGATCGCCACCACCCGGCTACTGTCTACTCCAGCCTGGGCCTGAGCCTGGGTGAGACCCGCCATCAGCCGTGTACGCATAGTGGCGCGATCGGCGTAGAGCGCACCGCTTTGGGCTCGCGACTCTTCGGGGGTTGTTGGCTGCACGCTTTGACCGTAGAGGTCAACGGCAAAGGCGGCGTAGCCCTGCTCGGCCAGCATTTGGGTGCGGCGCTTTTCGTAGTCATCCAGACCGTTCCAGTCGTGGATGAGCAGCACTAGGGGCTGGGTCTCGCCAAAGTTTTGGTTGAAGGCAAAGTAACCCTCAAAGGGCTGCCCGTCAATGCTGTAAACCACCGGCTCGGCCACAATATTGGCCTTGGCCTCGGGGGATAGGCCCACCGCCACCAGCGTGGTCACTACGGCGGCCAATACGATCAGTAAGAATTTCCGTATCACTGCGATCTCCTTAATTCAACCAACAGGGTCAGATATCTGAGACCCAAAATATCTCTAGCGAGAGAATTTTAGAGCCTGAAATTCCCTCTGTTCAAGGAAAATTTGCAAAGAATGGGCGTAAATCACGGCCCGATCGTTGCGAAATCAAACCTTGGGCTAGAGATATCTCTCACTCCTGATATCGTAAAGAAGTTTGAAGCTCTACGCAAAATTGCGCCTCTACCTATGGAATGGACTGCTGACGCCGAAGCCCGCCTTAAAGAGATTCCCTTCTTTGTGCGCCCTGCCGCCCGCAAAAAGATTGAGAAGTTTGCCCAAGAGCAGGGGATGGGTCAGATCACCGTCGAGGTATACGAAGCGGCCAAGAAGCAGTTTGGCTAGGGGCGATCGCACCGACGACAACCTCAGCGGCACCAAATTTCTATTTGTGCCGTTTGTGCCGCTGAAAAGCATCCGGCTTGAATCCATTTGTCGGCGGTGAATGAGCGAAGTTTTTTACCCATAAATTAGCGATCTGCACAGCCGCAAATATACGCAAAAAATTCCTGCCCACTGTTAAGCGGGCAGGAACCATGTCATGTCAAAGGATTAGTCTGAAACATTGGGCTGAGATCGGGTCAACTTATAACCCCATACCAAACCCTTTGCTCATTTCTAGGCCGAAGTTGGTCAGGGTATCTGGGGTCCAGGTGTCTCTGGTAGCGGTAGTTTGAGCGGTGTCGATACCAAACCCAAAGGCGCTAGCCAGCCAGCGGCCGAGCTTAGCAAATTTTTGAGTTGTCCAGGCTTTAATCAGGGTCATGGTAGAACCTCCAATAGCAGGAGCTCAGCAAGTTAAATGACAGTCTTGAATCACTTTTTAATAGTAGAAAACCGCGTTACAGGCCACAAAAAGTAGGTTGCATCTCACCATGAGTAGATTAGATAGAGCGGTAATCCGTAACTATTGAGAAGTGCTACAAACCCTTTCCAATCCTGAGACTCAGGTTAAATTGTAGTAGTGAATCCAGAAGAAAGACGCCGTTCATCCTGTCTACTGTTTGATATCGCTAGCCTGACGGGACGGAAGTAGAGAACCCCTCTCGAAGGAACGCGCCAACCATTCTCTGCCTTGGGAGGCGAACCTAATTATGACCACTGCTCTTGTTGCCGGACTCGAAATCATCGCCGCTGTCACCCTGATGACCGTGGTAGTCTGCCCCATGCTGGTGTGGATACTGCCCGATCGCAGCCAACCCGTGGGCTAAAAAACTCAGGGGTCGGGAGCCTGACTTTGCCAGCAAGTGTTGCGAACAAAGCCAAACAGGCTCCCGACCCCTTGTGCGCTTAACAGATCAAAAAGGGGATGGGTCATTCGATCCATCCCCTTTTTGGGTTAGTTCCTAGCTACCGGCTTTTGCAGGTATACCGCTAGGGCATCGGCCATCACCTGGGCCATGGGCCGTCCTTCTTTGTCGGCGGTGGCTTGCAGCGTCATAAACAAATCGTGGGAAACGCTCAGCCGGTGCCGCCCTTCCTTGGTATGGCGGGGAGTGTATTGGTCGGCGTTGTAGGTGGCCGCAAACTGCCGCAGAGCCTCAAAGCCGACGCGATCGCAGAAATCCCCGAAGCTTTCGTCCTTTTTGCGCCCGTCGCGGAAGAACACAAACAGCGGCTCTAGCGTGGTATCGACATCGTTGTCGTGGAGGCGCTCCAGGTAGGGGCGGGCCAGTCGGGTTTGGTTGGGAGAACCCCCCAGCCAAACCTGGTACGACTCAGGGGCGCTGCCCACCAGACCCAGCTCGGCCATATAGGGCCGGGCGCAGCCGTTGGGGCAGCCGGTCATGCGCACCACAAAGTGCTCATTCTCCAAACCCAGCTTGGTGAGCAGGGCGCGCAGGCGACCCAGCACCGTAGGCATGATACGTTCTGACTCGGTCACTGCCAGACCGCAGAGGGGTAGAGCGGGGCAGGCCATGGCGTAGCGCACCAGGGGGTCGAGATCGGTTTCTTTCTCGATGCCGCAGCGGGTGAGAATCGCCTGAATTGCCTCTTTATCTTCGGGCTTGATCTCGTAGAACAGCACGCTCTGGTTGGGGGTAATCAGCATCGGCAAGTTAAACCGCTGCACAATCTCCTTTAGCGCCGTTTTGAGCTGAATGCCCTCGCGGCGATCGATAATTCGCCCGTTCTCAACGGGGATGCCGACAAACAGATTGCCGTCGCCCTGCTCGTGCCAGCCCAGGTAGTCATAGAACGTCCACTTGGGCAGTTTTTTGAAGGGCTTGAGGGGCTTGCCCAGGTAGGTTTCTACCTGCTGGCGAAAGCGCTCGACGCCCCAGTCGTTGATCAGGTATTTCATGCGGGCGTGGCGGCGATCGTGGCGATCGCCGTAGTCGCGCTGGGTCGCCACGATCGCCTTCATCAGCTCGTAGACATCGGCTTTGTCCACATAGCCAATCTCATCGGCTACGCGGGCAAAGGTTTCTTCTTTGTTGTGGGTGCGGCCCAGACCGCCGCCAGCCAAAATGTTAAAGCCCTTGAGCTGCCCAGTGCGATCGGTGATCACCACCAGGGTCACGTCGTGGGTGTAAGCATCGATGGAGTTATCGCCGGGCACTGTGACCGCGCATTTAAACTTGCGGGGCATGTAGTGGGTGCCGTAGATCGGCTCTTCGTTGTTGTGCACGATGGTGCCGTTGCCGTTGCGCTGGCGGGCCGCCACCACGTCGGGGTGCTCTTCGACGGAGACGGCCTTCTCGCCATCCAGCCAGATTTCGTAGTAGGCCTCGGTTTGGGGCCGCAGCAGGTCGGCAATGTTGTTGGCATACTCCTGGGCCAGCCGGTACTCGGGCCGGTTGGTGTAGGGGGCCGGCGGGGCCATGACGTTGCGGTTCAGATCGCCGCAGGCCCCTAGGGTCGAGCCCAAGCTGCGCACGATCGCCCCAATGGTGGCCTTGAGGTTTTGCTTCAGCACGCCGTGGAGCTGCATACCCTGGCGCGTAGTGGCCCGCAGGGTGCCGTTGCCATACTCATCAGACAGGCGATCGAGGGTGAGGTAGAGTTCGGGAGAAATGAACCCACCAGGGTTGCGGGTGCGCAACATCATCTGGTAGTCCTTCTCTTGACCCTTGGCGCGGTTGTCGCGGTTGTCTTGCTGGTACGAGCCGTGGAATTTGAGAATTTGAATGGCCGGTTCAGAGAAGTGCGTGGTGTCTTGCAGCAGCTCGCTGGCCACGGGCTCGCGCAAAAAGTGGCTGTTCTCTTTAATACCCTCCACTTTGGAGGGGGTAGGCCCAGGGGCGGCGGAGTTGGGTTTGATAGGAGTCTGAACCATAGCGGCAGGCAAATAACCGTTAAAACAGAAAAATCCAGGCAATGGCACCGCAGAGCGGCCTATTCCCGGAAGAGTCGGACAGTGGCAGAACCAAAAATTCACCGGTAATCCGGTCGGGATTTCGGTGAATCTCTTGTTTATCCTACCATCGGATCCAAAGATTCGGGCGCTTTGCCCACGGAAGTTCACAGTTTCCTATAGAATTTCTGCTGCGTTGCTGAAGGGTTGAGGGCGGGCTAGACAAAGGCGCTATAACCACTCTTCCCAATCGCAGTTGCACGGGGGGGCAAGCCGTTTAGGATCAATTCAGATCCCTGAGGAGCAACATCATGCCCGATGCCATTATGTACCAGGAAGAGATGTTCGTTGTGCTCATGCCCGGTGCCGCCGAAGAATTTCTCTCCTCCGAGGAGCTGCTAGAGCGGTTGGTGGGGGTGCTGGGCGATCGCCAGCAAGATCTGCCCCGCGATCTCCAGCGCTTCACCACTGTCACCGAGCAGGCCCTGCACCTGCGCGACACCGCCTGCGAGCTAGAGCTCAGCCCCGGCGAAGCCATGCAGTGGTACGTCGTGCGGTTAGAAAAATAGGTGCACCGGGATAACCCCGGTGCACCTATACACCCTTAATGGCAAGCGCCAGAACAATTACACGGCAATTTTGCCACCATCGTTGCGGGTAATCACCACCGTCGCCGAGCGGGGGCGAGCGTTGCCGCCATCGGGCCAGTGGCTGGTGAACAGCGCCGGATCAGTAACCGACTCACTGTTTTCGCCCGGATGCTGAATGTTGACGAAGATGACCGTGCCGTCGGGCGACTCGGTAATGCCGGTGATCTCACAGTCGCGGGGGCCGACCAAGAAGCGGCTCAGCACTCCGGGGCTAGCGGCCTGGCCCATGTAGGTTTTAACCTGCTGGTCACCGTCGCCGTTGATAGGTACGGCCTTGTTGTTGACCATTTTGGCCTCGCCATCGCCAACGGTTCCTGGCAGAGCAGCTAGCATCATGCAGTTGGTAGTGTCGGTGTAGTAGCCGTCGTCGGTTTGTAGCCACAGCAGGCCGGGCACCGCCTCGCTAAACTTCAGGCCATCGGGGCTAGAGAAGTCGTTCTCAGCACTTAGGCCAGACAGGTTGACGTCGGGTGCGGCATCGGCCTGGGCACCAAACAAGTAGACATCCCAGGTGAAGCTGGTGGCAGCGTGGTTGCCCTCGGCTTCACGCCAGCGAATGACGTGGCCGTTGACATTGCCATTGCTGGTGGTTTCGCCCTTGGCCTCGGCGTAGTAGCGGGGGTTAGCGGCGTTGAGGGGAGTCTTGACGCCCCGACCACTGCTGCTCGACACGTTGTTGGTCAAGGTGAGGTAAACATCGCCATTCACCGGGTTGACGCCACCCCACTCGGGCCGATCCATCTTGGTGGCCCCGGCAGCATCAGCGGCGATGCGGGCGTTGATCAACACGTCGGCTTCGTCGGCAAAGTCATAGTCGGCGTAGTTGGCGATCGCGGGGTTAGCCAGGGTCAGGGGTAGCCATTCGCCGGTGCCGTCGTCGTTAAACTTGGCGGCGTAGAGGGTGCCTGCATCCAGGTACTTGTTTCCGGCGGCCATACCCCGGTTGGCATCGCGAGGATCCCAGGTGGCGGCGGAGACAAACTTGTAGGTGTACTCGTTGCGGGAGTCATCGCCGGAGTAGAACACGAGGGGTTGGCCTGCTACGGCGGCAGCAGGCCAGCACCCTTCGTGGGCAAATCGCCCGATCGCAGTGCGCTTTTGGGGCATGGCATTGGGGTTGAAGGGGTCAATTTCGACCACCCAGCCAAAGGTGTTGGCAACGTTGCGGTAGTCCTGGTTGGCGCGGCTGGCGGTCTTGCTGGCATCCCAACGTTGATAGAGGTCGGTGTTGCCAGCGGCCTCGGCCCGTGACCAGTTGTAGCGACCTGAGGTTTCGTTGCCAACGCCATAGCGCTTAAAGGAGGCCATTTCTTTGGCCGTGCGAGTGCTCTCGTCTTCGCGTCGGTTAAAGTACCCAGCCCAGTTTTCTTCGCAGGTGAGGTAGGTGCCCCAGGGGGTGTAGCCATTGGCACAGTTGTTGAGGGTGCCGCGGGTTTGCTCGCCGCTGGGCGAAAAGGCCGTAGCCAGCATCGGGCTGCGGCGGGCGGGGCCGCTGAATTGGCAGCGGGTAGCGGCGGTAACGCGGTGGTTGTAGCGCGAGTCGCGGTTGACGACGTAGGTACCGCCCTGTTTGGCCACTTCCACCACGGTGACACCGTGGGCAGCAACTTCTTTGTCGATCTCGATCGCTGGGCGGGCCTCGGTGCTCTCAGGGCCGTAGTTGGTGGGGCCATTGGGATGGACAAAACCCAGGTCTTCGCAGACCTCGTGGTTGATGCACAACAGGGCGCGATCCGAGCCGTTGGGATCCCAGCCATTGCCGGCTCGGTTCAGGCCAAAATAGTGCATGGCATCGTGGTGGTCGCCCGCCCGCACCTCAAAGTCGTTGTCGGTACCGTCGTTTTTGTAAGGAGTGACGTTGCTTTTCAGCGGATCGCCTGTGGCCAGCAGCACGCGGGCGGTGTAGCCCTCGGGCACCACCAGGGTATCGGCAATGCTTTTGGCCACAGGGTTAAAGCTGAAGCGCAGACCGGTAGAGGCTTTAGCGGCTTTTCCAGCCTGCTTGGTAGAATCGGCGGCAAAGGCTAAACCTGTGCCCAGCATTGCGGCAGCGGCCAGGGATGAACTGCCCTTCAGAAACCCCCGTCGGCCCAGGCGAGCGCGATCCAAGACTTGATTGAAAGAGTCGTTGTTTGAGGGATTTTGATTTTCGTCCTCAAGGTTGACCATTTTCTTAAGAACGGTACGAATATCTGGCTTTTTCGCCATGGTGAGGGCTCCCAATCAGCTTTTTTGAGTAACGAAAAAATATTATGTGGCTCTGGTAACGACAGGTTTAACAGGCGTTTATCGGTTATTTAAGAGACTGTGAAGAGAGAGTAATCAAAGGCTAGAACGCCCGCCAACAGCAGCTAGGGAAAAGCTATGAAAATCTAAAGCTTTTAGCTTGTGCTGCTATCGCTGCGAAAATTGGCGTATCTATGCAGGCGCTCGTGCTCAAAAGGTCGCGCCTATTGCCTTGATTCTTGTTGGTCAAAGGGTGGGCAATAACATGTATGAAGCTCAGACATCTTGGCCCTCTAGCCCAATACCCTTCCCCACCATTAAGCCTAAAATTAAAGCATCTGAAATGTGATTATTTGCGGAGCCCCAAGCCGATGACCGATTCAGCCCTGCTGCCAGTGCCCGATTTTTACAATCCCAGCCGGGTGGGTGAGGTGTGGTCGGTGCCCTACCAGCAGCGCGCCGCCGAGGCCAAAGCCTGGGCTAAAGCCCATCACATTCCCCCCGCTGCCGCAGATAGCCGCCGCCTCTGCCTGCTGCTAATCGATGTGCAAAACACCTTCTGTATTCCGGGCTTTGAGCTGTTTGTGGGCGGGCGATCGGGCCAGGGAGCGGTGGATGACAACCGCCGCCTGGGCGAATTTATCTATCGCAACCTAGGGCAGATCACGACCATTACCGCCACCCTCGATACCCATACGGCGATGCAGGTGTTTCACCCCGCTTTTTGGGTCGATACCGAGGGCGAGAACCCGCCGCCGATGACCATGATTCACTACGACGATGTGGTGCAGGGCAAGTGGCGGGTCAACCCAGCGATGGCCGCCAACCTCACTTCCTCCCCCGACCTGCAAGAGTACGCCCTGCACTACACCAAAACCCTGGATGACCGGGGCAAGTATCCCCTCACCATCTGGCCCTACCACTCCATGCTGGGGGGCATTGGCCATGCGCTAGTGCCTGCGATCGAAGAGGCCTGTTTTTTCCACGCTGTGGCCCGCCAGAGTCAGACCCGCTTTGAGCTGAAAGGCAGCAATCCCCTCACGGAGAATTATTCGGTGCTTAGCCCCGAGGTGATGGAGGATGGCCAGGGACAGGCGATCGCACAAAAAAACACCCCCTTGATCCAAACCCTGTTGGAATTTGGTGGGGTGATTGTCGCGGGTCAGGCCAAAAGCCACTGCGTCGCCTGGACGGTGGCTGACCTACTGAGCGACATTGAGGCCACTGACCCGGCCCTGGCCCAAAAGGTTTATCTCCTTGATGACTGTGCCTCGCCAGTAGTTGTCCCAGACGTGGTCGATTTTACTGACCAGGCAGAGGAGACCTATCAGCGCTTTGCAGAGGCTGGTATGCACCGGGTGCAGTCAACGACTGCGATCGCAGACTGGCCCTAGCCTGTGCCCCATCACAGCCGTAACTCGAGGCTGTGATGGGGCTGTGAATAGTGGCGATCGCTAAATTTGGGCCACTGCTCCATAACTGTGCAGCCCCTACAGGTCAGCCAAATAGGTCAACAGCGGCAAAACAAATGCGGCAAAAATGCCGCCGATGACTACCCACTCAACCACCTTCAATGGAGCATTGGTTCGTTTCATAAACGCAGTTTTTCGAAAATTATTGATTACAACCTAACGTCCAAATCGCTCGCGAAATTTTTCTCGGAGATAACCTATCCATAGCGATGGCGACTCTTCACGACGATACTTTGTCTGGGCCATTGACAACAGTAAGGGCACCCCGCCGACCTTAAGGCCCATGGCAATGTGGCCCAATAACGTTAGTAGTAGCACCAGCCACGCGGTCAGATGTAGCCGGTACCAAATGTGGTACAACTCGCCAGCGGGCAGCCAGGCCTCTTGCATCATTCTGCCAGTAACTACGGCCAACGTACTGGCTAAGAGCATAGCGGTGTTCAAAAGTCGCTGAAGATTAACCCACCAGCCGGGTCTACCCACTTGATGGCTGAGTCGAGGCCAAAAGTCAGGAAACAATAATCGCCGATATCCCCAATAAAAACTATAGATGGCAAGAGCGGGAAACACCAGCAAAAAGAAAAGACCAAAGGTACCATGAATGCCTTGAATATCTGGCAGTGATGGTAGAGGAATAGAACCAAATCGACCGTCATAGGTGTTGTACACCAGAAAGCCGGTAATTAGGGCACCAATTGCCAGCAGGCCAGAAACGCTGTGTAAAAGCCTTAAAACCAAAGGCTGATAGGGAATTAATTTAGGCATTTTATTCAGAAATATAAATATTTTGATCACCAAAAAATATCATAAGCCAGGAAATACCTCTATGGCAAACAACAGAAAATGAACAGAAAATGAAATGATATCAGTTTAAAAATGATTGAATTATGAAATAAAAGGCTGTTGCTTATGGGTTTAATCAGTATTTTTAATTACGCCTAAATCTGCCATCTATGATATGGTTTAACTCATGAAGGGGAGTAGCTTAGGGCTGCAATGTAGCTCAATTATCTGAGTCAACATACTGGCGATGAGCCTGGTTCAGATGGTGAATTAGCACTGTAAATTAAACTGTGCATTCGCAAGCGAGACCTTCACTGAGTTCACAACTGACGTGGGCTTGGTGGAGTTCTTGTGAGCATCCATCATGCCCGCTCAGGTTTACAATCCTGGAGACGAGCATGCACCCCCTGACCGGATTTACTGCTGGCTTATTACTCATTACCCTATCTGAATTAGGGGATAAAACCTTTTTTATCGGCATGATTTTGGCCACCCGGCATCCCCGCCGCTGGGTGTTTGTCGGGGTCACTGCCGCATTATTTGTAATGACGGTTTTGTCTGTAGGGATTGGCCAGGTGGCCACGGTGCTGCCCCAGCATTACGTGCAGGCACTGACCGTAGTTCTCTTTTTAGGATTTGGCCTCAAGCTGCTGTACGACGCCAGTCGCATGGTAAGGGGCGGCAGCCTGGCCGATGAGCAGGCCGAGGCTCTAGAGGCCGTTGAGGAGAGCGAGGCTGAGGTCAGAAAATGGTCAATCAGAACCGTGCTCATCCAATCCTTTAGCCTGACCTTTGTGGCGGAATGGGGCGATCGCACGCAGTTTGCCACCATTGCCTTGGCGGCGGCCAACCATCCAGTGGGGGTGGTGCTGGGGGCAACCCTGGGCCATGCGGTGTGTGCGGCGATCGCCGTCGCCTGCGGCAAACTGATCGCCGGGCGCATTTCAGAACGCTGGCTGACGACCGTTGGCGGGCTGCTGTTTATTGTCTTTGGCCTGGTTGCCGCCGTGGAAATGGTTTAGGGCAAGGCGGCGGCGGCACCAACTTGCCCAGAGACCTATCGAACCCCTGTGCCGTAGGCAATCACCTCAAGGGCAACAATGCCTTTGCCGCTGTTGCCGCTGAGTTCAGCAGTTTGAATGCGGATGTTGACCACCTGGTCTGCGCCCCAGGTCAGGGCCGACTCCTCCATCCGCAAAATGGCCTCGCGGCGGCCCCGCTCTAGCAAACTTTCATAGACCGTGATGCGTCCGCCGAAGACGTTCAATACTCCCGCAATAAACGTCTTAAAGAAGTCGGACGATATCACTACGCTGCCGGTGAATAATTGCGCCTGATGGGCCTTGGGCAGAGCCACCTTAGCTCCAGCCGTGCTGAGCATAAGCCCGTGGATAGCCTGCTCTCGCTGCTGCAACTGACGGAAGTGCTGCTTTTCCGTTCGGGCACCAAAAAAGTAGCCAATCCCTAGCAAGATTGCAAAAATAATTAGACTATCCATGGCTATTCCACCCGCACGGCGGTGCCGTAGGCAAACAGTTCGGCTGCGCCCTGGGTCAGTGACGAGGTGGCAAAGCGCACGTTGACAATGGCGTTAGCGCCCCGCTTTTGGGCCTCTTGCACCATGCGGCTGGTGGCCTCTTCGCGGGCCTCTTGCAGCAGTTCGGTGTAGCCCTTGAGTTCGCCACCCACGATGTTTTTAAGGCCAGCGGCAATGTCGCGGCCAATGTGTTTGGCTCGCACCGAGCTGCCCTGTACCAAGCCCATGTGCTGCGTAACGGTTTTGCCAGGGACAGTTTCGATGTTGGTGAGAATGATATTTGAGGCAGAAGATCGAGGTTGAACGGTCATCTCGCGGCCTGTGGCTCCATAAAACAACCACAACCCTAGCCATTGGGATCATCGGCGTCGATAGTTTCTAACGGTTTGTCTGCCATTGCTTGCAAACCGTTACACAGAGCCTTGATAAAGCAACAGTTCGGGCTTTTTTCTGAGTAGTCACTGAAACCTTCGATTTCTCGCTGCTTAGCCTCTTCTCGGCAAGAGCTAAAACCGGTATTTTGCCGTTTATCCATTAGCTCTCTTCTTCATCCGGCAAAGCTAAAATTTCGTCCTCGATTAGCCCTGGCAGATCCTCAGTATGCACATGAAGATGACAGATAGACCCGGTTAACTCCGCTAAGATATCGCCCTTTTGGTCATCGGTCAGATTGGCTAGCTTGAGCTGGCTCAGCAAAAAGACAACTTTTTCGCATTCCTCTCCTAGCTCTGTCAACAAAGTAGATAACGTTGAATTAACCGGTATAGGCTGTTGAATACTAGAAATCATTTTCCTCGCCTCAATCGTTTTTCTGCTCTAGCTAAACTCTTCTGCAATCCCGCAATTTCTTTCTGCCAGTACACGATTAACCCTTCATCAGGAATAGTTTTTCGCTGCTCATCGGCAACTTTTTGGTGATGAATTTCTATCTGGCGCTGGATGCTATTAACTGACTTCTGAAACTTCTTTTTGGACAACTATTTTCTCCAGCTTGCCAAACATAGAGATCTTAAGGCTTGCCTCGTTAGTCGCTAATAAAAAAGGGATGCCCATCTGGACATCCCTTTCACTGTATCTGAACAGGTAGACTCTCGCCTACTCCTACACGATTGAGGCCATGCTCACATCGTTGGTGGCAAGCAGCTGTTGAAGCTCTTCAGAATCCACGGTTTCTTTGTCTACCAGCATGGTGGCTAGTTGGTCGAGCACATGGCGGTTGTTGGTGAGCACCTGCTTAGCCCGAGTGTAGGCCTGGTCAACCAGACCGCGCACTTCGGAGTCGATGGTGGCGGCGGTTTCTTCAGAGAAATCGCGCTCGGCGGCGATGTCGCGACCCAGGAACATGTTGCCCTGCTGACGACCGAGGGCCACGGGGCCGAGCTTGTCGCTCATGCCAAAGCGGGTGACCATCTGACGGGCGACGCGGGCGACCTGCTGAAGGTCGTTGGAGGCACCCGTGGTGACTTCCTCTTCGCCAAAGATGATTTCTTCAGCGATGCGGCCCCCGAGGGCGACGGCCATTTGGTTTTGCAGGTAAGAGCGGGAGTATAGGCCCGACTCTAGGCGATCTTCGCTGGGGGTAAACCAGGTTAGACCACCAGCGCGACCACGGGGAATGATGCTGATTTTTTGCACAGGGTCGTAGTCGGGCATGAGGGCACCGACCAGGGCGTGACCGGCTTCGTGATAGGCGACTAGCTCTTTGCGCTTTTCGCTCATGACGCGGTCTTTTTTCTCGGGGCCAGCCAGGACGCGATCGATCGCATCGTTGACCTCATCCATAGAGATCTCGGTGAGGTTGCGGCGGGCGGCGAGAATGGCGGCCTCGTTCAGCAGGTTCGACAGGTCGGCCCCAGTGAATCCAGGGGTACGGCGGGCGATCTTTTGCAGATCGACATCCTTAGAGAAGGTCTTGCCGCGGGCGTGGACGTTGAGGATTTCGAGGCGACCGGCGTAGTCGGGGCGATCGACCACCACCTGACGGTCAAAACGACCGGGACGCAGCAGAGCCGCATCGAGCACGTCGGGGCGGTTGGTGGCGGCGATGATGATAATGCCGGTGTTGCCCTCGAAACCATCCATCTCGGTGAGCAGTTGGTTGAGGGTTTGCTCGCGCTCGTCGTTGCCACCGCCGAGGCCTGCGCCCCGCTGACGACCGACGGCGTCAATCTCGTCGATAAAGACGATACAGGGAGCGTTGGCCTTGGCCTGCTCGAACAGGTCGCGAACGCGGGAAGCACCCACACCCACAAACATTTCGACAAACTCAGAACCGGAGATGGAGAAGAAGGGCACGCCCGCTTCGCCCGCTACGGCCTTGGCTAGCAGGGTTTTACCGGTACCGGGAGGGCCGACCAGCAGCACGCCCTTGGGAATTTTGGCCCCGACGGCGGTGAAGCGATCGGCATTCTTGAGGAAGTCAACCACTTCGGTCAGCTCCAGCTTGGCCTGCTCAATACCGGCCACGTCGCCAAAGGTGACCTGGGTTTGGGGCTCCATCTGCACGCGGGCTTTGGATTTGCCAAAGTTCATCGCCTGGTTGCCGGGACCACTCTGGGCACGGCGCAGCACAAAGAACAGCACCCCCAGCAGCAAAATGGGAATCAGCAGGGTGCTAAAGGCCCGCACCCAGACGCTGTCGTCGCTCTGGGGGGTGACGACGATATCGACATTGTTGGATTCCAGGGTGCTGATTAGCTCCTGGTCGTTGGGCAGGTTGACGATTACCTGGCCCGTGCCTTCGGGGTCGGTAAAGCGGGCGCGGGTGCGATCGGCGCTGATGCTGACGCGCTCGATCTGGTTGTTTTGCACCGCGTCTAAAAATTGGCTGTAGCGCCAGGTCTGGGTTTCGGGGCCAGAGCCGTCAAAAATTGCGGTCGCCAGGGCAATCACTACCACGACCAGCAGGGCGTATAAACCTGCATTTCTCCACCGTTTGTTCACCGGGCTAATGCCTCCACTAACGTACTGAGATGAACCGTTACTTAAACCTGTGCCTAAGGAACTGTTCTTTAGGGCTGAATTTTAAATGAGCCGCAATGCTGAGAAAGTTATTAACTTATGTTAACGTCATCTGTCGGAATGGGCTAATCGAATCTCAGAAGTAGGACTACTTTTCCTCAAAGGCAGCCCGCAAAGCCGCTAGGGCGGGGTGCTGAGGGTTAGTCTCTAGTCTACTGCGATCGCCCAAAACTGTGTGAATCGGCACTACCTGCACCCCTGAGTTGCTATAGGCCAACACCTCAAAACGTGGAACCACCCCCGGTGGCCAAGGGGACTGGTTGACCTGTTCCCCTCGCTGCCTCAAATGTTCGATGAGGTGTGAACGAACGATTCCTGGCAGTAGGCCTGCCCCAAGGCCGGGAGTATGCCATTGACCGTTGGCCCAGCCCCAGAGGTTACCGGTGCTCGTCTCTAACCATTGGCCCTGGGCATCCAGCAGAATGGCTTCGCGGGCACCATGCCGCTGGGCGGCCTGTAACGCTAGCCAAGCTCCCAGATAGTTGCCGGTTTTGTAGCCAGGCTGCGATCGCCCATACAGATCTCCCCGCGCTACCCAGGCGGCGATTCCCTGGGTCTGCATCGCCTCTAAATCTTGGGGTAAAGTCCGCCCGGTCACCAGTTCGCGGCCGTCGGGTAGACAGGTAATCCGCATAACGGGATAGTCCCCTAACAACGTCTCGGCCCCTTGACGCACCAGCCCCCAGTTGGGGCTGGGCCAGCCAAAAGCAGTTAGAGCCTGCCCAAGGCGCTGTTGGTGGGCCGTCCAGTGGGT
The DNA here is from genome assembly GCA_019358835.1 of Tildeniella torsiva UHER 1998/13D. GTDB lineage: Bacteria > Cyanobacteriota > Cyanobacteriia > Phormidesmidales > Phormidesmidaceae > Nodosilinea > Nodosilinea torsiva. Next base: position 17,744 of record JAHHIH010000012.1, read on the forward strand.
GAGGGGATGGTCAAGGCTAGCGCCATAGACTCGCAGGGTGGTAAACACCGTTGCCCCGTAGATCAAGGCGGGGTCGTTGACGGCCAGGGCAATCTCAGTGCCCTGGCAGAGCTGCCCGTCAAACCAATAGGCCACCTGCCCTACAGTCCCTGCTGAATGTATTGCAGAATGCCGCGGGCGATCGCCTGAGCCATCGTCTCACGCCAAGCGGGGTCGGCCAATTTGGGAGCATCTTGGGCACCCGTCACAAACCCCACTTCAAGCAGGGCCGCAGGCATCGTGGTCTGCCGCAGCACGTAGAAGCGGGCCTGCTTAACACCGCGATCGCGCATACCCGTCGCCGCCAGCATGCTGGCCTGAAGCGTAGCCGCCAGTCTGCGCCCGGTTTCTGAGGAATAGTACGACTCAATGCCGTTGACATCGGGGCGGCTCATGCTGATGGCGTTGGCGTGGATGCTGACAAATAAATTGGCCTGGGCGCGGTTGGCGGTATCGGCTCGGGCTTGTAAATCGACAGTGACATTGTCGCGCCGGGTCATGACCACCGTCACGCCCTGGGCTTCGAGCAGCTCGGTGACGCGCAGCGAAATGGGAAAAATCACCTGGATTTCTTGCAGGCTGTTAATGCCTACGGCACCGGGGTCGCGGCCGCCGTGGCCAGGGTCGATGGCGACGACCACTCGCCCATTGGGCACCGTGGGCAACGCGGGGGGCTCCACCGCCCGGGTGGGGGGCGGCGTGGGGGTTGGGGACGGTGTTTGGGGTTGGGGTGGAGCCGCCTGGGCGGGCGGTGGGGTGCGCGGAGCGGCGGCTAGGGGAACGGGCTCGTCGGCAATGCTGCTGATTGGTACACCGCTGGGGGGCAGCACAATCACGCCGCTGTTGTTGCGCAGGGCGCGCCAGTCGGGGCTAGTGGGGCCAAGCCTCAGGGTAATGCGGGTCGAGGGGGGATTGGTGGGCTGCTGAGCCACATCCCAGGCGAGGATGCTGTAGCGATAGTTGGGTAGGTCGTCGGGGCGCAGGTTGCCTGCTACGGCTGTATTGGGCAGGTCGATAATGGCAAAGCGGTTGTCGGCATCGTCACTGGTAATTTGCACCGTGGGGGTGGGCGCAGTGCCGCTGAGCCGAATCAAAAACCCGTCGCCGGTCGTAACCACGCCGCTGAGAATGGAGCCCGCCCCGGTACCGGTGTTGCCCTGCACCCGGTTGGCAGTGGCGGTGGGGGCTGGCAGGGCTCCCGAGGCGGGCGCTGTGCCCTGGCTCAGGGTGGGAAGCTGTACCGCCCACTGGTTTGGGCGAACCCCTTGAACCCTCACATCCTGGGGGTTGAGGCTGTAGCCGGGCGCAAGCTCAATGACAAGGCGAGCGGTCTGGCGATCGAACTGTCCGGCCCGCACTTCGCGTACGGCACCCCCCACGGTCTGGCTGGCGTTGGTGTTGCCCAGTTGGGTATTGGGCAAATCGACCACGATGCGGGTGGGGTTAACTAGCAGCTGTGCCCGGGGCTGCACCTGGCTATCGGTGGTAAACACGAGCTGGTTGGTTTGGGCGTCAAACCACCAGTATTGCAGGGTTGCAGCCCTGGCGGGGGCCGCAACAACCAGAGCGCCCAGGGTTGCTAACGCCCCTGAGGTGAACCCTAAGGTGAGCCATCTCGACTCCATAAGCACGACCAGAACACGACCAAGACATAAGCCACCCGACAGTATAACGACGGGGGACAAAGTAGCATCCGTAGGGCTAGAATTCTGGGCAAATTTTGGGGTGAATTTAGAGTTTGAGCGCAGCCAGAAGGGTGACTATCCGGGGTCTGTTGAAAGGTTAGAAGGTTAGAAGGTCTGATGAGGGTTAATTGGCCAAGGTTTTGGTTGGGCGTTCTGAGCGGCGGCACCAGAAGTATAGTATTGGTGTACCAAGTGGGTCGTTTTATGCTTGACCTGATGAAGCTGGCCCGGCAGATGCAGGGCATTAGCCAGCACCTCAGCCAGGAAGCTGCCGCCGCCCAGGAGCGAGTTACAGCGGCCCGCAGTCTGCTGGCGATCGCCGCGACCCGTCAGATCGATCTGGTAGATCAGGCGGAAATTTGGGGCGATCGCGCTCCCTTTACCGCCGCCCAGCCCACCGAAGCCCTTACCCTACGCGCTCCGGTCGCCGCTGCTCCCGAGGCCCACACCGTCATCGCCACCGACGGGTCGCAGATTTCCCCCAGCCACCACGAGATTGCCTACTGCTACTTGATCAACGTGGGCCGAGTGGTGCTCCACTACGGCCAGAGCCGCTTCCCACTGCTCGACAGCCTGCCGGAGGTGGTGTACCGGGCCGAAGATCTCTACCTGTCGCGTCAGTGGGGCATTAGTACCGAAGAATGGATGGGCCACCGCCGCACCGTCGCCGAGGCTGTGGTGCTGGCGGAGCTTGGGGAAGCCGCCCACGACAGCTTGACCGCAGGAGATCCCGAAGTTGATCGGGTGCCGGTGCTGGCCCTGGTGGATGGGTCGCTGATCTACTGGTTTTTGGAGGCACTGCCGGGGGAGGCGCGCGATCGCATCCTGCCCCCCATCCTCGACGCGTGGGCGCGGCTGCGACAGCAAAACATTCCCCTGGTGGGCTACCTCAGCGCCAGCCGCAGCGGCGAAGCGATGAACTTTTTGCGGTTTGCTGCCTGCCCGTTCCTTCAGCCCGACTGCCAGACCCACTGCGGCAGCGACGAGGGCAACCCGGCTGACCGTGCCCCCTGCGGTCGGTTTTTACCCCTGCGGGATGCGACCTTTTGGGCAACAGAACTAGCCCCTGGGGAGCGCAGTCCTTTCTGGCGCAGCACCGCCAGCATTTTGGATCTGTACGGCGACCATCGGGTGTACTTCTGCTACCTCAACGTCGGCCCCGAGGTGGCGCGGGTCGAAGTACCCCAGTGGGTGATGGAGGATGAAGCGCTGTGTGAAAGCGCCTTGGAGATGGTGCTAACTCAGGTTCAAAAGGGCTATGGCTATCCGGTGACGCTGGCGGAAGCCCACAACCAGGCGGTGGTCAAAGGGGGCGATCGCAGCCGCTTTTTTGCCCTGCTAGAACAAGAAATGATTCGCGCCGGGCTGAAGAATGTCGGCACCTCCTACAAAGAAGCCCGCAAACGCGGCAGTATTGCCTAGGCTTAGCTGCTTGAGTTTTGCCGCAACTAAGATATTGGAGTGGCGTGCAATTGCAGTCCCAAGGCTTTGATGACTTTAATAACCGTGCCAAACTCTGGGTTGCCTTCACTTGAAAGCGCTTTGTACAGACTCTCACGGCCAAGGCCAGTTTCACGAGCAATGTGGGTCATCCCCTTAGAGCGAGCAATATCGCCTAGAACCGTCACAATAAGCGCCGGGTCACCCTCTTCTAGAGCAGCTTCGAGATAGGCAGCCATATCTTTGGGAGTTTCTAGATGGTCTGCGGCATCCCAAGGAAACGTTTGGATATGAGTCATGAGAAATTTCCTACAGATCTTGGGCTAGCTCAATAGCCGTTTTAATGTCTCGATCTTGCGTACGCTTATCGCCTTCAGCTAGTAAAACAAGCAACGTATCGTTTTGCTGAACAAAGTACACTCGGTAACCAGGGCCGTAATCGATCCGCAGCTCTGACACTCCCTTACCCACAGGTTTTACATCACCAGGATTACCCATCGACAAACGGCGAATGCGTAGGACAATACGCGCCTTAGCCTGGCGATCTCTGAGGCCGCTGAACCAGCGAGCATAAATGTGAGTCTGGCGAATTTCGATCATGACTCAAATGTATCTCACAGGATACAGCAAGCATGGCTGAGCCATATTTGGTTTGTAGATTCGGATAAAAACATGTGGACAAGCGACCTATGTTAAGCAGTATTTCGGAATAGGATGCTGGCAGGGTGTAGTCGACGATGAAATTTACAAACTGAGCCAGTCTGTGAAATTCATCGTCGCTAACGACCGATAGCGCCCATGTCAATGCGAACCCCTGTCATGCTCCCTCAGCCCCCTGACTTTCTCCCCCAGGGCGATGCGGATGGCGATACCGCCGCCTTCGAACTGGTGGATATGGCGACCGCCCTCAACTCAGCCGAGGCCGATGCGGTGCCCACGGCCTCCTCGCCGCGCACCGCCAAATGGGCCTGTGCCCAGGTGCTCACGGGCCACAGCAGCTGGGTGCGATCGGTGGCCGTGAGCGCCGACGGCAACTTTATCGTCAGCGGCAGCGGCGATAAAACCGTGCGGGTGTGGAATCTAGCCACAGGTCACACCATGCAGGTAATCGATGGCCACCGGGCCTGGGTGCGGGCCGTGGCCGTGAGCCCCGATCGCACCTGCTTTGCCAGCGTCAGCAACGACAACACCATTCAGCTGTGGGATTTCACCACCGGGGCCGCCCTGGGCCAGCTAGAGGGCCACACCAACTGGGTGCGGGCCTTGGCCTTTAGCCCCAACGGTAAGTACCTGTTTAGTGGCGGCCAAGACCACAAAATTTGCGTCTGGCGGCTGAGCGATCGCACGCTCATGCATCAGTTCAACGGCCATACCCACTGGGTGCGCTCCATTGCCGTGAGCCGCGATGGCACCACCCTGATCAGCGGCAGCCAAGACCAAACCATTCGTCTGTATCGCATCAAGGGGAAAGGCCGAAACCACGTGCTGACCGGCCACCAGGGCGAAGTGCTGGCGGTGGCGGCAAGCCCCAACAACTGGCTGTTGGCCAGCGCCAGCGCCGACTGCACCGTGCGCTTTTGGAAGCTCAACAGCGGGCGCGAAACCACCTGCTTTAAGGCCCATGGGGCTCCGGTCAATAGCCTGGCCTTTAGCCCCGACGGCAAGCTGCTGGCCACCGCCAGCAACGACAGCACCATTCGTCTGTGGGATATGGAGCAAGGCCGCCTGGTGTCGATCTTGCAGGGGCACGAGGGCTGGGTTTGGGGTGTAGACTTTGCCCCTGACGGCAAAACCCTAGTCAGTGCGGGCTGGGATGGCACAGTGCGCATTTGGCGAGAGGTGTAGCATTTTGTCCGTATCGAGTGGTTGGCAACAGCGCTGAGGTGGGGTTAGAACAGTGCGGCGACGTCGCCAATTGGCAGAGGATGACCCAGCAGATACCCCTGCGCGGTGTTGACGCCCAGTAGTTTCAGCGCCGTGAGTTCTGAGACAGTTTCTACCCCTTCGGCCACGAGGCTGCTGCCCGTCTCTTGGGCAAACCCCACTAGGGCCGCCGTGAGTGCCCGACGGGTAAGGTCGGTATCAATGTCGCGAATTAGGCTGATGTCGAGCTTAATAATTTCTGGCTTGAGTCTAAGAATATGCAGAAAACTCGCATAGCCCGCCCCGGCATCGTCAACGGCTAGGCGGATGCCGCGATCGCGCAGGGGGGCAAGGCATTGGCCAAATTGCGAATAGTCGGGGATGGCCACGTGCTCGGTTACTTCTAGCACAATGCGATGGAGGGGCACCTCCTGAAGGGCGCTAGCGATCGCACCACTGAGAATATTTTGGGGCGAGACGTTGATGGATAGGTAAAGATCGTCGGGAATGTCGCTAAGGCTAGCCAGGGCCTTGGCGATCGCCGCCATCTCCAGCTCTTCGCTGAGGCCCACCTCCGCCGCTTCGCTAAACCACACATCAGGGCTGCGAATGGGCCTAGACCAAAATCGGGTCAGCGCCTCAACGCCGACGATCTTGTTGTCGATGAGGTGCACAATCGGCTGGTAGACGCTGGTAAACGCTTCAGACTCAAGCACTGAGGAGATGCGCCAGCGCATCTCTTGGCGGCGACGCTCGGCGGTTAGCTCACGACCCAGCTGTCGAGACGTAAAGTCGGCAAACACGTGCATGATGGCCAGGTCGCGATCGCCCAGGGTAAAGTCGGGTTGAGTGCTAAAACAGCAGAAGGTGCCATAGAGCTGTCCATCCCCCAGCCGAATAGGCACGCTGAGATGGGCCCCCACGGGCAGGGCGAGCGTGGCTGGTAACTCTAGAGCCGCCGGAATCAACGAGGCGTCGTGAATGAGCTCGGGCAGTCGGCCATCCACCACGCGCTGGCAGTAGCTCTGTTCGAGCGGATCTGAGTCACCCACGGCGATGGGCGCATTCTCTAAGGCCGAATCCACATAGCGAAATCGGCGTCTGCCGCCTGAGAACTCAGCGATAAACGCCACCTCCATATCGAGGTAGAGGCGAATGGCACACAGCGCGTCTAACACGACCTCATCAATTGCCTCCTCCCCAGAACTAGCCGCCGACAAAAAGACATAGGGAATTAGCGCCAGCTTACTCGCTACCGGGTCTGGAATCAGTTGTCCGTCCATTTAGCAGTGCTCCAAACCGTACTCCGAAGTAAGATTTCAGACGATTTCAGATTCAGATGGTTCTAGGCCTGGCCCAACAGCTGAGCCAGGATGGGGGCATAGATGGAGGTGTTCAGTGAATACGAACGATACCAGCCCTACGGATTCGCCATGCGGATAACCCAAAATCAATCCCCAGGGCAAGGGAATTCAGCCTAAAGTGGCCATCGCATGGGTGGGGCACCCATCATTTTGTATCCTTTCGATACCATTATCGGCCCATTTATTGTGCCCAGATTTATATAAAAGGGAAGATATTGGGTCTGCCCCATCGCCCACGGTTGAAACACCTAGGCTGTTTCTACCAGAGCCAACAGATCGGCTTCGGTGAGAATGACGATGCCCAGCCCCTCTGCCTTAGTGAGCTTTGACCCAGCTTTTTCGCCCGCGACCAGGTAGTCGGTGGCTTTGCTAACGCTGCTGGTGACTTTGCCCCCGGCCGCTTCGATGATCTCAGTGGCTTCCGGTCGGGTGAGGGTGGGCAGGGTGCCGGTGAGCACGAAGGTCTTGCCCGCCAGGGGGCCAGCGACCGGGGCGGCGGCGGATTCCGTGGACGCCAGCTGGAGGCCAGCCTGGTGCAGGCGATCGATCAGGGTTTGGTTGGCAGGCACCTGAAACCACTGGTAAACGGCCTGGGCAATTTCAGGGCCGATGGTGTGGACGGTTTCGATCGCCTCGGGGCTAGCCGAACCTAGAGCCTCCACAGTCAGAAAGTGCTGGGCCAGGGTTTTGGCGTTGACGGCCCCCACATGGCGAATGCCGAGGGCGTAGAGGACCGAGGCCCAGGGGCGGGTTTTAGAAGCGGCGATCGCCCCTACCAGCTTTTCGGCCAGCCGCTTACCCATGCGATCGAGAGGTTCTAGCGTTTCTTCAGTCAGGCCGTAGAGGTCGGCGACAGAGTGAACTAACCCCTGCTCCACCAGCTGCTTCACCCACTTTTCGCCCAGCCCCTCAATGTCGAGGGCATCGCGCCGCGCCCAGTGGATGATCGCCCCCTGCACGATCGCCGGGCAGGAGATATTGATGCAGCGGGTCACCGCACCATCGTCGGGCCTGACCAGGGCGCTGCCGCACTGGGGACATTCTGTGGGCATCGAAATTTTGCTGGTGTCTTGAGGACGCAGCTCAGCCAGCACCCGCACCACCTCAGGGATGATCTCCCCGGCTTTGCGCACGATTACGGTGTCGCCCTGGTGAATGTCGAGTTCGGTGAGGCGATCGGCGTTGTGCAGGGTGGCGCGGGCGACGGTGGTGCCCGCTAGCTGCACCGGGCGCAGCTCGGCAACAGGAGTCACCGCCCCAGTGCGCCCCACCTGAAAGCTGACGGCTTCGAGAATGGTGGGCGCTTCTTCCGCCGGATACTTGAGCGCCACCGCCCAGCGTGGAAACTTTTGGGTAAAGCCCAGCTGCTGTTGCAGGGCAAAGTCGTTGAGCTTAACCACCACGCCATCGGTCAGGTACGAAAGCTGTAGGCGCTGGGTGGCCCAGTCGTCGTAATAGGCCTGCACGTCGTCAGCGGACTGGCAGAGCTGGCGGTTGGGGTTGACGCGAAAGCCGAGGGTTTGGAGAAGTTCTAGGGCGTTCCACTGGGAGGTGAGTTTTGAATTTTGTTCGCGCAGCGTCTCTGGAGGAGAAATTTTGAATTTTGAATTTTGATCGCCTTCTAGATGCACGGTGTAGGCAAAGAAGTCGAGCTTGCGGGCCGCGACAATGCGGGAGTCGAGCTGGCGCAGGGTGCCAGCGGCGGCGTTGCGGGGGTTAGCGAAGGGGGCTTCGTCGCGATCGGCCCGTTCGGCGTTGATCTGCTCAAACACATCTAGTGGCAGAAAGGCTTCGCCGCGCACTTCGACCACAGGGGGTGGGTTGTCGGTATTCAGCCGTAGGGGGACTGAGCGAATGGTGCGAACGTTGGGGGTGATGTCTTCGCCAGCGGTGCCGTCGCCTCGGGTGACGCCGCGCACCAGCAGGCCGTTTTCGTAGGTGAGGGCCAGGGCGTTACCGTCGATTTTAAGCTCGGCCACATACTCGACCTCGCCAGCGTCGGGGGCTTGCCTGCGCCAGCGGTCTTCCCAAGCGCGAAACTCGGCCAGGTCGAAGGCATTCTCTAGGCTGTAGAGGGGGATGTTGTGGCGAACGGAGGTGAATTGGCTGGCGGGCTTTTCGCCGACGCGCTGGGTGGGGCTGTCGGGGGTGATTAGCTCGGGGTGGGTGGCTTCGAGGTCTTGCAGCTCGCGGTAGAGGCGATCGTAGACTTCGTCGGGCAGATCGGGAGCATCGAGTACGTAGTAGGCGTAGCTGGCGGCTTGCAGCTGTAACCTAAGCGTCTGCACCCTAGTCGCTGTAGTTTCGTCGGTGCCTTTGTCGCCCATGGCTCGGTTTCCTCAAATCGCCCGGTAGCTAGTGTAGCGCTGCCGTGGGTTCAGTGCGGTGCTATTCGCCGCCGATGTCTCCGCGCCGGGATGTATATACTTGTAGATACACTATTTCTGCGACGGGAATTTACCTATGCGCACGCGTGTTTTTCAAAGCGGCAATTCCCAGGCGGTGCGAATTCCGAAAGAACTTCAGTTTGAGCAGCTAGATGTGGAATACGACATTGAACGCCAGGGCGACACTCTAATTATTCGCCCAGTGGGAGCGCCGTTGATCGATGTTTTAGAACGGTTTGCCGCTTTTTCTGAAGACTTTATGGCTGAGGGACGCCCGGCGCAATCTGATCAAGATCGAGACCCGCTATGAAATATATGCTCGATACTAATATATGCATCTATCTAATGAAGCACCAGCCGCCTTCTGTCGCGAAACGTTTTGCAGAATGCCGTCGGAGTGATGTGGTGATCTCATCAATCACGCTAGCTGAACTGGAATATGGGGTTTACGTGAGCAGAGCAGCTATGCGATCGCAGAACCGTCAGGCGCTCGATGCTCTAGTTGAGTTGATTCCAGTGGTGGCTTTTGACACGGCCGCTGCGACGGCTTATGCAGAGGTGCGCGCGGCTAGCCGCGATCGCCGCAGCGATGCCCTCGACAAGCTGATTGCCAGCCATGCCGTTGGCCTCAATCTCACCCTGGTGACCAACAACCTTGAAGATTTTCGTAGCTATCCCAATCTTGTTCTAGGAAATTGGGTTGATCGCCAAAACTAGGGAATGGATTCCTGAATGAACGAAGGCATGATTGCATGCGCGATTCTCTACGCTTCTTGTTAGGGTTACTACTAGCCCTTGGTCTATCTCAAGCCCCTATGATTGCCAACTCCCTTACGTATCCCCCCAGCCCCCAGCACGACCAGGTCGATACCTACCACGGTGTGGCGGTGTCCGACCCCTACCGCTGGCTCGAAGACCCGCAATCGCCCGCCAGCCAGGAGTGGATTGCAGCTCAGAACACGGTCACCGAAGGCTATCTGCAAACGCTGGCAAACCGAGGGGAAATCAACGATCGCCTCACCCAGATCTGGAACTACGAGCGCTACAGCACCCCCTTTAAGCGGGGCGGACGGTACTTTTATTTCAAAAATGACGGGCTGCAAAACCAGAGCGTGCTCTACACCCTGCCCAGCCTGGAGGCCGAGTCCCGCCTGCTGCTCGATCCCAACACCCTGTCGGAGGATGGCACCGTGTCGCTCAGTGGCATGGAGGTGAGCGAGAACGGGGCCTACATAGCCTACGGTCTGTCGAGCGCGGGGTCAGACTGGGTGGAGTGGCGCGTGCGCGACATCGAAACCGGCGCAGATACCGATGATTTGCTGAAATGGGTGAAGTTCTCTGGCGCTTCCTGGAGCCACGACCACCAGGGCTTTTTCTACAGCCGCTACGATGAGCCAGATGAGGCGAGCAAGCTAGAGGCGGTGAACTACTACCAAAAGCTCTACTACCATCGACAGGGCACACCCCAAAGTGACGATGTGCTGGTGTACGATCGCCCCGATCAAAAAGAGTGGGGCTTTAGCGGCGGCGTTACCGAAGACGGGCGCTACTTAATCATCTCGGTGTGGAAGGGGACTGACCCCAACAACTTGGTGTTTTACAAAGACCTGAGCAATCCGGAAAGCCCCGTGGTGGAGCTGATTTCTGAATTTGAGGCCAGCTATAGCTTTGTGGATAACGAGGGGTCGCTGTTCTGGTTTACGACGGATTTGGATGCGCCAAAGGGGCGGCTGATTGCGATCGACATTGCCCAGCCGGAGAAGGCGCACTGGCAAGAGATCATTCCCGAAAGCGATGACACCCTGGAGGGGGTGGGCATTCTCAACCACCAGTTTGTGGCGGATTACCTCAAGGATGCCTACACCACGATTCGCATTTTCTCGCTGACTGGGGAACTGGTGCGGGAGGTGGCGCTGCCGGGGATTGGCTCGGCGGGGGGCTTTGACGGCAAGCGCGAAGATACCGAGACCTTCTACAGTTTCACCAGCTTTACGGTACCGCCCACGATTTACCACTACGACATGATGACGGGGGAGAGCACTCTCTACCGCCAGCCCGAGGTCGATTTTGACCCCAGTGCCTACACCACGACCCAGGTGTTTTACACCAGCAAAGACGGCACCCGCGTGCCGATGTTCATCACCCACAAAACCGGGATTGAGCTGAACGGGCAGAACCCGACCCTGCTCTACGGCTACGGCGGCTTTAGCATTTCGCTGACACCGTCGTTTTCGGTGAGCAACCTGGTGTGGATGGAGATGGGCGGCGTGTACGCAATGCCCAACCTGCGCGGCGGCGGCGAGTATGGCGAAGAGTGGCACTTGGCGGGCACCAAGCTAAATAAGCAGAACGTGTTTGATGACTTTATTGCGGCGGCGGAATGGCTGATCGCTGAGGGCTATACCTCGGCGAAAAAGTTGGCGATCGCAGGCGGCAGCAACGGCGGTCTACTCGTTGGTGCCTGCATGAATCAGCGGCCCGACCTCTTTGCGGCAGCGCTGCCCGCTGTGGGGGTAATGGATATGCTGCGGTTTAACCAGTTCACCATTGGCTGGGCCTGGGAGTCAGACTACGGCTCGCCGCAGAATGAGGAGGAGTTTAGGGCGCTCTACGCCTATTCGCCGCTGCACAATTTGGAGCCGGGGACGGCCTATCCAGCGACGCTGATTTCTACCGCCGATCACGACGATCGCGTGGTGCCGGCCCATAGCTTTAAGTTTGCGGCGGCGCTGCAAGCGGCCCACGGGGGCGAGGCCCCAGTGCTGATTCGCATTGAGACAAAGGCAGGGCACGGGGCGGGCAAGCCGACGGCGAAGGTGATCGAAGAGGTGTCGGATAAGTGGGCATTTTTGGCAGAAAATCTAGGCATGGCGCTGTAGATTACCTTTCACCGTTTTGATGGGTTGCATGGATGCAGTTGGTCGTCAGCCCAGGTTAGAGGATTGTTTTTGGTGTAGTGGCGCATGTGCTGGAGCGATCGCTCGTTTCGAATGATGTGGTCGTAATAGTTGCGCTGCCAAACGGCTGCGCCTGCGGCATCGCACTTGATATAGCTATGGCCAATTTGATTAGGACATAGACTAAATGAGGGAGTCTCATTGTGTGCGAGGCTTACGCACGGCTATTGAAGCCGTCCTCAAGCAAGCCGCGTCCTAACCTACATGACCACAGCTATACCACTGAATCACTTGTAAAGCGTGTTCCAACGTGTTCACGGGATGGGTGGTCAGTAAGCGCCAATGAACGGGAGATTCGCCCTCCGGCGAATTCACCTCTTTGGCCTCTACGGCATAGAGTGAAACGGTCTCTGGATAATCCTGGGGGCTGACTTTCTTGGGGCGCCAGATGGTAACGGGCGTGAAGCGAACGCTTAACCACGCCTCACGGGCTTCTCGTCCGGTGCGCGGGTCGGCAAGCACCTCGACGCCGTAGGTGCCCTGAACGGGTTGTTGGCTGAGGGTCTCGTAGAGCATCGTGGGGCTATTGTGCAATCGGCGGTTACGACAGGCTCGCACCAACAGGTGAGTCCGGCACTCCGGCACCCGAACCCATTCCTCATAAATATCGCTATAAATATCGCTTTCTCGGTCGCCCACGTAGGTGACTCGCTCTGCTCCCCCAGCCACCAAGACCGGTTGACTGTCTTCGGCAGAGCGCAACCATTTGTACGACTCTTTTTCCTCAATATGCATATCTCCAGGAATGACTAGCGTTATGCTACTCCACGATGACTTGTGTGTACTTAGTAGCCTCTCTGGGAGAGGGGGTGGGGGAGAGGGCTGCGGGGACTTTGTGATCTACTGAGCCTCGGTTGGGTTGGGCAAACGCCGTTTGCCCCTACGGGAGACATGGCATGGTTGATGCATACCTGTGTTCAAAAATGCCAAAGCCCCCAGGGCGTTTAGAACTCTGGGGGCTTTTTTGCGGTTTGGGTGGGCTAGGCGGCGCGGCGGCGGGGGCGCTTGCGATCAGACTTTTTCTTGTAGCCGATGGCTTGGGCTTCGTGGCTGTCGGGGCCAAATAGGCCGCGCACCGATTCTTTCATGGCGATGACGCTGTTGTGAAAGTCCCACTCGGCCTGGCGGGCTTCGTCGGCAGCGGCTTTGGCCAGGGCCGCTAGTTCGGTTTCTTTTTGCTGTTTAGCCTGCATGGTGGCCAGGTTGGCTTGCAGCGCCTCGGGGGTGGCCTCGGGGCGGCGGGCTATATAGTCGTTTACGGCATTAAACCCTTCGTAAGACTCAACATCTTGCAAAATGACGCGGGTTTGGAGACGGCGACTGGTATCGACAATGGCCATGGGTGGCACCCTCAATAAGGTTAATAGGTTGGCGGTTTTGGAACGTGGCAGCAACAGGGCAAGATTTTCAGGGGTTGAGTGGTGCAGGGTGGGGCGTTGGCGCTGCACCGGGTAGAGCGTTGTTTCGCACAAGTTCATACTGCCCCTGGGGTTTAAACTCGCGCTAGGGCAGACAGTTTTGCGGCAAACATCGGTCAAATGGCGTAGCACGATCGCGATGCAGAAGGTTGCGTCTTGAGCTGACCCGCTACAGAGCCGTACGGTGGGCCTGCAATGCCAAACTGCTGTGCCACATTGGCGATCTGCTGTGCCACATTGGCGATCGCAGGGTGCAGATCACTAAACTGCTGTGCCAGTTTGGCCAAACTGCTGTGCCACATTGACGATCTGCGCCCTCAGATCGCAAAACTGCTGTGCCACATTGACGATCTGCTGTGCCAGTTTGGCGATCGCAGGCTCCAGATCGCTAAACAGCCGTGCCAGTTTGGCGATCGCAGAGCACAGATTGCAAGTAGGGGCGATAAGGTACCAGGTTCCTTTGCTCGTAGCCTGGTTTGGGCAGCAGCAATAGGAATCCGGTATGTGTACCGAAGAGACTTACTCAATCAGCACGGTTTTGGTGAGAATGGCCATCCACATCTCGACTCCGCTCGATGACCACGTTTCAGCTGCACTGGGCGGCACGGGGATGGGGTCGCTCCAGTCGTTGGGGTCGGCGTAGCCGTGGGCGTGGAGGATTTTGATGGTGCGATCGATGCCTGCAAGGCTGCCGTAGAGCATGTGGCGCACCCGCTCTGGGCGAGCTGGTGGGGTGCTGCGCGAAGACGGCGGAAGATTGGATGCGCCGTTGGCATCGGGTTCGAGATATTCAAACATTGGTTCTGTCTCCAGTTTTGGTTTAGGAAGACAGAACGCGAAAACCCTAGCCACCCGCAGTTGAAGTGCAAACTGAGGGGGCTAGGGTACGATGGGCCTAGCCTCGCAATCTGCGCGTTAGATTTGCGGGGTTAGCTGTCTGTTGGTGTTACCAGCACCTTCAGGCAGCGCTAAAGTTTTCGAGTTCTGTGTAGCCACCGCTTTGCTAAACGGCTTAATGGATGAGTGTACTGATGCGGTCGCTTTCCGTCAACCGTAGAGTGGAGCATAGCTAACGGCCAGCATAATTAGATGATTTGAGTGGTCAAAGCCTTAAGGCTGGCTACTATACCTAACGCTTTGTACCTATTCAGCTTTAAACCAAGATAGTTAAGCAGACTAGATAAAATTTAGATGAGTTAGCAGCATAATCTATATTATTTAAGGTTTTAAGATTCTGTGGAGAGACAATGGCATTTTGTTGATGATTGCCTTCACCTGTTTATCAGGCCGAGAGATAAACTTTAATTTTGCGATTCAATACTATATCAAAAAGACTTAATAATGAGCAGTTTAAAGAAAGAGATTGTCAATTTTTTACCAAAAGAATCACAGATTTTAGTGGCAGTAAAGCCCGATAGTGAGTTACCGGAAAACCTTTCAAGACATATCATTTCAAATGTGGATTTCTATAGAAGTAAAAACAGCTATATATCATTTTCTGGTAAGTTCATACCTTTAAATCTCAAAGAAAATTTGCAGATTACTTTTAGTGTTTCTAGCTCAAGAAAAATCCACAAAAAGCTTAAGCAATGTAAATGCTCTTCACCTGCTATACCAGGCGAAGTTTTTTCAAGTCTCAATATTGCGTTATCAAAGATATCGCAAACTTATGAGAAAACAACCCGTAAAACCCCTGGCGGAAGAGTATACAGTTATCTTTTGTTTCAAGATGAATTAGACAAGATTTGGAAACCCTTAGAAATTCTCCGTGAGCGACTATATTTACCTTTAGCTCCCCACTTAGAGCCTTTATCCTGGAGCGCTCCCTTAGCTAGTGAAAGTTCTAGTACAGTAAAAGACCTCCTAACCATTTATGATAATTCTTTAAAGGTTTTTGCGGAAAGACTAAATCATAAATATTTAGAGACTAGTGGTGATCAACCGTGGCAAACCTGGATACAGGAGAATTTTTGGCTATTTGGGTCAAACTATCGTCAGCCTGTTCCGAAAGAGAAGGTAGGGTTTAATAGTATTCCTGATTTTCTTTTTGTGACTCTAGATGGTTTCCTAGACTTTCTTGAAATAAAACTACCTCAACATCCCGTAATTATTGCAAGCAAGTCCCATTCAGGAGCATATCGTTGGTCAGCAGAAGCAAACGAGGCAATCGGACAATCTATTCAGTATTTATCCGAAATAGAGAAAAATCAATATCAAATTGCTGATAATATTCAACAAAAATATATGCTGACTCTAAGCACTATTAAGCCTCGTGCTTTAATCCTAGTTGGCTCATCAAATGGATGGTCATTTCAGGAAAGAACAGCCCTTCGCAAATTAAACAGTTCTTTAAACTCAATTGAAGTTATTACTTATACAGATTTACTTGAACGTGGCCAATGGCTTCTCAAGATTTTTCGAGATGGCCTCTAATTCGCTTAAATGACAGCAATCGTAGGGTACGTTATCGACTCTAGGGTTGCTGCAATCCTCAGCTCTCTTCCTGATTGAAACGCACCATTCTATTTGTGGAGAGATCGCCCAACGGTGCGTCAAACAATACTTTTTTGTCAAATCCAGCTTTACGATGTCAACATAGTCTTGGTGAATTTGAAGAAATATTTGAATTGTTTTGCTTTTCTGTAGCTGCTTCAATTTGAACTAGGTAATAATTTTCTTGACGATAAGCTTTAGTAATTTTCAAGGAGAGTAATTATGTCCTCAGATAGCAATGCAACGGAAGCTGTGGCATATGCAGCCGGTGGTGCTGCAGCTGGTGCAGGTGTAGCGGCAACCGTTGGTGGTATGGGTTTGGCTGTTGGCGGGACAGCTGTTGCAATTACTGCTGCACCAGTTGTTGCCGCTGGTGCTGTAGTTGGTTTAGCAGCTTATGGATTGAAGAAAGCGTTTTTTGGATAATATTGGGCTTTCTTCGAAAATATACATTTTCTAAACAATTTTTGTAGGGAGCGAGTTTTTCTTGCTCCCTACTGTCGCTTTAAATCAATTAGTGCGATCGCAGATCTCCTGTAGGTTGGGTTGACGAAGGAAACCCAACAATCCCAGAAGGATTTTACTCTCACCCACCGTGGTATTGCATAGTGCTAATTCATGTTGGGCGTTGGGTTACTTTCCTAGAAAGTTGGGCGTTGGGTTACTTTGCTAAAAGACAAAGCCTACGCTAGCGCAATCCAACCTGCTACCTAACGTTCATCGCCATTAATCTTCAAGACCGCAATAAAATTATTCAGAATCTTGGTCATCGTCTTGACCCATACCTACGCCGTCTTGGTCGCGGCGCTCGTAAGGCATCTGAGGGGCAACAGCAGGATTCGCAATAATTTCTCGGGGGTCTTTGTCGTAGCCGCCCTTATTGACTAGGTCACGGGAATCAAAGGTCTCCGCATCAGTGGATTGGGCGTTGTCGGGATTGTTGTGTTGATTCTCAGTCATAAAACCACTTCTTTTACATCGGCTCCTAGGAGCGCTTAACTGCTAGCGTAAGCAGTAACAGCGATCGCTTCATCCCTCATCCGCTATACATTGAGTGCGATCGCAGATCTTTTGTAGGTAGGTTGACGAAAGAAAACCAAAAATCCCAGGTGGCATTACACAGTGCTAGATTAACGGCGGGTGTTGGGGCACTCTGCGAGAAGGCAAAGCCTACCCTAGCTCAACCAACCTACTGACTCCTCCTTACCGCCAGCATGCGCATAGCAATCCTCACATTTCAGGGTTTCAACGAACTGGATTCTCTCGTTGCACTGGGCATACTCAACAGAATCAAGCAGCCAGACTGGCAAGTGACCCTGTGCTGCCCCGAGCCAACTGTCACATCAATGAACGGAGTCACAATCCAGGCTCAATCCAGCCTCGACGAAGTTGACGCTGCCGACGCCGTCATCATTGGCAGTGGCGTCAAAACCCGCGAGGTAGTCGCTGACAAAGACCTTATGTCGCGGCTGCGCCTAGATCCCCAACGCCAATTGATCGGAGCGCAATGCTCCGGAACGCTCATCTTGGCAAAGCTCGGCATGCTCGGCTCCGTACCCGCCTGCACAGATCTCACAACAAAGCCCTGGGTTCAAGCAGCCGGGGTCGAAGTTCTCAACCAGCCATTCTTCGCAGCGGGTAACGTCGCCACAGCCGGCGGCTGCTTCGCCTCGCAATACCTGGCAGCCTGGATCATCGCCAAAAGCGAAGGCGAAGAAGCTGCAAAGGCAGCATTGCACTACGTCGCGCCCGTGGGCGAAAAAGAAGAGTACGTCTCGCGGGCCATGAAAAACATTGCTCCGTATCTTGAGCGCTGACGCCTAACCTCCTCTAAGCCATCACTCGTCACCACCTGCCATCCCCAGTCCGCCGATTTCTTAAGTTGTGTCATGGGTAAGATGTCGCAGTGACGCTGGTCTGGTTTAGTTGAGTCAGGCCCTGTGAGGTGCGTGATGTTTCCAGCCTGGTTAGTGATTGCAGTAGTGGGGGTGGCGATCGCCTCTGCCTCCAGCCTGCTCAGCTCTCGCGACATTAAGTGGTTTAAGCGGCAGCGTCGCCCCGACTGGCTGACCTTTGAGTTCGCCATCCCCATCGTGTGGACGGTAGTATTTATCTGCGGAGGCTGGTCGGCCTACATAGTTTGGAGGCAAACCCAGAGCTGGTGGTTCATGGCGGGGTACGTCTTGCTAGAGCTGCTAATTGTCAGTTACACCCCAGTGATGTGCAAACTGCAAAATTTGCGCGCGGGCACGGCGATCGGGGCGGCGGGGTTTGTGTTTGGGCTACTGCTGGCCTGGCCGGTGGCGCAGGTAGACACCAAAGCCTTTCTCTTGCTGCTGCCCTACCTACTGTGGAGCCCAGTGGGAACGCTAATTACCTGGCAGATGGCCCAGCTAAATCCGGGCCAGTAAAGCGATCGCGCCATCTGGCACCCGTGCAGTCAGCCAAACATCGCCTCAATCCTGCACGCGCCTGCTACTCCGGCTGGCGGGTAGCAATGCCCAGGGTTGCCCCTTCAATCTCGCGCAGCTGATCCATCACCTCGATCACTCGCCCGTGGTTAACGGCCTCATCGGCGTTAATCACAATTACCGACTCCTGGGTTTCGCCCATCAGGTCGCGCACGCCGCTCTGGAGATCTGCAAGGGCGATCGCCTCTCGATTCAGCGCAATTTCACCCGACTCTTCTACCGAGACCGTGATGCGAGTGCGTTCTTGCTGCTCGGCACTGGCCGCCTGGGGCAAGTTCACGGGCAAAGCCTCCGTCCGGGTGAGAAACAGGCTAGACATAATGAAAAACGTCAAAATCGCGAAGATGACATCGATCATCGGCACAATGTTGAGCTCAAACTCTTCTTCTGGCTCTTCGGGAAGGTAAGACATGGGTGGGTAGGTGAGGGGTGGATGGGTGAGTAGAGGCGCAGGCCTGCGCTACCTCGCGTAGGATTCTGCTTTGAGCTGGCTTTTGCGGTCGTAGTGGGTTTCGTAGAGGATCTCAAGCTGCCCGCTGTACTCTTGAATCAGGGCCACCTGTCGCCGGTAGAGGCCCTTGAAAAGATTGGCAAACAGCAGCATAAAAATAGCCACGACCATGCCTGAAGCTGTGGACACTA
The DNA here is from genome assembly GCA_019358835.1 of Tildeniella torsiva UHER 1998/13D. Lineage (GTDB taxonomy): Bacteria > Cyanobacteriota > Cyanobacteriia > Phormidesmidales > Phormidesmidaceae > Nodosilinea > Nodosilinea torsiva. Next base: position 36,503 of record JAHHIH010000012.1, read on the forward strand.
GGGCTTCGGCAATCCCGCCGGTTACGGCAGCCGCATTGGTGCTGATGTCTCCGATCTCTAAAGCCCCGAAGGCTGCAATTAGCCCCAAAACAGTGCCCAGCAAGCCCAGCAGTGGCGAGAGCGTGACAATCGTGGCAAAAATTGTATTAAATCGGCGCAGATGAGGTAGTTCTGCCTGCATAGCGCTGAGCAGGGCCAAATGGAACTGGCTAGGCTTAACGTCTTCTAGCTCTAGCGCTTCGAGAAAAATGCGGGCTGTGGGCAGATTTATGTTTTGCCGCAGCTTGGCATAGACATCCATCGGGGCCTGTCGGTAGGTGCGCAGAATGTCTTGCATGACCGGGCGCTGGCTACGGCTGATGCGAAACCAGAAGATGAAACGCTCAATGATGAGCGCGATCGCCAAAATTGAAAACCCCAGCAGCGGCCACATGACGATGCCGCCCGCCGCAAAAATGGTACCCATAGGTTTTTGTTGAAAAACAGTGTCAAGAAGTATTCACTCCGATTTGCGATCCAATGTCAAGGATTACTTGAGTATATTTCCATTAAACCCTAGATGATTAAGGGCGATCGCGGGGTTAAATCATAGGCAGTCAGATCCCTGTATTCTCTGGTGAGCATGACTTACAGATCTAGCCTCGAGTCTTGTCTGGGCTTTTCTGCTCAGGCTATGGTCAATTTAAAAGAGCCTCTCTTAATGAAACTCTTTGCTATTTGTGTAAGATGGCTAAGAAGATTTTTGCCGTTTTCTTGGGCAAGTGCTAATGAGTCTCTCAGAAACTTGTAGTCAACAGCACCAGCAGGAGCAAGTGCAGCTCCGCAAGATTGTGCTGTGGGGGCTGTTGGGCTCTGTTGGCGTACATGGAGTAGGGCTCAGCCTCAGCCAGCTCAATATTTGGCAGAAGCTGGCTGCTAGCGATGACATTGTGCCAATCGAGCTGGTTGTTACCGAACCCCTGCCCGATACACCTGAGGTCATTCCCGACCCTGCGCTTCCCGCAGAACTCAGCACCCAAACCAATGACTCCCTGCCAGGGGGCGGGGGGGGTGGCGGGGGCTTTACGGCAGCTCGGGCCGCAGCACCCCCGCCCCCTGCACCTGTAGCACCTCCCATAGAGCAGGTTGCTCAACCCGAGCCCGAGCCGGTGCCAGACGTACAGGCTGAGCCAGAGGTCGATGAGCCAGCGGTTGAGCCGGAGGCAGAAGCCATAGACGATCCCTCTGAAATCGCTGAGGAGACACCCTCAGAAGACTTGGAACCCGAGACCGCAACTGCTGAGCCTACCAACTCTCAGGCGGAGAGCCTGGGCGATTTTTTGCGGCGTCTACGCGACTCCCAGGCCGAAGCTGAATCGGCTACGGCTGGAGAGGGCAATGTGCCCAACGCCCCAGCTGGTGACGGAGCAGGGCTAGCCACCGCTCCCTCTAACGGCAGTGGAAGCGGGAGTGGAAGCGGCAGCGGGAGCGGCAGTGGCAGTGGTAGCGGGAGCGGCAGCGGGAGTGGGAGCGGGAGCGGGAGTGGAAGTGGCAACGGGAGCGGTGCAGGACAGGGATCCCGTACCGTTGCCTGTCAAGACTGTGTGCGACCCAATTATCCCCGCAGCGCTTTGGATGCCGGGGCTGAGGGGCAGCCTATGGTCAGCGTCGATATCAACCCCGACGGCAGTGTGCGCAGCGTGACGCTAACCCGCTCTAGCGGCAACCCAGAGATTGACCAAGCGGCGATCGCGGCAGCCCGGCGATCGCGCTTTCAACCTGTCGCTGGTGGAGCCAGTGTGCCCATTGAGTACGACCTCACCATTGAAGGGTCTCGTCGCAACCGCGAGGCCCAGCAGCGGGGCGAGCGCCGCGCCGTAGATTTGCCGACGACCCCATCCGCCGCTGATGCTGCCCCAACGGCCACCGAACCAAACCCAGCTCCCGAGGCCGCTCCAGAAGCTGTGTCAGAAGACAATCCGCCCGCTGAAGCCTCTGAAGCAACACCGGCCCCCGCCGCAGACTCGGCTCCGCCCTCTGCCAGCCCAGAACCGGCTGCTGAGCCCGAACCTGAGCCTGAGCCCACTACTCCCCCTACCCCAGCAACTCCGCCCCCGGCCCCCGCTGCTCCACCTCCGGCTCCAGCCGCTCCGCCTCCGGCTCCAGCCGCTCCGCCTCCGGCTCCAGCCGCTCCACTGCCAGCCCCAGCGACTCCGCCCCCGGCCCCAGCCGAGCCCCCTGCGCCATCGGCTGACTCTTGAACCGTAGGAAGCCCGTAGCTAGGCTGGCGTGGCGATTTACAGAGAACAACCTTTCGGACTTGTCTAAATCTGTCTATTTTGGCGAGAGAGGATTATTTCCCACGATAGAGACTGGCCTCTTGGCTAACCCTATAGGCTGCTGTCAATCACGTTATTGAGAGAACACCTATGAAAGCATCTCGCTGGATGGCTTTGCCGCTTCTGCTTGGGCTATCTACGCTGGCAGTTGCCTGCGACACTCCCCAGGACACCGAGGCCGATGAGCAGTTAGAAACCAACCCGACTGGGGCTGAGCCGCTGGAGGGTGAGGCAGTAGAAGGTACTGAAGGGGCTGAAGGTGAAGGTGTTGAAGGCGAAGGTGCCGAAGCGGATTAACAGCACCTGCCCCAGAGGACTGTTGAGAAATTTCTAAGGGAGACGCGTTGTAGCCCGGTGGTCTTTGGCCTAGGGCCATACGGTTGCTCCCTTCAGTAGATCGCAAAATCCCCGCAGCCCTCACCCCCTAGCCCCTCTCCTCCCTGGGAGAGGGGAGCAGGAAAACCCTTGAAAGTCTCTCTCTCAGCTTGGGAGAGGGATTTAGGGTGTAGCTTGCTTCCCGCAGGGTGGGCTAGATCTTGTCGGGAGACATTGTTTTCGATCGACTGAGTTTAGCAAGTTATACAAGAGTCCTGACGACCATGAGCCCGAAGCAAGCTTTGCGACTGCTTAAGCAGGCATTTCAGGCGTGGAATCGAGATCAGGCCTCGCAGCTCGCGGCGGCACTGGCCTATTACACGCTGTTTTCTTTAGCGCCGCTGCTGATTTTAGCGATCGCGATCGCCAGCCTCTTCTTTGACAACGCCGCCGTGCGCGACCAGCTCATGGGCCAGGTAGAGTCGCTAATGGGCGGTGCCAGCGCCGACTTCGTGCGCACCGTCCTCGACAACGCCAATCGTCCTGGCGAAAACACGGGTTGGGTCGCCTCAGTGATTAGCATTGTGCTGCTGATTGTCGGTGCTACGGGGGTGCTATCGCAGCTCCAGATGGCGCTCAACACGATTTGGAACATTGAGGCTCGCCCCGGTGTGGGCATTATCGATCAGTTTCGCAAGCGGCTACTGTCGCTGGGGATGATTATTGTTATCGGTTTTTTGCTGCTGGTGTCCCTGGTCGCAACTTCTGTAATCTCAGGGTTTTCTGGCTATCTTCAGACTCTTATGCCAGGGCTAGATGCGCTGGTGCAGCTGTTCAATATTGTGGTGGGCTTTGGCCTGACAACGCTGCTTTTTGCCCTCATGTTTAAGTATCTGCCCGACGCAGTCATTGCCTGGCGCGATGTTTGGTTTGGGGCCGCCGCTACCGCTATTCTATTTTCGGTAGGCAAATACTTGATTGGTTTGTATTTGGGCAACAGCAGTTTTGCGTCATCCTACGGGGCGGCGGGTTCGGTGATTATTTTGCTGGTCTGGGTGTTTTATTCAGCCCAGATTTTATTTTACGGAGCCGAACTTACCAAGGTCTACAGCCGTCAGTTTGGCTCACAGATTAGACCTAACAAGTACGCCGTTCAGCGAGAGCCGTCGCCAGATTAGCCATGCCTGCGCTGTTCAGCAACCCTGATTCTTGCTTCACTAAGCTAAGACTTGCTAGGGAGATCGCTGTTTTTTTAGTATTGAGAAAATAGATTCTCCGGCAAAAATCCATCAATAGGATGATAAGTTTGCGATCGCACCATTGCTACGCTGAACCAATTGCTAAAGTCTAGCGGCAATCGCAGCGGAGAAGCCTGCAAGTAGGTGTTTTTGCTCTGATGCCATGCGTTAGCACTGCATTTATAACGGTGTGATTCGGCCCGAAGTTCTATGGCTCAAAACAACTCGATGAACCCTAAAACAACCGATCTCGGTGAGGAAATTCTTCCCCATGAAGTCGATGCGGCACCCCCCCCAGCCAATGAGCCTGTCATTCACCTCCCGGCTAGTTTGGCGGACGACGTTGAAGAGGCACACATTGGTCAGAGTAACGACAGCGCCAGACTAGGGGCCGAAGAGCAGGGCGATCGCGCTATGGCGACAGACAGCCCCCTGACGGCGGGCGATCCCGATGCGATCGCTGAGCGAGCCGAAGCGGTCGGTGAAGAGGCCGTTGGCGGCACCACGCCGACCCCCGAACAAAACGACGTTGACGCCATTGGTGCCGCTGCGGGGATTGATGTCAAGCCTGAGCATCCTGTGGGCATTCTCAATGAGATGCACCGCCGCGATAACCAGCGATTTGAGCTTGATCCTGACTCCAAAGAGACTGAATCCTAGCCTGCATTAATAATCCAGCCCAGTGTTCTGGCAAAGCTAAAGTGGGGGGTCTGTAGGTTGGGTGAAACGAAGTGAAACCCAACAGCGGTAAGCCTTCGTTGGGTTTCACTCAAATCATTAGGCATTTTCCTAATAATTTATGGCATTGGAGAACGAGGCTGGCTGCCTACGGCTGACCTAAACGGCTCAGGCATCGGCTGGGCGAGGGAAGCGAAATATATCGGCAAATATCGCCCTGGGTTCGGGGCGACGCGCCTCGTCGGGGGCATCGTAGATCACCATCAGACCGTCGTCGTAACCCAAACAGGGCACCATAGTTAGCCCCTCAGCGTGGTCAGAGCCGATGATAAACGGTAGGTCAAACAGCACCTCAAGGCGACCGGAGTCTTGGCTCCACAGGGTGTCGCTGGTGTGATTGAGCACGTCTTTGAGACGAAACAGCTGCATAGCACCTTCGATTTCCATGGTGGGGCCAGCGAGCAGCAGCAGGTCACTGTTGTGCATGTACAGCTCGCGAATGCCCTGACCATTGAGGTCGAGAAAGTGCTTGCGGTACATGCAACCCTCACCCAGATCTTTCAGCGTGAGCACGCCGGGGTCGGCATCGTCTATTTCAATTTCGAGAATGATGGCCCAGCCGCGCAGCACAGGCCCCCGCAGACCCAAAAAGATTTTGCTGCCGCTGACGGCAATACCTTCGATATCAAAGCCGTTGTCTTTAGACGGCAGCTGCATCTTTAGAAACAGCCCCAGGTGTTCGTCTTCGGCAAGGGCTTCGAGCAGCAGGTTTTGGCCATTCACCTGCTTTAAGCTTGCGGCGGTAAGCACATCACCTTCGTGGTCACGGGCATAGGTGGGCACAATTTCGCCGTTGAGAACCGGCAGCCGGGCCAGCAGCGATCGGTTGGGGTCGTGCTCAATTTCAGAAAGGCGCTGAATGTCTTTGTGGGGCTTTTTGCCCTTGGCGTTGGGGCGCTTAAAGCTGTGGGAACCGACGACCCAAAGGTAGCCATCGCTGTAGGCAATGCCTTCAATATCGATTTCAGAGGTGTCATCAAATAGATTGATAAAGTCTTTGAGATGAAAGGTTTTGTGATTGCCGTAAATGCCATCGCCCATGGGCGTCAATCGTTCTAGGGTGACAAATTCATCTGACCCGAGCCACAGATGACCATCTGGAGTGCGGGTGATGGCCGAGAGCTCGGCGATTAAATCATCGAAGTCGGTTTGAAACTTAAGCAGCGCGCGACTGAGCAAAAATCCATTGGGCATGGCGACTGACAAACGCGGTTATTTTAAGACTACCACTCTAGATAAGGTGGCTGATTGCAACCTCTTTCAAAGGAAAGAAATTTCTCCGCCATAGCTAATACTCTACAGAGAGATAGAAGATTAACAAAACGGCTCAGCGTAGATTTGGAAGGACGTAATGTTTTGAGCCCTTGAGGCGCTGCATGGAGAGCCCTGTTTTGCCAACCGGATAAAAGCTTATGTAGAAGAGTTCGAGGCATCCCCGTCAGCTCACCCCTCAATCCAAAGCTTCTTCCCTTCTCCCTCTTCTATCTTCCCTTTTCCCCAATCCCCTCCCATGTTCAACTGGATCACTACCTGGATCGAATCCCTCGGCTATGTCGGCATCTTTGGCCTAATGGTGCTAGAGCATTTGTTTCCGCCCATCCCCTCAGAGCTGGTGATGCCCCTGGCCGGGTTTGTCAGCAGCAGCAGCTCCGACATGACCCTGGTGGGGGTGATCTTAGCCGGGTCGCTGGGGTCGCTGATTGGGGCCTCGGCCTGGTACGTGTTGGGCCTGCTGATTACCCACGAACAGCTGATGGGCTGGGTCGAACGCCATGGCCGCTGGCTGACGCTGAAGCCTAAGGATATTGTCAAAGCGATCGCATTCTTTCAGCAAAGCGGCGGCAGCTGGGTGGTGGGCGCGGGTCGCCTGGTGCCGGGGGTGCGTACCTACGTGTCGGTGCCAGCGGGGCTCAGCCACATGCCGCTGCTGCCCTACCTGGCCTACTCTGCCCTGGGCACGGTGCTGTGGACGGGGGCGCTGGCGGTGACGGGTTATATTTTAGGTGACCAGTTTGATCGGGTGCAGGTGTTGCTGGGGCCAGTCAGCAAAATTGTGCTGATTAGCTGTGCGATCGCCGCTGTGATTTGGGTTGCCATGCGCCGTCGTCGGTTTTAGCCAGTCACTGGCATCAAGACCATAAAAAATTTGGGCATTCTGCTTTGAAGAATGCCCAAACCCTGAGTTTATTGAGTTAAAGAGATATCGCTGCCGCTACATGGCGGCGGGGTTCATGCCAAAGACAATGACTGCCGCCATTGCCCCAGCCAAAACGCCATAGCAGCAGGCGATCAAGGCCTGAAACTGGCCGCGATATTTGTAGCGCCAGAGCATGGCAGATAGCGTTAGGGAGTAGAGCAATTCTTCAATGGGAAAGTAGGCGGTCTCGTTGGTGATGTCAATGCCGAGTACCAGCATCGTCCAAAACAGGAAGATGATGAAGCTGTTAATAACTGGGGCGCGGCTTTCTCGGGTGGGAATTTGCAGCCGGGCAATAAACCCCAGATAGATTAAAACCGTCAGCGGGAACAGTGCCGCCGCCAGGCTGCGGGCCCCGGCCCCGGAGGAATAGCTGAGGGCAAATAGTACGCTGGTGAATAGCTGGTACAGCAAAAAGCCGACCGCCAAAAACAGCACAAAGAAGCTAACGATGCCCTTGGAGCCCTTAGTCCAGTCGTTGGAAGGCTGCCTTCGACGAGTTTGCATGGTGAACCCCAAACGTAAAGTGGTAGAAGATGCCGTCGCTGCGGGCCTCACAACTGTTTGGCACTGCGTCTAGGGCAGATTTAGGTGATGGAAAGCGGTGAAACGGGGTGCGTTGACCCTTAAGGGTCGGGCTTTGCCCATCGCCCCACCCCAGCATCAAAACACTTTGCCGTGGACATCCCCAAGTCTCCGACGCCAGCCAATCGGAACCAGTGGGAATAGCCCATATTACCTAAATTGATTGCTCAAGACTACCAACAGGCCAGTTTAAACCCATCACTCTAGGGATGGGTCTTACCTCTCTACCGCTCAATCGTAAGAGTGAATTTTGGGGTGGGGAGAGAGCGTCAATCTTGGGTATACCAGTAGGCCCAGACAATCAGCACGAGCTGAAACGGCAGCCGAATTGCCTGAAACCACCAGGCATCAGGAATCCCCGCAATTTGAATGTGGTTGATAGCCATATTCAAATTGGCCGGAAACACCGCAATAAACAGCGCCACCAGACCCCATGCGGCGATTTGGCGAGCGGCAGGTACCAGCAGGCCAATTCCCAGCGCAATCTCAATAACGCCGCTGATATAGACTAAGGCCGCCGGGGCAGGCAAAAAGCCCGGCACAATGCGAATAAACGGCTCTGGCTGAGCAAAATGCAGCACGCCAGCCACCACCATGCAGACGGCTAGAATGCCCCGCAGGTTGGTTTTGCTGCGTTCAATGCGGTGCATGAGTTGGGGAGTAGAGACTGCTCCGGGCAAGGGTGAATGTGGCCGCTGTACGGGGTGAAAACACTTAGATGCCCTGTGCTGCGATCGCCCCGTCTTAGATTCGGATTAGATCGCAGCGTAGTAGGCTGAGTCGTGGCCTAGGGTGTGGGGCTCTGCTGAAGTTTGTAGTCGGGGTTGATCCAGCATTCGGGCAGGGCTTCGCCAGAGGGAAACTGAAGGCGCGATTTTTCGTAGGCCTGGGGGGGCTGCTCTTCTTCGCCAGCCTGCTGTCGCCCCTGGATTTGGTCGCTTTGGGGGTCAATTAAGTCGGTGACATCCAGCACTTTGATCAGCGTCTGGTCTTGGGTGTCTTTAACAAACATGGTTTTTTGGGGTTGGGTAGGTAGGGCCGACTGGTCAAGCCGATGCCGTTTATAGCTTTAAGCTATCTAATTAGAGGGGCCAGGTCTTCTGTCTAAATAGATAACTACTGCACGACTCCGACTCTTAAGCAGCTCGCCCAAATCTGCTGGGGCTGTTAGAACAAAGCTGTTAGGCCCGATGGTTCGTTTGCAAAGACTTGGATGGGGCTCACTGTTCGTTAGGCTATGGCTCCATCGTGGGCGGAAAGCCACCGGGTTAAAAGGAGATATCTATGGCACGGCTGGACGGAAAAATTGCGCTAGTCACTGGAGCCACGCGGGGGTTGGGCAAAGGGATTGCCATTGGTTTAGGGGAAGCCGGGGCGGTGGTTTACATCACGGGGCGCACCCTCACCGCCGCACCCGCCTCGATGGGGTCGCTAGAAGAAACCGCCGCTGCGGTGACCCAGGCGGGCGGAACCGCGATTCCGGTACAGGTAGACCACGGGGACGATGACCAGGTCAAGGCTCTCTTCGATCGCATTCAAACCGAGCAAAAGGGCCAGCTCGACCTGCTGGTGAACAACGCCTACGCCGGGGTGCCAGCGCTTAAAGCCGCCTATGGCAAGCCCTTTTGGGAGACTGAACCTGCCGATTTTTGGGATGCGTGCAATGCCGTGGGGCTGCGGAGCCACTACCTGGCCAGCGTCTATGCCGCTCGCCTCATGGTGCCGCGTCGGCAGGGGCTAATCTGCACGCTGTCGTCGTGGGGTGGGCTGTCTTACATTTTTGGGGTGCCCTACGGCGTGGGCAAGGCGGCCTGCGATCGCCTGGCGGCAGACATGGCGGTCGAACTAAAGCCCCACGGGGTGACCTCCCTCTCGATTTGGCCGGGCATTGTCGGCACCGAGCTAATGACCGAGTTTGCCGCCGAGATGGGTCTGGGGGATGGTCAATCCGCTGATGCGGCGGCAGATACCGCCGCGCCAGATCACTACAACTGGGAAACACCCCTGCTCACCGGGCGGGTAATTGCAGCCCTAGCGAGCGATCGCCACCTGCTGCGCCGCACGGGCCAGGTGCAGATTGTAGCCGAGCTGGCCAAAACCTTTGGCGCGGTGGATGTCGAGGGCAATCGGCCAGCCTCGCTCAGGTCGCTGCGGTTTGTGCTGCCCTACGCGGTGCCTGGGCTGCGGCCCTACGCCGAGCTAGTGCCCGATCTAGAGCTGCCCTGGCCGTTTTTGCTGCTGGGGCCTTTGGGTTCCCCCAAGGCCTAAACTGCGACTTCACCACCTCAAGTTCGGTGATGGGCCCACTCAAACAATAATTCACACTGAATTCAGCAACGCCGAATAACTTCACAGCCTTGCCAGAGTATTGAATGATGGAGGTAGTGGATTTTTGCTATCCAAACTTGAGCGGTGGACTTGCTCTATATGAAAAACCTCACCTCGCTCCACGCTTCTCTGTAACCAGCCTATAGGACGAAACACTATGACAAGCTTTCCCATTGACCTGGGCGCATACCAGCGAATTTCCCTCGATGCGTCTAACCCCACCCTCACCGACGAGCAGCGTAGCGCCCTCAAGGCCAACATTCAGCTGTGTCGGGATGCGATCGTGTTCTTCACTGCGACTGGCGCAGCGCGGGGCGTGGGCGGTCATACCGGCGGCCCCTACGACACCGTGCCCGAGGTGATGATTCTCGATGCGCTGTTTCGCGGCGCGGGCGACAAGTATGTACCAATTTTCTTTGACGAAGCGGGCCACCGGGTGGCGACCCAGTACCTCATGTCGGTGCTCAACGGCGACATGCCCGCCGAGCAGCTGATGCAGTACCGCGCCGCCAACGAAAAGCTGCCCGGTCACCCCGAGCTGGGGCTGACCCCCGGCGTCAAGTTTAGCTCTGGCCGTTTGGGCCACATGTGGCCCTACGTCAACGGTGTGGTCCTGGCCAACCCTGGCAAAGTTGCCTTCTGCCTGGGTTCTGACGGTGCCCAGCAGGAAGGCGACGACGCTGAGGCAGCCCGCTTTGCCGTGGCCCACCACGTCAATGTCAAGATTTTAGTGGATGACAACGACGTCACGATCGCAGGTCACCCCTCCCAGTACATGGGCGGCTACAGCGTCAAGAAAACCCTAGAGGGCCACGGCCTGACGGTGCTCGAAGGTGACGGCGAAGACCTCGACGGCCTCTACGCCAACATCTGCAAGGCGATCAACACCCCCGGCCCGGTGGCGGTGATCAACAAGCGGGCGATGGCGGTGGGCATTGAGGGCATTGAGGGCAGCACCCACGGCCACGATGTGATCTCGGTGAAAGCGGCGATCGCATACCTCACCGCCAAGGGCCACACCGCTGCGGTCGAAATTCTCGAAGGCATCGAGACCCCCAAGAACACCTACGAGTTCATGGGCTCTAGCAAGAACGTGGGCGCAAACCGCAACGTGTTTGGCGACGCCATGGTCGAAGTGCTGGGCGAGCTGGATGAAATGGCCCGCAAAGAAAGCGTGCTGGTGGTCGATAGCGACCTGGAAGGCTCCTGCGGCCTGGCCCAGATTCGTAAGGCCTACCCTGAGATCTTCATCAGCGGCGGCATTATGGAGCGGGGCAACCTGTCGGCGGCGGCGGGCTTTGGCATGGCCGAGGGCAAGCAGGGCGTGTTCGCCACCTTCGCTGCCTTTTTGGAGATGTGCATTTCTGAAATCACTATGGCGCGGTTGAACTACTCCAACCTGCTGTGCCACTTCTCCCACTCGGGCATCGACGATATGGCCGACAACACCTGCCACTTCGGCCTCAACAACTTCTTTGCCGACAATGGTTTGGATGACGGCTACGACACCAAGCTCTACTTTCCCGCCGACCCCAACCAGATGAAGGCCTGCGTGAAGAAGGTGTTCCACGACCCCGGTCTGCGCTTTATCTTCTCGACCCGCTCGAAGGTGCCGATGATTCTGGATGCTGACGGCAACGAGATGTTTGGCGGCGACTATACCTTTACCCCCGGTAAAGATGAGGTCATTCGCGAAGGCACGGCGGGCTACATCGTCACCTTTGGCGACTCGGTCTATCGCGCCCTGGATGCGGTGGAGCGGCTGAAGCAGGAGGGCATTGACGTGGGCCTGATCAACAAGTCCACCCTCAACGTGGTCGATGAGGAGACCATGGCCAAGGTGGGCAAGGCTCCCTTTGTGCTGGTGACCGAGGCCTTTAACCGCAAGACGGGCCTGGGCAGCCGCTTTGGCTCCTGGCTGCTGGAGCGGGGCTACACGCCCAAGTTTGCCTTCATCGGCACCCACCACGAGGGCAGCGGTGGCCTGTGGGAGCAGTTCATTCATCAGGGCATTGACCCCGATGGCATCATGGCTAAGGTGAAAGAACTGGTGGGCTAAGAAATTAGATCATCCGTAGACCTTAAGAAGCTCCCCAAGGTTTTAAAGACCTTAGGGAGCTTCTTGATCTGAATTCGGGTTGTAGGAGAATTGAGCGGCTGAATAAGGGGTGGCGTTTGAACGCCAGAAAAGGCTTCGGGGGCGCTTTGGGTTAATCAGACTACAGAAATTCAGGAAACAGGGCTTCGGGCTAGACGTCGGCCAACTCTGGGTCTGCTGCACCGCCAGATTGTGGGCCTTGGGGCAATAGCCAGCTCAGTAGAATAGCCGTTAGGCCACCGGTTGAGGTGGCTGAGGCAAACATATTTTTAATGACGGCGGGCTGGTTGGCAAACAGCTCTGGTACAAATACGACCCCTAGGCCCGCCGCCAGGGAGCCCGCAATGATGATGGTGGCCCGCCGATCTAAATGCTCAGAGGCGACAATCTTGACGCCCGCAACAGCGATCGACCCAAACATGACCGTTGTTGCACCGCCCAAAACCGGCTGAGGAATAGATTGAAACGCACCACTGACGATGGGCAACAGCCCTAGCAGCGCTAGAATGGCAGCGACGAAAAACCCGACGTAGCGGCTGCCTACCCCCGTCATTTGAATGACACCTGTGTTTTGGCTAAAGGTGGTAATCGGAAAGGTGTTGAGCAATGCCGCCAAAGACGAGTTTAGGCCATCGGCCAGTACCCCAGCCTTGATACGGCGAATGTAGACAGGACCGGTGATGGGTTCTTTAGAGACTAGGGAGGTGGCGGTTAAATCGCCCACCGATTCGATCGCCGTCAGCGGAAAAAGAATTAGAAACGGAATTAAAGCACCAAAGTCAAAACTCATGCCGTAGCGGAACGGTACTGGCAGGCTAATTAAAGGCAGTTCCTGGAAAATGCTGAAATTGACCATGCCCATAAAGGCAGAGACAATATAGCCTGCGATAAGACCAATAGCGATCGCCCCCATGCGCACATACTGGTTCTTAGATAAGGTCAAAACAATCACGATTAAGAATACGCCCACTCCCAGAGCCATATTCTGAGTGTTGGCAAAAGTGCCATTGTTGAGGGCTGCGGGGCCACCGGCCATGCTTGTCACCCCCGTCTTAAGCAGGCTTAACCCAATTAACATCACTAGGGTGCCAGACACAATTGGTGTGACGATCTTACTGAGCAAATGCAAAAATCGGCTCAGAATGACATTGGTGAATGCGCCAAAAAAGCAAACACCAAAAATAAGCGACAGAGCCTGCTCTGGGGTTCTGCCAGCATCAATGGCGGTGCCTGCTACGCCCAATATAGATCCCAAAAATGCAAAGCTAGTGCCCTGTAAACTCAGCAAACCAGACCCCACTGGGCCAAAAGTTTTGCATTGAATAAACGTGCAAATTCCGGAGGCTAGCAGCGACATGCTGATAATAAAACTAGTATTAGCTGCATCGAGGCCCAGGCTAGTGCTAATAATTAGCGGCGGCGTTACAATACCAACGAATGCTGCCAAAACATGCTGAACCGCGACGAAAACAGACTCAAAAAACGGTGGCCTATCGTAAAGCCGATAGAGAAGCTCTGAACCGCTTGCATTTGAATCTGTCGATAGTTCGGGGAAAGATTGAACGTCAGACAATTTAGGATCCTCCGGAGGAGAAATATCTTCTTGGCGCACAAAAAACTTGATGAAAAGCTAATGCTGCCATTTTTCATTAAGCTGAGCCATTACATTATAGGTTCGAACAATCAGTCCAAAAAGTAGCAAGGTTTACAAACATTTGCCAGAATTTTTCTGTTGAGAGCAAGGAAAAAACAACTCCTTTAAATAAAGGTCTCTCAAACCTCGCAATAACTTGAGTAGGCGACAGCAGTTACAGCAGTTCTTGATGGAGTGAGGTACACAACTGCTGAGTTCTAGATCCCCCCAGTACTTTTGTGTCTAAGTTTCACTCTGTTTCCCCCTTGTCAAGGGAGCAGGGGGATGATCGCAACTTACTTGGCCCGAGTGAAATCCGCTATAAAACTAGCAGTGTAATTTCTATAGCGACAAACGCAGGAATTAGCTCAGGTACGACATGGAGGATAATGCCTGTATCATCAGCAAGATGTTTCCTCCAATGGGGAGAAATGCTATATGGCGCAGACCGAGCGAGAGAAGATGCTGGCGGGCCAACTGTACCTGGGATTCGATCCGGAGCTGGTGGCGCGGCGACGACAGGCCCAGGAGCAGCTATACGAGTTCAACCATGCTCGGCCTGGGGAGATTGAGGTGCGGCGGTCGGTGGTGCGATCGCTCTTCCACACCATTGGCCCCAACTTCGAGATCACGCCGCCCTTTTTCTGCGACTACGGCAGCCACATTCGCGCCGGCAAAAACCTCTACATCAACGCTTACTGCACCATTCTCGACTGCAACTGGGTGACCATTGGCGACAATGTGCTGATCGCGCCGAATGTGCAGATCTACACCGCCTATCACCCCACCGACCCCACCGTGCGGCTGACCGGGCTAGAGCTGGCGGCCCCCATTACCATCGGCAACAATGTGTGGCTAGGCGGCGGCGTCATTGTCTGCCCAGGGGTGACCATTGGCGATAACACAACCATCGGTGCGGGCAGCGTGGTGAGCAAGTCGATTCCGGCCAACGTGGTCGCCGTGGGCAACCCCTGCCGGGTGGTGCGCGAGGTTTAAAGGAGCTGAAAAATTACGCCATATTATCGTTGCCTTTTGAACCATTTTGGCCTTCTGCGATCGGCCTGCCGATGGATTTTCTATGGATAACGTATCGAGTAAAAATCTGCCTCTTGATTTGGCCTCCTAATGACACGCCTTAGAGCAGATTGGGAACACTAAACTCAAATTTAGTTATCTACGGATCCGAGTTATGGCAATGTCTACTTCTAAAACATGTGCTTGTCATACTATTGGTCGATGTCCGGTTGGACAGGCCGGTAGGCTTTTTCTCTGGTTTCCAGTACCCCACACCCTTGCAAAAGTCATTCCTTTTCTGAAAAAGGAGTCGTTAGAGTTTGAACTTATGCAGGAACGACCAGGGTTGAGTTTAGCCTGCAAATCTGGCCAAGCCCAAGACATTGCCCGTAACTTAGGTCAACTTGTAGCGCCGAGAGAGTTAAAAGAAACCCAAGTTTTGTTTGTTCGAGGTGTCGTTCAGCCGCAATTACAAGATTTTAGCGACATGGCCTCACTTCAGCAGTTTATCAAGTTCAGCCAGGCTGATTGGCTGATAGATATGTTGGCAGCCAATCGCTTTACCAGCCATTTTCAGCCGATTGTTTCGATTCAAGACACCTCTGAAATTTATGGGTATGAATCTCTTTTTCGAGGGCTAGACGAGCAGGGTAACGTCGTCATGCCCGGCCCCATCTTTGAACTGGCAACGGAAGCTGGATTGCTGCCGCAGCTGGATCGGGCGGCACGCCTGAGCACAATTGCCCAGGCCCGTCAGCATGACTTGACAGGACGTATTTTCATCAATTTTTCCCCCACCGCTCTGTACGATCCGGTGTCTTGTCTGCGGAGCACCGTAGATGCCATTGATAAAGCCGGAATTCGTCATGAGCAGGTTGTATTTGAAGTAGTAGAGTCAGATAACCCTCAGGATTTGGTCCACCTTAGAACCGTGCTGAGATATTATCGAGATGCCGGTTTTGGGGTGGCTCTGGATGATTTAGGGTCTGGCTATTCTGGCCTAAACTTACTGCATCAGCTGCGACCCGATTTCATTAAATTGGATATGGAGCTGGTTCGCGATGTTCATCAGGATCTCTACAAAGCTTCCATCACTGAAAAACTTTTAGAAATTGCTCAGAAGCTCAACATTCAAACGGTTGCGGAAGGCATTGAATGCGTTGAAGAGCTGAACTGGCTTCAGGAGCGGGGTGCAAACTTTGCCCAAGGCTATTTGATTGCGAAACCGGGTGCGGTGCCGATTAAGACGACTCCCCATTTTGACCCCACGCCAGTGATTCGAGAGGAGGGTCGAGAGGCTGTGACGTTGAGGCAGCCCTCGGTGCAGCATCAAAGCGAGTCTGAGCGCATTGTGGCGGCAGTCACCCAGCGCATTCGGCAGTCGCTGGATCTAACCGAAATTCTTCAGACTACCGCCGATGAAGTGCGGCAGCTGTTTGAGGTAGACCGAGTGGTGATTTATCGCTTTGAACCCGATTGGAGCGGGCTGGTGGCGGTGGAGTCTCTAGCGGCAGGGAGTCCATCTATTTTGGGCTTCCACGTGATGGATACCTGCTTTCAGACGACCCACGCAGCTTTCTACCAAGAGGGCAACACCAGAGCCATTGAAAATATTGAAACCGCCGGGCTGCAACCCTGCCATGTAGAACTGCTGCAGAGCTTAAAAATTCGAGCCAATTTGATCGTGCCCATTTTGCAAAAGGAGCGGTTGTGGGGACTTTTAATTGCGCACCAGTGCACCCATCCCCGGCGGTGGCAGCAGTCTGAGGTAAATTTGTTTTACCAGCTGGCCAGTCAGGCTGCGATCGCCATTCAGCAGTCGGAGCTTTACCACCAGCTGCAAACCGCCAACCAAGAGCTACAGCGCCTGGCTTCGGTGGATGGGTTGACCCAGGTGGCCAATCGCCGCTGTTTTGACGACCGGCTCAATGCCGAGTGGCAGCGGCTGGCCCGAGAGCAAGCCCCCCTATCGCTGATTTTGTGCGATGTAGACTGCTTCAAACTTTACAACGATACCTACGGCCACCTGGGGGGCGATGATGCGCTGCGGCAGGTGGCTAGTGCTATTGCTCAAACCGCTAAACGCCCGTCCGATTTGGTGGCCCGCTACGGGGGCGAAGAGTTTGCGGTTATTTTGCCAAATACCACTGCCGAGGGGGCGATCGCTACTGTCAAAGCCATTCAGGCTAATTTGGCGGCATTACAACTGCCCCACCCCCAATCTCAGTCCAGCGACCTGATGACACTGAGCTTTGGCGTCGCAACGGTCGTGCCCCAGGGCCAGTTGTCTTCGGCAACGTTGATCGCCACCGCTGATCAAGGCCTTTACCAAGCAAAAGCCCGAGGAAAAAACTGTGCGGTGCAGATGAGCTACGGAGAAATAGCGGCGTCATCTCGATGATTTGCCCTGGTGATGGACTTGACCCTGAGATTTTGAAGTTGTCCACAGGCAGGGTTTTCAACCATCTATCACCGGTCCGCAGACCAATGCCGAAGCTGCAACAACTTAGCCTGCGCCTTGGGAACTCGGGAGGCGATCGCGGGTCAGAGAAACTGCGCAGCACGGTGAACCGTTGATGAGATTAGTTTTACGCCGTTCTATCGAGGAGGCTAGAGGGATCGCCAGACTGCTCTTTGCGGTGGCCACCGCTGGCCTAGCGGTGGGAGTTTGGGGGCTTTGGCATGGAGACAACTGGGGCCTAACACCAGCGCGCGCCGCTCAGCGAGACGGGTTTTGTGAAAACGCCCCAGTCATCAAAGCCCAGCGGCAAACCGCCACCACGGCGATTGTTGTCTGTCAGGGGTTGCCAGGTGCCTTAGATGGTGGGCATGTGGTGGTTTCGCGGTTGCCTTGGGGACTGTGGTGGGCCTCTCCCCAGGGGGCAAACTTTAGCTACCGCTCTCCCGATGCCGTTTCAACCGAGTGGGTAGACTACGTTCACTATGGCCCCACTCAAAGTGCACAAACGTCGCTGATTTTGCTGGGCCGCAGCCTTTCTGCGGACGTGGCTGCTGTAGAAGCCCGCTTGAGCGATGGTGGAACGCTAAAAAATGAGGTCACCGACGGCTTGTTTGTCTTTGATGCGCCCATTCGGGCTGTCGGGGTCAAGGTCGATGAGCTCAGGCTCATTGGGCACGATAACCAGGTTATGCAGCACATTGAGGTGAAGCCAGGTTACTGAGCTTCGACAACCGTAGAAAATGCCCAACCTCCAAAAAACTCAGGGTTTTTGGTAACTGATTACGCGCACGGATGCGGTCGAAGGCTCTTCGCTGAAGATCAAGAACCCTTCGGCTTCGGAGTGGGCGGGAATGAAGTCAAAGGTGGTGGAGGCCACTTCTTCAGGGCTGGTCGTTTCGAGGGTACCTTCGACGGTAACTTCGGCGGCGGTGGCATCGCCTTCGTTCTTGATGGTAATGGGGAGGTAATAGTGATCCTGGGCGGGCCGCACTTCACCTGGTTCCACCGTAAATTCGGCGGGTTTAAGCGATGGGTTAAGCCACAGCGAAGCCACCGTAGCAACCACAGCCGACAACAGCGTCAGAGAAATACCGAGGGAAAACCATTCAGCTCGATTGCGGATGGGCTTTTCAGACATGGGAGTTTAGGAATTTATACAGCTAGGCGGCCGGCCGCACCGCCGATGGTGCAGGGCAGGGCCAATACGATGATATAGCTCACCCACTGGTTAATTGGGTCGCCCACGCGAACGACCTGGAACAGCCATAGCATGAGTGCTGACGCAGCTAGGGCAATCAGGTAAGCGGCCACGGTCTCGCTGAGTGGGCTTTGGAACAAGCCAGACTGCGCTCGGCGCTGTCGCTGAGCGCCAAAATTGGCCTCAAACACAATGATGTACGACAGCAGCAGCGAACTAGCCATCAGCAGCAGCAGGCGTGTGGGATCGAGTGAGCTGGAAATCAATGGGATTTCGTCGGTAGGCGCGATGGTGGAGCCAATGATGATCGCGCCCAGGAGGGCAGCCCCGGCATCCGACAGCGTGCTCCTCAAGGGGTGTTTACGCTGGGCGGAGTCGGCCTCCTCGTCATCGGTTTTCAGCAACAGGTTGTTGGCAATGCCAACCCCAATCGCAAAGGGCAGCGACAGGGTAATCAGCCGACCCATGATGGCGTCTATGCCGGTCTCAACGTGAAGGATGTCGAGCAATGTGAGGCTAAGGGTGGCGCTGAAGAGGGCGATCGCCAGCCCCTCGGCACTTTCGACGAGAATCTGGGTGCGGGTGCGAGGCTGCTCGGCGCGAAACCCACCTTTGATATTCAGCAGCACCAGGGCCAGGTAGGCCATGCCCAAAATCAGCATCATGCGCGGCGGCGAGGTGAAATTGCCCTTCCACCAGACCTCCATGGTGTAGAGAAAGGGGGCCCCAAACATAAACGCTCCGGCGATGCCGCGCATCAAATCGCTAAATTCGGTCTGCCAGTCCTGGACTTTAATTCGTACCATGCCATCAATTGCTGAGGTTGCCTCTAAGTTTGGCAGATTCCGAGCACAGCGGCGTACCAAATCCGAGGTTAGAGGTGCTTGGGGCCGCTGCGCAGAGCCGCTACTCGCGATCGCTCGGGCATAGACGACTGTGCCCCCGGCACCATCACCGACGCGGCGGCGACGGCACTGGCAAACTCCACCGCCGCCTCTAGATCCATCGCTTCGGCGAGGGCCACGGCCAGGCCACCGTTAAAGGCATCCCCGGCGGCCACGGTGTCCACAGCCTTGACCGGCAGCGCTGGCTGATGGAAGGTGCGATGGTTTTCGGCGACCACAGCGCCCAGCTCCCCCAGCTTGACGATGGCGATCGCAACCCCGCGCTGCACCAGCTGCTGAGCGGCGGCGGTGGCGGTGGCAACATCGGTCACCGCTAGCCCGGTGAGCTGACTGGCTTCGACCTGGTTGGGGGTGAGAATATCTACGGTTCTGAAGAACTCGGGCGGCAGGTCAGTGCGGGCGGGGGCCGGATCGACAATCACCGTTGCCCCCTGGGCCTTGGCGGCCTTGGCAGCGACCATAACCAGCGGCAGCGGCACCTCAAACTGAAGCAGCACCAGGTCGCCGTGCCGCAGCCGAGCCGTAAGGCGATCGACATCTCCATCGCTGATTTGGCCGTTGGCACCGGGGACGACCACGATGGTGTTTTGGCCCGCGCTATCGACGGCGATCGCCGCCACCCCCGTCGATACCTCCCCGTCCGTTGCCACCCCGCTGGCATCGACCCCCGCTCCCTGCAACCCCTCAATGAGCTGGCGGCCAAAGTCATCCTCGCCGACTCGACCGATCATGGTTGTGGGTGCCCCCAGCCGTGCCGCCGCCACTGCCTGGTTGCCCCCCTTGCCGCCGGGCAGCGTTGCAAAATGGGTGCCTAAAATGGTTTCCCCCGGCTGGGGCAGGCGGGGCGTCTGACAGACCAGATCCATATTGAGGCTGCCAAAAACGTGAATGGTCTTGGGCAATGGGTTAGGGGTCATCGGTAAAGGGCGTTTGCAGGTTTGAGCGTTTGAACGTTCGAGGGTTTGGGCGTTGGCGCAAAAGGGGGATCGACTGCGCTCAACGTCGCTTAAAACAGCTCTCGGTCGTCGTCATCGTCGAGGGTGCTGTAGGGCGATGGGGGGCGATCGCTGCTCCAGGCCCACCAGGGCGTTTCACATTCGCCGCAGTGGTAAAACTCCTGCCACTTGCGGCGGTGGTCGGTGCCGTAGACAGGCGATCGCCGGTTGATCCAAACGGCTTTGGCTTGGCGGCTCTCGGCCCCGCACTGGGGGCAGCAAAACTCGGTGGCGTGGGTGGCAGACTCAGCCCAATCGGGCGGAAAAGGGGAAAAAGCTTCCATAGTTTGGAGCGGTGGGTCAGTTCTATTATGGGCCAGGGGCGAAGTCTGAGGTATCAAACTTCGGAGGGTCACGCTGTAAAGGGAGGCTGGGGCAAAGGCAGGTTTTGGGAGGGATGGTTAGAGCGTTGAAAGGTTTGAAGGTTTTGAGGTCGAAAGGTTTTGAGGTCGAAAGGTTTTGAGCAGAGTTAACAGGCCAACTTGCCAACCTGCCAACCTTCAAACTTGCCAACCCCATTAGTTAAATTCTGCGGCGGTTCGGTTTGTGATCGGCGTTCTTCGGCATAATCGGTGGCAGGCTCGCCAATTTTGGGCCAAAAGGAGAATGAGCACCGCATGGCACTGCGTTTAATTTCGCTGCTGGGTATGTTTGGCCTTTGCTTTATCGCCTGGCTGGGGTCAGAAGATCGGCGGCGGGTGCCGTGGAAGGTGATTCAGTGGGGCATTGGCATTCAGCTGGTGGTGGGAATGCTGGTATTTTTGCTGCCCTTTACCCGCGAGTTTGTGGTGTGGCTCAGCTCTCTGCTCAACGCTCTGATCGATGCCTCAGATGCGGGAGCGCGGTTTTTGTTTGGGCCTATTTTTGTGCCAGTCCTTAACCAGCCCGTAGGGCCAGCTGGGGCTGGCCGGTGGATTGCCCGCGCCCTGACACCGCCCTTTACCGCCGTGCCGGGCGATCGCCTGGGGGCCGATAATCTCAATCTGGGCTACATCTTTGCCTTTCGGTCGCTGCCCCAGGTGGTGTTTTTTGCCTCCATTTTTGCGCTGCTCTACAACCTGGGGGTGGTGCAGCCGATTGTGCGGGTGTTTGCCCGCTTCTTTCGCTGGGCGATGAACATCAGCGGGGCCGAGGCCCTGGCGGGGGCGGCAAATATTTTTGTCGGCATTGAGTCGGCGATCGCGATCAAACCCTTCCTAGAGCGCATGACCCGCAGCGAGCTGTGTGCAGTGCTGGCGGGCTGCTTTGGCTCCATCGCCTCCACGGTGCTAGGCCTCTACGCCGGGTACCTGCGGCCCATCTTCCCATCGATCGCGGGCCACCTGATGTCGGCCTCGGTGCTGACGATTCCGGCCTGCTTTGTGATGGCCAAAATCTTGGTGCCCGAGCGCGAGGTGCCCGATACCCTCGGCAAGGTGCCCGCTGTTGAGCTGGCCGATGACGAGCAGCAAAGCCCGATGGATAGCCTGATTTTGGGTGCCCTAGACGGCATCAAAATGGCGGTGGGTATTGTCGCGGCGCTGATCGCCATTCTGGGCCTGATTGCCCTACTTGACCTGCTGTTTGCCCAGCTGGCCTTGCTAGCCACCAGCAGCGTTGGGCCGCTGCGGCTGATTGGCCAAGTCTTTAGCGTTGTCACTCTGCGAAACATTATGGGAGTGCTGTTTTTGCCCCTGACATTCCTCACCGGGGTTTCGTTGGATTGGCAAGAGCTATGGCTGTCGTCGCAGCTGATTGGGCGGCGGTTTTTAGAGACAGCGATTCCGCCCTATATCAGCCTGGCTAACGCGGCGGCAGAGGGGACGTTGAGCGATCGCGCCCTGGTGATTGTCAGCTATGCGCTCTGCGGCTTTGCCCACCTGCCCTCGGTGGGCATCTTTGTCGGAGGGCTCTCGACCCTGGTGCCCTCCCGCCGCAAAGACATCAGCGAAGTCGCCTGGAAGGCGCTGTGGGCGGGCACCCTGGCTACTTTGATGACCGGCTGCGTGGCGGGCATCTTTTTCTACGAAGGCGCAGCAGTACTGGGCCGGTAAGGGGCTCTAGTTTTCAGCAGACGACCGTCGCCCTGTTCAGTCACCAGAACAAAAATGTCTGCGGCTAGACTATAGACATCTGCATTGCGTTCCACTACACAGAAGAGGTAGGGCAGGTTCCAGCAGGTTCTAAACAAAGGGTAAATCGATGACCTTAAAGGAATTGCTCATTCAAGAACTCGACAATGCCTCCGATCCGGTATTGGTTGAGTTGCTCGACTTTCTGCAATTTCTCAAGGCTAAACAAGTAGAAGATACTGCCGATGTATTGGAGGCCCGACAGGCTTTAGCATCTGTTGCCACTGAAGGCACTATTGCTTGGGAAGACCTCAAGGCCGACGTGGGGCTATGACCTATCGCATTGAGTTTGCAAAGCCTGCGGTCAAGCAATTCAAGGCATTACCACCCCAAGACCAGCAGCGACTAAAGCCCAAAATCGACGCTTTGGCCCAAGAACCTCGCCCGGCAGGGATGGTTAAGCTCTTAGGGGAAGACGAACTCTATCGCATTCGAGTCGGAGACTATCGCATCGTTTACGCCATCAAAGATGCCCAGCTCTTGATTTTGGTCGTTAAAGTCAGACATCGGCGGGAGGTTTATCGCTAAATTCTAAATCCCCACTGGGTTAGTCTTGGCCAAGCTTTACAGACAGGCGATCGCGCCCTCACTGCGGCGATCGCAGCCGCCCACCAGCCCGTCTGAGTTCACCTGAATGGCGTGGGCGTGGCCCATTTGCTCCGCCCAGGCGGGGGCCTCGGTGACCTGGTGCCCCCGGCGTTCTAGAGCTTGGCGAACTTCAGTGGGAATCCGGTTCTCCATCGCCAGTCGGGTAGAGGCCTCGCCCCAGGTGCGGCCCCACAGCCAGCGGGGCAGATCGATCGCCATCTGGGGCGAAAAGCCAAAGTCGAGCATTCTGGTCAGCATGGCCAGCTGGGTCTGGGGCTGGCCCTCGCCGCCCATGGTGCCCAGCACCAGATGAGGCTTGCCGTCGTTGAGCACCAGACCGGGCATGAGGGTATGAAAGGGACGCTTGCCGGGTTCTAGGGCATTGGCATGGCTGGGGTCGAGGGAAAACAGTGAGCCCCGGTTTTGCAGCGGAAAGCCCAGCTCGGGCGGCACCACCGCCGATCCAAAGTCGAAGTAGAGGCTTTGAATGGTGGATACGGCATTGCCCTCGCCATCGACTACCGCGATGTAGACGGTGTCGCCGCTGCTAGCTGGGGTGGAATAACCCTGGGCTACGGCCATGCTCAGCCGGGCGCGGCGGCGATCGCCGTAGGGTTTTGAGATTAGCTCAGCCAGCGGAATATCGGTAAAGTCGGGGTCGCCCAGCCAGCGATCGCGATCGGCAAAGGCTAGCTTAGTGGCCTCCACCAGCAGGTGATAGTAGTCGGCGGTGCCGTGGCCCACGGTGTGCAGGTTAAACCCCTCCAGCACATTCAGCATTTGCAGTACCGTAAACCCCTGGGTGTTGGGGGGCAGCTGGCACACCTGGTGGCCCCGGTAGGTGGTGCTGATCGGCTCTACCCAGGTGGCGCTGTGGCGGGCAAAGTCGTCGCGGGTGAGCCAGCCTCCCAGATCGCCTAGGTAGTCCACGATCTGCTCAGCGATCTGGCCCTGATAGAAATCCTGGAAACCCGCGCTGGCGAGACGGCGGAGGGTCTCCCCCAGCGGTACGTTGGCCACCCTTGATCCAGCGGTAGGCACATCTCTCCCTGGTAAAAAGGGATTGTTCTCGCCGCCGTAGGCCCGCAGAAAGTCAGCGTTGACCCGCGTCCAGTGGGCCTGGGATTTGGAGCAGGGGTAGCCCCGCTCGGCCAGGGCGATCGCAGGCATCAGCAGATCTGCCCAGGGCAAGCGGCCAAACCGCTGGTGCACCTCGCCCCAGGCCGAGACACCCCCCGGCACCGTAATCACCGCTTGGGGGCCGCGCTGGGGAATGGCCCCTAGCCCCAGGGAGGTGAAGCGATCGCGATCGCAGCTCGCCCCCGCCCGGCCCGAGCCGTTGAGGCCGTAGAGCTGGCTCGAGCTGGCCTGGTAACTCAGCCAAAAGCCATCGCCGCCCAGCCCGGTCATGGCGGGGTAAACCACCGCTAGGGCGGCCTGGGTGGCGATCGCCGCATCGACCGCATTGCCCCCCTGACTCAGCACGTTAAGCCCGGCGGTGGAGGCCAGGTAGTGGGGGCAGACCACCATGCCAGTTGGTGAGGAGGGGGGGGCAGAGACTAGAGCCATAGCTAACTCAGGACTACATTAGCGGGGGGCTAGAACCTTAGCATTTTTGGGGGTGGGCGGCGCTAGGCTGCGATCGGCTAGGATCCAGCTCTGTTAAGAAATGCCTCAGATGGTGGGGCGATCGGGGGGCAGATCTTTTGCCCCCAAAGTTCCTGTGAGAGAATACAGCCTAATGCCAGCGGGTTGTGCCTACGGCTGTCCCTTCAGTCCTGTCATTAAGGAGATTCACCGATGCTGCTTTACCTGCTCAGTATTTTGGCTACGGCGCTGTCGCTGCTGTTGGTAGACGCCATTTTCCCCGGCGTGGTGCTGGCCAATTTCCCAGCGGCGATGGTGGCGGCGATCGCCATTGGCATCGTCAACGGCATCATTAAACCGGTGCTGTTTATTCTGTCGC
Source organism: Tildeniella torsiva UHER 1998/13D (assembly GCA_019358835.1). Taxonomy (GTDB): domain Bacteria; phylum Cyanobacteriota; class Cyanobacteriia; order Phormidesmidales; family Phormidesmidaceae; genus Nodosilinea; species Nodosilinea torsiva. The sequence goes on from JAHHIH010000012.1 coordinate 61,191, forward strand.
TGCCGATCACCATCTTGACCCTGGGCCTCTTTTCGCTGGTGGTCAACGGCATTTGCTTTTGGCTGGCGTCGCTGGTGACCCCAGGCTTTGCGGTGCACGGGTTCTGGGCATTTATCGTCGGCCCCATCGTGCTGTCGATCGTATCCACTGCGCTCAACAACTTTTTTGTGGGCCAGGCCATCAAGCCTCAGGCCAAAGAGATCGAAGGATAGGCGTAGCGCTAGCCGCCCCTGGGAGAATCGACTGCTCAGCGGCGGGGGGAATTACGTAGATGGCCTGGTACTGGTTACGGCCCTGGGCCTTAGCCTTATATAGAGCCTGGTCGGCGGTAAACACCAGGTCAGAGGGCAGGTAATCGGCCATGGGTAGCACACTGGCCACGCCGCAGCTAACGGTGACGATGGCCTCGGGCGCTGTGTCGTGGGATAACCCCCGCTGCTGAATGCCTTCCACCAGCCGTTGGCTGACGATGGTGGCCCCCGCCATTGTGGTGTTGGGCAGAATTACCGCAAACTCTTCGCCGCCGTAGCGGGTGACCAGGTCGGCGGGGCGACTGATGCACTGGTTCAGGGTTTTGGCCACCTCCTGAAGGCAGCGATCGCCCGCCTGGTGACCGTAGTGGTCGTTGTAGTTTTTGAAATTGTCAATATCGCAGATCACCAGCGACAGGGACAGGCGCTCGCGCACGCCCCGGCCCCACTCTTGCAGCAGGTACTCATCGAAGCGGCGACGGTTGGCGACCTGGGTGAGGCTGTCGATCATGGTCAGCCTTTGGAGGTGATGGTTGGCTTCTCGCAGCTGAATCTCAAGCCGGTGCTGCCAGATCAGCCGCCGCACCCGCTGGCGCAGCACGGCCCAGTTAATCGGTTTAGTGACATAGTCCACTACCCCAATTTCAAAGGCCTGATCCACAGATTTTTCGTCTTCTAGACCGGTGATCATCAGCACCGGGGCCAGGTTGCCCTGGGTTAGAGACTGCAACCGACGGCACACCTCAAAACCGTCTACCACCGGCATCAGCGCATCGAGCAGCACCAGATCGGGCAGGTGGTCAAAGTACAGGTTGAGGGCCGCTTCGCCGTGGGGCGCTTCGATGACCTGATAGCCCTCGCGCTCAAGGTAGCGGGTTAGCATGTGGCGAATGAAGGGGTCATCGTCGGCCACCAAAATTACCGCTGAATCAGCGTTGACTGACATAGTTGGTTACCTCCTGGGAAACCAAGACAGATTTTAGGGCCGTTTTAACGTCGGTTAGGGCGTAGCGAATGGCCTCCACTCGGTCGGCGACGGCCGGATTGGGATCTTGGCGCAGCACCGCCTCCAGATCGCGGCAGAGGTCGGAGAGGGCCTCTGCACTGACGGAAGCGCTGCTCGACTTGAGGGTATGGGCCGCCCGCTGGAGGGCGGGCCAGTCGTGCTGCTCCAGGGCGGTGCCCATGTCAGCTACGAGCTGCTCGGCACTCTCCAGGTAACTGGCAATCAGGTCGGCCATAAACTGAGCATCGCCGCCGCCTATGGTGGTTGCAAAGGTGTGCAGTGCCGCCAAATTGACGGCGGGGGCGGGGGGCCGCTGACCGGCCTCTAGAACCCGAATTAATTCCTTCAGGCGAATAGGTTTGCTGATGTAGTCATCCATGCCGGCCCGGAGGCACTGTTCGCGATCGCCCTGCATGGCGTTGGCGGTAACGGCAACCAGGCGAGGGCGGCGGCTGGGCCAACGCTGAACGATCTGCCGGGCGGCGGCCAGGCCGTCCATTTCAGGCATTTGCACATCCATCAGCACCAGGTCGTAGGGCCGCTGGTCGAGGGCGGCCAGCACCTCGTAGCCGTTGGCGGCCACATCGGCCCGATAGCCCAGGCGCTGCAAAATCTGGAGGGCCACCTTTTGATTGACCACGTTGTCTTCGGCCAGCAAAATGCGCTGGGGACACCGCCGCCCCAGGTCGGTATCGACCGGCGTAGGGCGAGGCCGAGGCGACACCCGCACGGCCTCAGGTCGATCGGCCAGGGCGTTGGCCAGGGCATCTATCAGCTGGGCTTGCTTCACGGGCTTGGTCAGGTAGGCCGCAAACAGGCCCTGTTGGGCAATGCTGTGGTGCCAGCCGAGGGAGGTCAGCATGACTAGGGGCAGCAATCGCTCCGCGAACCGTCGGTGCAGAGCCTGGGCTAGGGCCAGGCCGTCCATACCTGGCATTTGCATATCCAAAATGGCCAGGTCAAAGCGCTGGGTTTCAATCGCCTCTAAGGCCGCCAAGCCGGAATCTACGGTCACTACCGCCATCCCCCACCCCTGGAGCTGGAGCTGAAGAATCTTGCGGTTGGTGGCGTTGTCATCGACCACCAGCAGGCGACGGCCCTGGAGCATGGTGGTAGGGGCCAGCGCGGCGGGCGGCGGCGGCTGGGGGTCGAGGGTGGCCTGCAGGGTGAAGTAAAAGGTTGATCCCTGGCCCTCGGTGCTCTCTACCCAGAGGCTGCCGCCCATCAGTTTGCACAGGCGCTGGCTAATGGCTAGGCCCAACCCGGTGCCGCCAAACTGCCGGGTGGTTGAGGCATCCACCTGGCAAAAGGGCTGAAACAGCCGGTGCAGCCGATCGGCTGGAATGCCAATCCCCGTGTCTTTGATCGCCACCTGAAGGACAATCTGCCCGGCTGTAGTCTGGGGCTGGGCCTGCACCGAGACAATCACTTCCCCTGCGGGGGTGAATTTGATGGCATTGCTGACCAGGTTGACGAGCACCTGGCGCAGGCGGCTGACATCGCCCAGCAGGTACTGGGGCACCTGGGTCGGCAGCAGGTAGGCCAGCTCTAGCCCTTTCTCCGAGGCCTTGGCGGCCAGCAGGTCGAGGGCTTCTTCCAAACAGGTGCGCAGGTTAAAGGGCTGGGTCTCTAGCTCCAGCTTGCCCGACTCAATTTTTGAGAAGTCGAGGATGTCGTTGATGATGGTCAGCAGGCTATCGCTCGCGTTGCGGGTGGTTTCGACAAAGTCGCGCTGCTGGTCGGTGAGGGCGGTGTCGAGCAGCAGGCCGGTCATGCCAATGACGGCGTTCATCGGGGTGCGAATTTCGTGGCTCATCATGGCCAAGAACTCGCTTTTGGCCTGGTTGGCGGCCTCGGCGGCGCAGCGGGCCTGTTCGAGGTCGTGCAGATTTTGGTGTAGCTGGGCTTCGGCCAGTTTGCGATCGCTGATGTCGGTCTGAATGCCAATAAAGTGAGTCAGCTGGCCCTGGTGGTCATGGATGGGGGCAATGCTGAGCTGGTTCCAGTACGGCGTGCCGTCTTTGCGGTAGTTAATCACCTCTACGGTGCAGTCTTGGCCTGCGGCCACCGCCTGGCGCAGGGCTGGTAGGCCGGGCTGGTCTCGGTGCCCCCCCTGCAAAAAACGGCAGTTTAGCCCCAGCGCCTCGGCGGCGGAGTAGCTGGTGATGCGCTCAAAGGCCGGGTTGACGTAGATGACCGGATTGTTGGGCTGGCGGGCGTCGGTAATGATGATGCCGTTGCGGCTGGCCGCGATCGCCCGCTCTTGTAGGCGCAGGGTTTCTTCCAGGCGCTGGCGCTCTAGGTTAGCCTGCTGGCTCAGCTCGATCTGGCGGTGCAGCTCAAGCTGAGCCACCACCTGGGCCGCCAGCATCTCTAGGGCCTGGCGCTGTTGGGCGGTGAGGATGCGGGGCACGTGGTCAATCACACACAGGGTGCCCAGGGCATAGCCATCGGCCGTGATCAGCGGCATGCCTGCATAGAAGCGCAGGTTAAGCTCGCCCAGCACCAGAGGATTGTCAAAAAACCGCTCGTCTTCTAAAGCGTTGGGTACTTCCATCAGCCCCGGCTGCAAAATGGCGTGGGCGCAAAACGCCAGTTCACGGACGGTTTCGGTGGGGCCAACCTCGCCCACTCGCGCCTTAAACCACTGGCGCTGCCGGTCGATCAGGCTGACTACGGCAATGGGCACACCACATACCATCGCCGCCAGTCGGGTCAGGTTGTCAAACCCCTCAGCCGGGGGCGTATCGAGAATGTGGTGGTCGTACAGCGCCTGTAGACGACAGGCTTCATTGGCGGGCAGAGGTGCAGGTTGCATAGGCCATCGCCCTTTGGGGCAGAGACGCGAGGCGAGGCCGGTCTTGCAACCACACCCCGCCGAGGGTAGCGATATATCCTTGAGAGTACCCAGCTTGGGGTAGCAAAATGTTACGGTTCGCTCGCTCAGGTCTCCGTAAAGGCACCGGTTCAAACCGCTGTTTTTGGCTAGTCTAGGGCTGACTACTCTCAACTCCTACGGTAGAGGCTGGCGTTAGTCCTGTCGCCAGGAAATTCCTGAGTTCTGGGCCATTGAGGCCTGAGATTGCGATCGCGATCGGGCCCTGTTTTGGCTGAATGGACTGGGTGAGGGCGATCGCCGTTTAAAACTTCTCGTTACTGAGACAGGGCGGCTGTGTAGACTTGGGGGTAACCCCGGTATGGATTAGGGCAATCGTGGTTTAGGTTAAAACAGAGGCTGGTATGTCAACGATTCAGCTGGTAATTGCCGACAATCACACCCTGGTGCGGGCGGGCTTTCGATCGCTGGTCGAGGAGCTGGACGGTATTGAAGTGATTGGCGAAGCCGAAAACGGTCGCGACGCCCTCCATCTGATCGAAACCCTCAAGCCCCAGATTGTGCTGATGGATATTGCCATGCCCGAGATGAACGGGCTAGAGGCCACCGCCCGCATTGCCCGCGAGTTTCCCCAGGTAAAGGTGCTGATTTTGTCGATGCACGCCAACGAAGAGTACGTCTACCAGGCGCTGCGCTCGGGGGCCAGCGGCTATCTGCTCAAAGACAGCGGTACCGAAGAGCTGGAGCTGGCCCTGCGGGCGATCGCTCGGGGTGAAACCTACCTCTGCCCGGCGGTGTCGAAGTATGTGGTCAGCGACTACGTCCGCCGCCTCAGCCAAGATCAGAATCCCCTCGACCAGATCACCCCCCGCCAGCGCGAAATTTTGCAGCTGATTGCCGAGGGCAAAAGCACTAAAGACATTGCCGATATTCTCTACATCAGCACCAAAACCGTCGAGACCCACCGCACACAACTCATGGATCGCCTCGATATCCACGATATTGCCGGGCTGGTGCGCTACGCGATTCGCACCGGGCTGGTGGTGTTGGAGTAAGGGAAGTGCTGGCTGGCCGGGTTGGTGAACAGGCGAGGCAGGAGGGCCTCTCCTTAACTTGTCTTGGCAATCCCCGTTCCCTGAGCGGAGTCGAAGGGAACGGGGATTGCCAGCTGTGGCTGTTGCAGCGTGGGGAATTGCCCAAACCTCAGGTCTTAAGAACCTTAAACTCAGGAATTTGCTGATGGAGTGAGGTGTCTGCGATCGCTACGGTGGAGTCAGCTGCTGTAGCCGTAGCCAGTCTGGTTGAGACATTTCCCTCAAAATGTTTGACCGTTCGAACGTTAACCAACCTGACTATGGCTATAGATGCTCCGATGCGTCTGGAGTATTTTTCCCCTGAGGACTGACGATGAAACTCAGCAATTCTGCCCCCATTAGCAGCGACAGCGTGCTGGCCCGCATGGCCCCAGAGGTGGCCGCGACCTTTAGCCCCGCGCAGGTTCAGGCATTGCAGGTGGCCCTGACGCCGCGCCGCCACCCGGTCAATATTCGCCTATCGCTGCCGCTGGGCATAACCCGAATCTACCTAGTGGTGCTGGCCGGTACCGAAGTGCGATCGGCGACTCGCCGCCGCCAGGATGCGGCCCAGCATCCCCTATGGACGCCGACCAATATGCTGGTGATGGCCGGTACGATGGGCCTGGGTATTTTGGCCCTGCTGGCGATGGTGCAGATCACCAGTGTCGATTTGGCGGCGGTGTTTAACCCCAAAGCGGCCCCGGCAGGCATTCCCTTCAAGGCAGACCGCAGCAGTTGTGAAGAGAGTGGGCGCACCTGGCGCGAGGGTAACTGCCTCGATTTTGGCCACGACCCCACGTTTTAGGCGCACGGCACCGCCCTTAACCAGGCAACCTGGAGGTAAACCTCAGCGTTTTCCTGATGCGAGACGAGGGCTCCATTGCTTACCGTGGATGTACCCATGGGCATCGACCGTAGCTGACATCAGGGGCATAGAGAGTTAGGAAAGCGGCTATGAAATATACCTGCGCTGATCATATTGAATCGCATACCGCCCGTTATCTGGGGCTGGCCTTTGAGCCTCGCCACCCGCTGCCCGAGACTGGGACGACTCAGCCAGTCCTGGGGGCAGAGCCTGGGCAGAGCGATTTCGGGACGGCTACTCGCTCCGAGTCGGTTCCTGTTTCTGGGATGCCGCAGGCTTCACGCGTCGCGAGTCGCCATCCCCTGACGCAGGCGTTTAGCTCGCTGCAGCGCATTCACCAGTCTTTAGATCTCGCTGTAGTGCTGCCGACAACGGTGGCTGAGGTGCGGCAACTGTTGCAGGTAGAGCGAGTGTTTTTGTTTCGCTTTGAGCCTGACTGGAGCGGGGTGGTCGAGGTGGAAGACTGCGCCCCCGGCTGTCTGCCGCTGCGGGGGCAGTGGGTGTACGACGAGTGCTTTGCCGACAAATGGGTCAGTGCCTACACCCAGGGCCGAGTGCAGGCGGTGGGCGATGTAGAGCAGGCTGGGTTGACGCCCTGCCACCTAGAGTTACTCAGAGGTTTGGGGGTACGGGCCAATTTAGTGGTGCCGCTGCTGGCCCACGATCGCCTATGGGGGCTGCTAGTGGCCCAGCAATGCTCGGCGCCGCGCCCCTGGCAGCTGGCGGAGGTGCAGATGATGCAGCAGCTGGCGGTGCAGGTGGGTTTGGCCATTCAGCAGGCAGAGCTGTACCAGCAGATGCAGGCGGAGCTGACCGCCCGGCGGCAGGCAGAAGCCCAGCTCTTGCAGCAGGCCCAGCGATCGCGCGATCGCCACCTGGAGAGCATTGGCACCCTGGCTGGGGGCATGGCCCACGACCTCAGCGACATTCTCACCCCCATTCTGCTGGCGGCAGAAATGCTCAAGCAGCCTGCCCTCGACAGCGAGCAGCAGCAGCAGTGGCTCAACCGCATTCACACCAGCGCCCACCGGGGCGTCAGTCTGGTCGATCAGGTGCTCTCCTTTGCCCAGGGTATGGGCGGTCAGCGGGCGGAGATTCAGCTGGCCTACCTGCTGGGGGAACTGGTGCAAACCCTGCAAGAGACTCGTCCGGCGGGCCTCACCGTGACCTCGCGCCTGCGACAGTCTCGCCTGTGGACGGTGTATGCCAACGCTACCCAGCTGCACCAGGTGTTTATGAACCTCTGCCGCAACGGGTTTGAGGCCATGGCCCAGGGCGGCACCCTGCACCTAGAGGCGCGCAACGTGTGGTGGCGGGGAGCCCCTGAGCATCCCCACCTCAAGTCAGGGGCCTATGTGGTTGTGACCGTGACTGATACGGGCACGGGGATGACTCCGGCGGTGTGCGATCGCAGCTGCGACCCCTTTTTTACCACCCGCGCCGAGGCGGGCCATTCTGGGCTGGGGCTGTCTACGGCCCAGGGGCTGGTCAAGGGCCACGGCGGCTGGCTCAAAATCTCTAGCCAGCCCGGCAGCGGTACCACTATTGAGGTCTATCTTCCGGCGATCGCCGAGCCCGCCGAGCTGATTGTAGACCCGCTGCCCACGGGGTTAGAGGGCGGCAACGCCTTAGTGCTCTTGGTGATGGCCGATGACCCCACCCGCGAGTGGCACCGCGCCCTGCTAGAGAGCTACGGCTACCGGGTGCTGGGGGCGGAGGAAGGGGCCGATGCGATCGCCCTGTTTATTCAGCACCAGGCTGAACTGGGGGCGGTGGTCTTAGACCTGGCCCTACCCACCCTCAACGGCACAGCCATGCTGCGCCGCATGCAGCACATTGTGCCCGCGCTACCCCTCGTCGCCCTGGGCCATGGCGACCTTGCCGAGGTGGCAGTGACCACCCTAGACTCCCCCGATGGCGCGACCCTACTGGTTACCCTAGCCCAGGTGTGCTCCCCGCCCCAGACCTAACTCAGGCATAATCGGCCCCAGACTCAGGCATTTCCTGATGGGGAAAGCCATGGGCAACGCCTAATCTAGAACTGTCTAAGAGATGTGCTACCGGGGTAAGCCAGGGCTGGGTTCATCAACAAGCTGTCACTTGCTCCGGTTTTTTCGCCCTTGGCCCCCCTGAGTGCAGACATCATTTCTTCGTCCCCCTTACTGTTTACAGGCTATGGCACAGTCTCTCACCACTGCCTACCAGTGCATTCCCTTTGTGCCCCTGGCTGAATCTGCGGCGGCTCAGCCCACCCTGACCACCGCCCCCGGCCAGCTCCTGCGCCACTGTGCCGCTGAGTTCAGTGCCTATCTCCAGCGCTGCTCAAACCTGCCTGACCTGTTGCAAACCGCCCTGGCCAAGATTTGTGGGGCGATCGCCGCCGATGTGGTGGCGGTGAGCCAGCGGTCATCTCATGACGATGACTGCCTGTTAGCTACAGTCTATGGCCATGGCCCTACGCCGGAGGTCTGCCCGCGCTATTTTCGCTGGGGGGTGGGCCTGGCTGGCCCAGAACACACCCAGTGTCTCAACGCTACCGCCCTACAGCAGATGCCCGCTGCCCTAGAGCAGGGTTTACAGCTTCAGCACATGGACAATGGCTGGATCGTGCCCCTGTGGTACAACGGGCAGGTCTGGGGGCACTTGATGGGGTTCTGGCGATCGCCCTTTTCCCCCAGAGCCGTGGATATTATGGCGCACCTAGAGCAGATGGCAGCCCAGATCATGGTGGGCATCAGACTGATTGAGCTTCAGCGACAGGCCGACTACAGCCAGGGTCAGCAGCGGCGGCTAGAGCAATTGCTCCATCACCTTCAGCTGCACGACTCGCTGACCGGGCTGCCCAACCGCAAGCACCTTTTGCAACAGCTCTCCCAGGCGCTGGCCGCCGAGTCGGCCTCCCAATTGACCGGGGTGGTGCTGGTGAATATCGATCGGTTTCAGGCGATTAACGACAGCCTGGGCCACGAGGCCGGTGATCAGCTGCTGCTAGAGGTTAGCTTTCGGCTAGCTCAGGCCCTAAAACCAACCCACGCATTGGCCCACTGGGGCGAAGACACCTTTGCCATTGTGCTGCGGCAGCTGCCTGACGCAGATAGCGCGGAGGCGATCGCCGCCAAACTCCGCCACGAAATTGAGCGCCCCTACGACTGCAACCAAATTGAGGTCTTTCTCACTTGCTGCATGGGCATTTCCCTGAGTCGCTCTGCCCACACCACCCCTGAAACCCTAGTCCAAGAAGCTGACACGGCGCTAAACCGGGCTAAAGGCCAGGGCAAGGGGCAAGTTTTGAGTTTTCAGCCCGATATGCACGATCAGGTGGTGGCCCGTCTTCAGCTCGAAATCGATCTGCGCAAAGCCATCCAGAATCAAGAGTTTTCGCTTTACTACCAGCCTATTGTGACCTTGCGCGACAAAACGCTAGTGGGCTTTGAGGCCCTGGTGCGCTGGCAACACCCCACCCTAGGAATGATCTCTCCAGCAGATTTTATCCCCCTCGCCGAAGAAACCGGGCTGATTGTGGCGATTGATCAGTGGTGCTTACAAACTGCCTGCCAGCAGATGCGCCAGTGGCAGCAGCAGTGGCCCGACCTACCACCCCTGACCATTAGCGTTAATCTCTCTAGCCAGCATTTTTCTCAACCCAATTTGGCCAAGCAGATTCAGGCCTGTCTAGAGACGGCGGAGATTGCTCCCGATCGCCTCAAACTCGAAATTACCGAAAGCGTTTTAATTGGCAACACCGGTTTGGCGACCGCTATTTTAATTGAGCTTCAGCAGCTCGGCCTGCAAGTCAGCATGGATGACTTTGGCACGGGCTACTCATCGCTCAACTATTTGCACCAGTTTAAGTTCAACACCCTCAAAGTTGATCAGTCATTTATCGCGCTGCTAGAGGCCGGTACTAAAAAAACGGCGATCGTTCAGGCCATTATTACCCTGGCCCACGCCCTGGGCATGAATGTGGTAGCCGAAGGGGTAGAAACCTCAGCGCAGCACGATTTATTGGTAGCTATGCATTGCGAGTATGGTCAGGGCTATTTATTCGCCAGGCCTCTGACCGCAGATGACGCCACCAGCGCAATTGAGCAGCAATGCTTTCGATAGTAAGCTCCAGGGCATTAATTAAATTAGGGATAACATCTTTACCAAATCCAATTCCTAAAACTCCGATTCATCACCGATACCCCGTAGGGGCATTGCAGTACAATGCCCCTACAAAGCGGGGGTTATACAGATAGGATTTGGTATTACTCTCATTCCAATCTGGGCCTGTGAATAAGATATTTATAATTTTACTAAGTAAACAGTCTTAAATAAATGATGCTGTAGAGCGCACTGTGGCATCAGCTCAACGCACTACCAGGCCTGGGCTGGTGCATTGTCGCAGACCATAACGCATCTTACGAATAATCTAGCCTGCTGACTATGCAGTGCAAATATGAACAGGGCTATTTATTCGTAAACCCCCTTGCCTCAATAAAATGAGCCCCATTTAACTGAGAAACAGTTCTTCCTCACACAGAAGCCTCTGCTATGGATAGCAAGGCGGAAGATGTCACTGTGAATTGGGATAAAAATGCTTAAAGAGCAAACTGCAAACTCCGAAAAAAGTGGCCTCGGTAATTAAGATTTGACAAATCTGGAAGGACTTAATATCTTTATATATGCTTATTTCAGGGTTCACAAAATACGCTTTTTAGCAAATCCGGAAAGTTCTTGAGTTTGTTGATATAAAGTTAATATTCGTTGATTGTTTAGTTCATTTTCTGCATATGTTTCTGTCAGAATTAGGCGGCGTAAGTTAGATCATTTTTTATTCTCAACTATCTCGATGTAATTACGTAAAAAAATCTAGATTTGAAAATAAACTAGCAAAAATTAAGTGCAATTAGCGTGGGTTAATTGGGTTGTATCCCCTAAATTAGTAGACATGGAGGAAAGAGATAAAAGCCTGGTTGTAAGCAAGCGATTCACCCATCTGCTACTCGAAGAACGAAACGATTAGCACCTTCGCCAACAGACTCAATCAGCCATCTCTTTACTTCATTGCAAGCTACCGCAATTCTGGCTAAGGAAGAGGTTGTTCCCTCAGTTACAAAGGGGAATGTATTTCTAAGCCCAACCCAGAATGTAGGCCGCAGGGGGCTTTATCTATACCCTGCAAAACTCAAATCAGGCAAACCATTGCCACTTCAGGAGACTCATTATGTTTGCTCAAACCTTCCGTAATACCCTAGTTGCTTCTAGCCTGCTCATCGGTGCCTCTCTACTCGCTGGCCCCGCTGCCTTAGCACAAAGCTCTGACGGTGTATCAGGTGATGTTCAAGCCGTTAACACGGTTACCTTTACAGGTGCCGAAAATACATCAATCACTGGTGGCACCGGCCAGTCAGCTTACACCATAGGGACATTGGCCATTCAAAGCAACGATCCCGATGGTTGGGAGCTCGATGTTAAATCCGCTAATGGAGGGGAACTCGTAAACGGATCTTACGACATTACCTATAACGACCTAACCACTGCTGCAATCACAGGGGCAACCATTAACCTTGTAGACGTGGACACTGCGGATACTGATGAAGAAGTGATCGATGCTATTTACGACATTGATGTTGCGAATGCCGTAAGTGTTAGCGTAACGGCTAACCTCGTAGGCGAGTACGTTCCCGCTGGAACTTACAGCGACACGTTGACCTTCACCATAACCGGTAAATAATCCTTCCTTGAGGAATTTAGAGTTAACGTGACGGTCTGATTTAATCACTACGTTATGTGGAGGTGCCCTAGGGTGCCTCCACATAGTGAGCGTGGTTTAGAGGGCACAAAATGCGAAATTACCACCTCTTGAACTGGCTGATTCCTGCCGCGATGGGGCTCAGTGGGCTATTCCCGGCAGCGGCTTTGGCCCTGGGAATTGTTGACTACACTGCTAGCGCTAGCTTTACCCTCAATCCCAGTGCCGGTAACCCCAACCAAGACTTTGGCACCGTTCATATTCAGTCTGACAGTGCTACCGGGTGGGTGTTGTTCGTGCGCTCTACTAAGGGCGGCAGCCTCTCCCACGGCACTCATCCATCTGCCATTCCCTACAGCTTGATCGTGGATGGTCTTCAGGTCAGTAGCCTGGCTGGTGGTGACGATGTTATAGCACTGACCGCCTCAACGCTGACCTGCCCACCACCCATCGGCTGCACTCTGCCGGTGCGGGCCACTACGCTACCCAGCGACATCGCCGGAAAACCAGCCGGATCTTATTCAGATGCGCTGGTGTTTACCCTGATTAATCAATAAAAATAAATCAATCTTGATATCCCCAGTGATATTCCCTTAAATCCCCTAGGGAGACGGATAAATTGCTAAGAAAAGGGGCACTATTAACCCAGTGGTTAGCTACAAAAACCAGGGTTAATTTACCGCATTTCTTCAGCAGTTTTAAGCCTAGTCTCTCCGCAGCACACCATGGAGAATCGACAATGAAAATTTTGGCACAAACCTTGGCACCCGTCGGCTGTCTAGCCTCACTTCTACTGGGGGCAGGGGCTTTGATGGCCCCACCCAGCTGGGCCGATGCCACCTACCAGCTCTCCCCCTCCAGCCTCACCCTATCACCCAGCGGCGCTCGCTCCACGGGCTCGTTTCAGGTGCGCAGCACAGGCGATGAACCCGTAGCCGTTGAAATTCGCGTCACCGAACGCCAGATGGATTTAAATGGCAGAGAAACCCGCCCCGATGCAGAAGATGATTTTGTCATCTACCCGCCCCAGATTTTGCTGCAACCGGGCCAAGTTCAGACCATACGAGTCACTTGGCTGGGCGAGCCTAGCCCAGAGCATGAACTGCCCTTTCGACTGATTGCTGAGCAGTTATCCATTGCCCTCGACGAGCCTGAGGCAGTGGTCACTACCCCAGTGGTAAGAATCAACGCCCTCTATAACTTTGTGGCGTCTCTCTACGTTGCACCCCAAGGGGTCAGCCCCAACGTGGTGCTCGAAAGCGCCAGCCATCAAAACATCAATGGGCAAGATGCTCTGGTGGTGCAGTTCCAAAACCAGGGTACGGCCCATCAGTTGCTAACGGGCCTGCACCTCACGCTAGAGGCAGGCGGGCAGACGGTGACCCTCGGCCCCGAGCAACTGCAAGGGATCAGCGGCGAAAACCTGCTGGCCCAAAACCAGCGGCAGTTTACCGTGCCCTGGCCCGCTGGGCTGCCCGTGGGGCCAGTTACCGCCACCTTTGCTCTGCAATAAGCCCTGCCCTATAGCGCTGGCCAGATAGCTCAGGAGCTGGCAAAGCCAAAACCTGGGACGCTATCTGGCTCGCGATCGCCCCGACCGAAGCGCTGTCTTCGGCTGGGTTTAGTAGGGGCGATCGCTATCCCTCTCTGTGCGCTGGTTCAAGCGCCCCCTGGATGCCCCGTGTTAACGCCTTACCTGCTCACGGCAACGACGGCAAATCTGCCGGTTAATCCCCTACCTCCCCCCCTGGCCGAGTCTGCGCTTACGGCTGCGGCTGAAGCTTTGACACCACCACAGATTGCCGTGGCCCCCAACCCTGAAGCGGCGGGGGGCCATGCCTTGGTCTCTGGGTTACCGGCTCCGCAACCGTCGTTTTCGACGGCCCGGCAACCCCTGGCAACAGCAGCTCTCCCTTTAGCAGCGACTATCCCAGCTGCTGACCTAGTTGAACAACAGCCGTTAGAGCCTGAATCTGCCTCTGCCCAAGTCAAAGTCGCTAACCCGATGCACCCTGGGGCTCAAGGGTATAGCCGCCCTAGTTTGCCAGAGCTGGGACATAGCGCTAGCCAGGCGGCCTGGAGTCAGAAGGTAGCCGCTGCGCCACCGACCTTGGTGCCCCGGCCAGAGGCTGCGATGGCCTTTGGCCGGTCTTCGACCATCGCCCCTCCAGCACCACTGACAATAAACTCAGACGAACTCCCTAAACTTGAAACTGTCTCAGAGACCGAAACGATCGCTTTAGAAGCTGAAATCCCCAATTCAGAACCGGCAGCTTCTACGGTAGAGACTGAAAACCAACCTGAACCCTCCACACCAGAGAGCGCAACCCCAGCCCCAGCGGCCCCTAATCCTGAGCCTGAAATTCTTGATTCAGACCCTGTAGATTCTTCCCCTGAGACCGAAGACTCTGAGCCAGAACCAGATGCTACTTCTACCGAAGCACCGGCCTCTGAATCTACAGAAGAATCGGCTGAAACCGAGGCTGAACTGTTTGAGCGCATATTTGGCCGCCCGCCACCGCAGGATCAGGCGATCGCGGTGCCCTTTTTCATTAACGATCAGCCCCAGGGGCAGGCGATCGTGGTGATTGCTGAGGGCAGTGCCAGCCAGGTACAGGCTGCCCCAGTGCTCGACAAAACTGCGTCTATTTTGCAGCCAGACTTGCAGAGCCAATTGGCAGCGATCGCCGATAGCGAGGGTTACTTACCCCTAGATCAGCTCCAACAACTGGGCATTGCGGTTGTGTTTGACCAAACCCAGCTCGAACTTTATCTACAAATTCCGGCGGAGCTGCGGCGTACCAATGTCGTGGGGGTCTCTGGGTTGCCCCCCGAGGCGGCGGATGCTCTGCCCGTGAGCACCGTCAGCGGCTACCTGAATATTTTGGCGGGCGAAGATATTGTCTGGTCAGGCTCGGGGAGCACTGGACGGCAGCCCTTGCGCATTGCCCTCGATGGGGCGCTAAATGTATCGGGCTGGGTACTAGAGGGCCGAGCCAACGTCATTGAAAGGGGTGCGCCGGGGTTCAGCCGGGGCGATGTGCGACTGGTGCACGACGACCCGGTCAATGCTCTGCGCTACATCGCGGGGGATCTGTCGATTCCGGTGAGTGGCGCGTTTCAGACGGTGGTGCCCCTGGGCGGTATTTCGGTATCTCGCAACTACAGCTTGCAGCCCTATCGCATCACCCGCCCCACCGGAGAATTTACGTTCTTTTTAGAGCGGCCTTCGAGAGTGGAAATCTACATTAACGGGGTCAGGGTGCAGCAGTTGCAGCTAGAGGCGGGGCCTCAAGACATTCGCAACCTGGCCCTGAGCACCGGGGCCAACGATATTCAGCTGGTGATTACCGATGACCTAGGCCAAGTGCAGCGCCTCGACTTTGCCACCGCCCTAGCCGGTAATTTGTTGGCACCGGGGCTACAGCAGTTTTCTTACAATCTGGGGTTCCCCACTCGCACTCTAAGCGGGCAGCGACAGTACCAGTGGGATGAGCCGCAGCTCGCCCTGGCCCATCGCTGGGGGGCGAGTTCGACGCTAACGCTGGGCGGCTATGCGCAACTGACGCCCTCCTATCAAATGGTAGAAACCGATGGGGTGTGGGCGTCGGAAGTGGGCAACTGGGGTTGGGATATCGCGGCGAGCCACACAAGCGCCCTGGGCACGGGTCTGGCCATGCGATTGCAGTATGAATTACCTCCCAGCCCCCAAGATGCCACCAATCGATCGCTGCGGATTGCGGCGGAGTACCGGGGCGATCGCTTCACCACCTTTGGCTCGCTCAGCCCCAGCCCCGACTGGCTTACCCTGTCAGCTGCCTACAGTCAGCGCATCTTTGGCGACACGAGCTTAAATATTGGCGGCGGCTATCGCCTGGGGCGAGATGGGCCAGATAGCTATAGCGCTAACCTGGGCCTGTCGCGATCGCTGGGCAACGGTCTCAACGGCAGCCTTAACCTCAACCACAGCCGCAACCAGCAGGGCCAGAATGAAACTCGCGCCTTTTTGGGGCTGTCTTGGCTGATGCCCCAGCGCCGTCAGTCTCTAGCGCTCAACACCACGGTGAGTAACACCGAGGCGATCGGCAACCGCCTGTCGTGGAGCCGCAGCCCCGATCGCCGACTGCGAAGCCCAGGCCTAGCGCTCGATCTAAACCGAGGGGGCCAGGGTTACGATCTCTCAGGACGGCTGACCTACACCGACTATCGCTTTGATCTGGGCCTGACCCACGATATCTCTTGGCCCACAGCGGCAGGAGCTACTACTAGCAACACCACTCGACTGACCCTGGGTACAGCCCTGGTGTTTGCCGATGGCCACTTTGGCTGGTCACGACCGATTACCAACAGCTTTGTGCTGGTGGTACCGCGCGATCGCTGGCGGGGTCAAACCATTGGCGTCAACCCCAGCCAGGAGGGCTATGGAGCCGTCGTCGATGGGTTTGGCCCCGCCGTGCTGCCCGATCTCCAGCCCTACTACGTCTCGCGGGTGCGGCTCGACGCCCCGGAGGCTCCCCTGGGCTATGACCTGGGCACCGATGAGTATGTGATTATGCCCAGCTACCGCAGCGGTACGCTGATCATGGCCGGTACCGAAGCCTCGGCGTTTGTTCGGGGCGTGCTGGTAGATGAAGCCGGGGCACCGCTGGGGTTGCAGGCGGGCGAGGTGGTCTCGTTGTCAGACGCCGACTGGGTGGCCCAGACCCTGTTTACCAACCGAAATGGTCGGTTTGCCCTGCTGGGGTTCACCCCAGGGAGGTATGAGATTCGGCTGCGCGATCGCGCCCCCCTGCAATTTGAAATTGCCCCCGACCAGGAAGGCTTAATCGATCTCGGCACCTTGCAGCTTGGCCCTCCCTAAGCCCAGCAAAAAACCTCTGGGGTCTTTAAAGACCCCAGAGATTTGTCCTTTAGACGAGACCTGAAACTGAGCTAGGCCACCGACACCCAGCCTTTCACTAGAGCCAGGGGAATGCTGATGTAGGGGTTTTGGGTAAACACCCGAATTAGCTCGCCGCTGCCTGCCTCTAGAGCCTTGAGCAGCCGGGCTTTAAACTCAGGGTTGACCCGAGCTTTTTTCTGCAGGGCGTTGCTCACCACCTGGGGCCGCTGGTGGGCAGGTACCTGGGGGGCCTGCTCGGCTAGCTGTTGCAGCAACTCCTCCACCTGAACGACGAGTTCAAAGTCAGAGACCGTATCCATCGCGTGCTGATTGTACTGCACCGATTTTTGCTGGCCCCCGGCCTCAACGGTGTCGGCAAAGCTACCGATGTTGGCACCGCGCATGTCGTACTTAGATACACCAGTCATAATGCTATTCTCCGTTACAGAAACTGATTGAACGTAAACGTTTTGCCGGGTCATGGCCTTGAGCAGCTCCAGCAGCTCGTCGTTTTGCCGCCGCACTGTGGCCATCTGCTCTTCTTTAACTTGCAGCTGCTGGCGATAGAAATCGCCCCGACCCAGGGTGCTAAACAACTGCTGCACCGAGGGCTTTTCCACCGCAGGCGGTGGGGGTGCTTTAAGGCCAGGCACTCCCACCCGCACCATCAGGTCGCCATCGCTCTGACGCTCTACCGATTGCAGGTAGATGTCAGGGCCAACGGCATTGACTGACGCGGGCCAGTCAATGCGGTAGTGCCGGGGGCCGTCGTTTTCACAGGCTTCCAGAAAGCTCTGGTAAAACTGATGTAGGGCTGAGCGAAAGTAAGCGGTGTAGGTGTTGGCCGTCTCACCACTGCCCCCCTGAGCCATGCAAGACAGCACGTAAACGTGGTCGCAGGTCACGTTTTCTAGGGTGGCCAGCACGCCAATATCGACATCGCTGACCATAATGCCGGTTAGATCAGCCCCGGTCATCCGAGCATTGGTGAGCTTGGCGTTGGTGAGCTTGGCTCCCTTAAGATTGGCCCCGGTGAGGTCGGTGCCGGTGAGGTTGGCCCCCGCCAGGTTAGTCATGCTGAGGTTAGCGCGGTGCAGGTTAGCGCCGCGCAGGTCAGCCTGGCTGAGATTAGCACTCAGTAACTCGGCCTCGGCCAGGTTGGCCCTAGCGAGGTTGGTGTTGCCCAGATTGGCGCTGCTGAGATTGGCAGCCCGCACATCGGCATGGCTCAGGTCGGCCCCCCACAGATCGGCGGAGTACAGGTCGGCCTTGTGCAGATTGGCTCCGCTAAGGTTGGCCGCGCTGAGGTCACTGGCGCAGAGGTAGGCTTCGCTTAGATCGGGTTCTATGGTTGGGTTATCATTGCGCCAGCGGTTCCAGGTTTCGATGTTTTGCTTTAGATGCACGAGGTGGGTTGGGCTGCCCATGAGACGCACCTCCCCTAAGTAATAGGCCCTGATGATGAGAGAGACGCTTCAGCACAGAAAAGATGCAAAGGGCTGAAGTTGATGAACGCCTAGCCAAAGGGCTAGTTGGGTAACAGGAGGCTTCAGCGGTGAAAAGATGCAGGGGCTGAAGCCGCTAGACACTAGCCAAGGGGCTAGATAGAGAACATAACGCTTCAGCAGTGAAAAGATGCAGGGGCTGAAGCTGGTAGACACTAGCCGAGTGGCTAGTCTGGCAGTGCCACTCGCACGATGGTCTGCTGCCCAGGAATGCTCTCGATGAGCACTTCACCCCGGTGCAGCTCGACCAGGCGTTTAGCAATGGTGAGACCCAGGCCAGTGCCGGTGGCTTCTGACTCGGGTTCAAACTGGAGGTAGGCCCCCACGTGGGCGATTTGGTCAGGGGTCATGCCCTGGCCGTAGTCGATCACGTAGAACGTGACTTTGCCGTCACCGCGCGACCCAAATAGTTTGATTGGGGTGCCTACGGCAGAAAATTTAAAGGCGTTGTCGAGCAGCTCTTCGCAGACCTTGCGCAGCTGCGCCTCGGACATGGGCACTTCTAAGTGCTCTAGGGAGATCTCCAGGTCGTCTTCGCGCAGGTAGTCGGTGGCGAGGGCACGGGCGATCTCGGTGATTACCTCGTCGGCGCGATCGGTGTGCTGGTGCTGGAGAGCTTCAGCGGAGATTTGTTCAGGGCTGAGCCGCTCAAGCTTGGCAAACAGCATCACGTTTTGGGTGAGCCGGGCGGTGCGCTGGGCGTTGCGGTGAATGGCCTTGGCCAGGGTGACGACCTCTTCGGGTTCGAGGGTTTCGGCCTCGTCGATCAGGGTGGTGGAGAGCTTGAGCACTTCTCTCATGGGGGCACCCAGCTCTCGCGGCAGAGCAATGCTAATGCTGCTGCGCAGGGCGTTGAGGTGCTGCTGGGTTTTTTGCTCCACGGCGCTCTGGGCTCCCAGGCGGGTTTGAATCATGCGCAGCAGATCGTCGTGGGTGAAGGGCTTGGTGAGGTAGTCGTCGGCCCCCAGATCCATGCCGCTGCGAAAGTCAACCCGTTCGGCCTTGGCGGTGAGAAACACAAAGGGCAGGGTGGCCAAGCCGGGATCTTGGCGGATCTGCTGCAGGACGCCGAAGCCGTCGAGCACGGGCATCATGACGTCGCAGATTACCATATCGGGCTTGAACTCGTGAATTTGGCGCAGGCCCTCTTCGCCGTTGGCGGCGCTGTCCACAATAAAGTCTTCGGCGTTGAGAATATCAACGATGCTGTCGCGTACCCCAGCTTCGTCTTCGATCACCAGAATTTTAGCCATGATGGTCACTCCATAGTACAAGGGGTAATACAACGGTAAAGGTGGTGCCTATGCCCGCTTCACTGACAAACGAAATCCGCCCCTGATGGGCTTCGGCGGCCCGCTTGGCGATTACCAAGCCGAGGCCAGTGCCGGAGATATTCCCCACGTTGTCGGCCCGGTGAAAGGCTCCGAAGAGCCGCGTCTGGTCGGCGGGGGGAATGCCAATGCCGCGATCGCTCACCTGCAGCACGGTCTGGTCAGCCCCACAGTTGAGGGTGAAGGTGACCGGGGTGTGCTCGGGGGAATATTTCACCGCGTTGGAGAGCAGGTTGAGGAGCATGTGCCGCAGCAGCTTTTCATCGGCCAGCACCGGGCCGCTCTCGCCCGTGGCGATGAACTCGATGGGGCTGGCGGTGCTGACCTGGGCAAACTGCACCTCTTCGACTAGGTCGAGGCAAAACTGTTTTAGGTCAATGGGGGACACGGTGCAGTCGAGCTTGCCCGCTTCGGCTTTGCCCACGGTGAGCACGTCGTTGAGCAGGCCAATCATGTGGTGCACCGAGGTTTGAATGCGTTTGAGCACCACCTGCTGCTTCTCGGGGGTAAACTTTTGGCTGTAGCGCTCCAGGGTTTCGGCTGAGGCCAAAATGGTGGTCAGCGGGGTGCGAAACTCGTGGGAGGCCATGGAGATAAAGCGGGTCTTGAGGTCGCCCAACTCTTTCTCGCGGGTGAGGGCTTTGCGAATGTTGACTTCGACCTGCTTGCGCTCGGTGATGTCGCGGGTGATGCCCCGGTAGCCCTCAAACTCACCCTCGGGGGTAAAGATGGGCGAGCCGCTGATGTCGAGGGTGACGGCCTCGCCGCTGGGGCGCAGGCAGGTGGCCTCAAGCTGGGTGAAGGGCTGGCGCTGGCCCACCAGCAGCGCCAAAATGGTGTTAAATCGCACTGCTTCGTCGTCGGCCATGAAGTCGGTAAAGCGGTGGTTGAGAATCGCTTCGGCGGGGCGGTCGAGAATTTCGCTGGCGCGGGGGTTGATGTAGCTAAAGGCAAACTGGCGATCGATTTCCCACACCCAGTCGTTGGTTTGCTCGACCAGGCTGCGAAACTTAATTTCACTGGTCTGCAGGGCGGCTTTGGCCCGCTCGCGATCGCTAATATCTAGCCCGACAAACACCGCCGCCGAGCCCTGGTCATACTTTTGGGCCACCATTAGCCACTGGCTGACCAGGCCGTTCATGGCAAAGGTCAATTCTTCGCTGATGATGTCGGTGCCGCTCTGTAAAAACCGCTCCGCAAAGTCACAAAATGGTGACGCTGCCTGCCCCAAAAAGCCCAGAGGCTGGCCGGCAAAGTCGGGGGGAATGAGTTGAAACGATGCCGCTAAGCGGTGGTTGCAGCCCAGGTACAGCCCGTCTTTGCTCACCCATGACACCATGGCGGGCACGGCGTCGAGTACTGCCTGAAGCTGCTGGTTGGTTTGGGCCAGGGTTTTCTCGGCCTGGCGACGCTGGTCTATTTCTTGAGTCAGCTTTTCGGTTACTTGACGCCAGGAGGCGGTGCGTTCTTCCACCCGCTGCTCTAGCTGATCGTTCAGCTGTTGCAGGTGAAGCTCATACTGCTTGCGGGCTTCGAGATCCTCCTGGAGCTTTTGGTACAGCTCTGACTGGCGCACAGCAATGGCCACCGATCGCGCCAGCTGCTCCACCAGGCGAATTTCCCAATCGCGCCAGCGCCGAGAGTTACCACACTGGTTAATGACCAGTAGCCCCCAGAGCCGGTGGTTGCAGACAATGGGCACTACCAGATTTGATTTGATTTGCAGGTCTTCGAGCAGGGCGATGTGGCAGGGGCTGAGGCCCGCCCGCTGAATGTCTTCGACTGCTTGAATGCGGCCATAGCGGTAGGCCTCAGCCCAATGCTGGTCAAAGTAGCAATCTTCAATGGTGTGGCCTAGCAGCGAATTCCAGGGGGGTACTACCGTCTCTACAGCCACGGTGCCGCCGCCAGCGCTGTTAAGCCGATAGATTAGAGCGCGATCGGCGTGGAGCAGCTGTTGCACCTCCCTCACTGTGATGGCGAGAATGTCTTGCACATCAAGGGATTCGTGTATGCGCTGAGTAAGGGTAGTGAGCAGGCGATCGCACTTGGCCTGTTCTTCAAGCTGCTCGGTACGCCCCTGCACTAGGCGTTCTAGCTCGGAGCTGTGGCTTTTCCAGATCTCAACCTTCTCACTGTCAGACTGCTTAAAGGACTGCCACAAATGGCTAAAAGAGGCTTGCAGTTCGCGCAGGTCAAGGCTGTATAGCAGGTCTGACTGACTGATCACCCCCAGGGGCTGCTGCTCAGGGGTGCTTACTACCAGGCAGGGTAGGTGGTGCTGGCCCATCTCTTGATAGGCTAGCCAGAGCGAATCGTCGGGTTTGAGGCAAAGTTGCGGATCTCGCATCATGGCTCGCACTGGCAGCTGGGCCAGGTCGACATGCCGTGCCTGAAAGCGCAGCACATCCTGCCGCAGTACCAGACCCAGCAACACCCCGGCGGCGGTGGGGGCAACCACGGCAACACAGCTAACCTGGTATTCTGCCAGCTGCGTTGCGACAGCTAGAGCTGAGTCGGTGGGATGGGCGGTGACTATAGTGGCCATGCGCGACTGCGCCCGCTGTAGCTTAAGCACGTGGGGGGGCTGGAGCGCTCGTTGGAGCGAGTCGATGGTAATCAACCGCACTGGACGCTGATCGTGATCGACTAGGGGCACATGGTGAATCTGCCGCTGGCGCATGAGGTCTAATACATCGAGGGCGCTGATGGATTCGTTGACCGGCAGCACCGTTAGCGAGTCGGTCATGCGCTGGTGAATCGGGGTATTTAGATCCACACCGCTGACTACTAGGCGAATGGCATCGCGATCGGTGACGAGCCCCACCAGCTGATTTCCCTGCACCACCAGCACGCAGCTATGCCCCTGAATCGAGTCGCTCAGGTAGCTAATCACCTCTTGCAGAGTAGCGGTTTGAGGTACCGTCGCCAGGGTAGTCCCTAGCGACCAGAGGGCCTCGGGTTTGTGATTTTGGGCAAAATTTGCGGTTTGAAGGTTGGGCATGGCTTGAACCGCCGATAGAGATGGGAAACTTGAATCGCGTCGCTGCTGGGGCATAACCGCACAGCCTGGGGGAAACTGCTTCTCCCTTTCTCTAACCTACGGGCAACCCATCGGATGTCGTATCAGGAGATACCTGAGATCCTCTCCGAAATATCCTGATCCGTCGAAACCCTTGGGCTGAGGTGGCGCTTGAGGCCCCAGCGCCGCGCGCCACTTTGGTTAGAACCAGCGAAGACCAAACGCCTGGAGTGGCGATCGCAGCCCAACCCAACGACCCAGCGCTAGCCCCTCTCACCCAACCCTTTAGGCGTCAAACGCGCTAAGACAGCCATTCCTTCCCCCTAGCCCGGCCCGATCGCCAATAGCCGACCAGTTTAGAATCTGGCTCCTGGCGTGGGGAAACCTATTTTTCTCCGCTGAAGGTAGCTGCATCAAAAGGTCAGGAGTTCCCCATGACAATCGCCTCTCGCCAGCACCACGCCGAATGTCTGATCTTTTTGTGGCAGCTCACGGCCCAACACGAGGGCGATGCCGCACCGGTATACCAATGGCTGTTGGCTCATCCTGCTGATCACCCGGAAGCCCTGGCGGCGGCACTGCCCCTGGCAGCCTCGCGCTGGCTGGCGGCCCATCCCACACCTCGATCGGTGGCCCTGCGGGTGATGGCCACCTTTGCCAACGCCATGCAGCAGAGCACCCTGGGCAACCGAGCCGACCAGATTGAGCTTGCGATCGCCACCTATAATTGGGTGCTCACCGAGCTGCCAGCCAGCTCCGTTGACTGGGCCACCACCCTCAACAACTTAGCCACCGCCTACCGCCACCGCCTGGTGGGCGACTCAGCCGATAATCTAGAGCAGGCGATTGAACTCTACAGCCAGGCCCTGGCGGTGCCCTCGCCCCTCACCTGGCCCGTCACCATGACTGGGCTGGCGGCCGCCTACCGCGATCGCATCCACGGCGACCCGGCGGAGAATATAGCGCGCGCGATCGCCGCCTACGAGCAAGCCCTGGGCGCAATTTCTCGCCCCAGCCAGCCGATGGCCTGGGCGATGGTGACCAACCATTTGGCGGCGGTCTACGGCGATCGCCAAAGGGGCGATCGGCTGCAAAACATAGATGTTGCCATCAATACCTACCAGCGAGCCTTTGCCGAACTGTAGCCCTCTGCGGGCCAGGAGTCTATTGATCTGGCAGCAGTGTAGAAATTCTCCCAGTTCCTAGCAGTCACAGGCTCGCTCGAATGACCATCGCTATGGGCGTTGTCCTAGCCTCAGGTCACTCCACGCTGTACTTGACTAGCTCCCCCGGCGAGATGGTTTCGAGCACGGTTTCGGGGGTAAAGTAGCCCAGCGCCTGGATGATGCGGGCAATGCAGCCCGTCCAACCGGTCTGGTGGCTGGCCCCAATGCCCGAGCCATCGTCGCCGTGGAAGTATTCGTAGAACAAAATCAGATCTTGCCAGTGGGGATCGGTCTGGAATTTCTCGGCCCCACCGTAGACAGGGCGGCGACCGTTTTCGTCTTTGGTGAAGATGCTGACCAGGCGCTCGCTGATGCACTGGGTAATTTCAAACAGCGTCTTTTCGTCACCCGAGCCGGTGGGATACTCCATTTTGAAGTCGTCGCCGTAGTAGCTGTAGAGCTGCAAGAGCGCCCGAATCAGCAGCAGGTTGACGGGCATCCAGATCGGGCCCCGCCAGTTGGAGTTACCGCCAAACATGCCCGAGGTCGAGTCGCCCGGCACGTAGCCGACTTTGTACTCCTGCCCCGCGTGGTAAAAGACGTAGGGATTGTCGTGGTGGAAGCGCGACAGGGAGCGAATGCCGTAGTCGCTGAGAAATTCACCCTTATCGAGCATGCGGGTGAGCACTTTGCGCAGCTTGTCTTCGTTGAGAATCGACAACATGACCCGATTGCTGTAGCCCTGCTTAATAGGCAGGTGCACGTTGCCCACCAGCTCGGGGTGGCGACGGATAAACTTATCGACCCGCTCCCGCAGCCGAGGCAGCTGGTCAAAGGCCTCGCGGGGGAAGACGGCGACGGCCATCAGCGAGAGCAGGCCGACCAGCGATCGCACCTTCAGCCGGGTCGAGTTGCCGTCAGGTAACCGCAGCACATCGTAGAAAAAGCCGTCCTCCTCATCCCACAGCTCGTCTTGGTGGACGCCGATGCGATCCATGGCTCCGGCAATCCACATGGTGTGCTCAAAGAACTTGATCGCCAGGTCTTCGTAGAGGTGGTCGTGGAGGGCCAGCTCAATGGCGATTTGGAACATGCGCTGGCTAAAGAACACCATCCAGGCGGTGCCGTCGGCCTGCTCCAGTCTACCCCCGGTGGGCAGCGGCGAGCTGCGGTCAAACACGCCAATGTTGTCGAGGCCGAGGAACCCACCCTCAAACAGGTTGTTGCCGCCTTCGTCTTTGCGGTTGACCCACCAGGTGAAGTTAATCAGCAGCTTCGAGAAAGCATATTTGAGAAACTCCAGGTCGCCCTGGCCGTCGTTGCGCTCGCGATCGCGCACGTAAATTTCCCACGTTGCAAAGGCGTGCACGGGCGGGTTGACATCGCCAAAGTTCCACTCGTAGGCGGGGATCTGGCCGTTGGGGTGCAGGTAGTCTTCGCGCAGCATCAGCATCAGCTGCGACTTGGCAAAGTCGGGGTCAATCAGACTGATGGGGATGACGTGAAAGGCTAAATCCCAAGCCGCGTACCAGGGGTACTCCCACTTGTCGGGCATCGATACGATGTCGTCATTCATCATGTGGAACCACTCGCTGTTGCGCACGTTGCGCTTGTCGATCGCGGGTGTCCAGGGGGTGACGTTGCGCTCGCGCAGCCAGAGGTCGAGGTCGTAGTAGAAGTACTGCTTCGTCCACATCATGCCGGCTAGGGCCTGGCGCATGACATTGGCGCGATCGCCATCAGCCATCACCGCCGGAGGAATCACCGTGGCGTAGAAGGCGTCGGCCTCCTGCACCCGAGCGGCAAACTGAAGGTCGAAGTAGTCGCCAAAGGGGTTGCCCACCTCCGCAGGGCTGCTCTTGGTCAGCCGCAGCTTGACCACCACCGTTTCGCCCGCCCCCACGGTGAGCTGGTAGTGGGGCGAGACTTTGGTGCCCACCCCATCGGGGTTGACGGCCTCGGTCTGGCCATTCACCACGCAGTTGTTGATGCCATCTTTGACGTAGGGGGTCTTGTTGGGGGTGCCAAAGATGCGCTCTGCGTTGGTTTCGTTTTCGGTAAACAGCAGCGGCACCCCGGCATCGCAGTAGAAATAGTAGTCGCGGATTAAGTCCGTCAGCTCTGGGTTGGTGACGCGGGCCTGCACCACCCCGTTGCCCAAAGCCTTCAGCTCCGACTTTTCTCCGGTTTCCTTCCACGACCAGGTGTTGCGAAACCACAGGGTAGGCAGCAGGTGCAGCGGGGCCGCCTCTGGCCCCCGGTTGGCCACGCTGATCTGAATCAGCACGTCTTCGGCGTCGGCCTTGGCGTACTCCACGAACACGTCGAAGTATTTGTCCTCGTCAAAAATGCCCGTATCCAGCAGCTCGTACTCCAGCTCGTAGCGATTGCGACCGGCGTTGGTGTTGACCAAATCTTCGTAGGGATACGCCGCCTGGGGGTACTTGTAGAGGTACTTCATGTAGGAGTGGGTCGGCGTGCTGTCGAGGTAGAAGTAGTACTCCTTCACGTCTTCGCCGTGGTTGCCCTGGCTGTTGGTGAGGCCAAACAGCCGCTCTTTCAGGATGGGATCCTGGCCATTCCACAGGGCCAGGGCAAAGCACAGCAGGTTGTGGTCGTCGGTAATGCCGCCGAGGCCGTCTTCGCCCCAGCGGTAAGCCCGCGATCGCGCCTGGTCATGGGGAAAATAATCCCACGCGTTGCCGTCGGTGCTGTAGTCTTCGCGTACGGTGCCCCACTGGCGCTCGCTCAGGTAAGGCCCCCACTTTTGCCAGGGGGCAATTTGGGCACGGGTTTCTGCTAGGCGATTAGCTTCTGCGCTCACGGTGCTGTCCTGCCTGATGAAAGTAGCTAGATTTTTGCCCGATCCCCAGGGGAGCCTCAGAAATCTCCAAAAGACTTAAGCCCAGAGGGAGCAGGCTAGCAGCTATCTTCTCGAAACTTCCTATGAAATTCCTATGGTCAGCGGTGAATATGGAGAGTCGGGAGTGAAAGTGTTGAGTTTTGAATTTTGAATTTTTAGTTTTGAGCTTAGTCTCGTAACTTAAAACTCAACACTCAACACTTAAAACTCTATCTTCATGCCTTAACTCCCCCACCCCCCACCCCCCACCCTCCCCATGTTCGACTTCCTCCGCACCCAGCCCTCTAGCCCCAGCCCCACGCAAATCGCCCGCTACTGCCGCACCCTCGGCTGGGTCGGGCTGATACTTCAGTCGCTGTTGGGGGTGATTCCGCTGCTGGTGGTGATTGCCCGCATTGTGATCAACCCCCAGTGGCGCGATGTGCGATCGGCCTGGGGGTTGTGGCTGGCGGTGCTGGGTCTGGGGATTTTGCTGTTTAGCATCTACTGGTGTTTCCGCTACATCCATATGGCGCGGCGGCTCGAAGACCCCGACCTGCGCCCGGCTAAGTCGGTGGTGAGGCGCAACCTTAAGCTGGGGCTGCTGAGCAACCTGGTGCTGATGTCGATTGGTGTGCTGCTGGCCCTCTGGCGGGTGACGCTGCTGAGCATCAAAATGCTGACGATTCCCCAGGGTACGACGGTGGTTAGCCCTGGCGCGGCGGCGGTGCCGGGCGGGTTGATTACGCCTTCCAGCATGATTGCGATTCAGGCGATGGTGAGTGCGATCGCGGCGGGTTTGGTCGGCGTGGTGATTGCCCTACTGCTGATCTACCAGGTGGGCCGCCACCGCAACTCCCCAGATTTGTTCACCTAGAGTTCTTTAGCTGAAGACGGTTAGCTGGCTTGCCGCAGAACTGTAATTTTGGCCTGCAACACTACATAGCTGTGCCAATAAGCTTCACTGCGGGGTCGATATGCTTCATTGCGGCCTCGGATGTTCAAACGGGCTGCTCAATATGCCAAGTTGAGGGGGTAGTAGGCCTTATGTTGGCGATCGCATCCCCCCATGTATGCTTGTGAGGTGAGCTGTCTGTTGGTGTTGAAATCACCTTCAGGCAGCGCTAAAACTTTCTAGTTCTGCATGGCGACCGTTCTGCTCGAACGGTTCAGTGGTTGAGTCTATTGGTGTGATCGCTCCCCGTCAATCGTGGAGCAGAAATGTATATTTGCCTATATGGTGCAGGGAGAAGGTTACGTGTGATCATCCCTGTCTCCTGAATTTATATAAAAGTTTTTCTGGCGATCACTGCAACGAAAGGTATTATGCGGAAGATTTCTGTATCAGCGATCCATATTATGACTGAAAACCCAAATTTGAAAGAATCAGGCGCAGTGAATATAGACCCTGCAGCACTTCTTGGAGTTGTCCTAGCTGGTGCTTTAACTACAGCATTTGCTGATGATAGTCCTTACAACTGGGCAGGCTTAGCTATTGGTGTAACACTGCTTTTGGTGCTTCATGCTTTTGACTCAAAGAGCGATATCAAGATGCAAAAAAGTGCTAATAATTGGCTCAAAAAAGTGGTTTGTTATTTCACCTTTGGTGCGGTTTGGTCTCTTTGCTTTATGCTTATTGCTGGCCCCCTTCTCGAGCTTAATGCGGGTACGTTGGGTAAAGGAAAAACGGGGGTTACCGATATAAATTATCTCATTGTTTGGGCCATGGCAACTTTAATTGTTTCTTGTCTCCGATTTAAGCGACAACTGCCCTGGAAATAAACGACGCTAGACAAGACGCAGAAAGTACAATCCTAGTTGAAGTGCATTGAAAAGATCCGATAGCACGCTAGATGTGTTGAAAACTAGACACCCATTGAAGGGAAAAAGTGTGTCAACCAATCTCTTTAGCGATGGTGAGTGATTAACTGCTTTCAACTAGCCATTTTGCACCTATCCCAAAGGTGGGCGATCAGACTCCCAACTTCTCTGCCTCACTTAATGCTGCAATTTTGTTTTACTCATATCGATCGCCGCTCTCCATACCATCAGATTTGGCAAATCCATCGTACGGAAGATTGTGGTGAACTACACTAAAGCTACCGTTGAGGAGTATTGATGAAAGCGATCGCATGTACAGAATATGGATCACCTGAAGTTCTTCAGCTAAAGGAGGTAGAGAAACCTACCCCTAAAGAAAATGAAGTTCTGATTAAAATTTATGCAACAACCGTTACTTCGGCAGACATCCGCATCCGCAGGGCTGACCCATTTGGCGTCAGATTGTTCTATGGCCTCAGAAACCCCAAAAAGAACACAATACTGGGTGCTGAACTCGCTGGAGAAATTGAGGCGATCGGTAAGAATGTAAAGCAATTCAACATTGGCGATCAGGTGTTCGCTGGGGCAGGAACCAACTTTGGTGCTAATGCCGAGTACATTTGCCTGCCTGAAGCAGCGGCCGTTGTGCTAAAGCCGATCAATATGACCTATGAGGAAGCTGCTGCTGTGCCTTTTGGGGGAACAACTGCATTGATTTTCCTGCAAAATAAAGGAAAGATTCAAAAAGGACAAAGCGTTTTGATCTACGGAGCTTCCGGATCTCTAGGTACAGCCGCTGTGCAACTTGCCAAGTTCTTTGGGGCAGATATTACCGGGGTCTGTAGTACAGCAAAGATAGAGTTAGTGAAATCCCTGGGAGCCGACGAGGTTATTGACTACACCAGAGAAGACTTTACCAAAAGCGGCAAGACCTACGATATTATTTTTGACACAACAGGCAAGAGTTCGTTTTCAGGCTGTTTAAAGTCACTCAAGCAAAATGGAATCTATCTCAGAGCTGTTCACATAGACTTGGTCTCAATACTTCGAGGACTGTGGGTTTCAATGACAACCAGTCAGAAAGTCATTGGTGGGGTAGCGATCGAGCGAAAAGAAGACCTAATTTTCCTCAAAGAGCTAATTGAGGCAGGGAAATTCAAAACGGTCGTAGATCGGTTTTATTCGCTGGAACAAACAGCTGATGCTCACAGATATATCGAACAAGGACTCAAGAAAGGAAATGTAGTCATCACCGTGAAACACAGCAACAAAGCCTAACAATCGCACTGCGCCAAATCTTCACACCACGTCCACAAGGCCCGCTGGTTCCGTTGCGCCCATTATGCCAATCATCAATTTTTGTGTTGAGATTGGTGACCTGTTGTGCCGTTCCCTTTCACACTGGCCCCCGTCCTGCTCTACCCCTTACTTTCTAGACCTACAACATAAACAGCCTCCAGTAGAGCAAGATACGATAGAAGCAGACTCTGGGAGATGTGGCTCACCATGCAAATTACCCTCGATTTGCCCGATGAACTGGCTCAGCACTTTAACTCCGAGCACTTGGCCCGTGAAATTTTAGAAGCCCTCGTAGCCCATGCCTACCAGGTCGAAAAAATTACTAGCGCTGAAGTCGGGCGCATTTTAGGTCTACCCTCTCGCTGGGCCATTGATGCCTTTTTGAAACAGCACAACGCCGATCTTCACTACGACACGGCTGATTTAGAGCGCGATCGCGCCACCCTGCGCCAGCTCCGCCAGCAACAGCCTTCCAACAACCTATGATTGTTGTTGCCGACACCTCCCCTATCCACTATCTTCTGCTCATTGGCCAAATCGACCTGCTCCCCCGATTGTTTGGGCAAATCATCATTCCCGATGCCGTACGCGATGAAATGCTCGATCCAGGCGCTCCCGTTGTTCTTCAACAGTGGATCGCCAAGCCACAGCCTTGGCTCGTCGTGCAAACCATCATTGTCACCGATGAAACCCTCAACGCCCTTGACCGAGGCGAACAGGCCGCCATTACTCTGGCTCAAACTTGGCCAGCAGATCTCCTGATTATTGATGAACGCAGGGGAAGGCGGGCGGCAAGCGATCGCGGGTTATCCCTGATCGGCACCCTGGGTATCTTAGACGACGCGGCGAGTCAAGGTTGGCTTGATCTTGCAGACGCGATCGCTCAACTGCAACAAACGAATTTCCGTATTTCCCGTCAAATTATCGAGAGATTGCTGCGAAAAGAGGTCAATGACCAGTGAAGCAATCCTAGAGTTCAGCAGATGCACAACTAGCCCGTTGGCCCGTTGTGATTATCCTTTCTGCACCTGTCCCAAGGGTGGGCGATAATACCCTCGGTTTCTCTGCCCCCAACCGCCCATGCTCAACTACGTGCGATCGCGCTTCCTCCCCTACCTGCGCACCCAGGTTCTGCCCTCCAAACCCGCCCAGCTGCTGATTCAAACCTGGCTCAAGTGGGATCGCGACAACGTCCCCGGCATGGCGGCGGCGCTGTCATACTACGCGCTGTTCTCCCTGTTTCCGCTGCTGTTGGTGGTGCTGAGCATCATCGGGGCGCTGGTGGGGCCAAACACCGAAGTATTTGAGGCCATTGAGGATGTGATTGTGCGCTACCTGCCCCCCGAAGTGCACGACCTGATCAAAGACACCATCATCGCCCTCAACGAAAACAGCGTCGGGGCAGGGCTGATTGGCTTTGGCATTTTGATGTTTGCCGCCAGCACTATCTTTGCCATCCTCAAGCGATCGGTGAACAAAATTTGGGAATCCCCCAGTCGGGTTAGCGAAGCCGGGTCGCCCGCTCGTATGGCGCTCTTTTTTGTGGTCAACAAACTGTCGGCCTTTGTGCTGGTGCTGGCTACGGCGCTGCTGCTGCTGGCCTCGCTGCTGTCAGAAATTGTTATCAAGATCATTCTCACCCTGGTGAATACCTTTCAAGAAACCTTCGACTTTCTCACCATTGACGAAGTCATTTTGAGCAAAAGCTTGCAGGCGGGCTGGTCATTTTTTGCCCTGGGGGTCGCGATCGCTGGCCTGTTCCGCATCCTCCCCAGCATCAAACTCTCCTGGCGCGACATCTGGCCCGGTGCGCTGCTCACCACTCTGCTGCTGGCGGGGTTGCAGTGGCTGGTTAGCAACAGCGTGATTAGCCTGGGCAGCCGCTTCGTCTCCTACGGCGTGATCGGCAGCGTAATGATCTTGATGCTGTGGATTTTTCTCGCCTGCCAAATTTTCTTTGCGGGCTGCGAATTTTCGTTTGTTTACGCCCACTTGTTTGGCACCAAGCGCCGAGCCGCCCGGTTTGGCTAGTAGGGTAGGGGGACGACCTACTGAGCCACCGCTACCGTAGGTACTAGAGAGAAGACTTAACCCAACAGAGGTTGATATGCCTGATTTAGCAACGCTTAGTCTGTTTTTTACCGCCGCTTTTATTCTCAGCATTACGCCAGGGCCGGGCATTCTCTACACGCTGGCTCGCAGCCTCAACGGCGGCAAATCTGAGGGCATGGCGTCGGCCTTGGGCCTGTTTCTTGGGGGGCTGGTGCATGTTTTCGCCGCCGCTGTCGGTATTTCTAGTCTGCTGATGACCTCTGCGGTGGCATTCACCCTGGTGAAATACGCCGGAGCAGCTTACCTAATTTATCTGGGGCTGCGCACTTTGCTGAGTCAAGATACGCTACTCGTCAATGCGGATGCCGTTGTGCCGCCGTCCCGTCGAGGCAGCGCGATTTATCAGGGTGTAGTGACTGAAGTGCTCAATCCTAAGACGGCGCTGTTTTTCCTGGCCTTTATTCCGCAGTTTATCAATATTGAAAGCGGCACTGTTTTGACTCAATTTTTAGTGTTGGGTCTGATTACCAATTTTCTGAATCTGGCTGTGGATGTTTTTGTTGCGTCTTTTGCCGGGCCGCTGGGGCAAAGGCTGCGGACGAGCAGCAGCTTTAGACGCGGTCAGCGCATTACGTCGGGCTGCACCATGATTGGTCTGGGCGCCTATGTTGCAGTTGCCGATCAACACTAGTGGACTGGGCAGTCAGCCATGCCGTCGGGGCGCATGCTGGGCGAACTAACCGAGGGATAACGTCTAATGGTGAGCTTGAGATTAGTACTGATCGGGTTGAGCCTGGGGCTGCTGTCGGCCTGCGCGACGCAAACCCCGGCGACGAGCCCTGCGCCCACGGTGCCTGCCCAAGAGCGGTTTAGCGATCGCCCCGGCGTCACCGTCCTCGCCGCTGCCCCAGCCACCGCAGTGCAGGGGCAAACCCTCTACGTGCCGGTGTATTCCGAAATTTTTGACTCCGAGGCCGATCGCACCTTTCAGCTGACCGTGACCCTGAGTTTGCGCAACAGCGATCGCAGCCAGCCCATCACCATTACCACGCTGGATTATTACAATTCGGGGGGCGATCGCATTGTCACCTACCTCGACGAGCCCATCCAGCTTGGCCCCCTCGCCTCCACCGAAGTCGTCGTTGACCGCACCAATGTGTCTGGCGGTGTGGGGGCCAACTTCATCGTCGCCTGGCAATCCGTCGTCCCCGTCAGCGACCCCGTCATTGAAGCGGTGATGATCAGCACCGCCTCCCAGCAGGGCGTGTCTTTCACCAGCCCCGCCCGCGTGATTGAAGACTTGCCAGCACAGTAACCTGAACTAGCCCACCAGCAATCCTAACGCCACGATCTCTAGCCATGCTAACCATACGGTGCCAACTCACTGCCGACGACTATGTTAAAGCTCAGTATTTACACATTCGACCTAGCCCCTGGGTTAAGTACCTGGCCCTTGGTTTGCTAGGGCTGAGTCTTGTCGTGTTAGTTAGCGGCACCCTTTCCCCATTTCTACTCACTAATCTTTTAATTGCGGCTTTACCCATATTATTTTTCGGAATTATTTATGGGTTTATCTTGGTGGTGATTGTGCCTAGCAAAACTCGTCGGGTCTTTGCCCAGCAAAAGTCTCTCCAGGCTCAGTACGAGATTGTGATTTCTCCAGATACCATTGAAACGACTTCAGAACAGGGCAACTCTAGGATGGCGATCGCCGATTTTTACAAATACAAAGTCGGCAAAGATTTAGTGCTTTTGTATCAATCCCAAGCGCTCTTTCACATGTTTCCGCGTCGTGTTTTTGACTCTGAGACAGACTTCAAGCAGTTTCTAACCTATCTAGAAGCCAACCTAGGTCATCCCCGCAATTAAGTCAGGGATGGGCCCGGCATAATAGGTCTAGCTTCACTACCTACCCCATTTCCTGCTATGGCGACCATTCACCCCTCCGTTGACTTCCGCTCCGACACCGTCACCTGGCCCACCCCCGCTATGGTCGAGGCCATGGCCACCGCCGAACTGGGGGATGACGTCTACGGCGAAGACCCCACCGTCAACGAGCTAGAAACCTTGGCCGCCACCCTGCTGGGCAAAGAGGCCGGGCTGTTTGTCACCAGCGGTACCCAGGGCAACCTGATCGCCGCCCTCACCCACGCCCAGCGCGGCGACGAAGCCATCCTCGGCGAAGACGCCCACACCTTCTGCTGGGAGGCCGGGGGAATTGCCGTGCTCGGCGGCATTACCACTCGCCCGCTGCCCACCGACAGCCGGGGCCGGATGGCGATCGATCAAATTAAAGCGGCAATTCGAGTGGATAATCCCCACCTGCCCCACAGCCGGTTGATATTGCTAGAGAACAGTTCTGGCGGCAACAATGGCGCGGCGATCGAGCCAGAGTATTTCGCGGCGATCGGCACCCTGGCCCAGGCGCATCAGCTCAAGGTGCATCTGGATGGGGCACGCCTATTCAACGCTGTCACCGCCCTAGGAGTTGACCCGACCGCGATTACGGCCCATGTCGATTCGGTGAGCGTGTGCCTGAGCAAAGGGCTCTGTGCCCCGGTGGGTTCCCTGCTGGTGGGCAGCGAGGCCTTTATTCACCAGGCCCGCCGCCACCGCAAGCTGCTGGGGGGCGGCATGCGCCAGGCCGGGGGGCTGGCGGCAGCGGGCATTATTGCCCTCAAGACCATGACCCAGCGCTTGCAGACCGACCACGACAACGCCCAGGCCCTGGCCCAGGGGTTGGCGACGATTCCAGGCATTGCGATCGACCCGGCGGTGGTTGAAACCAACATGGTGTTTTTTGACCTGGCCGAGGGCGTGGCGATTTCTCCAGAAGACCTGATCAAGGCGCTGAAGGTTGAGTATGGGCTGCATATTGGTGGATATGGCGATTCCCGAAGGGATCGCTGCGCGAATCGCACCCTGCGAGCCGTCACCCACTACTGGATTGAGCCACCCCAGGTCGAGCGGCTTATATCAGCCCTGCGCACCATTCTGACTCGACCTTGATTCCAGCAGCAGGACAATTGGCGACGAGGGTGTAGGGTTTAAGGAGCGTGACGCAGCCACCCTCTGGCTTTAGTTATGGAGGGATCCGGCTGTGGCGATCGCGCTGCTGGTTGCGCTGCACCCCAGACCTGGATACACTTAAGCCCAGCAAACCGACCCTTACCCAGCCGCCTTATGGAATGGCATGTGACCGATGCCCAAAGCCTGCGAGTGATCGATTCCGAAATTGGCGACCACAGCTTCTCGCCGTCGGAATACGAAATTGTGCGCCGGGTAATCTACGCCACCGCAGACTTTGACTTTAAAGACCACATCCATTTCTCTGACCAGGCGCTGCAGTCGGGGGCCGCAGCTCTAGCGGCCCGCACCACCATCATTGTCGATGTGCCCATGGTGCAGGTGGGCATTACCCCCTGCATTCAGCAGACCTTTGCCAACCCCGTCTATTGCAGCATGGATGCCCTGACCCGGCCCCAGAAGGGCAAAAGCCAGGCATCTTGGGGAGTCGAAACCCTGGCCCAGCGCTACCCCGAAGGCATTTTTGTACTGGGAGCTTCTGAAGCAGCCCTCGCTACCCTGGTAGAACTGATCGACGCCGAGAAGGTGCGCCCGGCCCTGGTGGTGGCAACCCCCGCTGGGTTCATCAATACTGCGGTGGTCAAAGCTCGCCTGCAAGACACGATGGTGCCCCACGTGAGCATCAATGGCCGCAAGGGTAGCCCCGTGGTCGCCGCTGCGATCGTCAACGGCCTAGTAGACCTGGCCTGGCAGGCCTACGGCAAAGAGAATCCCTAGTGGCTGTGGGGGGTAGGATTCAAGGGAATGGCCTTCACCCTGTACCCCACAGACCTTCTGTAGTAGATCGCAAAGCCCTGCTAGCCCTCTCCCCAAACCCCTCTCCCAAAATTGGGAGAGGGGCTTTGAGCCATTGACCTTTCCTCACAACCGCCGTTTAACAGTCGCGGTTCTCGATCGCACCGTCGGGCATAGTGGTATTGCAAAACAGCACCATACTGCGGTTGACGCCGCGCAGATTAGCGCCCTTGAGGTTGGCCCCCTTCAGGTTGGCACTGCCGAGGGTGACGCTGAGCATGACCGCACCGCTGAGGTTAGCGTCGGTGAGGTCAGCATCGTTGAGGTTGGCCTGGGTCATTTCGACGTTAGAGAGGTCAGCCCCCGTCAGGTTTGCCCCAGGCAGGTTCGCACCGTTCATTTGGGCACCGACCAGGCGGGCACCGCTGAGGTTGGCCCCTTCCATGTCGCTGAGCATGAGGTTGGCGTTGCCCAGGTCTGCCCCCGCTAGATTAGCCCCGGTGAGCACCGCGATTTTGAGGTTGGCACCGCTGAGGTCGGTGTTGCTGAGGTCAGCCTCGTTGAGAATGCACACCTGGCACTTTTTGGTTTCGAGCAGCTTTTGCACATCATCGGGAATGGCGGCTTCGGCGGAGGCAAAGCTCAGGCTCCAGAACATGAGGGCGAGGGCCAGCATGGCTGTCAAGCGTTTCATAGTCGGCAACAAGTCCTGTAAGGCGGGTCTTGGCTATTCTCCCATTCATTGGGCTACCTGGGGGGTACCCAAGTGGCTAAACCCAGGGCAACTCCCAGACGTTTAGAAGGACAATTGCCCCAGCCAAAACATCTCAGGCTGGGGGTTGTGGCGGCAGGGGGGCCAGGAACTCAGACCCTCGGCATCGAGCTGGGGGGGCGGCAGCGGCAGGTCTTGGGCCATGCACAGATGGGCGATCGCCCGGCGAAACTCAGCCCCGTGCCCTGGCATTCTGACGATGCCGTGGGCCAGCTCGTGGGCCACCAGCCCCGGCCAGTCGGCGGGCACAATGCGCCCCGGATCGACCATCAGGGTGATGGCGCTGGGGCGTTCGCGCAGCCTCCCCTCTGGGGAATCGCTCTGAAGATCTAAGTCTGGGACATCGCAGCAAAACCCGTCTACCCCTGCATGGGGCGCAATGGGGGCCGCCAAAATTTGCACATTGGGCTGCGATGCCGCCTCAAAACAGTCCAGCAGGTCGCTCAAAATGCTGTGGAACCGCTGGTTGACCCGGTGAATATGTTGGCCCATCCAGCTCAGGGCTTCCCCTGGGGGGTCGGCAACATGGGCCAGACTAATCCAGCTGGGCTGAACGGCCAGATCGCGCAGTACACCAAGGTACTGCGTAGCTCGCCGTACAGGGTCATCGTTGTGGGTTGGGGCCTGCTGCCAATAGCTAGCCTGAAACTGGGAATTCTGATCTAAGGCCGAGGCCCCATTAGGGCGATTCCAGAACGAATCGCTGCGCGAATTGCTGGCCATGGGTCAAAGCCTGAAAACCGGGGCAGTAGGCAAAATTTTCCCACAGTATCTCGCGATCGGTCAGCAACGAACACTTTAGCAACGCTACTTTCGCTAGGGTAGATAGGAATACAACGCAATAAGTTATGCCCGGTTGATTCTCCGATAACGCCCATCCAGATTGAGAATCTAGGCAATATACAGCCTCCAGAGCACAGAATTTTCCTCCGTCAACGGGGCAAAGTTATATATTTAATAAAGAACCTTTGGTAAAACGCAGCATTCATCCTCAAGATTCATGGTTGCCACTCCTAGTCTCAGCACCCTTAGCCAGCGTCCCCGCACGGGGGATGCAGAATCGCTGAGAAAAATTTTCGCCACTGTAGACGCAACCAGCTGCCCCTATACCTACAACTTTCACATGCACACCGCTTGCTCCGACGGCAAGCTCACCCCCGCTGGCCTGATGGAGCAGGTGGTTGACATTGGCCTCAGCGCCTTTGCCATTACCGACCACCACACCGTCAAGGGCTATAAGCAGGCCAAGGCCTGGCTCGAAGACTGGCAGTGGCGCAACCCCACCTCCCTGCGCAGCCGCAAGCGTGGCAGAGCGGGTGCCGTACCCCGACTGTTTACCGGCGTAGAAATCACCGCCATTCTGGCTGAAACCGAGGTGCACATTTTGGGCTACGGCTTTGCGCCCAGCCACGGTGCGATCGAGCCCTACTTGCAGGGCCATGCGCCTCGGGGCGATGCCAAACTGGCGGGGGCTGTCATTGCGGCCATTCAGTCGGCGGGGGGCATGGCGGTGCTGGCCCACCCCGCCCGCTACCGCACCTCGGCTAAAACCCTGGTGCCCGTCGCGGCTGCCCTCGGCATTGATGGGGTCGAAACCTACTACGCCTACGCCAACCCCGAAGACTGGGTGCCCTGCCCCCGCCATACCCCTACCGTGGAGCAACTGGCCCAAGATCACGGCCTGCTCACCACCTGCGGTACCGATACCCACGGGCCTAGCTTGCTGCGGCGACTGTAGTTTCCTGGGGCTATTGATCTATCCCTCTGGCGGCGGTGTATAACAGGGCGATCGCGCTGAAGCGAGAACTGGACAGGTCACCGCCTGGGGAGCGATCGCTACCTACCGCCGAAACACAAACAAATTGCCCGTCGCCCCGCGCCCAAACCGCAGGTCTTCATCCAGGTAAGAGGTAATCCACAGCGCCTCTTGGCGGAGAAATTCGAGCACAGGCACGGTGATCTGGGGCAGGTTTAGCCCAGCAATGCCCAGCAGGCGGGTGGCCTGCACCGTAAACGCCCCGAAGCTAACTCGGGCGCTTTCGCCTTCTTCATAGGGCTTCCAGATGCCCTGGGCTGTGGTAGTGAGTTCACCAAAAAAGGGAATTGAGAGTACGGCCCCATTTTCGGTGGCAATTTCGGCGCTGTTGCCTTCGGGGTTATTTAACCGCTGCCACACCCGGCGAATGCCCACAGGGAGAGGAAACTGACGATTGACGCGGCGCGTGACCACCGTGCCCCGCGAGGCGTAGACCAATGCCCAAGACCCCAACAACATGGGCCAGTGCTCTGGCCGCAGGGGCTGGTCGATGGGGTTGAGCGTTTCTAATTCGCAGATAATTTGGTCGATCGCAGGATGCTCAGCGGGCAGAATGGCCTCTTCGGGCTCTAGCTGGTCGATCTGCTGGAACAGCTGGTTTTTGAGCTGAAGGCGACGGTGATGAACAGGAGTCATAGCAGCAGGGAAACGAAGGGGATGGCCTGACTTGGGCCTAGAGTCTTAGGATACCCCGCCGAGTCAAACAGTCTTCTCCAGCGGTAGCGGCAGATTGCGAATCGACAAATCGAGCAGCTCCATGGGGTGAAACAGAGGGATGGTGCGTGCCTGCTCCGCCATGTGCTGCTGAATTTGCAGCGAGCAGCCGGGGTTAGGGGAGGCGACCAGGGCCGCACCTGTATTCAGCAGGTTTCTCACCTTCATCTGGCCCAGCTCGGTGGCCACTTCGGGGTGGAGCATGTTGTAGACTCCGGCGCTGCCGCAGCAGAGGGCGGCGTCAATGGGTTCTCGCAGGGTGACGCCAGGAATTTGTTTGAGCAACTGCCGGGGCTGGAGGCTGATTTTTTGGCCGTGGAGCAAGTGACAGGCGTCTTGATACACGATCGGCAGAGCGCCCTCGGTAATGGGATGCAGAGGGGTGACTAAACCCACCTGAGCGAGGAACTCTTGCACGTCGCGGACTTTGGCCACAAAGGCTTTGGCTCGCTCAGAATACTCTGGGTCATCCTGCAAAATGTGGTGGTATTCCTTCAGGGTGTGGCCGCAGCCCGTTGCGTTGATCACCACAAAATCGACCGCTGCGGTCTCGAAGCAGTCGATCATGCGGCGGGCTAGCGCCTGGGCCTGGGCCTCTTGCCCCTGGTGGGCGGGCAACGCCGAGCAGCACCCCTGCTCGTGGGGAATCACCACCTCGCAGCCGTTGGCACTTAGCACGCGTGCCGTCGCCGCATTCACATCGGAGAAAAAGACGCGCTGCACACAGCCCAGCACCATGCCCACCCGGTAGCGCTGGGTGCCCACAGCCGGAATCAGCTCGGGCAGATCGTCCTGAAAGCTCTCGGCGGTGATGGGAGGGAGCAAGGATTCCATAGCGGCCAAGCTGGGGGAAAGTTTGGCCAGCAGCCCGGTCTTCTGCACCAGCTTAGAGATACCCAGCTTTTGGTACAGGTACAGTGGCCCTGCGATCGCTCGTAGCCGGGTGGGGTAGGGAAAGAGGCTGAAAATGAGCGATCGCACCAACCGCTCCGGCAGTGGCCGTTCATGGTGACGCTCTACCTGGGGCCGCACCGCCGCAATTAGCTGGTCGTACTGTACCCCCGAGGGGCAGGCGGTAGTGCAGGCCAGGCAGCCCAGGCAGGAGTCAAAATGCTTCGCCGAAGTGGCTGACAGGGGTGCCTCACCGGTATTGATCGCATCCATTAGATAGATGCGGCCTCGGGGGGAATCCATTTCGGTGCCGAGCACGCGGTAGCTGGGGCAGGTGGTGAGGCAAAAGCCGCAGTGCACGCAGGCATCGATCAGTTTTGGGTCGGGAGGATGTTGGGCATCAAACCCGTTGGCCACACTGTCGGGCGTTGGCCAAGCTGGGGGCGCTGAAGACTCGGTGGTCGGCATGGAAACGTGGGTAAGGACTGCTTTTCAGCCTAGCGCGATTGCCTGTCTGTTAACCTTAGGACGGCGAAAATCCCGCAATGGTCAGCATAGGGATAGGGGTGGGGTGAATGATCTCCCGGCTTTTCGGGGCTGTTCACTGGTACTGCGACTGCGCCTCGGCAATAATGCTGTCATGACCTACCAGCCGCCCTTTGGGATTACTCCAACCATTGTCAACCAGATCAGTGCGATCGCTGGCTTAGTCGAGCGGCTCGACGGTTCACCACTGACCACCTCCCCTCAACTCCGCAAGCAAAACCGCATTCGCACCATTCAAGGCACCCTTGCGATCGAGGGCAATAGCCTCACCCTCGACCAAATCACCGCCATTCTCAACGGCCAGCGGGTACTCGGCCACCCTCGCGAAATCAGCGAAGTCCAGGGCGCAATCCGCGCCTACGAAACCCTTCCCACCTGGGTTCCCACCTCGCGCCAAGACCTGCTTCAGGCCTACCGCCTGCTTATGGCCGACATTCTCACCGATCCTGGCAAACTGCGCACAGGTGGCGTTGGCATCTACAAAAGTACCCAGGTTTCCCACATTGCCCCTCCGGCCAAACTCGTTCCTCGGTTGATCGGCGACCTCCTCCACTGGCTAGTTACCACCGACCACCATCCGCTGATCACCAGCGGCGTCTTCCACTACGAACTCGAATTCATCCACCCCTTCGTCGATGGCAATGGCCGCATGGGCCGCCTATGGCAAACCCTCATTCTGGGTCAATGGCACGATCTCTTTTACCTACTGCCGATCGAAAGCCTGATCAAAGACCAGCAAGACCGCTACTACCAAGCCTTAGAGGAGGCCGACCGAGCTGCCGCCAGTACCTGCTTTATCGAGTTCATGCTGGATATTATTCGGACAACGCTCAGTCAAGGCAGCGAACTCAGCCGCAGCACCCTAGTCGATTTCCTGGGCGATCAAGTAAGCGATCAAGTAAAACAGCTGCTCACCCTTATGGATGACCGCTATTGGAGCCCCCGAGAGCTGATGGAACGTCTATCACTCACTCACCAACCCACCTTTCGTAGAAACTACCTCAACCCTGCTCTCAAAGCCGGTCTTGTGGTGATGAAATATCCAGACAGCCCCCGTAGCCCCAATCAAAAATACAAAAAAGCTCGGGCATAGCTTTTGAACCGATTTAGTCCACCCCGCGCAGCTTGCGGGTGTTGTCGTAGAGACTCTGG
This sequence comes from Tildeniella torsiva UHER 1998/13D, assembly GCA_019358835.1. Taxonomy (GTDB): domain Bacteria; phylum Cyanobacteriota; class Cyanobacteriia; order Phormidesmidales; family Phormidesmidaceae; genus Nodosilinea; species Nodosilinea torsiva. The sequence goes on from JAHHIH010000012.1 coordinate 102,595, forward strand.
GCGAGGCCGTCGAGACGCTGGGAGAGTTTTTCATCGACGATTTTGCCCTGGTCATCAAAGGCTTGCCAGGCCTGGCCGATCGCCACTTGCTCCGGCACTACCCAAGTGTGCACCCAGCGCAGAATGGTGCGCAGATCGTTGAGGGCGTTGTTGTTTGATTGGCCGCCAAGAATGCTAACGGCCCCGGCTACTTTGCCGTCGAGCTGGTCAAAGCTCATCAGATCGAGCGCGTTCTTAAGCACGCCGCTGACGCTGCCGTGGTACTCGGGCGTAACCAGCACAAAGCCATCGGCTTCCAGAAAGGCCTGGCGCAGACGCTCCACGTCGGGGTGATTGGGGTAATCTTTGCCGCCGTGGCAGAGGGGCAAGTCCATCTCGCGCAGGTCGAGCAGTTCAACCTCGGCCCCTAGGGCGCGGAGGCGATCGCCCACCAGCCCCAGTGCTAGTTGACTGTAGGAATTGGGCCGTAAACTTCCGGCAATGCCGACAAACTTCACCATTGCATACCTCCTAACTGCTTAGTCATAATCGTAATGACTTCAGGTTAATGAGTTTCGTGGCAATTTGTCAAGGCGCCGCACAGTTTTCGTTTTTCGTTCTTTTGCGATACGCCCTACAGTTTGCCAGCTCCAAGAAACAGTTCAAAAATCAGGAATTCGCTGATCCTATCCCTAGGTGAATTGGCTATAGTGGCGAGACACTGCCCCTCCCGAGCTGGGGCTGCTCCGGGTTGATAGTCAGCATGGTAAAACCTACGCCAGATTCTCTCCGGCGAGTGGGCACGGCTAGCCCGCTGCTCATGCCCTCCGATACGGCGCCCCCGACTCCGCTGGTGATTGGGGGCGAAACCATTCCTCGGGGCAAGCGGGTGCGGCTCGATTTGCCGGTAGCTCGCCTGCCCACCGGCACAATGTTGCCGCTACCGGTCACGGTGATCAACGGCAAAAACCCAGGGCCGCGCCTGTGGCTGAGCGCGGCCATCCACGGGGACGAGCTCAACGGGGTCGATATTATTCGCCGGGTGGCCAGGGCGATTCAGCCCCACCGGCTCCACGGGGCGGTGATTGCTGTGCCGGTGGTGAATATTTTTGGTCTGCTAGAGCAGTCGCGCTACCTGCCCGATCGCCGCGATCTCAACCGCTCGTTTCCGGGTTCGGCGCGGGGGTCAATGGCCAGTCGGCTGGCGGCGCTGTTTATGCGCGAGGTGGTCAGCCACTGCACCCACGGCATTGACCTGCACACGGCGGCGATTCACCGCATCAACCTGCCCCAGGTGCGGGCCGACCTGCAAGACCCGGCCACCTACGCCTTTGCCCAGGCCTTTGGAGCTCCGGTGATTCTCCATGCCTCCCACCGCGACGGCTCTCTGCGCCAGGCCGCCGCCAAGCGCCACATTCCCACGCTACTCTATGAGGCAGGCGAAGCCCTGCGGTTTGACGAAGAGGCCATTCAAACCGGGGTCGATGGCATCTACCGGGTGATGGCCTACCTGGGTATGTACGCTCCCCCTGGCACTCCGCCACCGCCGTCGGTAGAGGCGCAAGAAACCCGCTGGGTGCGGGCCTCGCGCGGCGGCATCTGGCACCGGGCGATCGCCCTGGGCGATGAGGTCAAGCAGCGCCAGCCGCTTGGCTTTATCAGCGACACCTTTGGCGATAAGCCCGTGCAGGTGCGCAGCCCTATGGCGGGCATCGTCATTGGGCACGGCCAAAACCCGTTGGTCAACCAGGGCGATGCCCTAGTTCATGTCGCCAGTGTGAGGGCAGCGATCGAGCCAGACTTGTAGGATGTAGCTGAAGAACGAAAAACGAAGAGCGAAGTAGAAAGGCTGACAGGTCTGATTCTGTACCGCTGAATTTTTCGGGCCGAGACGCAAACTTTTCTATGCAGCGATTTACCCAGCTTTTTTTGGATATTGACGCCACCACCTCGACGAATGAGAAGGTGCGATCGCTGCAAGCCTACTTTCAAGCCCAAGAGGCCGAACCCGCCGACAAGGTTTGGGCGCTGTACCTGCTGCTGGGCAAAACCCGTCGTCGCACGGTGACCTCGCGGGTGCTGCGGGATGTGTTTCTGCAAATTTCCGATATTCCCGAATGGCTGTTTAAAGACTGTTACGCCCAGGTGGGCGACTCGGCGGAGGTGATCGCCCTGCTGCTGCGGGATGTGGATTTGCCTGTCCGTAGGGGCGCAGCATGCTGCGCCCCTATCCCAGGCCATGATGAGAACCAACTTCCTGCGGCCCCCATCCCCCTGCACCAGTGGATGGAGACGATTATTCCCATGTACAAGGCAGTGGAGACCGATGACGAGCGGCGCGATTTGATCGTCTCCTGGTGGGCGGCGCTGGATAACACCGCGATTTTTGTGCTCAACAAAATTCTCACTGGAGCCTTTCGGGTCGGCGCATCGGCAAAGCTGGTGATTAAGGGCCTCGCTGCCGCCACGGGCATTTCCGAAGCCGTGCTGACCCACCGGCTGATGGGCGACTTTAGCCCCACGGTGGAGTTCTACACCACCCTGACCAGCGAAGCGGCGACGCAAAATGCCCCCAGCCAGCCCTACCCCTTCTTTCTCGCCACGTCGTTGGACGAAGAGAAATTCCAGACCGAAGACGTTTCTCGCTGGCGGGCGGAGTGGAAGTGGGACGGCATTCGCGCTCAGGTGATTAAGCGAGACGATCAGGTGTTTGTCTGGTCGCGGGGCGAAGACCTGGTCACCGCCCAGTTCCCAGAAATTGAGGCGATGATGGCCGCCTTCCCCAACGGCATTGTGATGGATGGGGAAATTCTCTGCTGGCAAGACGGCATGCCGCTGTCGTTTAACCATCTGCAAAAGCGCCTGGGCCGCAAGAAAGTCAGCAAAAAGGTGATGGAGGAAAGCCCGGTGCACTTCATCGCCTACGACTTGCTGGAATACGGCGGGGTGGATATGCGGGAGAAAAGCTGGGGCGATCGCACCCAATCCCTCTCCACTCTGCTCGCCGTGCACACCGCTCCTAACCTGCACCAGTCCACTCCCCTTGAGTTTCAATCCTTTGCGGAACTGGCGGAACTGCGCGAAAGCTCTCGCCAGCAGGGGGCCGAGGGGCTGGTGGTGAAGGCGATCGACAGCCCCTACCTGGTGGGCCGCAAGCGCGGCTACTGGTGGAAGTACAAAGTTGAGCCTATGAGCCTCGACGCGGTGCTGATCTACGCCCAGGCGGGCAGCGGCAAGCGGGCTAATCTTTTCACCGACTACACCTTTGCCCTCTGGCAGGGTGACACCCTGGTGCCTTTCGCCAAAGCCTACAGCGGTTTGGACAATGCGGAGATTGACGCGCTGGATAAGTGGATTCGTCGCCACACAACGGAGCGGTTTGGGCCGGTGCGATCGGTCGAACCGATTCACGTGTTTGAGATCGGCTTTGAGGGCATCGCCGCATCGACCCGCCACAAGTCGGGCATTTCGGTGCGCTTTCCCCGCATTCTGCGCTGGCGGAAGGACAAACCTGCCGCCGAAGCCGATACCCTGGCCTCAGCTCAGGATTTACTGGCCATTTTCCGATAGCCAGAATAGGGTTTAGGCTGTCTCCATTGCCAGGGCGATGTCACTCGATGGCCTGACCCAGTTGCACGTATTTCCGGTGGCTAGATGGTGGATGAAATAGGCGTAGGGTTAATTGGCTCTGGCATGGCGGCGCGTATATTCCATGCGCCGGTTATTCAGGCCGTGCCTGCTTTGCGGCTCAAAAAGGTTGTAGCGCGTCACCGTGCCCCCTGGCTGGACGGCTATCCGGGGGTTGAGGTGGTGCCTGACGTGGCGGCCCTTTTGCAAGACGAGGCGATCGCCCTGGTCGTCATCGCGACCCCCAATAGCTCCCACTTCGACTTGGCCAGCCAGTCTCTACTCGCCAATCGGCACGTTGTGGTTGAAAAGCCGTTCACCACATCATCAGCCCAGGCCCAGCAGCTAATCGATCTGGCGCATGGGCAAAACAGGCTGATCAGCATCCACCACAATCGACGGTGGGACGGCGATTTTCAGACCGTAAAGCGGCTGTTGAGCGGCAGTCTCCTGGGCCGCCTGGTCGAATACGAATCCCATTACGATCGCTTCAGAAATTTCCTGAGGCCCAACGCCTGGAAGGAATCGGACGGCGAGGGCAGCGGTATTCTCTTCGATCTCGGCTCTCACCTGATCGATCAGGCGCAGGTCTTGTTTGGTCTGCCGCAGCTGGTGACGGCTGACCTCAGAGTTCAGCGCGATTTCGCCAAGGCTGTCGATAATTTTGATCTGACCCTGCATTACGACGGGCTGAAGGTGATTTTAAAAGGGGGAATGCTGGTGCGCGGGCGGGAACCCCGATTTGTGCTGCGCGGCACGGAGGGCTCCTTCGTCAAATACGGCATGGATCCGCAGGAGGAAGCGCTGAAGCGTGGACTCACCCCAGCGGAGCCTGGCTGGGGTGAAGAGCCGAAGGAGCTTTGGGGCACCCTCAACACGCACCTCGACGGGCTGAACCTAGAAGGGCAGGTGGAGACGCTGGCGGGCTGCTACCAGGCCTATTATCAGAACATCGCTGATGCGATCGCCGGACGCGCCGAACTAGAGGTTAAGCCCGAAGAAGCCCGAGACACCATCCGCATCATCGAGCTGGCGATGCAAAGCAACGAACAAAAACGCACACTTCCCCTGCCATAGGGGTGAGCATGAAAGGTTATTTCGTTCAACCAAAATCAGCTTGCTTGGGTTAGGCCGCCCATGGCATCGGTACCAGGTGGTGTAGTCGGAGGGTAATGGGTTTGGGCTTAGGGTTTGTAGATCACATCTAGACCGGTCGCGCTCACCTGGCTGGTGGGGCGATCGAGCACTAATTTCCCCGCCTGAATGCCGAGGATGCGATCGCCATATTTCAGCGCCAGATCGACCTGGTGCAGGTTGCACACCACGGTCAGCCCTTCGTTGCGACAGAGCGATCGCAGCAGCCCCAGGACCACGTGGGCGGTTTCAGGGTCCAGGCTAGCCACGGGTTCATCCGCCAAAATCAGGCTGGCTCGCTGGGTGAGGGCGCGGGCGATCGCCACCCGCTGCTGCTGGCCGCCCGAGAGCCGATCCGCCCGCTGAAAGGCCGCATCCAAGAGCTGCACCCGCTCCAGAGCTGCCATGCCCTCCCGCAGCAACTCCGGTGGAAACTGGTTGAGCCAACAGCGCCAAAGGGGCAGCTCCGGCAGACGTCCCCCCAGGCAGTTTTCCAGCGCGGTGCGGCGGCGCACCAGATTGAACTGCTGGGCAATGGTGGCGATTTGGGTGCGGGCCTGCCGCAGTTCACGGGCTGAGCAGGTGGTCAAGTTCTGGCCCTGAAAGTACACCTGACCTGCCGTCGGCTTAATCAGCTGAAGAATGCAGCGCATCAGCGTCGTTTTGCCCGCCCCGCTCGGCCCCAAAATGGCGGTGAAGGTGTGCGGCTCGATCTCAAAGCTAATGTCGTCGAGGGCGGTGCGGTTGCGGTCGTAAACCTTAGAAAGGTGTTCAATGCTCAGCATGGTTTCATCCTAACCGCTGCCGCAGCCGGGCACTCAGGGCATCGATCAGCGTCACCATGGCCAAAATCAGCAGCAAAATCGTGCAGAGTCGAGGAAAATCCAGCAGCTTGAGGCTGACCAGCAGCTCGTAGCCAATGCCGCCCGCGCCGACAATGCCCAAAATCACTGACGATCGCACGTTGAACTCCCACAGATAGAGGCTGATGCCGATCAGGCCGGGCAGTGCCTCGGGCAGTACTGCAAAGGTAAAGGTGCGCATGCGATTGCACCCCGTCGCCTCTACCGCTTCGATCGGCTCAGACGGCAGGGTCTCTAGCACCTCGGCGTAGAGCTTGGCCATCGACCCGGTGGTGTGCAGCGCCACCCCCAGCGCCCCAGCAAAGGGGCCAAGGCCCACAATCGAGACAAAGAACAGGGCAAAAATCGCCGTGTCAATGCCCCGCAGCAGGTTGAGCAAGCTCCGCAAGGGCAGTGATAGCAGCCTGAACGGGGTAACGTTGCGGGCCACAATTATAGCTAGGGGCAATGCCATAACCATAGCCGCGCCCGTCCCGACAATGGCGATCGCCAGCGTCTCCCAAATTGCCCCAAAAAAGCTAGGTAGCTCTGAGAAATCGGGCGGAAACAGCCGCACCAGCCATTCGCCTAGCTGGGGCAGCCGCGACCAAAACTGCTGCAAATCGACCTCAGCTCCGTGGGCACTGGCGATGACCACCGCCACCGCCAGCACCCCCCAAAAGCCCTGCTGGAGGATTCGCCAAACTCCACCCTGTCGCTGCCACTCGCGCTGCAAGAGTGCATCGAAATCGGTGACCGGATGGCTACCGTTACTGGAGGGTGGCTCTATCACTCCAACTTGCCGACAGATTTGCCAGCCGTCTCAATTGGGCTGTAGTTGCTGCCGTCGGAGACCTCAAAGCCGGTGTAGTTTTTGGGCAACAGGGTTTGGGTCTGCTCTGAGGTGAGGTTGACCAGGGCATCTTGCAGCCTGGTTTTCAGTTCGGCGGGGAAGTCGCCCCGCACGACGATCGGGTCATTGGGCAGGGGCTCTGACTGCCAGATAATCTTGAGCTGGCTTTTGTCGATTTTGCCCTGGTCGGTCAGCACGTCGAGGTTGCGATCGTAGTCAGAGGCAATGTCGGTCTGATCGCTCAGCACCGCGATCGCCTGGGCAGCGTGGCTGGCCCCTTCGCTGTAGTCAAACACCGCTTCGGGGTCTAGCCCCCGCCGCTTAAACTCCGCTTGAGGAATCAGCCAGCCCGAGGTTGACCCCACATCCGCCAGGCTGAGCTTGAGCTTCTGCCCCTGCTGACTGAGAGCGATCGCCTCATCCAGCGTGTCAAAGGGCGCGTCGGCTTTGGCCATCAGCACCGAGTAGTAGGTCGGTTTATCTTTGTATTTAACGGTGGCGATCGCCTCCAGGGCTGGTTCGTTGTGGTGGGCCAGCACATAGCCCCAGGGGCCTAACCAGGCGACATCCAGCGTGCCCGATCGCAGCGCTTCAGAAATGCCAATCCAATCGTCGGCCACGGTCACATCGGCGGGCAGATCTAGCTGCTGGGCCACTGCCTCAAACAGCGGCTCAAACTGCTTGCGGTTCTCGTTGGGGGTGGGGAAGTAAGGCCCAACGCCAAACTTGAGTTCCGTCAGCGCCTTAGGGGCCGAATCCGCAGCCGTTTGGTTGCTAGACTGGGGCGCGCAGGCCACGACAACGACCAAAGCCACCAATCCAGCCAGCCAAGCGCTCAGCCAGCCTTTGAGGCGAAATCTATTCATACACGTCTTTGACTCTTTTAAAGAATTTTTGCTTGCAGAGATTATTAAATCGCATCGTGACTGCTCTTAATAAAAAGAAAATCAGCAGCCCAGATTGAACCCTTAGCCTACGCCTAACCGAGCGCCTGGAAGCAGAACATACTGTATCGTCCTGCCTCCCCCTCTCCCATTTTTGGGAGAGGGGGAGGCAGGGGGTGAGGGCAAAGGGGCATGGCAAATGGACAGTTATTTCCATGTCGCACTCTTAGGCCAAGATTGTCCCCATCTCCTTGAGATAGACGCGGCTAAAGGGTTCGCTTCCGCCCAAACGGTACTGCTCAATTAGCCCCTGGCGACGAATTGAGACATTGCTGCCCTCGCGCACCACCACCGTCGAATGGGGAAAGACATCGCGGGTGAGCAGGGTTTCCGTTTCGGTGGGGTTGTCTAAGACGACCATGTCGCTGCCCGAGTAGAACATGCCGTCCTGCTCAAAGATTTCGCCGCGATATTCGGCAATCAACAGGTCGAGTCTGGGGTTGCGCAGCAGGTTGCTCACATTGATGTTGTAGTTTGCACTCAACACCTTCTCAGAACGGTTGATCAGCACCCCCTCCCGACATACCGCCCCGATCACCCAGTTGGGGTACTGCAACAGCAGATGGTCGATCAGCTCCTGCAAATCGCCCATTGACACCCGATTAAACGTCAGGATGGGAATGCGGGGGCTGGTTTCGGCGGGGAAGAAGGTTTCTAGGATAGGAGAGGTGACATCGACGCGATCGCCCACCGACGGGTTGAGGTGCATCGAAATCCCCGGTGCCGAGTTGATTTCCAGAATGCCAAAATTGCCGTCCTTCCACGATCGTGACAGGTCGCGGGTAATTGCATCGATGCCCAGACAGGTCAGCCGAAAGTGTTGCGCAATATCCTGGGCCAAAATCACATTGTCGGGGTGAATGGTGGACGTGGCGTCAATGCTGACCCCCCCGGCAGATAGGTTGGCCACCTTGCGCAGGTAGACAATTTGGCCCGCCTCTAGCACGCTCTCTAGGGTGAACCCCTGCTGAGCCAGGTACACCTCCATGGCATTGTCGGCTTTGATCTTGCCCAGGGGGGACATGGGGGTGTCGCTGCGGGCGGCGGCTCGGTTCGCCTCGCGAATCAGGTCGCTGACGGTCGATTGGCCATCCCCCGTGACCGAGGCGGGTTTGCGCTCCATGGCCGCCACAAATCGACCGTTGACGCACAAAATTCGAAAGTCGGAACCCGCGATACTCGTTTCGACAATCACCTCCACCGGCTGGTCGCCAGGGATAGCCTCAACGGCGCGATCGAAGGCGGCTTTTAGCTCTTCACTGTCGCCCACGTCGGCGGTGACCCCTTCCCCCTTATGCCCCGACACCGGCTTCACCGCAATCGGATAGCCGATGCGATCGGCAGCGGCCAGGGCCTCGCTACGAGTCGTCACAATCTCTCCGCTGGGCACCGGAAACCCCAGGGTGCTGAGAAAGGCTTTGCAGTCGTCTTTGCGGGTGGTGAAATCTGAGTCTAGATGGCTGTCGGTATCAAAGGTGGTGGCGACGCCGCGCACCAGCTTTTTGCCGTAGCCGTACTGCATTAAGCCCTCATCCCACAGATAAAACGCGGGGATGCTCTTTTCGTGGGCGGTGCGCAGCAGCGCATACACGGTAGGGCCGCCGTAAACCGACTGCCGAAACAGCCGCTGAAAGACCTCAATTTGATCTTCAATATAAAAGTGATGGCCCTGGGTAATCGCCTCAAACCAATCCCACACGGCGTAGACGACGGATCGCGTCGTGCGGCCGTGCAGAGCTTCAATGGCCAGGCGGCAGCGACTGCCCGGATGGGTCACGCTCCACTGGTGCAGGTGCAGCCCAATATCGAGCTGGTTGACCTCGGCCGCCACCTGGGCAAAGAGATGGGCGTAGGAGTCGTAGGTGCGATCGCCGAGGTGAGGGTAGCGATCGCCCACCGCTTCGATATAGGCCTCAATCGGCAACGGGTCGCTGTTTCCGGTAAGGGCGAAGTCAAAAACGAAGGCCGCCGTGTTCAGATAAGGGTTGCTGCCCTCACAGAACCGACTGTTATAGATATCAAACGCATCGGTTTGACGAGCGTTCACGCGAGATACCGGAAGTTGATCGAGAATCACTTTCTCCTCCAAGGCAAATACCTTCATCCTAGGCAGAGCCCGCGCGCGCTTTCATGTACCCCAGGCATGAGAAACACCTAGACGTTAGATACATTGCAACGTCAATTTGAGATATTGCGGTGTGCAACTGGCAATTTGCCCTGTGAGGGCAATACCCTGCGGGGCCAGTCTGTTGGATTGCCGCTTTGGGTTATGGGGCCAAGTTGCGGGGCAGTGGGATTGGCTTTGGCGATCGCCCGCCACCACCAGCGATACGGCACGCTAGGCGAGCAAAACTGTAGGAGCAAATATCATCTACTCCTACAGTTTTACGTCTGCAAAATCGAAGCTGTGCGATCGAATTTGCGATCAGTCCTGCAGCGAAGCCATATCGATCACAAAGCGATACTTCACATCGCTTTTCTGCATACGTCCGTAGGCTTCATTGATATCCTGAATCTTGATCACTTCCACATCTGACGTGATGCCCTGTTCACCGCAAAAATCGAGCATTTCCTGAGTTTCGGCAATGCCGCCGATGAGCGACCCAGCCACCGATTTACGCCCCATAATCAGCGGCACCGTATTCAAGGTTGGCATTAAATTTCCTAGGAACCCGACCAGCACCACCGTGCCGTCCAGCGACAGCGTGGGCAGATAGGGGTTGAGATCATGCTCGATCGGTACGGTATCGATAATCAGTTCAAACTGCCCCTTCACGGCGTCCATCTGGGCGTCATCGGTCGAGATCACAATGTGATCTGCCCCCAAACGGCGGGCATCGTCTTCTTTACCGGGGGAGCGAGTAAACAGCGTGACATCTGCGCCTAGGCCCTTGGCCAGTTTCAGTGCCATGTGCCCCAAACCGCCCAGGCCGACAACCGCCACCCGGCTGCCCTCGCCCACTTGCCAGTGACGCAGGGGTGACCAGGTGGTAATTCCGGCGCACAGCAGCGGTGCGGCCCCTTTGAGGTCGAGCCCGGCAGGAATTTTCAGCACAAATTTATCCGACACGACGATTTTCTCGGAATAACCGCCGAAGGTGGGGGTTTGATCCTGGCGGTCTTTACCGTCGTAGGTAAAGGTGGGAAATTCCTCGCAATATTGCTCCAAGCCTTTTCCGCAGGGCGCACAGTGTTGGCAAGAATCGACCATACAGCCGACACCAACTTGATCGCCGGGTTTAAAGCGCGTCACCTCTGCCCCAACGCTGGTTACACGACCAATAACCTCGTGGCCGGGTACAACCGGGTAGGTCGTTCCTCCCCAGTCATTGCGGGCCGTATGTAAATCGGAGTGGCAGACGCCACAGTAGAGGATCTCGATCTCGACATCGTTAGGACGCGGATCGCGGCGCGTAAAGCGATAGGGGGCCAAATCATCGGTAGCAGACTTTGCAGCGTAGCCAAGTACATTCGAGGTCATGGGTTCGTCTCTATGGGTGATTGCGCAGTGATGGGGCTGCTCTACTTTTAATACGGCATTAGGCGGTTGTAGGAATGCATCTAAGGAACCATTTTCGCCATTTGTAGCTGTGGCTAGTTTGGTTGAGACGTTTCCCGTCTCAGCGTTTGAAGGTTTAAATGTTTGAAGGTTTTCTGACTGTATTAACAAAGCGGCTGTAGCTATAGCGATGGTTATGGGCTCCCGCGTTTCGGGATGGCGAGCCCCGCACCGCGATCTTGGCGGTGGTGGCGATCGCCCCGGTGTTTTCCTTCAGGCGATGCAGCTCTGTAGCGCTTGGAGTCGGCACAATCTAGGTTTGGGCCAGCAGCTAGGCGATCGCGCTCTGCGTTTATAGCTGGAGCGTATTGGCGACGAATATCACTGCACCGTTTGACCGCCATCGATTACCATGGCGTGGCCGATCATGAAAGCAGCCGCGTCTGAGCACAGCCAGATGACAGCCGCAGCGATCTCCTCAGGCTTGCCCATCCGTCCGACCGGCTCTTCTGAAATCACCTTTGCGCGCCCTTCGTCTGTGTCGCCAGTGAAGCGGCCCATCATTGGGGTGTCGATGTAGCCAGGGCAAACGGCATTAACGCGGATGTTCTGTGCGGCGTAGTCGAGAGCCGCTGCTTTGGTCAGTCCGATCACGCCATGCTTCGCGGCGGTGTACGCGGGGCTGCCCTTGATGCCGATGATGCCCGCACCGGAGGAAGTGTTGACGATCGCACCGCCCTGCTTGAGGATCAGCGGAATCTCGTGCTTCATGCACAGAAAAACGCCGCGCAGGTCAATGTCGATAATCCGGTTCCACTCTTCCTCGTCGTACTCCGCTGTTGGGGCGGCCTTCTTCGGCTCAATGCCTGCGTTGTTAAAAGCTAAGTCCAGTCGCCCGAAAGCCTCAACGGTCTTGTCCAGAGCCGCCTTCACGTCCTCGGTTCGCGTCACATCGCACTGGACGGCGATCGCTCGCCCGCCCAATTCTTCGATCATGCGGGCCGTTGCTTGATTGCCTGGTTCTGAAACATCAGCAACCCCCACGTTAGCTCCCTCGCGGGCAAACGCCAGTGCCGTAGCTCGACCAATGCCGCTGGCGGCTCCGGTCACGAAAGCGACTTTACCGACAAAGTTTCCATTTGATTGTGTTGGCATATTTTCTCCTATGGCGCTTACCAGTTGTGCGCCTATGCGCTGAGATAGCTTGTGAAAAAGGACTGAAGCTTGTCCCACGGAATCAGATTCACCTGGTCATAAAGATCAACATGACCGGCTCCAGGAACGATATAGAGTTCCTTCGGCTCTGACGCTTTTGTGAAGGCTTGCTCACTAAAGATGCGTGAATGCGCCTGGTCTCCGGTGATGAACAAAACTGGACGCGGGGAAATCCAGTTGAGATGCTCGAACGACCAAGCCTGCATCAGAGGGGCACTGCTGGTGACCGACATTGCCGTTGTCGATCGCGGGTGTTGGCCGCGCGGCATGCGGTAGTAGTCGTAGAACTCTTGATCAATCGCCGATGAGCTTGCTGTGATAGCTTCGGGCGTGCCAATGTTCATCGCTCTTTCTGCGCCATCGACCTCTGCCCAGCGTTGTGCGGCAATTTTCTCTAAAGACTGTTTGAGCGCAGCTTTGTCCAGACTCTCGGCTAGGCCCTGCCGCTGGGCCTGGGCGATGTCATACATGCTGACGGTGGCGATCGCCCTGATACGGGGATCAATTTCAGCCGCCGCCAATCCAAAGCCACCACTGCCGCAAACGCCGATGACACCGATGCGATCGCGGTCAACCAGAGGGTTGCGACCCAAAAAGTCCACGGCGGCGCTAAAGTCCTCAACGAAGGCTTCCGGGGAGGCGATGAAATGGGGTTGGCCACCGCTTTCGCCGTTATAGGAGGCATCCTGAGCCAGGGTGATGAAGCCGCGCTCGGCCATCGTTTGAGCATAGAGACCAGACGTCTGTTCCTTCACGCCGCCGAAAGGGTGTCCGACCACCAGGGCAGGCTGCCGACGAGAGCGGTCAAGATTCTTCGGAACATACAGATCCGCGATTAGAGCAATGCCCAAACGGTTGTAAAAAGAGACTTTTTGGTGCTCTACGCGATCGCTCTGGGGGAAGGTCTTGTCCCACGCCAGACTGTTGGCTGCGGGGGCTGCGGCGCGGGTTGGTGTGTTAGTGTCCACCGCACTGTTGGTGGGCATGGGTTGGTCAGGTTGTACTGTCTGCGCTTGGGCGACACCTGACAGCAATGGTGCTGAAATGAGTCCTGCGCTCGCCAGCACAAATTCTCGCCGCCCTACTCTAGGCAGGCTGTTCTTTGTTTTGGAGTTTGAATGTTGACTGTTCATTTCAATCATTGAGTATCGTTGATAAAGTTGTGTATTCTACATTGCTCATTACTCATGGCTCGATGCAGACTTACTACCGTGCTACTGCACTAGCTCGATGGCCACGTCTACAGAGCCAGGCACATTCAATGCCTCAATACCACTGTCTATTTTCCCAAGAATTACGAGTTCATTTGAGTATTTAAAGTCTCGGTAATATATTGCCAAATTTCCCCAAGGAGCGTAATACGCAATATCTCCCGCAGACGGATCGCTGCCTGGGGGTGCATCTTCTGTCGATAATCTCCTGGGTAGAGTACTGATTTTTTCAGTACTCGCGTAATCGTCTAGCGTCAGCGTTAAGGGCAGCAAAGAAACAAAATCCTGCGTCGTCTCGCTGTCGATTAACGTGGCTGTAATAGCTTGGTCTCCAATGTTGATGTTTATTTTCATACTGGTAGCCTGCTGGGTTAATGGTTCGAGCGGCATTGGCGATGGGTCATTGTTAGGAGTATTGTTGTAGCACGGCAAGCTGAGTAGCCCAAGGACATTGCTAGAGCAAGGATAGCTGTCATTTTTGAGCCACTTCGTTTGATGTCTATGGGCTGAGTTCTTTTACTTAATGCCAGCTGCTAGCCCAATCGTAGAGATTTGGCTCTAATTACTCCCTCTATCGATAGAAATTTAACTTTTTAAGCTGCAAGGTTTGCCTTGGTTTAGGCTTGTTTTTGTTTGAGGCCACTTGGGTCGCCAGGTGACAATTTTTACTGAATCAAACTCCAGTTTTCTATTGAATAAAAATCTAGGCGCCTGCAAGCAGCCAAAACCGTCTTTATTGCCTTGACATCATTCTAGGCATCCTTAACAGCAAGCCATAGGACGATTGTCTAAAATCGTTGTACAATCCTGCAAACCTATACCCGCTCCGGCTCCAGCCGCGCTAGATTCTTGTACAGGATTGGCACGGCTAAACCCTTTCCAAAGCTTGATGTGTTCAAAAATCTTTTGAAGCGGTACAGAAATGAACGCTACAAAACCGAGTCAACCGCCCAGTAGAACTTTGATAGACCACCCGCAGGCCCAGCGCGAGGCAGATCGAGCGCAAGCTAACCGAGAGGAACTGACGGAACGAATTGTCCAGGTGATTCGTCAAGATGGAACGGTCGAGCCACTGAAGGGCTTGCATCTTCACCGCTTCTCCTCGCCGATGGAAGCCTGCCATACGGCCTCTATCCCATCCTTTTGTGTGCTGGCTCAGGGCAGCAAAGAAATCTTACTAGGGAGCGATCGCTATCGGTATGACCCGGCCCATTATCTGCTGGTGACGGTCGAGCTGCCGATCATCAGCCAAATTCTAGAAGCATCCAAAGCGGAACCCTGCCTGAGCCTTCGACTCGATCTCGACCCCGTTCTGGTCGGTTCAGTCATGGTCGAGTCGGGTTATCCCTCGGTGAGCCGAGGTAGCCATGTAAAAGCGGTTGATGTCAGTCCGCTGGGGGTAGATTTGTTAGACGCTGTGGTTCGGCTGATTAGGCTGCTCGATTCCCCGGCTGAAGCGCCTGTGCTCGCACCCCTAATTCAACGGGAAATCATTTATCGACTCCTGATGGGTGCGCAGGGGGATCGGCTCCGTCAGATCGCCGTTTTGGGGGGCTACACCCACCACATCGCCAGGGCTGTCGAGCGATTGCGCCAAGACTTTAACCAGCCGCTGCGGATTGAAACCATTGCCCGAGAGCTGGGCATGAGTGTTTCGGGTTTTCACCATCACTTCAAAGCGGTCACGGCTATGAGCCCGTTGCAATTTCAGAAGCAGCTGCGGCTCCAGGAGGCGCGCCGTCTGATGCTGGGGCAAAACCTGGATGCGAGCAGCGCGGCCTACCGGGTGGGGTATGACGATGCTTCGCACTTCAACCGAGAGTACAAGCGGCTCTTTGGGCAACCCCCGATGCGCGATGTGGAGCGGCTGCGAGCAGCGGCCCAGGAACCGGCGAATTCAATCTGATCGTCGGGGGCGATCGCGACCCATGGAGTAAAACTGGAGTAAAACGGCTTGACCCTAGGCAGCCCGCGATAGCGCAAGCTCATCATCAAAGCACAGCTGCCCGTCTAACACCTGGCGCATCAGCAGACAGGCAATTCCCATACTGTCGAGGGGCTCTGAGAAGTAGTAGCCCTGCATTTTTTGGTAGCCCAACTCTTTAAGCACCACCAGATCGTCCAGGGTTTCAACCCCTTCGACAATCACATCGAGCCGCAGCCGCTCGGCCAGCATGAATATGGCCTCGCTCATGGCCCAGTTTTTGTTGCGAATAAACGAGCGATCGATTTTGAGGGTGTCAAAGGGCAGGTCTTGCAGCCGCCCCAGGGAGGAATAGCCGGTGCCAAAATCGTCGATGTAGAGCTGGATGCCCATCTGGCGCAGTTCGACCAAGGCCCAGAGAGCTAGATCCTTATTTTCAATCAGCGCGCTTTCGGTGACTTCGAGCTTGAGGCTATGGGGGGCAATCTGATGACGCTCAATGATCTGGCGAATGTTTTCCACCAGGTGGGGATGGCGCAGCTGCACCGCCGAGAGGTTGACGCTAACGCTGAGGGGCGTGACGGACGGAAACTGGGTCTGCCACTGGCGCAGCTGTCGGCAGGCCTGGTCGAGCAAAAACAGCCCTAGAGTATCGATTAGGTCTGCTTTTTCGGCCAGGGGAATGAACACCTCCGGAGAAATAATGCCCCGGTGGTCGTGCTGCCATCGGGCCAGGGCCTCAAAACCAATGATCTGGTTGTGTTCGATCGACACAATGGGCTGGTAGGCCAGGTAAATGGCCTGCTGCTCCACCGCCTGGTGGAGATCGTTTTCGAGCTGAAGCAGCTCTAGCCCGGCGCCCGACAGCAGCGTCAGCAGGGGGGTGGGCTGGTTTTCTAGGGCGTTGGCAAGCCGGTTGAGGCGATCGGCGTTGTTGATGGCGATCGCCAGCAGCTTTTGGCCATCGTCAGAGAGCGCCCCCGACTGCTCATACCCCAAGAGCTTGAGCGCCCCCTGAATCGAGGCAAGGGGGGTGCGCAGCTCGTGGCAAATTAGCAGCGAGAGGTCGTCAAAGGGGTGGCTGGAGCAGTCGGCCAGAGAACACAAGTCTTCACTGGGCCGGGCCGAGTTGGGATACGCCATGGAAGATGCTTAATACCGTAGGAACAATCAGTGGGTTGGGGCATGGGGGCGGATGAATTGGGACGGGGGCTAGGCAATCTGCGATCGCATCTCAACCCAAATGGTGTAGTGGGTTTTAGAGACGGTGATGCACACCTTAAAACCTTTACTGCTTTCCTGGGTGGCTTGGCGGTAGGCCTGACTCCGTTCAGCCAGGGCGAACTGCTGCAGGCTAATGTAAAAGTCGTTGCGATAGAGCATGCCGTCGTGGATGCCCTGGTTCCAGAATTTAAAGGTCGAGATTAAATCCTCAACCACGATCAGGGGGAGCATAGCAGGGCTTTGGCAAGACGTCTTCTTAATATTAAGAAACAAATGTGGCAACTCTGTGAACGCCCCTGCCCCCAGAAAATTCGCCTACTGCCAGCCCAGGGCCAGCTCGATTTGACCGCCCAGCAGACCTGGGTCAAAGGGTTTGACCAGCACCGCCCGCGCCCCTGCCGCCACAAAGGACGGCTGGGTCGCCAGCCGCAGGGTGGCCGTGAGTAAAATCACGGGAATGTGGCAAGTCTCAGCATTTTCACCGAGCTTAATCAGGGTGGCCAGCCCGTCCACCTTGGGCATGATCACATCGAGCAGAATGGCGTCGGGGCGGTGGGTCGCGGCTAGGGCAACTCCCTCCTCCCCTGAGGCGGCGGTGGTCACGTCCCACTGCTTGGTGATTTCGAGGCTTACCTTGGCGATTTCTCGCACATCGGCTTCGTCGTCAATGATCAAAATGCGTCGGGCGGTCATGGTCTAAGCTCCAGGGATGGCCGGTGGTGGAAAAAAGAGCGGGATGGTCTACTCAATCGCGGTCAGCCGCTGGGTTGCCTGCTGGTAAAGCCGCTCCAGGGTTTGGCCATCGGTGGGAAAGGTGGCTTCACCCAGGTGAAGCACCAGATCGTCTGGGCTTGAGGGTAGCTGATTGCCTAAGACCTGGGCGAGGGTTGGCCCCAAGGCATCGCGGGGCGATCGCCAGTCGGGCGCTAGGGCACCGACCAAAATAGATTGGGCAGACCAGCGGGCGATCGCATCGCCCCGGCGCAGCAGGCTGGGCAGCACCGCTGCCAGGGCCGCTATGCGCTCAGGGAACCCAGGCTCTAGCTGGAGCAGCACCAGACTGAGGGGCTGGCGGTGGCGGTGGGCTAAATGCAGCAGCAGGTCGAGTTCGATGGTGCCCTTGCGGCGGTTGGCCAGGCCGGTGAGGGGGTCGGTGCCCGCCAGGGTTTGCAGCAGGCGACCCCGCTCTAGCCGCTGAAATAGGCGGTTGACCAACTCCGGCTCCAGAATCGGCTTGGGCAAATAGTCGTCGGCCCCGGCCTGGTAGAGTTCGTAGACGGCGGTGGCCTCGCGACAGGCGGTGAGAAACAGAATCGGCAGGGTCTGCCAGCGCTCCTGCTGCCGCAGCTGCCGACAGAGTTCCACGCCCCTGAGGTGGGGCATATCCAGATCGAGCAGTACCAGGTCGGGGGGGCTGGCCTCCAGGGTGGCCCAGGTCTGGCGCGGGTCATTGAGGGGCACCACGTCGAGGCCCCAGGGGGGCAGCAGGCGCTGGAGCTGGGCCAAAATGAGCGGGTCGTCGTCAATGGCCAGCACCCGATACCGGGTGTCGGTGGGGCGGGGCGGCCCAATTGCGGATCGGGTCGTCCCGCCGAGCGGCGCTGAGCTTTCCTCCGGCCCAGCAGCGAGCTGGGCATCGAGCTGACGAACCAGGGCTTTAAACGCCTCCCCCTCAGCCTCGCTGGGCCGCCTCAGCCACTCCTCCAGACTGCGGGCCAGGTGTGACCCCTCGGCAAAGCCAAACAGCCCTAGGGATCCGGCTAGCTTGTGGGCGGCCGCCTGCGCCGCCGCCCGATCCTCCTCTAGTAGGGGGGGCTGGTCTAGGGCGATCGCCGCCCGGTGCAGGGCCGCCATGCGATCGCCAATGATGGGCCGAAACTGGTCAAAGGCGGCGATCGCCGCCGCTCGGGCCGCCTCAGCCTTCGCCTGCTCTGGGCCGATCGTCTCTAGCCGGGGAGGCACCGAGGCCGACAGGGCTGGCTCTGCCGACCGTGGGGCGGGCCTGAGGCGGTAGCCCATGCCGTAGACATTCTCAATCATGTCGTCGGCCCCGGCCTGCTTGAGCTTGCGCCGCAGTCGCTTGATGTGGGTGCGAATGGTTTCTTCCCCAGGGGAGTCGTCGGCACTCCACAGGCGTTCTAGCAGCACGGTGTTGCTAAAGATGCGATCGGGATGGCGCAGCAGCAGCTCCAGCAGCCCATACTCCTTAGGGGAAAGCACCACCGCCTGGTCAGCCACCGTTACCAGACCCGCATTGGGGTCGAGCTGAAGCAAGCCCCACCGCAGCGTGGGGCTGCTCACCGCATTGGGTCGGCGCAGCAGCGCGCGCAGGCGGGCGGTCAGCTCGGCCAGGGTGTAGGGTTTAACCAGGTAGTCGTCGGCCCCGGCATTGAGCCCGTCTACTTTGTCGGCGCTGCCGCTGCGCCCGGTCAGTAGCAAAATCGCCCCACTGTAGCCCGTCTGGCGCAGCCTGCGGCAGAGCGACAGCCCGTCGAGGCCCGGCAGGTCGATGTCCAACACAATTAAATCGTAGGGGGCAGACCGGGCGTATTCCCAGCCCAAGAGTCCGTCGGTGGTGGTGTCGACGACGTAGTTTTGGGCCGCTAGATCGCTGGTCAGCCGCTCAATTAAGACCTCGTCGTCATCCACTAAAAGAATTTTCATGGTGGCCTCATTAATGGCCTCACTGGGCACGGCAGGAGCGTAGCTAGGGTGCCCATGGCGATCGCAGAATCCCCAAGCCAGCGGCGTTTTGTCCCTTTCTCTGGCCAAATTTTACGCTGCCGTCGGTGTTCACAAGATTGTCACAGTTGCCGCCCATCATGGGCATATTCCTGAAACTGCACTAGCGGGCAGGAGTTCCTGAGACCGGTGTGGGCGGTCTGACGCGACCCTCAGATCGCCTGCGGGGGCAAGACAGATCGTTGGGGTGGGGGTAGATCGCCCCATCCCAACGATCTGTTGTGGTTTTCACTCCCACCGTTTCATTAGTTTTTGGGAAAAGCCCGGCCCAATGGGGAATCTTGGCTACATTGGTCTTGCTCTAACGCCTTGGATTCATGTCGCCGATCTGCTCCGACCTCGCGATGCTCCACCCCGACCGAGTTGCCGCTGGCGAAACCCTGCTGATCGTCGATGACTCCTTAGAAAACCTCAGGTTTCTCACCAAGACCCTCAAGGGGCAGGGGTATGGAGTGCGCTGCGCCCGCAGCGGGGCCATGGCGCTGATCGCCGTGAACGCCACCCGCCCCGACCTGATCCTGCTGGATATTCGCATGCCCGAGATGGACGGCTACTCGGTGTGCCAGCGGCTCAAGGCCGACCCCAGCACCCAGGCGATTCCGGTGATTTTTCTCAGCGCCCTCGATGAGGCCCTCGACAAGGTCAAGGCGTTTGAGGTGGGGGGGGCCGACTATCTCACCAAGCCCTTTCAGGTGGAAGAACTGCTGGCCCGAGTGGCCAACCAGCTGACGATTCGGCGCTTGCAGCAGGGCATGACGGCCCAAAACCAGCAGCTCCAGCAGGAAATCGGCGATCGCCGCCAGGCCGAGACCCGTCTTCAACAGATGACGGCCCGGCTGTCCACGCTGGTTGAGCATCTCCAGGTGGGGGTGATATTGGAGACCCTCACGGGCCAGGTGGTGATGGTCAACCAGCCCTACTGTGACCTGTTTCGTCTGGCGTGCCCTGCGACCGCCCTGATTGGTGCCGACGGCCAGACCTTTGCCCAGGACAGCGCCGGACTGTGGCGCGACCCCGCCGCCTTTGCCCAGCGCATAGCGGCCCTGCGGCAGGCCCAGCAGCCGGTGGTGGCTGAAGAAATTGCCCTGGCCGACGGTCGCACCCTTGAGCGCGACTACGTGCCCCTGGGGGGCGATCGCGGCGGTTCGGGCCACCTCTGGCAGTACCGCGACATTACGGCCCGCAAGCAGGCCGAGCAAATTTTGCTGCAAAATTCCCAAGCGCTCAACCACTTTAGCCAGAGCCTGAAGCAGCTGCACCGCCTCAGCCTGACCCAGTTTGACAGCTTTGACGCCCTGCTCCACGACTACCTCGACACCGGTTGCCAGGTGCTAGGGTTTGCCGGTGGTCTGGTAGGCAAAATTGAGGGCGGAGACTACGTGGCGATTGCGATGGAAGCGACCCTGCCCAGGCTAGAGCCCGACCTGCGCTGCCCCCTTGACGACACCTTTTGTGGCATGGCAATTCAGCAGCAGCGCACCGTGGGCTTTACCCACATCGGTGCCCACCCAGAGCTGCGCCAACACCCCCTGTATCAAACGCTGCGCCTAGAGTCGTACCTGGGCACCCCGATCTGGGTGGAAGGCGAGGTCTATGGCAACCTGTGCTTTTTTGACACGACCCCGCGTCCCCAGGGGTTTAACCAGCACGAAACCGAAATTATTGAGCTGATGGCCCAGAGCATTGGCAAGGTGGTCAGCACCGACCGACTAGAGCAGCAGCGGCAGCGGGCCAGGGCCAAATTACAGCAGAGTGAAGAGCGCTGGCAGCTGGCCATTCAGGGCAGCAACGCGGGCATCTACGACCTCGATTTTCGTACCCAGACGGCGTTTTTCTCCGAGCGCTACCGGGCGCTGCTGGGCTACAGCGACCCCGTCGCCAACGAGCGGCTGAGCGACGACGACCTGCGCTGGGAGTCGCGCATTCACCCCGACGATTACGATCGCGTCATGGCGGTGCACCACGCCTACCTGGTCCAGCGCTGCCTGCCCACCTACGAGGTGGAGTACCGGCTGCGCTGCCGCGACCAGAGCTACAAGTGGGTGATCTCGCGGGGCCAGGCGCTGTGGGATCACCAGGACCAGCCGATTCGCCTGGTGGGTTCGACCGGCGACATCAGCGAACGGATGCGGCTTGAAGCCGAACGCAAGCGGGCCGAGGTCGCCCTGCGCCAGAGCGAAGAAAAATTTCGCCAGCTGGCCGAATACATCGACAGCGTCTTTTGGATCTACGAACCCCAGCAGCAGCGGTTTGGCTACGTTTCGCCCGCCTACGAGAGCATCTGGGGCCGCCAGCGAGAGGAGCTTTACCACAACCCGCTCGCCTGGCTCGAGGCGGTGCACCCCGACGATCGCGATCGGGTGGCGCGGGGTCTGCCCCGCCGCCGCGACCCTGCCGCCCTGGCCCACTTTAGCTACGACGAAGAGTTTCGCATCGCTCGACCCCAGGGGCAGCAGGCCTGGGTGCGGGTGCGGGCCTTCCCCATTCGCAATGACCAGGGGGAGGTGTACCGCCTGGTGGGGGTGGCCGAAGACCTCACCCAGGTGAAGCGCCAGGAGGAGTCGCTGCGGCTGATTGTCGAAGGCACCGCCGCCAAAACCGGCCACGACTTCTTTGAGTCGCTGGTGCGCTATCTGGCCGATATTTTGCAGGTGCGCTACGCCATCGTCACCCAGCGACTGCTGACTGACCCAGGGCGGGTCAGCACCCTGGCCTTTTGGCAGCAGGGTCAACTGGGCGATCGCCTGGAGTACGACCTGGCGGGCACCCCCTGTGAGCGGGTGGTGGCGGGCGAGGTGGTTTACATACCCCAGCGGGTGCGGGTGCTCTACCCCGACGATGCCGATTTGGAATTGCTGGGGGCGGTTAGCTTTTTGGGCATTCCCCTGGTAGATGCGGCATCCCAGGTGATTGGCCACCTGGCGGTGATCGACGATAAACCCATGGCCGAGGATCACACCCGCGAGCTGATTTTGCGCATCTTTGCGGCTCGGGCGGCGGCGGAGCTTAAGCGCCAGCAGGCCGAAGACGCCCTGCGCCAGGCCCGCGAAACCGCCGATGCCGCCAACCAGGCCAAGAGCGTCTTTCTGGCCAACATGAGCCACGAGCTGCGTACTCCCCTCAACACCATCATTGGCTTTGCCCAGCTGATCACCCGCGACTGCCATCTCGATGCCGAGGCCCAAGACTACCTGGCAATTATCAGCCGCAGCGGCGAACACCTGCTGGCGCTGATCAACGACGTGCTCGAGATGTCAAAGATTGAGGCCGGGCGGATTTCGCTCCATATCACCACCTTTGACCTGTCGTACCTGCTGTCTAGCCTAGAGGCCATGCTCACGCTCCAGGCCGAGGCCAAGGGGCTCAGCCTCAGTTTTGACTGCGACCCGGCCTTACCCACCTATATCGCCACCGACGAGGGCAAACTGCGCCAGGTGCTGATCAATCTGCTGGGCAACGCCATCAAATTTACCCAGACCGGCCGGGTGCTGCTGCGGGTGCGCTGCCAGCCGCCGCTAGAGCCGCCCTTGGCGGCTGGCCCTGAGGCCGTCGACCTGGAGTTTGCTGTGGTTGACACCGGCCCCGGCATTGCCCCCGAAGAGATGAACCGTCTTTTTGAGCCGTTTATTCAGAGTACGGCGGGGCTGCGCTGGTCAGAGAATAATCTGGGGCCATCGCACCAGGGCAGCGGCCTGGGGCTGCCGATTAGCCAACAGTTTGTGCAGCTGATGGGCGGCGAACTCACCCTGGAAACCCAGCTCAACCAGGGATCAACCTTTACCTTTGTGCTGCCGGTGCAGCGGATCGAGCGATCGGCGGTGTTTTCGGCGCTCAACGAACCCCCGATTGAGGGGCTGGCCCCAGGTCAACCCCCCTGGCGGCTGCTGGTGGTCGAAGACCACCCCGCCAACCGCTATCTGCTGGTGCGCCTGCTCACCTCCGCCGGGTTTGAGGTGCAGGCCGCCCAGGATGGCTATGCCGCCGTTGACCAGGCGCAGACATGGTGCCCCCACCTGATCTGGATGGACATTCGCATGCCCGGCCTCGACGGCTACGCCGCCACGGGCCAGATTCGGGCGCTGCACCTCGATCCCAAGCCGGTGATTATTGCCCTCACCGCCAGCCCCTTTGAAGAGGAGCGCGCTAAAATCTTAGCCGCTGGGTGCGACGACTTTGTGCGCAAGCCCTTTCAAATGCAGGTCATACTGCAAAAGATTGCTGCCTATCTGCCGGTGCGCTACCGCTACGCCGCCGAGGCTGACTCGTCTTCCCCTTACCCAAGCGAGGCTAGGGGGGCTGGCGAAGAGGTGACTCCGCCCGCGGCTGAACTGAGCCTTTGGCTGCAAACTATGCCCCTTGAGTGGCAGATGGGGCTGGCCCAGGCCGCCATCACCGGCTCCGACGATCGTCTGCTTGAGTTGCTCAACCAGATATCCGACGCCCCGGCCAGCGTGGCTCAAACCCTGACTAGCTGGGCCAGGAATTTTGAGTTTGATCGCATTCTCGCCTGTTTACATCCCATGGGTGAGGCGACTGGTCAGGGGAACGCTGAGGTGTAGGGTAGAAGTCACCTTTCCTGGCTGGGATTGACCCTAGGGGTGAGGATTGGCAGGCTGGGGCTGCGATACCAATCGGTAGCGCGATAGAACGGATTAGAACATGGAGGTGAATGGTGGGTAAGACTAAGGCAGGAGGTAACCCATGACTTCCCCTAACGATGCAGCTGTCAAGGGCGATATCTTGATTGTTGACGATACCCCCGACAATCTGCGGTTGCTCTCGGCGATTTTGGGGCGGCATCAGCTGGGGGTGCGCAAGGCGCTGACCGGCCAGTGGGCGATCGCCGCCGCCCAGGCCGCCCCCCCCGACCTGATTTTGCTCGATATCAAAATGCCGGAGATGAGCGGCTACGAAGTCTGCCAGCGGCTCAAGACCGACCCCTTGACCCAAGCCATTCCGGTGATTTTTATCAGCGCCCTCGACGAGGCCCTCGATAAGGTCAAGGCCTTTGCCGCTGGCGGGGCCGACTACATCACCAAGCCCTTTCAGGAGGCGGAGGTGATGGCCCGCATTGCCCACCAGCTCGAGCTGCGGCGGCTCCAGGCCCAGCTGGTGGCTCAAAACGAGGAGCTGGTGCGCTCTAACCGGGAGCTAGAGCAGTTTGCATCGGTGGTATCCCACGATTTGCAGCAGCCTTTGCAGAGTATTTTGGGCTACACCAAGCTGATCGGGCTCACTTGCCCCGCCGTGCAGCAGTCGCCAGCCCAGCCCTACCTCGAAAGCATTCTGGATGCCAGCGATCGCATGCAGCAGATGATTCAAGACTGGCTGGCCTACGCCCAAGCGGGGCAGGCCCAGCCCACCTTTGCCCCAGTTGACGGCAGCGCCCTGCTCGACCAGGTGGTGCTCAACCTCAAGGTGGCCCTGACCGAGACCCAGGCGCAGCTGGGCTATGGCGATCTGCCCACCGTGATGGGCAATGAAGTGCAGCTGATGCAGCTGTTCCAAAACCTGATCAGCAACGCGCTGAAGTTTGCCCGGCCCGATACGGTGCCCCAGATCACCCTGTCGGTGGAGCCCCTGCCCCAGGCCTGGCGGTTTGGCATTCACGACAACGGCATTGGCATTGAAGCCGAGCACCTGGGGGAAATTTTTGAGGCCTTTCATCGCCTTCATGACACCCAGAGCTACCCCGGCAGCGGCATTGGCCTGGCCACCTGCCAAAAGATTGTCGAGCGCCACGGTGGCCGCATTTGGGCGGAGTCGCAGCCGGGCCTGGGCAGCACCTTTTACGTCATCCTGCGGGCTGTCTCCGACAGCGACGGCTAGCCTCGTCTGCTCTCTCCTTGCTTTCGAAACCCCCATGAGTTCGCTCACTCTGTTTTGCTGGGTCGATGCCCTTGCCCAGGTGCCCGCTCTGCTTGCCGCCAAATTTCCCGACTGCCGCGTGGCCCTAGCGACGGCAGGCTCGACGGTGGCAGCCTGCCTGGCACCGCTGAGTACCGCCGAGGTGGCGGTGGCGATCGCGTCCTCAGCCTGGCTTGAGACGCAGGAGCTACAGTCGTTTTGCGATCGCTTTCCCCAGGCGCTGCTGGTGGTGCTCGACCCGGCGGTGCCCCTGGGCGATCGGCCCGGCACCCATTATCCAGGGCCGATCTACCGCCGCTTGCCCTACCCCGGCACCGCTAGCGAGCTGGTGTTCACGGTGGCCGCCGCCCTGGCGCACTACCGCCAGGGGCAGCAGCTCACCCAGGGCCAGGCGGCGCTGGCGAAGGCCCACCGGCAGCTCGATGGGCTGCAAAGACGGATGTCGGCCCTGGCGACACAGCTCGATTGGGGCATGTCTAGCGCAGGCGATCGCGCCCAGACCGAGCGGGCTCTACGGCAAAGCCAGAGCAGCCTGGCCGAGGCCCAGCGCATTGCCCAGATGGGCAGCTGGGAGTTTGACCTGGCCAGCCAAACCATCAGCTGGTCGGCGGAGCTGTTTCGCATCTACGGGCTCGACCCAGCCCAGGGCGCGCCCAGCTATGACCAGTGGCGGCAGACCATTCCCACTGAGGATTGGCCGCCCCTAGAGACGGCCATCGGGCAGGCGATCGCCCTGGGCACCCCCTACGAAGTTGAACACCGCATTGCCCGCCCCGACGGCTCGGTGCGCTACCTATTGGGCCGGGGTGAGGCAGTCTGCAACGACCAGGGCCAGATCGTGCGGCTGCGGGGCACCGGCCAAGACCGCACCGAGGCCAGGCTGGCGGAGCTGGCGCTACGGCAGAGTGAGGCTAAGAACCAGGCGATTCTCTCAGCGGTGCCCGATCTGATGACGGTGGTCAACGCCCAGGGGCAGTACGTAGATTTTGCCTACAACCGCTTTGCCGGGGAACTTCTGCCCCAGGTCGCCCAGGGCCTGGTGGGAACCGCCGTGGTCGATGTGCTGCCTGCGGCGATCGCCCAGCAGTGGCTGGCGGCGATCGAGCGCACCCTGACCACGGGCATCCCCCAGTTTTTTGAGCAGCAGCTCAGCTTTGGCGATCGCCTTCAGCATGAGGTCGTGCGCATGGTGCCCTACCAGGCCGACCAGGTGCTGGTGCTGGTGCGCGACATCAGCGATCGCAAGGGCATTGAGATCGAAATGCGCCGCAACCGCGACCTGAGGGAGGCCATTTTCAACGAATCGACCGATGCCCTGTTTATCGTCGATCGCGAGACCGATTTAATTCTCGACTGCAACCACCGGGCGGTGATGCTGTTTGAGGCCGACAGCCGCGATCGCCTGCTCCAGCGGCGGGGTAACAGTCTCCAGCGCCAGCCGTTTAGCGAGGCCGAGATCGCGACGGCCCGCCAGGAGATGGCCGAACGCGGCTTTTGGAGCGCCGAGGTCGAATATTTGACCCTCAAGGGGCAGCAATTTTGGGGAAACCTGGCCGCCAAACCCATCTCCGTTGCCGGCGCTCCAATGCTGCTGGTGCGGTTGACCGATATCACCCTCAGGAAGCAGATTGAGGCGACCCTCCAGGAGAGCGAGACCCGCTTTCGACAGCTGGCTGAGACGGTGCGAGAAGGCTTTTTTGTCTTCGACGCCGTGGCGCAGCGCTACGAGTATCTCAATCCAGCCTATGCCGCCATTACAGGCATTGTTGAGGAGGATGGCCAAGACCGCCGCCCCTGGCTCAACCAGGTGCACCCCGACGATCGCGATCGAATTGCCGCCGCCGCCGCCCAGCAGCTTGAGGGCAAGGCCACCGACCACGAGTATCGCTACCTGCACCCCGATGGTACGGTGCGCTGGCTGCGCTCCCAGGGCTACCCGATCAAAAACCCAGCGGGGGTGATTGCGCGCGTGGTGGGCACCGTCGAAGACATTACCGAGCGTAAATGCAACGAGGCCGAGCGCCAGCGCACTGAGCTGGCCCTAGAGCAGGCCGAAGAGCGGTATCGCCGCGCCACCCAGGCGGCCAGGGCGGGGGTGTGGGAGCTCAACCTCGCCACCTATACCGGCTACCTCGACCCCACCATCAAGTACCTAGTAGGGCAGAATCCTGAAGCCCCCGATGCTATGGATGACAACCTAGATCAGTGGCTCACCCTAATCCATCCCGAGGATCGAGACCCGCTGGAGGCGGCAATTCAGGCCCACCTGCGGGGCGAGACCGAGGAGTTTGTCTTTGAGTACCGCATGCCCCACCGCGACGGCTCGGTGCTCTGGGTGCTGTCGCGGGGGCAGCTGCGCCGCAACGCCCAGGGCCAGCCCGAGGCCTTTTTAGGCACCACCACCGATATCACCCGCCTCAAGCAGGTGGAGCTGGCCCTCAAACAGCTCAACGAAGAGCTGGAGCAGCGAGTGCAGCAGCGTACCCAGGCCTTACAAACCCTGGCTGCCGTGGTCGAAAACAGCACCGACCTGATCGGCACAGCCAGCCTAGACGGGGTCGCCCGTTACCTGAACCGAGCCGGTCAGCGGCTGATGGGGCTAGAGCATCAACCCATTGCCGGTCGCTCTATCACAAGCTTTTTGAGTGCCGCCACAGTGCCACAGTTTGAGCGAGAGGCGCTGCCCACCCTGATGGCCGAGGGGGTGTGGCAAGGGGAGTCTACGTTTTGCCATGCCGAGACTGGGGCGGCGATCGCCGTCGAGCAGGTGATGTTCTTGGTAAAAGACCCCGATACCCACATTCCCTTGAGCATTGCTACCATTTGTCGTGACATTCGCGATCGCAAACGCGACGAAGCTGATCGCCAGCGGGCCGAGCGGGCCCTTAAGGCCAGCGAAGAACGGTTTCGGGCCACCTTTGAACAGGCCGCCGTGGGCATGACCCAGGCCGATGTGACCGGCCGCTTTGTCAAGGTCAACCAGCCCTTCTGCCAGCTGGTGGGCTACTCCCCGGCGGAGCTTTGGCTGAAGTCCTACGCCGACATTACCCACCCTGCCGATCTGGCGGAGGATCGCACCAACCTAGAGCGACTGCTGGCCGGAGAGGCCACGAGCTTCACCATGGAAAAGCGCTACCTGCGCCGCGATCGCACCGTAGTGTGGGGCAGCCTGGCTGTGTCTCTTGTGCGCGATGGGCTGGGTCAGCCCCAGTACTTTATCGCCGTCGCCAACGACATTACCCAGCGCAAGACGGCGGAGCTGGCCCTGCGGGAAAGCCAGCAGTTCAACCAGCGCATCACCGAAAGCACCCCCTACATTATCTATATCTACGACCTCGATACCCATACCAACCTCTACGCCAACCGCGAGCTGACCCATACCCTGGGCTACGGCCTAGACCGCATCCAGGCCCTGGGCAAAGATCTGCTGGCCACCCTGGTACACCCCGACGATTTTGCCGAGGTTGGCAACCTATTTGACCGCGTGCGGGCCGCCGCCGACGGCGACGTGGTGGAGATGGAGTACCGCGCGCGCCACGTTGACGGCAGCTGGCGCTGGCTGTACGACCGGGTGGCCGTATTTAAGCGCGATGACCAGGGGCGGGTGGTGCAGAGCATTGGTATTGGGCAAGACATTACCGATCGCAAGCAGGCCCAGCTTGACCTGCGCGAATCTCGCAATATGCTCAGGCTGGTGCTCGACACCATTCCCCAGCGGGTGTTTTGGAAGGATCGCCACTCGCGGTTTTTGGGCTGCAACCCGGCCTTTGCGGGCGACTACAACCTCACCCCAGAGCAGGTGATCGGCAACACCGATCTAGACCTGCCCTGGGCGGCCTACGGCGATCGCTACCGTGCCGACGATGCCGCCGTGATGGCCGCGAACACCCCCAAGCTGGGCTACGAAGAGCTGACCCACAACGCCAGCGGCGACTCAGTCTGGATTCGCACCAGCAAAATTCCCCTGACCAACACCGAGGGAGAGGTGATTGGGGTACTGGGCTGCTACGAAGACATTAGCGATCGCAAGCAGGTGGAAGAGTCGCTGCGGCAGCTTAACCAAGAGCTAGAGCAGCGGGTGCAGGAGCGCACTTGGGAACTCCAGCAGGCGGTTCAGGTCTCCGAGGCGGCCAACCAGGCCAAGAACACCTTTTTGGCCAACATGAGCCACGAGCTGCGCACCCCGCTCAACGCCATTTTGGGCTTTGCCCAGCTGATGGCCCGCGATGCCAGCCTCAGCGGTGACCACAGCCAGGCCCTCAGCATTATTAACCGCAGCGGCGAGCACCTGCTGATGCTGATCAACGACATTCTAGAAATGGCTAAAATCGAGGCGGCCCAGGTCAGCCTCAACGCCGTCGGGTGCGATCTCCAGGCCCTGCTCAGCACCCTGGGCGATATGCTCTCCCTGCGGGCCCAAGACAAGGGGCTAGCGCTCGTCATCGACGCCCACCCGACCCTGCCGCGCTACGTTACCGTTGACGAGCCCAAGCTGCGCCAGGTGTTGATCAACCTGCTGGGCAACGCCATTAAATTTACCCCGGCGGGCCAGGTGACGCTGCGAGTCGCTCCGGCCAGCCCCAGGCTAGCGCCACCGCCACCGGGTGCCCGGCTGGCCGTGACCTTTGCCGTGGTCGATACTGGCATTGGCATTACCGCCGCCGATTGCGATCGCCTGTTTGAGCCTTTTATACAGGTGAACCAGGGGGCAGGCACGGGCCTGGGCCTCTCGATCAGCCGCCAGTTTGTACAGATGCTGGGCAGCGATATTGCCGTCGAGAGCCAGCCCGGCCAGGGGGCCACCTTTGCCTTTACCCTGACCCTAGGGGTAGCCGACGGCGCTGACGGCGCAGCGACGCTGCCGCCCCCTCAGGTGACGGGCCTGGCCCCAGGGCAGCCCAGCTATCGCATTTTGGTCGTCGATGATGACCCTACCCACCGGCATCTGCTGCGCGAGGTGCTGCAGGCGGTGGGCTTTGAGGTGCGTGAGGCCGACAATGGCCAGGCTGCCCTCGACCTCTGGCAGCGGTGGCACCCCCAGCTGATCTGGCTCGACATGCGCCTGCCCATCCTCAGCGGCCTCGAGACCGCCCGCGCCCTGCGCGCCCAGGAGCAGGGTAGTGCCGACACCCCCACCAAAATTATTGCCCTCACCGCCAACGCCTTTGCGGACGATCGCGCCCGAGCCCTGGAGTCTGGCTGCGATGACGTTGTGCGCAAGCCCTTTCAGATCGATCGTCTGCTGGCCAAGCTGGCCGAGCATCTAGGGGTTGAGTACACCTACGCCCCGGCCTCTGCCCTCCTGAAGGAGCCTGAACCGCTGGCGGCCGAGGCGGCGATCGCCCTGCTTCAGACCCTGCCGCCCTCGCTGCTCACCCAGCTCCATCAGGCCACGGTGGAACTCGACGGCGACCGGCTCACCCAGCTGCTGACCCGAATACCCCCCGAGCAGACGGCCCTAATCGATTGGCTGACCCGGCAGATTGACGAGTTTGCCTTCGACACCCTGCACTCGCGGCTGGAGCAGACCCAGGGGTAGTAGCGCCTCGACGGCCCTAGCGGTTTGTGATCACGACTCCAGCAATCACCAGGCTGCCGCCTAGCACCAGCGATGAGGTGGGGGTCTCTTGCAGGAACAGGGCGGCCAGGGCGATCGCAAACACTGGCACCAGGTTGATAAACACCCCAGCCCTCGCGGGGCCGAGCTGCCGCACGCCATCGTAGTACCAGGTAAACCCCACCGCCGAGCCGAGCAGGCCTAAATACAGCAGTCCGCCCCAGGTGGTAGGGGAGGCCGTGGCGATCGCGTTCCCCAGGCCCTCTCTCAGCGCTGGCCCCAGCAGCAGCAGCGTCCCGACCCCGCAGGCGTAGGTGGTGGCCGCAAAGGGGGAAAGGTCTTGCATCACGGTTTTGCCCAGCAGGCTGTAGCCCATCCAGCTAACCACGCAGCCCAGCATAAACAGTTCACCGATGCCCACATCTCCCCGCAATAGCCGAATTGGATCGCCGTCGCTAATCACCACCGCCGCCCCCAGCAGTGAGAGGCCAATGCCCAATAGCTTGGTACGGCTGAGCGGGTCTTTGAAGAAAAGGGCGGCTCCGAGGGCGATCGCCACCGGGTTGAGGGCAATAATCAGCGCCGCCCGCCCGGCCTCGACGGTCTTAAGCCCCGAAAAGAAAAACACGTTGTAGGCAAAGATGCCCGTGAGGCCCAGCAGGGCGATCGGCAGCCAGAGCTTTTTAGGCGGTTTGGCGAGGCGGCCTTCGGTAGTGTAGGTGAGAAGAAGGAGGGCGAGGGAGGCGATCGCAAACCGACAAAAGGCCGCCGCAAAGGCTCCCATATCCTGCACCACCAGCCGCCCGGCAATAAAGGTGCCGCCCCAGAGCAGCATGGTGACCAGAAGCTTGAGGTAAATGACCAACGTTCGCCCTCGCTTAACTAACTGAGACTGCCGTTGGGTGCCGTTGGGCGTGCCAGCGTCTTTGCCGAAGGTTCTAATGTACCGCCACACC
Organism: Tildeniella torsiva UHER 1998/13D; assembly: GCA_019358835.1. Taxonomy (GTDB): domain Bacteria; phylum Cyanobacteriota; class Cyanobacteriia; order Phormidesmidales; family Phormidesmidaceae; genus Nodosilinea; species Nodosilinea torsiva. The sequence goes on from JAHHIH010000012.1 coordinate 134,170, forward strand.
GCAATGCACCGCCCACTTATTGCGAGCATTGCGGCGGCGAATGTTCTAGTGGATGGTTTGTGGTGCGTTGGCTGGGCAAGGCCTTGTGCCGTTCGCCAGGGGTATTGGCCAGCCGAACGGCATCTGACTGACGTTGTTAGGGATATTGAGCTATCGGGCTAAAGATCGTAGCCACTGACGAAGGGTTATTTCTGCATCAACTTCGTCTAACTTGGCTTGGGCTAAAAACTCGTACAGATTGGCTTTAGCCACTATAGGAAACGTTAGGCTGGTCTCAACTTCTCGATATGCCCCGTTTTCAAGCTGGTAAATGCGCCAGACCTTGCCGTTGTAGCGCCAAAATTCCGATATGCCCAGGTTGGCATAGAGGCTGAGCTTGTCAATATCGGTGTGAGTAATGTCAACTTCTACCACCAAATCTGGGGGCGGGTCGGTTTGCAGATCAATGGTTTTGCCCATCACTAGGGGCTGGTTTTGAATGTAGTAGGCATTGTCTGGCTCGGCACCGCGATTTAAATCTTCGCGATCGAGGGTGGTAGAGCCCAAGGTTTTGATTTTTAGCCCTCGCTCTACGACCAGAATGCGAATAAACAGCTCAATCAGGCGAACGGCAAATTCGTGATCTTCGAGAGGCATGGTGATTTCGAGCGCACCGCGATCGTAGGTAAAGCGAGCCGCACGGGTTTGGGGCAAGGCCTGGTAAATTTGCTGATAAGCCTGCCAGTCCAGGCCGCGCAGCGTCACCCGCTTTTCGCCAAGGGCAATACTGGCCTGAGTGTTGAAAGCGCTAGTGACCATGGGCCTTTACAATGGTGTGTATCCATAGTGCCATACAGCAGATGAGGATGAATCGCCGCGTCTTTTTTCACCGTAGAGTGCCGTTGGGCGTTTTGAGGTCTTTGGATAAATTCCCAATTCATCGCCACGCCGTAACGCACCGCTTACCCATGGTAAGAATCTTGGTATGAAGGTCTAGAAACCGGGTTCCTGCAGTTGTAGCAATGTCCCTTAGCTATGCAAAGAAGAGACCCGGTTTCTGGCGGCGGCGAATGTTTTGATGGATGGGTTTTGGTGCGTTGGCTGGGCAGGGGACGTTGCGGATTTGCCGAGGATATTGGCCAGCCGAACACACCCTAGGGGCGATCCATGTTCAAATGTTGCTTTAGGGAGTCAGAAACACCGATCGCTTTGTCAAGACCAATTACATTGTCCCAGTTAGTATGTTCATTCCAATAGATACCTTCTAGTCTTGCTCCAGTTAAATTCGCATTCTTCAAATTGGAGTTTGTAAGATTAGCAGCAAACAAAAATGAGTTTTGAATGTTGGCATTTTCTAAATTCAGGAAACTCAGGTTTGCACTCTCAAGAAACTGTCTACTCATATTAACTCCCTTTAAGTGAGGGCCAACCACTCTCAAAAATATAGTTGGTGAAACACAAGAGCTATAATCTATGAGTCTGGAAAGTTGAAGGTAAGTCCAATCTTCATTCCTAAGCTTGCTAGGATTTCCAAAAGGATAAAAGTCGTCTTTTTCTATTAATAATGACGAATTTTTGATGTTAAAAATCAAGCAAAGTGTGTTAAGTCCAACAAAGACATCTATCTGCCTTATTCCCAGTTTTTGATGAGAATTACTTTCAAATTCTTGAATTTGACGCTGTTTTCTTTGTGGCAAGTTCTCAGTCAGCGCATCAATGAAGTCGCCATCTTGCCAGCTTAGATAAAAGCCGTAAAGACGATCAAAAAGCCTTTGAAGTTCGTCGTCAGAACAATCTAGAAGTAGCTGCATAACTAACTCTAGGATTTCCGAGGTCAGTACATTACTGCCCAGAAGGTCATACACTTGCCAGCAAAATTCTGGGTCTTGGATGTCGTATTCACGATTGCGCCCTGGTTGGCACCAGTCGATCAAGCTTGTGACGATTCGTTCGGCGCAGAGAAATTCGCCAAAGCTTTTGTGGACAAATTCAATAGAGCCTTCGCCCTGGCGGCCTGACTGCATGTAGAAGACAGCGAGCGCATTGCGAAGGGGAGTTTCATCGGTGGCGAGGTTTTTCTGGGCAGTTTCGAGGAACTGTTTAGCAGTGCTGTCTTGATGGAGGCGTTGCTCAATCGCCCCTATCCGCGCAAACTCCATGCCCGACTGCACCACACACAGCCCCGCCTCCATCAAAATGCGGCGCAGGCTCTCGGTGTCGAGTTCGGCAATGTCGCGGTTGAGCCAGTCGGGCCGCTGTCTTGTAAGCACCCAATCCAGAGCGGTTTCGTAGATCAATACTTTGGCCTTAGCACCTTCAGCCCCCTCAAACATCTCTAGATGAAGAACGCCATCGCGCTGCATGGCCCCCAGCAGGTACAGCAGCAGCGGTTCGCGGGCCAGCTCTTGCAGGCGATCGGGTAGACGCTCATCTTTGAGAATGCCTTTGAGATAGTTAGGGTCTTGGCCCATCAGCCTGCCCCATTTGATGAACCACTGATCTTGCAGTGCGTCATCCATGGGCAAAATTTCGACCCGTTCTAGGTTGTTGGGCAGGCTGCGCTCGATCGCGTGCAGCGAGAGGGTGCGGCCTGTAATCAGCACCCGATGGTTCTTCTCAGAGTTGCGGGCGCACTGCTCTTGAAACCGCCCTACCTGATCGAGAAATTTATCTAATCCACCGCTGGTGCGGCCCTCCATTAGCAGTTCGTCGAAGCCATCGAGGATGAAGAGAAAGTTGATGTTGCGATCGGTTAGCCAGCCAGAATCGGTCTTAGCAAAGTCGCGATCAATCGCCTTGGCCAGAGTTTCTTCAAAGTCATTCGACAGCACCGCCACATCCCGCAGGCGAATCAGAATCGGCGTCCAGCGGGGGTGTTCGTGGCGGCGTACCCAATCGGCAAACATTCGGCAAAACACACTCTTACCCCGGCCCGGCCCACCCTGCACAAACATCACCCGGTTTGCCTTGGTGGAGTCATTCAAAAATTGCTTAGCCCAGTCCTCCAGCACGAAGGGTTCCCTAGCACCATCCGCTTCCCCTGCCGAGGTCAGGGCTTGGGCCTTTAGGGGCACGTAGATGTCGTTAAAGGTGAAGTCTTCAGCAAAAACCTTCTGGTGTGTGCAGGGGGCGATCGCTTCTTCCAGATAGCTGTCTATGCTGAGGTATTTTTCAAACACCTGGTCGCCGCCCGTGCGATACCAGTCAGCAATGCGTTGAATCGTTGGGGCCGCGTCGGCGATCGTCGTGCTCATATGCCGATTCGTATTTCTGGCAACAACTTCGGTAATTCGGTTGGCCTGTTCAGGGGTCGTGCCCAACTGCAACAGTCGTGCCCTGAGCGCATTGTTAAACGCCTCTGCTAAAGCCGACTGGCGAAAGTGCAGTGTAGCAAAACGGGCTTCTTTATCCGTTAGCTCAAAGATGCCCAGCGCCTTAACGGGGAGGGTGATCGTTCTAGCCTGGGGGGTGCTGTCTTTAGCGGCCAGCCACTGCTCCACCTTAGGATGCTGCTTGACGAATTCACGAAAGCTTTCTAAATATGCGGCCTGGCTGATCAAGGCCACTGACTGGGCCAGAGTCGGCTCTTTTTTCGTAGTTTCTACATAAAACTTCAGCAGCCCGGTGCCGATGGAAACAAACGGTAGTGTTGCGCCCATCAGCTTGCCCAGGGGCGAGTTGATCGCATCCAGCAGCGAGTCGAGCTGGTTCACCAAGGGAGCTACTCTCTGAATGTTGGGGCCTTCTTCAGCCAGCACCTCTGCCAGGCCTAGCACCGCATCGGCAGCATCGGCGGCTCCGTCAACGGTGTCGAGCGAAATCAGGTCGCTGAGGTCGGTGGTGAGAAAGTTCCAGAGGCGGGTGGCCATAGCGGGCAGAATCTTCTAGGGGATAGCTTCGGGCAGGTGCAGTTGGGAATGGTCTGGGCGTGCCTATTAGCCTAACGGCACCTACGGCTAATGGATAGTGCCTAGGACGAGTCAGCCCCTGCGATCGCTAATGTTTAACCGCAACCCCGCGATAGAAATATCCGGCGAACTTGGGCACCTTTTGGGCATAGGCGGCTTCTAGCTCGACCTGGTCAAACTGCTGCTCGATCAGCTGACGCATATCGCGGTCAAAGTGACACCCTCCGGCGATGCGCTTTTGCAGCGGCGTCAGACGATGCTGCCAGACTTGCACCGAGGGTTCATCGCTGAGGCCGTGCTCGACAAAAAAGAACCGACCACCGGGCCGCAGCACCCGATAGATTTCGGCCAGCGCCCGCTCAATCTTGGGAATGCTGCACAGGGTAAAGGTGCTGACGACGCTGTCAAAGCTGTGATCGGCCATGGGCAGTGCTTCACCACTGAGCATGCGATGATCGACCGCGATGGGTGAGGCCTCAATGCGCTGCTGGGCCAGGCGATGCACCCCTGGGTTGGGATCTACGGTGACGATCTGGCGCACCGGGTCGGGGTAGTATGGCAAATTTAACCCCGTGCCAAAGCCAATTTCGAGCACGTCGCCGCTCACGTCGGCCAATACCTCCCGCCGATAGCGGCCCAGGATAGAATCGGCCATGGAAAGCTCGATCAGGTAAGGCAGAATTCTGTCGTTATAAAGGCCCATGGTGGCTGCTGTTTCGCCGGTCTAGCGAGATTAGGCTACGGGGTTATTCTACACACCGCCCACCCACCGCACCAAAGCGCTATGCCTCCAAAACTGGTTACTGAGCCTTCCATCGAAACCAAGATTCAGCGGATGCAGCAGCGGGTGCGGTGGCAGCACCGCCAGATTGTCGAGCGCGGCATTGACCAAACCAGCCTGGTGATCGACGAGCCGGGCGCCGAGGATGAAACATTCTCATTTTTAGTGGTGGGCGATAGCGGCACCGGGCGGCACCGCCGCAGCAGCCCCCAGCGGCAGGTGGCTGAGCAGCTGTTAAACCACATCGACTCGGCCCGGTTCACGCTGCACACGGGGGATGTGGTGTATCTGGTGGGGTCTCGCGATCAGTATCGGTCAAACTTCATCAAGCCCTACCAGGAGTGGCTGGTGGGGGGCGACCATTACCGCAAAATTGCCTACGATCGCATGGTGTTTAAGCGACCAATTTTGCCAGTGCTGGGCAACCACGACTACTACGACCTGCTCCCCGTGGTGGGGCTGCTGTCGGGCATTAGCGGGCCGCTGCGCTATGCTCTGCGCTCTTACCTCGATTTAGACGTGAGCTGGCGCGGCTCTCACAAGGGGGACGCCTACGCTAAGGCCTTTTTGGATTACCTAAAGGCGGTGCCCGAGGCGGGCTTGGGCGATCATTTAGATGCGCACTACAGCAGCAAGCTGGACGGTGCGCGGGCGCTGACCTATCGCACCGGCGAGTTTACCCGGTTGCCCAACCGCTACTACAGCTTTCGCTATGGCGGCATCGACTTTTTTGCTCTAGATTCCAACACCTTTAACCAGCCGCTGCCCATCGCCAATGGCGAAGCCGGTCGCAAAGAATTGCAGCAGCAGTGTCAGCGGTTAGAGGTCACCAAAGCTGACCTGCTGCGGCAGGCGGGCATGCAGGTCTTGACCCCCGACGATGAGGATGCGCAAGAAGAACTCACTGAGCGCATTGAAGACATCGATGAGCAGATCAACGATATCACCAAGCAACTCAACAGCTCTCGCCTGCAAACGGTAGATACTGACCAGCTCTACTGGCTGCGCGATCGCCTGATTGCCTCGTGGCAAAACCCGGCGGTGCGCGGGCGCATTCTGTTCTTCCACCACCCGCCCTACGTCACCGAAACCACCAAGTGGGATCAGGGGCAAACCCTGGCGGTGCGCCACCACATCCGCCAGGTGCTCGACGCCGTTGCCGCCGAGGTGGCCGACATTTCCCAAGACCGCCCTCTGGTGGATCTGGTGCTCAACGGCCACGCCCACTGCCTCGACTATGTGCGCACGGGCGACACGGGCCACGGCGATGCCCACATTCCCTGGGTGATCTGCGGCGGCAGCGGCTACAGCCTGCGTCGCCAGCGGGTAGAGGGGGCCGAGCTCCCGGAAGATGTCAATAACCGCACCCGCACCGTGGCCAAATCACACCTCTACCTAGGCCGCACGGGGGACGGCAGCCATCTCAAGCGCCCCTACTCGGGCCTGCGGGTCGATGTCGCCTCAGGTACCCCACCCAAGGTGACGGTGACTCCCCTGGTGGCGGAGAAGTATGACGGCGACTGGACGGGGTATGAGATGGCGGGGTTTGAGGTGTAGGGGAGTAGGGAGTGGGGAGTGGGGAGTGGGGAGTGAGGGGTGGGGGGTGAGGAGTGAGTGAATCGGCCTAACTCCCTACCCCCTACCCCCCACTCCCCTACCCAGCACTTTCAAGTCCACCGCATAACCAGCGACAACCAGATACACCGCGCTAGCGACGCTGCCAACCTGGCGGGTGAGGCTGCCGAGGCGATCGCGAAACAAGCGCCCAATTGGGTAGGCGGGCACCACGCCCCAGCCGGTTTCTTCGGAAACTAGAATCACGATGCTGGGGGTTTGCCGCAGGCTTTCGACCAGGGAATCTACGGTGGTTTGCCAGGTGGCGTCGTCTTGCTCTAGCAGGTTGGCCAGCCAGGTGCCGAGGGAGTCGATCAGCAGGCAGTCTTCAGCGGTGGCGGCGTTGATAGCCTCGGGTAGGGCGATCGGGACTTCTTGCAGGAGCCAGTGGGGAGGGCGGCGATCGCGGTGCAAGTCCACCCGTTTTTGCCAGTCCAGATCTGCCGGGTCAACGCTAGAGGTGGCAATGTAAATCACCGATTGACCAGAGTTGGTGGCCAGGGCTTCGGCCCACTCGCTTTTGCCCGATCGCGCTGGGCCGGTGACTAGGGAGATGCGGTGGTTGGTTGTCAAGATCCGACCCTTTGGATAAACGCCTCGATTTCGTCGACCAACCAGACTTTTTCGACTGTTTGGAGGGGAGTGCCAAACTTGTGCTGGTTAATGCCCTCCAGTAGGGCGATTGTCTGTACGGGGCGATCGTTTTGGGTGTAGGCGGTTTGCAGCTCTACCTTAACCAGGTCGGCGGTGTAGCCCTCAATCCGGCGGGTGCGGCCCAGTATGCGGTGGGTGAGCGAAAATCGCTGGCGATCGATACGCAGATGCACATGGGCCAGCAGGGCATTGGCCACGCCGCCAATCATGCCGAAGCCAACAAACCAAAAGGGGATGGCAATCAGGCCAAACCACAGCGAGCCGCCGCCAGTGACGGCCCCAATCGCCCAGACCAGCACAAAACCATTCCAAAACAGACCAAACAGGCCAATGCCTACGGTTTCACCCCGCAGACCCGGTGGCGGAATCTCAATGGTTAGCTCGCTCGGCGACGTTTGCACCCGCACGCGGGTACCCGCTGGGGGACGTGGAGCCAGCCTGCGTGGGGTAGGCGGGATGGGCTGGGTCAGCGCCGCGAGGGCCACTCGCGCCGAGGCAAAGCGGTCTTCGACTAAGGGATCAATTAACTGCTCAAGCCAGCCGGCAAAGGCGGCAGACACCGCCACGTAGGGGCGAAAATTGATGCGCAGCCGCTCCTGGGGCAAGTCGGCGGGCGACTGGTGGGTGAGCAAAAACAGCAGGGTTGCCCCCAGACCATAGAGGTCGGTGGCGGGCACGGCCTGGCCGCGAAACTGCTCGGGGGCCATATAGCCGTAGGTGCCCACCACCGTGCTGCCCTGGTGGAGGCTGTCGCGGTAGACCGTCTGCACTGCGCCAAAATCGACCAGATAAATGTGCCCATCGTCCCGGCGAATGATGTTCTGTGGCTTTAGGTCGCGGTGAATCACGGGCGGGTTGAGGCTGTGGAGGTAGACCAGCACCTCGAGAACCTCAATGGCAATGCGCCGAGCTTCGGCCTCATCAACCCGACCGCCGCCTTCGACCCAGTCGGCCAGAGAGGTGCCTTCGGCCAGGTCTTGAGCCAGATAAAACCAGCGGTTGTCGGCGGTATCGACCTGAAAAAAGTCTATGTATTGAGGAATAGCGGGGTGATTGAGGGTTTTGAGAATGCGGGCTTCGCGCTCGAACAGCTCAATCTTTTTCCAGTCTTGCAGGCCGCGCAGGGAGAGTTCTTTGAGGGCAATGATCTGCCCACTGGCCAACACCTCGGCGGCGTAGGTGGTGCCGCTGCCGCCCTGGCCCAGGCGACGCAAAATCCGGTAGCGACCGTCGATGATGGCGCTAGTAGCCTGGGTCGGTTCCATGGCAGGGGTAAGATTTGTAGCCTAATGATTTCCTATTATGCCGCTGACAAAATCCTCCTGAGGCTAAATCTCAACAGCGGTTAGGACTATCTGAGGCTGCCGAATTGGGCCAGTTGCAGCCCTAACATTTGTCTTTGCCGGAGTTAAGAGAATAATCCTGACGGTTTGACTTCTCTGCGAGACCAGAGGCCACTAGACTAGAGGCAATGTTGTAGCTGGGGCACAGGCGTTGAGTGAAACGCAAAACACACCAAGTACCCTCGCCATAGACCGCAGGGAGCTGCAAGAGCTAGTGCGATCGCAGCTACAGGTACTGCTAGAGCAGGGCAACTTGCCAGGGGCCAAAGCGCTACTGGTGCCGGTGCAGCCTGCCGACATTGCCGAAGCCATTGAAGACCTGCCCGAGGCTATGCAGGCGATCGCCTTTCGGCTGCTGGGCAAAGGAGAGGCGATCGAGGTCTACGAAAATCTCGACACCAGCGTGCAGCAAGCCCTAATCGAAGACTTCAAGCGCCAGGATGTGCTCGATATCGTCGATAAAATGTCGCCCGACGACCGGGCCAGACTCTTCGATGAGTTGCCCGCCAAGTTTGTGCGCAGCCTGCTGGCTCAGCTCAGCCCCCAGGAGCGCGAGGCCACCGCCCAGCTGCTGGGTTACGAGGCCGGTACTGCCGGGCGCATCATGACCCCCGAATACGTCGCTCTCAAAGAGGGCTGGACGATTCTGCGCGCCCTCGACTACATCCGCAGCCGCGCCTTCGTCAGCGAAACCATCTATTACCTGTTTGTCACCGATGCCGCCCGCCGCATGGTTGGCATTCTGTCGCTGCGACACCTGGTTACCGGTCAGCCCGAGCAAACCATCGGCGACCTGATGACCCGCGACGTGATCTCAGTCCGCACCGACGCCGACCAAGAAGACGTAGCCCGCCTGGTGCAGCGCTACGACTTTCTGGCCGTGCCCGTGGTCGATACCGAAGAGCGCCTGGTGGGCATCATCACCGTTGACGACCTGATCGACGTGATTGAGGCCGAAACCACCGAAGACATCTACGCCCTGGGCGGCGTCCAGAGCGGCGGTGATAGCTATTTTCAGTCGAACCTATTTGATGTGGCCCGCAAGCGGGTGGTGTGGCTGTCGATTTTGCTGATCACCAATACCGTTACCACCGCCGTCATTCGCAGCCAGGAAGATATTTTGCAGCAGGTGGTAGCCCTGGCCGCGTTTATTCCGCTGCTGATCGGCAGCGGCGGTAATGTGGGGGCACAGTCGTCTACGGTGGTGATTCGCGGCCTCAACACCCAAGAAATTAGCTCTAAGCAGGCTCTCTCAGTGATTCGGCGGGAGGCGATCGCCGGTACTGTGTTAGGTCTCATGCTGGGGGCAGTCGTTACCGTCTGGGCCTACGTACTCCAAGGCAGCCTGCCCGTAGCCGTGACCGTAGGCATCAGCCTGGTCGCCATTTCTATCTTGGCTTCTACGGCTGGAGGTGCATTGCCCCTGCTGTTTGATGCCCTGAAATTTGACCCAGCCCTAATGTCGGCCCCCTTCATCACCACCATTGTCGATGTGCTGGGGGTGCTGCTTTACCTCACCCTGGCCCGCCATATGCTGGGGCTGGCCTAAACCAGGAATTGAAGTTTACGAAGCGGGGCTTTGGGCCGGTGGTTAAACCTCAAGCCCTACCCCCAAACCCTGTCCCCCCGGCCATTGTGTTAGCCACGCTACTCATTTGCCTTAGGATAGGAGAACATAAAGCCAGACTTGAGTCGATCGGGCAGTCTTTCGCCCGGTTCTTGATACGAATGTTTACAATATCTTTAAAGGTCGTTGCAGTTCAGGTTAGCTGGCTGCCCACAATTCAATAAATCCGTTTCGAGCTAGCTCAGTCTATTGTTCCGCCTGCTTAGCCTCAGCCATCCCTAGCTAGTATTTTGGGATTATGGACTTAAACAGTTCGCCTACCCTCAACAAGCCTCCTCTCTCCAGCCCCGATCACCCCGAGCCCCCTGTGCTGCAAAAGATCAAGCAAGACCTCAAAAACGATCTAATTGCCGGCCTGGTGGTGGTTATTCCCCTGGCAACTACCATCTGGTTAGCGATCACCATTTCGGCCTGGGTGGTGCGGTTGCTGACTCGATTTCCCAAGCAGCTCACCCCCTTTGATGGCCTCAACCCCTTTTTGGTCGACCTGATCAACCTGCTGATTGGGCTATCGGTGCCCCTGCTGGCCATTTTGATTATTGGCCTGATGGCGCGCAACATTGCCGGTCGCTGGCTGCTGGATGTGGGTGAAAAGGTGGTGCAGTCAATTCCCCTGGCGGGGTCGGTGTACAAGACGTTGCAACAGCTGCTGCAAACGGTTTTTCAAGACTCTAGTACGCGGTTTCGGCGCGCAGTGTTGGTGGAGTATCCCCGTCGGGGTATTTGGGCGGTTGCCTTTGTCACCGGAGCTATGACAGCTACGGCTACAGCGACTCCCAAGATGCTGAGCATTTTCGTGCCCACGACCCCTAACCCCACCAGCGGCTGGTACGCCATCGTGCCCGAAAACGATGTTGTCAACCTATCGATATCGATTGAAGATGCGTTCAAGCTGATTCTCTCTGGGGGCATTGTGGGGCCAAACCTGGCGGCGGCGGTTCCCCCCGATCGCGTGGTGTCGATGGTCGATGATGGCCAATCGGCTACGCCCATCGCCCTAGATCTAGGCATCTCTGAGCTATCCCCCGATCTGGCAGACTATCCCCAGCAACTTTCTGTCTTGCCGGTAGACGAAGATTGCTAAGATGTAGCCTGGTTCCAGCCCTGGGCAAGGTTGGTCGTCGGTGTGCGTAAAACTGCGCCGGGCCAGTTTTGCCCTGGAAAGATCCTGCACCGCCGCTTCTGGGAGACATGACCTATGCAAGCTCGCCGTATGGCCCGCGAGTTGGCCCTATTGGGCCTCAGCCAGCTTTCTGACAAGCCCGGCAGATTAGCGCCCCCAGACTTTGAGAAACTGCTGCTGGCGGCCATTCAAACCCTGACCGCCGAAGCCAAAGACGCCCTCGAAACCGCCGCTGACGAGTTAAAGCGGGGCAACCAGCACCTGGTCGATAGCGGCACCCGCGCCAGCGATGTTGAGAAGGGCCGGGCCATGGTCGAAGATGCGATCGCCCTCACCCAGACCGCCATCAACCGGCTGGCTCACGCGGTCGAGCTGCCCGAGTTCATTCGCCTCAGCAACCAGTCTGAGATCGAAGCCTTTGCCCTGGAACTGCTCACCAACACCGCTAAGTACCAAACTCAGGTCGATGCCATTCTCGACGAAGCGATGGTGGCCTGGAACCTGAAGCGCCTACCCCGCATCGATCGCGACATTCTGCGCCTGGCCGTGGTCGAAATCCAATACCTGGGCACTCCCGACCGTGTGGCTATCAACGAGGCGGTGGAATTAGCCAAGCGCTATAGCGACGACGACGGCTACCGCTTTATCAACGGCGTGCTGCGCCGGGTAGTCAGCCGAGGGGATGAGGCGGCGGTGGAAGTAGAGGCCGATAGTCCCGTGATGTAGGGGATGGATGGGTAGGGGCAGACCTACGTGTCTGCCCAGGGAATGGGTAGATAATTAGCAGCGGGCTGGAGCTTGGTTAAATTCCGTCCCTCCTGCCAATGGGTCTGAAGCCCTGCTCGGGTGTGGATGAACGTACCCGTCGTTCGCCCTGAGAACGATACTATTAACAACAGTAACAACGTCCAAGGTAGCTCTGATATGGCTGGGTTCAATTGGTTTCAGCGCGGTTTCGACAAGTCTGACAGCGCCGATGCTGATGCTAAACAAGCTGAGGCTAAAGCCCCAGAACTGGCCCAAGCCCCGACCCCGGCTACCCCGCAGCTCTCATCCGAAGACTACCTGAAGTGGGCCAAGGCCGCCTACCAAAACATTCAGAAACAGCAGGCTGAGGCTAAAACCGAAGATGCGGTTGCCGAAGCAGCGCCCGCTGCGGTGGAAGAGGCAGCATCTGAGGAGGCTGATGCTAAAGCCGTTGAAGTGTCTACGACTGATGAGCCAGTCGTAAAAGCTGAGGTTGCAGAACCAGCGGAAACCTTGAACGCTGAAACAGATGCGGCCATTTCAGAATCTCTAGAAACTGCCGAATCTGCCGTAGAATCCTCCGTCGTTGAACCTGTTGCTGAAGTTGAAGTCCCCGCCGTGGAGCCAGCAGCGGTAGAGCCCGAACCCGAAACCGAACCCGCAGCCCCTCGGCCCTTTTGGGCACAGGCCGAGGAAGAGCGCTTAGAACGTCTGGCCCAGCTAGAGGCAACGGCGATCGCAGAACCCGAACCTGAACATGCCCCCGTCGCCACTGTCACGGCACCCCCCGCCCCCGTTCTACCCGATATCGATCTAGACGAAGCCTTTCTCTGGTCAGCGGAAGTGCTCGCCGCCCAGGGTCGCCGCCCCGACGACATCTCCGCCGAAGAAATCACCTGGCTCAACAAGCTGCGCCAGGGGCTAAATAAAACCCGCCTTAGCCTGGTCAACCAGCTCAAGGCGATCGTGGGTCAGGGGCCGCTCAACGACGATGCGGTGCTGGAAATTGAGGCGCTGCTGTTGCAGGCCGATGTGGGCGTCGCCGCCACCGACAAAGTGATTGCGGCGCTACAAGCCCGCATGCGAGAGGAGGTGCTGCCGCCCGATCAGGCGATCGCCTACCTCAAATCTATTCTGCGGGATATGCTCGATGCACCCCTGGCGGACTCCCACAATCTCGCCTTTACCCCCGAAAAGGGCAGCTTCAACATCTGGCTGATGACCGGGGTCAACGGCGCGGGCAAAACCACCACCATCGGCAAACTGGCCCACATCGCTAAAAAATCGGGCTACAACACGCTCATTGCCGCCGCCGACACCTTCCGCGCCGCCGCCGTCGAGCAGGTCAAAACCTGGGGTGCCCGCAGCGATGTAGAGGTGATCGCTAACCCAGGGCAGAACACCGACCCAGCGGCGGTGGTCTATGACGCGATCGCAGCCTCCCAATCCCGCAATATCGAGCTGCTGCTGGTTGACACCGCCGGTCGCCTGCAAAACAAAAAGAACCTGATGGACGAGCTGGCAAAAATTCGCCGCATTGTCGACAAAAAAGCCCCCGATGCTCATGTCGAGGCCTTGCTGGTGCTCGATGCCACCCTGGGCCAAAACGGCCTGCGCCAGGCAGAAGTTTTTGCCGAAGCCGCTAACCTCAGCGGCGTGGTGCTCACCAAACTCGACGGCACTGCCAAAGGCGGCGTTGCCCTGGCGGTGGTCGAGCAGCTGGGGCTACCCATCCGGTTTATCGGTGCGGGGGAAGGCATTGAAGACCTGCGGCCTTTCTCTAGCTATGAATTTGTCGAAGCTCTGGTGAGCGGTTGACCTCATTCGCGTTGCTCACCATTCCGACCTTTCTCAGGAGGGGTTTGATCCCACAACTATTTGTTGTGCCAACGATGGGCGAGCCTGTCTATGGGCAATATTGAATACAGTTAAGCTATTGGCCTGCGCCCATGACTCCTGAACAACGATTGGACTATCTCTACAAAGAGTATGTGCGGCTCAGCCAGCAGGCAGAAGAGTATATCCAAAGCGCCTTTGAAGATCTTAAGCTGATGGGCGTGATTGGAGCCACCATCGCTCTTTGGAAGCCCATCGTCGATTTTATTGTGCTGGCAAAGCCAGAGTTTGATGCCAGTGGGCTGCTGTTTTTAGGCTTTCTCTGCCTGCTGCTGATCATTGCCATCATTGGATTTTGGAATTTGATCAAGCAATCTTTCATTATCTTTTTCGCCGATAATCTCCAGAGCTACGAAGAAGAAATTAGAAAAGAGCTAAGTGTGACTGAAGGGTCAGGAGTATTTGGCCTTAACCTTGAAAAAGAAGCAAAACTTCTACAGAGCTACAGATCTACTTTTGCCGCCTTCCTTTCGGTTTTTGCTCTAGCGACGACGTTTATACCTTTTTTAATTCTGATTTCAATTAGTGTCACCTATGCTGTGATCTATTTGGCGCTTTCACTGGTGCTGTTTGGAACGTACTTTCGAGTGCTCAAAAAATCAACCCGAAGATTCTTGAAGCATTAGTACTTTTTTGCAATTTCGTAGACAATCCAAGCTCAGCAGATCGGAAACATTCTCCCCTAGCGAGATTTAGCCCTCACCCTAAATCCCTCTCCCAAGCTGGGAGAGGGACTTTGAAAGGTTTTCCGGCTCCCCTCTCCTTCTTGGGAGAGGGGCTGGGGGTGAGGGCTAGCGGGGACTTTGCGATCTACTGAAGCTGTATTGAACATTAAATTATTTGCTTTGCAAAAAAAGCAGCGTCCTAAGCCTGAAATAGGCTTAGAACGCTGCTTGCACGGCTCTCTACTGAACCATGACGTGGCGCTGGGTAAGCTTGTCGAGCTGCTTCACCAGCAGACTTAGGAACAGGCCCACATCGGTCACCACCCCGGTAGACTCTAGCGAACCGCGATCGGCTAGCTTTGTCACCACGGCGGGGTTGATGTCAACGCAGACCATCTTCACGCCCGAAGGAGTCATGTTGCCCACGCCGATCGCATGGAGCATCGTCGAGAGCATCAGAATCAGGTCGCAGCCTTCGATCAAACGAGCGTACTCGGCCTGGGCAGCGAGCAGATCCATTTTGGTGTCGGGCAGAGGGCCGTCGTCGCGAATGGAGCCCGCTAGGGAGAAGGGCACGTTGTGCTTGACGCACTCGTAGAGCACGCCACGAGTCAGCACGCCCTGCTCGACGGCGTTGGCAATGCTGCCGCAGCGGCGAATGCTGTTGATTGCCCGTAGGTGATGACGGTGGCCGCCGCGCACAGAGGTGCCCTGCTTCATATCAACGCCCAGGGAGGTGCCGAGCATGGCCTGCTCGATGTCGTGAACAGCGATCGCATTGCCCCCCAGCAGCGCCTGTACATAGCCCTCGCGAATCAGTCGCCCTAGATGGTCGCCGCCGCCCGTGTGAATTACCACCGGGCCAGCCACCACGGCCACCTTGCCGCCCTGGTCGCGCAGGCGGCGCAGATCCCACGCCACCTGTTCGACAATTAGCTCCACGCGGCGCTCGCTAGAGACCCCCGAACCCATAAAACTAAACTCTTCGGTGACGGTAGCGGCGGCACGGCTGCGATCTTTGGTGCTGCGCACGCTGCGAATGCCGTCGTAGCCGACAATCACCTGGTCGCCCACCGCCAGATCGCGCAGCAGCTTGCAGCTGGCCACCGGGTCAGACTCCGATACCACGATCACTCCATCCATGCGCTGGCCCTGCACCCGCACCCACTGTCCTCGCACCCGCACCTCGGTGGGGTAAATGGTGGAACTGTAGAAGTCGTCGGGGGCAACCCCGGCCTGGGTGATGGTCACCAGGTGAGCGTCCTGCTGTTCCTCGGGTAGCGCCACCGCGCCCAGGTCGATCAGCTGGGCCATGATCTCATCCATCACCTCGCGATCGGGGGCCGAGACGCGAATTTCAGCCGATGAGGTGCTCTGGCGCTGCTCGCCCAGGTCAAAATTCAGCACCTGGAAGCTACCGCCGCCCTCCATCACCAAATCCAGCGCCCGGCTGACCAGGCCGGAGTCGAGCAGGTGGCCCGTCATGGTGACGGTGCGAGCGATGATTCCCTTCTCTCCTGCGGGTTCGGGGTGCAGGGGCTCGGTCACCCGCAGGGTGAGGCACTTAGCGGCACCCCCAGCCTTGAGAAACTCCGTTAGGGGCGTTTCTACCACCTCAAAGCCCGCATCAGCCAGCCGCGCCTTCAGCTCATCGCTGGCCTTGTTCATGATCACGGTGCGATCGATATTCACCGAGTTGCAGGCAAAGTTGACGGCGTCGGGCTCGTCAATGGCGATCCGCTTTTCGGGGGGCACCCGCAGCTCGATCAGTCGGTTCGAGTAGGCGTCGAAGGCGGGGGGGTAGTAGAGCAGATAGCCGCCGGTCAGCGGGCAGAAACAGGTATCGAGATGGTAAAAGCGCTCATCCATCAGGTGCAGCGACAGCACTTCGATGTTGAGCCACTCAGCCACCAGCCCGTGGGAATCTAGCTCGGTGCGAAAGCCATAGCCCGCCCACAGCCAGCGCCCCTCGCGATCGAGCAGGGCATCGCCTGCCCCCTCAAAGGGTAGCTCGGGGGGGAGGGTAAAGACCTCGTGCCCCTGGGCCTCAAACCATTCTTTAAAGAAGGGCTCTTCGCCCTGGCGCTCGGGGTGCAGAAAGCGGCTGAGCACCACCTGGCTGCCCAAGATCAGCCCGGCGTTGGCGGTAAACACCATGTCGGGCCAGCCCTGCTGAGGCTTGACCAGGTCTACATCGGCGCGATCGCTAATAATTTGGTAGAGGCTTTGCCACTGCTCTTGGGCGGTCTCTAGAGACGAGCGGTGAATGTTGCCCTCCATCCAGGGGTTGATGACGTAATCCACCTCGTAGTGGTGGGGAGCGCACATGAGAAAACGAATGGAGGAAGTCATAGGGAAGGGGCCGACGTGAAGGAAATCAGAGCAAACAGACGAATCGGGCAGCGAAGGCCATACCAGGGGCGCTTAAACTAAACAGCGCTGGGGGCCAACATCGTATTTTAAGCCCTCAGCGCTGTCACTATATTCGGTTGTCATGAGTCCTTGTAGATTGAGGCCACCGGGACACTCACTACGGCTCTGAAGGTAAGTCAACAAAGAAATGGGCACCAGTTAAGCGATTGCTGGTGATGATGGAGCTGGTCAAACTGCCGTGGCGCAGACGGCGGGCCGTAACCAGCTGATCACTGCCGGCCAGAGGTTCCCCGGCGAAGGCGTAGCTAGCTGAGGCCTCGGATACTCTTACAGACACGGGTACTAGAGCGGAGCCAGTTACCAGATCAGCGGCCTCGGCCCTGTTGCCCGAGGAGTCAAAGCCGACCGCCAACATAAAGGCCGCTAGACCAATCAGCAGCGCCAGACGAATATCAATGATTTGCACCACTTGGAAGACAGCATTTTGAATGGATGCCCAAACGGTGGAAGATGACTCGGTATCTTTGAACAAGGCTAAGCTCCTCGAAACACCAGTGGTTCGCTGTAAGACTCACCAAGACCGGCTAACCGACCTACTGCCAGAATCTTTCAGGGCTCTTACTGAGGCATCCAACCCAGTTTGTGGACTACTCAATAGTTTTGCTTAAGTATTGTTATACACATAACGTCACCAAGTCACAAGATGTTGCGACCATTCCAGAATTGCTTCCAAGGTTTGCAAAGGTAGCCAAATGCCTCTGGTGTATGGGGTTTAGGCGCTTCGCATATGAAGAGCATGAATTTTTGTAAACCATAGAGCTCAATCTATGGTTTTAGCTAGTCTAGTTGAGACGTTTCCCTAAGACCGTTCAAACAGCTTGAACGGTCTTAGGGTTTCTGGATGGTCTAACCAACGTGACTATGGTTATTAGTAATGTCAAATTCCGCTCACTGGCTTACCTAAGCAAACTCCACTGCCCAAGAGCGGCTCTCTATCTACAGAGGCTCTAGCCAGAGAGAGAAGATCCAGCCGCCTTCGAGCAGCTCTGACCAGTTGCCGGATATGCGTCCGGTGATGGTGACAATTGAGCCGTTGGGTACGCTTGTGATGGAGCCAAACTCAGTACCAGGGCCGTCATACACAGAGGCGGGGTTGCCGTCTGTGACGACTCTCCGCTGGCTGGTACCGCTAGGGGGCTGAGTGGCTCCCAACAGAGCATTCCAGGTGGCAGCATTGATGGTGCCAGTGACGGGTATCCCGTTCACCCGCTGAAACTCGCGCACGGCATTTTGAGTTGTCTGGTCGTAGATACCAGAAAGAACAAAGTTGGCGGGCAAAAAGCCAGCCTGACGTAGCAGCCGTTGCAGTTCTTGAACAAAGTCGATTGGTCGAGACAAAGCATTCCAGGTGGCGGTATCGGCAGTGCCGGTAACGGGCAACCCTTTCACCTGTTGAAACTCGCGCACGGCAGACTCGGTAGCTGCGTCGTAGATACCAGAAAGAACAAAGTCGACGGGCAAAAAGCCGGCCTCACGTAGCAGCCGTTGCAGTTCTTTAACTTCATTGGGTGAGTCAGGCAAGGCCTTCCAGGTCGCCGCATCGGCTATGCCAGTGACAGGCAGCCCCTTCACCCGCTGAAACTCGCGCACGGCATTTTGAGTCGTCTGGTCGTAGATACCAGAAAGAACAAAGTTGGCGGGCAAAAAGGCGGCTTGGCGCAGCCGCAGCTGCAGTCCTATAACATCGTCGAGCGGCGGTTGGGTGACATTCATGATGGGCCCGCTGTACTGAATGCGGCTGCTATCGACCCAGTGGCCGTCGCTAAGCTGAGCCCAACCCACATAAAACTGCCCCGTCATCTCAATACGGGTTCCGTTGTTGAATTGCCCCACTACTGGAAAGTTAAAGCCGGGGCCAGAGCGAACGTTGAGGGCAAAATTCTGTGGAATTACCACAATGGCCAGTTTGGGATTGGAGTCAATAGGCGCAGTGTGAGGGTTACAGTAACTGCCATCTCCAATTCCGGTGCGCAGGCCGCCTTCAACTCCGCTAACCCGTTCGATGTTGACCAAGTTGCCCGCCACCCAGGTGGAATCGACTAGCTGCACCCAACCGTTGGGGCTCGTCGCTCCAGACACTTGCAGGGCACTGCCCCGGAACACACAGCGAACAACGCGATTATTGGTGCCTGGCCCCTTGCGTACATTTAGGGCGTACCCCTCGGGGGTGGTAACGTAGACGGGGCTAAGCCCGTTGGACAGGCCCTGGGCCAGTGCCCCTGGGCCGCTGCCGAGAACGATCGCCCCGGCCGCGATCGCCAAAGACCCATTCCTTAGGGACATACAGCCCCCTGGCGCTAAACATACGCCTTTGGCCTGGCTAGACTTTAACCCCATGACTGGGGCAAAACCCGCTGGGACAGTATCAACATCTGGGTGCGTTTCCCAGAGGAGCCAAAGAAGGCTTTGGGCCAGGCTATCCATAGGTCAACGGTGGTGGCAGAAGGAGTAGGCAAAACCACCTTAATCATAGTGGTTTTTGCCGGATCCTCAGGGATTTTTACAAAAAACGCGGGTTTGCTGGGGCGATCGCCCCAATTTAGGTCGGGGCTGGTCACCGATTTTCACCCCAGCAATTCCCTGTGCTTAGGCATAGGCCGTCCCCAGCGGCGGCACAATCAGCAGGGTGAGCCCGTAGCGGCCCACCACCGTGACCCAGCTTGAGGGAGCGAGGGCAATGCCAGCATCAATGACTCCCTCGTAGATTCGGGCGGGCCAGTAGGTGCCTTCGTAGTAGACCCGGCCCTGTAGTTGGGCAGTGATGGGGCGCTCTACCCGCGCGGTTTTAGGGGTTTCAAAAAGTTCCAGAGTGTGGGTCAGATTCATCGCTATCCTCCCGGTAATGTCTCAGATGAGGTGTGTAATTACTCTTAAGTGATGCTTGGGCGCAGGGTGTGACAGCCCAACTTGCGTAGCGGTACTCCAGGGCCAATATTTGAAGGACGGTGCTCCAAACCAGTGGCCGTAGCTGTGGGGCGGCTCCTGGTACCAACAAGGGTTTTGAACCAGGGCCGCTCTAAACCAGTAATGATGGACGATAGAGGGCACCGCCTTGGCTAAACGTCATCCCTGTGACAGATATTGAAGCGTTAGTTGCCTAAGACAGATGGGGGCAAAGCATCGCTACTGTGTCGCTCGTTCGGCGACTCTTAATAGGTGAAATATACCAAAATTATAGCTGAAAATTATAGCTGACTTAAAGGGCATTCGCCCTTCTTTTCCTACATTGTTGCGAGTCTTGACAGAATTAGTTATGGTGTAAATAACCAAAACATCGCCATTACTTCAATGCCCTATCCCACCCTTCTGGCCACCCCTGACAACTACGGTCTGCTGACGGATCTGTACCAGCTCACCATGGTGAGCTGCTATGCAGGCGAGGGCCTGGCCGATCGCCGGGCCAGTTTTGAGTTGTTTACCCGGCGGCTCCCCCCTGGCTATAGCTACCTGATTGCCATGGGGCTGACCCAGGCGATCGACTACCTGAACAATCTGCGGTTTTCGGAACACCAGCTAGAGGCCCTGCGGCAAACGGGGCTGTTTGACCGCGCCCCCGAGGAGTTTTGGCAGCGATTGGGCGAGGGGGGCTTTACGGGGGATGTGTGGGCGGTGCCTGAGGGCACCGCGGTATTCGCCAACGAGCCGCTGCTGCGGGTAGAAGCACCCCTGTGGCAGGCCCAGATTGCCGAAACCTACCTGCTCAACACCCTTAACTACCAAACCCTGGTGGCCACCCGCGCCGCCCGCCTGCGAGATGTGGCCGGGCCTGAGGCCAAGCTGCTGGAGTTTGGCACCCGTCGGGCCTTTAGCCCCCAGGGAGCGCTGTGGGCGGCGCGGGCGGCCCTGGCGGCGGGGCTTGACGAAACCTCTAACGTGCTGGCCGCGCTTGCGCTGGGGCGCAAGCCCGCAGGCACCATGGCCCACGCCCTGGTGATGGTGTTTGCGGCGCTAGAAGGTAGCGAGGATGAAGCTTTTGAAGCCTTTCAACGCTACTTTCCAGGGGCGGCACTGCTGATTGACACCTACGACACGGTGGCGGCGGCGGAACGGCTGGCGGCGGCGGGCACCCCAGTGGCTGCCGTGCGGCTTGATTCGGGCGACTTGGTGGAACTATCGCAGGCGGTGCGATCGCATCTGCCCAACGCCAAAATCTTGGCCAGCGGCGACCTGGATGAGTACGAAATCGCTCGCCTCAAGCAGGCCGGGGCGGTGCTCGACGGCTACGGCCTGGGCACGAAGCTGGTGACGGGCGAACCCGTGAATGGGGTGTATAAACTAGTCGATATCGACGGCACACCCGTGATGAAAGAGGCCAGCGGCAAAACCACCCTCCCCGGACGCAAGCAAATCTTTCGGCGCTATGTAGATGGGCAGGCGGTGGGCGATCGCCTTGGTCTGCTCGAAGAAACCGCTGCCCCTGACGAAAAGCCCCTGCTTCAACTAGTGGTAAAACAGGGCCAGGTCATGCAGGAGTTAGAATCGCTGGATGCGATCGCCGCCCGCACCGCCGCCTCGGTGTCCAGCCTGCCCGCCGCCGTGCGCCAGCTAGAGCATCCGGCTAACTATGGCGTAGCATTGTCCGATGCCCTGGTGGAGCTAGCGGCCCGCACCCGCCAACATCCCCCCTCTCAGCCTTGAGGATGGCCCTATGACCGCAACCAATTCTCCGGCGCTGCGCATTGCTCTGTTTGGCACCAGCGCCGACCCGCCCCATCAGGGGCACGCCGCCATTCTCGCCTGGCTGGCCACCCAGTTTGACCACGTGGCGGTGTGGACAGCCAACAACCCGTTCAAAGAGCATCAGACCCCCCTGGGCGATCGCTTTCGCATGCTGGAATTGCTGATCGACGACCTCGCCGTGCCCCCCCAGCGGGTGCAGGTACACCCCGAACTCAGCCACATGCGCACGGTGGTTACTTTGGAGCGATCGCGGCAGGTCTGGCCCCAGGCCGAGTTCTCCCTGGTGGTGGGGGCCGACTTGGTGGAGCAGCTGCCCACTTGGCACCGGGCGACCGAAATCTTTGCGGCAGCGAACATTCTGGTGATTCCGCGCCCTGGCTACGACCTCAGGTCGGCCAGCCTGGCCAAACTGCGCCAATATACGACCGTCACCGTGGCCGAGATGCCTGCGATCGACGTGTCATCGTCGCGCTATCGCCAGTGCGACGGCATCCCCGCCGCCACCGCCCCCGAAATTCCCCCGGCGGTGCAGTCTTACATTGCCCAACACCACCTCTACCCATGTCCGCAAAACTCCACCGCACCTCTGACCACCCCCTAAGCCCGGTGCCCCTGGCCGACTTCAAAGTAGGCGTCGACAACGTAATTTTTTCCGTGGATACCCAGCAAAACCGGCTGCTGGTGCTGGTGGTGATGCGCCACGACGAACCCTTCGCGGACTACTGGAGTCTGCCCGGCACCCTCGTGCGCCAGGGCGAATCTCTAGAAGCCGCCGCCTACCGGGTGCTGGCCGAAAAAATCCGCGTCAACACCCTCTATCTAGAGCAGCTCTACACCTTCGGCGGCCCCGATCGCGACCCCCGTGAGTCGCCCCAGGCCTTTAACGTGCGCTACCTGTCGGTCAGCCACTTTGCCCTGGTGCGCTTTGAGGATGCCGAACTGATCGCCGACGGCGTCAGCGGCATTGCCTGGTACCCGCTGGCCCAGGTGCCCCAACTGGCCTTCGACCACAACGAAATTCTCACCTACGGCTACCGCCGCCTGCGCAACAAGCTCGAATACAGCCCGATCGCCTTCGACGTGCTGCCCGAGGTGTTTACCCTGGGCGATCTCTACCAGCTCTACGTCACCGTTTTGGGGGAGGGTTTTTCCGATTATTCCAACTTTCGCGCTCGGCTGCTCAAGCTGGGTTTTTTGCAAGATACCGGCCAGAAAACCTCGCGGGGGGCCGGGCGACCCGCCAGCCTGTATCGGTTTGATGCCGCTGCGTTTGAGCCGCTGAAGGAGAAGGCGATGGTGTTTATTTGAGGAGGATGAGAGAGGGAGGAAGATTGGGGGGGTGGGGAAGAGGTAGGAGTTTTAGAACATGGGGGTTAGGGGATGAAAGCTAGGGCACCTCAAAACCGAACGCTCGATCTCACGGCTGAAGAGCGCTCTGTGTTTTTACAGCGGTTGATTAGCTTGGACTGTGAGAAACTCCCTAGCGAAATTCTTAACAGAACAATTTGCCAGGATTTATTTGAGGCGCTGCCTTACTTACCTAAAAACTTTGTGGATTTGCTGATTGTTGATCCGCCTTACAATCTCACCAAAGATTTCAATGGCAGCAAGTTTAGACAGTGCGATCGCTCCACCTACACCGCCTGGCTCGATAGCTGGATTTCTCAGCTCAAACCTGTGCTCAAGCCCCACGCTTCCGTCTATTTTTGCGCCGATTGGGCCACCTCAACTGTCATGTATCCAGTGCTAGAAAAACACTTTACTGTCAGGAATAGAATCACCTGGGAGCGTGAGAAAGGACGCGGTGCCCAAGCCAACTGGAAAAACGCCAGTGAAGATATTTGGTTCTGCACCGTCTCCGAAACCTACACCTTTAATGTGAATGCCGTAAAGCTCAAACGCCAGGTGATGGCCCCCTATAGAGACTTAGCCGGACATCCTAAAGACTGGGATGACACAGGTTCGAAAAACTATCGTCTCACCCACCCTTCTAACCTGTGGACCGACATTACCGTGCCCTTTTGGTCAATGACTGAAAACACCGATCATCCCACCCAAAAACCTGAGAAACTGGTGGCCAAATTGCTGCTGGCGAGTTCTAACCCTGGCGATGTGGTGCTCGATCCCTTTCTCGGTAGTGGCACGACCGCTGTGGTTGCCAAAAAGCTAGGGCGACAGTATGTAGGCATTGAACAAGACCCCGACTACTGCTGCTTGGCCGAAAAACGTTTGGCCTTAGCCGACGAAGACCCCACCATCCAGGGATACGCCGATGGCGTCTTTTGGGAGCGCAACACCCTGGCGGCTCAGCGCAGTTGCCCGAAAAAGTCCATGTCCTCGGAAGCCTAACTATTTCCCCGCTGATTGTCGGTAACTGAAGACGATTACAGCCAGCGTTTTGGTCGAAATCCTTTTTATCTATTAACTCCTATGAAATTTGCGATCGCCCAGCTCAACCCCACCATTGGCGACCTGGCCCACAATGCCCAACAGGTGCTCGATGCAGCTCGCCGGGCCGATCGCCTGGGGGCCCAGGTGCTCGTCACCACCGAGCTGGTGCTATGCGGCTACCCGCCTCGCGACCTGCTGCTTCAGCCCAGCTTTATTCAGGCCATGGCCGACCAGCTCGATGCCCTGGCCGCCGAGCTACCCCCTCACCTCTCCGTGCTGGTTGGCTATGCCTCCGCCAACCCTAAGGCCCGCTACCACGGCGAAAAGCCCCTCTTCAACAGCACTGCTTTGCTCCAGGGCGGCCAGGTGCAGCAGGTCTTTCACAAGCAGCTATTGCCCACCTACGATGTCTTTGACGAAGACCGCTACTTCGCCCCCGGCCAGGGGCCAAGCAGTTTCACAATTCCCTTGGGTGACTGGGGCCTGCGCGTTGGCGTCACCATCTGCGAAGACCTGTGGAACGACGAGGAATTTTGGGGCGGGCGTAGCTACCCCCGCAACCCGATCGCCGACCTGGCTGATGACCACGTCGATGTCGTGATCAACCTCTCTGCCTCGCCCTACTCGGTCAACAAAGCGCAGCTACGGGCCTCGATGCTAGCCCACAGCGCCGCTCGGTTTCGCTGCCCCATTCTCTACGCCAACCAGGTGGGGGCTAACGATGACTTAATCTTCGACGGCACCAGCATGGCCTTTAACCGCCAGGGCGATCTGGTGGCCCGCCTGCTCTCCTACCAGACCGGGCTGGCGGTGGTGGAATACGACCCCATCCAGCGCGACCTCTGCCCTGGCGACATCGCCCCCCTGCCCGCCGACGAAAACGAGGCGATCTGGTCGGCCCTGGTGCTGGGAGTGCGTGACTACACCCACAAGTGCGGCTTTTCTAAGGCGGTGATTGGTCTCAGCGGCGGCATTGACTCAGCGCTGGTGGCGGCGATCGCAGCGGCAGCCCTTGGCCCGGCCAACGTGCTCGGCATTCTCATGCCCTCCCCCTACAGCTCCGACCACTCGGTGACGGACGCGCTGGCCCTGGCCCAAACCCTGGGCATTGCCCATCAAACGCTGGCGATCGGCCCGCTGATGGCCGACTACGACCAGGTGCTCGATCCCCTCTTTGTCGGCACCAGCCCCGGCATTGCTGAAGAAAATATTCAGTCGCGCATTCGCGGCAATTTGCTGATGGCGGTTTCAAACAAGTTTAGTCACCTGCTATTGTCAACCGGCAATAAGTCAGAAATGGCGGTGGGCTACTGCACCCTCTACGGCGACATGAATGGCGGCCTGGCAGTGATCGCCGACGTACCTAAAACGCGAGTTTACGCCCTCTGCCAATGGCTCAATCGGCAGGTGGGCAGCGGCGGATCTGTGGCTACAGCAGCCCTGGGTGAACTGTCAGCGCGGGTGAGCCACGTCACTGATGCCCTGATTCCGCAAAACATTCTCGAGAAACCGCCCAGTGCCGAACTCAAGCCCGGTCAGGTCGATCAAGATTCGCTACCGCCCTACGATGTGCTGGATGACATTCTCGATCGCCTGGTGCAGCGCCACGAGTCGGTGGCCGATATGGTTGCCGCTGGCCACGACGCAGCTGTGGTAGACAACGTCTTGCGGCTGGTGTCGCGGGCCGAGTTTAAGCGGCGGCAGACCCCACCCGTTCTCAAAGTGACCGATCGCGCCTTTGGCCTGGGCTGGCGCATGCCCATCGCCAACCGCTGGAAGAGCGAGGTGAAGCAACTGGCGACGGAGCCTGCTGAGCAACTGTTGAAGCTTGATGGGGTTCGCACCACCATGATTGGGGACTGATGGGGGCGATCGCCCCCTCACCCTGTAAGCTAGCCTAGAACGACAGACCTAGGGCCAAACAATCGCTACCCTCAGCGGCGCTGACGCTGTAAGACTGGACCTCAACGGTGGTGGCGACCACCAACATGTCTTCGGCGAAGGTCGTGCCGTCGATGCTGCAACTGCCCTTCAGCACGAGCAGATAATTGCCGGTGTATTCATAGCTCTCTGAAGAAGTGCTTTGAATGAATTGAGAACTCATCCCGCCCTCTGGGTCAAGCGGCATCTCGTAGGTGGAGACGCCTGCTTGCACCTCTTCAAATGGATAGAGTGCCTCAAAATCGGCGTCAGCGGTGTTGATTTGGACGGGGGTGTAGTCCTCGATCAGGTCGGTACTGGCAAAATCCGGTGGCGAAGCGTAGGCCAGAAGAAAGAAGCCGGTGCTGTCTGAGACTTGATGGCCGCTACCTGGCGGGTTGAAGTAGAGCGAGCCGGTCGGATACACCCCTTTGGCATCGGTCTGGGTGCCCGCGATCGCATAGACTGACTCAGTCATGGAGTGGTAGTGCAGCCCCACACTGCCGTCGGGAATGGTGTACCACAAAATGCTGATGTGCTCGGTGTCGGCAGCACCAGAGAGAATCAGCTTTTCTAAATTTGGCCTGAAGGTAAAGAAGTCGTAGTTACTGGGGTTGGTCGTCAGATCGTTCAGGTCAACCACGGTGGAGCTGCTGAGGCCTGGAGCAGTGGGCGGGGCGATCGCAGCTTCCGGCATCTCCACCGCCTCGGCTTCTTTAGCCACAATGCCAACCCCCGCCAATGCGACCAGCCCTAAGGCTGTCAACGCTATAGATTGAACAGATCCCATAATCGCCAACTCCCACTCCAAAGGTCGCAGAAGGCTGCACCATATCACAGCAAGAACCGGCGAATCTGTCACTTTTCGCTCAATACTGCGCTTTAGCCCGATTTCCTCTAGAAATACAAGGAAATAAGAGCGCCCATGCGCCTTCACTACATCAGGTGGAGTCTAGGTTAGGACAGCCCAAAAAGCCGGAATTCAAACCTACCAGGCATTTTTTTCATTTTTCATTCTTCAAACACCCCGCTAGCTAAACAACCTGGGATAAATCCGCAGAGCCGCCAGCCTTGCCATCACCACCATCCACCCGATCAGCCAGAGCAGCAGCAGGGGCCACCACGGCGGCAGACCCAGGGGCCAGCGCAGCAGATCGACCAGGGAGGCCAGGGGCAAAAGCGCGGCAAACTTGGCCAGCAGCGGCGGCAGCGTATCGCGCGGAAAATAGGTGCCGCAGAGGGTAAACATGGGAATAATCACCAGAAAAATCGGCACATTCACCTGGTCAACTTTATTCACGGCCCCGGCCACCAGCAGGCCAAAGGCCCCAAACAGCAGGCTGCCCAGAACAATTAGCGGCAGCGACAGCACTAGGCTAGAGAGGTCATAGAGATTGGCCAGCACCGCGACTAGCCCGGTGATAGTGCCGGCAATGGTGCCCTTAGTGGCTGCCCAAACCCAGTCGCCCAAAAACACATCGGTATAGCTCAGCGGGGCCGTCAGCAACGCCTGCCAGGTCTTTTGAAAGTTCAGCCGAATGAAACTGCTGTAGGCCCCCTCAAAAAACGACTGAAACAGCACCCCAATCGCAATCATTCCCGGAGCCAAAAACCGTGCGTAGGGAATCATTTGCCCTAAATAGTCCACCTCGCCAATTAGGGGAGAAAGACCGTAGCCAAAGGCCAGCAAATACACCACTGGCTCAGAGATCGGCGGCAGGCAGTTCACCAACCAGGTACTGCGATACACCTGAAAGTGTCGCCACCAGACCGTATACACCCCCCAGGGGGTCGCGGTAATCAGCTTCATTCCAGCACGCTCCCGGTGAGTCGCAAAAACACATCTTCTAAGTTGGCGGGCCGCCGCAGAAGGCGGCTGGGATGGTGGGCCGCGATCGCATCCCAAACCACCTCAGGATAGCGATCGGGCAGCGATATTAAGTGACCGCTGCCAAAGGCCCGATACCAGGCCCCGTGGCTGGCCGCTAAATCCTGAAGGATTTGGGTCTCAACCCCTTCGATCTCGGCCACCTCGCGGCCAATCACTCGCGCCACCAAGTCGGTGGGGGTGCCCTTGTCAATCACTTTGCCCTGCTGGAGGAGTAAGAGGCGATCGCACAGCCGTTGGGCCTCATCCATATAGTGGGTGGTCAGCAAAATGCCGCAGCCGCTGGCCTTGAGATCTTGCACCAGCCGCCAAAAATCTTGGCGGGCGTCGGGGTCGAGGCCGGTGGTGGGCTCGTCTAAAAATACAATCTTGGGCTGATTCAGCAGGGCGCGGGCCAGCACCAGCTTCCGCTTCATGCCGCCCGACAGCTCATCGACCTGGGCCTCGGCCCGGTGCTCTAGATTCACCAGGGCCAGTAGCTCCCCCGCCCGCTGCCGCGCCGCCGCCCCAGTAATGCGGTAGTGGTGGGCAAAGTGGGTCAAGTTCTTAAACACCGTAAAGTCAGGGTCGAGGTTGTCTTCCTGGGTGACAATGCCCATCTGGGCGCGGGCCAGCTGCCCCTGCCCCGGCAGTTGCCAGGAGCCAAACTGCACAAACCCCTTGGTGGGAATGACGGTGCCAAACAGCATGCCCACCGTGGTAGTTTTGCCCGCCCCATTCGGCCCCAGCAGCCCGACAATTTCGCCCGGTGCCAGGGAAAAGCTAATGCCCTGCACCACCGCCTCGTCGCCATAGGTTTTCCAAAGGTCGTAGGCCTTTAAGGTCAGCGCATCCGACACGGTTTGCTCCTAAAAAATATCTCTGAACGTCTTAACCCGTCTCCAAGGTGTAACCCCTGCTTCTGCCTAAAGTTACGGAGATAGACAATGGTTGCCTGCGGTAAGGCTGAAGCGATGCTGGGGCAGTACCCACTCATCCACTCATCCACCCACCTACTCCCCACTTCCCCAGGCACTCTAACAAAATCTCTCCCAAACCATCCTGATTCCCTCTACCGAACCAGAAATATGAACTGGTAGATGCACCCTGATCATTCCCTGGCCCTCGGGTTGGGGAATTTTTTTGGCCAAATCGGCTCGGGGCGGGGGCCAAGAAGTTCTGAAAAATTCAGGTTAGACTGGGGCGAGGCTTGGGGCATCTGCGGCGGTTTTGCCAATGGATTTTGAGGAAATTGCTGTACACATCAACCAGGTTGCGGTGGAACGCAAGGGGCGGCCACTGAAGGATGTGGAGCGACTGGTGTTGAAGGGGTCTTGGGAGAATAAGACCTATTCGGCCATGGCGACCCCCACCGCTGGCTACACCGAAGACTATCTTAAAAAAGACGTTGGCCCCAAGCTCTGGCAGCTGCTCACCGAGCTGGTAGATGCCGATCTCCAGGGCGTGCGGGTGACGAAGCGCAACATTCAGAATGTGCTGCAAACCTGGATGGTGCAAGGATTGGTGGCAGCTGAGCCAAACCCGCTGCCGGAGGTTGGGGTGGAGTCGCGATTCCGGGACGGATCGCTTCGCGAATCGCCTCTGCCCACCCCCGCCCTAGTGGTGCGCGAATCCCCTCGTCTCGACCTGGCCGACTGTGCGGGTCGCCAGGATGAACTGGCGACCCTGACCGAGTGGATTTTGGCAGAACGCTGCCGTACGGTGTTGCTGTGGGGGCTGCCAGGGGTGGGTAAGACCACCCTGGCAGCGGCGATCGCCGCCGCCGTCGCCCCCCATGCAGACCAGTGCGGCTACCTGGCGCTGACCACCGAGGCCACCGAGCAGGATGTGCTGGGGGCGATCGCCCACTGGCTCGACCCGCAGGCGGCGATCGCCCCCCACACCCAGGTGGAGTGGATCATTGACCAGCTCGACCAGCGCCACGCCCTGCTGATTCTCGATGGCCTAGACCAGTTCTTTGCCCCCCAACAGCTAGCGGGCAGCTACCAGGCCGGTACCAACGCCCTACAGCACTTTTTTCACCAAGGGGCCGAGCGCCATCACCAGAGTTGTCTGGTCTGGCTCAGCCGCGAAAAGCCCGCCGACTTTTCCCAGGTGCAGGGGCCACGGGTGCGAGACTACGCCTTGGGCGACCTCGCCACCGCCGACGCTCGGCCTTTGCTCCACGCCCCCGCTACGGTGAACGCCTCCGCTGACGACTGGGCCGCCTTGATCGATCGCTACGGCAGCCATCCTCTAGTGCTGCGCGGGTTGGGGGCCACGCTGCAAGAGGTCTACCAGGGCCAGCCTAGGGCCTTACTCCAGGCCCCTCAGAGGGTAGTGCCCGTGGTGGTGCACCGCTGCTTTACCCAGGCCCTCGATCGGCTGTCGCTGGAGGAATGGGCGCTGCTGTACTGGCTGGCCCTGGCCCAAGAGCCAGTCTCTCTCGACGACCTCACCGGGGCTATGCAGCCACCCCTGGCCAACGGGGTGGTGCAATCGGTGCTGGGGCGCGGCTGGGCCCAGGCCCAGACCACCGAGGGGCGCGGGCTGGTGCTGAGCTTGAGCCCGGTGGTACAAACCCTGGTGCTAGAGCGGCTGCAAGATGTGCTGAGAGAGGAGCTAGAGGCAGAAGCCTTCGACTGGCTCCAGCGACTAGCTCTGGTGACGATGACCGCGCGGGAAGTGGTGCAAGAGCGCCAGCGAGAAGCCATGCTGGTACCCCTGGCGGCGGCCTTGAAACAGATCTATGCCACCGACGAGGTCTTGGCGGCCAAGGGCGATCGCCTGCTCAAGGCAATCAAACCCTTCATGGGCCAGCCCGGCTACGGAGCTGGCAACCTGATTCATCTCTGCCAGCATCTGGATCTGGGCATTAGCGGGGTCGATTTTTCTCACCTGGCGATCTGGCAGAGCGACCTGCGGCGGGTGATTGTACAGGGGGCCAATTTTAGCCAGGCCCAGTTTAGTGACACCACCTTTGCCACCGCCCTGGGGCGCGACCCGGTGGCGGCCTTTAGCCCCGTTGGCCTGCTAGACAGGCCAGGCCAACGGGGATCCTCTTCTGAAGAGAACAGCCGATATCTGGCCACAGGCGACCACGAGGGCCGACTGCTGCTGTGGGATTTGAAGCGGGGCAAACTGGTGTGGATGTTCGATGGGGGCCAAGGCATTCGATCGCTGGCCTTTAGCCCCCAGGGTGATTTGCTGGCGGTGGGCACCGAGAGCGGGCAAATCTGGCTGTGGCCGGTGGGGGCCACCTACCAGACCGACGTTTTAGACGACCACCAGGCCCCAGTGCGAGCCCTGGCCTTTAGCCCCGATGGCAGCCAGCTAGCCTCGGGGGATGACAGCGGTCGGCTGTGCCTGTGGGAAGTCGCCTCAGGGTTTGGCCAGGGCTGTCTGGAAGGGCATGGCGGGGCCATTCACAGCCTGGCCTACAGTTGCTCGGGCGATCGCCTGGTGAGCGGCGGCGACGACCAGCGCGCTTGTCTGTGGAATGTGGTCGATCGCACCCTGCTCACAGACCTCCAGGTGCGATCGACCGCGACGATTCGCACCGTTGGATTTTTGCCCGACCCCAACGACCCCGACTGCCAGCCCATTCCCTTCGCGGCGGGCTACGACGACAACTGCCTCACCATTTGGAATTTGGCCACCGGGTTGCCCTGCTGGATTTTGCCCGCCGAGGTGCAGGCCCTACCTGCCCTAGCCCTCAGCCCCAACGGACGCTACCTGGTGTGCAGCGGCCAAGACTTCACCGTCACCGTGTGGGATATTCCCAACCGCCGTCTCTGCTACGCCCTACCATCCCTGGAGGCTCCGGTATGGACCCTGGCCTTTAGCACCGACAGCCGCTACTTTGTCACCGGCAGCAACTACACCATCAAGCTCTGGAGCGCCAAACGGGGCCAGTGCTGGCGCAGCTTTCTCAGCCAGGCTCACCCGGTGCGCTGCCTCGCCTTTAGCGCAAGCGCTGACAGCGGCACCATTCTCACCGGCCACGACGATACTCACCTGCGGCTGTGGCAGGTCAACACCCACAGTCCCTACGCCATTGGCCCCCGCGCCCTGACGGGCCACAGCGCCACGGTGCGCACAGTGGCGCTCAGTGCCGATGGTCAGTGGCTGGCCAGCAGTGCCGATGACCAAACCCTGCGCTTGTGGTCGATCGCGACGGGTCAGAGCCAGTGGGTGGGGGTGACGCCCACTGCCGCCACCCTGCTGTGCTTTAGCGCCGATGGCCAATGGCTGGCCACCGCTGGCCCCGACAGCGGCATCTTAGTGTGGGACTGCGCCACTGGCAGCGCCGTAGGAGAGCTAGAAGACGCCCCCGACAGCCCGACCGCCCTGCTATTTAGCCCCAATGGTGACTGGCTTGTCGTGGGGGCTAGGGATGGCACCATTGGCCTGTGGCCGTGGAAGCAACGCACTCGCGTTGACCCTGAGGGAGCCGGCTTTGACTATCGCGTGCTGGCAGGTCATCAAAGCCAGGTGCACAGTCTCTCAGCCGAGGGTGAGCGGTTGGTCAGCGCCAGCCACGACGGCACCGTGCGCTGGTGGCACCTGGGGCAGGACAACGGCTGTCTCGGCCACTGGCAGCACCCGGCTGAGCAATGGTTGCAAGGGGTTACCCAGACTCCTGGGGGAGACATGCTGGCGATCACCAGCCAAAACGCCCTGGTAGAGGTGTGGGAGGTCGAAACCAACCAGCGCCGTCATACCCTCAAGGGCCACAGCCAAGATATTTGGCAAGTCTTGGGTTGCCCCAGCGGCACCCACCTGGTTACCGCCAGTCAAGACGACGAAATTCGCGTATGGGATATGGCGACGGGCCTGTGTCAGCAGACCCTCCGCCCCGATCGCCCCTACGAAGGCGTCAACATTCGCGGTGCCACCGGCCTATCTGACACCGAAGAGCGCATGCTGAAGTCATTGGGTGCGATCGTTAGCTACTAATCTATGGCCCGTGATGGTGCGGTGGTCTGGACATTCTGCCTCTCTAAATACCCAGTTTTGCTAATACACTAGTGGGCAGAACGGCAGACTTGCGATGAATACTCAACTTATTGATGGTTTAGTTCAAACAATCCGATCGCTCCCTCTAGAAGAGCGATATCTGCTGCTGGCCCGCCTTAAGGAAGACCAGACTCATGATGAGATTTGGGGAAAACTCCACGACTATGAGCAGCAGTACAACATGACGAGCGAGCAGTTTTACCAACAGTTCTCATCTGGCGACTTAGGCGACAGCGCAGACTATATAAATTGGGCGGGATTCTATGAAATGGTGCAGCTTCAACCAATCTAGTAGGTGATGCCTCCAGAAGATTATATAGCTGCCATTAAGGAAGCCCTAGCCTACAGCCCTGCGGTCCAAGACTGGACGGTAATTAGCGAAATGTATTTGCCCAGCCGGGGTCACTTTCGGGTACGTTTTACCCTGGTAAACGGTGATTTCGTAGAGGCTTCAGAGTTTTTCCGCCTACAGGGCAATATCATTGAGCAGCATCGCTACCGTTATCAATGGATGGATGCAAGTCAGCAGCAGCTTAAAAGGCGTTGGGATAATGCTCCCCATTTTCGAGATGTTGAAACCTTTCCCCATCATGTTCATATCGGCCAGGACGACAGAGTAGAACCGAGTCAGCCCTTTGGCATTGCTGAACTCGTTGCCCTGCTTGAGCAAGCTATTTTCTCTTAAATACCAGCACAGTCACAATCCATGACCCCGATCGCGACCACCATTGCCGCCGAACTTGAAATCCGTCCTGCCCAGGTAGAGGCCACCCTGGCGCTGTTTGCCGAAGGGGCAACGGTGCCCTTTGTGGCCCGCTACCGCAAGGAGCGCACTGGCGACCTAGATGAGGTGCAGCTGCGGCAGATTGCTGAGCGACACCAGTACCTAACAGAGCTTGAGGATCGGCGACAGACTGTGCTGGGCGAGATTCAATCCCAGGGCAAGCTCACGGAGGCGCTAAAGGCGACCATTCTCGCCTGCCAGCAAAAGACGGAGCTAGAAGATCTCTATCTGCCCTACCGGCCCAAGCGCCGTACCCGTGCCACGATGGCGAAGGAAAAGGGACTAGAGCCGCTGGCCCAGAAAATTGAGGAGCTGAATAAAACGGGCAAACGCGCGATTCTGCTTCAGGAAGCCCAGGCGTTTGTGGATCCAGGCAAAGGGGTGCAGTCTACGGATGAAGCAGTTCAGGGGGCAGCAGATATTTTGGCGGAGCAGGTGGCGGAGCAGGCGGCGCTGCGGCGGTATGTGCGCGATCGCCTCCTTACCCAAGGCCAGTTCACCGCCAGCATTAAAAAAGGTCACCCCGAGGGCAGCACTAAGTACGAGATGTATCGGGCCTATCAGACCCCAGTTCGATCGATTGCCTCCCACAACCTGCTGGCGATTTTGCGGGGCGATCGCGAAGGCATTCTCAAAGTGGGTCTGGAGGTTGAACCCGAGCCCATTCTGCAAACCTTAGAAAAGCGGGTGGTGAAAACTCCCGTCCCTGAAGTTCGCCAGTTCTACAGGGGGGTAATTCAAGATGCCTACAGTCGGTTGATGAAGCCGTCGCTGACCAGCGAGGTGATGGCTGAGAAAAAGGCTTGGGCCGACGAGGTGTCAATTCAAAACTTTGAGGCCAACCTCAAAAACCTGCTGCTGTCGCCCCCGGCAGGCATGAAGCCCACCCTGGGGGTTGACCCCGGCTTTCGCACCGGCTGCAAGGTGGCGGCGGTGGATAGCACCGGTAAGTTTCTGGAGTACCAGGCGGTGTTTCCCCATCAATCTCAAAACCAGCGGCAGCAGGCGGCCCAGACCCTGGCGGGGATGATTCGTAAGCACAAAATCGAGCTGATTGCGATTGGCAACGGCACCGCCAGCCGCGAAACCGACGCCTTTGTGGGAGAAGTCCTCAAAACCCTGACCGATCCTCCGGTGAAGGTTTTGGTGAATGAGTCGGGGGCCTCGATTTACTCCGCTAGTGAGGTGGCGGCAGCAGAGTTCCCCGATCTGGATGTGACCGTTCGAGGGGCGATTAGCATTGCCCGACGGCTGCAAGACCCCCTGGCGGAGCTGGTCAAGATCGACCCCAAATCGATCGGCGTGGGCCAGTATCAGCACGATGTCGATCAAAAGCGGCTGAAGCAAAAGCTGGATGACACCATCGAGAGCTGCGTCAACTATGTGGGCGTGGATCTCAACATGGCCTCCCGCGAGCTGCTGACCTACGTGTCGGGGCTGACCCCATCGGTGGCCAATAACATTGTGGAATTTCGCGATGCCAACGGCGCATTTCAGTCGAGGCGGGAGCTGCTGAAGGTGAAGAAACTGGGGCCAAAGGCTTTTGAGCAGGCAGCGGGGTTTCTGCGCATTCGCAACGGCAAGAATCCTTTGGATAACACAGCGGTGCACCCCGAAAGCTACGGCATTGTGGATGCGATCGCCGCCGATCTCGCCCTGCCCCTGGCGCAAATTCCCAAAGCCGCCGATCGCCTGAAGCGGCTCGACATCAAAAAATATACCACCGCCGAGGCCGGAGAACTCACCCTGCGCGACATTCTCACCGAGCTAGAAAAGCCCGGTCGCGACCCCCGCGAGCAGTTTGCCTACGCCCGCTTTCAAGACGGCATCAACGAAATCACCGACCTGAAGCCGGGGATGACGCTGGAGGGGGTAGTCACCAACGTCACCAACTTTGGCGCGTTTGTCGATGTGGGGGTGCACCAAGACGGGCTGGTGCATATTTCGCAAATGGCCGATCGCTTTGTCAGCGAC
This sequence comes from Tildeniella torsiva UHER 1998/13D, assembly GCA_019358835.1. Taxonomy (GTDB): domain Bacteria; phylum Cyanobacteriota; class Cyanobacteriia; order Phormidesmidales; family Phormidesmidaceae; genus Nodosilinea; species Nodosilinea torsiva. The sequence goes on from JAHHIH010000012.1 coordinate 169,575, forward strand.
CCCAACGAGATTGTCAAGGTGGGCCAGGTGGTGACGGTGCGGGTAATGGAGGTAGACCCCAAACTCAAGCGTATTGGTCTATCCATGCGGGCGGCACCCTGAGGCCAGATAAAGGGCCAGAGAAACATTGGGGGCGACATTGATTCTCCTCAGGCGATCCCCTAAGGTGATCAAGGGCACCGCGCCCCTGGAGCCACGATCGCCCCTTTACCATGACCAAGCAGCTAATTCTCTTTCGCCACGGCAAATCTGACTGGAATGTGGGCTCTGGTCGCGATCGCGATCGCCCCGTCGCCGATCGCGGCATCGTCGCCGCCAAAACCATGGGCAAACTGCTGGCGGCGGCGGGCAAGGTGCCCGATTTGGCGATTACCTCGTCGGCGGTGCGCGCCCGTACCACTCTAGAAATTGCCATGGATGCTGGCGACTGGGCCTGCCCCATGGCCGTTACCGACGATCTCTATGAAGCTTCTGTTGGCCAGGTGTTAGAGGTGATTCACCAGGTGCCCAACCACCATCGCTCACTCATGCTGGTGGGTCACGAACCAACCTGGTCTGAGGCGGTCGGTTACCTGGGCGGTGGTGCGGTGCGCATGCCTACGGCGGCCATGGCCTGCTTGGAGTTTGAGGTGGTGACCTGGTCACAGGTCGAGGCGGGCCGGGGCACTCTGCTGTGGCTGCTGCCGTCCAGGCTCTTTACCTAGGGCGCGCTACCCTAGCGGTGGCGGGAGGCTGGCCTTGGGGGGTCGATCGCAGGCGGGGGACCTTGTCTGTAGGCCTTCAGGTTTTCGCCTTCAATGATGATCACCCCAGTGGCAGTCTGGACGTAAACTTTGCCATCCAGGGCGTAGGCCACCGGGGCCAGGGTGGGGTCTACACTGGCCTGGGGAAGTGGGGCAAGCGTAGACCTTTGTTCATGCGCCGGTTGGGGAATGGCACTGGGCAGCTGGGTGGAAGCCGTGGGAATGGCACTGGGCAGCTGGGCGAGCCGGTTCTGGTGGCGGTGCCCAAAGACACGTTTCGTCGTCCTCTTTGCAGCTATCTTTTTCGAGCCACGCCATCATGTCATCGCCGTGGTGAACGCTCTCGCCCCGCAGAGTGTCTACATAGAGGGTGCCGCTGTTGATGGCAATCTCACGCACGGGATACCACTGGCCGCTAGCCAGCACAAACAGATCAAGCTGTAGCTGACGATTTTTCAGGCGGCTAGCGTGCATCCACCACTGCTTCCACAGCTGGCGGGCTTGGGCATAGTTAAGGTGGTAGCCCGTGGGGATAGGGTAGTGGGCGTAGCACAGCACATGGCTCTCTAACCCTTGGCCAATGGGCAGGAAGTGATGGTCTAGCAAGACCTGGTGCAGCACCTCAGCGTAATCGGTGTCGCGGCGGATCTCAATGCGGGGCGGCAGGGCGGCATCGTAGGCGGTGGCCAGCAGTGACCCTTTACGGCCCAGAAGCTGGCGCAAATTGTTGGCAGGCTGAATGCGTAACGACTGATTTGCTTCTAGGGTGGCATCTCCTGAAACAAACCACTGCAACAGGGTCAAATCATCGAGTGAGGTCATAACAGCACAGCCGCAGGAAACGTCGCGAAGGCTAAACCCGTTCAGCTAAGCCAAACTGCGATCGCCTCATAGCTAGACCAGATGGGCTTATTAAGCCCATCTGGTCTAGCTATGAGCCATCAGCTCTGAGACGATGCAGGCCATTGCTAAACTGCAACGGATCCATCCCCTTCTATGCTATGAAATCTTATTAGGGAAATCTGGAGGGTTTCCCGGCGTTGCTGAATTCAGGTATGAATTGCCCCTGGAATGGGCACGTCACCGAACTTGAGGTAGTGAAGTAGCAACCGAACAGAGTGCTTCAGCATGTCTACGGACTTGGAATAGCACAGGGTCTTACGATGCAGGCGAGCCAGATAATGTCTCAACCGGGTGTTCTCGTCTTCGACCCGAGTCATATAAGTTTTGCTAACAATCTGGTCGCCCTCTGGAATGAACTGAGGATAAACCGGATAGCCATCGGTGACCCAGAAGTAACAGGCCCAGTCCTTGATTCGATCCCACAGAGGTGCAAAGGTGGCTGCGCTGTGGCCACCGATGACCCAATCTAAAACCCCTGGCGTGAAGTGATTCACGGCTGTCCAGAGCCAGACTTTGTTTTTTTGGCACCAACAAAGGTTTCCAACTCATCGAGTTCACCGACCTCAGGCGGGGTATCGGGAGCGTAAGCATCGGGCAGCAGGTCACCCACGTGTTTGACCCAGGTAATGATGGTGGTGTGATGAACCCCAGTCGTTCGCTCAATGGCCCGGAAGCCAGTCCCATTGACGTACTGGCGGAGGCAATGGCGTTTGACGTCGTCTGAATAGCCGCGATGGGGTTTGTAACAGTCGATAAACTGACGGCCACAAGCCACGCAAATGTGATTTTGCTTACCCTGCTTTTTCCCATTCTTACGGATATGGGTGCCACCGCATTCAGGACATTGCATCACAACTCATCCTCAATTCATACTTCATTATGCAACGCCCTTTTTTTATTGGGGTAGGTAAGGGCGATAGGCGCTTCGTACAGGCAATCCCAAACACTTCAGAACAGTTGCCAACAAAAGTCATAACAAGCCAGGTATTCTCAGGTCTGATCTCAGATAACCAGGGGGTTTGATGAATACATAGACGAAAAGAGAACCAGCAATGCAGGCACCATCTGAAAGATTTACCTCTTCCCAGAAATCTGATCTGAGCTGCTATTTCCCAACTCGTCTGTCTAACCCAACTAGCTAAGGAAAGCGCACCTATGACTCACGAACATATACAACTCATGTTGAACGATGGTATTACCAACACCGATGCCGCCCTCATCAGCGAAGTCAAAATTCTGCAACAAACCCTAAAAGACTGGGGAGTTTTAGCTGCCAGCGAACCTGTGGATGGCCAATTTGGCCAAAAGACTGAAGCCGCCGCCAAGCTCTTTCAAAGCAAGCGGGGGTTAGAACTTGACGGCATCGTGGGTCAGAAAACCTGGGCCGAACTTCTCAAAGTCGAACCGTTTGAAGTTACCATTATTGCTTCCTCTCACCCCCTTAAAATGTTGGGTGATTTTGCAGAACAAGAAGCCGCTAAACAGTTGAAGTGGGAAGGATCCAGTAGCGAAGCCGAGAAGTACCTTTCAATTTTCAGAGAACCGATGCTTAAGTTAGGTCAAATTGGCTCTGAAAAAGTTCTCTATGACTGGTGTGGAGCATTCGTCTTCTTTTGTTGCCGAAAGGTAGGAGTTCCGGTGCCTATTCAGCCCCAGGGTTTTGGGGCCACAATGGCTCTGGTTGAATCCTGGAAATATTGGGCAAAAAACAACGGCTATTGGCATCCCAAAGGGGATTTTATTCCTAAACGAGGCGACATTGTCCTATTTGATTGGGGAGGAGACGGAACTGCTGATCACATTGGGATTGTGAGGAGTTATACATCTGGAAACACTTCTATTAAGACATCTGAGGGCAACAAAAAAAATCTAAGTGGCAATTTTGAAAGAAAATTGTCAACCGTTGCAGGCTTTATTAGACCTGTTTAAGCCTGATTGCCCGCTTTGGCAAAGAATCTTACGTCAAAATCCAATTTATTTAGTCAAGGGAGTAAACTCCATGGGTATCTTTTTGCCTAGTATTGGTTTAGGTGATTTCTTCAAAACTCTGGCTAACTCTCAAGAAGCCGTTGTTAAAATTAACAACGCTTGCTCTGAAAAAGGCCTACCTCTTGCATTTCCAATCAGTGAAGACGGTAAGCATAGTATTCCAAGCAATCCTGAATACCGATTTGAAGGCTTAGGTGCGATTTTTGATATCCCACCTAAGATGTCGTTTTGGGTTCACTATAAACCTGAAAGCCCAGAGCATGTAGAGCTAGGTAGGTTTATTGTAGCAATTGGCTAGTAGGGATAGCTGACTCTGTACTATCTAGCTCAACATTCTCTAAGCATAAAAAAGCGATCGCCACTTATAATAGCGATCGCTTTTTTATGGGTATAAATTTTGCGATTAATTGACCGCACTATATTCTTTATGAACATAGCCTAACAAAACTCAGAGCACCTATTATCTAAAAGTTAGAAAAACTCAGGCGTTCTCAGGTCTGTTCTTAGGTAGCCAAACGGTTTGATGGATGCATAGACGAAAAGAGAACAGCAGTGCAGGCAACTTCTGAAGGATTTACCTCTTCCCAGAAATCTGACCTTAATTGTTATTTCCTAACTCGTCTATCTAACCCAACTAGCTAAGGAAAGCGTACCTATGGCTTACGAACATATGCAACTCACGTTAAATGATGGTATCACCAACATTCAGGCTGCCCTCATCAGCGAAGTCAAAATTCTGCAAAAAACTCTAAAAGACTGGGGGGTTTTAGCTACCAATGAACCTATGGATGGCCAATTTGGCCAAAAGACGGAAGCCGCTGTCAAGCTGTTTCAAAGCAAGCGGGGATTAGAAATTGACGGCGTTGTTGGCCAACAAACCTGGGCTGAACTTCTTAAAGTCGAACCGTTTGAAGTCACGATCATTCCTCGCCCTCAGCCTGCCAACGGAAAAGGAGGCCCGATCACAAAACAGCAGAAGGCCTTTTTAGACATGATTGCTGTCCCCGAAGGCACCAGCGCGTCTAATGGTTACCGAGTAATGTTCACTGGCAATTATTTGACAATGGTTTTGTCGATCATCCCCGCAAAATACATACAGCGAACGGTATCTCTTCTGATGCTGCCGGACGGTATCAGTTTCTTGCGAAAACCTGGGATATGTGCAAGCAGGCTCTTAACCTGCCAGACTTTTCCTCCGAAAGCCAAGATCGGGCAGCTATCTATTTAATTCAAAAGCGCGGCGCGTTGGATCATATCGAAGCTGGCGATATCGTCGCGGCCTGTAATCTGGTGAGCTACGAGTGGGCATCCCTCCCCCCCGGTCGCTACGGGCAACCCTCAATCTCGTTTGAAGAAGCAGCCAAGATCTTTCAAGAAAAAGGAGGCATTCTGGCTTCAAAATAGAGCGCCATTTTCCATAGTTTCAATTCTCCCAATGCAGATTAAATCAACACCCACTAGGAGATGAGCATGAAAAACTTAGGTCAATTCTTTCAAGAAGATAATGGTCAATATTCTGCAACTCGCCTAGCCTTTCTTGCCTGGATATTCGGCATCTTGATTGTTTGGGGATCTGGCAGTTTTCATGACAAAAAGATGCAGGAAATACCTAGCTCAATTCAAATTCTAATTGGAGTTCTAATGACGGGCAAGGTAGCCCAGAAAATTAGCGAGAGTTCAAGTCCTGAAACAAGTGATAAACCGCAAGAAGCTAAACCTGACAAGTTAACCAGTTCCAAATCAAATGAAAATGGTACCGTTTCCGCCTCAATCCGCTAACTAGGATTGCATTAAAAAGGCAAGGAAGAAAAGGTAATGTCACTAACAAAACTTATGCTTCTTTGCGGTATTCAGTGGCATGCAATGAAGAAGAATCCTTTCGAAAATAAATCCAGGAGAACACAGATGAAAACTGTACATAGATTGCTGATTTTTGGAATTTTTCCATTACTTATTTTTGGTTGTAATCGTGAAAATGATACCAATACTTGCGAAAATAACTTTAGCGATTACTGTGAAAGCCCTACTCAGCAAACTTCAAAAGAGCAAAACTTATATGCTTAGCCCAGTTATGCAAGAGTAAAGCTTTAATTAGTTCAAAAACTACTCCTTCAATAAAGACGAAACAGCTATAGCGGTTCTCGCTTGGGAAAACTAAAAACAAGTAACTTGAATCCCTCGTTCTTGAGAGATTCCTTAAGTTCAGGTTGCTTCATCTATTAGAGAACCGCTATATAACCGTCAAGTTCATTTAAATATAAGGCAATGAGTAAATTCTTATTGCCTTATCAATCTACTTCAAATTTTACTCAGGAGGCAACATGCTATCTAATAAGCTGGAAGCAATTGAAGTTCAACAAAAGCAAATTTCTGCTTCCGAATATCAAGCAAATAGCTCATCAAGTTCAGAGATTGAAATTACCCAGCAATTACTTGACAAATTATCCTCAAAACTTGTGGAAGCTAATATGTGTGCTACTGCCCAACGATTGATGGCACGTCGGTGGAAAACTATCGATACCTATGTAAATCTTCCTAGTACAATTTTGGCCACTATATCCGGAGCTTCATTCTTATCTGAAACTAAGAACACTAACCTTGTAGCATTTTTAACTATTGGTATTGCTATATTAACTGTTCTCAATACATTTGCAAGTCCAAATCAGAAGTTTAACGATCACTTTGATTCTTTCTCAAAATATAGTGATGTGAGAAGTAAGATAGACATGTTTTTGTCACTTTACTGCCTTAAAGATAAAAGTGGAGAAAAGTACAAGTATCAAGTAGTCAAGGAGAATCATGGATTGGGAAGCCATGAGTGGTTGCGAGAAAATCAACAGACTATTGAAGACCTCATTAAAGAATTTTATGCAGTGGAGGCAAAAGCTCCGCTTACAGCTAGATGGGCAACCAAAAGATCACAATTCTTGGTAATAGAAAGATTAAAAAAAGCAACGCAGTTGCCATCAGAAAAGAGCTCAAAAAGACTTAAATGGTTGAGGGTAATCGTAGGATTTATCTATGCAAAAAGGTGTTAGTCATATCTTGATTTCTTGTTGCTCTTGATAAATAAAACAAGTTTTTTGGATCACTAGATATTTTTTATCTTAGCTTTTAATGCTCTTAAAAAGTTAGCCAATCCAAAGAATTTCCTAGAAATTTATATCGCAAACGAAGAGGTTAGAAACATTCTAAATTGCAAAGTTTTATCTTGAAAGAAAGAAATCGCGGCCTGTTTTTAGTTAACTCGGAAAGCAGTTCGGTGAGTTTTGAGGTTCGTGGTACAGTAATAAAATCAACATAGCCATGAAGTGTTGCTCACCACTTTATTCTATTAAAGTCTCCGACCTGATTTCAGGTTTAAGGAGATAAACGCAGGCCTTTGCAAGACTGTTGGTTTCTGGGAAGAAGCCGATATTGTATTGGTTTTTCGTGATCTTTACGTGCAATAAGGTAATCCATCAGGGTGTATCTCTTTATGAATCCGATCAAGGTTCTGGTTTTGACTGCGAATCCTAACAATACGGGCTCAGAGCTACTGGGCTTGGATGCGGAAGTGCGGCGGATTGAGGAGGCATTTCGACGATCGCACCACCGCGATCGCTTCCAAATCGTCACCAAGCTTGCTGCTAGACCCGCAGACTTGCGGCAGGCATTGCTTGAGTACCGCCCCCAAATCATCCACTTCTCGGGCCATGGCACCGAAACCCAGGGCCTGGTGCTAGAAAACGACCAGGGCAAGGTCCAGCTGGTCAGCACTGAAGCTCTCGGACGCCTGTTTGGGGCCTTTGATAACAGCCCGATTGAATGTGTTTTGCTCAATGCCTGCTACTCAGAAGTGCAGGCCAATGCCATTCACCAGTATGTTGACTGCGTGATTGGCATGAACCGGCCCATCGGCGATCAGGCGGCAATCCAGTTTTCCCAGGGGTTTTACGATGCGCTGGGGGCCGGTAGCACCTACGCAGAGGCGTTTAATATGGGGTGCAGCGCAATTCATTTAGAAGGCGGTGCAGAGTATTTGACGCCTAAGCTGATCGGTGGCAAGGGGGGGAGGGCGATATCGCCCGTGGGCCAAGGTTTACAAGCGCCTGAGCCAACTGCTACGGACGGGGGCACGGTGCGACCGGCCCAGTCTCAATCGATTGGCAACGTCACCATTAGCGGCAGCAACAACCCCTTCAATGCCATTCAAGCGGGGGGGAATGTCAACTTAAGTCAAACGAGTACCCAGACCAGTGGTAGTAATCCTGATTTGGAGGCGGCACTTACTCTCTTAGCTAAGCTCCAGCAAGAGGTTGCGGCCACAGACGCGCTCACGTCTTTCGCTAAGAAAGACACAGGGTCAAAAATCGTGATGCTTCAGGAGGAGCTGCAAAAGCCAGAACCCGATAAGGGCTTTGTGAAGGAGGTTGTGGACGCGTTGAAGCAAGGATTGGATGGGGTCATAACGCTGGCAGAGCCTGTAACGCAGGTGGCAGGTCTGGTCGCGAAAGCTCTGATGTTCACACTATGAACCCTAATCAAGATCAGGGTGCATCCGAAGAACAGCTAGCCAGCCAACAGCAATCGCTGGGAGATGTGCAGGTACAGGGAGATGACAACATCTTCAACGTGATTCAGGGGCAGGTTATTACTCTGACCCAAACCAAGATCATTCAGATCTCGGTGGATGAGATTAAGACCCGTGAGCTGAATACGACCTCACCCTACAAGGGATTGAAAAAATTTGAGCCCACCGATGCCGATCGCTTTTTTGGCCGAGATCAGTTTCTGGGCGGGTTGGTGAATGAACTGGAGCAGACCAACTTTATTTTGCTGCTGGGGGCATCGGGTAGCGGCAAGTCTTCGGTGGTGCGGGCGGGGTTGATTCCCTGGCTGCAGCAAAAGTGGGGCAAGAGTTTTGTCGATTTGCTGCTGACGCCCGATCAAGACCCCTTTGAAGCACTGTATGGCAGTTTGCTTAGCCGGGGGTATAGCCAGTCGCAGGCGCAGATGGTGCGGGCGAGCAACACCGAGACCTTGAGCGATGCGGTGACAACCTTAAAATCGCCGGAGCAGTTCTGGCTGATCTTTATTGACCAGTTTGAGGAACTGTTTACGGTAAGCGAGGCCGAAAAGCGCGATCGCTTCATTACCGGCCTGGTGAAGCTGAGTAAGGACTGGGCCAAAGACCCGCTGCTAAAGATTGTGGCCACCATGCGGGCAGATTTTTTGGAGCAATTGGACCCAGCTCCGGCCAATCGGCTAGCTCGCATCACTGAAAAGCATCGGCCTTTGATTACGCAGATGCAGCCGGATGAGCTGAGGCTGGCGATCGAGCAACCTGCGGCCCACCATGGGGTGGTGTTTGAAACGGGTTTGGTGGAAGAAATTATTAAAGAGGTGGAAGGACAGGCGGGCTGTCTGCCGCTGTTGCAATACACCCTGGATCTGCTGTGGGAAACGGAGGTGCAGGATGGCGGCATTCATGACCGCACGCTGAATATTACTCTTATCGTCGTCTGGGTGGGGTGCGGGGGGCACTACAGCAGCGGGTAGACCAGATTTATGAGGAGTTATCGCTATCGGAGCAACTAGCGGCACAGCGGATTTTTCTCAAGCTGGTGGAAATTGGTGGCGATGAAGCCTCGGGAACGGCCTGGAAGCCGGTGCGACGACGGGCAGCGCGCTCGGAGTTTGTGGGGGAGGATGAGCAGCGGGTGCTGACCGAGCTGATTGATGCCAATTTGCTGGTGAGCGATGCGCCGGTTGTGCAACCCGAGCCGGTTCAGTCTGCTATCGCTGGAGCGACGGTGGAGATTGCCCACGAGATTTTGCTCACCTCGTGGACAACGCTGCATGGGTGGATTGGGCAAAATCGGCAGTCGATTGCTTTGCGGAATCGGCTGAATGATGACGTAGCGCTTTGGCAGGCGAAGAAGGCGGAGGGTGACCTGTGGAGTGGGTCTAAGCTGGGCCAGGTGGTGGAATTGCGGAGTGACCCGGCGTTTAAGCAGGTGTTGGGTGGGTTTAGTGATACTGCTAACCAATTTATTGATGCCAGTGTGGGGTGGCGCGATCGGCAGCGACGGCGGGTGGTGCTGGGGTTGTCGGGCTTTTCTGTTGCGGCTTTGGCGTTATCGGGTTTTTCTCTCTACCAACTGCAACGGGTGCAGCGGCAGCGGGTAGACCAGTTGGCCTTAACCGCTCAAGCGCTACTGGCAACTCAGCCTGTGGAGGCAGAGGTAAATGCCATTGCAGCCATGGGGTTAAGCCAGTCTGTGTTTGTCCAGTTTCCGAATCACCCTCAATCTGTAGCAGCTGAAGGTAGCGTACTAGATACCATTCGACGTTCTTCAGAACGCAATCGCTTATTTCATGAGGATTCGGTCACTTCTGTGGCCTTTAGTCCTAATGGCCAGACCATTGTCAGTGGCAGTTGGGACAAGAGCGTGCGATTGTGGGATGTGCAAAGCGGAGCACCCATCGGCAACCCCTTGATGGGCCATGAGGATTTAGTTTGGTCTGCGGCCTTTAGTCCTGATGGCCAGACCATTGTCAGTGGCAGTTATGACAAGAGTGCGCGATTGTGGGATGCCTCTCCTGAAAGTTGGCTTCGGACTGCTTGTCAGCAGTTGCAGTATCACTCTATTTTCACCAACCCCACCAGCGACGTTGCCAAGCTAGCAAAGCAGACCTGTGAAAAGCTTGATTACAGGGCTTCCAACTCAAACCAGCACCCAAAAACATCCTCTACTGCTGTCCCTTTTAACGAAGCCGTCGACCAGGCTACCCAGGCAGCCAACCTCACCCAAAGCGCCAAAACCCCAGAGCAGTGGGGCACCGTTGCCAACCACTGGCAGCAAGCTATCACCCTCCTACAATCTATTCCCCCCACCGACCCCAACCACACCACCGCCCAACAAAAAATCGGCGAATATCAAAAAAACCTGCAATACGCCCAGCAACAGTCAACCAAGTAAATAGCCTTGCCTCAAGCAGCGATCATGAAAGCCTGTAGCCATGCCCAAAACCACCTTACCCATAGCCCCAAATCATCATGCTCCACCCAATCCGGTGGAATGTTCTTGTTGAGAAGCACTACAGCTGCCTATCCGTAGCCCCTTTACTAAATAAATTTCATGAGTCTTGGTTCAAGTTCAAACAAGCCGAAGTAGCCTACTCTCAATCAGGGTATGAAATTGGCAAAGGATTTCATCTGCTAGCACTCGATTGTAAATCAGGGCACCCATCTCCAGATTAAGTATTAGGGCATAGTGGGTCAGGTTGGCACTTGAGATGAAAACCCATTCTCTGTCAGCAACAGCACATTTTGCATGAAGTGATCCGTGTTTGCCTTCGCTATCTTTTGGGCGTTGCTCGATAGGCCACACTAAAACCTGTGCGCGACTTAATATGTTTGATCCAAAAGTCTTCGCTAGTCCAAAGGAAATCTTACCTTCGCTATCGCCTGGAGTCTCAGCAACGATTTGAAGCGATACGCCACGATTTAAGGCTTTGACCAAGGCATCGGCAATCTCTGGCACTTTATAGACCGCAAAGCTGACAATTAACAGATGTTCTTTGGCCGAGCGAATCAATTGCAGCAAAGCCTGGTCTGTACGCCTCAATGGCGTTTCTTGAGGATTGGGACCTGTCCACACCAGTTCCAGAGATAATTCTCGGCGTGATTCTATTTCGCAATGGGCTGCGGCAGAAAGAGCTGCAGCTAAGGCGAAGGAGTCTGAAGATTGGTAGTTTGCTTGCCATAGAGCAAGGAGGTCGATGACTCCCTGCCGCCAGTGAGTATTGGGTAGCTTCTGGCATAGCTGTTTGCTTAGAGTATCCCAAGCAAATAACTATCCATTAGATTAGGAGAGAGCTGTGTTGTTGTCGAGCTTCGATGATGGATGTTGCCCCTCTAGCGTTAACCGATAGCCTCAAGGTGTTGTTGAAAGACAC
>JAHHIH010000013.1 GCA_019358835.1 Tildeniella torsiva UHER 1998/13D
GGGTCTTCTAGCGTTTCAAAGTGCGCTAGCAACGTCCCTGACTCAGACCCAGAGGTACTCATAGGATGTCCTGCCTCAACATCTATCCTGAAGTATCTCTCATCTACGAGTATGCGTTTGCCCTGGGGCAGAGGGTCGTTGTTGCTCTGGAGGGACGTTGAACGCGGTTCACATTCTCCATCTATTGACTACAGCGGCAGGGGAGCCCATTTCGGACGGCAGTAAATATTGGGTCGATCAGCCAGGCGCTAGAACCCCATGGCCTTAGCTAAGGTGCCGGTATCGGGGTTGAGACCGCCTTTGACCTGGTTGCGGCTGTGGGCGATCGCCGTGTCGGGGTCTTTCAGCCCGTTGCCGGTCAGCACGCAGACGATATTAATGCCAGCGGGTACCTGATCTTTAACCTTCAGCAGCCCGGCTACGGAAGCCGCACTGGCGGGTTCACAGAATACGCCTTCTAGGGCCAGCAGGCGATAGGCATCTAAAATTTCGTCGTCGGTGACGGCATTAAATTCGCCCTGGCTGGCGTCGCGCACGGCTTCGGCCTTAGTCCAGCTGGCGGGGTTGCCAATGCGAATGGCGGTGGCCAGGGTTTGCGGGTCGCGCACCACGTGACCATTGACCAGAGGCGCTGCCCCCGCCGCCTGAAAGCCCATCATCCGGGGCAGGCGACTGCACTTGCGCTGCTGGTGGTATTCGCAAAAGCCCATCCAGTAGGCAGTGATGTTGCCCGCGTTGCCCACGGGGATGCACAGCCAGTCAGGGGCATCGCCCATGGCATCGACGATCTCAAAAGCCCCGGTCTTTTGCCCCTCTAAGCGGTAGGGATTGACCGAGTTGACCAGGGTAATGGGGTAATCCTTTGCCAGTTCCTGCACCATGGCGAGCGCATCGTCAAAGTTGCCGTTGATGGCCAGCACTTCCGCCCCGTAGAGCAGAGCCTGGGCCAGTTTTCCTAAGGCCACGTAGCCATCGGGGATGAGCACAAAGGCTCGCATGCCGCCTCGGCGAGCGTAGGCGGCGGCGGCGGCCGAGGTGTTGCCCGTGCTGGCGCAAATCACCGCTTCGGCTCCGGCCTCTTTAGCCTTAGAGATGGCCATGGTCATGCCCCGGTCTTTAAAGCTGCCGGTGGGGTTGAGGCCATCGTACTTGACCCATACCTTGACGTCTTTACCGATATGCTGGGCCAGAGTCGGCATCGGAATCAGCGGGGTATTGCCTTCGCACAGAGTGACCACCGGGGTCTGGTCGGAGACGGGCAGATAGGCTCGGTAGGCTTCAATGAGCCCCGGCCAGGGTTGCAGCCCGGCGCTGGTGCGGGAGACGGAGATAGCGGCAGGATTTACGCTTAGGGTCACGGTAGGTCGGCGATATATTATGGGAGGCTCAAGACCTGGATGAGTTAGACCCAATCTCCAGGCTCGACCCTATTGTGTCTCCTAGTTTACCGTGACCCTCGACCCCAGCGGATCAAGAGCCGTACTTTTGGCCAATCTGGCCACAGGATTTCTGTCCTAGGGAGGATCTCCAATTTAGAAACTGCCCCAGGCTGTTTCAGCGGTTTGCGATCGCCTGGTCTAAGATGAGCTCTGGACAGAACAGTTAAAATGCCTTAACTTTCTGGCTAAGTACAATTTCTTATCTAAACCTTTGCCCATGAACGCCCCCGTAGACCGCGCTAACGTTCAGGTAACTGCTCTATCCGAGGGAGCGATCAGAGAACCGGTGGCAGCCCTCAGCTCCGCGACGACGGCTGTAGCCCCAGCGGCGCGTGGAACAGCTTCTGCTGCCGAGGATAAACTTTGCTGGCTTGAAAGTCGCCATGCTCCCTTCCCCCCCAATCAGCAGGTGGAGCTGCTGCACTTGCAGGCCGAGGCCGAGGCTCTACTGTTGCAGCTCCAGGCCAAGCATCAGCGGCGGCAGAGTCAGCTTGATGCGGCTGTAGAAACACTTGCGGTGTAAGACTCGCGGTGTTGACCTCCGATTCCCGCAGAGATACTCGTTCCGAGTCGGTTCCCGTTTCTGAGATGCCGCAAACCTTAAGCTCCGCGAATCGCGCCTCTGACCCGAGCGAAAATGCGCCACTTTCTGAAGAATTCGCTATGGTTAGGGGGAATTTGTGGGGAGATGCTGCGATGACCTACTCTGCCAAGCCCAGGCAAACTGGAGAGCCTAAGCTAAAGAGCCTAGCCAACCGAAAGCTATACGCTGCGCTCGGAGGTGGGCTACTGTTGGCGATCGCAGCGGGTGCGACCCTCAGACTCACCACGGCAAACTCCCCCAGCAACGAGGTAGCCGTAGTTAATCCAGTTGACGACCCAGCCCTGGCTGACCCCGCCAACCCTAATGGCGCTCTTATCCCAGCAACGGGAGAAGCCGCTACTCCCTTTCAGTCGAAGCCCTTCTATGCCGCATCGACACCGCTACGGCTGGCTGACCCAAGTCTGCTGCGCTCGACCTCACCCCAGGCTCGGGTAGAGGCCGTCTCTGCCGGTCGTTCCGATCCGTTTGCCTCGGTGGTGTTGCCCGGCCCCAAGGTATCGCGTCCTAACCCAGCCGCCGCTGTGCTAACCCCGGCGACCCCTACAGCCGCTGGTCAGGGATTGCCCACGGTGCCCGCAACCGCAACCCAGGGCTTGCCCCCTCTGCCCCAGGTTGCGGTTCAGCCCGTAGCGCTGCCCAACTTGCCCGCTCCCTTTTTGCCAGGTACTGTGCCGCCTAGCCCCACCGATATTGCCATTGCTCCCACGGGCAGTCCAACCTTTCAAAATCTGGTTGATCAGGTTGTGGTTAGCGGTGTGGTGCAGGTGGGTAACGGCGTCAGCGTCATTGTCACCGAGCCCGGCAGTACTGTGAGCCGTCGCGTTGCCCAGGGCGATATGCTAGCGGGCGGCCGCATAAGAGTTAAGTCGGTGGATATGTCTGGGCAAGAGCCCATGGTGGTGCTTACCTACGATGGTAGAGACTACACCCGAACCGTAGGAGCCCCGATGGTGAGCTCTCTCTAGCTATCTGCCAGCCTTCAGCGATGATTGGGATGCCGGTAAAGCAAAGTTTTGCTTAAGTTTAGCGGCTCTCTCCGTTCAGGGATATATACAGAAAGGGCTAGCCAGGTGGCCGGGGCATATAGCGTCGATACAATCGGTGAAATTGTTCAACCAAGCCTGATCCCTAGCGGTTGGCCAATCGGCTGAGGGAGTTTTCTATGGGCAGCGGTCAGACAGCTTTTAACCAAAGAGACGCTCAGCGGTTGCTGGGTCTCGGCGGGGACGATGCCTACGAGTGCCCGGTTTGTCGCCACGGGCAAATTCAACCCATGGCGCTCATGGATGCTTACGCCTGTAGCTTTTGCCGCCATATTTTTGAAGTTAATCTTGACCAGCAGACCGTACATGTTGTAGATGGCGTGCAGCCTATGGGCTGGCGCTGGCAGGGTCGGCGTTGGCAGCCGCTACACCAGAGCCGGGGGGATATTACCCTGATCCTGTGGCTGATCGGGTTGGCGCTGGTGATTCTTCCGGCGGGGTTAGTGGCCTTGGGGGGGTACATCTTTCCTCCGCTTGAGGCCACGGCGGGAATGAACTGGTCTATGGTTTGGGCGCTAGGTACCTTAGCCGCCCACAGCGCCATAGTGGGCTGGCTCATTGCCGAACATCACCAATTTCCAATCTACGTAATGGCCAAAATTCGTCTGCAACGGCTTTTAGAGCGCCTGCCAGGATAGGTGATGCTCATCTGCCTATGGGTGGAGTCTTGCGATCGAATGAGTAGTCAAGCGAGATTTCTAATTGTTTGCCAACGGTGGGCAGTCGGTCGAAGGGAACCAAATGAGGGGAATATCGGCGTCGCTGCGCCAGCGTACCCAGCCCTCGGCGGTGCTAGAGCCCGGCAGTGGGGTACAGCCTTGGGCGGGTTGAGTGACGCGTACCCGCAGCCAGTCGCCTTCGAGATCGAGGGGTTCAATAATGCTGTTAGACCCCACCAGGGCTTGGAGTGGGGCGGTGCTGCTGGGAGCTAAGCGCATGGGTTGAGCCAGGCCAGGTCGTCGAAACTCGATGCGGGATGCCGCTTGCATCGACGTTTCCCAGGTTTCTATGGTGAGAGGCAGGCGGCCCAGGTCTAGGTGAGAGGTATGGGCCCAGGCAGCCCCCGCTGGGGTGTACTGAAAGCGAAACCAGCCGTCGGGGCGAACTTCTAAAACTGGAAAGGTGTAGATCTGCTGCTCGGTTTTGACCATAGAGAAGGCGGCATCACGGCCAATGGCCAGGGGGACTGCGTCGTTGGGGACAAGCCAGCCGTTGATCAGCCATCCCCAGTGAGCGCTCTCGGGGCTGGGGTAAATGGGTAGGGCCACATCCCGTAGCCAGCCAGCGCCAGAGAGATCGTCGCCAAGGTCTGTGTTGGGATTGGCGGGACGCAGATGCCCGACCCCAACATCATCGCTGGGGGCTGGGGTCAGGCCGATAATTCCCGCTGCTTCTGGGATGATGGGCTCCGGGAGAGGGGATGGTAGCGGTGGTGCGGTGGGTTCTGAGGTGTCTTGTTTGTTCCTGAGGTCTTGGGGGGCAGCGAGGGCGTTTGGCGCAGCCTGAAGCGGTCTAGGAAGGGCCGTTTCTAGGAGGGCTGTCGTGGCTAAAAGCCCGAGCGCAACGGGTAACAACCGGCTTAAGTTACCGAGGCCGCAATGTTTTGAAGTCTGGCCCATTGGCTGCTGTGGTGGAGGTAGGAGAGGACGCATAGCCATAACACCTGGAGGAGGGTAATGTCAGCACTCTGTAGCAAGTACGCCTGCGATCGCAGGTTGGATGCCCTGAGACCGCCTTGATTATGCTCAAGGGAACCCCGTTTTAAGCCCTGTTCTGGATTGCTTGACCAATACTTAACCTGATTGTGCCCAAGGCAACCCCTCTGCTCATGGAATACGCTATTGACCTACCTCTCCCCAACCGATCCACCGATTCTCCCCACTCTGCTAAACCGATCGACTCCTCAGCACCGTCAACAGCTTGAGAAAGTGCTCTGGCAGGGGGGCGATCGCCATCACCATCTCCCCCGTTGCCGGATGCCGCAGTTCCAGCCGCTCGGCATGGAGGGCCTGCCCCGGTAGATTTACCCCTACATCTCGGCCCAAGCCGTAGGTGGGGTCGCCGACGATGGGGTGACCCATGTGGGTGCTGTGGACGCGAATTTGGTGGGTGCGCCCAGTCTCTAGGCGAAAGCGCAGCAGCGAGAAGTTGCCCAGGCGTTCTTCTATTTGCCAGTGGGTGATGGCGGTGCGTCCTTTTTCTAGAGGAACAACGGCATGCTTTTTGCGGTCGATCGGGTGGCGACCCAGAGGTGCATCGATGGTGCCAGAGTTGGTCTTAGGTGCCCCATAGACAACCCCGAGGTATTCCCGGCGGGCCGTTTTTGCCTTCATCTGGGCCTGGAGGTTGCTATGGGCCAGATCGGTTTTGGCGACAACAATCGCCCCCGTCGTATTTTTATCTAACCGATGCACAATGCCGGGGCGCTGGACGCCGCCGATGCCGAGGAGCTGATCGCCGCAGTGGGCCAGCACCGCGTTGACCAGAGTGCCGCTCAGGTTGCCGGGGGCGGGGTGCACTACCAATCCAGCGGGCTTGTTGAGAATAATCAGGTGCTCGTCTTCGTAGAGAATGTCGAGGGGAATGGCTTCGGCGGCCAGCTCCAGGGGGCGGGGCTCGGGGATGGTGAGGTGGATGCGATCGCCCAACCGCACCGCTTCCTTCTTATTGGTGCAGAGCTGCCCGTTGATCAGCACGTGCTCGCAATCGATTAGCTTCTGTACTCGGTTGCGAGAGAGTTCTTTAACGTTGGCGGTGAGCCAGCGATCGAGCCGCTCCGGGTCAGGACGATCAACGGTGAGTTCTAAGGTTTGGTCGGCGATGGCTTAAAGACTGAGCGCGGTAGGATTTCTATAATCAATCATAGTTCGCCCTGCCCTTGGACAAGTTTGCGCCTATGCAATCCAGCCCTGTCTCGCAACCGTCGGTCACCCTGGCTCTGGGGCAACTTCGCCACATCCATCACCTGGCGCTGAATGTTAAGGATATGGAGGCCTCGCGACGGTTCTATGGCGGGCTGCTGGGGTTGAGGGAGCTAACCGGGGACGAGGTGGATGACACTCTCAAGGAGCTGGTGGCGACGGGCAAGGTCGCTAACTTTGTGCTGCCCGACGGGCTCATTCTCGACTTGTTTGGTGCTCCAGACCTGGAGCCGCCTGACCCCGACCCCGATAAATCTTTCACCCGCGCCTACCACCTGGCCTTTGACATTGACCCCACTCAGTTTGACCAGGCCTTGGCGGTGCTGGAGGCGAATGGGGTTGCGATCGCCCACGGCCCCGTCACTCGTCCCACCGGGCGTGGTGTCTACTTCTATGATCCCGACGGCTTTATGGTCGAAATCCGCTGTGACCCGGTTGAGACCTAGAGAATGGAACTTGCTCAATGGTTAGGCATTCGCAAAAAGCCCCAGGCTGAATATTTTCAACCTGGGGCCATGATCAACTAAATGCCAACCTATCGCACCAGAACGGGCTTCTCCACCTGGTAGGTGGCGAGAATGCGCTCGGCCATTTGGGGCGGCGTTAGTCCCAGCGATGCCTTCGACTGATCGGGAGAGGCATGATCGACCAGCACATCGGGCACGCCGATGCGCAGCACCGAGGCCTGCACCTGGGCATCCATAATGGATTCCACCACGGCGGAGCCAAAGCCGCCCATCAGGCAGCCTTCCTCAAAGGTGACTACCTTGCCGATTTCCCGCGCCAGGGGCAGAATCAGCTCCTCGTCGAGGGGTTTGGCAAAGCGGGCGTTGACGACGGTGGCCTCAATGCCGTGCTCGCTGAGAATCTCGGCGGTCTGCATGGCTGGGTAGACCATCGAGCCGTAGCCCAGCAGCAGCACGTCGTCGCCCTGGCGCAGCACTTCCGCCTGGCCGATGGGCAGGGGTTCCCAGCCCTCTTCCATCAGGGGGGCTCCGTAGCCGCTGCCGCGGGGGTAGCGCATGGCGATTGCCCCCTTGGTGTAGTCGATGCCAGTCACCATCATCCGCTGCATTTCGGCCTCGTCTTTAGGGGCCATCAGCACGATGTTGGGGATGCAGCGCAGGTAGGCAATGTCGTAGAGACCCTGGTGGGTCGGCCCGTCGGCCCCGACAATGCCTGCCCGGTCGAGGCAGAAGAACACCGGCAGCTTTTGAATGCACACGTCGTGGACGATCTGGTCAAAGCCGCGCTGGAGGAACGTGGAGTAGATGGCGGCAACCGGACGCATGCCCTCGCAGGCGAGACCAGCGGCTAACGTAATGGCGTGCTGCTCAGCGATACCGACATCAATGTACTGCTTGGGTAGGGCCTGCTGGAGCTTATCCAGCCCAGTGCCAGTAGCCATCGCGGCGGTGATGCCGACAATTTTGGGGTTGTCTTCAGCTAATTTGATCAGGGTTTCGGCAAACACCTTGGAGTAGCTGGGGGGCTTGGGCTTGGTCGAGGGAATGCCCTTGCCGGTGGACAGGTTAAAGGGCGACTGGGCGTGGTAGCCAACCTGGTCTTTTTCGGCGATCGCATAGCCCTTGCCCTTGGTGGTCGCCACATGCACCAGCACCGGCCCCGTGTGCTTGTGGGCCTCCTTGAAGGTGGCGATTAGCTCTTGCAGGTTGTGGCCATCCACCGGCCCCATGTAGGTAAAGCCCAGTTCTTCAAACACGGCCCCCACCTTGGGCACGGCCAGCCGTTTCATGCCTTCCTTCACCCGGTCGAGTTCCGGCGACAGCGACTCACCCACAAAGGGCAGATGCTTGAACTGCTCTTCAAGGTTGTCGGTGAGAAACTGCACTGGGGGGCTAAGACGCATTTTGTTGAGGTAGCGCGGAATCGCCCCCACGTTGGGGGAGATCGACATTTCGTTGTCGTTGAGCACCACCAGCAGATTGGTGTTGGGCAGGTGTCCGGCGTGGTTGATCGCCTCTAGGGCCATACCGCCGGTCAGCGCGCCGTCGCCGATGATCGCCGCCACTTTGTAGTTGTCGCCGCTGAGGTCGCGGGCCAGCGCCATACCCAAAGCCGCCGAAATACTCGTGGAGGCGTGACCCGCGCCAAAGTGGTCAAACTTGCTCTCGCTGCGCTTCAGGTAACCCGCCACGCCGTCTTTTTGGCGCAGGGTGTGGAAGTCGTGGTAGCGCCCGGTGATCAGCTTGTGGGGGTAGGCCTGGTGACCCACATCCCAAGTGACCTTGTCACGATCGAGGTCAAGGGTTTGATAGAGCGCGAGGGTTAACTCCACCACCCCTAGCCCTGGGCCTAAGTGCCCCCCGCTCGCCGCCACGGTCTCCAGGTGCTTTTCGCGAATCTGGCGAGCCACATCTTCGAGCTGGCGAATGGATAGACCGTGGAGTTGATTGGGGTGAGTTACGTCACTCAGGTGCATACTGCCTTAACCTCTGCGTCACGAAATTGAGTTTTTCCTGCTACTCTTCACTGTAGAAGATTCGACGACTAGAAACATTGGGGCGATCGCATTGGTCTACCCAATGCACAACTAAAACGAACTCTGCTGAATTAATTCGCTGTAATTCATTGACCAACAGTCTGTAACCAGCGATTACGCCTGTTAACTAAGCTATATAACCTTTAACGTTCTGTTATGGTTCATTTTCTCGCTTCTGCTACCCGTCGCCCGTGCTCTGCACTACCGTTTGCCCTAATTGCCGGGCTGGCCGCTCCCATGGTGGTGATCTCTGCCCCCAGGGCGATCGCCAACGATTTTGAGTCCTGCACCAGCGGCTTGATTGAGGCTGGTATTGCAGCGGTCGCCGCCGCCGGAGCCTGTGGTGCAGCCCTGCACCCCGCCGATCTCTCAAGCTGCACCGTCGATGTGCTCGGGGCTGCCGAGGTGGATGCTGACCAGGCTCTAGTGGCCTGCCAGAGCGATCGCCGCCCCAAAGAACTTGCCACCTGCGTCGGTGACATTCACCAGGGCCTAGAGGTGGCCAACTCCACCGCCGTGCTGAACAACTGTCGCCGCAGCGTGCTGCCTGTGCGGTTCTCTGACTGCGTCGTCGGGGTGGCTGCCGCCGCTGACCTGGCCGTGGCCGACTCTATGACCGAATGCCTAGCCGCAGGCTATCGCCCTGAGGATGTCGCCCCTACCTTTATCTTTTCTCGATAGCCCCGGCGCTGACTCTCCAGGGCGGTAATGTAGTCAGGAATGTCTTCTTGCCCCACCTGGCAGGCGGTTCTGTCTACAGTCAGCAGGTCGTCACCGTAGATCACCTGACCAATAGGAATGCCATCGCCGCGATCGGGCTGCCAGTCTCGGCTAACGAATTTTTCGGTGCAGTCCACCACTCCGCCTGCGAAGAAGTGGCCTAGGGTGTAGTAGACATCCTGCAAAATCAGCGGTACCGAGGGACGGTGTAGCTGCCCCCGCGAGTTGGCACTGCGAGCTTTGTATTTTGCCCGAGGAAAGAGTCCGTAGAGGTTTTTAAGGGAAGCCGAAATCAGCGGTGCCCCTTTGAGCTGAGTGCGCTTAAAGGCGCTGACCGAGAGGCAGCAATCGACCTCTTGCAGCAGTTTGGGTGCCCACATGGTTTTGAACCGCACCGGACTGGGGGAGCGGTTGGGGTATTCGGCCAGTTCCAGCTCGTCGGCGTTGAGTAACTGAATTCCTTCCGACAACAGCTGGTGAACCCCGACCTTAGCCATCACGGTGGCGAAAGCGACTTTAGAGCACACCCCTTCAACAATGAGGATTTCTGCTGTAGGGCTAAATTCCCGCAGGCCTCGGATAACTTCTGCGAGCACGGCCATGCTAACGGTGACGGGTGGCCCAACGGGGTAGCCGAGATTGGGTTTGATCAAAATGCGCTGGGCCTGCTGGACGATCGCGGGAGGGGTGTAGCGAAAGCGATCGCTAGGCGTCACAACCGCCGGAGCTGAAACGGACATAGTGGTAAATCGACGAATGGGATACTAAATTGATGAACTGCACCACAATGATGCCGATCGCCCAGGCAAAGAAAATCCAGGTCACTAAGCTAGTCATCGCTCCTCCTTCTAAAGTAATTCTTTGGGCAATAAAAAACCTCTCGTTTCACTGTAGTGGGGCCTTTGAGTCATTCCGAGGGCAGAAAACCGTACCAATGGCGGCACAGAATTGTTCATGTAATGTCTCCATTTCCCCGTTGGGGATAGCCCTTGAGGCCGGGCAAAAGAAAAATCGGTGCCGGGGTTTACTCCCCTGGCTTGAGTCGCGTATAGTAGTAGACTGTGTCTGTGATAAAAAGGTCTTACGGCTAGAGAAACCAAATGGCTAAGAAAAGCATGATTGCGCGGGAGCGCAAGCGGGAAAAAATGGTGGCGCAATACGCTAAGAAGCGTGAGGCTCTGATGGAAGAGTTTGACAAAGCCGCCAACCAGCAAGAAAAGGTGGCAGTTCACCGCAAGATTCAGCAACTTCCCCGCAACAGCGCGCCGACTCGCCTGCACAATCGCTGCTGGATGACCGGTCGCCCTCGTGGCTACTATCGCGACTTTGGCCTCTGCCGCAACAAGCTGCGCGAGATGGCTCACCAGGGTTTGCTACCTGGGGTGGTTAAGTCGAGCTGGTAAGATAAATTCTCGCTTTCTGAATCCACCTAAGGTTTCTGCAAAGAGCTTTAGAGCTGTTTTTCAAAAGGGGATTGAGCAATGTTCAATCCCCTTTTGGATTGGGAGTTTCTGGAGATCGCGCGACTATACTACCCCCAAATCTCGGCCATCACTAGAACAAAACCGGGCATAACCTCTTCTCCAGAGAGCTGTTCTGGCTGGCTCAGATATTCTGTAGGGCGACCCAAGCGATAGATTTCCACCCGTTTTTCCTGGGGATCGATTAGCCACCCTAGCCGCACACCGCAATCGCGGTATTCAGACATCTTGTGCTGAAGGGTGGCCAGTTTATCCGTCGCCGATCGCAGCTCGATCACAAAATCGGGGGCCAGGGGCAAAAACCTGGCGGGGTCTGGGGCCAGGGCTTCGATGCGCGTTTTTTCTACCCAGGCTACATCCGGCGAGCGATCGGC
This sequence comes from Tildeniella torsiva UHER 1998/13D, assembly GCA_019358835.1. GTDB lineage: Bacteria > Cyanobacteriota > Cyanobacteriia > Phormidesmidales > Phormidesmidaceae > Nodosilinea > Nodosilinea torsiva. The sequence continues at coordinate 11,086 of JAHHIH010000013.1, forward strand.
TCCATTGGGGAGAGAGAACCCAGTGGAAGAATCAAATACAATGCCCAACCGAGCTTGACGATTCCAAACATTCAAATCTGTGGTTAAGTCTGCATTGCGCTTTCCCGACTCCCAGCCGGTGGGGGGCATGAGGATTAAATCTCCTGTACTGCTGCGTTCGAGGCGAATGTCGTGGTTAACTTTGCACAGCTCATAGAACTGCTCACGGGTGAGCCGCACCACTGGGTCAAGGGTTAGGGTCAGTGAAGTCATAGGCCTAGGATAACGACTTACTTTGAGTTAGTTGATATTGTTCGCGGCATCGCCGCCATCGCGCAGCGAACCCACGCGGCTAACTTCGAGGGTGGTGGATCTGCCACAGCAGCGATCGATGCCCAGGCTATCGAAAAGCAGATCGCCCACGGCGTTGGCTACCGCAAACTCACCGTAGAAACTCTCTGAGAAATCAAAGGCTTGTAGCTCAGTCAAGATCGCCATCACCAGCGAGCCGACGTCGTTTTCGCCCTCCATGCGCTGGCGCACAAACACCTGAGAAGCTCGCTCGGCGATTTTGCGATTGGCTGGCTCGGGCAAATATTCTGCATTCAACCAGGTGAGCAGTGCTGCTTTGAGCCACTGCCCCTCCTGTTGAGCATCCTCTGGGGGCGGCAGCATAATGGGGCTAAGGGGGTCAGTCATCGCTTTGAGGGGTGAGGAAACCGAGGAAAACCTTCTGTACACTCAATACTACCGCCTTAGATTCTTGCCCCAGGGCGAGGGCGGCTGAGCGTCAAGAATCATTACTCGCCTATCCCTTGAGAACCCATCTACTAAGACGATTGTGACCTCTATCAAGTACGACCTAGATGCCATCATTCGCGGTTACTCCCAGGGGTATTTTTTGATGGCCGATGGCGAAGGCGACGATCTGGGCTGGTACTCAAGCCGCCAGCGCACGCTAATTCCGCTGGACGATCGCTTTCGCTATCCCAAATCGCTGCGGCGATCGCTCAACCAAAACCGCTTTCGAGTCGCCATCAACCAGGCCTTTGAGGAGGTGGTCAGCGGCTGCGCCGATCGCGACACCACTTGGATCTCGGGCGAACTTAGGCAGGTCTATACCGAACTCTACCGGGCAGGCTGGGCCTACAGCTTTGAGACCTGGCAGGGGGACGAGCTGGCGGGGGGCGTTTTAGGCCTGGTAATTGGCGGTGCGTTTATTGGCGAGTCGATGTTTTTTCGCATTTCTGAGGGCTCTAAGGTGGCGATGGTCAAGCTGGTCGAGCACCTGCGCCAGCGCCACTTTGCCCTATTCGACGCCCAGATGATGAACCCCCACCTGGAGCGGTTTGGGGCCTATGTTGTGGGCGATCGCGAGTACAAGAGTCAACTCAAAGTGGCTCTAAAGCAAAACTGTAGCTTCCTCTAGCACCTCTGGTTGAGTCTGGGATGCCCCACAGCTGGGCAAGTCACCATACCAGCGCTGGGCCAAGCCGTTGAGCTGGTCGAGAATGTTCACTAGCTCGCCAGCGCGCTCCGTCAGGCTGTAGGTAACCTGGGGCGGCACGGTGGGCTCGTAGTGGCGGTGGACAATGCCCTCTTGCTCCAGCATCCGCAGACGCTCAGTGAGCATTTTGGTCGAAATGCCCTCCACCTGTCGTCGCAGCACCCCAAATCGGGTAGGGCCAGCGGTGGAGAGTATCCAAATGATGTACATCGTCCAAGGCCCCGAGAGCATATTCATGAGCTGGCTGACGGGGCAGGGGTTGCGATCGCTAGAGGGTTGCGCCATGGGCCAAAGCCATATCCAAAAGTGGTTACTTCAAGGTTCCTACTTTACTTGAGTAAGTAGTTACTTTTAGTATCTAAGCGTAACGCAACGAGACATTTAGCTATGGCCACTACCGCAATTGTTTACTTCTCAGGCGGTGGGCACACCCACCTAATGGCCGAGGCGATCGCTGCCGGGATCCGCACCGCTGGCCACACCCCCGACCTGCTGCGAATCACGGGGGAGCAAATTACCGATGGCCGCTGGGCCGATGACACCTATATGGCTCGCCTGGCGGAGGCCGATGCGATCGTGTTTGGCTCCCCCACCTATATGGGCGGTGTAGCGGCCCAGTTCAAAGCCTTTATCGATGCCGCTAGCTCCGCCTGGTTCGTGCAGCAGTGGAAAGATAAAATCGCCGCCGGGTTCACCCACTCCAGTTCGCCCAGCGGCGACAAGCAGGGAACTCTGCTGTACCTGTCTATCAACGCTGCCCAGCACGGCATGGTGTGGGTGGGGGCCACCGACATGCCCAGTCAGTACCAGGGCAAAACCGACGGCGTCAACCGCTTGGGGTCATTTTTGGGGATTATGGGCCAAAGCCCGATGACGATGGACGGCAGCCCAACGGCGATCGAATCGGGCGATCGCCTCACTGCCGAGTTGTTTGGCCAGCGCATTGCCACCGCTGCCGAGCGCTGGATACCCCAGAAAGTTGCGGTTCCAGCCTAGATCACCGCAGTTAGGAAAATTATTGGATCGTGCTCTATAGGGCAGTGTTTTGATGCCATCAAAACACTGCCCTTGCTTACATTGGGGGTGTGCCGTGTCGCACCACATGCTGCTCTCCCCAGTGGCAAAGGGCTTCCAAGACTGGAATTAGACTGTGACCGTAGTCAGTAAAAGAATACTCCACCTTAGGAGATTTGCTGGGATGCGAAACCCGCAGCACAAGACCATCTTTTTCTAGCTCTCGAAGCTGTTGTGCTAGAACTTTTTCACTAATGCCAGAAATCAGGCGTTTTAGCTCACTAAATCGCTTCGCTTCGTCGCGTAAATGCCAAAGAATTAGAATTTTCCACTTGCCGCCTAGGACTTTGAGCGTAGCCTGAACGAACTCTGTACCTTCAGTGATTGTCCCTGACATGCCTTGGCCTATGTAGTCTTAACCGGTAGGGTACTTACGAAAAAGTAAGTACTTTGCAAACCACAAAGCTCAGTATACCGTTGGGTAAATACTTCAGCAAAAAGGCAGTCGTCAACATGCAAGTCGAGAATGCTGTGGCGCTAGTGACCGGAGCTAATGGTGGTATCGGGGAATACTATATTGAAGCCTTGCGCGCCCTAGGAGTCGCTCGAATTTACGCTGGAGTCAGAAAGATTAGCAGCCTACAGGATTTAGTTGCAATTGACCCCGATCGCATTATTCCCGTTGCCCTAGACATTACGGATGGGGCAACCGTAGAGACCGCCGCATTGCAGTGCAGCGACGTCAATTTACTGATCAATAACGCCGGCATTGGCCTACTCAAAGGGTTTATTTCCGCCCCCGACCTTTCCGCCGCGCGAGCCGAAATGGAGGTAAATTATTTTGGCACGCTGGCAATGTGTCGGGCCTTTGCGCCTGTGCTCAAGACTAACGGTGGCGGTGCGATCGTCAACATGCTGAGCATTTTAGGCCGGGTCAATTTCCCCATGAACGCGTCCTACAGCGCCTCTAAGGGGGCCGGCTACATCTTGACCCAAGGGGTGCGGGCCGAGCTGGCGGCGCAAAATACCCTGGTGATTGGCGTCATGCCCGCCACGGTAGATACCAAGGGCAGCCAAGATTTTCCGCCTCCTAAGGTGGCCCCAGAGACGGTGGTTCAGGCGGCGCTCCAGGCGGTGGTGGATGGTACAGAGGACGTTTACCCTGGTGACCAGGCCCAGGCCATAGCGGCTCAGCTGCTCAGCGACCCCAAAGGCCTAGAGAAGGCGATGGCGGCGATGCTGCCCCAGCCAGCATGAGGAGGGGGCCGTCATGAAAATTGGTATTTTAGGCTCGGGCAACGTGGGGGCTGGGCTAGGTTTACTCTGGGCTAAAGCGGGCCACGAGGTAATCTTTTCCTACTCCAGAGATGAGGCCAAGCTCAGGCATCTGGCCGAAACGGCGGGGCCGAAGGCTCAGGTGGGCACCCCCGCTGAGGCCGTGGCCCAAAGCGAGGTGGTGATGCTGGCGGTGGCGCTGCCGCAGCTAGAGGATGCGATCGCCGCTGGCAGCCCCTTTGACGGCAAAATCATCATCACCTGCGTCAGCGGGCTGCGTCCCGATTTCACGGGGCAAACCATCGGCCTGGCTACGGATTTAACGAGTTCTGTGGCGGAGCAGGTGCAACGGCTCGCCCCCCAGGCTAGGGTGGTTGAAGCCTTCAACCTCACCTTTGCGGAAATTATTGCGGCGGAGTCGAGGGAGTTTGGGGGGCATCGCCCCAGCTTGTTCTACTGCGGCGACGATGGCTCGGCCAAGGCCACGGTGGCGGGCCTGATTGAAGATTGTGGTTACGACGCGCTGGATGCGGGCGGGCTGAGGGTCGCCCGCAGTTTAGAAACTCTAGCGACAGCCTGGGTGCAGTTTGCCGTGGCCAGCGGCCAATTCCCGACCGTGGGGCTAAAGGTGCTACAGCGCTGAATCTGACGGCGCTGTAGGATTTTTGAGGTCGGCTGTGGGGTCTAACGTTCTTCTCATCCACTGAATGGCTATGGCATGGCTGAAAGGGCACAGGGTAAACCGTCGATGGTGGCGATCGTTAATTGCAGCCCTCAGCAGCGCTCTGTTGGCGCTGCCTGGGCTGGCCGCTGAGCGCCTTGAGTTTTTCTACGGCCCCTTTGAGATTACCGTGCGCGTAGACGACCTTCAGCACTTTGCCGATACGGGAGAGGTGCGGGGCAGTCTGCGCCCCATTGCCCGACAGCTTTCCCCCAGCCAGCTCGACGGCCTGCGAGGTTGGCTGACCCGGCCTTTTGCGCTCGATGTGGTAACGGTGGCGGAGCTGACCTATTCTCCCGTGGGTATGCGGCTACTGGGGCAGCTCGGTTATTTAGTGCAAACCGACGACCGGCGCAGCGGGTTTTCGGCCCTGCGGGCCAGCCTAATTTTGGCTGCGGCTCAAGCTCCAGGGCTGACGACCCTGCATGCGTTGCAGCAGTTTCCGTTAGACACTGTGCAGATTGACTATGCCCTGGCTCGGGAATTGTTGGGCGAAGGCCAGGCTTTTTTTCAGCAGCGAAACACGGTGCTAACGGCCCTAGAGACCCAGGCCCGGCAAAACCTTACCCCCGCGTCCACCGCCCTTTCCCAGAAAATGCCCGAGCAGCCAGGGGCCTACCCCTGGGAGCGGCGCACCCTTGAGTTCGAGAATGCGCTGCGGCGAACGCGACCGGTGGCTGACCTGTATCTGCCGCAGATCTCTGCGCCGCCAGGCTCTTTGCCGGTGGTGGTCATCAGCCACGGGGCCGCATCGAGTCGGCAGACCCTGAGGTATCTGGCCGAACATCTGGCGAGCCATGGCTATGGCGCGGTGGTGCTTGAGCACGACGACAACGGGGCTCAGTTTGAGCAGTTTCTCAGCGGCATGGCCCAGCCCCCTGACCCGATCACGCTGCTGAGTCGCCCGCGGGATGTGACAGCGGTGCTCGATACCCTGGAGACTTTAGCTCAAGCGGATCCCAGTATTGGGCGACTAGATCTGGCCCAGGTCGGTGTGGTGGGCCAATCGTTGGGGGCTTACACGGCGCTGGCGGTGGCTGGGGCAACGTTTAACCCTGAAGCCCTGCGACAGGTGTGCCCGTCACCAACCCAGAGCGGTGTCTCGCTCAATCTCTCGCTGCTGGTGCAGTGTGAGGTGCTAGCGATCGCCACCGACCTGCCCGCTTCCTTAAGGGATCAGCGGGTGACGAGCGCGATCGCCATTAACCCCCTCACCAGCCACATCTTTGGCGAAGCCGGTCTCAGTCAGGTCGAGATTCCGGTGATGGTGGTGGCGGGCACCGACGATTTCTTTACCCCCGCCGTACCCGAGCAGATTCAGCCGTTTGACTGGATTGCCAGCCCCGAGAAGCATTTGGTGGTGATGGGCGCAGGCACCCACTTCTCATTTTTAGAGGGCGACACCAGCGACGGTGCGCTGCCGCTCCCACCCGGATTCTTGGGGCCAGATGCTCGGGCGGCTCACCCTTACCTCAAGGGTTTGAGTACAGCTTTCTTTAACCGCTACCAGCGGGGGCAGACGGCGGCCTCTACCTACCTGGGCCAGGGCTATCTAGACACCTTTGATCAATCGCCGTTTCGGGCGCTAATTGTTCGGGATGTACCGGACTTCTAGCGCTCGAATAGCGCCAAGATATGGCTAATCCGAATCGCACAACCCTGATGCCAAACAGGCGGCTTGCGTAGGGGCAAACGGTGTTTGCCCAGCCTAACCGGGGGCAGCCAAGGCGGATTCAGGATTAGATGCCGCTGACGTAGTAGTCGCGGGTGCCCTTGGCGTTGAGGGCATCGCCGAGGCGCTCTAGGGCGTGCACGTAGGCAGCGGTGCGGGGGCGGATATCGAGATCTTGGGCAATCTTCCAGATGCGTTCGCCCTCGGTCACCATCATGGTTTTGAGTCGGGCGTTGACATCCTCCACCGACCAGTAGAGGCCGCTGCGGTTTTGCACCCACTCAAAGTAGCTGACGGTGACCCCGCCCGCATTCACCAAAATGTCGGGGAAGACATAAACGCCCTTGGCCGACAAAATGTCGTCGGCTTCGGAGGTGATCGGGCCGTTGGCCACCTCAAAGATGTAGCGGGCCTGAATGACGTTGGCATTCTCTGCGGTAATCTGGTTCTCCAGCGCCGCCGGAATCAAAATATCCACATCCAGGGCCAGCAGCTCTTCGTTGGTGATGGTGGTGTGGTCGTTCACCGTATTGCAGACGGTGCCTTCGCAGTACACTGCCTTAAGACTGCGGGTGGAGGTCTTAAACTGCTGAATACTGGGAATGTCGAGCCCGGAGGGGGCATAGATGCCGCCCTGGGAATCGCTAATTGCCACTACCTTATACCCCGCATCAAACAGCAGCCGGGCGATGACGCTGCCCGCATTGCCGAACCCCTGCACTGCCACGGTGGTGTTTTGGGGAATGCGGTCAAACTTGGCCATCATCGCCTGCAGCACGTAGAACGCGCCGGTGCCGGTGGCGGTGTCGCGCCCCTGGCTGCCGCCCATGCTGAGGGGTTTGCCGGTAATCACTGCCGGGCTGAGCTTGCGGCAAATGATGCTGTACTGATCCATCATCCAGCCCATGATCATGGGGTTGGTGTAGACATCGGGGGCGGGGATATCGACATCGGGGCCGATGAAGTTGGCGATCGCATCGATATACCCCCGGCTCAGCCGCTCCAGCTCAAACTTTGACAGCTCCTTAGGGTTGACCGTGACGCCGCCCTTGGCACCGCCCAGGGGTAGATTCAGCGCCGCGCACTTAAACGTCATCCAAAACGCCAGGGACTGCACCTCGTCGAGGGTGACATCGGGGTGAAAGCGAATGCCGCCCTTGGTGGGGCCGCGGGTGTCGTCGTAGCGCACCCGGTAGCCCTGAAACACCTTCAGGGTGCCGTTGTCCATCCGCACGGGAATGGAGACGGTGAGGCTAGCCTTGGGGTAGCGCAGCCGCTCCGAGGCATCTTCGGAGATCGAAACATACTTGAGCGCCCGCTCTAGACGGCGGTTAGCATCGGACAAAATAGAGGCCATAGACGAACACCAGGGAATGAAGGGATTGGTGAAACAGCTAATTTTGCTGCTGTTATTAAGGTTCCGCCAGGGCGCAGCCGCTCAGTCAAATAGCAATATTTTGTATTGTAAGCTACCGTTTAACCCCTCACCCCCCACTCCCTACTCCCTACCGTCCCCACCCCCTCACCTCGGTGCCAAACAAGTCCCCTCCCTTAGCAGGGTTGTCAAATTCGGGGCTGTCATCGGCCGAGAGAATAGATAGCCCTGGCCGTAGTTGTAGTTCAAACTCAGCATGAGGTCGCGCTGGCTGGCCTGCTCGATGCCTTCGGCCACCAGGCTAAAGTTAATGCCCTCCGACAGATTGGCGATCGCCCGACAGATCGCCACCTTCTCCAGATTTTGGGCATTGGTCGGAATGAAATAGCGATCGACCTTGACCTCGTCAAAGCGAAACTGCAACAGCTGAGCCAGCCCCGACTGCCCGATGCCAAAGTCATCCACCTTGAGCCGCAGCGACATATCTCGCAGCCCTTGCAGGCTTTGCAGGTAGCGATCGAGGTTGTTGTAGATGCCGCGCTCGGTAATTTCGATGCCAAAGTGGTTGCTGGCAATGCCCGCCCCGGCAACCCGATGCATAATGCGGTCTAAAAAGTCGTCGTCCTCCAGCTCCAGGGGGCTGATGTTGATGGAGAGGGTAAACTGTGGGGCCATCTCCTGCCACTGGGCCAGCTGTTCGAGGGCGTGGCAGAGTACCCAGTCGCTAATGCGGTGCACCAGCCCCGTGGCTTCAGCCACGGGAATAAACTCTGAGGGTGACACTCTACCCAGACGGCCCGAGTCCCACCGAATGAGGGCTTCGGCCCCGACAATGGCCCCGGTTGTCATGTCGCAGATGGGCTGGTAGGCCAGCCAAAATTCGGCTTCGCTGCTGCGCTGTTCTAGGTAGGCTTCGAGGGTAATCTGGCGCAGCCGCCGCCGAGCCAGGTCGCTATTCCACATCTGGATGCGGTGCTGGGGTGAGTTAGATCGCCGGTTGCGTTTGGCCTCTCGCAGGGCGGTTTCGGCGGCCTGGAGCAGTCGGTTGATCGAGGTATCTTCCTCAAAGGCGTCGATGGTGCCGCTGGCCACCCCGATGGAAGCCCCTACGTTGGCCCCTTCAAGTTCAATGGCCAAGATTGCTTCGAGCACGCTGGTGGCAATGGCTACTGGCATGGGGCAGGGCTCCGGTGGAGCCGGGTCAGAGGCGGGCAGCAGCAGCAAAAATTCATCGCCACCGTTGCGTACAGCCATGCCGTTGTAGCGTTGGGCGTGGTCTTGCAGCACCGTTGCGACGGCCTTGAGCAGCTCATCGCCCAGATAGTGCCCTCGCTGATCGTTGATCAGCTTGAAGCGATCGAGGTCAACAAAGAGGCACACTTCCCAGGCCTCTAGCTCCATTTCTAGCACCCGGCGATTGTAGAGGCCCGTGAGCGGGTCGTGAATGACGCCGCTCACTTCGGTGAAGGTCATGTAGAGCAGGTTTGGGGAAATGGGGGTGACCAGGGTCATGTACCAGCCAGAAATCTCGCCCTTGTACTGGTATTCAAGGCGCTTGGGCTGGCCCGATTCCAACGCCTCTAGGTAGAGGTCAATCAGGGGCACCTGATAGGGGTAGACCTGCTGACGGTGGATGGGCATTTTTTCGCAGAGGCGATCGCCCGGCTTGAGCAAGTCTTTGGTGATTACTCTGGCGGCGGGGTTGAGCTTGATCATGGTCAGGTCGTCGCCGCTGCGCTCGCAGAGCAGTTTTCCGGTGAGGGCCTGTTCCCAGGTGGCCTCTAGCAGGTGAAAGGTTTCCCCCAGATAGCGCAGCCGGGTTTGGCTTCTGAGCAAAACCAAGACTGCCGCCCAGGAAACCCCCGCCGTCATCCAGTGCCAGGGAGTGCTGTGAAGGTTCATGGCGCTGAGAGTATGGCCTACACCACAGCTGAAGACAAACATGATCATCAGCAATAGATTGAGCCAAATTTCACGTTTGGCTGTTAGCAACAGCGGCAGTAGCGTGAGGGGAATGATGAAATACGCCGCCGCGATCGCGCCGTTGGCAGCCATCTCCATGCTTGACTCTCCCCTGAAACAGCACCCCTCTACTCCATTCAGCCTATGACCTGAACAGGCAATTGAGGCAGAAACGTCCAATTGTTAACCACGGTTAGAGAGAATATCACCGCAATCATGCCGATCAACTAAGGTTGACTTACGGATCCAAATAGGGTCGGTTCAGTAAATTTTCGCTGGCGCTAAGTGCAACGTCCTGTTGCGAAGCACAACAAACTTTATCGGGGCGTAAAGGTTCAGCCTGAACAGTGGCCGTTGTGGGTGGGTTCTCGGAGAATGGGGTCATACACCCAGGCCTGGTACCCCAAAACGAGTCTGGTTACCCTTTATGTGTAAGGACTATCTCTTATGAACAATCCCCAAGAAGTGCTTGAGCACCTTAAGCAGCTCGAAAAAGTCGATACCGTACAAAGCGCTCTGTATCGCGAAGAAGCCCAAGAAGTACTCGCAGACGACAGCATTAGCCTCAAGTGGCGACGGGCGATCGCCGATCGCCTCAACCGGGCCAACCACGACCTTGCCCTGCACACTGTCACTGGTGACGACAGCTACTAAACCTGCAATCCCCCTGGACTGAGTCCAGGTCATTCACAACTGGGGTTAGCTTGATGACGCCCGGCGGAGACTCTGATCCGCCGGGTGTTTGGCTGCGTTCCCAAAGGGTGGCCGAAGGCCAATCGCCCCAACCATGCCCACGGCCTCAAACCACCGCTGGAGTCATCTCAAGGGAACTGAGCGAGGTCGCCGCCCAACTACTCTCCCAATCGGAGAAGACTCCCAGGGTTTCACCTTGGGTAAGCGCTCCAGACAGCGCCAACTCTTCGGCAGCCAGCGCTGGCATCGCGCGATCGCCAGGCTGCAAGTACCCCGCCTCCACCAGACTCGTCTGAAACACATCCGCCAGCAGTTCGTGCACGGTGGTCGTGGGATGCTGCTGATCCCACCAGAAATAGCCGGGGTCGTCGAGCAAGCCCTGGTTGAGCAGCGGATCGGCGACGTTGGTAAAGCCAAACTCCGCTGGCGTGGCAATAATCTCGGTGGTCAACCCAAACAGATCCACCGGAATAATATCGATCGCACCGGCCAGGCTTTGCTCCAGGGCGGTCAAGGTATTCGCTAGACCCGCATTAAACCCCTGACTCAACGCAGTCGCCTGCTCGCTGGTACCATCGCCCAAGGTGCGGGGAGTAAGACCGAGGTTCGGCAAATTGGGCACTAAAAATGTGTCGGCTCCCCGCGCCGCCAGCTGACTAATCGCCGTGGCGATATTCTTTACCGATGCCGCTAAAAAGTCTGGAATAGCAGCCGGATCGCTGGGTAGATTGAATAGATCGTTGGCCCCGGCCCACACCACGTAGAGACCGTCGGGGTTAGCCGCTCCCGCCCCCAGACCGCCCAGATAGCTGTCGATTTCATCGAGCAATCCTGGCAGATTAACCTCTGTGCCCGTCAGCGATCCAATCAGGGGGGTGAGGCCGTTGTCGCGGCTAGTGGTGGCTCCCCCCACAGCAAAATTTTGCACCTGAGCAGGCTCAAACCCGAGGTCATCTACCAGATAATCTGCCCAGAGATCGCCGTTAGAAAACCGGCCCTGAGAATAGGGAAAGGGCGGAAAAAAGCCCGTCAGCCCAAACAGGTTGCCGGGGTCTGACAGACTGTCGCCAAAAACAGTCAGGCTATCAAAGCTGGGCACCAGCGCCTGGGTCTGAAAACTCTCAGGCGTAAGACTGGTGGCCTCCACATTGAGAAGAATGACGCTGGGTTCTGGCTGGTTTAGGTAGCGCAGGGTGGTGTTGGCCCCCTGCTGGGCGATCGCAATTTGCCCAAAACTCAAGCCCCCTGGCAGCAAGAAGCGATCGACGCCGGGGATAAAGTCCACCACCGTATCGACCCGGCCATCGTTTTTGAGCACAACGGTATCTTGCCCCGGCCCGGTAACGAGCCGATTGTTGCCCAAACCCCCGTCGAGAAAATCATCGCCCAGGCCGCCCAAAAGCCAGTCGTCCCCCCCGTCACCAAACAGTCGATTGTTGTCCCAGAGGCCCAACAAAATTTCGTTGTCTGGGCCGCCGCTGAGATCGTTATCGTCCAAACCGCTGAGCAGAACCGTGCTGCCAAAAATATCGAGGGGGCCAAGACCAGCCAAAAACGGACTCAAAAAAGACGGTAAAAGCGATGCCATAACGCCTCCGAATAGTTAACTCGTTAACAAGGGCTATGTCCAAGGTATCGAACAGCAGACCCACATCACTCACACCTTAGGCTGACTGAGCACCACATTTACGCCCAGTAAAATTAACCCCATGCTGGCCACCATCGTTGCCGTCAGCGGCTCTCGAAAAAACAGCCAGGCCAGCGCCGCCACAAAGATCGGCACCAAACTATAGACCACACTAGCCGTGCGGGTAGGGCCAACCTGCTGAATGCTGAGGTTAAACAATAGATAGGCCACCCCCGAAGCTGCCACCCCCATGTAGAGAATGGCGATCGATGAGGCTAGAGAGAGGGTCGCCAACTGTAGCCACCAGCGTTCCAGCGAGGCCAGCACCAGCAGTTGCCCCACCCCGGCCACGGCGGCGTAGAAAGTAATCGTCAACCCCGAGTAGCGCTGGCTCAGCTGCTTGATGATTAAGGAATACACTACCCAGCACAGCACGGCGCACAGCATTAGCCCGTCGCCCCGGTTAAGCTCCAGAGTGAGCAGGGCGGTGATGTTGCCGCGAGTTAGCAGGGTCAGCACCCCCAGCAGCGCCAGCACAATGCCGCCGTACTGGCGACGGGTCAGTCGCTCACCAATAAACAGCGCCGCCATCACCCCCGTCACCACCGGATTAAAGGCGTTGATAATGGCGGTGTTGGCCGTAGCCGTGTAGCGCAGACTGCTAAAGAAAAAATAGTGATAACCCACCACGCCAAATAGACCCAATAGCGCCATCGCTCCCCAGTCGGCGCGGGCGACGGTGAGAGCCTTAATCGGCTGGGTACTGCGGGCAATGAATAGACCCAACACCCCCATGGCAATGACGTAACGCAGCAGCGAGGTGGTCAGCGGCCCCAGATCGACCGTCGTATATTTGCCCGCCACAAAGCTGCCCGCGAACAAAAAGCTGGTGAGAATGGGCAGCAAAACCTTGAGTTTAAGCATCGATCAATCCTATCTAGAGCAACCCAGTTCGGGAACCCGTACAGAGAGCTTTGTTGCGATCGCCCCCCTGGCATCGTAAATTAGCACTCGGAGCTTGCGAGTGCTAAGCTTCGAAAACCTGTGTAATGCGTCTGAACGGGGCCGAGTGTAATTCCCCCCAGGCGCTGTCTTAATAGCAAATCCGGAGAAGCATTGTATGGCAGCTATCACTTTGGCGGCATCTAGCGTTAAGCCCCTAGCCGATCGAGTTTTGATTAAAGTAAGTGCGTCCGAAGAGACCACTGCTGGCGGCATTCTGCTACCTGACACCGCCAAGGAAAAGCCTCAGGTGGGTGAAATCACCGCCGTAGGCCCCGGTAAAACCGACGACAAAGGTACCCGCCAGGCGCTGGAAGTCAAAATTGGCGACAAGGTGCTCTACTCCAAGTACGCCGGTACCGACATCAAGCTGGGCGGCGACGAGTTTGTGCTGCTTTCTGAGAAAGACATCCTCGCCGTTCTTGGCTAAACCAATTCTGAATTTGGGATGCTGTGCGGGTGCTCTGTAGGCAATCCGTAGGGTGGGCACTGCCCACCATCAGCCATGCCAGGTTTTGTTGGGTTCCGCTAACGCTTCACCCAACCTACTAAGCTGAACTCCTAAATTCTGACTCTTAAATTCCCTTCACGTTTTCGCATTCACTTCTTATCTTCTTCCCGGAGAACATCGAATCTATGGCTAAGCGCATTGTTTATAACGAAAACGCCCGTCGTGCCCTCGAGCGCGGTATGGACATTCTGACTGAGGCCGTGGCTGTTACCCTCGGCCCCAAAGGCCGCAACGTGGTGCTTGAGAAAAAGTTTGGCGCGCCCCAGATTGTCAATGACGGCGTCACCATCGCCAAAGAAATCGAACTCGAAGACAACATCGAGAACACTGGCGTCGCCCTGATTCGTCAGGCCGCTTCTAAAACCAACGACGCTGCTGGCGACGGTACCACTACCGCCACCGTCTTGGCCCACGCCATGGTCAAAGAAGGGATGCGCAACGTCGCCGCTGGCGCTAACGCCATTTCGCTGAAGCGCGGTATCGATAAGGCCACCGCGTTTCTAGTCGAAAAAATTGCTGAGCACGCCCGCCCCGTCGGCGACTCTAAGTCGATCGCTCAGGTGGGCTCCATCTCCGCCGGTAACGACGAAGAAGTGGGTGCCATGATTGCCGAAGCCATGGAGAAAGTAGGTCGCGAAGGCGTCATCTCCCTGGAAGAAGGCAAGTCGATGACCACCGAACTGGAAGTCACCGAAGGCATGCGCTTTGACAAGGGTTATGTCTCCCCTTACTTCGTTACCGACACCGAGCGCATGGAAGCGGTGCTGGATGAGCCCTACATTCTGATCACCGACAAGAAAATTGCCCTGGTGCAAGATCTGGTGCCTGTGCTTGAGCAGGTTGCCCGCTCTGGTCGTCCCCTGATCATCATCGCCGAAGACATTGAGAAAGAGGCGCTGGCTACCCTGGTGGTCAACCGTCTGCGCGGTGTGCTGAACGTGGCTGCTGTGAAAGCGCCTGGGTTTGGCGATCGCCGCAAAGCCATGCTCGAAGACATCGCCGTGCTGACTGGTGGTCAGGTGATCTCTGAAGACACCGGCCTCAAGCTCGACAACACCAAGCTCGACATGCTGGGTCAGGCTCGCCGCCTCACCATCACCAAAGACACCACCACCATCGTCGCCGAAGGCAACGAGAAGGATGTCAAGGCCCGCTGTGAGCAGATCCGTCGCCAGATTGACGAAACCGAGTCAACCTACGACAAAGAGAAGCTGCAAGAGCGCCTAGCTAAGCTCTCTGGTGGTGTGGCTGTAATCAAGGTCGGTGCCGCCACCGAAACCGAGATGAAGGATCGCAAGCTGCGCCTCGAAGATGCCATCAACGCCACCAAGGCAGCGGTTGAAGAAGGCATCGTGCCCGGCGGCGGTACCACCCTGGCCCACTTGGTGCCTGCTCTGACTGAGTGGCTCGAAGCCAACCTGACTGCTGAAGAGCACACTGGGGCTGCGATCGTGGCCCGTGCCCTGGCTGCTCCTCTGATGCGCATTGCCCAGAACGCTGGCCAAAACGGTGCCGTAATCGCCGAGCGCGTCAAAGAGAAGGATTTCAACGTGGGCTATAACGCCGCCAACGGTGAGTTCGTCGATATGTTTGATGCCGGTATCGTTGACCCCGCCAAGGTGACCCGCTCTGCTCTGCAGAACGCGGCCTCCATCGCTGGTATGGTGCTGACTACCGAGTGCATCGTGGTCGATCTGCCCGAGCCCAAGGAAGGCGCCCCCGCAGGCGCTGGCATGGGCGGCGACTTCGACTACTAAGCCGCTGGGTTAGCTACTGGGCGTGACGTTCTAGGGAATGTTCTACGGGGCTATGCTCCTCTAGGTGTCTAGTGGCTAGATAGCGTCAACATGAAAGCCGCTCTGAGATTCAGGGCGGCTTTCATGCTGCAGACGGGGCAGAGAGCAAAATTCTTTCTTTGGATAGAGAGACAGACTTAGCCTAGGAGTACGACTCTTAGGAGAGCCGACTTAATCAAAGTCAATATTAAGCAACCCCATAGCCAGGTCTTAACCGTCCTGGCTCTCTTTATGCTAAGGGCCGCATATGTTTCTCTTTTTAGTAGAACCTGTCTCAGAAACGTTAAAAGAACCGATTACAACGTTTGTGCTGCTGCTGGCGATTGTGTTGATCACACCGCCAATTTTTGAGCGGTTTAGACTACCCGGATTGATTGGACTATTGCTAGCTGGGGTGTTATTTGGCAGCAGCGGCTTGGGTTGGCTCAATGCTGACACCGACATCATGAAGCTGTTTTCAGAAATCGGCAAAATATATCTGATGTTTGTGGCCGGTCTTGAGATTGACATGGCCCTATTTCAGAAAACGCGCAATCGCTCCCTTGGCTTTGGCATGCTGACTTTTGCTGTCCCGATGCTGGGCGGGATTGCGGTTGGTTTATTCTTTAACTTTGGCTGGTTGGCGGCGGTGTTAATTGGCTCGCTGCTGGCCTCTCACACGCTGCTGGCGTATCCCATCGTGCAGCGGTTTGGCATTGTCAATAACGAAGCGGTAACGGTTACCGTTGGAGCGACAATTTTTACAGACATTGGGTCGCTGCTGGTGCTGGCTATTTGCCTGGGTGTTAACCAGGGGGACTTCTCGGCGCTTAAGCTAGCAATCTTGTTGGGGTCGCTGACCTTATACACGATCGCAGTCTTAGTGGGACTCAAACAGCTCAGCAAACTGTTCTTTAGCAAAACGGGTAAGGACGAAGGCAACCAATTCCTGTTTGTGATGCTATCGGTTTTTCTCTGCGCCTTGGGAGCCCAGCTGATTGGGGTAGAAAGCATTATTGGTGCCTTTCTGGCGGGCCTAGCTATCAACAGCGTGATTGGCGATGGCCCGGTCAAAGAGAAAACAGAATTTTTGGGCAGCGTTTTATTTATTCCCATGTTTTTTGTAGCCATGGGGCTGCTGCTCGATCTAAATGCCTTTGGCGACATTCTGCGATCGATTGAGCTGCCTTTGATCATTGTCGGCATGCTGTTGCTAACCAAGGGGCTAGCCTCTCTGGGTGCCAAGATGCTCTACGGCTATACCTGGCCTGAGACCTGGACGATGTGGTCCCTGTCGATTCCCCAGGTGGCGGCAACGCTGGCGGCGGCACTGGTGGGCTATGAAGCCGAAATTATTAACTCACAGGTGTTTAACAGCGTCATTTTGCTCATGCTGGTGACGGCCATTTTAGGCCCGCTGGTCACCACTAGGGCAGGAAAACAGCTCATCGCAGTGGATAGCTTCACTGAAACTGAAATCCTCGATTGGCTCCCCCCGCCCAGCGACATTCCAGAATCGTTTACGGTGGTGGTGCCGGTCTATAACCCCAACACCGAGCAGTGGTTGCTTGAGCTAGCGGCAGCGGTGGCCCGCCATGAAAACGGGCGGGTGATTCCGCTGGTGGTGGCCCTGGCCCAGCCCCAAATGGATTCACCCCAGTTGGCCAGAGCTATGGCCAACAGCCGCCAGCGGTTAGAAGCTGCCCAGGCCATTAGCGCCACCTTAGAAGCCGAAATCGACCCCCGGTTGAGAATTGACTATAACGTGGCCCAGGGGATTTCTCACCTCAGTCGGGAGGAAAATGCCAACCTAATTCTGCTGGGCATGGGGCGGCGATCGCGCCTAGGTGCTCGACTCTTCAGCAACATTCAAGACAATATTTTGTGGTCGGCCCACTGCCCGGTAGTGGTGGCGCGCCTGCTAGATTCGCCCACCACCTGCAAAACCATTCTGCTGCCCATTGAGAACCCGTCCCCCGCTAACCTCCGCACCCTGCGCTTTGCTCAGGTACTGGCCAGTACCTACCAGGCCAAAATTACGCTGCTGCATGTGCACAGTTCGCGGGCCTCAGAACTCCAGCGCAGCCGGTTGGCCAAGCAGCTAGACCTGTTGGTCAATCGGTTTCCCGCTGCGGATATCGACATCGACATTCGCCTTGTGCCAGGGGACAACGTGGTGTCTACCATTGTCAAAATGGCGTCGCAATTCGATGTAGTAATGCTGCGATTACAGCGCCGTCGAGTCGGCAACGGGCTCACCGTGGGCTCACAGACCACATCCCTGGTTGATCAGCTCACTGGCTCGGTCATTCTGGTGGGTGAACCCCATCCCCAGCGCAGCGATCGCCCCGTCCGATCGAATCGAGGTGCTTTCAAGCTAAATTCCAAACTTTTGGCCTCGTCCTAAGGCTCGTTTGCGATTGAGGTCAAGATCCAATCTGGAGGGTGGCTCGCTGAGGCATTCAAAACCCACCCACCCCTAATCCCCGTCACCACTGCCGCCGGTAGTGGTGCTCAACGTAGCGCTTGATCTGTCGGCCCATCCGGCGAATGCCCTCCTTCTCGTCGCGGCGAATGAAGGGCAGAAATACCTGGGAGAGCAGGCCAGAGATGCGCTCCTGGTGAATGTATTTGGTGCGGTTGGGGCCGACATCTTTCAGTTCAAACACGTGCTCGCTCTTAAAGCCAGGGCCTTTGGAAATCCACCGCAGGCAGTGGTTGGGCTGCACGACCACAATGCGGGGCTGAAACTCGGTTTCGTCTTCGCCCTCAAGGCGGCGCAGGGCAAGGAAGATTTCGCCGCCGGGGCGGATCGGCAGGTTGGGGTCGCAGTCGTAGAGAAAGGTGTTCCAACGGTGCCACTCTTCTTTGCGGACGAGGGCATCCCAGACGGCAAACCGGGGGGCGTTGATGGTGACTTCGCTGTAGAGACTGGGCATGGCGATGAGGAGGGTAGCCAGGAACCGTGCGCCAGAAACCGTGCATAGGTAACAGACGCTACTGCTATCTTCACACACACTGGGAGACACAGACGGGAGAGACTTAGTCGCCTAAACTAGGGAGCTGGTCTTAATATTCCCTCAGGACAGCATTTTTGTTTCGCTGGCGATCGCCCAAAGGTTTTGGCATGGCAACTCTTACCCCCAACCCCAGTTACAGTCTCAGTCTGCGGCTCAAGCTGCCCAATAAAACCGGCATGCTGGCGCGCGTTACCCAGGCCATTGCCGAGGCCGGGGGCAACCTGGGCGACTTTGAGCTGCTCAGCCGCAGCCGCTACGACATGGTGCGGGTGCTGCACGTCGATGCCTCTAGCGAAGCCCACGTAGAAGACATTATTGCGGCGGTCAAAACCGTCGAAGCGGTAGAGATTCTGGAGATCTGCGATCGCACCTTCGCGATTCACGAGGGCGGCAAGATCAGCGTCGAGAGCAAGCTAGAGCTGCACAACCAGGATGACCTGGCCATGGCCTATACCCCCGGCGTGGGTCGGGTGTGCGTTGAAATCGCCGAGCACCCCGATCGCGTCTATGACCTCACCATCAAGGGCAACACGGTGGCGATCGTCACCGACGGCAGCGCCGTGCTGGGGCTGGGCAACCTCGGCCCCGAAGCCGCCCTGCCCGTAATGGAAGGCAAGGCGCTGCTATTTAAAAAATTCGCCGGGCTGGATGCCTTCCCGATTTGTCTGGATACCCAGGACACCGACGCGATCGTGACGGCGGTAAAGCAGCTAGCCCCCGTCTTCGGCGGCGTCAACCTGGAAGACATCAGCGCCCCCCGCTGCTTTGAAATCGAAGCTCGCCTGCGCCAGGAGCTAGATATCCCGGTCTTTCACGACGACCAGCACGGCACCGCCATCGTCACCCTGGCGGCGCTGGTCAACGCCCTCAAGCTGGTGAACAAGTCTCTCACCCAGGTCAAGGTGGTGATCAACGGAGCCGGGGCGGCGGGGGTGGCGATCGCCAAGCTGCTGCAAAAGGCCGGCGCTACCTCCATTGTGCTCTGTGATTCGAAGGGCATTCTCTCGCTGAGCCGCGACGATCTCAATGCCCAAAAGCAGGAATTTGCTGTGGAAGCCTCGGGCACCCTGGCTGACGCCATGGTGGGGGCCGACATCTTTTTAGGCGTCAGCGCGCCGGGGGTCGTGTCGGTAGAGATGGTGGCCTCCATGGCGGCAGACCCGATCGTGTTTGCTATGGCCAACCCCATTCCCGAAATTCAGCCCGAGCTGGTGGCGGATAAAGTGGCCGTGATGGCCACGGGCCGCAGCGACTACCCCAACCAGATCAACAACGTGCTGGCCTTCCCAGGCGTGCTGCGGGGGGCGCTCGACTGTCGCGCCCAGGAAATTACGCCGTCGATGTATCTAGAGGCAGCCTATGCGATCGCGGCCCTGGTCAGCCCCCACGAACTCGATCGCGAGCACATCATCCCCTCGGTGTTTGATGAAAGGGTGGCTGCTGCTGTGGCCTCGGCGGTCAAGCATGCGGCCCGGGTGGATGGGGTGGCAAGGAAGTAAACAGGGGTAGGGAGTAGGGGGTTAGGGCTGCTCCCTACCCCCTACCCCCTACTCCCCACCCTAGACTCCGGTCTCAGCCAACTGTCGCTCCATCAGATAACGCGTGAACTGCACCCCGTTGCGATCGACCACTTCGGTGTCGTACTGGCTAAAGCCAAATTTTTGGAATAGCCCCAGGCTAAACTCGCTAGCCTCGGCGTAGAGGCGCTGGATTTGCTTCTCTTGAGCGTGGGCCAGCACCGCCTGCATCAGCAGCGAGCCCACGCCCCGGTGCAGACAGTCGTGGCGTACGTAGGTAGACGCCACATAGCCGTCGTCGCCAATGCCCGCAAAGCCGAGGATGGCGGTATCGTCCTCGGCCACATAGGTGGTTACGGCCAAGATGAACTGGTGGAACCGAGGGCTAGCGGCATCGACGGCGGCCCAGGCCTCGACTTGAGCCGGACTGTAGTGCTGCGGGCCGTTGACTAGCACCGTTTCTCGAAATAGCGTTGCTAGGGCCGGTAAATCGGCTTCAATGGCGGTACGAAGGTTCATGCTTTTACCAGTGGACTATCAGCGGTAGGGCGGGGCGAAAGTCGTGGTGCTGGGCCTGGGTCTCGCTATCAAAGCCGAGTTCCATTAGATAGGCGGGGCTGGTTTGGATAGCGATTAAGTTGGTGGCAGCGATCGCCTCCAATTCCCCCGATCGCGGCGGCGCTTGGGTCAAAATCAAACTAACCCGCGTCACTTCGCGTAACCCAAAGGCATGCTCCAGGGGTTGGGCCTTGGCTTCAGTGTAGCTATCCTGGCGTTTGGCAAAGGGCAGATAAAACAGCATCGGCTCGCTCAGCACCGACACATTGGTCGCTACCGGGATAGCGACGCCCGCCGGAAAGTAAGCGGGCTGGTAGTTCCAAGTGGGGAAGGGAAGGGTTGCGGGGGCTGGGCCTGCGATTGGGCGAAGGCATACCCCAAAGGGGCAGGTGCCCTGGGCTAGACCAGACCAGCGCTCCCACAGATAGGTGGGTCGAGTGTCGTCAGACTGGGCCTCAGCGGCATTGTGCACCCACAGCAGCTCCAGCATCAGGTTGTGGAAGAAAAAGCAGCGGTTAGCCGTGCCTTGACCGGCATGGACGTTAGCCCTGCCCTCCACTAGCCCAAACTGGAGCAGCTGTTCGGCGGCAGGGGCGTTGGGAGCAGTGCAAATAAACAGGTGATCGAGTTCAAACGCCATATCGTTATCCGCAGGGGCACTCCCCATTAAGCCGTTCTCAAGGCCACAATCGGGTCAAGTTTAGCCGCCTGACGTGCCGGAAACACGCCAAAGAACAGGCCAATGCCGCCCGAAACAGTCACCGTCAGCAGAATTGCCCCCACTGAAATGCCGGCTTCAAAGGGAGTCAGCACCCCAATCAGCAAAATGCCGCTCACCCCCACGGCGGTGCCAATCATGCCTCCGGCAATCGATAGAATAATGGCTTCAATTAAGAACTGGCCCAAGATGTCGCCCTGGGAAGCTCCGATCGCCTTCCTCAACCCGATCTCCTGGGTGCGCTCGCGCACCGACACCAGCATGATGTTCATAATGCCAATGCCGCCGACAAACAGGGAAATACCGGCGATCGCGGCCAGCATCAGGGTCAGCGCCCCGGTAATCGTGTTGGCGATGGTGAGCAGCGAGTCTTGGCTGCTGATGTAAAAGTCGTCCTCGTCGCGAATGTTGTGGCGCAGGCGCAGCAGGTTGGTGATCTGAAATTCTGCCGTGGCCATGCTGGCGCGATCGCGGGCCGACACGGTAATGAATGAAACTTCGATACCGTAGGGCGATCGCTCGGTACCGGCCAGGCGGCTATCTTTGGTGGTCAGCGGCACCATTACCGCGTCGTCGTAGTCGAGGCCCAGGTTAGAGCCTTTCTTCTCTAGCACCCCCACGATGTCAAAGGTGATCCCCCCGATACGAATTTGCTGACCCAGTGCCGATTCGTCGTCGAATAGCCGTTCTCGCAGGGTCTCACCAATCACGGCAACCTGGGCGCTGCGGGTTAGGTCGAGATCGCTGACAAAGCGTCCGTTGGCCACCTCAAAGCTGCGCACCGTGAGAAAATCTGGGGTAATGCCCACCACATTGACGTTGGCGTTGCGGTTGCGATAGGTGACGAGCTGGCGACCGCTCGACTCGGCGGCGACGGCGGCGGCGGCGGGCACCTGGGCCGCGATCGCCTCCGCATCGGCCAGCACCAGCGTGCGGGGTACCTCCAGCGACCCTAGCTCCCGTGTTTCGCGGCTGCCCGGCACCACAAACAGCACGTTTGGCCCCAGGGTTTCGAGCTGGGCATTGACATATCGCTGCGCCCCTTCGCCCAAACCCACCATCGTAATCACCGAGGCATTGCCGATGATAATGCCGAGCATGGTGAGGGCGCTGCGGAGACGGTTAGCCGCCAGGGTTTTGGTCGCCATCGACAGGCTTTCTTGCAGGTTCATAGAAAAATTTGCTTAGGGATTTTCTCTTAGGGCAGCCAAGAATTGAGACCGGGCTTCTCCGGCTTCTTCTAGCTGAACGCAGCGTTCGAGCAGCGCAATATCTAGATCAGGAAGCCAACGGCTACGATCGGCAAGCTGATAATCAGACGCGTCGGCAGCCGTAGAAATGAGGTGGTAAATTGCAAGGCAATTGCGCTGCCAAAACCAGACTTCTGTCACGTCAAACCGTCGGTACTTCTCCAGTTTGTCGAGGCCACCACTGGTAAAAACCACCTCAATTCCCAGGTCGGGATAGTCTTTGTCAGTTTCAAAACAGTAAGATTCATCGGGGTTAAAGGAGGCCCCTTTTTCCTCAGCTTCGCAGGTGGCATTTCCTAAGGGGAAAAAGCGAATGCCGCGCTCAAAGCAGTAGGCCTCGATCAAGATGGCCATTAACTTTTTGATGCGCTCATGGGGCTTACCAGTCGTCATAAGTTCAATCGCGCCATCCAAGTACGTAATTTTGAGGCCAGGCGTTTGGTCAGCCCAATCTTGAAGACCTTTGAAATGGCTCCAAGCATAGCGGCCTGGCAGAATCAGGGCTTGCTCTGGCGGCGATGGAGGGGGTGCTGGTAAGGAGACTTGAGTGGTCATCAGAGGCATCCTAATCTACTGGTCTGGGCAAATTAGCAGTTTGCTACTGTTCTTGGCGGACGGTGATGTTTTCGAGGGATTTACCGGGGGGCAGATCGACAAAGACGCGATCGCCCTCCTCAATGCCGTCAACAATTTGAATTTGGTTACCGACCTGGGGGCCTAGGGTCACCGGCTGAAACACAATATCGCGGTTGTCACCGGGCACCAGCACCCCGCTCTCCCCGGCCTGGGTTACCACCGCCACCGTTGGCACCACCAGGGCATCGGCCAGCTGATCGCCCACAAAATTCACGTTGACATTCATGTTCGATCGCAGAATGTCTTTGCCGTCGATTAGCTCAATGCGCACCTGAAATAGGGTGACGCTCTGGCGCTCGATCGCCTCGGGGGCCACCAGCTTGACCCGGCCCGCAAAAGTCTGATCGGGAAAGGCATCGGCCACCACTTCCACCGTCTGCCCCGGTTCGATTAGGGCAATGTCGGCCTCGGGCACCTCGGCCAGCACCTCCAGATCTTCAGCCAGCGCCACGATCGCCGTAGAGGTCGCTGACGACAGCTCAGAGGCTGAGGTGGTGGGGGTGACAAACGCGCCTTCGGTGGCAAATTTTTGGGTGACAACGCCGCCAAAGGGGGCGCGAATCAGGGTCTCATCCTGGCGAATCTGGGCTCCGTCGAGCTGGGCGCGGGCCTGGGCTAAGCGGGCTTCGGCCTGGGCGATCGCCTCCTGGCGCGGCCCGCTGCGCAGGTCATCTACCCGCCGCTGCGACTCGGTGACGCGGGCCTGGGCCTGCTCCAGGGCTGCCTGGGCGCTGCGCTGCTCGCGGGCGGCGGTGTCGAGGTCGGTGGCTGCCACAGCTCCCCGGTCAAACAGCTGCTGGCGGCGGGCCAGATCGCTGGTGGCGAGATCGAGTCGCGCTTGGGCGTCGCGCACCTGGGCGCGGTTGGCCTCAACGGTCGCCTCGGCCTGGGTAATTTCGTCGGGGCGGTTGCCCTGGCGCAACTCGGCTAGAGCAGCTTCGGCCTCAGCCACAGCAGCCTGGTTCTGGGCCACCTGGGTAGCGGTGTCGCGGCTTTTCATGCGGGCGATGATCTGGCCCTGCTCGACGCGAT
This sequence comes from Tildeniella torsiva UHER 1998/13D, assembly GCA_019358835.1. Lineage (GTDB taxonomy): Bacteria > Cyanobacteriota > Cyanobacteriia > Phormidesmidales > Phormidesmidaceae > Nodosilinea > Nodosilinea torsiva. The sequence continues at coordinate 34,930 of JAHHIH010000013.1, forward strand.
CGCCCTGCTCGACAAAGAGTTCTTCTAAAATTCCGGCATTCTCAGGGCTGAGGTTCACCGTCTGCACCGGCCTCACCGTGCCGCTGGCCGCCACCCGCACCGTCAAGGGCTCGATCGCAGCCGCCGTTGTAAAGGCCTCGACGTCGTAAGCGCTCTGGCGGCTGCGCCAAACCCCAAACCCCACTGCGCCTGCCACCACAGCCGCCGCTGTCAGCCCGGCCAGCAGCCACACCAGCGGACGACGCACCTTGCCAATTAAAGGAACCTGCATAGAAACTTTTTGGATTTTGCCCAGAACTAAACTGTTCAGTTTAATTGTAGCGATCGCAGCTCGCCCCTTACTCTGGGGTAGGGCACTGGCTATCTAGCCCGCCCCCTGCATTGATAAAGGCATCGACAAGGGCAAAGATGAGGTCGCTATGGCAGAAACTCCGATTCAGGTGGCGGTGGTGGGCACCGGCTTTGGCCAGAAGGTACACATACCGGGATTGCAGGCCCACCATCGCACCGAGGTGGTCGCGGTGTATCACCGCGATCTGGCCAAAGCACAGGCGATCGCCGCTGAGCACGGCATTCCCCACGCCTGCGACAGTGTAGAAGCGATCGTGGCCCTACCCCAGGTGCAGGCGGTGACCGTCGCCACCCCGCCCTTTCTGCACTACCCCCAGGCCAAAACTGTGCTCGCAGCCAGTAAGCACCTGCTACTGGAGAAGCCCACGGCGCTCTCGGGGATCGAGGCCGAAGAGATTGCAAAGCTGGCTAGGGATCGCAACCTCGTCGCCACCATGGACTTTGAATTCCGCTTTGTGCCCGCCTGGCAGCGGCTGGCCGAGCTGCTGGCCGCAGGCTACGTCGGCAACCTGCGTTTCGTCAACATCACCTGGACCGTGCCGGGCCGCGCCGACTCCAGCCGCCTCTGGAACTGGTACTCCCGCCAAGACCAGGGAGGCGGTGCCCTGGGGGCCTTTGCCTCCCACAGCTTCGACTACATCACCTGGCTGTTTGGCCCTATCGAGCGGCTGTGCGCCCGCCTCAGCACCGCCATTCCCCAGCGGCCCGACCCCTCAGGAAAACTTCAGCCGGTAGATGCCGACGACACCTGTAGTTTGATGCTCGATTTGGCCAACGGTGCCCCCTGCCAGGTGGCGATTAGCTCCGTCACCTACGCCGGGCGAGGCCACTGGGTCGAAGTCTACGGCGACGCTGGCACCCTGGTGCTGGGCAGCGACAACCTCACCGACTACGTCCACGGCTTCAAGCTCTGGGGCAGCCAAGGCGGTGCAGCCCTGGCAGAACTACAGGTTCCCGATCGCCTCCAGTTTCCCACCACCTACAGCGATGGCCGCATTGCCCCCTTCGTGCGGGTCGTCAACCACTGGGTCAGCGATATCGATCGCGGTCAGGCAACCGAGCCGTCGATTTGGGATGGAGTGCGATCGCAGCACCTGATGGATTTAGCCCATCAGTCCCACCGTCAAAATGCTTGGGTAGCGGTGCCCAAACCCTTGTTTCAGGTGTAGAAATGTTCCTGATTTAGGCCTGGCTGCCGACCAGGGCTGGGGGTAAGGGGTATCCTCAGGGCATCCTTAACCTATAAACGGTGCAGCGTCCCAGCCAGTTCTATTGCTTTCTCCCTAGCCACCGCCCCGGTGATCCATGTCGTTTCAAAGATATCCCCTAGCTACGGTTCAAAAAGTTAGCCAGTTTATTCGCGAAACTCTGGTACTTCCCCCCCACGAACAGCAGCCGGGCCAGCTCAGTGGTCAAGACGAAGACGATGGCCCGCTACCGGACTCACTCAATGCCCTAGGCGACCTATTCCGAGTCGGGGATATGCCCGAGGACAACATTCCGGCCCCCAACGCTGAGGGGCGCTGGTTTGTCAGCACCCTTGACCCCGCCGAGGCCCTAGTCAAACTGCCTGGCCTGTGGATCCGCCCTGGCATGCGCCTGGTGACCTACCTGCGCCAAGACGCCAACGGCGGCATGGGTTCTACCGTTGCCCTACCCGGCCTGCTCAGCACTACAGAATATCTAGACGAGGCCATCAGCAAAGTTACCACCCCCGACCAAGTACCTAGGCCGATGGGAGCCTTGCCCAATCTGATGGCCGGTATCGACGGCGATGGCTCGCTGGCGTCGTTTCTCGCCGCCTCGATTTTCACCCGCGAGGTGCGAGAATTTGGTCGCTTTAACCGCTACGCCCGCTGGGTACACCACCGCTTTGTGGCCGCGCCTCCCCAGCAAATTCCGTGGCAGTGGCGCACCAAAGTCCCCGAAGACTTTTCTCCCAAAGTGGTGCTCCGCCAGGATGCCGAGATCATCGTTGAGTTTTACACCTGCCGCGTGCAAAAGCCCATCGCCCTCTTTCGCCACCTCGATCGCTACCCGCCCAACAGCTACACCGCCGAAAACCAAGATCAAGTCGTCGCTGTGGCAGGAAATGCGGCTAGTTAGGTAGAGCAGCTAGCAGCCAGATGGAAAAAGCCGTCAATAGCCAAGGCTCACTGCGATCAGCTTGAAGGATCCGGCCTTGAGGAATCGGGCAGAAAGTATCTCGATGGCCGCTGCGCTCAGGACACAAGTCGCTACCATTGGCAAAAACAGGGGCGATGCACTGGCTGAAACAAGGACTTGAAGCTATAGAAAAGCCATTCAAAACAGAAAGTTATTAAGGGGCTAAACGAAAATATTCTCAGAGGTAGGACTGGGAGGGGTAGGTTTGTGCTCCAATAACAGCGGGATCAGCACGGTGACATAGCCCTATGGAGTTCAACCATCTGAGTTTTTACGTGGATGAGGTGGCCCCCTGGCGCGACTGGTTTGTCCATGCCTGGGGCGGGGTCTGGGTTGGGCCAGAGCCGAGACCAAACCTAGAGCAGCCTGCCCCAGACAGGGCACTCGTCTACCTGGGGCAGGTGCCACTGCTGATTGTGGCTGTGCCCTCGGCAGTAGCCCAGTACCTGCAACACCACCCGCCGGGCATTGGTGATATTGCCCTCCGGGTGGCTAACCTCAAGCAAACTCTGCACCAGGTGGCGGCGGCCGGGGGCAAAGTTATTCAGCCCATCCAAGCCGATGCCTGGGGACGAGGGTGCTGGGGACAAATTCAGGGTTGGGGTTCCCTGCGCCACACCCTGGTAGAAACCTGGCAGGGGGAGACTTGGGTGCCGGGTATTGCCCCCAGCGATCGCCCCCCAGCGGCCGAGCCCAGCAGCTTAGTGACGGCGATCGACCACGCCGTAGTCAACGTGCCCACAGGAGAACTGTCTCAGGCGGTGGATTGGTACGCCAGTCAGCTGGGCTTTCAACCCCGGCAGCGGTTTGCGATTGACACCTCTCGCTCGGGCCTGCGCAGCCAGGTGCTGGCCCACCCCCAAGGCAGTGCCCAGCTCCCCATTAACGAGCCGACTACGGTCAACTCCCAAGTGCAGGAATTTCTCGACTACAACCGGGGCGGCGGCATTCAGCACGTGGCGCTCCACACCAAGGATATTGTCCATACAGTAGAGCAACTGCGCAGGGGGGGCGTGAGCTTTTTGCCGGTGCCCCAAAGCTACTACGAAGCCCTAGGACAACGCCCAGGCTACCAAACCCAGGGCGATATGCCGCCAGAGTGGCTCAGCCAGCGAGAGGCCGCCATTGCTCGCCTGCAAATCTTGGTAGACTGGGATCCTCGTTTGCCCCAGGCTCGCCTACTGCAAACCTTTACCCAACCGTTTTTGAATATTCCCACCGTCTTTTTTGAGCTAATTCAGCGGCAGGTGGTGCGGGTGAATGGCGACCTGGCCCAGGCCCAGGGGTTTGGGGAGCGCAACTTTCAGGCCCTGTTTGAGGCCATTGAGCGGGAGCAAATGAAGCGAGGCAGCCTCGCCTAGGAGAATGCCCGAGGGAAATGACTAGCAAAGGTTCAGGGCGTAGGGTACAGGGTACAGGGCTAAATCCTGAGCCTTGTACCCTGTATACCTTAAACCTTGAAACACTTTAGACCTTGAACCTTCCACGCTCGCCAGGCCGCTAGCGCAGGAAGCTGCTGACCGTCCACAGCGCTAGACAGGTGACTGCCGCCGCGATCGCATCGGGCGTGGCCCAGGCAAACTGGGCTCCCTGGGGAATGAGCAGCTGCCCTATGGTTAGACCTAGAGCCAGACCGGCAGCCAGACCACCAATGGTGAGCAGCACCGATCGCCAGAACTTGTTTTCTTTGCGGTTGAGAAAGTAGATGGCTGCCCCAATGGCCACCGCCAGCGATAGCGATGGCGCAGCAAAGCCTAATAGAGCTAGCCCGGCGTAGGTCACGGCAGGCCAGAGAATGTCGTCGCGGCTAGGGGTATCGACTAGGCCGCTGAGCCAGTCGGGTCGGGGCAGGGAGGGGGTGGCTTTGGCAGGGGGCGGGGTTTCGGGAACGTTTTCGGCAAAGCGAATGCGATCGGGCACCTTGATTTTGCCCTCCTGGCGCAGGCGCAGGCGCTCCATCAAAATGGCGTCGTAGGCGGCTTCGACGGCGGCCTGCTGCTTGGGCTCTTCGGCATACTGATCGACCAGGCGATCGCGGGCCGCCTGAATTTCTTCAAAGGTCGAGGCTTCAGTTAGCCCCAGCAGTTCGTACGAATTTTGGTCGCTCATCTGCAAAACTCCAAAACCCCCAGACGACTTGACAACGACAGTCTGCCCCAGCCAAATCTAACACCCCAGCCCGATGACAGCTATCTAGACCCAGTGTAACCAGCGACCTAACAAATAGGGAACACCTGGTTCAGTAGGTATCCCCATGGGGCCTATCTTACGACCTAGACCGAGTCAAGGGTGCCCGGCGCAATTTTTGTTTGCGTCGTGCGGGGGCGGGGCTCACCCCTGGGATGGGCCCTAGTATGAGGAAGAGTTTTGGCGTTTTGTGGGTGCTTGACCCCATGGGTACAACGTTCGTGATGGGTTTGTGGGTAGCCGAGGAGTCAATGGGGGTAGAGGCGGTGGCAGATGCCCCCAGCGATGTCACCGGCTTGGTCAACGCCTTGATTGTGCTGCTGCTGGTGGCTACGGGGGTTGCTCTGGTGACGCGGCGGCTGCGCATTCCCTACGTGGTGGGGCTGGTGCTGGCGGGGCTAAGCATGACTAAATCGGTGCTGCCAGGGTCAGTGGGCCTCAACCCAGAAGTAATTCTGAATCTGTTTCTGCCGATTTTGATCTTTGAGGCAGCGATCAACACCGACATTAGCCGGTTGCGCAGCACGATTAAGCCCATTGCCCTGATTGCCGGGCCAGGGGTGCTGCTGGCGGCCATGATTACCGCTGCGCTGCTCCGCTGGGGGCTGGGGCTGGCGACGATTACCGCCGCCGCCATCGGCGTGATTTTGACGATTACCGACACGGTTTCGGTGATTGCCGCCTTTAGAACAGTGCCAGTGCCCCCCCGGCTGGCCACCATCGTTGAGGGCGAGAGTCTGTTTAATGACGGCACGGCCCTGGTGCTCTTGGGCCTGATCACCACTGTGCATATGCAGGGATCGTTCACGGTGGGGGAAGGGTTGCAGCAGATAGTGATCGCCTTTGTGGGAGGCGGGGTGCTGGGCCTAGGGTTGGGTTACCTCTGTGTGGGGCTATTTCAACAGCTCGACGATGCCCTCAGCAATATTTTACTGACGGTGGCCGTGTCGCTGGGCACGTTTCAGATTGGGCATGAGATCGGGGTGTCGAGCGCGATCGCCGTCGTGGTTGCCGGGCTGGTGATTGGCGAACTGGGCTTTCGCCAGACCTCGGCCTCGACCAAAGTCACCCTGCTTAATTTCTGGGAGTATGCGGGCTTTGGGGTCAACACCTTTATCTTTTTGCTGGTGGGCATTGAGCTGGATCCAGGGGTGCTGCTGCAAACGATTCCGGCGGCGCTGTTTGCGGTGCTGGCTTACCAAACGGGCCGGATTTTGACCACCTACCCGCTGCTGTACCTGCTGGGCTTTTGCGATCGCCCCCTGCCCCTGCGCTGGCAGCACGTGCTGATTTTGGGCAACGTCAAGGGGTCGCTGTCGATGGCCCTGGCGCTGAGCTTGCCCGCCGATCTGCCGGGGCGGTCGCAGGTGGTCGCCCTCGTGTTCAGCACCGTGCTGGTGTCGCTGGTGGGCCAGGGGCTCACCTTACCCTGGCTGGTCAAGCGTCTGCGCCTCACCGCCCCCTCCGCCACCAAGCAGCACCTTGAGACGCTGCAGCTCAACCTGATTGCTGCCAAGGCGGGCCAGCAAGAGCTAGCCGCCCTGCTGCGATCGGGCAGTCTGCCAAAAAACCTCTATGAAGAGCTGTTTGCCGCCTACCAGGCCCAGATCGCCAGCGCCGATCGTGACCTGCGCGATTTCTACAACCAGCGCACCCTCAACGATGCGGCCCACCTCGAAGACCAAAGCCACCTAGACGGGCTGCGCCGCCGCCTCTACCTGGCTGAAAAGGGAGCCGTCAACGACGCCCTACGCAAGGGGCTGCTCTCCGAAGAGACCAGCCAGGCCTACGTCAGAACCCTCAACGAAAAGCTGCTTTCCCTCAAGGATGACTGATTCCAAAGACCGAAAATAGAAGCGTGAAACATGGGAAAACGCCCATAGGCTTGAGTATTGGCCTTTTAGACCAATATTTGCCGAGGCTGATCCGTCTGAGGGCACCCGGCAGTAAGGATTACTAAATATTGCCGCTCGCCCCAGTTCTCAGGAGCAAAGCCCCATGAAGTCGAGCATCTGTCGCACGAGACCGGGCTTGGTCACTGCGAGAATGGTCGAGCCGCTCTCCAGCACCGTGCTGCCGTTGGGGATGGTCAAATCTTCGTGGGGATGGGCCTGGTAGCCAATAATCAGCGTGCCCGCTGGGAAGCGGGAATCCTGGGCAATTTCGGCTACAGTGCGGCCCACAATGGTGCACTGCTGCGGAATCGGCAGCTTGAGCACTTCCACCTGGCCCTGCTCAAAGTGCATCATGGCCTCCACCTGGGGATACTCGATGGCGTTGACAATGCGGTTAATGGTGAGTTCGGTGGTGCTGATGGTGTGGGTGGCCCCCGCCAGTTGGTAGGGCTCGGCGAAGTCGCGATCGCTCATGCGCACCACCGTCTGGGGCACCCCATAGTGCTTCGACAGGGTGACGATCGCTAGATTCAGCGCATCCTCAGGCAGGGCCGCGATCACCGCGTCGGCCTTGCGAATGCCCGCCTCCAGCAGGGTAGTGGTATTCACGGCGCTGCCCTCAAAGGCCATCACGCCAATCTTTTCACGGGCGTATTGGCAGGCCAGGGGGTCGGTATCGACTACCGCCACCGTGTGCCCCTCTCCCAGCAGAGTTTTAGCCAGATCTAGGCCCAGCATGCCAGCGCCGCCAATCAGTACGTACATGGTTAACGACTCCTTAATGTTCAGTGGTCATGCTGAGGACTGGATATACCCTCCTAGGGGGATATACCAAAAATCAGCCCTTTAGTATGCTCACCGCATCCATTGTAGGGATGCAGACCCTTGCCTGGTCTAGGCCGTAGCCCTTCCCCGTCACCTGCCCCATCCATTTATCTTTTGGAGCTAACCCATGAAAGGACTCGTCGGCAAAACCGCTCTGATTACCGGTGCCTCATCGGGCATTGGCCAGGCGATCGCCATTCGCCTGGCCGAGGAAGGCTGCAATATTGTGATCAACTACCGCAGTAACCCCGACGCCGCCGAAGACACCCGCCGCCAGGCCATGGAAAAAGCCTGCAAAGATGTGGAAAACTGCGGCGTTAAGGCGCTGCTGCTCAAGGGTGATGTGTCGAAGGAGGAAGATGCGATCGCCCTGGTGCAGCAGACCATCGACCACTTCGGCCAGCTCGATATTCTGATTAACAATGCTGGCGTACAGAGCGAAAGCCCCTCCGATGCGATCGAAGCCGACAGCTTTGACTGGGTATTGGGGGTCAACCTGCGAGGGGCCTACCTGTGCGCGCGCGAAACCATCAAGCACCTGCTGGCCAGCGATCGCCCCGGCAGCATCATCAATATCTCTAGCGTGCACGAAATCATTCCCCGACCCCAGTACCTCAGCTACTCGATCAGCAAAGGGGGCATGGGCAACATGACCCGCACCCTAGCTTTGGAATACGCCGCCAAGGGCATTCGGGTTAATGGCATTGGCCCCGGCGCCACCGTCACTCCCATCAACGATGAGTGGACCGACGACCCCGCCAAAAAAGCTGAGGTCGAAAGCCACATTCCCATGGGCCGTGCCGGTACCAGCGAAGAAATGGCCGCCGCCGTAGCGTTCCTAGCCTCCGACGAAGCCGCCTACATCACCGGGCAGACCCTCTATATCGATGGCGGGCTAACCCTTTACGCCGATTTTCGCGAAGCCTGGTCGGCGTAGAACCCTGAAATCGGCAATCTGCGGGGGCGTTGAGGGTTAGAAGGTTTAAACGTTGGCAGGTTAGAAGGTTCGAGCTGTCCACCTTCCAACTTTCTAACCTGCCAACCCTCTACCGTCTTTACCCTCCCCCCCAGGGATCCCCGCCTTCGTCACAAACCCCAATCCAACCTGAAGAACTGTTACACTTCCTCAACAATCGGTATTACCCCCTGCTCTCGCGATGATACGATGCCCATCAAACGGTTGAGAGATAGGACTTCATGACTGAAACGTTGACAGGTCAAACACCTATTTTTGGAGGCAGCACCGGCGGTCTCCTCACCAAGGCTTCGGTTGAAGAAAAGTATGCGATTACCTGGACCAGCTCCAAGAAGCAGGTTTTTGAAATGCCCACCGGTGGCGCGGCCTTCATGAACGAAGGTGAAAACCTCCTTTACCTGGCCCGCAAAGAGCAGTGCCTGGCCCTCGGCAGACAGCTGCGCAACAAATTTAAGCCCAGAATCGAAGACTACAAGATTTACCGCGTTTTTCCCAGCGGTGAGACCCAGTATCTGCACCCGGCAGACGGCGTCTTCCCTGAGAAGGTGAACGAAGGTCGTGGGGCCGTGGGCAGTATCGGTCGCAACATTGGGGCCAACCCCGACCCGGCCACCATCAAGTTCAGTGGTAAGGCTACCTACGAGGTGTAGTCCGGTGGGCTCAGGTTGCTGAGCTACCAGTTTTGACTGTGACTGTTGTGTTGTAAGGGGGCGTAGCTGCGGCTAGGCCCCTTTTGCTATCTAGTTTGGCCATTTAGACGGGTTTGCCGTTGGGTTTGCGATCGCCCTGCCCTCCGATCGCGCTGTAGAATGAGTGCCATGATTTTTCCAGCCTTTGAGCAGTTTCAAACCTACGCCACCCAGGGCAACTTTGTGCCGGTCTATCAGGAGTGGCTGGCCGATCTCGACACGCCCGTATCGGCCTGGTACAAGGTCTGTGCCGGACAGCCCTACAGCTTTTTGCTGGAGTCGGTGGAAGGAGGCGAAAGCCTGGGCCGCTACAGCTTTTTGGGCTGCGACCCGGTGTGGGTGCTAGAAAGCCGGGGTGACCAGTCCACCCAAACCCACCGCGACGGCACCGTCATCGATCACCAGGGCAACCCCTTCGATACCCTGGCCGACTGCCTAGCCCCCTACCACCCGGTGAAGTTGCCCGCACTACCCCCCGGCATCGGCGGCCTGTTTGGCTTCTGGGGCTACGAGCTGATCCGCTGGATTGAGCCCACGGTGCCCGTTTACCCCCTGAACCCCGACGACCTACCCGACGGCCTGTGGATGCAGGTGGACAGCCTGCTGATTTTTGACCAGGTGCAGCGCAAGATTTGGGCGGTGGCCTACGCCGACCTGCGCTACCCCGGCACCGATATGCGGGCGGCCTACGAGGCTGCCTGCGATCGCGTCCAGCAGCTGCTTCACAAGCTCACATTGCCGTTACCCCCTGACCAGTCCACCCTGCCCTGGCATTCGCCCCACCGCGATACCGCCCCGGTAGACTACACCAGCAACCGCACCCAGGCCGAATTCTGCGCCAGCGTCGAACGGGCTAAGGGCCACATCCAGGCTGGGGATATTTTTCAGGTGGTGATCTCCCAGCGGTTAAACACCACCTACGGGGGCAACCCCTTTGATCTCTACCGCTCGCTGCGGCAGATTAATCCCTCTCCCTACATGTGCTACTTCAACTTCTACGACTGGCAGCTCATTGGCTCCAGCCCCGAAGTCATGGTTAAAGCCACCCTGGCCGACGACCCCAGCCAGCCCCGCGTGGCCACGGTGCGACCCATCGCCGGCACCCGCCCCCGAGGCAAAACCGCCGCCGAAGATACCGCCTACGAGCACGATTTGCTGGCTGATCCCAAAGAACGCGCCGAACATGTGATGCTGGTTGACCTGGGCCGCAACGACCTGGGCCGCGTCTGCCTCAGCGGCACCGTGCAGGTTGACGAGCTGATGGTGATCGAGCGCTATTCCCACGTCATGCACATTGTCAGCAACGTGGTGGGGCACCTCAGCCCCAGCAAAACCGCCTGGGATTTGCTCAAGGCCTGCTTTCCTGCGGGCACTGTGAGCGGCGCGCCCAAAATTCGCGCCATGCAGATTATTCATGACCTAGAGCCCTGCCGCCGTGGCCCCTACTCGGGGGTCTATGGTTACTACGACTTCGAGGGGCAGCTCAACACCGCCATTACCATTCGCACCATGGTGGTGAGAGCGCTGCCCGAGGGGGGCCACAGCGTTGCGGTGCAGGCCGGGGCCGGGCTGGTGGCCGACTCGGTGCCCGAAGCCGAGTACCAAGAGACCCTAAACAAGGCGCGGGGCATGCTGGAGGCAATTCGGTGTTTGGGATAGGCTGGGGTCAATCAGGGAATGGTGGGGTTTGAAAGTTAGAAGGTTAAAAGGTTTGAACGTTAGAAGGTTTGAACTTGCCAACCTTTCAACCTTTCAACCTGCCAGCCCCAAACTACAGGCACCCTTCAGCCCAGGTCACCGATGGAAACTGCCCTGCGCGAAACTGGGTAACGCGGCCTTGGTCATCGGTTTCAAACACCAGGCGATAGACGTCTTCGCCGGGGTCTTGGGGGGTAAAGATGACGGTCTTACCGAGGGTCACTGGGTTGGCGGTAGCCTCTAGCTGCTCACCGTAGACCCGTACTAGATCCCGCTCGGTCGAACCAATCCGGATGCCGCTGCGGGTGGTCGTCAAGCTGCCTGGCCAAATATCGACCCGCAGCACCTGATCGTCAATAGCCATCAGCCCTAGGGGTTCCCCATGGTCTTTAATTCGGTAGTACTGACACTGGCCGTTGCTGGATTCTTCAATCAGAACTGGGGTGAGCCCCTTTGCCCGCAGATCGTCTAGCTTCATGCCGATGCGAATGGGGCCTAGGCCAGTGGTTTTAAGGGGAGCCGCCAGCAGCGCTAGGTTCGGCACGGTATCGGCATTAGCTCCTGGGGCCAGGGCGATCGCCCGCTGCATCACCCGCAGCGAACTCAGGGGAGCTAGCACACCGTCGAGTACGGCACTGGCCTGGGAACTGTAGTAGGGCAAGGTTGCCGCAGTGGGCACGGTGGATGCCTGAGCCAGGATAGCCTGGGCTTCCCCCTGGGGCCGCTGACCGTAGCCCGCCGTCACAAACCCTGCCAGGGCGGTGAGGGCGGCGATCGCGCCCAGGGCTCCCCGGCGTTTTTGTTTTCCCTTAACCATTGCTCCGAAATTCCGATGCATGACTCAACAAGAGACAGAAAAGCAGCTTTGATAGAATGCTGCCGCAGCCAGCCTAGCCAGGGGCTAATATTGAACCCAAATCGACTCAAACCCTAGGCAAGATTTATCATAGGGGGTTAAGTCTGGTCAATTGTGTGACCTAGCACTCGTTTTAGTGTAGCAGCCGCCGCTATCTGTCCCCAATGCCCCCGCTCTTCCGTCCTCTGCCTCGGTGGCCCCAGGCCTCGTCAACTCACGGTCCACGGTGGCGACCGCTGGTGACTGCTGGGCTAGGGGCGATCGCCACTGGCCTCACCCTGCTCCTGTGGACTAGCAAACGACCTGTGGACGCCGGAGCCACATTGATCCCCGCTACCAACCCTGTTCAGCCGCGGGGCCTCAAGGCACTCTTGCGCCGCAACCAATTCAAGCCATCGGCGCTGACAGTGCCACCTCCGGTGATCCCGCAGCCTCTGCCGCCTCAGCAGGCCTGGCCTGAACTGCCAAGGGTACAGGCTCAGCCCAGCTTTAACGACCTCGACACCAGTTACTGGGCCTGGCCCCTGCTGGCTGATCTGGCCCAGCGAAATTTGGTCGCAGGCTTTCCCGACGGCACTTTTCGCCCCGGTGCTGCCATGACGCGGGCCGAGTTTGCCGCTCAGCTAGCCCAGCTGTTTGATTTCCCTCCCGATCGCTCCCTGCGTCCTGCCGTGGTTAACTACCCAGACCTAGCGCCCAATCACTGGGCCTATAAAAGCGTGCAAAAGACGGTGACCATGGGATTTCTTAGCGGCCACTCTGAAGGCACGTTTCTACCCGACCAGACCGTCAGCCGAATTCAGGTGATTGTGGCTTTGGCCGATGGGCTGACGCTGAAATCAAGCCGCGCAGCGACTGAAGCCCTAGCGCCCTATGTCGATCGCGACCAGGTGCCGATTTGGGCTATTCGTCAGCTCGTTGCGGCCATCGACGCGGGGCTGGTAGTCAACTACCCCGACATCAATACCCTGGCTCCCAACCGGCCCGCTAGCCGCGCCGAAGTGGCCGCCATGCTGCACCGATCGCTGGTGTACACCGGCAGCCTGCAAGCGATATCGTCACCCTACATCGTAGAGAGGGCAGAGCCGCTATAGGTGAGAGGCGATTAACCCACTGACGTAATACTCACTAGCCAACGACGGGGAATCACACAAGGCGCTGTCCGAACTATTTGTTTTAGAAAGAGGGTAGCGAGATGCCGTCTAGCCCGTCTTGCTCTAGGGTAGGCAGTTCTAGGCGCTGGCTGCGGCGGGTGCGCATCGCCAGGCGATAGCTGACGCTCTGAAGCTCGGCCTGGAGCTGGCGATTTTCGCGCTGAATTTCGGCCACCCGCTGTTTGACGGCGGCCATGCGCTCGGCAAACTTTTGTCGGTAGACCGTTGGTAGTTCTTGCACAACCTGCTCTAGCATGCGGGTGCGATCGGTCAGCTCCTGCACCGTTTGGCGCAGCTGCAACACTTCACCGTCGCGTTCTTCCAGCTGCCCCTGGTAGAAGTCGATCTGTTTCTCAACCCCCCGCAGCTGGTCGCGTAGAGCGGTCAGCTCTGCCTGGTGCTGCTCAGACACCTCCGGGCTGGGTACAAAACCGGTATTACCTTTTACTAGGCGAAACAGCTCCTGAGAAAGCTGCTGCACCAGCTGGTCACGAATAGCCAGCTCAGATTCGAGCCGGGCAATTTCGGCCTGGTGCTCGCTCATATCAGTATATGAAGACTGCGCCACAAGAGTACTCCCACACCAAACGACTACCTGCTACTCGATGCACCAAAGCCTAATTGCACGACCTGCACTGGTTGAACGGGCTGCGTCCAAAACAAAATTGGGCTGCTACAGCCAGACCTTTACAGGGTTGGATTAAGTTGCTGCTAATTTATAGCACCTGCCTGAAAAGTTGGCACACCGAAATTTAAAGGGCGGCCCCACAAACCAAAGCCGTTGGCCAATCTCTATCCTGGGGCAGAGCTTGGCCAACGGCCTGTGGACGATGCTATTTTTTGAGGCTCTAAAGCTACTCTTCTTCGCTAGCGGCAACAGCGGCAACGGCTTCAGCGGGTTCTTCGACCTCTTCAGGCAGAGGTTCGTCAGATTCTTGCTTAACCGTCAAGAAGCGAATCACCTCGTCGCTAAGGCGCATGGCTCGCTCTAAGGGTGCGATCGCCCCCCCAGGCCCGGTATAGTTCATTTGGATATAGATACCTTCGCGGTGGCGATCAATTTCGTAGGCCAGGCGGCGCTTGCCCCGGTGCTGGGTCTCTAAAATTGAGGCGCCCTGATCCTTCAGCATGGTCTGATATTTGCCAATGGTGGCATCAATCGCCTCGTCGTTGAGATCGGGGCGTAGGATGTACATCGTCTCGTACATGTAGGCTGTCATGAAAACTCCTTGTGGACATAGTGGCCTTTAGCAGCCAAAAATAGGCATAAATAAGCTTTCACGGCCATTTAGCCATCTGCTTACCCATGCCCTACGTACTGGCGCAAAGACAAGGATCTACAATCATACCAAGAATTAGTAGGCCAAGAGTTAGAAAATTATGGCGCAACGCTACGTTAGGGTTCAGTCTCAGACCGGGCAACTGCACTATGGGTTGCTGCGCCCCGATCGCAGCGTGCAGGTGCTAGACGCACCACCCTGGCTCCAGGGGCAACCCACCGAGGTCGAGCTACTGCCCGGTAGCTATGACCTGCTGGCCCCCTGCGCCCCCTCTAAGGTGGTAGCGGTGGGCAAAAACTATGCTGCCCATGCCGCCGAGATGGGTGGCGAGGCTCCCCCTGAGCCGCTGCTATTCATTAAGCCGTCAACGACGGTCACCGCCGCTGGGGCCCCTATCTATTACCCGCCTCAATCGACTCGGGTTGATTACGAGGGCGAACTGGCGGTGGTGATTGGCGATCGCTGCGCCCATGTGTCGCCCCATGCCGCCCGGGCCAAAATTTGGGGCTACACCATCGCCAACGACGTCACCGCTCGCGATCTCCAAAAGCGCGATAGCCAGTGGACCCGAGCCAAGGGCTTCGATACCTTCTGTCCCCTAGGCCCTTGGATTGTGCGCGAGCTCAGCGCCGGGGCGCTGCTTCAGACCTTCCTCAACGGTCAGGCCGCACCCGTGCAGTCGGCCTCGATCGAAGACATGATCTACAGTCCTGATTACCTGGTGTCCTATATCAGCGAGATTATGACCCTGCTGCCGGGAGATGTGGTCTTAACCGGCACCCCCGCTGGAGTCGGCCCGCTCACCCTTGGTGACCACATCAGAGTAGCCATTGAAGGCATTGGCGCACTCGAAAACACTGTAGCGCTGCGCCCCTAGCGCACCTGCATGTGCACTGCCTCTGAAATGGTCGGAATCTCGGCGTACAGCCCCCGAAAGGTCTGCACCAGAGAGTAACCGACTGAAATCAGCATGCCTAAGAACAACACATTAGATAGAGTGCTAAACAGCAGTTCCCCAAACACGCTGGGGTCTAGCAGGGTGAGAATCAGACTAAACACCGCCAAAATAATGCTCAACAAGATGGCCTGCATCGTGTTGAAGCGAATGAATCGGCTGATGTTTTCGTTGCGCACCACCAGCAAAATCAGCGCAAAAAACACGATCAACCCAAAAAAAGGAATCGTACGCTCTAGGGTGCCATAGACCGTAATCAGCGGTGCCAGGGGCAGCAGCAAAAAACCAAACACCGGAAACTGGTTGATTAGCTGAATACCGTAGGGCAGCCCAGCAGTAACCGGCAAAATGTAAGGCAGGGCCGCTAGAACGCGATCCAAAACGGTGGGATTGGGGGAACTGCTCCAGGTCATAGGTTTTCTCCAGACAAATGCTAAGGGCTACCGGGCTATAGCCTTACCATATCGTAAATCTACGATTTGCCGGAGAGACGCGGTACGCGGTTTACGGTCGGGGACAGAGTCCTGTAGGGGTAAGCGAACCCGTATCTCTACACGTTGTACCGCTTGGAATATTCCAACGAAAACGCATTTCAAGAACGCGGACCCTGCCCGTTGGGCCGGTCGAGGTGTGATCCCGAATCAGTATTTAGTTAAAACACTATCAACTGATATCAGCTACCCGAAATCCCATTTGGCATTCAAACTGAGTCGGCTGGGCCTGGTCTAAACTGGCCACTGGACGACCGCAGCGCAATCTACCCTGCTGCCATCGGGGCTGTCCATGGCGATCGGCCATCAGGCAGTTGCAGCATACGGCCTGGGGCGATATCAGTTGGTTTTCGGTAATTAGCACTAGCATGGTGGTCACCTCCCTAATGTCGGGGTTAACCTGACCTTTTCCTAATCTTAGGATGCCCTACGGGATCTGCTGTGTGCTGGCATACGCAATCAAACTCAATCGGTCAACGCAACCCGCAATATAAATCGTTGGCCAAGAAGAACCGTTGTCGGACGCTGTGTGCAGCACCCGACAACGGTTTAGCGGCGAGTACCCCTAGGGGACGGCCTTTAATCCTTCGCCTTACTGACTTCGCGGGAATCGGACGAGACCCCTTTGCGTTTTTTGGGCAGGGGCACTCCACCCTCAGACATCTCGGGCTCGCTGCTGTGGTGTTCGCGCTGCCAGGCGGGGACAGTTTGGTCGTAGGCCATCTGCAGGGCGGCGGCGGCGACGGTGCGCAGGTCGTACTCTTCACTGAGCTGAGAGACAATCGGCAAAAACGACGCCAGCCGTTCGCTGGTGATCGCCTCGCGCACCTGGCTGCGCAGCCGCTCCAGATTGCGGGCGGCAATCTCGGCCCGGGTGGGAATTTTTACCAGGGTCATGGGCTGCTTAGTGTGGCGCTCAATCTGCCGCAGCTTGTACTTTTCTAGAGGGGTCACCAGAGAAATCGCCACACCTTTCTTACCCGCCCGCCCGGTGCGGCCGATGCGGTGTACGTAGCTCTCCATGGCGTCGGGCATGTCGAAGTTAATCACGTGGGTGAGGTCATCGACGTGCAGACCCCGGGCGGCAATGTCGGTGGCCACCACCAGCTTCACCTGCTGCTGGCGGAAGCGCAGCATCAGCCGCTCGCGCTGGGACTGGCTGAGGTCGCCGTGGTACTCATCGACGCTGTAGCCCGCTGCCTGAAGCTGGCGAGTGAGATCGCTAGCGGTGCGGCGGGTGCGCACAAAGATAATTGCGGTTTCGGGATCTTCTAGCTCCAAAATAGGCTGGAGGGCGCGCACCTTGGTCCAGCCTCGGGGCACGATATAGCTCACCTGCTGAATCTGCTTGGGCGAGGCCTTGGGCGACTGCACCGTGACGGTCACGGGCGACTGCAAAAACTTGGTGGCTAGCTCTCGAATGGCTGGGGCCATAGTGGCCGAGAAAAAGGCGGTTTGGCGATCGCCGGGGGCTTTGCTGAGAATTTTCTCAACGTCTTGAATGAAGCCCATGTTGAGCATTTCATCGGCTTCGTCGAGCACGAGCCAGCCCAGGCTCTTGAGGGACAGGCTGCCCCGGTTGAGCATGTCGAGCACGCGGCCTGGGGTACCCACTACGATTTGGGTGCCTCGACGGAGCTGCTCTTGCTGGCGATCGATGGATTGGCCGCCGTAGATGGCTAGCACCTTGGGGCGACCGTCGATGCGAAAGCCGCGCATGGCCTGACATACCTGAATGGCCAATTCGCGGGTGGGCGTCAGCACCAGCACCTGCACGGCAGGGTTGCTGGCATCAACCTGCTCCATGATAGGCAGGGCAAAGGCGGCGGTTTTGCCAGTGCCGGTTTGGGCCTGACCGATGAGATCGCGCCCCGAGAGTAGGTGGGGAATGGCCTCGGCCTGAATGGCCGTGGGCTCATCGTAGCCCATGCTTGCGAGATGGCTAACGCGGGCTTCAGACAACCCCAAACTGGCGAACGATAAGGTCATAGTGGTTCCTCGGGACGGTGGACAAAAAATATCGACTAAAGACTTAGTGAGCCAGGCTCAGCAAGGGCTCTGGGAACGCGATCGCGGCGATTTCGCCAAACAGGTCGTAGGTGTCAGCGGCGGTGATTTTGACGGGGACAATCTGGTTGAGGGGGGCCGTGCCGGTCACGTAAACCAGGCCGTCAACCTCGGGGGCAAAGCGATCGCTTCGCCCGAGCGCCATGCCCGTGGCCGGGTTCTCTTGCTCAATCAACACATCTACTACGCGGCCAATGTGGGCGCGGTTGTGCTCCCAGGCGATGGGCTGCTGAGCCAGCATGAGCGCTTCGCGGCGGCGATCGCGCTCTTCTTTGGGCACCTGGTTCGGCAAGCTAAAGGCGGGGGTACCCTCCTCAGCGGAGAAGCTGAACACGCCCACATGGTCAAACTGATGGCGCTCTACGAATTCCAGCAGATGCTCAACGTGGTCTTCGGTTTCACCGGGAAAGCCCACAATAAAGGTGGTGCGCAGCACGGCCTCGGGAAGCGCGTCTTTAATACGGTGAATCACGTCATCGTTAACCTGCCCCTGCCAGGGACGATTCATCGATCGCAGCACCTCAGGGTGGGAGTGCTGAAGGGGCAGATCGAGGTAGGGCAGCACGTTGGGGGTTTCGCGAATGGCGGCTAGCACCTCAGGGGTGAGACCGGTGGGGTAAGCGTAGTGCATGCGCACCCAGGGCACGTCTACTTCGCCCAGCGCCCGCAGCAGCTCGGCCAGGCGGGGCTTGCCGTAGAGATCCATGCCGTAGTTGGTGGTGATTTGGGAGATCAGCACCAGCTCTTGGACGCCCTCGGCAGCCAGCTGGTGGGCCTCGGCGACGATGGACTCGATGGTGCGCGATCGCTGGTTGCCGCGCAGGTGCGGAATAATGCAGAAGGCGCAGCGGTAGTCGCAGCCCTCCGCCACCCGCAGGTAGGCCACACTAGAGGCCGTGGTGCGGTAACGGGGTACGGTCTCATCGGCGATGTAGGTGGGCTCGGGAGAAACGATCTTTACCCGCTCGCCCGCTTCGGCCCGCTCAATTACTTCGACGATGCGGTTGTAGTCGCCGGTACCGACTAGGGCCACGGCTTCAGGGATTTCTTCTAGCAACTCATTCTGAAAGTGCTGGGCCAGACAGCCCGTGATCACCACTTTCTTTTGGGCGGCGGCCAGCTCGACTAGGGTGCGCACCGACTCTTCCCGCGCCTCTTCAATAAAACTACAGGTGTTGACCACCACGTAGTCGGCCAATTCTTCGTTGGCATCGACTTGGTAGCCTGCCTGCACGAGTAAACCGAGCATGTGCTCGGTATCGACCCGATTTTTCTCGCAGCCCAGGTGGTTAAACGCAACCGTTGGCTTCAGCCCCATGGTGTCTCTCAATATGTAACGTGCATCATGCCAAAAGCTTTGGGTCATTGGGTTTGACTCAGTCGCGCCAAGTTATCAAGGAACCGAATCACCGGTACCAGCACCCTCAACACCACCGCTCAGGCATCCATCAATCCTGTGTTGACGAATTGCCCAGCAAATCTTTTGGCCAATGGCACCAGGGGGCAATACAAATTAACACTCATAAATAATACATCACAAAAGCAGGGGTGTCCTAAATCGCGTCCCAGGGATTGATATGCTGATAGGGTGGGTTGTGCTTGGGTTTGCTGCGGCGAGCCAGGCCAACCTGTAGTTCTATACGTTAGGCGAGTCCAGGCAAAATTCACGTGGACTTAATCGAAGTCTTTAACACCCGTAACCCGGTGATTGGGGTATTGCACCTGCTGCCCCTGCCGACGTCTCCCCGCTGGCAGGGAGATTTGCAGGCCGTGGTCGATCGCGCCGAGCAGGAGGCTACGGCCCTCGCCTCGGGCGGCGTACACGGCATTATTGTAGAAAATTTTTTCGACGCCCCCTTCACTAAGGGTGCCGTAGACCCAGCGGTGGTCAGCGCCATGGGGCTAGTGGTGCAGCGCTTGCAGACGCTGATTACGGTGCCCATAGGCATCAACGTGCTGCGCAACGATGCCCGCAGCGCCCTGGCGATCGCGACCTGCACCGGGGCGGCCTTTATCCGCGTCAACGTGCTCACTGGGGTGATGGCCACCGACCAGGGATTGATCGAAGGCTGCGCCCACGATCTGCTGCGCTACCGCAAAGAGCTGGGCAGTTCGGTGCAGATTTTGGCCGATGTTCTGGTCAAGCACGCCCGCCCCTTGGGCTCGCCCAACCTCACCACGGCGGTGCAGGAGACCATTCATCGAGGGTTAGCTGACGGCATTATTTTGTCGGGCTGGGCGACGGGCAGCCCGCCGAGCCTCGAAGACTTAGAACTGGCCAAGGCGGCAGCGGGCGATCGCCCCGTATTCATCGGCAGCGGAGCCGACGTTGACAACATTGGCACCCTGATGAAGGCCGCCGACGGTGTGATTGTTGCCAGCTCTCTCAAGCGCCAGGGCGACATTAACCAGCCCATCGACCCGATTCGGGTGGGGCAGTTTGTAGAAGCCATGCAGGAAGGTCTCGAAGCCCTGGAGGGCAGTCTCACCCTACCGACCATGGTGGCATCCTAGGGGTGCTCATACCTGGACTGAGGCATAAGGTCTGGACTGAGGCATTAAGATAGACCTAAACGGGTGGTACCCCCTGATTTTGTGTTGCTGTAGAGTTTGGGTTAGCTGTTTTGGAAGAGAGGCGCATCATGAGACGTCGTCGTCAAGAGAGCCGTTGGATTCATCGCTGGTCGCGCTGGCTGGTGGCGGGGATCGCCTTGATCGGTGCCCTGGGTACGGGTTATTTGACCGTTGCTAAGCTGACTGGCGGTGGGGCTTGCCCGACGGAAGGGTGCGATCGCGTCCTCTCTAGCCCCTGGGGCACTGTGTTTGGCCTACCCCTAACGCTGTTTGGCTGTTTGGCCTACGGCACCATGCTGGTGATGGCTGTTGCCCCCCTGCTAATCAACGCTGATACAAACAAGCCCCTGCGCCAGAAGCTCGAAACCTGGACTTGGCCGCTGATGTTTATGCTGGCCTCGGCCATGCTGGTGTTTAGCGGCTACTTAATGACGGTGCTCGCCTTTGAGCTACAGGCAGTTTGCCCCTACTGCATTGGCTCGGCGCTGTTTGCCCTCTCCATGTTTGTGATTATTTTGCTGGGCAACCGCTGGGATGACCTCGGCCAGATCGCCTTTATCGGCCTGATTGTGGGCGTCGTAACCATCGTCGCCACCCTGGCTGTCTATGCCCCCATTAGTGCCGGAGGCAGCCCCAGCAACGATGTCGCCGGGCAGGCCGGGCCACCGATTACCACCGCCTCTGGCCCCGCCGAAGTTGCCTTGGCCAACCACCTTAAAGAGGTCGGCGCGACGATGTATGGCGCTTGGTGGTGCCCCCACTGCCATGAACAAAAACAGCTGTTTGGGGCCGAGGCCGCCACGGCGATTAACTATGTAGAGTGTGCGGAAGACGGCCAGAACCCCCAGGTCGCTGTGTGCCGATCTAAACCTGAAATTACCGGATTCCCAAGCTGGGAGATCAACGGCGAGTTTTATGCGGGCACCCAAAGCCTTGAGCGCCTGGCGGAGCTGACAGACTACAGCGGACCAGCGAATTTTCAGCGCTAGAGGCGTGAACCCAGACAAATTTCGCTAATGTTTTGAAACGGCTGTTGCTCAGAGATGACTTGGGTAACAGCCGTTTTAGATTCGACTGTCAGGCTGCATCAGAAATATGGCAAAAGAGCGAAGATCGAAAAATGAAAACCGGTGGCGTGACTAGCCATAAATCTTGTGATCAAATTTAATGCCAAGTATTTCTATCTAGCGGTTTTGCTGTTTCTGATTGAAACCTTGATCGCGATTTTTCTAGACGATCGCATCATTCGCCCCCTCGTCGGCGATATTTTAGTTGTCGCTCTTGTTTACTGCTTTATCAAAGCCTTTTGGCAAATGCGGCCTATTACTGCGGCTCTGGGGGTCTTTGCCTTTGCCTGCCTGATTGAAGGGCTGCAATACCTCCAGCTGGTCGATCGCCTCGGGCTGCGCGACAACCAGCTGATTGCTACCGTAATCGGCACCACCTTCGACAGCAAAGATATTCTGGCCTATGCGATCGGTGCTGCCCTAGTGCTAGTGGCAGAGCACAGTTTTGGAGACTCTCGGCGATGAGCGCCTTTGGGCAGGCTCAATTCAGAGCTTTTATTGACACATGGGGGCGGTAGGTTGGCTAACTGCCGCTGCGAAACTGTTACTCAACTTTATCTGTTTGCCCAAAATACTTCCGGACTGTGCGCCCTGTCCTATTCGGGGAATGCTGAGGCTGAACCTGGTTGACCATCGAACGACTAGGGGCCGCACAAAATTTACCAATGGATTGTAGAAACATGCCTAAACGCAGATTGCCGCGTGGCGGTGGTACTCAAGTCGCCTTGAGCCCAGAGCTAGCAGTGGCCATGATTGGTCTCTTTTCAGCGTTTGCCGATGGCGATGTGTCTAGCGATGCAGAAGCCTATGCGCTGGGTGAAATGGTTAGCTGCATCGACCTCTATTCTGAATACACAGAGGAAGACTTTGCCAACTTGGGTGCTGAGATCGGCAACCTGATCAACGAATCTGGGGTTGAAGCCGTCGTCTCCCAAGCTATTGAGACAATTAAAGAGGAGGGCGTAGAAGAGGCCGCCTTCATTATTGCGCTCGTCGTTCTCGTCTCAGACGGCGAAGTGCCCGAAGACGAGCAGGAGTTTATCGACGACTTGCGCCAATCGCTCAGCATCTCAGTCGAACGAGCCGACGAAATTGTGAGCGAGCTTTTTTCTGAAGTAGAAGAAGCAGCCGAGGAAGAGGAGGAGGCTGAGGAAGAAGAGGAAGCCGAGGAGGAATACGACGAGAGCGAAGAAGAGTAAGTGATTGACGCACTAAGGGCATTAGCTCAATGCCCTTAGTGCAGTACTCCTAGTTGCTAGAGACGCTGTCTGAAGAGCGGCAGCAAAAAGTTCTAACTTTGCCCGATCGCGTTATAAGACCCCGCCCAGACCCGCTATCGGGGCCAGATGTAGCCCAGATCGTCGATCGCTAAGGGCGTGTCGGGAAAGTCTCGCTGGGTAAACTGGCGCACCAGCACCACGCCGCCAAAGTGGTCATCGAGGTAGGGGACGCCGTTGCGATCGAGGGCGACGGGGATGATGCGCCCGCTGACAAAGTTGCCCTCGGCATCGAGATTGGTCTGCAGAATTAGCGAAGTGCCCAGGGGGCCAACCGTAGAGAGGCTACGGTAGCCGAGGAAATTCCCGAGAGAGTAGGCAATTAACTTGTTGTTGTATAGCTCGATCGCCCTGGGAACATGGGGGCCGTGGCCCAGCACTAGGTCGGCCCCGTGGTCAACGACAGCGCGGGAGAAGCGCACGACATTGCCGCGATTTTCGGAGTAGAACAGCTCGTCTTGGTCGCGGGTGACGGTGGCGTCGGTGCCCTCTTTGCCGGCGTGGAAGGAGACGACGACGATGTCGGCCTGGGCGTTGGCGGTTTCTACCAGGGCGATCGCACCCTCTATATCCTGCACCTGGTTGTGCTCTGGGTAGTTGCTAAAGGCAATAAACGCCACGGTTTGCCCCTGGGCTTCCAGGTATAGAATTTCACCTTTGCGGCCTACGGCTTTCATACCCGCCGCTTCAATGTGGGCGATCGTGTCGCTAAAGCCCTGCTCAAAGAAATCCATAGAGTGGTTGTTGGCCACGCTCAGAACGTCAAACCCAGCCTCTTTGAGCACGCTGGCGTACCAGGGCGGGGTGCGAAAGGCAAAAGTATTGGCGCTGCCCGTGTTTTTGGAACTGCTGGGTACTTCGGTGAGGGTGCTTTCAAAGTTGCCGAAGGTGATGTCGGCCTCGCCCAGATGGTACTGAATGCTGCCAAACAGGTACTGCCAGTCGTCGGGCAGGCGGTAGCGCTGGTAGTCGGTACCGGGGATGATGTCGCCCACGGCTTTGATGGTCAGAGCCACAGGAACCGCCAGTGCGGGGGGAGTCAGGGCCGTGGAAGACTCTGCCGTGAGCATGGGCTCGATCGCAATGGCCGCACCGTCTGCCGCCGAAGCGAGATTGGCCTCAGCGGCAGGCCGCGACGGGTTTGCTCGATTAGATGCTTGCTGCCCGTAGCGCCATTGGGCCACCCCAGCAGCCAGGCCAAACCCCAGCACCATGGCGATGGTCAAGGTTCCCCAGCGCCAGCGGTTAGGAATAGAAGTTTTGGAGAGCGATGGTTTTGCCCCCAACGCCCTTGGGCTGAGATGGGTGGTTGGCGCGATCGCTAAAGCCCTCTCATCCTCCAACGTCTCATCTGCAAGGACAGTGACTGGAGACGCTGGGGCAGCGGCGGTATCTAGGCTAAAGACCTGCTGCCAACGATGCTCTAGGGTGCGATTGGTGCCATCCACCACCTTGAGTTCGGCGATGTCTGGCAGGGCTAGGGCCATCACCACTGCGTGAATGCGATCGAGGTGCTGGGGCAGCCCATCGAGATTTGGGGTGGTGAGCAGCACGTAGAGGGTGCGATCGCGCCGCGAAACCTCTACCCGAGTGGCCGGGTCAAGGAGGGCAATGGCGAGCAGATCTGCGATCGCGGCCAGGTTGCCCCGCTGGGCCTGAGGCCAGATTGACAGTTGAGTCAGGTCAGGAATGGTCACAAGTGAGAGGGCATCCAGGCTCCAAAGTATGCCAAATCATACCGCCGGGGCAAAAAAGAAAACGCCATCCCATAAAAAACTGCCCTGCTAGCCAGAGGCCAGCGGGGCAGAGACGGGTCTATCGAACGCTGTGGGCCATTCAGCCTCCAGCTCTTGGTCTACCGGGACGAGCCGATGTTGCGGTAGAGACCTTTGCGGCGCGCTGGCCTTTTAGGGCCGGTCTTTGACCATCGCTGCCGAGCAGGCAAGCCAATACCCACTATGCCTAGCAATCCTAAAGCAGCGGTTGCCCCAGACTGGGGAGACACAGCCTGAGGCTGCGCTTCAGCGGGCGAGTGAGGCTGATGCGTCTGCCGATACTCGGCTCCGGCCAAAGACAGCAGACCAGCCACAATAAAGGCACTCAGATGATTGAGCGATTTGTCTACGGCATTAGCTTCATAACGGGTGGAAAAAGTTTTAGACAAAAACCAAAAGAAAATTCCAATGCCAATTAAAAGTGCGATGGTATTGACAGCAGGGCTACCAGCAAAGGTGTAAATCGCACCCCCTGTAGGGCCATCAATAGCGCCTTGAAATTCATCAATGGTGGAAAATGGACTGGACATATTACAGGCTCCTGAATGCTATCGTCATTCAACACATCGGCATGCCTAAACCTTAGGAGCGGCCTCTGCCATAGATACTGGAGTCATACTAGGATGGCCATTTTGCTCAGGCAAAATTGAATACTCTGGATATCCTTCAATGCCAAAGTCAGATAGATCTAGACCAGCAATTTCTTCGGCTTGAGACACGCGCAGCATACCCATCTTCTTAAGCACAAAGCTAACCCCATAGCCCGGCAAAAAGCCCAGCAGCAAGGCGCAAATCGAAACCCCTACAATTTGGGCTCCCAAATTAATTGCGGGAATGCCCTCGGGTTGTGGATAGCCAGAAGCAAAAATACCCACAAACAGAGCGCCGAGTACCCCGCAATAGCCATGCACTGCGAAGGCACCTACGGCATCATCAATGCCCGCTTTCTCAACCGCATTGCCAACAAACGGCATGGTGTAAGCAGCAATAAACGCCAGAGGAATAATGATCGCAGGACTGTAGAGATCCATCGCACCGCCGACGGCAATAATGCCAGCCAGTCCACCGGAGATGGTGTAGAAGGGGTCGGCTTTAGACCCCATGTAAGCCCCAACCAACCCAGCTGATAGCGCCAGAGTTGCGTTTACCCCAATCGACGATAAGGTCATTGGCGTGCCATAAATCGTCGTCGCTACGGTTTGGCCGGGTACAAAAATGACACAAGCCGCCAAAAAGGCGTAGAAACCGACAAAAATTAGCATTAGCCCCACCATGGTTAGGGGCAAGTTGTGAGGCATAATCACTCGTGGATTACCTTGGGCGTCAAACTTACCGATCCGAGGGCCGAGGTTGATCAGCACGCCAAGGGCAAAGAAACCCGCCACCGCGTGCAGCAAGCCAGCACAGCCAAAATCGCGATAGCCCAACTGAGTAAACATCCAGCCGTAGGGGTTCCAGCCCCAAGAGGCGGCGACAACCCAGGTAAACGAACCCAGCACGATCGCTAGAATGGAGTACGCACCGATTTTGATGCGCTCGATCACCGCGCCAGAGAGAATAGACGCGGTCGTCATTGAAAACAGCGCAAAGGCAAACCAAAATACTCCAGTGAGGTTATCGGCAATGTTTGGCCCCAGGGCGGGCGACCAGGGGTAAGACGCCTGTACCAAACCCAGCACATCTCCAACAATGCCCTCAGAGGCAGGGTCAGTCCACGGCCCAACAATGCCGCCCTGAAGGGGAAACAGCGGAAAGGCGTTGTACACCCACCAGCCAAAGTAGAAAAACGTCAAGCCTACCAATGATAGGGTCATGAGGTTTTTGACCATAGTGGCCAGCACGTTTTTGGAGCGGGCCGCACCTCCTTCATAGGCTAAAAACCCTACATGGATTAGCAGCATGAACACAGAGGCCCAGTAGTAGTAAGACTCCGTGACAAAAGATGCTAAAAATGCTTGAGATTCAGGAGACATAGATAACTCCTAACTGTCAGTTAAGTGGTACAAAAGCAGCCATTTAAACGGAACGACCAATTGACTTGAAGGCAAGCGGGCCAGAAGCGATTAAAAACGCCCCGTTCTAAAAATTCATCGCTGTCAGATTGAGAAAGATTTAGCCTGCCTGAAGACAGGCTTAAACCCTAAGTTGAACCGAAACTCTGGTTGGAAAAAGCCCCATTATTTTGAGGTTCAACTTGTTATGTCAAGAGTGTGCAATGCAAACTAAGTATGAGCTGTAGTCAGCGATACTGAACCATCGCTGAACGACTGAATTAAACGCCACAAATTTTCGATCTGGGCCTTGGCTAGATGCAGTTCTAGGGCTGGCTGACCCTCAATAGGGTGATGCCAGATGAGTGCCGGCAGCGCCACAATTTGGGCTGGTACCGCACAGTTTAGGGGTAGCCCGCGAAGCCGATGGGGAGCCCTGACGGAAGCTTGGGCCAGAATTGGGGAGCAATCCTGAGCGGTTAGCGGGATGGTCGAAGACTGGTTAGGTAGCACCACCGTCCCCATCCAGGCCAGTTGCTTGACCCACAGATTGAGCTGAAGCTCGGCGACGATGCGATCGAGGGGGCCAAGGTAGGTGAGGCGAAAGTTGCGATTGCACAGCCGCAGCACCGCACAGGGCAATCCCTCCAGTTCTGTCTCCATCGACTGAAAGGTCGCTAGATGATCGACCGCCTCGCCAAACAAGGCCCTTGCCGCAACCAAACCATCGGCCCCCGCCATATCCCAGGGCTGGGTAAGCTTGCCTGCATTCATACTCGCACCCGGCTACTTGGTCGGATCAAACGCTGCTAGCGGCCCCACGGTGGCGCTGACTCTGCGCTTCAAACCATCCAGCAGGCCCACCTCCACCGCCGTCCCCGCCTCGGCATACTCAGGGACGACCTGGGCCATGGCGATGCTGGCGTTGAGAACGGGCGAAAACGTGGCGCTGGTGATCTGCCCCACTCGCCACCGTTCCCCTGCGGCGAAAACGGGCTGGCCATGGGTCGCCACCTCTGGCCCGGCTAGCACTAGCCCCACCGCCACCCTGGGGGGATGGTGACGGATGGCTTCTAGCGCCGCTTTGCCGACAAAATCGGGCTTTTTCATCGCCACGGCCCAGCCCAGACCCGCCTGGTAGGGCGAGGTCAAATCATCAAACTCGTAGCCCAGGGCCAGCAATCCGGCTTCGATGCGGGCGCGATCGAGGGCTTTCATGCCCAGGGGCAGCAGTCTCGCTGATTTGCCAGCCGTCATGAGAGCTTCCCACAGCGCTGCGCCGTTTTGGGGTTGCACAAACAGCTCGTAGCCCAGTTCTCCGGTGTAGCCTGTGCGCGAAATCAGCACTGGAATTCCCTGCACCTGGGATTCTAAAAACTGGAAATAGCTCAGAGTTGAAACGTCTGGCACTAGGGCTGTGAGAATTTCTCGGGAGCACGGCCCTTGGAGGGCAAGGTTGTGGAGATCCACGGCCTCTACCGCCACCGACCACCCTTTTTGCTGGGCAATTTGCCTGAGCCAATTGCGATCGGTGTCGCAGTTGCCCACGTAGCGGTAGCGGGTAGGGCTAAAGCAAAACACAATGCCGTCATCGACAATGCCGCCGTGGGGATTGAGCAAGCAGCCGTAGGCTCCCTGCCCAGGGACTACTTTTTCCAGGTTGCGAGAAAAGGCGTACTGCACCAGGGCAAAGGCATCGGTGCCGCGAATCTCAAACTTGCGCAGGACCGAGAGATCCATCAGGGCGGCCCGCTGGCGCAGCGCCCAGTACTCAGCCTGGTTGCCCTGGTGGGCAAAGGTTTGGGGCACCCAAAAGCCGTTGTACTCTGCCAAATCATCCGTGAGCTGGCGAATGCTGGGGGTGAAAGCGCTGTCTTGGGTCAGGCGCAGGGGCAAATCTGCCGCCACTCGTCGCCCCATCCCCCGCGCAAAGGTCTGCCCTGCCGCGTAGATGCGCACGTGAATTGGCGTGGGTTGCCAGCCATTCGCCGGGTCAATGTCGTCGGGGCAGGAGGAGCTGGCGCAGAGCAAATCTTGGTGGGCCAGCAGCAGCACGTAGTCGCCGGGGCGAGAGAGGGGTTCTGCGAAGGCGATCGCCCCCTGCCCATTCACACTGGTGTTGTAGAAAAAGTTGAGGGCGGGCCAGCCGGGGCGCGGTGCAATGCCGTAGGGAGCCAGCACCCGGTTGAAGTTGTCGCTACAGCTGGGGTGGCCGGGGTAGCCTGCATCTTCGTAGTAGCGGGCGGTGCAGGCGAGCAAAAAGCTGTCGTGGCGACCGCAGGTATCTTGCACCACCTCCGTCAGCGGCTGCATAGATTGCGAAAAGAGTTTGCTGGGCAGCCCCGCCTGGGGGACGGCTAACCCGGTGAGGGTGCGAGTGACCGTGGCATCGAGCGGGTCGCTGTAGTGCTCGCCGCCAAAGGCCAGAAAGTCGGAGCACTGGGAGCCAGCGACATCAATAATTTGGATGAATTGGCCAGCGGTGACGGAGTAGGCGATGGCCCCCCAGGGCCGGTCTTTGACCATCGCATCTCCGGGCGCAATGCGATACTCGGCTACCACATCCCCCAGCGGTGGTGGAATATCGGTAAACCGGTCGGTTGTCGAAATTCGCAGTGCAGTTGTCATGACAAGATTGCAGCAAATGTTACCTGCTGCCGCAGTGGTGCAGACTACAAAAGAGCAATCTCGAGCCGTTCAAGAATTGTTAGCTTTTTTAGGGATTGATCACGGTTCGGGAATGTTGAGGGTAACGTCTGCCAGGATAGAAGCGGTAGAGGCCCAAAATTGCCGGAGAATCGGGTAAATCTACGCCAATCTTGGGGTTTGGCTAGGAGAATACAGTCGTGGCCCAAGACCCAGTCACCCAAACGCGATCGCGCCCCGTTCAGAGCATTCCCCTGCGGCTGTTGCTGATTGTCCCCTTTGCCGCCCAGATTTTTGCGGCGGTGGGGCTGACCGGCTGGCTCTCCTTGCGCAACGGACAGCAGGCCGTCAACGAGGTGGCCAGCCAGCTACGCAGCGAGATTACCAGCCGCATTGACCAACAGCTCACGGTCTATTTCGAGATTCCCCACACCGTCAATGCCATCACTATCGACGCCCTTGGCCGCTTTGATCTGTGGAACCCCCAGGATATGAGCGCCCTGCGCAGCTATCTGCTGGGGCAGCTGAAGCAGTTTCCGGAGGTCAGCTACATCAGCTTTGGCGGGGAGCAGACCGAGTATGCCGGGGCGGGCCGCAAGGCCGATGGCACCCTGGTGATAGAAATTACCGACAGCTCCACTAATTTTGTCAACACCATTACCGCCGTAGATGAGCGGGGCAACCCCACCGGGGCGATCGAAACCTACCCTGACTATGACCCGCGTCTGCGCCCCTGGTATGTGAATGCCAAAACCGCCGGAGAGCCTGTGTGGAACGACATCTACCAGTACTTTATTGAGGCAAACTTAGGCATTTCTACCAGCCGGCCCTATCGAGATGAAGCAGGGGTTTTTCGCGGGGTGGTCAGCACCGACATGTACCTGATTGGCATCAGCGACTTTTTGAACCGCCTAAAAATTGGGGAAACGGGGGAGACCTTTATTGTCGATCGCGCTGGACTGATCGTCGCTTCTTCCACCGATGAGTCGCCGTTTATCAGACGCGACGATAGCGACGCGACCGAACGCCTGCGGGCAACCGATAGCCAGGTGGCGCTGATTCGCGAGACCAGCCGCTTTTTGGCGGCAAAATTTGGCGATCTGTCCCAAATACGCACGGTGCAGCAGCTGGAGTTTACCGTCAATGGGCGGCGGGAGTTTGTGCAGGTCGCCCCGTTTAACGACGGCCAGGGGCTGGACTGGCTGATTGTGGTCGTGGTGCCCGAGGCCGACTTTATGGCCCAAATCCAGGCGAATACCCGCATCACCGTTTTGCTCTGTCTGCTGGCGCTGGCGATCGCCACCGGCCTGGGCCTACTCACCTCCCAATGGATTACCCGACCCATTTTGCGGTTGAACCGGGCCAGCCAGGCGATCGCCGACGGCGATCTGAACCAAACCACGACCATCACTGGCGTCCAGGAATTAGAAAGCCTGTCTAACGCCTTCAACCAGATGGCCTATCAGCTCAAAACCGCCTTTACCGAACTCGAGGTGCGGGTTGATGAACGAACCGCCGCCCTGCGCGAGGCCAAGGCCGCCGCCGAAGTCGCCAACCAGGCCAAAAGCGACTTCTTAGCCAATATGAGCCACGAACTGCGCACCCCGCTCAATGCCATTCTGGGGTTTACCCAAATGCTCAAGCGCCAGATTAACGGTAGCTACGAGCAGCGCAGCTATCTCAATATCATCGGCACCAGCGGCGAGCACCTGCTCAACTTGATCAACGACGTGCTGGACATGGCCAAAATTGAGGCCGGTCGCACCACCCTGACCCTAGAAAGCTTTGATCTCCACGGGCTGCTCACCACCCTCAACGATATGTTTCAGCTACGGGCCGACACCAAGGGTTTGCAGCTAGTGGTCAGCCGCTCCGCTGGGGTGCCCCAATACATTCGCACCGACGAGCGCAAACTGCGCCAGGTGCTGATTAATCTGCTGAGCAATGCGATTAAATTTACCACCGCAGGTCAGGTCATCCTGGCGGTAGACCGGGCGGCAGCAGACCCCAACCCCAATCAGGCCTTGGTCACCTCGCCGCTGCGGCTCCGGTTTGTGGTCACCGATACGGGGGCAGGCATTGCCCGCGAAGAGCTTGACCACGTCTTTGAGCCCTTTGTGCAAACCCGCCTGGGCCAGCAGGCCAACCAGGGCACTGGTCTGGGCCTGACGATTAGCAACCAGTTTGTGCAGCTCTTGGGTGGGCAGCTGGCGGTCGAGAGCACCCTGGGCCAGGGGTCTCGATTTTATTTTGAGCTGCCGGTGGAGGTGGCCAGCGCCAGCGACCTGCCGCTGCCGCCTACCGTGCGCCGGGTCGTGGGTCTAGAGCCGGGACAGCCCATCTATCGCATTTTGGTCGTGGACGATCGCTGGGAAAATCGCCAGCTGGTGGTGCGCATTATGGAACTGTTGGGCTACGAAACCCAGGAAGCTGAGGATGGTGAGCGGGCGATCGCCCTCTGGCAAACCTGGCAACCCGATTTGATCTGGATGGACATGCGAATGCCCGGCCTAGACGGCTATGAGGCCACTCGCCAGATTCGCGCCATGGAAACCGCCCAGGCTCTTGACAGTCAAAGATCGGGCCTTGACCCACGTCCCTGCACCAAAATTGTGGCCCTGACCGCCAGCGCCTACGAAGAAGAGCGGGCCCTGGTGCTGGCCGTGGGCTGCGACGACTTCGTGCGCAAGCCTTTCCGCGAAGACGAACTGTTTAGCAAACTCGCCCAGCATTTAGGGGTGGTCTTTGTCTACGCCATTCCCGAGTCGGCGGCAGACCCGGCGGCGGCAGCCGCACCGCTGACGGCGGCAGACCTGGCCGGGCTGCCCAACGCCTGGAAAACCCAGCTACACCAAGCGGCCCAAACGCTGAGTGCCCAGCGGGCGATCGCGGTGATTGAAACCCTGCCCGCCGACCACAGTGCCCTAGCCCCGCCGCTGATGCAGCTTGTGTATAACTTTCGCTACGACATTCTGCTCGATCTCACCCAGGCTGCGGAAGAACCATGAACGCCTCCCCCCCTCACCCTAACGTGCTGATTGTCGATGATATTCCTGAAAATCTGCGGCTGCTGTCGGCCACGCTAAGCCAGCAGGGGTACGAGGTGCAGTGCGCCATTTCTGGCGTGTTGGCCCTCACCGGGGCTCAGGCAAATCGGCCCGACATCATTCTGCTCGACATTAAAATGCCTCAGATGGATGGGTTTGAGGTTTGCCGACGACTCAAGGCCGACCCCACCACCCAAAACATTCCCGTCATTTTTCTCAGTGCTCTAGACGACGCCTTTGATAAGGTGCGGGCCTTTCAGGCGGGCGGGGTTGACTACATTACCAAACCGTTTCAGGTCGAAGAGGTGGTGGCGCGGGTTGAGCACCATCTGGCCTTGCAGCGGGCCAGGGCCGAAATTCTCAGCCTGAATGCAGAACTAGAGCAGCGGGTAGAGGCCCGTACCCAAGCCCTCACCCAGCTCAATGCCGACTTGCAGGCCAGCGAGGCCCGCTTTCGTATCGTTGCCAATGCCGCCCCCGTGCTGATTTGGATGTCTGACATCGAAGGTCTATGCCAGTTTGTCAACCAGAGCTGGCTAGCGTTCACCGGGCGTACCTTAGAACAGGCTCTGGGCCATGGATGGGCGCAGGCGATCCATCCAGCCGATCGGGTGCTGTGTCAGCAGACCTACCGGCGAGCCTTTGAGCAGCGCCAGCCGTTCACCCTAGAATATCGGCTTCAAACCGCCAGCCAAGATTACCGCTGGCTGCTGGGTACCGGGATGCCGCTGTTTGACCTAGAGGGTGAGTTCACGGGGTTTATTGGGGCTGGGGCCGATATTCACGATCGCAAGCAGACCGAAGAACAGCTGCTCCACAATGCGCTCCACGATAGCCTCACCGATTTGCCCAATCGAGCGCTCCTGATGGAGCGGTTAGACCTGGCCTTAAATCGAGTTTGTCGGTATGCCAACCGACATTTTGCCGTGCTGTTTCTCGATTTAGATCGCTTCAAGCTGATTAACGACAGCCTGGGCCACGGCGTGGGCGACCAGCTGCTGATTGAAATTGCGACCCGCCTGGAGACCATGACTCGCCCGGTCGATCTGCTGGCGCGGCTGGGGGGCGATGAGTTTGTGCTTCTGCTAGAAGACATTGAGGGCGTTCAGGAAGCCGTGCATATTGCAACGCGCATTTTAGACCGGATGCGCCTGCCCTTTGCGATCGCCGGGCGTGACGTGGTCATCACCACCAGCATTGGCATTGTGCCCAGCTCTCCCGCCTATCGCGAGGGGGCCGAGCTGCTGCGTGATGCCGACACCGCTATGTACCAGGCCAAAAACCAGGGCAAAGCCCGCTACGAAATTTTCAACCCCGGCATGCACCAGGCCGCCCTCAAACAGCTTCAGCTTGAAAGCAGCCTGCGCCAGGCCCTAAAGCAGCAGTTGTTTGTGCTCTACTATCAGCCCATTGTCGATCTCAAGACCCAAACCATCACGGGCTTAGAGGCCCTGGTGCGCTGGCCCCACCCCACCCAGGGGCTGATTTCCCCCGATGAGTTTATTCCGCTGGCCGAAGAAACTGGGCTAATTGTCACCCTCGGCCTCTGGATTTTGCAGGAAGCCTGCCGTCAAACTCGCCAGTGGCAGCAGCAGTTTAACGCCCCCGATTTAACCATCAGCGTCAACCTATCGGCTAAACAGATCAAAGAACCCAACTTTCTCGACCAGGTCGATCAGGTGCTGGCGAGCACGGCCTTAGCGGGCCACAGCCTCACCTTTGAAATCACCGAGAGTATGCTGATTGAGGATGCCGATAGTGCGATCGCCCCTGGCAGAGCCTCGCCAAAGGAGCTAGACCAACCCCTTGGGGCGGTGATGGTCGAAGCCCGGCCATTAGATGCGATCGCGCTGATGGATCAGCTCAGGGCGCGCCACATCGATCTCGATATTGACGACTTTGGCACCGGCTATTCTTCCCTCAGCTATCTGCGCCGGTTCCCGATCCACGCTCTCAAAATCGATCGCTCCTTTACCCAAGACCTAGCGACCAACGCCGACATTGTGCAGGCCATTATTACCCTGGGTCATGCGCTCAAAACCACCGTCATTGCCGAAGGCATCGAAACTCAGGCCCAAATGACCCAGCTTAACCAGCTGGGCTGCGACTACGGACAGGGCTATTACCTGGGGCGGCCCCTGCCCGCCGAGGCGACAGAGCGTTTGCTGGCCTCTTTGCACTGCCAGCAGTGGCAGCTCTTATCAGAATGACCTGTGCTTTCTTGAGTCAAGCACAGCTGCGGCTGACGCAAACGCAGGACTGACGGGGCTTTTTTGTCGCCGCGATCGACAGCAGCAAGCGCTTTCTCACGCAGGTCATCGAAGAGGCTACGGTTCCGGCATCTGCCAGTTGGGGTTGACCAAGCTAGTCATCACATGGTCTTGCCATTGGCCGTTGATGAACAGGTAGTCGCGGGCAATGCCTTCGATCTGAAAGCCCAGGCGCTTGAGCACGCTGGCGCTGCGGTGGTTGTGGGGCATGTAGTTGGCCCCCACCCGGTGCAGATTCAGATCGTCAAAGGCATAGGCAACGATCGCTCTGCCTGCCTCAGTCATGTAGCCCTGGCCCTGGTGCTCGGCAGAGAGGCCATAGCCCAGAGTGGCCCCCTGAAACGCCCCGCGAATAATGGTGTTGAGGTTGATGGTGCCCATCACCTCGCCGGGCTCAGCTCGCGAAAAGAGAAACAGCTTCACCGCCTGACCCGCGTAGAAATCGTTGCGGCGGGCATTCAGCACGTTTTTCCAAAAGTCTGGAGTGTAAAAGTCGGCGGGGCGCTGGGGTTCAAAGGGTTGCAGATAGTCGCTGTTGTCGTGGTAGTAGCGCAAAATTGCGGCAATGTCGCTGGGTTTGCCGAGGCGCAGCCGCAGTCGTGGGGTGTTGAGCATGGGCTCTTGCGTGATCATCGTCGCCCAGAGTAGTGGCCCACCGAGGTTTGAGCTAAGCAAAGGAGCGCCATCCTGCGGTGAGGGGAGCATTGCTATGGTGCCATAGGTGGGGGTGGGGGAGGTGGGGAAGATAGAGGAGGTGGGGTAGGTGGGGAGATGAGGGGGTGAGGAAGGTGGGGTGGGTGTGTAAGTGGGTGGATGAGGGGGAAGGCTGGGGTTCTGGGGGCGGGGCGGGTGGGCTTTTTCGGTATAGTAGGGGTCTGCAAAATCGAGGATGGAGAGCTATGGCGCGCCTGGCACTGTTGAGCGTATCGGATAAAACCGGGCTGGTGGAGTTGGCTAAAACTTTAGTAGAAGAGTTTGGCTTTGACCTAATCAGCAGCGGCGGTACGGCGAAGGCGATCGCAGCAGCAGGCCTCCCCGTCACCAAAGTCTCTGACTACACGGGATCGCCAGAAATTCTCGGCGGGCGGGTAAAGACGCTGCACCCCAAGATTCACGGCGGCATTTTGGCGCGGCAAGACCTGGCGGAAGATCAGAAGGATTTGGCCGACAACGGCATTCGCCCGCTCGATCTGGTGGTGGTGAACCTCTATCCCTTTGAGCAGACGATCGCAAAAGCAGACGTGACTATGGCCGATGCGATCGAGAATATCGACATCGGGGGGCCAGCGATGCTGCGGGCGGCAGCCAAGAATCACGCCCATCTGACAGTGCTGTGCAGCGCTGAGCAGTATGGGCCTTACCTGGAATCTTTGCGGGCTAGCCAGGGCCAAGTGCCGCTAGAGTTTCGCCAGGCCTGCGCGCGGGCGGCGTTTTGGCACACAGCCAGCTACGATCAGGCGATCGCCACCTACCTGACCGCATCCACTAGCGAGGAGGATGCCCTGCCCCAGCAGTGGGCGATGACGGGGCGTCAGCAGGCGACATTGCGCTACGGCGAGAACCCTCACCAGACGGCGGCCTGGTACCGGACTGGCTCTATCCCCACCGGCTGGGCTGGGGCTGAACAGCTCCAGGGCAAAGAACTCAGCTACAACAACCTGGTCGATCTGGAGGCGGCGCGGCGGATTATTGCCGAATTTCCCAGCGATCGCCCCGCCGCCGCCGTGCTCAAGCACACCAACCCCTGCGGGGTGGGGATGGACGATACCTTAGCTAGCGCCTACCGCCGCGCCTACGATGCCGACGATGTTTCGGCCTTTGGCGGCATTGTGGTGCTCAATCGCCCCATCGATGCCGACACCGCCACGCAGCTCACGGGCACATTTTTGGAGTGCATTGTGGCCCCGGGGTGCGATCGCGCCGCCCAAGACATTCTCGCCAAAAAGCAAAACCTGCGGGTGCTGGTGCTGGAAGATCTGCTGACCGGGCCAACCCAGGTGGTGAATGCGATCGCAGGTGGCTTCTTACTCCAGGCTCCCGACACCTACCGCGACGATCCAGCGACCTGGCAGATCGTTACGGAGGCTCAGCCCAGTGAAGCTGAGCTGACCGAAATGCTGTTTGCCTGGCGGGTGGTCAAGCATGTGAAATCGAATGCGATCGTGGTCACTCACCAGCAGCAAACCCTCGGCATTGGGGCCGGGCAGATGAACCGCGTCGGCTCCGTCAGCATTGCCCTGGCCCAGGCCGGTGCAAAAGCCCAGGGGGCAGTGCTGGCCAGCGACGGCTTCTT
Source organism: Tildeniella torsiva UHER 1998/13D (assembly GCA_019358835.1). Taxonomy (GTDB): domain Bacteria; phylum Cyanobacteriota; class Cyanobacteriia; order Phormidesmidales; family Phormidesmidaceae; genus Nodosilinea; species Nodosilinea torsiva. The sequence goes on from JAHHIH010000013.1 coordinate 71,460, forward strand.
TCCCTTCGATGATTCTGTCCGTACCGCAGCGGCCGCAGGCATTCGCGCCGTGGTGCAGCCCGGTGGCAGCCGCCGCGATGACGACTCCATCAAAGCCGCTAACGAGCTGGGCCTGATTATGGCGATGACCGGCGTGCGGCATTTCCTGCATTAGAAAATTATCCAGTGGTGCATCGCTGCGCGGATGCACCCTACTCAGAAGAATGGAGCTACCCTAGACCTTGTTCCTGCCCAGCCATTCGTGGCGTAGTACCGATGCAGCTTCTATCTATCAACAGCGGTCAACCCGAAACCATAACCATTGGGCAACGGGTCGCGACCACAGGCATTTTTAAGACCCCGATCGCAGGGCAGGTTCACGTCAGCACCCAAGGGCTGGTGGGCGATACGATCGCCGATACTGTTCACCACGGGGGCGCAGACCAGGCCGTTTATCTCTACAGCGCCGAAGACTACGCCTGGTGGGAGGCTGAGCTACAGCACTCTATACCCTTTGGTACCTTTGGTGAAAACCTCACGCTCTCAAGCTTTGGGCCTCAACCACTCCGGGCTGGCGATCGCATCCTAATCAGCACCGTTTTGCTTGAAGTCACCTTCCCGCGCATCCCCTGCGCCACCCTCGCAGCCCGAATGAATGACGCCACGTTCGTTCAGCAGTTTACCCAGGCCCGGCGACCGGGAGCCTATGCCCGAGTGTTATCCCCCGGCGATCTACAGGTGAACGAACCAGTCACCGTAGAGTATGCTTCCCCTAGCTTCCCCACCCTGACAGAACTAGCTGACCTATGGCACGCCAAAGAACGCCATCCCGATCTGCTCGACGAAGCGCTCAAAGCCCCGATTGCAGAACGGTTCAAAGCCATCTTTCAGCAGCGGCTAGAGCGGAGCTTGACGTCTTCTGATTCTGCAACACAGGAAGACTAAAACTCCAGTCGCGTTAAACCTACTCGCCTACTTCTGAGCGGTATCCGATTCAGCCGCTGACCCTTCAGGCACCGGGTCGTAGCCGCCGGGGTGAAATGGGTGACAGCGGGTAATGCGTCGCGCCGCTAGCCAGCTACCCTTCGCCGGGCCAAACCGCTCGATCGCCGTCAGCGCGTACTGCGAACAGGTCGGGTTAAACCGACAGGTGGGCGGAAACAGCGGCGAAATCAGCCGCCGATAGCCGTGAATGAGGAGCAGCAAGACTTGCTTCATACTCTTATTCTATCGGCTGGCTTTCGCAAAGGATACTGGGCTGCGACTTCGCTCAGCCACCCGCTAATAATCCAGCGTCAGCGTGTTGTAGTCTTCGGGAGCCTGGCGGCTGTTGCGTTCGGGCAGGTAGACGTTGGCGCTAGGGGCGAAGTTCAGGCCTTTGGGCTTTGGTGCAGCGGCGGACTGGATGGGCTGACGCAGGGTGGTGGCTTTGGCATCTAGCCCTGCGGTTTCATGCTCAATTTCGGCGAGGCGATCGCACAGTTGCTGACGGCGACCGTCAATGTACTCTAGCTCCTGCTCAAGGCGTGTCTTCTCGACAGTGAGCTTGTACATATCTAGATATTGCGCAGCCTCGGTAGCCGGGCGCGGCATCGTGCTGATCTTAGGAAAACTTCTGCGGGGTGCGCGTTTGATGCTCATAGACGGTTCCGGGGGCTGACCTAGAGTTCACCTCGCTAGCTTGCCCGCCTGGGTTAAAGAATTCCCAGCGGCGCACAATTTGTAGTAATCAGGCTTCGGCCAGCACGCGGGCCACGGCGTAGGCCACCTCTAACCCCACATTGTCGCCGTCTCGGTTGGTAGCAGCGGCGATCGTGGTGGGGCGACCCGCCAGCGCTGAAAAGTGAAAGGCTGCGATCGAATAGCCTGGCCCACCACCGTTGTGCCCCGCGACCCTACCGTAGGGCGAGTCGGTATCCATAAACAGCCCTAGCCCGCAGCCCACATTCGTTAGCGGTGGGTGCGGCCCCAGACTGTGCACCGGCTGAGCCATCTGCTCCACCAGCAACCCGTCGAGAATTTGCCCGGTCATTAGGGCATCCATCATCATGGCCAGCTCTGCTGCCGTCGATACCACTACCCCGTGGGAGACCCAGCCGGGATGGTAGCGCTGCGACATATCCTGAAGCCCCTCGCCAAACATAGCGGTGTAGCCCGGCATCAGCCCCGTGACATCCGAGAGGGATGTTGCAACGAAGGTGTGCTTTAGCCCTAGGGGCGTAAAGCATAGTTCGTCTAAAACGTCCTGCATCGCTTGCCCGGTGATATTCTCCACCAGGGTTTTGAGCGCTAGATAGCCAATGTTGGAGTACGACCAGCCTTGGCCAGGGTCAAACAACAATCCCCGATTGCGGGCCACTTCGAGAAATGTCTGCGGCGACCAGGGCGCGCCGGGCGTCGCTTTGACGGCGTCACTGTAGGCTGGTAGCCCGCCGTAGTCGGGCAATCCACTGGTGTGGCTGAGCATCTGGCGCAGGGTGAGGGGCGTTGCGATCACGAAATCGGGCCAATAGTGCTGAATCGGGGCATCTAACTCAAGCTGGCCTTGCTTGACCAGGTTGAGCACCGCCGCTGCAATGAGAGGTTTTGTGACGCTGTAGATATAGAAGCGGGCATCCACAGCAAGAGGATGGGCTTGGTCGCGATCGCGGAAGCCTGCTGCAATTTGGAGAATGGGCTGACCTGCGACGCAGACTGAGAGCGCAGCCCCGGCATTTGGGCTTGAGCGAGCGTCTGTTTGACCGCTAGGTTGACGCGGTCGTGAAGGCTGGCATCCATTTAAAGCTCGATGTTTTGACAAATAGTGTGAATGATTTGCCGCAGCCAAAGATTGGCGGCGTCGCGATCGCAGAGTTTGCTCCAGGCCATCGATATAGTCCAAGATGACAGGTCGAGGGGAATCTCGAAGGTTTGCACGGGGTAATGGCTGACAAAATGCTGTTGCAAACAGGATGGAATGGCGGTGAGTAAATCGGAATTTGCGATCGCCGTTGGCATTGTAAACCAGTAGGGAATGGTGAGGGCAATGCGCCGCTGTAGCCCCCGCTGAGCCAAGGCTTGGTCAACAATGCCCGTCGCATCTCGGCGGAGCGTAAACAGCGCGTGGGGAAAGGCCACAAATTTCTCTAGACTGATCTTGGTATTTTCTATAGCGGGGTGCCCCGTGCGACAGATGCCGACGAAGTTTTCTTTTAGCAAAGTCACTTGATTAATATGGCTGGGCAACGTGTCAAATGTGCCCAGCGCTAAGTCAACAATGCCATCGTCTATCAACTCGACAAAAGACTGCTTTTCTACAGTGATTAATCGCAGGTCAATCTGCGGGGCTTGGTCGCTAAAAAGCGCCAGCATTTTTGGCAAAATTAGGCTGGCAAAATAGTCGGATGTCGCCAGGGTAAACACCCGTTGAGATTGAGCTGGGTCAAAGGTTTGCCGGTCTGTTAGGGTATTTCTCACGGTATTGAGCGCGGCCATAATTTGGGGGGCGATCGCATCGGCCTTAGCCGTAGGCCGCATGTCTCGACCGACGCGCACAAATAGATCGTCGGCAAACAGCGATCGCAGTCGGCCTAGGGCCGCACTCATGGCGGGCTGCCCCACATGGAGGCGCTGGGCAGCCGCCGTCACGCTGCGCTCGGCATACAGAGCCTCAAAGGCCACCAGCAGATTGAGGTCTATGGCGCTCAAATCTATCATTTTGATTGATGAGCAATATCTTAATTATCGATTTGATTTATTCTATCTCGACCTTTATGGTAGTGATTAAGCCGTAAAGAAACGAATTATGACTGACCTAGAGACTCAAAATTTAGCGATCGCCCACAGGTTTGTCGAGCAATTTTTGGGTAAAGGCAATATTAGCCTGGCGGAAGAACTGTTAGATGAAAATGTCCAGGTTATCACTGGGTTAAAGCCCAGCGGCCCCATTGAGGGTATAGAGGAATACAAACAGGTGTTTTCCGGCTTCTATGATGCCTTTCCTGACGTAGAGCCGCTGGTTATTCAGGATGGTTTTGCCGCAGGAAATCGCGCTGTTGTGCGCTTTAAGTCATTTCAGCGCCACGAAAAAGATTATTTTGGTATTCCGAAGAGCGATCGCGTTATTACCTTCCACGAAACCCACGTCATGCGCTTTGCCAATGGCAAAATTGTAGAAAATATGGTCAGCGCCACAAACTTAGAATTTGAGATGCTGATGGCTCCAGTGCTGGCTCCCTTAATTCTTGCATAACGCAATGGCCTTACCCAATCTCTATGGTGACACGCCAGTTGCGATCGCCCCGGCGCGATCGCTGGCCACATTCCCGGTGAATACATTTTTAGAGAACCTTGCGATCGCCCCCAACGGCGACATCTTTGTCACCAGCCACGAAGCTGGCGAAATTTATAGGCTAGATGCACAGCAAACCCTTAGTCTCTACGCCAGCATTGACGGCAAAGTCAGCGGCATTGCCATCACTGGAGAAGACCGGTTTTTAATTAACGGCTGGACGGCAGAGGGCGTTCCCTTTGTGGCCACCCTATCTCAGGGGAAGGTTGATTCATTACAGCTCATCCCCGACGGTGCATTTCTCAACGGCATCACGCCCATTGCCCCACACCGTTACCTCATGGCCGACTCCTACCGAGGGGCGATCTGGCTCTTTGATCTAGATACTCAGACCGCCGACATTTGGCTAGAACATCCGCTACTCGCCCGCAGCGATGCCACCGATCCCTTCCCTGCCGTCAATGGGTTGAAGCGGTTTGGGGATGTTCTCTACGCATCTAACACGCAACAAAAGCTTCTGCTGCGCATTCCCTTAGGCGAAGGGCTCATCGCTCAGGAACCCGAGGTGTTTGTCTTAGGCACCAATATCGACGACTTTGCCTTCGATACTGAGGGCAATCTTTATGGAGCCACCCACGTTTATAACAGCGTGGTGCGCATCGATCCTCATGGGCACACAACGATCATCGCCCAGGCTGAGCAAGGGGTGACGGGCTGCACCGCCGTGGCGTTTTACGGCACCGATCTCTACGTCGTCAACAACGGCGGCATGTTTTTGCCGCCGCCAGGAGGGGTAGAGCCCGCCCAAGTTGTGCGGCTGGCGGTGGGCGCAACAGGCGCACCCCTGTAGGAGGTCAAACCATGGCCAATGATCCTCCCGTGACGGTGGATGTGATGCAGCGCGTCAGACCCGGTAAAGAACGCGAGTTTGAAATCCTGCTAGAGCAAATCATCGGTACCGCCAGCACCTTTACTGGATATTTGGGTTCCTCGGTCTTTCGGCCCAGTGAAGAAGCATCCTCTGAGTACCGGGTCATTTTTAAGTTTGACCGTCTGGAGAATTTGAAGCATTGGGAAATTTCCACCGAGCGCCAAAAGTACCTCACCCAAGCTAAAGAGCTCACCATTAATGAGGGCACATTTTCTATCATCACCGGGCTAGAAACCTGGTTTACACTGCCCAGCAAACCTGGAGTAAAACCCCCAGCCCGCTACAAAATGGTGCTGGTGTCTGGATTGGCAATTTTTGCGATCAATCAGGTTTTGGCGCTGCTGCCAGCGGATTGGCTAGGGCCACTGCCCCCGCTGGTGCAGCTAGCGATTTTGATCTTGATCACGACTGCACTGATGACCTATGTAGTGATGCCGAGGCTGACAAAGCTTTTAGCCTGGTGGTTGTATCCAAACCATTAGGTGATTGATCTAAAACGAACTGATTCAATAATGAGCGGTGCCCATCCTATAGGCCTTCTGATTCTCAACTTCATCTAAAAAAGGACGATTTGTATGGCAGATGTTTGTGTGATTGTGGGCATGGGTGAAGGAAACGGTATGGCGATCGCCCGCAGATTTGCCAGTGAAGGCTTCACCATTGCCATGGTGGCCCGCAACGAAGACAAACTCAAGGGCTACCAATCGACCTTGCAGATAGAGGGAATCATCTCCCACTATTACTTGGCCGACGCTGGGGATGATGCCGCGCTAATGACAGCGTTCGAGGCTATTCAAACCCAGTTGGGCACGCCCGGCGTGCTGGTCTACAACGCCGCCGTACCGCGCATGGAGAGCGTGTTGCAGACCAGCTACGACACGCTGGTGAATGACTTCAAGGCGAATGTTGCAGGGGCGATCGCCTGCGTTCAGGCCATCCTCCCCGCTATGCAGGCTCAGCAAAAAGGGACTCTTCTCTTTACGGGTGGTGGGTTTGCCCTCTACCCTGACCCCAATTTCGTCTCCCTTTCCCTGGGCAAAGCGGGGATTCGGGTTCTGGCCAGTACGCTCCACGCCGCCCTCAAAGATTCGCCGATTAAAGTCGGAACTGTCACCATCTGCGGCACGGTCAATGGCGATGACCCCAAGTACAGCAGCGATCGCATCGCCGAAGAATACTGGAAGCTGCACATCGCTGAAAACGGAGAGTATGAAACGATCTATTGAGGCGTTGAGTTTTTAAGATTTGGGCTTGTATCAGCGATCGCACAGTAATTTCTAAAATTTGGCTTTGCAGGGCTAACTATCATTGGTTGAGTCAGGACTGTTATCAAACACCACCGCACAAACTCTCACATGATGACTGCAAGGTGAAACTTGTCAGTGCCTAGAGGGGCTGCTCGAAGCTTTGTAATACAATCATCGAGTTCTTCTAAGAGTTCAGTCCTGGTTTGGGCATCGAGATCGACTTTCCAGTCCGTTTCAACATGGCTTCGCAGCGCTTCTAGGCAACTCTTGCCAGATGTGATATCGAACCATTGCATCTCATCAATTCCATAGCCATAGCCTGTCTCAGGATCAACAGCAGCATCGCCGTCGTCATCCATATCGTCATCCATATCGTCATCGGCCATGTTGAACTCAAGATCTGTAAAGTCAGCGAACGAGGAGATTTTGGGGATTTTGAGATAATCACAGGCCGCGTCTAGCTCATCCGAAAATCTGTGCATGAGCGAGTGATCTTCATCATCTTTCGTCATCTCGCGACCATTCAGCGTATGTAGCCAGTAGGTCATGCCCATGGGCTGATTTCTCCACGCTATTGCAAGCCGGTTTTTGACGTAGTTCGCTTATTCAAACTCAACTTCCTAGAGCTGGCCAAAGCCCTTCTTTTTCTTCTGGCTTTTCTGTTTTTTGTTGCTGGGGGGTCGAAACCCTGGCTGAGGCCCGCCGCCCATGCCCGGTAGCCCTGGCATACCGCCGCCCATACCGGGCATGCCGCCACCCATGCCTGGCATACCACCCATGCCGGGGAAGCCGCCGCCGCGACCCATCTGCTGCATCATGGTGCGCATTTTGGTGAAGTCGCTGACCAGCTTGCCCACGTCTTTTTCTTGATGGCCTGAGCCTTTGGCAATACGGCGGCGGCGGCTGGGAGAGCTAGAGAGCAGGTTGGGCTGCTTGCGCTCCTGGGTGGTCATGGAGTTGATCATGGCTTCGCAGCGCTTGAGCTGGGCTTCGCCCTGTTCCAGCATGTCGCCTGTGATCTGCTTGCCCATGCCGGGGATCAGCTTCATGATGCCGCCTAGGGAGCCCATGCTCTTCATAAAGCGCATCTGCTTGAGAAAGTCGTCGAAGTCAAACTCGGCTTCGAGAATTTTCTGCGTCAGCTTTTCGGCATCGGCAATATCGACGGCTTCCTGGGCTTTTTCGACCAGGGTAAGCACATCGCCCATGCCGAGAATGCGCGAGGCCATGCGATCGGGGTAGAAGGGCTGTAGCGCCTCTACCTTTTCGCCCACACCGATGAACTTGATCGGCTGGCCCGAGATCTGCCGCACCGACAGGGCTGCTCCACCCCGCGCATCGCCGTCCATTTTGGTGAGAATGGCCCCGGTAATGCCAATCTGGTCGTGGAAGGTGCGGGTAAGGTTGGCGGCCTCCTGGCCGGTCATGGCATCGACCACCAGCAGCACTTCGTCGGGGTCAATGGCGGTTTTGATGTCGGCCAGTTCGGCCATCATTTTGGGATCGATTTGCAGACGGCCCGCCGTGTCAACAATCACGGTGTCAACGCCGTCGGCCTTAGCTTTCTCGATGCCCTGACGGGCGATCTCCACCGGGTTGGCGTCGGTACCCAGCTCAAACACGGGCACATCGATCTGCTTACCCAGGGTGACCAGCTGATCGATCGCTGCCGGGCGATAGATATCGGTGGCCACCAGCAGGGTGCTGCGGTTTTCTTTGCGCAGGTGTAGGGCCAGCTTGGCGGTGGCGGTGGTTTTACCCGTACCTTGCAGACCCGCCATCAACACCACGGTGGGTTTGGTGGGCGAGTCGGCCAGGGGAGCGTTGGTATCGCCCATGAGGCGAATCAGCTCGTCGTTCACCACTTTGATGAACTGCTGGTCGGGGCTGACCCCTTTGACCACCTCAATGCCTAGGGCGTTTTCTTTCACCTGGGCGATAAAGTCTTTGATTACCTGGAGGTTGACATCGGCCTCTAGCAGAGCGCGGCGCACCTCGCGCAGGGCGCTGTCGATATTCGACTCGCTGATTTTGTCCTGGCCACGCAGGCTTTTCCAGGCAGACTCAAGGCGATCGGACAGGGCTTCAAACATGGTTTAACGGAGAGAATAATCCTGGAGCGGAAATTCTATTCTAAAGGGTGGAGGCCCTAACCAGAAGCGCCGCCAGCAGGTCTGGGGATGACGCGCCGCGATTGGGTACCATAGACATAAACAAAAGAGTCAGCCCGCGTGGAGCTGACGTAGCTACTAAATGGGTGTTGCGCCGCAGAGATAGGATTTACCCCATCTCTAAAAACTCCTACGATTCCGCAAAGATATGAGGACTACTGCGGAATTTCACTGGGTTGTTTTGTAAGACTTTAGTGAAGGGCACATCTAGAGCAACTATGGCAAACGAATCGTCTCGCTGCATCGATACCGATCGAATAGCTGCCCCTGAGGGGGGGCTACTGATAGATCTCTCCTACAATCTGGGCGATCGCGCTGGCAATGGCCAGGAGGGTGAGACCCCTGATCGAGCGATCGCTCGACCGACCCTGCCCTGGCTAGATCTAATTCAGCACTACAGCCATCTGGTGATGGCGGTGGTGGATGTGGCTACCGAGATTAGCACCCCGACCCAAGCCCATCCGGTGCTGTTTGCCAACCAATATTTTTGTCGTCTGACGGGCATACAATCCGAGGGAGGGCACCTCGATCTCAGCTTTTTTGACCGCCTCTCGGCGGCTGACCAAAAGGCCCTGCGGGAGCGGTTTCGACGACATTTCTTGAGTGCTGTGCTGCGCCACGCCTATGGGGCGGCCGATTTGGTGTCACAGCGGCTGCTCCACGAGCCGCTGGTGGTGTCGCTGGCCGACTCAGAAACGGGGCAGGGGCGGAAAATTGAGCTGCGCCTGCGTACCGCTGAGGGGGGCTTGCAGGTGACGGCGATCGCCCCATCTCTCCAGGCTGCCCTGGCCGCCTGCTGGGCCACGGCCCCTAGCCGCGAGCAAGTAGCCACCCAACTGCTGAGCAAAGACCCCGCCTTTAGACATCTGCTGGCGGCCCTCAAGCCGGGCCAATACACCGCCAGCGGTCAGATTTTGATCGAGGGCATCGACGTGACCGAGCGCGAGACCTCGAAAGCGCTGATTGAGCTGCTGGTGGGCCATGAGTCGGTGTTGGGCACCCGCCGCTTTGAGCAGGCCAACGGGCTGATGAAAGAGCTGTTTAGCGCTGACGAGAGCTTTTTGCTGAGCGCCGAGAACAACCGGGCCCAGCTGTTTAGCAGCCTTGACCAGGCCGACTGGCACACGGAGACCTACGCCGTAGAAGATCTGCAGGGGTCGGCCTTTTTGCGGGCCACTGAGCGGCAAGAGGTGGTCAACGTGCCCGACCTCAGCCTCGACTGCGCCACCCAGTGCGAGCGCGATATGCTCGACCAGGGGATGCGATCGCTCCTGCTGATTCCGCTGGTGATGCGAACGGTGTTGGGCGACAGCAAGGCCCAGATGGTGGGCCTGGTGGGGTTGGCTAGCGCTCAGCCCTACGCCTTTGACCAGGCCGATCGCAGTCGGGCGACAACGCTGATTCCGGCGCTGACAACGGCCATGCGCCACAGCGTGCAAGATCGCTTTACCAACATTCACCCCGCCGTGCGGTGGCGATTTGAGCAGGAGGCTGAACGCCTTAGTCTGGGTCTGCCGCCCGCGCCCATTGTGTTTGAGAATGTCTACCCGCTCTACGGTATTTCCGATATTCGCGGCTCGTCAGATGAGCGCAACCGGGCCATTCAAAAAGATTTGCTGACCCAGTTTCGGCTAGCGCTAGCGGTGGTCGAGGCGGCGAATCAGTCGGTGAACAATGCTCTGGTACAGCAGCTAGGGTGGGATTTAGCCGATCACATTACCACCCTAGAGGGCGGGGTCACGGTGGATTCTGAGGTGACGCTGTTGCGGTACTTACAGAGCGAAGTAGAAGGACACTTTGCTTACTTTGCCCAGCGCAGTCAAGAGGCCGAGGCGGCGATCGCCCAATACCGGGCCGCCATTGACCCTGAGCACAGCTGCGTCTACGCCGCCCGCGCTGTCTACGACGAAACCATCGGCCACATCAACGGGCTGCTGCGCGACACCTGGAACCAATGGCAGCAGTCAATGCAGGCCATTACCCCCCATTACTGTGACCTGGAGGCGACCGACGGCATCGACCATATGATCTACACCGGTCAAGCCATCGATCCTAAGTTCACTAACTTTCAGCTCAAGGCGCTGCGCTACGAGCAGCTCAGGGCAGTGTGCGACTGCGCCCGCAAAGCGTTTTCGCTCAAGGCCGCCTACGATACCGATATGACCATTACCCACCTGGTGCTGGTGCAGGCTTTTACGGTAGATATCTGCCACGACGAAACTACCGAGCGCCTGTTTGATGTGCGGGGCACCCGCGACACCCGCTACGAAATCGTCAAAAAGCGCATCGACAAGGCCTGTGATGCCGAAAAGGGCGATCGCATTACCCAGCCCGGCATGCTGACGGTGGTCTACTCCACCAGCGAAGAGTGGCAAGAGTACGAGCGCTACCTGCGCTACCTGCACCGCGAGGGCATCGTGGCGAGCGATATTGAGCAGGGCGTGGTCGAACCTCTCCAGGGCGTCAACGGTCTCAAGTTTGCTCGGGTGCGAGTGAACCCTGAGTAGGGGTTTTCGCAAAAGAGACCGGGTGCCTGGTGATCTGTCCGCAGCGTAGTGGACATTCACCCAGGCACCCGGTCTCTGGTGATGCGGCTGCGCTATTGTCTGCTGCGAAGACCAGGTGGTAGGCCGCGATCGCTGTCAGCCTGGCGCTGTAGGCCAGGAGGCAAGCCGCGATCGCTATCGACCTGGCGTTGCAGACCGGGAGGTAGATTCTCATACTCTGCCGTGGATTCGCTGACTACAGAAGGCTCCGTTTCAGGAAGCTCGACAGCAACAGAGTCAGTGGTTTCAAGTGTGACCTCAGGGCTCTCCACTGTGGCGGTGGGGGATTCGACCTGGGGCACTGCCTCTTGCACCACGGCGGTGCTCGGCTGGGGGCGATGTCCCCCGCCCTGGCCAGGGCGGGCTTCGGCGGCGGTGGCGGCCAGGGCAGCGGTGGCCAAAATGCTGAGGGTGGCTAGGGCAAGTTGCGATCGCAGGCTCATAACGGTCATCCTTGGGTCAACAACGACGGAGCAGCCTGCCCAATTCTGCGTGAGCCGCTGCCTTGATGTCTCCAAGGTACCTATAGGGGGTCACACCCCTCATCTGTGGATACACCCATCTCCATCGCAGAGGGGGTAGGCCGAGTCGTAGCGCGCCGGTCGCTGGCCAAACAGCTCGTAGCGGCGATCGCGCACAAAGGCGTAGATCGAATCACCCACCGCCTTCGCCCCCGGCAACGCTCGATAGGCTTGGACAAAAGGGTTACCCAAGGGCAGCAGGCGGCCAATTTCTTCGGCGGCGTCACTGCCCTGCCAGCGGCGCTCCGGGGCCTGCATGTCAACCACGATCATGCCAGCTGCGCAGTCTTGGGAGGTGATGCCGTAGCGAGCCAGGGTAGCGTCGTCCTGCATGGGCACGTACTGAAACTGGGTGCCGCGATCGAGAGACTCCAGCAGCTGCACTAGGCTGACGCAGAGGTTACAGTTACCGTCGTAAATTACACAGTACATAGTAGTATTGCTGCTGATGGGTTGTCTTCGTTATCTTAGCCACCTGCTGCCTCAGTTTCAGCCTTGGGACACCTGTGCCCAGCCTGCTTTCTTCCTGAAATCGACACTACGCTTAACCCTATTTTTGGTGGCTATTGTTGACCTCAGCCCGAGGTTGACGGCCTCCGGTTTTTAGGCCCAGAAAACCCCAGATGACGGCAGCATGCTAACGACTATTGACGGCTGAGGGTTGCGGGTAACACCGCCGCCCGGTGCATTTACCTCTGCAAAACCAATGGTTGTGAAACGACTGATCGATGGACGGTTTCAGTTCATTCGAGTTGTCAGTACTAAGGCCTACACCAAGACCTACCTGATGACCGATCACGGCAGTGCGGCCAAGGCCAAGTGCATCGTTAAGCATTTGCAGCTGCCTGCCCACAACACGATTACGCTCAAATTTCTCAATGATTTGCTGGCTAAGCGGGTTAACCTGCTCAAGCGCATGGGCGACCACGAGGCGATCGCCAAAAATCTTTCTACCGTTCAAGAGGGGCAGGATTTTTACTGGGTGCGCGACTATGTGGTCGGCCATTCCCTAATGACCGAACTGGCCGAAGGCAAGCCGCGATTAGAAACCGAAGTGCAGCGCTTTTTAGTTGAGAGCCTGGGCATTTTAGACATCATTCAGCGCCACGGTATTGCCCACCAAAACCTGCACCCCAACAATCTAATTCGACACCGCGATCGCGGCCATCTGGTGCTGGTAGATTTTGGCCTAATTCAGGATACCGGCACCCCAGAGCCTGGTTCAGCAACCAACGGTAGTTCGGCAATTCCCAACGCTGAGTCAGCCTATTTACCGCAGGTCAAGCACCGCCAGTACCAGCGCTTTGCCGCCGACCACTTTGCCCTCGGCATGATTGCGGTGCAGATGGCCACGGGGCTGTCTAACGAGGCCATTCCTCGCCTCGGCCAGGATGACTTTTTGGCCCAGGTCAAACTCCAGCTCGACGAATGTTCGACCCTGGCCAGTCCTCTCAAAGACATTTTGATCAAAATGGTGTCGCCCCAGCCCGAGGCGCAGTATCACCAGGCCAAAGATATTCTGCTGGCCCTGGCCGAGCGGGTTGGCCCCACTGACCCTGCCTCCCCCGTCGAGCTTGCCAGCCCCCCACCCCCGGAGAACGGTGCTATGGATTCAGAACGGTTATCGGCAATGCCGCCTCCGCCCCCGCGCCCCGCTCGCGCCTTCAACCGGCGTCGGGTTTGGCTCGGTGCCGGGGCCGCTCTGGCCCTGCTGGCGGTGGCGGGGGTGTTTTTGCTGCGCATTCCCCAACGCCTGACGGTTAACGGCCTGATGGAACAGGCCGAAGCCGCTAAGCAGGTGGGGCAAAAGAATGATGCGCTCAACTACCTCAACCAGGCTTTGGAATTAAAGCCCGACTACGGTGCCGCCCTGGCCCAGCGCTCGGCCCTGCGGTGGGAGAACGGTCAGTCGGAGGAGGCGCTGCAAGACTTGACCAACGCTATTCAAAATGACCCCACCACGGGCACCTGGTACTTTCAGCGGGGCAATTTGCGCTTTCGCCTGGGCGATTTGCAGGGGGCGATCGCCGACTACAGCGATGCCCTTGAGCGCGAAGCCGCCTACGTCGATGCCCACATCAATCGGGGCAACGCCCGCGCCGAACTCGGCGATGAAGCCGGTGCCCTGCAAGACTACACCGCCGCCATCAACCTGGCCAAAGACCCTGAAAGCAAGGCCGATGCCTACCTGAATCGCTGCCTATCGCTCTCAAACTCAAAGGATCATGCGGCGGCCCTAAACGACTGCACCGAGGCTGTCAACCTGCGCCCCAACAACAGCCTGGCCTACGAAAATCGGGGGCTGGTCAAGCGGCGGCTTAACGATTTTCAGGGGGCGATTCAAGATTTTACGATCGCCATCCAAATCAATGCGGGCAGCCCGGAGCCCTACTACAATCGCGGTTTGACCCGCCAAGATCTGGGCGATTTTGCCGGGGCCATGGCCGACTTCAATCAGACGATTCAGCTCAATCCCAACCATCCCTTCGCGCACTACGATCGGGGGTTGCTCCATGCGGAGCTGGGGGATCTGGAGAGCGCGATCGCCGATTTAGAAACCGTCGCCAGCGCCTGCCTCGACGTCAGCCGCCTGGGCTGCTTTGACGACGCCAAATACCAGCTAGAAAAGCTCCGAGCTGCTCAAGCCGAGGAACTCTAGCCGCGCATGCCGCGCCGCCCGCTGCCCGAGCGCCGTTGACTTTGAACGTATTTGCCAGCCACCGCATCGGCCCCCAGCTCAGGGGATTCAACGCCGGAGGAGGACGGTGCCGAAGCCGCCTGAGGCGATAGGGCAACATCGCCCCAACCCCCTACGCTACCGGCCACAACAATAGCGAGCACTACAGAGAAACGATGCCACATGATGGTATTCCAAGTCTGAACAATTCCCTTTTCTCTGTGGCCAAGAAAAATCCAGCTATTTCTAATTGTCAGAAGTAACAAATTGGTGAATAATCCGATATGTCTTTAAAGATTGAGTATAAATACTGCTCAGCAGGCCTTTGCCGTTGACGTTTCTGACCGCAGCGGCTAACCTAACCGCCCTGATTGTGCACTGTATACAGCTTGTTCTTTATAGTGAAAGTGTTGATGATGAAACCTAGGCTCTGCGCCAGCAGGCGCAGGCAGCATACCCCCCACAGCAGTTAGGAGCGACCCATGTACAACCTGAAGGTGGCAATTATTGGAGCCGGTATTGGCGGCCTAACCACAGGTATTGCCATGCGGCGGGCCGGTTACCAGGTCGAAGTCTACGATCGCGCCCAGGAGCTGCGCCCCGCCGGGGCCGGGATCTCGCTCTGGTCGAACGGGGTTAAGGTGCTGAACTACCTGGGGCTGGGGGAAAAGCTGGCGGCCATTGGCGGCGAAATGAACGCTATGGAGTACCGCAGCCACACCGATGAACCCCTCAGCTACGTCGATCTGCGTCCCCTGTTTGAGCGCGTCGGCCAGCGCCCTTACCCCGTAGCCCGCACCGATCTACAAAATCTGCTGCTCGAAGCCTTTGGCCCCGAATCGGTGCACCTGGGTATGCCCTGTGTTGGCGTTGAGCAAGATGAGCACAGCGCCACCGCCATTTTTGAGAATGGGGAGCGCATCAGCGGCGACCTGGTGGTGGGGGCCGATGGCATTCACTCGGCGGTACGGGCCGATGTGGTGGGGCACAGTGTCGATCGCCGCTACGCCCGCTACGTCAACTGGAATGGTCTGGTCAAGGCCGATCCTGAGCTGTGCGATCCCAACCTGTGGGTGCTTTACGTGGGCGACAGCAAGCGGGCCTCTATGATGCCGGTAGGGGGCGATCGCTTCTACTTTTTCTTTGGTGCGCCAATGGTTGAGGGCACTCACGTCGATCCGCTCCACCGCCAGGATGAGCTGGCCAAAATCTTTCAGGGCTGGCCCGAGCCGGTGCAAAAGCTCATTCAAGCTCTCGACCCAGAGCAGACCAATCGCCTAGAAATCGGCGACCTTGACCCCCTAGAACGCTTGGTGAAGGGGCGCGTGGCTCTGCTGGGTGACTCAGCCCACGCCACCACCCCAACCCTGGGCCAGGGCGGCTGCCAGGCCATTGAAGATGCCGAAGTGCTCACCCGCTACCTAACCACAACCAACATTGGCGTGGCTGATGCCCTCAATCGCTATGAGGCGGCCCGCAAAGACCGCACCGCCGATCTAGTGATGAAGGCCCGCAAGCGCACCAGCACCATCTATGGCTACGTGCCCGAGGCCACCCAGCAGTGGTACAGCGACCTCAAGCAAGAGCCGCCCGAGGCCGTGATTAACGCCCTGGCCAAGGTGATTTTGGCTGGGCCAATGGGGTAAGCTACCAGCGATCGCCGCTCTCGCAAATCTCGCTGCTGCCCAAGGCAGCGGGCTAGTTTTGGTCGCCCTGGGCGATGTTGCCAGCGATAGAGTTTGACGGCTGGCTCAGACTATAGAATTGAGTTAATTCTGCGGCTGAGGTTCTGATGGCTGCGACGACACTCACACCGCCTACCGAAATCATTCATCTGACGGGGATTAGCTGGCAGACCTACGAGCGACTGCTAGATGAGTTGCGCGATCGCCGTCTGCGTCTCACCTACAACCGGGGGAGTCTAGAGATCATGGCCCCATCTCCAGAACATGAGCGCTACAAAAAGCTGGCGGGTCGATTTGTCGAAACCCTGGCAGAGGAGCTAGATATTCGCATTGAGCCGTTGGGTTCTACTACATTCAAGCATCCTGAACTCAGTGGGGCCGAACCAGATGAGTGCTTCTATATCTACAACATCGACGCCGTGCGTGGTAAAAAACGTCTGTCGCCAGTGACTGATCCGCCCCCTGACCTGGTGGTGGAAATTGATATTACCAGTGAGTCTCGCGGTCGGTTAGCGACCTATGCTGATTTGGGGGTTCTAGAAGTGTGGGTGTACAACGGCACTACACTATCGATTCAACAGCTCCAAAATCAAGAGTATGTAACGGCTTCCTCTAGCCAGTTTTTCCCTAATTTGCCCATCGCTGAAATCGCTGGCTTTCTGCAACAGGCTGAAACCGTAGATTATTTAGAACTGGTAAAAATCTTTCGTGCTTGGGTCAAAGCACAAATTGACGTTAATTAAAACAAGGGCATCGAATTCAGTTGGTGGACGCTGGTTGATGAGAAAAGCTTCCACTCCACGCAAAACGGTAATGCCCCGCCCCAAACTTTCAACAAGGTTAATCCTTCTCAGGAAGAACAGACCTCAAATCTGTTGTATCTCTATTACTCTTTCCAAGATTACATTTTGCGCAAAGGGTTTGAAGATTACTAATTTGATCCATCCCGCCTTGTGAACGTGGCAGAATATGATCGACGTGCAAAGTAATGCCGTCAACCCTAGTAGATCTACCACAACTACGGCAGGTCCATTTATCACGGGCTAAAACATCCCACCATAGCCCAGCTCTAGTAAATGCATAATTATCTAGTTCTAAATCATAACTAGCATAATCTTCAGCCTCAGAGCTTACATCATCTAAATATGTATTTCCATAAAATGCATTATGGTAACCGCCACTATGCACCCAAGATTCATATCTAGATAGCATGTTCATCATTATTTCATTAACCTCATCCAATACCTGTCCTTGCTGTAGGCAACGAATAACTTCAAAAACAGGATAAATAGCAACAAAAGCCAAATTTAAGCGCTTCAATCCTCTGTCAAACTCAAGCGGAAAATAGCAGAGATCAGAGTAGAATCCTATGTTTAAGTTTTCATCCTCAGATACAAGCTCTTCGACCTTCTGATCGATCCATTTTTGAAAGCTAACAAATTGCAAACTACTAGAGAAGGAGACATGGTTAAGCATCATCAAGGCTTGTAAGGCTTGATGATTTTCATCGAAAACATGCTTGACATCCTCAAGGAATTTAATGTTATGACGAGCATTAAAGTCACATCCAAAAAGCTCTGTGTACATACAGCCGTCAGAGTTTATACGAAATGCCAAACGAAATGCCAAATTTCCATAATAGTAAGAATAAGGCTTTCCGTGCTTGTTTTTTATTGTTGTGTTTATGCCAGGCTTTCTTTTCCCTGAAATTCCCAGATAAACGTCACCCCATCTATCAATATTGACTTTAGCTGACTGCCGATGCCTGGGTCGATATGAAGAAGATGTGTTTTCATAAGGGTTTATTTCATAGACCTCTTGAACAAGGCTTAACGCGCTATCCATCAAGATTTCAAGCCGAGGGAAGAAATATTTTTGCAATATATTGAGTCGCGTTTTTGGATCTGGGATTTTAAATACTTCTATGTCTTTAAGATCAAAGGCTAGATCTTTCATGAGGTTTTTCAAAATTTCTTAAGGCCACCTAGGTCTTTTCAGAATAGCTTTGCTAATAAAGTTCTCTCAGAGAGATTAAGTCCATTAGCGAGAAATACAGGACTGTAAAGATTGGCAAATTTCACTCAGATTACGATTTTCCAAACAGGTCAAGCTGTTCTGAAGGGTCGTAGCTTGCAGCGGATTCCTTCACGCGGCGGCGGGGCTTACTAAGTTTAGGCCCCTCCCCACGCAGGCCCACGGCGATGGTGCTGTTGCGCTCAATTTCGCGCATTACATCCCTGGCGCGTTGAATGACGGAGGTGGGTAGCCCCGCCAACCGCCCCGCCTCAATACCGTAGGATTTGTCGGCACCACCGGGCTGTACCTGGTGCAAAAAGATAATTTGGTCGGGCATTTCTTTGACGGTGACCTGGTAGTTGGCCACATTGGGCACCAGCGCCGCCAGCTCATTCAGCTCGTGGTAGTGGGTGGCGAAGATGGTGCGGGCCTGAATTTCGATCGCCAGGTGCTCGGCCACCGCCCAGGCGATGGAGAGGCCGTCGAAGGTGGCGGTGCCCCGGCCAATTTCGTCGAGCAGCACCAGAGATCTGGGCGTGGCGTGGTTGAGAATATTTGCCGTCTCGTTCATCTCGACCATGAAGGTCGATTGGCCGCTGGCCAGGTCGTCAACGGCACCGACGCGAGTGAAGATGCGATCGCACACCCCCAGCTTTGCCGCCTTCGCCGGAACGAAACTCCCCATCTGGGCCATTAGCTGAATCAGCCCCACCTGGCGCAGGTAGCAGCTCTTGCCGCTGGCGTTGGGGCCGGTGAGAATAATCAGGTCTTGGGGATGGGTGTCGTCGCGATCGCTCGGGGTCGTGCCCATGTAGTTGGAGTTGGGCACAAAGAAACCAGCAGGGAGCAGCTGTTCTACGACGGGGTGGCGGCCTTCGGTGACGGCGATCGCCCTTGACTCATCCATCTCGGGGCAGCAGTAACCTTGGAAAATGGAGACCTCGGCCAATCCACAGAGCACATCGGCGGCGGCAACGGCGGCGGCGACTTTGCGGATCAGCTCCACCTGTTCGCCCACCTGTTCGCGGAGCTGGTTGAAAATCTCGTATTCCAGCGCGTTAATCTCTGACTCGATGTTGAACACCCGCGTCTCGCGCTCCTTGAGTTCGGGGGTGATGTAGCGCTCTTCGTTGGTGAGGGTCTGCTTGCGAATGTAGTCGTCGGGGGCCTGGTCGGCGCGGGCGCGGGAGATACTGATGTAGTAGCCAAAGGCTTTGTTAAAGCCGACCTTGAGAGTGGAAATGCCGGTGCGCTTGCGTTCGGCGGGTTCCAATTCGGCAATCCACTTTTGGTCGTCCACCGCCTGCTGGCGTAGGTCGTCGAGCTGGGCGTTAACGCCATCGCGAATCAGGTGGCCCTCGGTGAGGTAGAGGGGCGGGGTTTCGACCAGGTGCGATCGCAGCGTCTGCCCCAGTTGCTCCAGCTCCGGCGGCACATACTGCAACGCTTGCAGATAGGGCGATTTCGCCTGTTCTGCCAAGGCTGCCAAATCGGGCAGTCGCAAAAAGGAATCCGCCAGAGCGACGAGATCCCTAGCGTTGGCGGTACCGGAACCCGCCCGACCCGCCAGCCGCTCTAGGTCGTAGATCTGCTTCAGTTTGTGCTGGAGCATCTGCCGCAGATTGCCGTCCTGCAACAGTTCTATAATTGTGGACTGTCGCTGCTGAATACCTTTGACATCCAGCAGCGGTTGCAGCAGCCAGCGCCGCAGGGTGCGTCCGCCCATGGCCGTAACGGTGCGATCGAGCGCCCACAGCAGGGAGCCGTTGTAGGTGCCATCCCGCGCCGTCTGGGTGATTTCTAGATTGCGGCGGGTCTGGTGGTCGATCACCAGATAGGCAGACAGGGTATAGGTGCAGAGCGGCTGAAGCGGAGCCTGCACAGTCTTCTGGGTTTCTTCCACGTAGTGCAGCAGGCCGCCCGCTGCCCGCACCGCCAGGGGCAGATGGTCGCAGCCGAGGCCTTCTAGCGACCTGAGCCGAAACCGCTGGAGCAAGCGCTGGCGGGCCTCGCTCTGGCTGTAGGGGCCTTGGGGCCGCAGGGTGTAGCAAAACTGACGCGGCAGGCAGCTTGGCAGTTGGTCAGATTGATCCCCTGGCCTGAGCATCGCCCCTAGATTTGGTGCATCTACCGGAAACAGCACCTCGGCGGGCTGGAGCCTGAGCAATTCTTGCGCAAGCTGGTCGAGATCTTCGCCTTGGGTGGTGAGAAACTCCCCGGTGGAGACATCGGCATAGGAGAGCCCCCAGTGGTGCCCGGCCACCACCACCGAGGCCAAAAAGTTGTTCTGGCTGGCGCTCAGCATACCCTCTTCGATCACCGTGCCGGGGGTGATGACGCGGGTGACTTCGCGTTTGACTAAGCCCTGGGCCACGGCGGGGTCTTCTACCTGGTCGCAGATGGCGATCGCAAAGCCCTTTTCTACCAGCAGCGTGCAGTAGCGATCCAGCGCGTGGTGGGGAATGCCCGCCAGGGGCACCCGGCCAATGGCCTTACCCGCGTCTTTGCTGGTGAGGACGAGTTCTAGCTCGCGGGCGATCGCGATCGCATCCTGAAAAAACGTTTCAAAAAAGTCGCCCACCCGGTACAGCACCAGGGCGTGGGGATACTGCTCCTTCATCTCCACGTAGTGGCGCATCATCGGCGTCAGGTCATCCCAATTCACCGATTGGTGGTCGGCGTAGCGCACCGTGTGCTTGGCCAACCGCTCGGGAATGGGGGGCTGACCGTCGGCGGAGGGAGAGGAACCAGACATGGATGGCGTTAGAGGCTAGCGTTCAGCATTGTTGCACAGCCCGTAGGAGGTGCTGCGTCGATCTGCCTTGGCAGAATTAGGAAGACTGTCTCAGGGTGTCCATCAGTCGGGTAAAAACCCTGTATCGAGCGCTGCTTCAGGGGTAAAGGGTGCTTTATTAGGAAATGTCTCTAGGGGCAGCCCGGTCTCCACCGCAGCCTTTTGGCGAGCGGTGGCGTAGCAGTCGGCATAGATGCTGGCGAAGTAGGGGCGCAGGCTGGGGCTGTCGCGAAAGGCCTTGGCGATGCGATCGCGGTGCTCCAGAATCGTGAACCGCCAGCTGTTTGAGCGGCGATCGCGCTGATACTGGTACTTCAGCAAATGCCGCAGCAGCACCTCCAGGTTGCTCTCCACGGCTCGTTTTTCACTGCGCCCCATGTCGTCGAGTTCTTCCGCCAGGTTGAGGACATCGATTTGGTCAAACCGCCCACTGCGGAGCAGCCCAGCGGTTTCAGCTAGCCAGCGGAGATAGTCGCTATCGTATAGAGTTTCTGACTCTGGTGGTGAATAAATGGGCTGCGGTGCAGTCATGGCATGGGCCATTTGAAGGTCGTAGAGACTAAGGCTTGGCGGAAAGGCTATGGGGGCGATCGTAACAGACGGGAGCGGTTGCTGTGAGACAACTAGAGCATATGAATGCCTTTGGTCTTCTGTCTAAAATTGTGTCAGATGTTACGCACCGTTAAGCTTCGTATCATGGCCCGTAAGGGGTAACAGGGCCTGTGTTAGTTTCGATATCGTTGCAGATTCTATCGATGTTTAATAGAAGAGAGGTTGTTCCCGTGGCCCTGTCAGAAAAGTTTGCTCCAGCCCTGACCGAAACCCGCGAAGACTTTTCCGAATACGTCGCCCAGCTCCAGCTTCACATGGCGCTCCAGGCCCGCAACCTGGTGCCCTCCCTCAACAACACTGGCGACAGCCGTCATCACCTGCTGCACCAAACCCAGGCCGATATCGAGAAGCTCATTTCTCGCCAGGGCTTCTAGAGAAGACTTTTAGAGCAATCCTCAAACCGAAATTCTGGGCCGCAGCCGCGTATCTTGGCTGGTTCAGGGTTTCGGTTTTTCTTTGGGCAGCGTTTACTGGGTTTGAGCCGCCTACCAACCTTCAGCCATGAATTGCTATCTCGCCCGCATCGACCGTTTCCCCATCAAATCGCTGGATGGAATCTTGGTGCCCCAGGCCCTGGTATTGGCCAGTGGAGCTTTGCAGGGCGATCGCACCTACGCTCTCTTCGATGCCCAAGGGCGCTTTGTCAACGGCAAGCGCACCGCCGCCATCCACCACCTGCGATCGACCTTCTCCGAGGATGGCCAGTTCATTACCATAGCCACTGACGGCCATTCCACCGCCGCGACTTTTCACCTTCATCAGCAGCGTTCAGACCTCGAAGCCTGGCTCAGCGACTACTTCCATCAACCCATTACGCTTCAAGCGAATCTCAACAGCGGATTCCCCGACGACACCAACGCTGCTGGGCCAACGGTGATCAGCACTGCCACCCTCCAAACCGTTGCCGATTGGTATGGCCTCTCGCTAGAGGAAACCCGCCGCCGCTTCCGCACCAATCTAGAAATCGACGGTGTGCCCGCCTTCTGGGAAGAGCAGCTGTTTAGCGCCGACGGTAGCCCGGTGCGCTTTGCGATCGGCGATGTAGTGCTAGAGGGCATCAATCCCTGCCAGCGCTGCATCGTCCCCACCCGAGACACTGCTACCGGAGTTGTCACCGCCAACTTTCAAAAAATCTTCTCCCAGCAGAGGGCCGCTACCCTGCCCGACTGGGCTCCCCCGTCGCGGTTCAATCACTTCTATAAGCTGGCGGTCAACACCAATCTTGTTGGCCAGGGCGGACACACGCTCAAGGTAGGGGATAGTGTTAGCGTGATTTAAGCGGCGTCCCCTGCCCAACGTTTCCCAGGGATAGCCCTCCTCAATGATTTCCCGTCCGGCCTCTGCCTACGTTCACATTCCTTTTTGCCGCCGTCGCTGCTTCTACTGCGACTTCCCCATCTCGGTGCTGGGCAATCACCAGCGGGGCGAGACCTCCGGCACAGTCGAGAGCTACGTAGAGCTGCTGTGCGAAGAGATTGCAGCGACGCCAAAACTCAACGATCGCCCCTTACAGACCGTATTCTTCGGCGGCGGCACCCCTTCCCTGCTCTCTGTTCCCCAGCTCGAACAAATCCTCGTCCAGCTTGACCAGCATTTCGGCATTGCCCCCACAGCCGAGATCTCCATGGAAATGGATCCCGGCACTTTTGATCTGGAGCATCTCCAGGGCTACCTGGCCGCAGGCATCACCCGCATCAGTCTTGGCGTGCAAGCGTTGGATGACGCAACACTGGAGAGCTGTGGCCGCTATCATCGCGTTGCCGATGTCTATCGCTCTGTGGACTGGCTGCACCAGGTTGCCATGCCCAACTGGAGCCTGGATTTGATATCCGGCCTGCCGCACCAGACCCTAACTGACTGGGAAATTGGCTTGTCCAAGGCAATGGCCCTCCACCCCCATCACCTCTCGATCTATGACCTCACGGTGGAACCTCAGACCGTGTTTGCCAAGCGCTACCAGCCGGGCGACCAACCTCTGCCCACGGATGAGCAAACGGCGGCGATGTATCGACTTGCCCAAAGGTTTCTGACCGCCCAGGGCTACGACCATTACGAAGTCTCTAACTACGCCCAGCCGGGGCACCAATGTCAGCATAATTTGACCTACTGGCGCAATCAGCCCTGCTACGGCTTTGGCCTTGGGGCAACCAGCTATACCCAGTTCCAGCGCGTTAGCCGTCCCCGCACCTTAGCAACCTATAGCGAGTGGGTAAAAGAATTTCAGGCGGCTGGGGGAATCCACAGCGAACCCCCGACACCAACCCTGGAGCAACTGCTGGATCGCCTGATGGTGGGCCTGCGATTACAGGAGGGAATCAGTGGGGATGAGGTGCGATCGCTCTGCGACCCCACCACCTGGGCCACCCTTCGCGCCGCCCTCACCCCCCACATCGCCCAAGGCTGGGTCATTCTAGAGGGCGATACCTGGGCCACCCTCCAGCGATTGCGACTCGGCGATCCCGAAGGTTTTCTGTTCTCTAATGTTGTGCTCTCTGACTGCTTTCGTGCGATCGAAGACCAAGACGAGTGAAGTGACTTCACCCTCAATCCCCTCGCTACACATAGGAAGCATAGCTACAGAGCTTTTCTCTCAGGTGCATCGCTGCGCGGATGCCCCCTACATCTTCCCCACCCCCCTCATCTTCCCCACCACCTCCATCTACCCCCGCCAAAAGTACTCCCCCCACTAATGCCCCGCTCCGCCTTTGCAGTAAAGTAGATCCCTGTGACATTTTTATGGCTGACCCATGCCCAAGGTTCTAGTTTCCGACCCCGTTGACCAGGCGGGCCTCGATATTCTTTCCCAAGTTGCTCAGGTGGATGTCAACACCAGCCTTTCCCCCGAGGAACTGGTAGCCGCCATTGGCGATTACGACGCGCTGATGATTCGCTCGGGCACCAAGGTGACCAAGGCCGTCATTGACGCGGGCCAGAACCTAAAAATCATCGGGCGGGCTGGGGTTGGGGTCGATAACGTTGATGTGCCCGAGGCCACCCGGCGGGGCATTGTGGTAGTCAACTCCCCCGAGGGCAACACCATCGCAGCCGCAGAGCACGCTCTGGCCATGATGATGTCGATGTCGCGCTATATTCCCAGCGCCGATCGCTCCGTCAAATCGGGCGAATGGAAGCGCAAAGACTTTACCGGGGTCGAAATCTATAAGAAAACCCTGGGAGTCGTGGGCCTGGGCAAAATTGGCTCCCACGTGGCTACCGTAGCGCGGGCCATGGGCATGAAACTGCTGGCCTACGACCCGTTTATTTCTGCCGAGCGGGCTGAGCAGCTGGGCTGCCGCCTGGTGGATCTAGACCTGCTGTTCCGCGAAGCCGACTACATCACTCTGCACCTGCCCAAGACCCCCGAGACCACCCACCTGGTCGATGAGAAAGCCCTGGCTACGATGAAGCCAACGGTGCGCATCATCAACTGCGCTCGGGGCGGCATCATCGACGAAGCCGCCCTGGCCAAAGCCCTGCGCGAAGGCACCATCGGCGGTGCCGCGCTGGATGTCTACGAATCTGAACCCCTGGGTGATTCGGAACTTCGGGAGCTGGATAAAGCCGTGATTCTCACCCCCCACCTGGGAGCCTCTACGGAAGAGGCCCAGGTGAATGTGGCGATCGATGTGGCCGAGCAGATTCGCGATGTGCTGCTGGGGTTACCGGCGCGATCGGCGGTGAATATTCCCGGCCTGCGCCCCGAGGTGATGCAAAAGCTGCGTCCCTACCTGCAACTGGCCGAAACCCTGGGCAACCTGGTGGGGCAACTGGCCGGGGGCCGGGTTCAGGAGCTGACGGTGCGCCTCCAGGGCGATATTGCCGGGGGCGATACCCAACCGATTATGGTGGCGGCGCTCAAGGGACTGCTCTCCCACGCGCTGCAGGAGCGGGTCAACTACGTCAACGCCTCCATCGAAGCGAAGGAGCGGGGCATCCACGTGATCGAGACCCGCGATGCCGACATTCGCGACTACACGGGTTCGCTGAACCTGTCGGCCAAGGGCAGCCTGGGCGAGCACTCCGTTACGGGTGTGCTGCTAGGGGGCAGCGAAATTCGCGTCACCGACATTGACGAGTTTCCTATTAACGTGCCGCCGACCCAGCACATGCTGTTTACCCTGCACCGCGATATGCCGGGCATTATCGGCAAAATTGGCTCGCTGCTGGGTAGCTTCAACGTCAACATCGCCAGTATGCAGGTGGGCCGCAAAATTGTGCGCGGCGACGCGGTCATGGCCCTCAGCCTGGATGACCCTCTGCCAGAAGGCATTCTGGATGAGATTCTCAAAGTGCCGGGCATTCGCGATGCCTATACGGTGAACCTGTAGGCTTGAGGAACCCGGTAGAATGGGCGAGGGCAACGGCCCTTGGCCTTGGCTGAAAGTGGGTGGTGGGCAATGCCCACCCTACAGGGTCACGGGTAGGAGCACAGGGTCGAGGCAGTGTGTTAGCCCAATGTTGATAGTTGCGAGGCAGCCCCTAGAATGGCCGTGGTTAACACCTGGTGGGAAGTAAAGGTACTGTGCGATCCATCCCTGGAAGATACGGTTTTCTGGCGGTTTGACAGCTTTGGCAGCCAGGGCACTTCGACCCAGCAGCGGGGATCGTCCTGCGTGGTGCAGGCCTACTTCCCGCAGCATCGACTTGAATTGCTCGATCTGTCGGCCCTGGCCCTGTTGATTAAGCAGGATGCGCTCTGCAACGATCTGGTGCTGCCCCGCATCAGTTGGCAGCTAATTGACGAAGAAGACTGGTCGAAAAGCTGGAAAGACCACTGGAAGCCCGAACCGATTGGCGATCGCTTCCTAATCACCCCCGCCTGGTTAGAGCCCCCCGCCGACAACCAGCGGCTGGTGCTGCGCCTCGACCCTGGTGTGGCCTTTGGCACCGGCAATCATCCCACCACCCAGCTCTGCCTAGAGTCGCTCGAAATGCGGCTCACCTACGAAAAAACCGACGTTACCATTGCCGATATTGGCTGCGGGTCTGGAATTCTCTCGATTGGGGCGCTGCTGTTGGGAGCCAGGCGAGCCTACGCTGCCGATACCGACGATTTGGCGGTGCACTCAGCTGTGGGCAACCGCACCCTGAACGGGCTGACGGAGGAGCAGCTGCCGCTGCTGCATGGCAGTTTAGATGCCATCGCCGCCGCCATTGACGCCCCCGTGGACGGCATTGTTTGCAACATTCTGGCGGAGGTGATTATGGATCTGATTCCTCAGATGCACACCATTGTCACCCCCGACGGCTGGGGCATTCTCAGCGGTATTTTGCTGGATCAGTCCAAACTGGTGGCCGACACCCTAGAGCAGCACGGCTGGGTCGTGGCTACCCTCTGGCGGCGACAGGAGTGGTGCTGTCTCAACGTGCGGCGATCGCCCGCCTGAACCCATGAATCGTTCTGATGTCAGCTTTGTGGCTAAAGTGATCGGGCTCTCGGCAGCCCTGAGCGCATTGATTAAGTACGGGTTGCCTATGGCGCTAATCGGGTCTCAGGTAGCTCAAAACGAGCCTACTTTGGGCCTAGTTGTAGCGCTGCTGTTGGCCCCCTCAGCGCTGATGGGCGGCCTTTTTTGGCTGCGGCGCAGCTCCAACTCCTAGGCTTGCCCATGCGCACCATCGACAGCATCAACGCTAAAATCCGCGCCGGGCAGGTGGTGGTGCAAACCGCCGAAGCCTTTAAAGTGCAGGCCAAGGAGCAGGGCATTGCCGCCGCCGCTAAAGCGGTAGATGTGGTGGTCGCTGGCACCTTTGAGCCGATGGAATCGTCGGGTGCCATGCTCAATCTGGGCCACACCGACCCACCTATCAAGCTGCTGGAGTGCTACCTGGACGGGGTGCCCGCTTATGCAGGCTTTGGCGCGGTGGATGTCTGCCTGGGGGCGAGCCAGCCAGCCGTGGCCGGGCGAGGGGCCGACCTGGGCGATACCGAAACCCTGCGGGAGCACGGCGGTGGCCATGTGATTGCTGACCTGATCGCCGGGCGCAGCGTACCGCTTCAGGCCACGGGCCACGGCACCGACTGCTACCCCCGCACCGCCCTCGAAACCACCATTACCCGCGACAGCATCAACCAGTTTTACCTGTTTAGCCCCAGGGGTCTCTACCAAAATTTTATTGTGGGGGTGAATGGGGGCGATCGCACCCTTTCCACCTACCTGGGTCCCCTTCAGCCCCGCCTCGGCAACGCGGTGTACGCCAACTCAGGGGCGCTATCGCCCTTGCTGAATGATCCTGACCTGGAAGCGATTGGCATTGGTACCCGCATCTTTTTTGGCGGCGGCATTGGCTACCTCGCCTGGGAGGGCACCCAGCACTTTCCGCTCCAGCGCCGATTGCCCAACCGCACCCCCATCGGCCCCGCCGCCACCCTAGCCCTGATCGGCGATGCCAAGCAGATGCAGCCCCACTGGGTGCGAGGCTGCTACTTCAAAGGCTATGGCCCTTCGTTGATGCTGGGCGTAGGCGTACCCATCCCCATTCTCAACGAGCAGGTGGCGGCCCACTGCGCCGTGCAAGATGCCGACATTGTTGCCCCCGTGATGGATTTTTCCATTCCTCGGCGGGTGCGGCCCACCTTTGGGTTGGTCAGCTATGCCCAGCTCAAGTCGGGCAGCATTACCATCGAAGGTCAGCCGGTGCGCACGGCACCGCTGGCCAGCATTTACATGGCTCGTCAGGTCGCCGACGAGCTGAAAAGCTGGATTGAATCTGGGCAGTTTGAACTGACCTCCCCGGTGGCCTCTCTGCCCCAGGATCGCGCCTTTTTGCCCCAGGATGTGGGCAGCTAACAGGTCTATTCAGCGCTGCTTTCAGGGGGTTCGTCACGCTTTTTGGGGCGACTCGCAGGGCGTTCGGAAACCGACTCGGAACGAGTATCTGTCCCGGAATCGCTGCCCTTAACTCCGGTGGGACGGCGACTGGGCATGGGCGGACGGCTGCCCCCTGGCCCACTGCGCATGCCTGGCTTACCTCGGCGGGGGCCAGCACCGCCGCTGCCCTTGGCCCGCTTCTTAGGCGGCACAATCCCCACGGGTGAGGCTTCACTCAGCACCAGTACCTTGGCTTCGCGCTTGACTTTAAAGTCCCAAAAATAGCCCACGGTGCGACCCTCAATGGTGCCGTGGAGCAGCAGCTTAAACGGTTTAGACGTGCCTGGGGTACGCTTTGCCCCCTGCAAAATCTTGACGGCAATACACTTGTCTTCTGGCGTGTACTTGATGACCTCACCGCGAATGGAGAAGAAGTTGTCGTCTACCGGCGGCAGATCAGCTAAATCTGGCTTTTCAGGGGCAGCTTCACCAGTTTCGTCCTCGTCCTCGTCCTCGTCCTCGCTGGCGGGAGCTTCCCCAGGCAGGCCAAGGGTTTCGGGTTCCCAAACCCCAACGATCTGTAGGTGCAAGTCTTGGTCGTCGTTATCTAGCTCGCGCCGGGTGCGGGGATAGACGACCCAGAGGTGGGGCATGGTCAAATCGATATGCTTCTTCACCAGACTGGTGATGCGCCCCAGCAGCACCGAATCAATCACGTGGCCATCTTCAGTGGTCAGGTTGCCCCGGTTGAGCTGGTCTGCTTCGCTGGGTTCGTAGGTGCCTCGCACCAGGCCAATGGCCCGATACTGCATGGGTTCGCTGGGGGGGGCAATGGGCTGATAGCGATAGGCGGCGGGGTCAGGCTCAGGAGCAGCAGGTTCTGGAGCCTTTTCGGTAACCGCCGCTTTAGGAACCATTACAGCGTCGGCCGTCTTAGCCACCGGCTTGACGGCCACCGAAACTTCGGGGGCAGCGGCGGGGCGCACCGGACGCACCGGGCGCTGGGGAGGCGACATTAGTGATGGCCGATCGGCAGCGGATGCTGTCTCCTTTTCGTGACTATCCTTAGCGTTAATGTCGCTCTTATTAGAAGCGTCTTGCTCTGCAGAACCCATGACACCACCGATCTCCCTCTCAACATCAACCAGTCACCCGGCGCAACGGTAATTCCGCGCCTGACTTAGCCTGTAAGCCTAGCGTAACATTCACCCTTTAATGTGCATGGCAGGGCAAATATTTAAGCCGTTAGCACAACCCATCAAAGGCTTCACAAACGGAGCTGATCATGGCCATCAAGAGCCATTGAATAACTCCCTAAGGATTCACTGCCGCCGCCGCTGTGCTTTGACTGGGCAACTAGCTTAATTTTCCATCGGTGACGGTTAGCAATCCGTATCGTTTCTGAGCTTT
Source organism: Tildeniella torsiva UHER 1998/13D (assembly GCA_019358835.1). GTDB lineage: Bacteria > Cyanobacteriota > Cyanobacteriia > Phormidesmidales > Phormidesmidaceae > Nodosilinea > Nodosilinea torsiva. The sequence goes on from JAHHIH010000013.1 coordinate 101,131, forward strand.
TTGACAACTTCTTTGCTACTGTAGCCCTGTCTATGGCCTAGGCTAGCCTGGGCTCAGGTTCAGACCTGGGTTCAAAACGCTAAGATCATTGACTTGCTCAACTTTTTGCGATCGCCCCTAGGCTGCGATCGCGTCGCTCCCCCGAAGAGGTACACCCGTGACCGCAAACCGCAATCGTTGGCTCGTTGGCACCGTTTTAACCCTAGCGTTAGCGGCCTTTTTGTCGCTCTCGCTGCTGCCAATTTTGGGCAGCAATAGCGGCCGTCGAGCCAGTAGCACGCCCGATGCCAATCCTACCGCCGATCCTGTGGCCATGCAGGCCGAGCTAGAGGCCCAGGCAAAAGGCTACGAACTCGTGCTAGAGCGCGAGCCTGACAACCAAACCGCGCTTCAGGGTCTGGTAGACGCCCGCATTCAGCTGGGCGATATTAACGGCGTCGTGGCCCCCCTCGAAAAGCTGGTTGAACTCAACCCCGACGTACCCGACTACGCGGTGCTGCTAGCCCAAACCAAGCAACAGATGGGCGATTTAGAGGGCGCAGCTCAGATCTATCGTCAGGTGCTCGATCAGCAGCCCGGCAACATGAATGCCCTGCAAGGGCTAACGGTTCTCCTCGTGCAACAGAAGCGCCCCCAGGCGGCTATCGGCCTGCTGCAAGACACCCTAAAAACCGCCGATCAGCTGCAATCAGAAGGGGGGGCAGCCGGTTTCGACGCGACATCGGTGAAACTACTGCTGGCCCAGGTGCATGTCGAGAATAACAGCCCCGACCAGGCGATCGCCCTCTATGACGAAACCATTGCAGCGGCTCCCGAAGACTTTCGCCCAGTACTGGCTAAGGCCTTAGTGCTGCGCGACCAGGGAGATACCGAAACGGCCCAGGCGCTCTTTGCCCAGGCCACCACCCTGGCTCCAGCACAGTTTAAAGATCAGATTGGTCAGATGGCAACCCAGGGCCAGACGGCACCGGATGCCAGCGGCAGCGACATCATCGAGCCCGCGCCCGCTGAACCTGCCACCGAGTCAACACCCTAGCTCAGGGTTCCAGCCGGAGTAGACGAGGCAACCCCTCGATCGGGGCGACTTGACGCTGCCACACTGGCGTCTACGGGCTCAAACTCAATGTGGTTGAGCAGCGTGGTCACAAAGGCAAACAGCAAAAACGGCAGCGACAACACCAAAATTAGCCCTACGGTAGCCAGAGCAAAAATGGGCTGACGCGCCCCCATCAGCGCCAGGGAGGCGGCCAGGCTGACGAACAAAATCACCAGCCAGGCGATAATTTGCCCGTAAATATCTCCAAAGGTAAGCGTGCAAGCGAAGCGATACTTATTCCCGGTATCCATGGTGTTGTCCTGCCAGAATCGGTCTTATTAGAGATCAGCATATCGGCCTCGCCCTGACCGCTATGGTTTCTCAACATTTCCACAAGAGTTGCAATGAAATGTTGCAGCCCATTACATAGATATAGGCCGGGCCATGGGGTATCAGTACATTTTGTTTTACAAGCCCTACAACGTACTCAGTCAGTTCAGCCCAGGGAGCACCCCACCCGCCGCTGACTTAGCCCCCCGCCTGACGCTCAAGGACTTCATCTCGATCGCCGATGTTTACCCTGTTGGGCGTCTCGACCGCGACAGCGAAGGGCTGATGCTGCTGACCAATCACGGTCGAGTCCAGCATCGGCTCAGCGAGCCCCGCTTTGGCCACCGCCGCACCTATTGGGTTCAGGTCGAGCACTTGCCGTCAACCGCCGCGATCGCGCAGCTGCGGCAAGGGGTAACTATCAAGGGCTACCGCACCCTGCCCTGTCAGGTCGAACTGATGACGACCGCACCACCCCTGCCGGAACGAGACCCGCCGATTCGCGATCGCCAGAGCATCCCGACGGCCTGGCTCGAAATGACCCTGCAAGAGGGCAAAAACCGTCAGGTGCGCCGCATGACCGCTGCCGTCGGCCACCCCACCCTGCGGCTGGTGCGCCAGGCGATCGCCCACCTCCACCTGGGCGATCTACAGCCTGGCCAGTGGCGGCCTGCCACCCCCGCCGAGCGGCAGGGGCTGCTGCAACTTTAGATTCTACGGTGCGCCAACTCCTACGCAACTTGGCTGAGGCTGAGTCAACAATCGATGGGTTAGGCCGGTCAGAGAAGGGGCATTAAGTTACTATGGGCTTGCAATGGGGCGACCTAGAGGTGACCCGTGCGATACTTAACGTATAACGGTGAGGCCAATTTACGTCTAAGGGGTGCATCGATCGCTTACTCAGGGTCTGCTCATTTCCCCAGTACCGCGCACAACTTAATTAGGCCTAGCGATGGGGGATACCCTACTCGCTGGCTGGCTAGCCTAACTTTGGATCATCGCTAGGATGCTAACCTGCCCCTTTTGTGAGTTTGACAATACCAATTCACAGCGATTCTGCAAACGGTGTGGCCAGCCACTCCAGCGGTGGCGAGTGATTGATATTCCCAAGGCAGGGGCAGGGGCGATTGCCCCTGGCGACCTCGACCCAGAGGGCTATCTCGACTGCGATCGCCGCTACCGACTCATGTCTCCATCAGACAGTCAGACCTCCTTTGGCGCTACCCCCCTAGTCGTCATCGACTGCCATCCCGAATCCGATGCGCCCCTCCAGGCCCTACAGTCAGACTGGCTCGAAACACCGGCGCTCGATCCCGCAGAGCATCCCCTGGCCGCCACGGTGCCCCCTGAAGCCTATCCATACCTGGCCCTCCAGGCCGACTATTTCCCCGCCGTGCCTGAGCTGCACCATGCTTGGCAGACGCCCCAGCGCACCCTTTTGCTGATTGAAGACCGCAGCGTTTGGCTGCCGCTGGCGGCAGGCTGGGCTGCCATAGATGACCCGCTTCAGCACCTCCAGTGGTTGTTTGAGACTACGCTGCTGTGGCAGGCACTGGCTCCTTGGCAGGGGCAAGCTACCCTCCTAACCCCCCAGCGGCTCGCCCTCAACGAACACAACTTGCTCTGCCTTACTCAGATCGATCAGGGGCCTAACCTGTCGCCTTTGCCCCTAGAAGCCCTAGGCCAAATGTGGCAGTCTACCCTCGGCACTGGGCAAAGCCGTCTACCGCCCAAGGTGCAGACGCTCATCAGCCATCTTGCAGAGGGCCAGCTGAGCGACCTCGACCAAGTGCAAGACACCCTGGCCGAAGCCGCCCAGGCCTATTCGCCAACCGCCGTCGAAGTCTCCCCCCCATCCTGGCCTGACCCCGATGAAGAGATTACCGCTTCCGATCTAGAGCCCGACCTAGAGCTGTCCGCCGCCGATCTTGACCTGGAGGCCGACGCGGTCTTTGATACCCAAGAACTGACCGACGACGACGATGGCAATGGGCTGATGGAAACGCCAACCATGGTCTTACCCATGAAGCTGGCTCACCTTGACGATGCCGGCCAGAGCCACGTCGGTCAGCAGCGTCACCACAACGAAGACTGGTTCTTTACCCAGACGCAGCTCCAAAAGGTTAGCGGCCCCCAGGGCAACGTTTTGCGGTCTAAAGGGCTCTATATCCTTTGCGATGGCATGGGCGGCCACGCCTCGGGAGAAGTCGCTAGTCAGCTAGCCGTGCGCACGCTGCGTGACTATTTGACGCAGCACTGGAGCAGCGATCGCCTGCCGGATCACGACACCCTGGCTAAAGCCGTATTCACCGCTAACCAAACAATCTTCGACATCAACCAAGCCAATGCAACGTCGGGCGTCGGGCGCATGGGCACTACCCTGGTGATGGTGCTGTTGCACAACCTCGATATCGCTGTCGTTCACGTGGGCGATAGTCGTCTGTACAGCTATAACAAGCGCATGGGGCTGCGGCAGCTCACCCTCGATCACGAAGTCGGCCAGCGGGAGATCAATCGGGGCGTAGAGCCCGCGATCGCCTATGCTCGCCCCGATGCCTACCAACTTACCCAAGCGCTCGGGCCACGGGGTGAAGAGGATCTCGTCCCCAGCATTGCCTACCACGAGCTTACAGAAGACACCCTGCTGATCCTGTGCTCCGACGGCCTCAGCGACAATGATCTACTGGAGAGGCATATCGATACCCACATTGCCGGGTTGTTGAGTTCAAAAGCAAACTTAGAGACGGGTGTAGCTCAGCTCACCGATCTGGCCAACGAAAAAAATGGCCATGACAACATCACGACCATTTTGGTGCGGGTTAAACTTCAACCCGACATGCTGTCAATTACGGGCTAGCTAGCCCGTAATTGACAAGCTGCTAATCCTCTTCCCAAGACTGCACCGACAGCAAATCTTCAATCGGATCTTGGGTAGAAAAGTCGAATTCTTCTAGTTCTTGCTTCCAGTGGGTCCAGTCATCCCCAAACAAGAAGGCGATTTTCCAAATCGGATCGCTGGGGCGAACGACTTTGGATTTCTTCACTAAAGACTCAACTTGGCGCTGAAATTTCACCATTGGGTGAGCGACAACTAAGTCGGCAATTGCTTCAGTCATATTTTCGATTTAAAAAGCTCTTCAGAACGTTGAACCGGGAAAATCTGCACACCCTTGAAACTTGCGCAGGCATTAACCCTAGATTCAGGAACACAGCATAACACAAGAACGCAACTACGCAATTCTGTCTACGGTTATTTGTCAAAGGATTGTGGGTCTTGTCCAGAATCCCAACAGCGGTGCCCTTACATGACCTTCATCATAGCCCCCAGCACGGCGATTGAGCGGGGGTGGATATTCTCCCTGGTGAAGGTCAGATAACCGTACCCCGGCGGGCATCGCCTTGGGTTGACCCAATAGTCGCTAAACTAGAAACCGTATTCTTTTTTGCCTTCAGCGTTGACCCATGGCTCAAACTGATTTGTCTTCACCCCAGTCTAGTATTCCCATGGTTCTGCCTCGCACTGGCGAGTCAGAGGCGCTGAAGCGCATTCGCCACACCTTTTCCCACGTCATGGCCATGGCGGTGCAGACTCTGTTTCCCAAAGTGCAGGTAACCATTGGCCCCTGGATTGACTACGGCTTTTATTACGACTTTGACAGTCCCGAGCCCTTCACCGACCAAGACCTGAAGGCGATCAAAAAAGAGATGATCAAAATCATCAACAAGGGGCTGCCGGTTACGCAAGAAACTGTGACCCGTGAGGAAGCTCAGCGCCGCATTGAGGCTTTGGGCGAGCCGTATAAGCTGGAGATTCTTCAGGATCTGAAAGATCCCATCACTCTTTACCATCTAGGTGACCAGTGGTGGGATCTCTGCGCTGGCCCCCACGTGGCCAGCACCGCCGATCTCAATCCGAAGGCCTTTGAGCTTGAGAGCGTGGCCGGGGCCTACTGGCGCGGCGATGAAAACCGCGCCCAGCTCCAGCGCATCTACGGCACGGCCTGGGAAACACCGGAACAGCTTCAGGAGTATAAGCGCCGCCGCGAAGAGGCTAAGCGCCGCGACCACCGCAAGCTGGGCAAAGAGCTGGGCCTGTTTATTTTTGCCGACGATGTGGGGCCGGGGCTGCCTCTTTGGACTCCTAAGGGCACGGTGCTGCGCTCTACACTGGAAACATTCCTTAAAGAGGAGCAAACGAAGCGGGGATACCTGGGCGTGGTTACCCCCCACATTGCCCGCGTGGATCTATTCAAAATTTCGGGGCACTGGCAGAACTACCGGGAAGACATGTTTCCGCTGATGGCGGACGACGATGCGGCCCGCCTGGCGGAGGAGGGCTTTGTGATGAAGCCGATGAACTGCCCCTTCCATATTCAGATCTATAAGAGTGAGCTGCGCTCGTACCGAGAGCTGCCCTTGCGCCTAGCGGAGTTTGGCACGGTATATCGCTACGAGCAGTCGGGAGAACTGGGCGGGCTCACCCGCGTGCGCGGCTTTACGGTGGATGATTCGCACCTGTTTGTGCGCCCTGAGCAGCTCGACGACGAGTTTCTCAAGGTGGTCGATCTGATTCTCTCGGTGTTTCGTAGCCTGAAGCTGAAGAATTTCAAGGCGCGGCTCAGCTTCCGCGACCCCGAATCTACCAAGTACATTGGCGGCGATGAGGTGTGGGAAGCCTCTCAAAACGCAATTCGCCGCGCCGTGCAAACCCTCGGGATGGACTATTTTGAGGCTCCGGGGGAGGCGGCTTTTTACGGGCCTAAGCTCGACTTTATCTTTCGGGATGCTCTGGAGCGGGAATGGCAGTTGGGCACGGTTCAGGTTGACTACAACCTGCCGGAGCGCTTTGACCTGGAATACGTAGCCGAAGATGGCTCCCGCCAGCGCCCGGTGATGATTCACCGCGCTCCGTTTGGCTCGTTAGAGCGACTGATCGGCATTTTGATTGAGGAGTACGCGGGCGACTTTCCCCTCTGGCTGGCCCCAATCCAGATGCGGCTGCTACCTGTGACCGAGGAACAGCTGGGCTTTGCTCAATCCGTAGCCGATCAGCTATTGGCTAGGGGCGTGCGGGTGGAGGTGGATGCCAGCGGCGATCGCCTCGGCAAGATGGTGCGCAACGCCGAAAAGGCCAAGGTGCCGATCATGGCGGTGGTCGGCGCGAAGGAGCTGGAAGCCAACGCCCTCAACATTCGCACCCGCGCCCAGGGAGAGTTAGGTGCTCTGCCCGTAGCGGAGGTGGTGGAACGGGTGGCGGCGGCGATCGCAGCCCGAGAAGACTTCTAGCCTCTAGGGAGCGTCAGGCAGGTCAGACTCAATCTCGCGCAGGTCACTGAGCGATTGCTCCATGGATTCGATCAGCCATCGCACCTCTTGATCGTGGGCCTGCTGCTGTCGCTGTGCCAGGTCGGCCAGCACGCTCAGGCAGGAGTCCATACCCGCAGCGAACTCGTAGCGGGTGACAGCGTCTTCGCCCCGAAAGGTACCGTCGGGGTAGCCGCTGACGCAGCCGTAGACCCCAGCCAGATTCAGCAGAGCCTCGTAGGCCCAGTGGTCAGGCGATACATCGGTAAAGGGAAGAACGAGCTGCTGTTCAGCGCCCTGGGCAACGGGTTCTGCCTGGGCGGGGGCGATCGCTCCCAGGCCTCCAAAACCAAGCCCTAGAGCGATCGCGCTGACTTTGATCACTGAGTTTGTGTGCATCACAAAAATCCTAATTACCTATTCCTTGCGAACCATTCATCCCCGACTTTACACCTCAGTCTGCCAGAGGCTTCTCAAAAAGTGATAGTATCCTTGGCCTAAATGTTCCACGCCCGCCGGAGGCTTTTGTGGTGTCAACGCCCATCTCTGTTACTGTGCCCGCCACAACCGCCAACATTGGCCCCGGCTTTGACTGTTTGGGGGCAGCGCTGACGCTCTACAATCACTTTCGCTTTACGGCCCTTGATGGGGCGGCGGGAACAGTTGCGATCGCGGTGAGCGGTCTAGAGGCCGACCGTGTGGTGATGGACAGTTCTAACCTGGTCTACAAAGCCTTTACTTATTTTTATGAGCAGCAGGGGCTAGCGGTGCCAGCGGTCGAGATTGCGATTGATTTAGCCGTTCCCTTGGCGCGGGGGCTGGGCAGCTCGTCTACCGCGATTGTGGGCGGGCTGCTGGGGGCCAATGCGCTCTGCGAAACGCCCCTCGATCAATCGGCTGTAGTGGAGATGGCGATCGCCCTAGAGGGCCACCCTGATAATGTTGTACCCGCTTTAATAGGGGGCTGCCAGCTGGCGGTCGGCAATGCTGACGGCCCCGCTACCCTGTGCCCCATCCCCTGGCATGCCGACATTGTGCCGGTGGTGATTGTGCCCGACTTTGAGCTTTCGACCGCCGCCGCCCGTCAGGTCTTACCCACCAGCTACAGCCGCGCCGATGCTATTTTCAACACCGCTCACCTGGGGCTGCTGCTGCGGGGACTAGAGAGCGGTCGAGAGGACTGGCTGCGGGTGGCCCTGGGCGATCGCATTCACCAGCCCTACCGCCAATCCCTGATTCCAGGTTACGACGCTGTAACGGCTGCCGCCCTGGCGGCTGGGGCCTACGGTTTAGTCATTAGCGGTGCTGGCCCCACGCTGCTAGCCCTCACGCCGACCGTCCACAGTGCTGCCGTAGGCGATGCAATGGCCACGGCATGGGCCAAGACCGGGCAGTCAGCCACGACCCATGTCCTGAGCCTAGACACCACTGGAGCCCAAGTAACCCCTGCCTACACGGCTCAGGCGTCAGGTCTCTAGCGAATTTTCCCATGCTGGGCTACGCCACTGCCGGGCAGCTAGATGCCTAGGACGCCTTGGAACTTTCAGGAGCCCTAAGCATTTAGCTACGGCACTGCTTTCACACCCAGGGGAGCAAATGTAACGTTTTAGATATTGACGTATCTAAATGTGAATGCTCACTGCAATTAATTCAAATGCGCAAAACGCCTGAAATGCACGTGCAGACTTCACAGCAGCTACTTAAGCATCAAAATTTTGCGACTTTGAGTGAAAATTGCTTATCAAATGTTTATTAAGTTTCCTATACTAAGGACGGGCGCAAAGATAGGTATATCTCTCTATCGATCTTGCAGTCCGGTTTGTTACTTCGCCGTGCCCTTAAGGCAACGGTTCGCTCGCTGAAGTCCTCCGACCTCCTCACTCTAGGGTAGGCCGCCGCGAACAGCATTAGTAGCTCGTCTTTTCTAGATGTCTACGTCAAGGGTGTGTGTCCGCCTCAAACCAGACACTAAAACCGGAATCTGAATGCGCTGGCTGTTTCTGTAGTACTACTCACGCGAATTGGCATGCTAACCGAGCAATTTCCGTGGCTGACGACCCTAGTTGTGTTGCCTTTACTGGCGATTTTGCCGATACCGGTACTGCCCGATCGCAATGGGCAAACCCTACGCTGGTATGCCTTGGGCATTGGCTTTATCGAGTTTTCGCTGATTCTCTACACGTTTGTTAACTTTTACGACCTTAACCAGTCTGGTCTCCAGCTGGTAGAACGCTACGACTGGGTGCCCCAGGTGGGCCTCACCTGGTCTCTCGGGGCCGATGGCCTTGCCATGCCCCTGGTGGTGCTGAGCGGTCTGGTGACTACCCTGGCCATCTTGGCTTCGTGGAATATCACCCGCCGTCCCCGCCTCTACTTCAGCCTGCTGCTGGTGATGTACAGCGCCCAGGTCGGGGTCTTTTTGGCCCAGGATCTGGTCATGTTCTTCTTCATGTGGGAACTGGAGCTGGTGCCGGTGTACCTGCTGATTTCCATCTGGGGCGGCAAAAAACGCCTCTACGCCGCCACTAAATTTATTCTCTATACCGCCATTGGCTCTATTTTTATATTGGTAGCGGCCCTGGCAATGGCCTTTTATGGCGATACCGTTACCTTCAACCTGACGGAGCTGGCCCAAAAAGACTACAGCCTGACTTTCCAGCTCCTGGTCTACGCGGCCTTTTTGGTGGCCTTTGCTGTTAAGCTGCCGATTTTTCCGCTGCACACCTGGCTACCCGACGCCCACAGCGAAGCCCCTGCTGCCGTATCAATGATTTTGGCTGGGGTGCTGCTCAAAATGGCGGGCTATGGCCTGATTCGCATGAACATTGAGATGCTGCCCGACGCGCACCTCTACTTCGCGCCTTTCTTGGCTATCCTCGGCGTGGTCAACGTTATCTACGCGTCGATGACGGCCTTTGGTCAAGACAACCTCAAGCGCCGCATGGCCTATTCGTCGGTGGCCCACATGGGCTTTGTGCTGATTGGCTGCTCGGCCTTCACCACCCTGGGCATGAGCGGCGCTATGCTGCAAATGATCTCCCACGGGCTGATTGCGGCGGTGATGTTTTTCCTCTCTGGGGTGACCTACGAGCGCACCCAAACCCTCGATATGGACGAGATGGGGGGAATCGCCCGCAAGATGCCCACCAGCTTCGCCTTCTTTACCGCCGCTTCTATGGCCTCGCTGGCCCTGCCCGGCATGAGCGGGTTTGTCAGCGAGATTGCGGTGTTCCTGGGTATGGCCACCAGCGATGTCTACAGCACGACCTTTAAGACCGTCATTATCGTCGGTGCTGCGGTTGGTGTGGTGCTGTCGCCCATTTATCTACTCTCTATGCTGCGCCGCATTTTCTACGGTGACGCGGGTGAGGTGGTCGCTAAGGTGCCCAACATTATCGACATTCGCCCCCGTGAAGCCTTTGTGGCGGCCTGTCTGCTGGTGCCGATCATCGGTATTGGCATCTACCCTAAGCTGGCGACTCAGGTCTACGACGCCAAAACCGTTGAGGTGGCTAGCCGAGTGCAAAACACTCTGCTGGCGGCAGCACCGGCCTCGCCTCTCTACGCCCACATTATGGTGGCACCCCAGGTGACAGTCGCTGAACTGCCCACCGCTTTGACCGCCCAAATTGACTAAATTTTGAAGTCCAGTCCGTCGGTCGATCGCTGCACTCTAGCCCCAGGGCTGGGGTGCAGCGATTTTTAAAGGGCCGACAGTTTTGAAGACAATTTACACACTGTCTATGGGCACTCTGACAGGCAAGGGCAAACAACCACAATGATGGTAGGCGAATCGCGCATCCCCCAAGCGACGCCAGCGACCCGCCAGTAACCCGATAGATCAACTTTGGTGCAGTTCTTCCTAAACAAGCTATGGCTCAGCAACATCCGTGTCCTCACTGCAATAATCAACAGCTGCTGCGGATTGGGGTGCGCGGCATTCGCCAGTGCGCTCGCTGCAAGGCTTATGTAGATGTGCGATTCGCGAAGCGATCCGTCCCGGAATCGCGCCACTGGCTCAAGCGTCTGATTCGCGATCGGGCTGCCTAGGTTCTCATATCTGCTAGATCTGGGTAACAATAAAGGTGCCCTAGTTTGCGAGGCCCTATGGTCGGCAAGTTTTTCCACAAACCAGGCCCAGAGCTGGCCGATCGCGTTCCTCCTGGTCAGCATTTGGCTAAAGGATTTCCGGTGCTTACCTACGGGGATACGCCCCAGGTGACCCAGGCCGACTGGAGCTTGAGCATTACGGGGCTGGCCCAGGCGAAAACCTTTACCTGGGATGACATGATGGCGCTGTCCCAGGTGGAGATCACCGCTGATTTTCACTGCGTTACCACCTGGTCAAAGCTAGATGTGACCTGGCGCGGTGTTGCCGTCCCCGATCTGATGGAGCAGCTGGTTGTGGAGCCTGAGGCTACCCACGTCATGCTGCACTGCTACGGCGGCTACACCACCAACCTGACCCTGGCCGACTTTGCTCGACCCGAAAACTTTTTTGCCCACACCCTAGAGGGTGAGCCGCTGCCTGCTGAGCACGGCGGCCCCATGCGCCTGGTGGTGCCCCATCTCTATGCCTGGAAAAGCGCCAAATGGATTAACGGCGTGGAGTTTCTGGCCGCGCCGGCCCTGGGCTTTTGGGAGCGCAACGGCTACCACGAGCGAGGCGAGCCCTGGGCCGAGGAGCGCTACAGCGATCGCTAGGCCTACCGATTGCCGTAGCGGCCCCAGCTTAAAAACGCGGTGACGATGTAGAGCACAATGGTCGAACCGATAATCGACGGAACCAGCGGTACGCCTTGAAAGCTCCAAGTCAACCAGGGCAGGCTAAAACTGTATTGCTGAAGCAGGTAGTCGGCGACCCACTGCCCCACAAACACGCCGATCAGACCAATTAGCACTAGGCCCAGCAGCTTGCCGGGCACCTGTCGGGGAACTAAGATATTGGCTGCAAAGGCGCAGGCCATGGCGATGAGAACTTGAACGAGCAGACTAATCAGGTCATCCATAAGGTTCGTGCTCCTGAAACCAGTTGTCTGGCCTATATAGATTTACTGTACCCATCTGTGGCCCCTGCAATCTCTGAAACGCAGGCTTAGGGGTCGTTTGGGTTAAATCCACCCCTGTATGGCGGCTTGGTAGACAGCCTGATAGCGATTTTTGGCCTGGAGTTTAGTGAGGCTATTGTTGATGTGGAACTTTACCGTGCTCTCGCTGATGTAGAGGCGGGTGGCAATGTCGCGATCGCGCAGCCCCTGAGCCAGCAACGCCATAATCTCTTGCTCCCGTTCAGACGGACGCGGCGGGCCAGAGTCACCGGAGACTGCTTCTACCGGCTGCCCCTGGCTGACCCGCTGCACAACCTGACGCAGCTGGTCAACGTCTACCGTCCAGTCGATCACCGCTCGAACCGATGGCGGGGGCGACGCCTTAACCCGCACCCAAATCGTATGGGCAGCCTCTTGGGCAATGGGGCCACTGTCGGTAATGACTACAGCCTCGGGATCTGAAGGGTCACACACCGTCAGTTGAGCTTTGTAGGCCATACAGGTCAGGGCTACCTGCACCAGGGCCGTGGTGCACTGAATGCTGACTTTAGCCCCTGGTGGCCCGACAGTATAGGGAGTTTGCAGGGCAATTTGCACCATCTGTTGCTGAGGCCCAGGCTGGGTTTGCAGACTGCCCCCCAGGCAGGTGGCCATAAACCGCAGCTGGTGACAGCGCGATCGCCACTGGGCCGCTGTGTCGTAGGCCGCCTGCGCTCCATCGGCGGTCGGTATGGCGACGATCGCCTCTAGCACCACATCGGTCGCACCGTAGACCAGCCGAGCGTAGTCACAGTTAAATTCGGCTAGCAGCTCGGCTAACTGCACAAACACATGGCTAATGGAGGCGGACAGCGCTGTTTCGGTACCCACCAATGCCATCGTCGTGCTCTTCAGAATTGTGGCCAGCTGGTCAGAGAGGGTCGTTTGCTGCGCTAAGGCCCCTGCACCCGGAGGCTGCTTGGTGTCTACGCTCAGTGCTGCGTCGAGGGCGATGGTGGCCGTCATGCAGAGCACCTGCAACACCTCTAGAAATTCTGCCGCCATCGGGCTGCGGCTAAAGGTGGCCAGCACCCCAATGACGCGATCGCCCGTCATCAGCGGGTAGCCCGCAAACCCTTGAATGTGGTTGGCGATCGCCCAGTCTCGATCTTTGACCCAGGCCTCTTCTGCCAAGCGATTGCTCAAAAAGGGCACCCGATTTTGGGCAATTTTGCCGACCTTATAGGCCCCCATGGGCACCCGCGCAAAGGAGCCGTTGGTGTGGGTGTACAGCCCCGAAGAGGCCACCAGTCGAAGGGCGGTTTGGTCGGGTTCTACGACCCAGATGCGGGCAAACGCGCAGCCAAACTGACCCACTAGACCATCGGTGATGATCCGGGCAATGGGCTCAACCTCAAGGCAGCCCGACAACCGCTGAGCAATCTTGTTGACCCGCTGCAAATCGAGCAGCAGCCGAGTCTGGTTGGGCACGTCAATGTTGGAGCTTTCCACCTCTACAGGAGCAACACTCACGGGTATTCCTGAGATTTTCTGTCTATAGGTTGAATTGAACCGGTTCAATACTCTGTATCGGTTGACACGCCTTAGGTCTTTTATGTCAGATTGCCCAACCAAATTGCCAAAACCTTGGGTAGAGGCCAATGGTTTCACCCCAGGGGCGATCGCCGCCAAATGCTGATGGGTCTGTCAAGACTCGGTAAACTTTCTAACCTGGCCTCAGCCACATCTAGGTGTTTTTTGTTAGAACGTGAGCGGAGTATGAACTTCGCCCACGCCGCAGGTTCACCCGCGAGTCACCCGGATTATGCATCTGCCTCTTGTAGTTATTGAAAGCCCCCGTTTCGGAGAAGCAGATGAAGGAGAGACTTACAGGCATTGGCCTGGCGGTTGGTACTGCCCTAACGCTGGGTATGATTTGGGCTGACTCGGCTCAAGCATTCTCGATCGGTAGTTCTGTTACCGCAACCAACAGCATTAGGGATGTGGATACCCAAGTCGAAACAGTATTTGAGATATCCGCGCCTCAAACGGTGGGGCCAGGGTCAGAGATGAACCAGTTTGGCGGCATCTGGAATATTGACTTTACTGGAAACTCCGTTTTATTTAGCATCAACTCTAGGTTTGGCAATGTCATTTCTGGGGATGATATCTACCGTCTAACAGCACTTAACTTTGGGAATCCGGGGCAAAACTCAGTAACGGGTTTAAAGTTTGCCTCGGTAGGGGTCGTTCCTTTCCTTAGAGCTCCAACGGCTAACCTGCTGGCCGGTAATGCCTTTGAGGTCATCTTTCCCCAAGGATTTGCCCAGAACTTGACCACTATTCCTGCCGGAGACTTGGCCTTTCGCATTGACCTAACCATAGTAGAACTGCCGCCTACTCCGGTGCCTACCCCAGTACCAACACCAGCGCTGTTGCCTGGGTTAATGGGAATGGGTTTCGCGGCATGGCGTAAGCGTCATGCCAATGACCAGGATGCCTAGCTGGGCTTAGGGTTCTTCAGCGCTAGGGCGACTGTCTTCGGTTGTACCAGTTTTGAAGCGATCTTTGGCCGCGGTGAACGCGTCTTTCATGGCGGTCTGGATCTTCTCGGGGTCGGGCTTTTTGCCTCCCATCAGGTCGCCGAAGTAGACGCAGGCTCCTTCGCCTAGGGCCCAGGTATAGGCGGCGGCCCAAGAGGCGGCAATCACGCTGCCAAAGCCGGGGATGAATTTGATCAGCTCGCGCCCGACGGCTTGGGCAAAGAAGCCGCCTGCGATCGCGCTAATCAGCCCCCCCGCCTGAGAAGGACTCAGGGTTTGGCCGTAGAGCTTACCCAACAGCACCACCATCGACACCTGGAGCGCCGTCAGCACCGGCATGGTAGCAAAGGGGAGCGGCACCGCTGCCAGCGTGGCGGCCATGACCGCAAAGGCCGAAATATAGTGCCGTCCGACATCGCGGTAGAGATTGCCCAGCTGGTTAGTGGCCTCGGCTTGCTCATCTAGTAGCTGGTAGAGGGCCTGGGCCTCGGCTTCGGGCAGCAGATCGGCCAGGGCGTCGCGCAGGGCATCAAGACCGTAGAGCACAGGGTCAAAGCCGTCTTCGTCGAGGGTAAAGTCGATCAGCACGGTGCGATCGACTAACCCCTCAAAATTGGCCTGCACCGCTGAAAAGGGGCGCTGCACGGCCTCTAGTTCAGGCGGGTAGGGCGGGTGATTGTCCTGCTCTGGAGGGTAGACCTCATGGCTGGAGGTGACCGCCAGCAGACAGGGCACGGTGGGAAACTGCTGGCGCAGGCGGGCGGCGATTTGCCGCAGGGTGTTGGTGGCAAAGTCATTGATTTTGACCGTCAAAATCAGAATGCGCGCCGTGCGGGTTTCACTGCTGAGGTCGTTGATTAGCTCGGCAATGATGGCTTCGGTGGCCTGGGCCACATCCCCTAGCCCCACGGTGTCGGTAAAGATCAGCAGGGGCAGATCGTCGGAGGGGTAGGCATAGCGCTGAGTATGTTGGGTGTGGGGTTTGAAGCCCTGGCCAATAATATCGGCTGAGACCCCCGTTAGACCCCGCACAATGGAGCTTTTGCCCGACTGGGGTTTGCCAATTAGCAGGGCTTCGGTGGTGGGCAACTGCTGGCGCACCGCCGCCAAAATTTCGACAACTTTGTCATCGTCGATGTTGAACCAGCGGCTGAGCTGCTGATCGGGCCGTAGCTGACCGATGCGATCGCGCAGAAACTGCCAGGCCTCCATCATTGGCGAAGCCCAGAACCGTCTACCTTCGTTGGAATTAGGTTGTGGAGGATCGCCCATGCCCAGGTTCTACTTCGGCTGACAATCAAGCTATGGCCATAATGCCATGCCACGCCGCGTTCGACAGACTCAGTTGCAAACAGCGATGCCTCTGAGATCTCCCGCAGCCCTAGTCGTCGAGCAATACCGAGGGATTGTCAGGCAGCGTAGCAGGCTGCTTTTTGGTCGTGCCTGGGGAGCGATTGCTGCGGCTGTCGAGCTTCCCCTGGGCAATGGGTACAGTGAAGTGAAACCGGCTGCCTTTATCTTTGCCCTCCGACTCGGCCCAGATGGTGCCGCCCAGCCCCTCGACAATTTGACGGCACATGGCCAGACCCAGCCCAGTGCCGCCAGTCGTGCGGCGCAGCGCCCCTTCTTCTTGGTAAAAGCGGTCAAACACCACCTGCAGACGGCTGGGCTCAATGCCGCGCCCGGTGTCAGCCACAGTAACTTGCAGGTGGGTAGGGCTAGAGCGGGTCACCTGAATGGTGATTTTGCCGGTGGTAGGGGTAAATTTTTGGGCATTGTCGAGTAGCTTGGCCAGCACCTCGACCAGCCATTCGCCATCGGCTCGCACCAGGGGCACCTGCTTAGGAATTTTGACCTTAATGGTAGGAGTGGCAGCGCTGTCTTGGCTGCCGTGGATGCTGCTGAGGGCCAAATCGACGCACTCTTGGATGGAGAGCGACTCTAGATTCCACTCGACGCGACCGCTTTCGAGGCGAGACAGGGTAAGAAAGTCTTGTACCAGCTTGCGCATGCGCTCGGCATCTTCGAGAGCCGATTGCAGCATAATCTGCCGCAGCTCGTTGGGCATGTCGGGTTCGGTGGCCAGGCTTTCGAGGCAGACCTGAATGG
This sequence comes from Tildeniella torsiva UHER 1998/13D, assembly GCA_019358835.1. Classification (GTDB taxonomy): domain Bacteria; phylum Cyanobacteriota; class Cyanobacteriia; order Phormidesmidales; family Phormidesmidaceae; genus Nodosilinea; species Nodosilinea torsiva. Next base: position 117,480 of record JAHHIH010000013.1, read on the forward strand.
TGGAGAGGGGGGTGCGGAGTTCGTGCCCGGTGATGGCAATTAGGTTGGCGCGGGTGCGATCGAGGGCTTCGAGCTGCTGGTTGAGATCTTGCAGGTTGGCGTAGGCCTCGGCCTGAATAATGGCCACGCTGAGCTGGGTGGCGATCGCATCCACCAGGGCTGTGTCGTCTTCGCTCCAGTCGTAGGGCTGGGGCTGGCAGTGGTGCAGCTCAATCATGCCCACCAGTCGGCCCTGATAGGTGAGGGGCACAATCAGCCACGACTGAATCTGCCAGCGCTCAATCAGGGGGCGAATGGCCTCTAGCTCGTAGCTAAAGGGCGATTCGCGATCCTGGGTGTCGGCAATGGCGACAATTTCTTTGGTGTCTTGAATGTAGTCAAACAGAGGATTGGTGGCCAGGGGCCAGGTCTCGCCCAGCAGCGACTCAACGTTGCTGTTCAGATGCTGGTGGGCAATCACCACCGTGGCATCGGTGGCGCTACAGGGGTAGATCAGGCAGCGGCAGACGTGCAGCGCTTGGCCCAGTTCGCGGGCGGCTTTGGCGAAGATTTCGTCGGCGTTGAGGGACTGCCGCACCACCGAGGTAATAGAGTTGACCAGGCGCTCGCGCCGCTCTTGGGCGGTGATGGCTTTGTAGGCTTTGAGCAGCTTGTACTGCCCCGCCTGGAGATAGGTAACCAGTCGCTGGGTAAAGGGATCCGGCCCACCGCTGCCATCGAGGCGTTCGGTGGGGGTTAGGGTGGGGTCGATGTAGCGCTGGCGGGCGATCGCCAGTTTGGCAGCGAGATCGGGGCGATACTCGGCAATGCGATCGAGCAGCAGTGCCGCCGCCGTTTGGCTGACGTAGCGATCCTGGGTCCAAATGCCCTCAAAGCGGCGGGTTTGGTCGAGGGGGGGGCCGTCAATGGCCGGTACGGGCGATCGCTCTCGACAGATTAGGCAGGCGCTATAGTCGGCCCCCACCACCACTAAGTGCCACTCCTGGGTCAAGGTATCGTCGGGTTCAAAGGCGATCGTTTCGTAGTTCTCAGAGCGGCTGACAAAGCTTGTGCCCAGGGCCGACAGTACATAGACCTGGTCGGTCAGCTCGGCAATGCGCAGGTAGCGGTTGGCCTCCTGCAAATAAAACCGCTCCTGCTGAAAACTGGCAATTACCAAAAATTTCGCCGTCCCCGCCAGCACGTGATCTTCCATCGCGTGGGACAACGCGGTCAGGGAGGTCTTGAAGTAGAGGCTAGGTCTCAGCTGGGGAATTGCCGTTAGCAATTCTTCCACCACAGATGTGGAATGGCTCATGGTTCAGTTTAGGGAACCGTCGATTCAAAGGTTCTGCCCTGGCGCTCTCTAGAGAACCCCCAGGAGACCCGGTCGCATCGGCAGCAGTTACTTCCACCTAGCCTACCAGCTGCCCCCTTTCCCAATAGATATATTGTAACCATTTGCCAAAATCGGCCCTGATCTGTACAGAATGCCTATTTCGTACGCCATAGCGGCGATCAAAAAAGCACCCGCGCCAGCCGACGCGAGTGCCTCAACACTATGGTGCTAACCCAAAGCAAAAACTAACGCTTTGGAGAAAGCTACATTACACCCGTCATATCGCTGGTGTCTTTGAGAAAGCCACTGTAGGCTTCCATGCCGTGCTCGCCAATGTCCAGGCCTTTCATCTCTTCTTCGGCACTGACTCGCAGGCCCAGAACAGACTTAATCACCAGCCAGAAGATCGAAGAGAGCACCACGGTAAACAGGCCAATGGACAAAACGCCCAGAATTTGAATCCCGAGCTGACCCAAGCCGCCACCGTAGAACAACCCAGCAATCCCCTCACCCCCCTGGGTGAAGTTGTTGGGGTTGGCAAACAGGCCTACAGCCAGGGTGCCCCAGATGCCGCAGACCAGGTGCACCGAGGTGGCACCCACGGGGTCGTCGATCTTAATGCTGTCGAAGAAACCGACCGCAAACACCACAATGATGCCGCCAATCAAACCGGCAAAGAAAGCACCGGCATACCCAAAGACAAAGCAGCCAGCGGTTACCGATACCAGCCCAGCCAGAATGCCGTTGATGGTCATAGACAGATCCGGCTTGCCGCTCATGGCCCAGGAGACAAGGGTAGCGGCTACACCACCAGCGGCAGCACCCAGGTTAGTGGTAACGGCAATGTAGGCTACGGCTGAGTCAGCGGCTAGCTGAGAGCCGGGGTTGAACCCGAACCAGCCCAGCCAGAGAATTAAACAGCCCAGGGTAGCGATGCTCAGGTTGTGACCCGGCAGAGCATTGACCTGACCATCGGCATTGTACTTCCCCATGCGAGGGCCGAGGAAAGCCGCCCCCATCAGTGCAGCCCAACCACCGACAGAGTGCACAATGGTAGACCCTGCAAAGTCATGGAAGCCCAGCTCAAACAGCCAGCCGCCACCCCAGAGCCAGTGGCCTGTGATGGGGTAGGCAACAGCGGTCAGCAAAACGCTGAAGATGAGAAAGTCAACGAACTTGATGCGCTCGGCCACAGCCCCCGACACGATGGTGGCAGCGGTACCAGCAAAGGCAACCTGAAACAGGAAGAACGTATCTTTGGTCAGGTTTAGGCCATCGGGACCTAACCCGTATACCTCAGGGGCACCGCCGAGGAAGAAGCTCCCCCAGCCCACCCAGGCGCTGCCGTTGGCACCAAACATCAGCGAGAAGCCGATGAACCAGAAGGCAAGGGTGGCCAGAGCAAACACAATCAGGTTTTTGGTCAGTACGTTGACGGCATTCTTTTGCCGACAGAAACCAGTTTCTACCATGGCGAACCCGGCGTTCATGAAGATGACCAAGAACGCACAGACCAACACCCAAATATTATTGAGGGTGACTTGCACATCGGCAGCAGTCAACTCTTCCTGAGCGTGGGCGGCTACTCCCCAGGTGGCCAGAATAACTAACGCCAAAGGGATACAGGCTACCCAAGCCCAGCCACCCACCCGGGCGAACAGACGCTTAAACGCCTCGTCAAAGGGCGGCACACTGGCGTTCCAAAAGCTGGGTTTAGACCGCCTCCGGAACTTAGAACGATTACGCAACACTAAATTAGACATCTCAACAGACGTTCCTTCAACACAATCAGACAGTGAACACGGCCTACCGTTTTTCAGGCCTGCACCCTCAACCGCGCAGCGGTGAGACAGACCCGTATGGGAGCTAGAGCCCACAGAATAGATAGATTCTGCGAACCGATATGCAAAATTTGCAAGTTTCTAACGGCAGCTAACGTTAACCGAAAAACGCCTTATTAAAAACCTACGTCAATCTGCCTGAGCATTTTTGCCATTAACAGGCAGAGGAATTTGCGTGTAGATAGAACAAGTTGATTCCATCAATTCTGAGGCAGGCAATCTGTATCGGGCGATACACAAGGCTCCGCAAGACCGCTGCATTCCCCGTGTAGCCCTGAAAACATAGGGTTAATTAACCACAAATTAATCATTTGTCAAAGGCGTCTCAAGACAAATTGCGTTTGAGGGAGCGTCGTTGAGATGGATTAGCCCTGATTTTGCAGATAGCCCTGGGCACCGAGCTGGTCGAGTTTTTGCTGCTTAGCCATCACCGCTGCCTCCAGTTCGCGACGGTACTGGGCCACTCGATCGAGGAGAGCGGGGCGACCTGTGGCCAAGATCTGCACCGCCAGCAGCCCGGCATTGGTCGCGTTGCCAATGGCTACCGTGGCCACCGGAATGCCCGCTGGCATCTGCACAATGGAGTAGAGGGAATCGAGCCCCTGCATGGTGCGGCTGACGACGGGGACGCCAATCACCGGCAGAGGGGTGAGGGCGGCAACCATGCCGGGCAGGTGGGCAGCCCCGCCTGCCCCAGCAATGATCACCTTGAGGCCGCGATCGCGCGCAGTCTGGGCATAGGTAACCATGCGCTCGGGGGTGCGGTGAGCCGATACAATGGCGACTTCGTGGGCGACCCCGAACTCGGTGCAGACCTCAATGGCAGCGGCCATTATGGGCAGGTCTGAGTCGCTGCCCATAATGATGCCAATTTCGGGGCCAAGGTCAGGGCTAGTCATCGCGTTCACCGCTGGAAAATAGAGCCTTCCCATCATGCCACCGGCAGGTTCTAGCCACTGCTCCCCTGGGCATTTTAGTGGGCATATAGGAAGATTGAGTTTCGTTGCGGCCCGGTTTGGCGCAGCAAAACATCATAGAATTTTACAGAAGTTAGCAAACCCCAACGCCCGCCCATGCCTGCCACTGATGATAAGACCGTAGTCCGCGAATACTTCAATGCCACCGGCTTTGACCGGTGGCAGCGCATCTACGGCGATGGCGAAGTCAATAAGGTGCAGCTCGACATTCGCAAGGGGCACCAGCGCACGGTAGACACGCTGATGGGCTGGCTAGAGGCCGACGGCAACCTGGCAGGGCTCACCTGCTGCGATGCGGGCTGCGGTGTCGGCAGCCTGACGATTCCCCTGGCTCTGGCGGGCGCTCAGGTCTACGCCAGTGATATCTCCGCGAAAATGGTCGAGGAGGCCCGCCAGCGGGCTGAGGTCGCCCTGGAGGGCAAGAATCTGCCCACCTTTGAGGTCAAAGACCTGGAGGAACTGGCCGGGCGCTATCACACGGTAGTTTGCTTAGATGTGCTGATTCACTACCCCCAGGACAAAGTACAGGGCATGATCAGCCATCTTGGCTCTCTGGCCGAGTCGCGCCTGATTATGAGCTTTGCCCCCAAAACGCTGTTCTATAGCGCTCTGAAAAAGGTCGGCGAATTTTTTCCGGGGCCGAGCAAGACCACCCGCGCCTACCTGCATCGGGAGGCCGACATTGTAAAAGCTCTAGAGGCAGATGGCTGGCGCATTGAGCGCCGCACGCTGACCAAGACCCAGTTTTATTTTTCCCGTATGCTAGAAGCTGTCAAAGACTAGCAGCCCGGCGATTTGCAGCAATTTAAGCCAGTCATGACTGTAGAACGTCTCTTTATTGCGATCGCAGCAGTGCTGGGCGGCACCGCCGTCGCCGCCGGAGCTTTTGCCACCCACGCCCTCAAACCCCAGCTCAGCGAGCGTCTGCTCACGGTGTTTGAAACCGCCGCCCGCTACCAGATGTACCACGCTCTGGCCCTGCTGCTGGTCGCCCTAGTGCGGCACCAGGGGCTGGGTGTGCCAGGGTTGATCACCGCCTCTGGGTGGGCCTTGATTGTCGGCACGGCCATATTTTCGGGCAGCCTCTATGCCCTGGCTTTGACGGGGCAGACCATGCTGGGGGCTGTTGCCCCTATAGGCGGCGCGGCTCTGATGGTGGGCTGGGGGTGTTTGGCGGTGGCGGGGCTGCTGGGGACAGGTGAGGGGATAAGGAGTGGATGAGTTGCAACTATTCACTCCTTATCCTCCGAAGAGGCTACGCCCTTAAAAAGGCAGAGTACCGCCACCCCCTACCCATCCACCCCCTACCCCAGGCCAGCAGGCTACAATGACCCTGTATCACGCCGGGCCGCTATGTTTGAATACCTATCGCCGCGATCGCTGGCTACGCCCCAGGAGGTTATTGAGTACCTGGAACTCCAGCAGGCCGCCCAAGATTTTCGCCTGGAGGTTGAGCACCGGGTCAAGCTGGAAGCCCACTATCATTGGTATGACCAAGTAGCCGCTGAGAATCGGCGCGATCTGGAGCAGATGCGATCGGAGGTCAATGTACTGGCCTGGGTTAGTCGTCGCTCTGCCTAAACGTCAGCCAGGCAGGAGTTTAATCGATTTTGTGAGGGCCTAGAGCTAAAGGGCTTCTAGCTCATCTTGCTTGAGGTGGGCGCGCATGGGCCGTTTGGCTCCCTCGACCTCAAACTCTACCTGTACCGGAAAGTTGGGGCTGATGGGGCGGCCTTTATAGTCGGTGAGAATGCTCAAAACGACTCCCTCTAGACCTTTGGCATCGAAGGCTTCGTTGCGGTGCAGCGGGTGGTGGTAAAAAATAACTGATTCTTTGATTCGGACGCGATCGCCAATATTCATAACACACACTCGCTGTTACTCAATCCTCCCTAGCGCCTGGTGACCAGGTGGGAACTTGCTTTTTTGTAGCCCTATTATCTTTGCACAGGATGGGCGCTTGCACGTGGTCGCCGCCGATTAGGTCGGGCCGTCCCCTGGCTGAGGGCCGTAGGGCTGCATAATTTCATCCAGGCGCTGGGCCATGGCGGCCATTTCGGGGTCGCGGCGGGCGACCAGCTGGGTGCGATCTTGAAAGGCCTGGCCAATCTCGGTGTCGTGCAGCAGGTGGCGGGCCTGGTTGAGCAGCTCGGGGGCGCGCTCTAGGGGCTGGGGCTGTTTTGACATCAGCACCTCGTCGATCTGCACAATCAGCTGAGAGATGGGCCGCAGCCAGCTAAACTGCTCGTGGTTGAGCACCAGGTGCAGGTAGTCGCCTTTGTTGGCGATCGCCCCGTGGCTAGCCTCATAGCGGTCTTTCTCAGCATCCATCAAAATTTTGTGGGCCTTCAGCAGCAGGGGGCGAAACTGACGCAGGGGTTCAAAGGCCGGATCGGTCGCAGGATTACCAACAGTCATGTAACTCTCGCGCAGGCATGCAGTACTCCCTTCACCATTCCACGAATAGAGAGCGATTTCAAGCCGCCTGGGGCTGGGTCTGTCTCTGGGGGGAGGTAGCCCTCATGGGATGACTGGGTTTGGTGTCACAATAGCCCTACGTTCCTTTTACATGGTCATGAACTTTACCACCGTTCACCAGGGGCAGCTTGCCATTATTGCTAACGATTTCGACGCCCGGCCCATGAGCTTTGTGCAAGATGGCGATCGCCAGGGCTATGAGCCCGCCGTGGCGCGGGCGGTGGGCGAGGTGCTGGGGCTAGAGCCGGTTTGGTTTGACTGCCCGCCTGAAGCGTTTTACCCTACCCTCAGTACTGGCGACTACGACGTGGTGTGGTTTAGCCAGGCCATCACCCAAGATCGCCGCGCCTGGGCCGACTTCACCCGCCCCTACGGTCGCTTCGACGAGGCTGTGCTGGTGCGCGAAGACAGCCCCATCCACACGCTGGCAGACCTAGCGGGCAAGCGGCTCGGTTCCCTGGCGGGCAGCAGTCCCCTAGCTCTGACCGAGGCGCTGCCTGACCTAGAGTGGGTGCCGTTCAAGGGGGCAGACCACACCCGGCCCGCTTTACTAGCGGCCCTGGGCCAGGGCGCAATCGATGCTCTGGTGGGCGATGCCCTGCTGCTGCTCACCGCCGAGGCCGATACCACCAGCCTGCGGGTGGCCTTTCAGATGCCTACCCAAATTCCCTTTGGCATTGGGGTGCTGCCGGGTAACCGAGAACTGCTAGAGGCGCTCAACCAGGCGATCAATCAGCTGATTATGAACGGCACCCTGGCTAAGCTGTGGGCCCAGTGGATTCCCTACAAGCCGTTTCCGTTTTAGCGGGGGCCGGGCTGGGGGGAGGCAATTGGGCAATGAACGCCGTGGCGTCTGCCACCGAGAGGGGCCGAGAGAAGTAGTAGCCCTGCCCCGCCTGACAGTGGTGGGCCTGAAGATAGACGGCCTGCTCGGCGGTTTCAATGCCCTCGGCCACCACCGTTAAATTGAGGTTGGTGGCCAGACTGATGATGGCTTTGACGATTTCGTAGTCGCCCGTGCTCGGGCCAGAGCGATGCAGGTTGGTGATAAACGACTTGTCAATTTTGAGCACGTCAATGGGAAACCGGTGCAGGTAGCTGAGGGACGAGTAGCCGGTGCCAAAGTCATCCATGCAGATCGCAATGCGGCGCTGACGCAGCTGTTTGAGCAGATCAATGGCCATCTGGGCGTTTTGAATCAGTACGCTTTCGGTGATTTCGACCTTGAGATGCCGCCCCTCCAGGCCGTTGCAGCTTAGGGCGGTATCGATTTGCTGAATCAGGTCAGGGCGCACAAACTGCTTGCCCGAGAGATTGACGCTGACGGTGAGGTCTTGACTGTGGGGATGCTCTTGCTGCCAGTAGCTGAGCTGACGACAGGCCTCGTTTAGGGTCCACAGGTCGAGGGTGGTAATGAGCCCGGTGTTTTCGGCAATGGGGATGAAGTCTAGGGGGGAGACCAGCCCCCGGCGGGGGTTCTGCCACCGCACTAGCGCCTCAAACCCCTGGATGGTGCCGGTGGCTAAATTGATAATGGGCTGGTAGTAAAGCCGCAGTTCAAACCGCTCTAACGCTCGGCGCAGTTCGTTTTCTAGCTCCATCTGCTGCATGACTAGGGTGTGCATGGGGGCGTCAAAGATGGCGTATTCGCGGTTGCTGCCCTTGGCTTTGTACATGGCGATATCGGCATCGCGCAGCACTTGGTTGGGGTCGGTGTAGGTGGTGGCGCTGAGGGCGATGCCGATGCTGGCGTGGATAAACACCTCGTGCCCTTCGAGCAGCACCGGGCTTTCGAGAATGGCGTGAATGCGCTGGGCCATACTGACGGCAACGGCGGCATCGCTGAGGTTAGCGAGCAGCACCACAAACTCATCGCCCCCGAGCCGGGCGGCCACATCCACCGGGCGCAGGCAGGTTTGCAGCCGCTGGGCCACCACCTGAAGCAGCTGATCGCCAATGGCGTGGCCCAGGCTGTCGTTGATCACTTTGAAGCGGTCGAGGTCGAGAAACAGCAGAGCAAATTGGCGATTCGCGAAGCGATCCGTCCCGGAATCGCAGCAGAGGTCAGGCAGCCGATTGGCCGTGGGGGGAGCCAGGGGCGTGTGGTTTTCGCAGTGTTGGTGCAGCTGGTCGAGCGCCTGGGATAACCGTTCTAAAAACAGCGTTCGGTTGGGCAGCCCGGTGAGGCGATCGTGGGAGGCGTCGTAGCGCAGCTGGGCCTCCAGGCGTTTGCGCTCGGCCAGCTCGCTCTGGGCCTGGGCATAGAGCTCGGCTTGGTGAATGGCGATCGCCAAGTGGTCGGCCAGCCGCTTAATCAGCTTGATTTCGGCCTCACTCCAGCGGCGGGGGCCAGGGCACTGGTGCACGCTCAAAATGCCCTTCACTACGCCCCGATAGCGAATGGAAACGGCCAAAATAGCCCCGATGGAAAGCTCTCTGGCCAGGGCCAGGTTGGGCACCAAGGCCGGTTCAAGGCTGACATCATCCACCACCACCGGCAGGTCTTCGGCCAGCACTCGCTGGGCGTGGGGGTTGCCCTCGATCGGGATGGCCTGCCCCTGTAGACTGCTGATGCCAGGCACACTGGCCGCATTGGTATGCACTAAAAACGCGTCGGTGGCCTGACAGAGAATTACCACCCCTCGGCTGGCTTGAAAGGTGTGCAGCATTTCGGTCGCTGCCCGCTGGAGCAGCGTCTCCAGCTCCAGGCTGTCGCTAATGGCACCGATGATGTTGTTGAGCAGCTTTTCCTGCTGGGCGAGGGTGGCGGTTTGGGCCAGCAGCTGACTCTGCTGGAGGGCAATGGCCACCTGCTCGGCCAGCTGGGCCATTAGGGCGCGCTCTTTGGGCTGCCACAGGCGCGGGCTGCGGCAGTGGTGCACACACAGCAACCCCCACAGATCGCTGCCGCAGTTGATCGGCACCACTAGATTAGCCTGTACCTGAAAGCGCTTCAGCAGCTCGCGATAGCAGGGGTCGATGGCGGCCTCAGCCAGGTCATTAACAGCATGGGTGCGGCCCTGGCGGTAACGGTCAACCAGTTCAGGATGGTTCAGAAAACAGGTGTCTTCTATGGTCAGCCCCAGGGTCACCTGCCAGGGGGGCAGCACGGCTTCGACCACCATTGTGCCGGTGAGGTCGGGGTTAAAGCGATAGATAAGCACGCGGTCGGTCTGCAAAAACTGCCGCACCTCAGTGACGGTCGTCTGTAGGATTTGGTCAACCTCCAGCGACTGGTGAATGTGCTGGGTAATGGTGCGAATTAGCTGCTCTTCTTCAGCCTGACGGCGCAGCGCTGTCTGGGCCCTAGACAGGGGAGTAATGTCGGTGGCTACTGACCCGAGAATGATGCTGCCATCGGTTTCTTGATTAATTGGAAACAGCACCGAGCGAAAGACTCGCTGCTCTCCCTCAAGGGGCAGGGTATCTTCTACGGTGAGGGGGGCTTGGGTGGCAACGATGTGCTGTACCCGCTCCATAAACCGGTTAAATACCGGAGGTGACAGCAGATCGGCAAAGGAACGCCCTACCAAATCTTGGGGGTGCAGGCCAAACTGGGCGGCGGTGGCCTGGTTGACCTGTAGATAGTGCCCAGTGGAGTCAAAGATGCTGACCAGGGCCGGAGCGTTGTCGATAAACGCCTGCATCTGCTGGTTAGCTTTGACTAGGGCCTGCTCGGTTTGCTTGCGTTCGCTGACATCGAGTACCACGATATCCCAGACAGTGGCACCGCCGTCCAGGCGCTTTGGGCAGCCGATGCTCTGTAGCCATGTCTGCCGCCCTGAGGGAGTCAGCAGACGCCACTCGCAGAACCAGGGGGTGAGGGTCGCGCCAGACTGCTGAAGCAACTCCTGCACGGTGCTGCGATCGTCGGGGTGCATAGTCTGCCACAGCCGTTGGGGCTGGCCGAGCATCTGGGCTGGCTCTAAATCCCAAATCTCGACGCAGCCTGGGCTGACGTAGGTGATATCGTCGCTTCCGGAGGGATATCGCACGTAGCGCAGCAAGACCCCTGGCAGGGCCATGGTTTCAATCACCGTCCGAAAATGCTGCTCTGATACCTGAAAATCGCCAGCTTGGCCATCGGCTGACCGGGCGTCGGGAGCAGCCGCTATGGCATCGGGGGCAGGCAAAGAAGTCCACGCATCGGTCATAAAAGACGTTTTTAGGGGCGAAAGCAGCCCTTGGGGGCTACGCAAACCAGAGGCATTCCCAGTTCATTTTTCCCACCCTGCGACCGATTACTGGGGTGACCGTTCATAGGTCTTAATGGTTTCTATGGTAGCTAATGGCACCCGACCTTGACGATCCCGGCGCGATCGCACCGAAAACATAGAGCAGCCCTGGATGCGATCGCACCCAGGGCTGCTCTGCCAGAGTTATTTTGTGGGCCTAAAGCCGAGGCGATCGCCCAGGTAAGGGCTAGAGAAACTGCTGCCAGTTTTCGCTGCGAAACAGGGCGCGTTCAGCCTTGCGGCGGCGCTGGAGACCGGGCATGATGTTGCCCCCAGCGTATATCCACTTGGCAAACTCCTCCGACGCGCCAGCAACGTCGCCAGCGTTGAGCTTCTTTAGCAGGGTAGACGACTGCAAATTGCCGGGGCCGACGTTGAAGGTAAACGACACTAGAGCCGAAAACTGGTCGCTAGTCAGCGTCCGAGTGACGTTATCAGAAACGGCCTTTTCGTACTTTTTGAGATCGCGCTTGAGGATCTCTTCGGCCTCGGCGCGGGTAATGGTGAGCCCTTTGTAGACTTGCGGTGCGCCAGCCGAGGAGGTATGGCCGTAGCCAATCGTCCAGGGTTCGTCCCCGGTGCCGGGGTCAGGATAAGCGCTGAGGCTCAGGCCCTCAAACCCCTTGACGATCGCTAAACCCGCCGCGTTGATGGCGCTGCCCGGCGGCGGTGGGGGTGGGGGTGGCGGTGCTGGCGGCATGGGCTGGGGCTCAGGCCCCCCGACACCAATCGACACCGTCATGGCGCGGGGGTAGTCTTCCCGCTGAAACCATGTCTTGATGCTGCCGATGTTGACCACCTGCTCCTTCGGGTTTTTGCTCGACGGATATTTGGTGATGCGAGAGATCCAGTAGCCTCCCTGCATCAGGTAGATTGCAATGTCTGTCTCTTTAATCCAGGTTCCCATGTGACCTCCCCGGAGCAGTCCGCATACCAGGAATTTACAATACTTTCAGCATAATGGGCCATTGAGTTTTGCCCGAGTTCTACCATTTTGCCCGCCAAAGAGGCATAACATAACGCCTTCAGGTTGCCAATCGCCCCAACCTGCCTAGCGATCGGCGAGAATCACGACCTGGGGGTTGAAACGCTGGCAGGTTGAAACGTTTCAACCGCTAATCCCGCAGGCTGACCGGCAATTTTCCTCTGTCCTGAGCTGAAGGTGCGATTTGCCATTGGCAAGGCTGAGCCAACGCCGCCTAGCCAAACCCGTCGGCATGTTTTGCCCAGAGAGACGGTTCAGTCGTTAAGATATTCAAAGCTTAGTATTGTTGAACTCAGTGTCTTTTCTGGTGGCTAGTTAACTCTATGGCTTTGCTCTCAGCAACCGCAGATCTGCCCTCTCGCCTGGTGTCGCCCACCATTCGTCGTCTGCCCAACGGCCTTACGGTCATCGCTGAGCAAATGCCCCTAGAGGTTGTCAACCTCAGCCTGTGGCTGCGGGTGGGCTCAGCGGTAGAAAGCGACGCCATCAACGGCATGGCCCACTTTCTAGAGCACATGATTTTTAAGGGCACCCAGCAGTTGCAGTGCGGCGAGTTTGAACGCCAGGTAGAAGAGCGTGGGGCTTTTACCAACGCCGCCACCAGCCAGGACTACACCAAGTACTACATCACCACCGCACCCCAAGACTTTGCCGCTCTTGCCCCGCTGCAAATTCAAATGGTAATGGCCCCCCGCCTTAGCGACCACGACTTTGAGCGCGAGCGCCCGGTGATTTTAGAAGAAATTCGCCGCGCCGACGACAATCCCCGCCGCCGCACCTACTCCCGCACCATGGAGCTGGTGTTTGACCGGCTGCCCTACCGCCGCCCGGTGCTAGGGCCAACAACGGTAGTCGAAGGGCTCACCCCAGCGCAAATGCGCGAGTTTCACAGCACCTGGTACCAGCCCCAGAGCATGACGGCGGTGGCGGTGGGCAACCTGCCGGTTGAAACCCTGATTGCCACGGTAGCTGAAGGCTTTGAGCAGGCGATGGCCCAGCGATCCACACCGCCAGACCCCACCAAGTCCATTGAACGGTTCAAGCCGCTGTTGCCCGATGACCTGGAGCCTCCCTTCACAGCTGTGCGGCGGGCGATCCATGACGACCCGGCTATGACCCAGGCGCGGCTGGTGATGGCCTGGCGCGTGCCGGGGGTGACCCACCTCGAAGACACCTATGGCCTCGATATTTTGGCGTCGATTTTGGGCCGAGGATTGACCTCGCGCTTGGTGCGCGACCTGCGGGAGGAGCGCAAGCTGGTGACCAGCGTTAGCTGTACTAATATGACCCTGGCTCACCAGGGAGCATTTATGGTGTCGGCTCAGCTACCTGCCGAAAATTTGGAGCCGGTAGAAGGGGCGATCGCCCAGCACATTGCCACCGTCATGGCAGAGCCCGTGAGCCCCGCCGAACTGCGCCGGGTGCAGACCCAGGTGGCCAATCGATTTATTTTTGCCAACGAAACTCCGAGCGATCGCGCCGGGCTCTACGGCTACTACCACACCCTCACAGGCGACATCACCGAAGGCATCAATTACCCCGACTATATTCAGCAGTTAGGGGTAGACGAGGTGCTGCACGCGGCCCAGCGCCACCTGTCGGGGGATGCCTACGGCGTGGTCGCCCTCCAGCCAGCGGCCTAGGATAGGTTGACTATGTGGACTGCGATCGCCCAGCACATCGGCGCTAAAACCGGCACTGCTTTCGCGATCGCAGATCGGCGATCGGTGGGGGGCGGCTGCATCAACCAGGCCTACCAGGTGAGCGACGGCAGCCAGTCGTATTTTCTTAAGCTCAACCAGGCGTCGCAGGTGGCGATGTTTGAGGCCGAGGCCCTGGGCCTGAAGGATATGTACGACAGCCAGACGATTCGGGTGCCCAAGCCGATCTGCTGGGGCACCGTGGATGGCTCGGCCTACATTGCTATGGAGTGGCTAGAGCTGGGCAGCGGCGGCGGCGATGCCTGGGGTCGCATGGGCGAGGCCCTGGCGGCCATGCACCGGGTGACCAGTGAGAAAGGGTTTGGCTGGCACCAGAGCAACACCATTGGTGCTACCCCCCAGCCCAACCCCTGGACGGCCACCTGGCTAGAGTTTTACCGCGAGCACCGACTGCGCCATCAGTTTCGCCTGGCGGGGCGCAGGGGCGGTCGGTTTCCGCGTCAGCACGAGCTGCTGATGGCGCTGCCAGATTTGCTGGCAGGCCACGACCCGTCCCCCAGTCTGGTGCACGGCGATCTGTGGTCGGGCAATGCGGCGGTGACGAAGGAGGACGAGCCGGTGATTTTGGATCCGGCAACGTATTTTGGCGATCGCGAGGTAGACATCGCCATGACGGAGCTATTTGGCCGCTTTCCCAACGCCTTTTACGATGCTTACAACGCTGCCTACCCGCTCGATGCGGGCTACGCCACCCGCAAAACGCTCTACAACCTGTATCACATCCTCAACCACTTCACCCTGTTTGGTGGCAGCTACGAGTCGCAGGCCAACCGCATGATCGACCAGCTATTGCGCTGAAGCGTCAGGCGTATTTGCAGACCGCGTAGGCTGGTCTAAAACTCAGCCGATCGCTAGTAGCAAGCCAGCTTTCAGGGCTCGAAAAGTCTGGTTTCCCACCCCAGCAATAGGTCAGCTATCTGGCGATCGCGCTCCCGATTACTCCCCAAACCGATCGCCTGGGTCGAAACTTCGGTGAGGTAGTCTGCAATCTTGTCAGCTCCGGCCCCAGCCTTGAGCAGGCTAAACACCTGAGGCAGGTACGCATCGTACTCATCCCGCGCCCCCGGAATGCCCGCTACCCCAATGGGATCCCAAAGGTAGTGCAGCACCTCACCGGTTCTGCGATAAAGCTCTTTGTCGGGAGGTGACATGCTTTTATCCATTAATTTCTACCAACGTTTTGCCGGATTCTAAGAGTGCTAATACCCTCGGCAGCACTGTGCCCAAAATCTCTCGCAGTCGCAGATTGGAGGCACTGCCACAGGGCAGCCAAATCATTTGTGGCGGTGGGCCAAGTCAGTCAGCATCTTAATATTGATTCCCACTGTTTACGTAGAGACGTAATGTTGTGCGCTCGGCCTTATAACTCACGTATCAATGGCTACAAACTTGTCATAACATGTTGGCTTTACTGAGACCATTCGCCGCAAACTAGGAGGTCTCACGGTGACTGGAGTGCTAACACGAGCTGACACCTCGACGGATCTAGAGCGCTACGTTGTCGCTGAGGGGCGCGATGAGCTAGTCAAGCAGGTGCGGGCCAAAATTGACGAGCTGGGCATTCAATACATCTACTACCAGTTCATTTCTGTGACGGGGCGCATTGTCGGCAAGGGCATCCCCGCCGACTATTGGGAGGTCACTGCCGAGAAGGGGTTTCAGCTGGTCTATGGGGCCACCGCCAATCTGGCAATGAATCGCCACGGCCAGTACCTTGGCTACGGCCCCGAGGCGGCAGAGCTAGTCGCCATCCCCGACCCCGAGACCTTTTGCCAGCTGCCGTGGGACAAACGGGTGGCGCGGGTCTACTGTGTATGCTTTCGCAACCGCGAAGAGGAAGAAGACGCGGCAGCATTTCTGACCGGGGACTGTCGGGGCAACCTGAAGCGCATTCATGCCGAGTTTCAGGCGAAGCACGGGTTACAGCTGCGCCACGGCTGCGAACCCGAGATGATGTGGCTCAAAAAAGGGCCGGACGGCAAACCCGACGGCGGCGTTACCAAGCCCAACTGCTACCACATCGACCAGTTTGAAGAGCTGCGCCCGGTGTTTCTGCGGGTGATTGAGTACGGGCGGGCGATGGGGCTCGACATGATCCAGGGCGACCATGAGGATGCGCCGGGGCAGCTAGAGCTGAACTTTATGTTTGATGATGCGGTCAGAACATGCGATCGCCTCTCCACCTACCGCCAGATCTGCGCCCAGGTGGCCCGCGAGTTTAACCTGATTGCCTGTTTTATGTCCAAACCGTTTATGGGGGTTTCAGCGTCGGGTTGCCACCACAACCTGTCGCTGTGGCGGGGCGGCGACACGGCCATCAAAATGTTTGGCTTCGATTCGCTGCCTGGTTTAGAGGGCAACTTTACCTACCACCAGGGGGGCGAAAACACCTTTATGCCAGAGGAAGGCGTATCTCGCCGCATTCCGGGCCAGGTGGGGCTGCACTGCATTGGCGGGGTGATTGAGCACCTGCCCGCGCTGACGGCGATCGGCTGCTCTACGGTCAACTCCTACCGCCGCCTGTGGGATGCGGGCTTTTGGGCACCGGTCTACTCCGACTGGGGCTTTCAAAACCGCACCTGCGGCCTGCGGATTTCGGCTCCGGGTCGCTTTGAGTACCGCGCCGTTGACTCGATGGTGAACCCCTACTTGATGGCCGGGGCCATTCTCAAGGCCTTTGATGACGGCCTCAGCCGCCAGCTCGACCCCGGCGAGCCAGAGCAGCGCAACATCTACGAAGCCATGGAAGACGGCAAAAAGGTGAAAAAGCTGCCCATGTCTCTGGGGGAAGCCCTCGACTGCTTGGCCACAGACGAGGTGATTCAGTCGGCGCTGCCGGGGGAAATGTACCGTATCTTCGACCAGTACAAGCGCGACGAGTGGGAGCGGTTTTTGGCCACCACCACCAACTGGGATATGGATAATTACTTAGACTGCCTGCCCTAGGAATACCTCAATCCAGCGCTTCTGGCGAATACTATAACGACAGCTCCCCCGCAGTTCTCAAATAAGAGAACTGTGGGGGAGCCGATTTAAACGCTGCTGCTGCCTACAGCGTCATCATACTTTGGCTAATTAAGCGCTGACGGGCGACGAAAAAGCCTTGATGCCTTCGGTAGGGCCATCAATATTTTTCCATGCGGAGAGTCCGCCTTGGAGTACGGCCACATTGGCATAACCGGCCTGGCGAAGCTGGCTAGCGGCCTGGTCGGCGCTGTCGCCATAGATATAGATGTCGCGCTTGCGCTCTAGGGTAGACTCGACCCCGTCGGGAATTTGGTCAATGGAGATGAGGACAGCGCCGGTAATGCGCTCGTCGTTGAAATCCTCACGGCTGCGGACATCGATAATAGTTAGGGCTGGCTCACCCCATTGCAGGCGCTTAAGCAGTTCATCTGCCGGTGCTTGGGTGGCCGACATGCTCGGGGGAGTAGGCAGGGGCTTGGTGATAGTTTCCTTAGCCGACTCAATCTGGTCAGGAACTTGACGAGATGCGTCGTCGGCCTTCTGAGAAAGCGCTTCAGCCCGCTCAGGCACTTGGCTAGCCGCCGATTCAACTCGATCGGTCAGATTTTCTGCTTGATCAGCAACTTGGTTGGCAGCATTATCAACTTGATCAGAAAAGTTAGTCATAGATTGCCTCTATCAGCGTCAGTAGCTTTAAGCTACAAGGCGAACCTTAAAGCCTCATCCATCAGCAGGCATAATCCGAAGAGTAGCTATTCTCAAATGACTGCTGAATGCGATCGCCATCGCTCAATGTGAGTATTTAAATAGGGCCAAATGCAGGATTTATTCGGTTTATCTGCGGTGCGATCGCAGCCCTTTTTACCCCCCGTTGCCACGTTACTGCCCTTGATGGTGTCAGGGCAGGTGTGCCTGGTGCGCTACCGCCAAACCGAAGCTGAGTCAAGGCATGCAGTCGTCGGTGACGCTCATCCTCCCTCATGGTGGGCAGTGCCCACCCTACGATGGCTACAGTCGCCGGACAAAGTGGGGACTTTTTTTCTAGAAATCTTCTTGGAGTGTTCCAACTCAATGCGTATCTGGGAACTCACTGCGATCGCCCCAACAAGCCGAGTTCGCGTCCTTGGAAAGGATGTTTTTTGGGGTCGGGATACGCTTAGATGGCCTGACATCAACGGCTTTAGCCGCTGGGCACAGCTAAAATTTGGCGAATTCGATCAAAACTTGCTTATTTTTGCGAACTATTGCGAGAAATGAAGTTTAGTGAATTCAGCCCACGATTTTCCGGGGTTCCATCGAGTTCGCTCATCCTTCTGGGTTTACTATGACTTTTAAATTCTTTTCGTCGTTCCCCGTTTCCTTCGCGTCGTGGTTGTGTTCCTATGGTGACAGACTGCTCGGTATCGACCAGCCTAAAAGTTGGCCGTCTAGAAAAAGTTGGCGTTTCAGACAAAGCCGAAGTGCTCTCGCTTTCGGAGGTCTGGGCAAAAAAGTACGTCAAAGATCTGCACCTTCAAGATCAGGCGTTGCTGAGCTTAGAACAGTCTAAATCTAAGCTGGATGTGGCCGCAAAACTGATCGATGTCTTGCGTTCTATCAGTGCCCGAGCCTGGAATAAAACCGAAACGCTGCTGTCTCGCGAAGTGCGGCGGCACCAAATTAGCGCTAGCCTGATTGACCCCTGGACGATTTCTAAAGACGTGCATTTGGTCTACGAAGAGGCTCTGGCAGCCTACGCCAAAGGGGTGACGCCCCAGCGGTTCTCGGTGGCCGCCTCAAAGCGGTTGGGCGCTATTCGCCAAAAGCACACGGCGGTTGACCCACGGGTGATTGGGTTTGTCAGCATGCAGTTTCACTACTGCGGTCAAATGCTGTCGGCGGAGGCCCCCGAGTCGGAGCGAGCGACGCTACAGAGCTACTTCAAGGTGGTTGACGACCTGCTGTATATGCCGCTGCACCGGGCCTACACCGCTGCGGGCAACTACGACTACCACCACCCCCGCCTAGAGACGGTGCGGCTGGCGCTGCCGGCCACCAGCCGGATTGCTAAGAATATTGTGAATCAGGTGATTGCCCTCTGCCCTGACTATGCCACCTACACGGGGCCGCTCAGCGAAGCTGTGGTGCGCACCTCTAGCATTCGCGATGTGGAGATGTTTCAGATTTATCTCTGGACCTGCATGTTAGAGAACAACATCTCTGCGATCGCCCAGGAGCTGTTTCCCCTCTGCGTCATGCTGTACCCCAGGCTCAAGGTCAGCTGGGGCCTGGTGCGGCTGATGGTGAACCTGCTCGACCAAGAGCTTTCGGCCTGTGTGGGGTCGATCAATGTTCAGTACTACGAACCCCACTACACCGCCATGCTGAAGATGTTTTCGCCCTCGACGTTTCCCGATCCGCTCTAGGCGAATTCTCCGGCCTAGGGGAACGCATTCCCTAGGCCAGGCCGCTCTGGCCAGGGGCTCTCTGCCCTGACGCGATCGCGCGGAAGACCCTACGAGGCATCGGGGCTAGCACTCGCTCTGCAACACCTCCTGATAATCTTCGGCCTTGAGCTTGCGCTCCATCAGGGCGGCGACGGCTTCTACCGCTGAGATTTCACCCTTGAGCAGCAGGTACACCTGCTGGGAGATGGGAGCGGAAATCTGTTCTCGCTCGGCAATATCGTGGAGCACGTAGGCGGTGTTGACCCCCTCGGCGGTGCTGCCCAATTCTACAAGAATCTGCTCTAGAGTTTTGCCCTGGGCCAGGCCGTAGCCCACCCGATAGTTGCGGCTGAGGGCGCTGGTGCAGGTAGCTAACATATCCCCTAGGCCCGAGAGGCCAAGGAACGTTTCGGGGTGGCCGCCCAGGTGGGTGCCAATGCGGATGACCTCCGGCAGGGCGCGGGTGATCAGAGCCGATCGCGCATTTGAGCCCAGATTTAGCGCTTCGCAAACGCCGACGGCGATCGCAATCACATTCTTCAGCGTGCCTCCCAGCTCGGCCCCCAGGGGGTCGGTGCTGCTGTAGGTGCGAAAGTGATCGGAGGCAAACAGGTGCTGCACAGACTCGGCGGCGGTTTCGTTTTCGCAGGCGATTACCGTGGCAGCAGGCAGCCCAGCCTCAATTTCCTTCGACAGGTTGGGGCCAGAGAGCACCGCCACAGCGTGGTTGGGGAATGCCCGCTGAAAAATCACCGATGGCGTTAGGGTGGTCTCTGGGTCGAGGCCCTTGGTTGCCGTCATCAGTACCGTGGTCTCAGGAATATTCAAGCCCTGGAGCTGGTTGACCAGCTCTGGCACCCCTTTCATGGAGATGGCCGACAAAATCACCTCTGCCCCAGCCACGGCATCCTTCAGCGACACTCCTCCCGATCGCGTCCACAGGCGCACGGTGTGATGATTGGTGGCGGCGATGTGGGCCAGCGCACTCCCCCAGGCCCCAGCCCCCAAGACGGCAAGGGTGACCTGGCGGTTTTTGTAGGTGGAGATGATTTGGGTTGGGCTGGGGGCGGCGAGCATAGTGAAGTGGCGGATAGAGGGGGAGGGGAAGTCTTGAGTTTTGAGTGTTTGGTTTTGAGTTTTTGCCGTACATGCTCAATTCAAAGCTTAAAACTCAAAATTCAAAACTTTATTGCACATGTCCTTATTCCATCCACGATACTCCCGTAGCACCTGGGCCACCATAGGCAGATAGATGCACGGTGACTTCACCTAGAGGCATAGGCTTAAATCTATGGCATAGGTAGACCCAAAATAGATCCTTTGGTCTTTGTGATGGTTGCGGGATGCCTAAAGTCCTAGTTAGATACCCACAGACAGGGGAGGCTTGGTAGGCTAGAGCCACTACTGCCCCTAGCGTTCCGCCCATGCAAGTTCTTTCTCCACAACTTTCTGGTTCAGAAACGGGTTTAGAGCCCTTTAGCCGCCAAACTATTGTGCTCAACGTCAGCGGCATGAAGTGCGCTGGATGCGTGCGTGCGGTCGAAAGTCGTCTGGCCCAGGTGGATGGGGTGCGATCGGCCACGGTGAACCTGGTGACCGAGGTGGCGGTAGTCGAAACCGAGACGGGCGCGGTGACGGCGGATCACCTGGCGGAACAGGTGACTCAGGCGGGCTTTGCGGCGACGCCGAGAACCAACGAGGGCGACGGCGACGACCTGACAGCCTGGGTCGAGGCCAAGCGAACCGAACAACAGCAGCAGGGGCAGCGGCTGGGGGTGGCGATCGCCCTGCTCATCCTTTCCACCATTGGCCACCTGCACCACTTTGGCTGGCTAACGATTCCCGTTCTCAGCGACCTGTGGTTCCACGCCCTGCTGGCCACGGGCACCCTGGCGTTTCCTGCCAGAGAAATTCTTGTAGATGGCTGGGCCGGGATGCGGCGGCTGGCCCCCAATATGAATACCCTGGTGGCCCTGGGCAGCGGCAGCGCCTACCTGGCCAGCGTGGTGGCACTGGTGTTCCCCGGCCTGGGCTGGGAATGCTTTTTTGACGAGCCGGTAATGCTGCTGGCATTTATTTTGCTGGGCCGCACCCTAGAGCAGCGAGCCCGGTACCAAGCGGCGGACGCGCTGCGATCGCTGGTCGAACTCCAGCCCGCCGTGGCCCGGCTGATCTCTGACCCCGCCACCGCTGGGGTGGCCCAAACGGGCGTCGAAGTGCCCGCCCGCTGCCTGCAAGTGGGGGAATGGGTGCAGGTGCTGCCCGGTGAAAAAATCTCTGCCGACGGCACGGTGGTCTCGGGCCAAAGCACCGTCGATGAGTCGATGCTGACCGGCGAATCGATGCCGGTGCTGAAGCAGCCCGGCGACAGCGTGACGGCAGGCACGGTGAACCAGAGCGGGGCGATCGCCCTGCAAGTCACCGGCACTGGCCAAAACACCGTCCTCGCCCAGATGATTCGCCTGGTGGAAACGGCCCAGAGCCGCAAGGCCCCCATCCAGCGGCTGGCGGATGTGATCTCGGGCTACTTCACCTACGGCGTGCTCACCCTGGCCACGCTCACGTTCCTGTTTTGGTACTTTGTCGGCCTACACCTGTGGCCCAGCGTGATGGATTCGGCCCTGGGTATGGCCCACATGGGTCACACCATGACCCATACCTCCTCGACCCTGCTGGTGAGTCTGAAGCTGGCGATCGCGGTGATGGTGGTCGCCTGCCCCTGCGCATTGGGCCTGGCCACTCCCACCGCCATTCTGGTCGGCTCGGGGCTGGGGGCCGAGCGCGGCCTGCTCATGCGCGGCGGCGACATTCTGGAAACCACCTACCACCTTGATACCGTGGTTTTCGACAAAACCGGCACCCTCACCCAGGGCCAGCCGACGGTGACAGCGATCCACATCCTGGCGGATGACCTAACTAAGGCCGACATTGTGCAGCTCGCTGCCACGGTGGAAAGCGGCACTCGGCATCCCCTTGCGAAGGCAATCCACCAGGCGGCCACAGCGCGAGAATTAGACCTGCTGCCCGCCGATGAGTTTGATACCCAGGCCGGTCTAGGTGTTGTGGCCCAAGTCACCTGGCGCGAGACGGTGCAACCCTGCGCCCTGGGCAACCAGCAGTGGCTGACCCAGCGGCAGATGGTACTGGATGCCGCTGTGCAAGACCGGGCCAAGGCGCTGGCGGAGGCGGGGCAGACGGTGGTGTATGTGGCGCTGGGCGATGCGGTGGTGGGATTGGTGGCGATCGCCGACCAGCTGCGCCCCGAAGCCGCTGCTGTGGTGGCAGCACTCCAAAACCGGGGGCTACAGGTGCGCGTGCTAACGGGGGATAGAAAGGAAGTGGCCGGGGCGATCGCAGCCCAGCTCAACCTCAATCCTGACCAAATTACCGCCGAAGTCTCGCCCCAGGGTAAGGTCGATGCGATTCGCCAGCTCCAGGCCGAGGGGCACACCGTGGCGCTGATGGGCGATGGTATCAATGACGCGCCTGCGATCGCCCAGGCCGATGTCGGCATCAGCCTCCACTCCGGCACCGACATCGCCATGGAAACCGCCGATGTCATTCTCATGCAGAATGACCTGACGGGCGTGCTCGATACCCTCACCCTCAGCCGCGCTACCTTCAATAAAATTCGCCAAAACCTGGCCTGGGCCTTTGCCTATAACCTCGTGGCAATTCCTCTGGCGGCAGGGGTGCTGCTGCCCACCGCCGGAGTCAGCCTCAGCCCCGCAGCAGCAGGCGGCATGATGGCGTTCAGTTCTGTGGCCGTGGTGGTTAACTCTTTATTATTGCGCCTGTGCCACAGAGAAATATTGTCAAGTATAGATAGGTAGAGGCAGTAAGTTTTACTTTCTTCTCACGCTAAAATATAACTATGGTTGCATGGCCTTAAGGTAATTTTTGAGTCTATCGATTAACAAAGACTACTCTCCTTAAAATCAGGGAAATTGAGCTTACAGAAAAATCTCCATCACCCAAACAAGGAATTAGAACCTTCCATGCATGTAATTACAGAAACTCCTTATGAGGTTGAAGAGACTCAACTAAAGGAAGCTCAAGACTTTGCAAATCGTGTTCAAGAATTAAGAGCTAGTGGAAGGCTCACCCCTGAGGTTCTTGGAAGGCTAAGAAAGTACTTTAAGATTAAGAATATCTATAACTCAAATGCTATTGAAGGTAGTACTTTGGACGTTGGCGAGACTAGGCTAGTCGTCGAGCAAGGGTTAACAATCAGTGGTAAGCCTCTCAAAGATCAAGCGGAAGCAAAAAATCTCTCTGCGGCTCTCGATTTTCTAGAAAATCTGGCCCAAAATACAGAAACTCCTATCACCGAAAGAGACATAAGACAAATTCACTATCTTGTATTAGCTGATATCAACTCTGACAACGCTGGCAAGTATAGAAATGTTCCTGTAGAAATTAGCGGCTCTGAATTTAAGCCACCTAATCCTGAGCAAATTGCTGGTGAGATGCATGACTTTAGCGCATGGCTGCAGAAGGCTAGCCTCCCTGGGGAGATTTTCCAACAGGATGAAGCTATTCTAGTCGCTAGCGCTGCCCATACTTGGTTCGTAACAATTCATCCTTTCATTGATGGTAATGGACGGGTTGCAAGACTGCTCATGAACCTTCTATTCATGCGCTATGGCTTTCCAATTGCTGTTATAACACGCGAGGATCGTTCAAGATATTACGATGCTCTTGAGATCTCTCAATTGTCAAACCTTACAGGATTTGTTTCTTTGGTTTCTGAATCTCTTCAGGAGAGTCTTGAAGAATACGAGGCAGCAGCTAAAGAGCAAAGAGATACTGAAGAATGGGCTAAGTCAATCGCCAATAAATTCAATGAAAAGGAAAGAATAAATGCCTCTAATCACTATGAGGTTTGGAAGAACGCAATGGAGCTTCTCAAAAGTCTGATACGTCAAACTGCCGAGCTTGTAGACTCAAGCTCTGACATCGGGAAAATATACTTTAGCGATTTTGGTAATCTTGGGTTTGAGAAATATATCTCCTTAAAGAATTACAACTCTGCTAAGAAGACTTGGTTTTTTAGAATTGATTTTAAGCTTCCAAGTAGAACCGCAAGATATCTGTTTTTTTTCGGATCGCCAAGTAGCCATATGCAGAATTTTGATGTAGATGTTACTCTTCACGTATGCAGGGAGGAGCCCACGGATTCATTTAACTATGAACGCCTTGACTTAATAGCCTCATCTAACGTCCCTAATGCCGTTGAAATTGGCTATAACGCTAAGAATGAAGCTTTTGTAGTCAGAGGAATAAATTCTCAAGTTCGCGAAGAGAAGATTGAATCGCTATGCAGAAATTTCATCAAGGATGTTGTTGAGAAACATTTCACTAGCTAATGTCAATCAGTTGCGAGAATGAGCATGCGGAGGTCATTGCCGTGCAATTAAATTTGAGCTATCAAATTGTCAAAAAGAGATTTAGCGTCTAATCGCAGCCGGTGGCATTTTTGTTCACTATAATGTTGAGAACCTAGAGCAAGACATTGCCTACAAAGAACTAATACATTTTCAAGAGATTCAGCCGGTCATCTCAAGCGTGATAGAAACTGGATAGCTAGAAGTACAGAACCTCTTCAAATGATCCAAACATTAAACCAATATCTGGTGAGACTGGCTTCCGTGTTAGCTAGAAATTATACGATCGCATACTCCAAGAGTCAGGCGAAATTTAATCGTTCACCTGGGGGCCTATTAGACCGATCGCACTCCTCCAGCCACCCGGTGTTTAACCTGAGGAACCTACAATAGCCTGTAGTGTTTATGCACCCGCACCTATGGATTTTCTCTGCCAGGCGATTATCTTTGATGTCGATGGGGTGCTGATTGACTCAGACCTAGTTTCAGAGCGCCACTGGCGGGCCTGGGCCGAACGCCACGGAGTTGACTACGACGCGATCGCCCGCATTCACCACGGTCGCCCTACGGTAGAGACCATTCGCCAGGTCGCACCCCACGTGGATGCTGCTCAGGAGGCTCACATCAAAGAAACCGCTGAGGCCGACGACACTGACGGGCTGATCCTCTACGCCGGAGTGAAGGAGTTGCTGGCTCAGCTGCCGCGCGATCGCTGGGGGGTCGCCACCAGCGGCACTCGCCGCACCGTTTCCCTGCGCTTTCCCCATCTAGAGTTGCCAGAGCCCTCGGTGATGGTGACCGCCGACGATGTGCGGCGGGGGAAGCCAGCGCCCGATCCCTATTTACTGGTGGCCGAGCGTCTGGGCATTCCCCCCGCCGACTGCCTGGTAATTGAAGACGCCCCTGCCGGGGTTGAGGCGGCCAAAGCTGCCGGGGCAAAGGTGATTGCGGTGACGACCACGAACCGGGCCGAAGCTTTGAGGTTGGCGGATGCGATCGCCCCTGCCCTAGCCTCTATTCAAATTAGCGTTGGCCCCCAGGGTTTGCTGGTTCAGGTGAGCAGTGCAGTATAAAACATCACCCCAGATGCAGTTTCAGTTTTTGTAACCATCCTGAGCTGGCCACCCCCGTCGCGTAGGTTAGGGGCATAGCTTTGAGAGGGCCTGAGGATGGAACACCGCTGGAATGTTTGGTTACTAGGCGCAATGGCGGCAGGGGCCCTGCCCCTGGCCCTCGCCAACCCGACGCAGGCATGGGATCCGATCGCGCCCAACCCCAACGCCAATGCCAACGCCACCCCTACAGAAAGCTCCCCTATGCCACCGATTGTGCAGCGCCAGGCCTTTGATCGCTACCGGCAGGTGATTGAGCGCACCCAGGCGATGGTGCACGACCCCATCGCCCGCCAGCTGGCAGAATCTTTCGATTTAAACGTGCTCAACGTCACTTGGGAAGACACCGGGCGCTTCTATGGCTCCTCCGTTGGCCCCAACATCAGCGATATGACCATTCAGGTACAGCAGCAGGATCCTGTGAGCAGGCAGTACCAGCTGCACCTGATGCCGGTGATTCGCCATCCCAACTTTGAAGACATCAGCGCCGACATTCCCCTGGAGAGCTTTTTTCTCCAGGTGGGCAACGAGAACGGCGAAGACCTGCGCCGGGTGGCTCTAAGCGAGGTGCTGGGTGATCTGCGCAGCTACCTCAGCACCCCAGATTCTTGGAGCGGGCGGGGGCGATCGCTCCTTGCCCCCCAGCGCGATAGTCACGTGCTGGTCAGTGCCCAGGCCTGCTTTTTGCCCATTCCCCAAGAAGGTTTGGCCACGTTTAACCCGGTGCTGTTTAACTATCAGTCACGCCCCGGTGACCCGGCGGTGCTGACCATTCTCGCCACCCGCGAAGGCACCAGCGTTACGGTGATCGACAACCAGCGCGATGGCTTTGAGGCCGGGCAAACCTGGGGCCAGCGTCTGTTCTTTAACAAAAATGGCGAACGGGCCAGCTTTACCGGCCAGCGCCTCAGCGACTTTCAGGCGGTGGAGAATCCTGGACGACCTAGAGAAGTCGTCCAGGATGACACCGAGGGGCTGAACATGGTGCTGCTGATTCAGGTACCCCTCAAACAGCGGGCACCGATGCGGCAGTCATCCTTGGACAGCACTATGGCCCCTATGGCCGCCGCCCCTGCTATGGAAGCAAACCGTGGCCCCAGCGATGTGGAGGCCGCCGTCATCGGCCATGGCGCGGTGGAGGGGCCATTCACCGAAATCGACAACTTGGCTATTGAGCGCGACCCCGACTACCCAATTCGGGTCACGGTGCAGTTTTATAAGGCCACCAGCAACGGCGTGGTGTCAGAGGCAGATATGGCCGAAGTTCGCGAGCAGATCGATCGCGTCTATGCCGAGGCCGACTACGTGGGTAGCCTGGTGGTGGATGGCCCCAGCGATCGCCCCACCGAGCACGACGGCCCCAAAGATGAACCTGCCGACTGGTGGCAGCGCTTCTGGAAATACCAGCGTAACCTGCGCGATCGCTAGGGTTTGGGGGCGTAGATCGCCTGCACAAAGCGATCGCGCCCCGCCAAATCCAAACAAATTTGAATATCGCGATAGCACCCCTGCGCCTCCAGCAGTTCTCGGACGGCTTCTCCCTGGCCCGCCATCATTTCCACCAACCAGAGCCCGCCCGGCACGAGGAATTTGGGAGCTTGAGTTGCAAGAATCCTGAGATCATTTAAGCCATCGTCGCCCCCATCCAACGCACTAGCGGGTTCGTGGTTGATCACCTCGGGTTGCAGCGTCGGCAGCAGCGCCGAGGGAATGTAGGGCGGGTTCGACACCACCGCGCTGAGCCGCCCACGGTAGGACGTTAATGGTTCAAACCAAGATCCGTTGTAGAACGTGATGCGATTCTGTAAGCCGGCCCGGTTTGCGTTCTCTTGGGCGATCGCCAGCGCTTCGGCACTAAAATCTACCGCCAAAATTTGCGCTGACGGAAAGGTTTGGGCGAGACCCAGGGCGATCGCGCCGCTGCCGGTTCCCATATCTACCCAAATGCCCTGAGCTAGCTGATCGCCAATGGGGCTGCGGGCGATCGCGGCCTCAGCCAAATCGGGGATCAGCTCGGTTTCAGGACGGGGGATCAGCACCGCCGGAGACACGGTCAGCATCAGGTCGCGCCAGGGCGTTTCGCCCACCAGGTACTGCATGGGGGTTCGTTGAATAAGGCGCTGCTGCCAGCGATGCTCCAATTCGGCTAGAGGATAGCGGAGGGCGACGTGCGATTGCGCCTGCACCGTGCCCAGCCTCAGCGCTAGCCGATCCACCTCCGCCACCGCCAGCAGCAGCCAGTCCACTTCATCAGCGTCAACTCCTGCCGCTTGGGCCTCTGCTAGCGCCTGTTCACGCCAAGCCCACAGCGCAGCCCCTGTCACAGCGCGATCGCCAGCTGTCATAACCGCCATCTTCCCTGAACCGTGGGTGCCATACGTCTCCTTGCATTAGCCCAGATGAATGTTGAAAGCCCACGCTACCTTGCCAAAATTCTTGAGGGCAGACACGTGGGTCTGCCCCTACGACCCATCTATCCACGCCAAAATCCAAAATCGCCAATCCAAAATTCTTGAGGGCAGACACGTGGGTCTGCCCCTACACCCCTAATGCGTCCATCGCACCTTAGACCCCCGCGCATCCAAATGCACCAGCGCCGGGAACTGGCTGTAGCGCCCGAGACCCCCCGGCCACCAGGGATCTAGAGCCCAGTAGACCTGATTGCCTGTGAGCCCAAGGCAGTAAAAGTCGATGGCATCGCCCACAATATGGCGGCTGCGGGAGGCTCCACCCACCCGGCGATTGAGCTCAGC
This sequence comes from Tildeniella torsiva UHER 1998/13D, assembly GCA_019358835.1. GTDB lineage: Bacteria > Cyanobacteriota > Cyanobacteriia > Phormidesmidales > Phormidesmidaceae > Nodosilinea > Nodosilinea torsiva. Next base: position 145,680 of record JAHHIH010000013.1, read on the forward strand.
CGGGCGGTACCAGCTGGTGATCAGCAATGGCCGACCGATGCGATCGCGGGCCTGCTGAGCCAGGGCGGCTATGCGCACAATGGCATCCACCGTGGTCTGGTTGGGGGGCAGGTGAGAGCCACCGCGAGTCGCCTCTGACCAGGTAAAATTGCCGTTGGGCACAATGCTGGCGTCGAGCTGAATGTTGTTGGGCGTCCACTGCATCGGGCGCGGTGGTTGGGGCGCAGGCACCGGGGCGGGCATAGCCTCGGGCGACGAGGGGGCGGCACGCTCTAGCCGCCGCAGATCTTCAAACAGCGACTGAATCGCAGGAATGCGCCCCTCCAGCCGCCGCCAGACCTGCACTAGGTGAATTAAGGCCTCTCGCTGGTCTTCGGTGGGGGTGTAGGTGGTGGGAATACTGGCCGCAAAGTCGAGCAGGGCGCGATCGAGGGTGCGGGCGGTCATCACCAGGGCCTCTGGGTTGTCGGCGGTTTGCGCCAGGTCGTCGGGGTTGATCCCCAACTGCTGAATGGCGGTGGTGCGTGAGTCGAGGCCAAACCAGCGACGGTAGCCCTCGGTCAGCGCAAAGCGCAAATCGCCCTGACCGTTGTAGAGGTCAGGAATTTTTTGCACAAAAGCGATCAGCGCCGGGTCAATAATCGCCAGGTTGGTTTCGGTGGCAAAGGGGTCGTGGGTCAGCAGCCAAGCGATCGCCTCTTCCCGTGCATCCATTGCCCGCCACAGCTGCACTAGGCGAATCAGCGCCTCCCGCTGGTTGGGGTAGCCCGTGTAGTAGCGAGCGGCCGACTGCATAAAGGCCACCAGCGCATTGTCCAGAGCCGCTTCGTCGGGCACCTGGTCAGCCACCGGCACGTTCAGGGCGTCGTACACCGCCGCCGTCGTGTTGAGCTGTCGCCACAGCCGCACCGCCTCGACCATGGCCTGGCGCTGAAAGTCGAGCCGTCCGTAGTTGGGCGGCACCCTTTCGGCAAAGGCCAGCAGCGCTGAGTCGAGCTGGCTCAAACTCTGAGGCAGTTGAGCGCCGCTGTAGTCGGCGCTGATGTCTTCGAGGTAGGCCTGGAGCAGGGCGGCGGGGTCGGTGGGTTCGAGCTGGGCGGAATCGCGATCGCCCTCCGCTGGCGTAAACCCCTTAGCCACCGCCTGCAGAAAGCGATCGCTGTAGCGATCCACGCTGGCATCCCAGATGTCGGCCCCGCCCCAGCCCTGCTCGGCAAGTCCGCTGGTGAGGCTGCGCAGGGTGTTGGCCGCGTACTGCACTTGGGCTGCAAAGGTATCGACCTCGGCCATATCCACCTGGTTCACGGGGGCAATGCCCAGGCCCGTTTCGCCGTCGGCAAGCTGGGGCTGACCTTGCACCGCATAGAGAGCCGCCAAGATGGGCTTGTGCACCCCCGTTCGGCCCCCTTCCACTAGATAGTAATAGTTGCGCTGATCGGGTGCTAACGTGCTCATAGCGTGCCTTAAGCCATCATGGCCTGTCCACAGTAACCACAAAGTGTAAACTCGATGGGCGAAGTTCAACCATTACCCAGTCACGGGTTTTCACCCCGGCCCCAGCTGCTGGCCACCGACATGGATGGCACCCTCACCCGCGAGGGCAAGTTTACCCCGGCCCTGCTGCAAGGGCTAGAGCAGCTCCAGGCCGCAGGGCTGCCGGTAATGATCGTCACCGGGCGATCGGCGGGCTGGGTCAATGGCCTGGCCCACTACCTGCCCGTAGCTGCCGGGGCCATGGCCGAAAACGGCGGCATCTACTTTCCCCCCAATGGCCCGCCAGAGCCGCTGGTTGAGATTCCCGATCTGGTGGCCCACCGCCAGCTGCTGCACAAGGCCTTTAGCCAACTTCAGTGGCGCTGGCCCCAGCTGCATGATTCTGACGATAACCGCTTTCGCCTTACCGACTGGACCTTTGACATTGGGGGCCTCACCCAGGCAGATCTAGATGAAATGGCGCTGCTCTGCCAATCCCTAGGCTGGGGATTTACCTACAGCACCGTGCAGTGTCACCTATTTACCCTTGGCCAGTCTAAGGCCGCTGGCTTACAGAGGGTGATCGAACGCTACTTTGCGCCGCTCTCGACGACTGAGGTAATGACCCTAGGCGACAGCCCCAACGACGAGAGTCTGTTCAACCCGGCCCTGTTCCCCCAATCGGTCGGGGTGGCCAATATTGTGGACTACTGGCCTCGCCTCACCCATCGCCCTACCTACGTCACCCAGGCCGCTGAAGTGGCGGGGTTTTTAGAACTCGTAGCCGCCCTAGAGCAGAAATTTTAGAGTGGTCGCGCAGACGACTAATTTTGTTACAAAAAAAGACGTTATTTCCTATCCCTGACAACGAGCCCCCTAACGTTGGCAGACGTAAAACATTTTTGAAGTTTTGACCCCAGGGGTGGGCGGGCCTGATTACCATGCCAGAGAATAGGCAAGGAGTTTTCCGCCGAGTGGGCCTGTTAGCTTGCGCCTAGAGTGTTGCGTTTTGTTGAAATCAAAAAACAATCTGAATATCTAGACCATCTAGGTCAGTAGGGGAGATTGTAGTAGTCGGCAGGACAGGGCAATTCTGTAGAAAATACAGGCAAAATTAGGCCGTTTAGACTAATCGACAATTCCTTGAGTTCCTTAGAAAACCAGGGTTTATGCCATAGAATAGCCCCTTGGCTGATGCCTGAAGTCTGGGGAATTAACGGTGCGATTCCCGCTGAGACGGTAAAGCCGATTCCCTCTGGGACGGCAAAGTCGATCGCGCCCCCAGCAAATAGCTTCACCGCTTCGCGCTCCCTGAGCTTGACGCAAAATTCGACTACCACCGATCCCCTTTTAAGAGTGCTAAGGTCGGGATCTTTTTGATCGCCGCTGTCGCTTTAAAAGTCTGTGTTTTCGTTGTTTAAGGCCATTTCCCTCGTAACTACCTATGACCATTGCAGCACCCAAAGACAACTCTGTGGCCGCTCCCCTAGATGCCGCCCTCTCGGGGGTTAAAGTCGGTATTCCGAAGGAGGTATTTGCGGGCGAGCAGCGGGTTGCCGCTACCCCCGAGACCGCCAAAAAACTGCAAAAGCTAGGTTTTGAGGTTCTAGTCGAAACCCAGGCCGGGGCCGGGGCAAGCTTTACCGACAGCGCCTACGAAGCCGCTGGCTGTACCGTTGTGCCGGATTCGTTGAGCCTGTGGGAAGCCGCCGATGTAGTGCTCAAGGTGCGATCGCCCCAGCACCATCCCACCCTCGATCGCCATGAGGCCACCCTGCTCAAGCCCGAGCAGACCCTGGTCAGCTTTATCTGGCCCGCCCAAAACCCCGAGCTGCTAGAGCAGCTAGCTCACCAGGGCGGCACCGTCCTGGCGATGGATTCTGTCCCCCGCATTTCCCGCGCCCAAAAGCTGGATGCCCTGAGTTCGATGGCTAATATCGGCGGCTACCGAGCGGTGATCGAGGCCGCCAGCCACTTTGGCCGCTGTTTCACCGGGCAGATTACCGCTGCGGGCAAAATGCCTCCCGCCAAAGTGATGGTGATTGGGGTAGGCGTGGCCGGGCTGGCGGCGATCGGCGCGGCTAAGAGTTTGGGGGCGATCGTCAAAGCCTTTGACACTCGCCTGGTGGTCAAAGAGCAGGTGCAGAGCCTGGGCGCAGAATTTCTAGAGCTGCACTTTGAAGAAGACGGCAGTGGCGAAGGCGGCTACGCTAAGGTGATGAGCCCAGCCTTTATCGCTGCTGAAATGGCTCTCTTTGCCCAGCAGGCCAAAGACGTTGACATCATCATCACCACGGCGCTGATCCCCGGCAAACCAGCACCGCTGCTGATTACCCAAGAGATGGTCGAGAGCATGAAGCCCGGCTCAGTGGTTGTAGACTTAGCCGCCGAGCAGGGGGGCAACTGCGAAGTCACCGAGCCTGGCCAGGTAATTTCTCACAACGGTGTCACGATTATTGGCCTAACTGACCTGCCCAGCCGCATGGCCTCCCAGGCTAGCCAGCTCTACGGCAACAACCTGGTGCACCTGCTCAGCGATCTGGGCGGAGCCGAGAATTTCACCATCAACATGGAAGACCAGGTGATTCGCGCCACCACCGTGATTCACAATGGCCAAGTGACCTGGCCGCCGCCGAAGGTAGAAGCTCCCGCTCCCAGCGTCTCCCCCACCTCCCCGACCTCCCCGACCGCTGAGGAAATTCCCACTGCTAAATCCTGGTTTAGCCAGCTGCTCTGGCCCGTGCTGATTGGCTTGGCCTGTGTGGCTATCGGCCTTTGGGCTCCCGCCTCGTTTATGACTCACCTGACGGTCTTCGTCCTGGCCAGCTTCCTTGGGTGGAAGGTGATTTGGGACGTGTCGCCCAGCCTGCACACTCCGCTGATGAGCGTCACCAACGCCATCAGCGGCATCATCATCATCGGCGGCATGCTGCAAATTTCGAGCAACATCGCCTCACCAATGACCATCTTGGGGGCGATCGCCCTCTTCCTCGGCACCGTCAATATTGCCGGGGGCTTTATGGTGTCGCAGCGCATGTTGAATATGTTCCACAAGTAAGCCGTGGAGGGTAGGGGGTGAGGGGTAGGGGGTCTTGAGTTCCAAACTAAAGCGTTTAGCAGAATCCCTTACGCCCTACGCCCTACTCCCCACCCATCCACCCCCTACCCTCCCACTCCATCCCCCTCGTCCCTTCATCTCCCCAGAAATGGAAAACAACCTCGTAACCACGGCCTACATCGTCGCCAGCGCCCTCTTCATCCTCAGTCTGGCGGGGCTGTCGCAGCCAGAGACCGCTAAGCGGGGCAACCTGCTTGGCATTCTCGGCATGGCGATCGCCTTTGGGGCCACGGCACTGATTTGCCAGGGCTACCCCGTTCAGATTGGCTCCATTGGCCTTGGTGTGCTGGTGGGTGTGCTAGCCGCCTCCCGCGTGGCGATGACCGATATGCCCGAAATGGTGGCGCTGCTCAACAGCTTTGTGGGCCTGGCCGCTGTTTTAGTCGGCTTTGCCGAATACCTCCAGCCCAGCGCCGCCCTCACGGGTACGGATATCACCGTTCACCGGGTGGAAATCTATATCGGCGTGTTCATCGGCATCATCACCTTTACCGGGTCGATGATTGCGGTGGCCAAGCTGCGGGGCTGGGTGCCCAGTCGGGCAGTGCTGCTGCCCGCCCGGCACGTATTTACGCTGGGGATGCTAGGGGCGATCGCCTACCTTCTGGTGCCCTTTCTCACCGCAACCGGCAGCCCAGGGATGTGGGTTTTGGCGGCGATGACTGCGATCGCAGGCATCTTTGGCGTTGTAATCGTGATGGCGATCGGCGGGGCCGACATGGCGGTGGTGATTTCGCTGCTCAACAGCTATTCGGGTCTGGCCTCGGCGGCGGCGGGCTTTATGCTCAACAACGACCTGCTGATCATCACTGGGGCATTGGTAGGCAGCAGCGGGGCCATTCTTAGCTACATCATGTGCAAAGGGATGAACCGCTCCTTCGTCAATGTGCTGCTAGGGGGCTTTGGAGAAACCACCAGCTCCGGCAAGGCAGCCGCCCTGGAGGGCAGCGCCACTAGCACCACCACAGGCGAAGTCGTCGAGCTGCTGGCCAACGCCCAGAGTGTCGTGATCGTCCCCGGCTACGGCATGGCTGTGGCCCAAGCCCAGCACCCCGTAGCCGAAATCACCCGCCTGCTCCGTGCCCAGGGCAAACAGGTGCGCTTTGGCATTCACCCCGTGGCGGGCCGCATGCCCGGCCATATGAACGTGCTGCTGGCCGAGGCCAACGTGCCCTACGACATCGTGCTGGAGATGGACGAAATCAACGACGACCTATCCCACACTGATGTGGTGCTGGTGGTCGGGGCCAACGATACGGTGAACCCCAGCGCCAAGTACGATCCAGATAGCCCGATCGCCGGCATGCCCGTGATGGAAGTCTGGGAAGCCGATACCGTAGTGGTGCTCAAGCGCGGTATGTCGTCGGGCTATGCCGGGGTCGAAAATCCGCTGTTCTTCAATGACAACACGCTGATGCTGTTTGGCGATGCCAAAACCAACGTCAACGGCATCCTCGCCCAGCTCTCGACCTCAACAGCTCCCGCGCCTGCTCTCGCCGCAGCCTAGTTCATCCAATATGAACAACGTGGGCTAGTGACAGATAAACCTCGATACAATCAGCACCCCAAGTCGTAGGATGGATCAGCACAGCAGGATCTATCCTATGACCTGGGAGTTTTGGTAAGCGGGTATGAAGCTTAAGCGCAGTACGGTAATGCTGGTAGGGGTGGCCTTTTTGCTGGGGGCCGGGGTGCTGATTGCTGAGTCGCAGCGATCGCAGTCCCCCGAATTAGCCAGTGAGACCGAATCTACAGCGCCTATCTTTACCTTTGAAGAAACCGATGTCGCCACCCTCACCGTCGATCGCGGTAATGAAACCCTGGTCTTTGAGCAGGGCGACGACGAGGCCTGGCAGATGACTGTGCCTGACCAAGCTCTGGCTGAACCGGGGGCGATCGCCTTCCTGCTCAGCCGACTCAACACCGACTCGCCCCTGCAAACTGTCACCATGGGGGCCGACCAGGCCACCGACTTTGGCTTTAACGCTCCCCTTGGCGTCGTCACCGTCGCCCTCAAAGACGGCACCGAGCACGAGCTGATTTTGGGTGGCCCCGACTTTAGCGGCAGCGCCAACTACGCCGTGGTAGACCCCGATCCCTGGCCCCCTGCCGGGGAGTCAGAATACTCCGTGCTCGTCGTCACTCGCGATGTGGCTAACGGCATCAACCGCCCCCTCGCCGAGTGGAAGATGCCGGTGGAAGCCCCAGCCCCAGTCAATCCTAGGGCCAGTTCAACCCCAGAGAGCAGCGCGCCAGCGGCAGCGCCTCCCGCTCCGGCACCTACCGTAGAGCCCCCAGCGAGTGAGGCTCAGCCCACGCCTGAGCCTACTGACAGTCCCACTCCTGAAGCTGCAAACTGATTGTGTCGCGGGTGCTAGGCTAAGCCAGCAATTCCTTTTTTCTCCCCATGGGCGCTCCCACCGCTATTTTGCTGTTTTCTTGCCCAGACCAAAAGGGTCTGGTGGCCAAGATTGCTAACTTCATCTACGCCAATGGCGGCAACATTCTCCACGCCGACCAGCACCGCGACCCGGAGGCGGGGCTGTTTTTGTCGCGCCTAGAGTGGGAGCTAGAGGGCTTCAACCTGCCCAGGGAGATCATTGGGGCGGCGTTTGGGGCGATCGCCCAACCCCTGGGCGCTACCTGGCAGCTCCACTTTTCTGACGCCGTGCCCCGCCTGTCGATCTGGGTCAGCCACCAAGACCACTGCCTGCTCGACCTGCTCTGGCGACACAAAGCGGGCGAGTTCAAGGCCGAAATTCCGCTGATTATCAGCAACCATCCCCACCTCAAACCCGTCGCCGACCAGTTTGGCATCGCCTTTGAGCACCTGCCCATGACCAAAGACACCAAGGCCGAGCAAGAACAGCGTCAGCTAGAACTCCTCAAGCAATACAACATTGACCTGGTAGTGCTGGCCAAATACATGCAGGTGCTTAGCTCAGATTTTCTGCATCAGTACGATCGCGTCATCAACATTCACCACTCGTTTTTGCCCGCCTTTATGGGAGCCAACCCCTACCAGCGGGCCTTTCAGCGGGGGGTCAAAATCATTGGGGCCACTGCTCACTACGTCACCTCTGACCTCGACGAAGGCCCAATTGTCGAGCAGGACGTGGTGCGCATCAGCCACCGCGACGACGTGAAGGAGCTGATTCGCAAGGGCAAAGATGTGGAGCGCATTGTGCTGGCCCGCGCCGTGCGGCTGCATCTGCAAAACCGTACCCTGGTCTACGGCAACCGCACCGTAGTGTTTGCGTAGAGGCATTCGACAGCGAAGATGATTCACTCCTTCTGCAATCAAGGAACTGAGGATATCTTTAATGGCAAAAGTTCTAAGGCAGCACGGGCGACCTGTCCTCAAACTCTCTGGAAACGCGCCGCTCGCAAGCTCGATCAAATCGACTCAGCGGCCCACCTAGACGACCTTAAAGTTCCTCCCGGCAATCGATTAGAAGCTCTTCAAGGAAACCGAGCAGGACAGTACAGTATTAGGATTAACGAACAGTACCGGATTTGTTTTCGTTGGACAGATCAGGGAGCGGCTGAAGTTGAGGTTGTCGATTATCACTAGGAGCAGCGAACCCTATGCGGATTCCAACCCATCGACCACCCACCCATCCAGGAGAAATGCTGCTGGAGGAATTTTTAGTGCCGATGGAGCTAACTCCGCAAGGGCTGGCAGAGTCCATTAATCTCCCGCTTGCCAAGGTTGAAGCCATCATCAATGGCCAACAAAGCATCACTCCCGGATTCGCCCTGCGTCTGGCCAAGTTCTTTAGTATGTCTGCCGATTTCTGGATGACGCTGCAACTACGCTGGGATTTGTATCAGGCTCAGCAAGAGGAATCGGAAGCCCTGGCCCAGATTCATCCTTACCAAGCCGCTTCGTAACGCTGATAGCGCAAGTCTCAACTATCTACTCTGTCCACCGCCCAGCCAGGTTTGAATTTGATTCCAAATGGCATCGGGGCCGATGCCAAAAAGAAAGTAGAGCGCCAGCAGCAAAAAGGCCACCAGCAGCACTGTCTGAATGGTGTTTTTGATCAGCTTAAACACCCAGCCAAACACGACGATCGCAATCACGATCGCCCCCAGTACAATCAGCAGCTCCACGGGTGCCCTCCTATCCCATTGAAACGACAGTGGCTGAGGTCAACGACTCGCTGACGCTGGTGGCCTCGGCCCTGGCCCACTGATCGGCGGCGAGAATGTCGGCCAGCACCGGTTGGGTGACGTTGTGGGAGCGGTGGCGATCGCACACCCCCTCAATCACTTTGGGAATCTCCAAGAAGTGGATCTTCTCGTCTAAGAATAGCGCCACTGCCTGCTCGTTGGCGGCGTTGAGCACGGCGGTCATCGTCCCCCCCGCCCGTCCGGCAGCGTAGGCCAGATCCATACAGGGGTACTTGGCGTGGTCGGGCTCGCGGAAGGTGAGGTCGCCCGCTTTGACCAGGTCGAGGGGTTCCCAGTCGGTGGCGATGCGATCGGGCCAGGAGAGGGCGTAGAGCAGCGGCAGGCGCATATCGGGCCAGCCCAACTGAGCCAGCACCGACGTATCTTGCAGCTCAATCAGCGAGTGAATGATGCTCTGGGGATGGATGACGATGTCGATGCGATCGTAGTCCATGCCAAATAGGTAGTGGGCCTCAATTACCTCTAGCCCTTTGTTCATCAGTGTGGCCGAATCGACCGTGATCTTGCGACCCATCGACCAGTTGGGGTGCTTGAGGGCGTCAGCCACCGTCACCTGAGCCAGCTTCTCCACCGGCCAGTCGCGGAAAGCCCCACCGGAAGCGGTCAGCAAAATCCGCCGCAGCCCGTCTTTGGGCACCCCCTGGAGGCACTGGAAAATGGCGGAGTGCTCAGAGTCGGCGGGCAGCAATTTGACGCCGTGCTTTTCGACCAGGGGCAGCACGGCGGGGCCACCGGCAATCAGGGTTTCTTTGTTGGCCAGGGCGATGTCTTTGCCCGCCTCGATCGCCGCCAGGGTCGGCAGCAGCCCGGCACAGCCAACAATGCCCGTCACGACGGCCTCAGCGTCACCGTAGCGAGCCACTTCCACAATGCCGTCGTCGCCCGCCAGCAGCTGGGGCATAGGATCCATCCCGGCCAGGGCATCGCGCAGTTCACCTAGCTTCTCGGGGTTGCAGATAGCGACGATCTCAGGCTTAAACTGGCGCACCTGGTGGGCCAGCAGCTCTACATTGTTCCCTGCGGCAATGCCCACCAGGCGAAACTGGTCGGGGTGGTGCTCCAAAATATCGAGGGTTTGGGTACCAATAGACCCAGTTGATCCAAGCAGGGTGATGGCTTTCACAGCAATCCTCAGGGTGGGTGAACGCTATCTCTAAGAATCTCACGGCGGGGGCCATGGCCCAAGGTCTTGGTAAAATCTCATTTCCTAAAGTTCGATTAAACCCCACGGGGATCAGGGCTAAGCAATTGACAAGATTTGATGACTGTATCGCTATGGATAACTGCAAAAATAAATTAGTTGTTAAGATTACTGAGAATCGTTCGCGCACACCCGAGCCTACCCCCTAAACCCCGATGGACTCAGTAGAACCGGTTTCAGTTGAAGTTGTGCAGCAGGTAGCGGAGTATTTCAGCGTCCTCAGTGAGCCCATGCGGCTAAGAATTCTCAATCTGCTGCGGGAGGGTGAAAAATGCGTGCAGGAGCTAGTTGAGGCTACCCAAACCAGCCAGGCCAATGTCTCTAAGCACCTCAAGGTGATGCTTCAGGCGGGCATTCTCAGCCGCCGCACTGAGGGCACCTCCGCCTACTACAGCGTGGCCGACGAGCTGATTTTCGACCTGTGCGGCCTGGTGTGCGATCGCCTCGCCTGTCGCATTGAGGCCCAGGCCCAGCACTTCCGCAACTTTAGCCTGGCCAGCCGCAGCTAGGGGGCTACCGCAGTTTGGCTGGCTTTGAAATAGGCTTCTAGCACCTTCAACACCATGGGGGCCGCCACTTTGCCGCCGCCGCCGCCGGAGTGTTCGGCAAAGGCCACAACTACCACCTCAGGGTTTTCCATGGGGGCGTAGGCCCCAAACCAGGCGTGAGAAAGGCCGGGGGGTGCCTCAGCGGTGCCACTTTTGCCCGAGAGGGGAGCCAGGTGGGGCACGTTGAGGCTCTGGCCTGTGCCGCCCGTAATCACCTGCCGCAGCCCGCGGTGTAAAACATCAATGGTCGAATCGCTCAGCTCTAGAGACTCTTTCCAGTTGCGGTGCTCTTCGTTGTCTTTGAGCATATGGGGAGTAACCCGGTAGCCATTGTTGGCGGGCACCGCGAACATCCCTGCAACCTGGAGGGGCGTCGCCTGCATAAAGCCCTGCCCAATCGACATGTTGATCGAGTCGCCAATCACCCAATCTTCGTTTAGATTGGCTTGCTTCCAGGCATCGTCTGGCACTAAGCCCGCGCTTTCTTCGGCACCTAGCTCAATGCCGGTCTTGCGGCCAAAACCAAAGCGGCGGGTCATCTCGATCAAGGTAGGGCCGCCGATGCGCATGGCCACCTGGTAAAAGAAGGTGTCGCTACTCCAGGCCATCGCACCAGGGAAACTAAGGGGGCCAAAGCCCGCCCTGTTCCAGTCGCCAAATTGAATGCCCCCCACCTGAATGTAGGGGTAGGTAGGCAGCACCGTACCCGGATCGTATTTGCCCGACTCTAGGGCCGCCGCCGTGGTGACGATCTTGAACGTACTGGCAGGCGGAAAGGCTTGCAGCGATCGGTTGAGAAAGGGGTGATCGGCCCCCTGAAGCTGCTGCCACTGAGCCTCAGTAATGCGGGTAGTGAAAATATTGGGGTCGTAGGTGGGCCAGCTAGCCATCGCTAAAATAGCCCCGTTGCGAGGATCCATGGCGACGATCGCGCCCTCGCGGGTGCCCAGGGCCGCCTCCGCTGCCCGCTGTAGCTCAATGTCGATGGTGAGCTGAATGTCTTTGCCTGCAACGGCGGGCTTATCGCCCAAAATGCTGATAATTCGCCCGGCGCTATCGACTTCGACCTGCTGGCCGCCCCAGGCCCCGTGCAGCGTGCTCTCAAAGGCCGACTCGGCCCCCATCTGCCCCACCACATCCCCCAGTCGATAGCCCTGGTCGCGGCGAGCCTTGAGCTGCTCGTCGGTGAGTTCGCCTGTATAGCCAATCACGTGGGCGGCCAGATCCCCGTTGGGGTAGTTGCGTACGGCCTCAGCCTCTAGACGCACCCCCGGCAGCTCATTGGTGTATTCCGCCAGGGCTGTAGCCTGGGCCGGGCTAATGCCGCGGGCAATGGTAATCGACTCAATCGATTCATAGCCCGCCTGCTCAAGGCGCTTTTGAATTTCGTCGGGGGGCACACTGAGCACCTTAGACAGGCGATTGATCACCATCGGCCACTGGTCGCGGGGCAGGGCGATCGGCCAGATTGATATGGTGTGCGACAGGCGGCTACCGGCGAGAATTTTGCCGTTGCGGTCAAAAATGGTGCCGCGAGCCGGGCGCTTGGGCACTAGGCGAATGCGGTTGGTGTCGGCCAGCTGGCGATTGCGATCGCCCTCCACCACCTGAAGCTGAAATAGCCGCAGCCCAAAGGCCCCCAGCAGCAGCACCGACACCAGCGCCAGCAAAAACACCGCCTGAAAGTTACGACCGACGGTGCGACCGCGCAGGGTATCGGGAACCTGGGGTAAATTTTGGAGTAGAGCCATAGGTGTAAACCCAATCCCAGCGGTAGAGTTTGCAGTGGAACAGTTACCCAATCCTGATCTGGACTTGGATTAGCCCCCACGGCAAAATTGGCCAGTCCCCATTTTATATCGGCCCAGGAGATCTATGCAGGGAAAGGTTGTCTTGCCGGTGGTGGTGCTGAGTTTGGTGGGAGTTTTGGCCTCGGCCTTTTTTTTGGTGCGTGAGCACACCCGCACCTACCGCTTAGTGCTGGCCTCAGGCGGCAGTACGGGCGAATATTATGCCTTTAGCCAGGCCTTTGCCGAGGTGGTGGCCCGCAACCATCCCACCATTGCCATTGAGGTGCTAGAGACCGATGGCTCGCTGCAAAATATGGATTTGCTCAAGGCCAACGCGGCCCAACTGGCCCTGGTGCAGAGCGATACACCCGTCCAACCGCCAGTGCGAGCGGTGGCACTGCTGTTCCCTGAGATGTTTCACCTGCTGGCTCGCACCGACGCCGATATCGATGGCGTGGCCGATCTGCGGGGCAAGCGGGTGGCCCTAATGCCCAAGGGCAGCGGCTCCTACGCCCTATTTTGGCCCCTGGTGCAGCACTACGGCCTGAGCGCAGACACCATGACGGTTTTACCCATGGCCCCTAACCAGGCCCACGCCGCCCTGGCTAGGGGAGAGGTGGATGCCCTGTTTCGTGTCATCACCCTGGGCAATCCTGCCGTGGGGGAGCTATTGCAAACCGGCACCATTCACCCAATTCCCATCGATCAGGCTGACGCGCTTCAGCTGTCGCTGCCCTACCTTGAGGCCCAAGTCATTCCGAAGGGAGCCTATAACGGCGGTCGGCCCGTGCCCGCCGCCGACCTGCCGGTGGTGGCGGTGAATGCCCTGCTGGTGGCCCACGAGGGTCTGCCCCCCAAAGTGGTGAATGCCCTCACCCAGACCCTGCACCAAAACCGCAACGAGCTGGTGGCCATCTATCCCAGGGCGGCCAGAATTCGCCTGGATACCTCAGGAGATTTAGGATTGCCGCTGCACCCTGGAGCCGAGGCTTTCTACAGCCAGGGGGAGCCTGAGTTTTTAGTGGAGTACGCCGAACCCATTGGACTGCTGCTGTCAGTGGGGGTGCTGGGCATGTCGAGTCTGTGGCAGCTGCGATCGTGGCTGTTGGGCAAGCAAAAAAATCGGGCCGACACCTACAACCTAGAAATTCTGGCGCTGATTGACGAAATCGATAAGGTTCAATCCCTAGAAGAACTGGAGGCCCTGCGGGAAACGCTGTTTGACATTCTCAAGCGGGTGGTGATCGATCTAGATATCGATCGCATCACCAGCGAGTCGTTTGAATCGTTTACCTTTCCCTGGGAGATCGCCAACAGCACGATTCGTCACCAGGAGATGGTGCTGCGTAGCCGAGCTGACACCGCCGATTAGCCTGGCTAGGAAACATCGGTTGGTCTAGCGTCAGCGCTCAGCCCGTTGGTCATGCCCAGCCTAGAGAACACCCACCAGCAAGGCTTGGGTTCCCTGGCTGACCGCATGGGATGACACCATCGGCGACCGAGTTAGGGCCTCAGGTCGGGGCTGAACCGATACGATGGGGGCTACGGGCCTGGCCGCCTGGGGCTCTGGGGCGGGGGCCGCAGCGGGGTTGGGCGCCAGCTCAATAGGCGGCGGGGCCGGGGTTGCAGGCGCCACCAGCGCCGGGGGAGGAACCGCAGCGGGTAAGGGGGCTGGGGCCAATACCGGGGCCGGTTCTACGGTGGGCTCGGCAGCCTGGGGCGATGGCAGGCCTGGATCAGACGGAGCCGCTGCCCCAGGCACAGTGTCAATGCGATCGGGCAGGGGCGTCTGCGGCCAGCGCGGAGCCGGGGCGATTGGCGCAGGTGCCACTTGCAATGTCTCGTCGAGGGTTGAGGTGGCGGCAGACTCAAGGGGCGTTTCAGTAGGAGTTTCTACGGTGGCCGCTGGCTCAGCGGAAGCAGCAGCTTCGGCCCGGCGAGCTTCAGCTTGCCGGAGGGCACGCAGGCGGGCCTGCTCGACAGCAGCAATCTCTCCCTGCCAACCGGCGATCGCACCTCTAGCCTCACCATAGAGCGCGCGGCCCGGCTTGATGCCGCTGGCTTCGACAATCGCTTGAGACAGCTGGCCCCGCTGGGCTAATGATCGCGCCCGGTTGAGCAACGGTCGATCTTCCATCACCTGAATTTCGCTCGTCCAGATGTAGATCCAGCTTTGGGCTTCGCTGCGCAGGGCTCGGTGGAGGGCAATGCCGCTGGCGGTTTGAATGGCCTCCTGCAAGCTGTCAAAGGTTTTGGCGCTGGCCAGCTCGTGGGCCTTGACCAGCTGGGGACGGTCTTCTAGCCGCTCGATCTCCTGTTGCCAGTGGGCCACCATGGTCTGGGCCTGCACCCGACGGGGATGCCCCAGGGGTACCTGAGCGGCCTGGCCAATGGCCGATTTGAGCGTTGCTTTGGTGCGCACCTGCCCCACGGCCTGGGCAGTTTGCAAGCGGGCCAGCTCGCCCATGTGGTTGCGCCAAGTCGCCACGCTCGACTGGGCCTGGGGATAGTAGGGACTGTCGGCGGGCAGGCGGTTGGCCAGCAGCATGGCCTGGTAGAGCGTCACCAGCTGGTCGGGGGAGGTGCGCCAGGTGGTCAGGCTTTTCTGGGCCATCTGCCGAGCCTGGCTGATCCAGATTAGCTCTTGGGCGACTTTGGCGCGGCTGGGGTTGAGGGCGGCGCTGCGGCCCAGGGCAATCGCGGCATCGAGTTCTGAGGCGTACCACTTGTCCTGCCCCAGCTTGAGCAGCAGGTCGCTCCAGCGATCGAGGTAGGGCTGCACCTGCTGGCGAGCGTAAGTGCTCTCATCCATCTGGCTGGCGGTGCGCAGGGCGGCGGCTAGGCGATCGCTGCCGCCGGGGACAGCGGTGGCCACCGCCTCACTCAGCAGCTCTTGAGCCCGACGCTCTACGCGAATCTGACGCGACAGAGCCTGTACCTGAGCCACCCGCCAGTGAGAATTGTTCAGCTCACCCAGGGCTAGCACCTGTTGAGAGGCCTTGGCCCAGTCTTTTTGCTTGAGCGCGGTTTGGGCGGCGGCCATGATAGCTTCGCCCTGATTCCACTCGCCCTGCCAGCTCTGTATGGTCTCCTGGGCGGTGGCAAACACCGGGCTATCTGCCGGAATGTGGCTCACCAGCGCCTGGGCCTGCTCCATGCTGCCGTTGCCGCGCAGCTCTTGCTCAGCGGCCTTGAGCACCACCCAAGACCACTGTTCAACCAGGGGCTGCACCTCGTAGTAGAGCGGGTGCTCCGCCGTCCAGCCACTGGTTAGGTCGAGGGCGGTCAATACATCGGGTAGCTCACCTGACTCAGCGGCCACCTGGGCACAAAACAGCTGGGCGCGATCGGTGGTCACCGAGGCCGGATTGTCGCAGTTGGCGGTGGGGGGGAGATTAATCAGCCATAGAAAGGCCCCTATTGCTGCACCGCTGGCCGCGAAGCAGCTCAGTAACGAAATCAGCAGCAGCCGCCACGACTGGTTACCGCTCTGGGGCACCGGCACCATCACCTCAGACAGCGACAGCGCTGAGTCATCCCCGTCTATCATTAAGCTGAAATCCTTAGCGACCCCTTCGGCTAGGGGTTCGCCCCGCTGGGGGCCAGACTGCTGTTGCTGACTCAGCATATACCCGTAAGCTCCCGCGCAACCATCTCCCTAACTCTACCTAGAATCCACTGAAGACGGAAAGCATTGGTTACGATTTCTTAGCGCTGACGGGAAATTTGCCCCGGTTTTGTCTTGAAACCCTGAGATATAGCTGTAGCCAGTCTGGTTGAGACATTTCTCCTCAAAACGTTCGAACGTTTCTAAATGTCTCAACCCAGGTGACTATGGCTATACGTAAAATCAGAGTCCTAGTCGGCCAGAGTCCACCAGCCCAACCCAGGGCCGATAAACCGGAGCGTGATCCAAAAGGCGATGATCAGCACGATCGCCCCCCAGGTTCCCCGACCGGTCCATTTCATAAACTGTTCCGACTGGTCTTTAGTGATCGGCAGCCAGGGCAAAATCGGCTCTGACTGACCGTACTTTTCACCCAGCTGATCTTTGCGTCGTTTTGATTCGCCCATGGGTCTACGCCGCTACATGCTCTACTCATCATCAGATTAAATGATTTGATGTCATTCGGGCCCTCGATTTACGACGGACCTTAACTGATAGCAAGATTGTCATACCGGATCTCGTACCTTGGCAAAGATGAATATGTCTCGTGGTGTGGGCGAAAGATTAGGGCGAAAGATCGACCGAGGCTGCATTCCTTCACGCCACAGGCCTGCCTTTTCCAAAACTCGCGCTGATGCAAGATTCTCTGTGTCGCACGTTGCCCAGATGCGATCGATTTCGGGCAGGCTCATCACCCATGACAGCACAGCCCTGACGGCTTCTGTCGCCAACCCTTGGCCCCAATAGCGGCGGTTTAGAACATAACCAAAATCTGCCCTAGGGCTTTCTATGCGGCACGCGATCGTCCCAATCGCGGTGTTTTCAGTCTTGGTGGTGATTGCCCAACAGACCTCATTGCCAGATTCCCACTGGGCAGCAAAGCTTTCCAGCGCCTCAATAGCATCCTGAATGCTGGGGTGCCTTGTCCAATCCATATAGCGGGTCACTTCGGGATCGCGACCGTACTCATAAACAGCCGCCGCATCGGCCAGGGATGGACGCCGTAAAATCAGTCGCTCTGTAATGAGTTGGGCAGGGGCTTGGTGCATGGCGCAACACACAAGAATTATGGTTTAGGGCTGGTGATCCGTAGTATTTGGATCATGTCCACCGCTTTCGCTCTAAGGCCCCCACTGGGTAGGCAGCGATCGCGTGCAGGCCGCTGGACTCAACGCTTCTAAGATCTGCGCTCCATAGCTGCGGTAGTGAACGCGGGTGTCGAGCAGGGCCACGGTGCCTCCATGCAGCCGCGAGGGAGCGACAGCCCGCTGCAACTCCGTCACCGCCGTGGGAAAGAGGTACAGCCGAAACCAGTCCTGCCGCCGCCGCTTGTGATAGGCCACCCGCCCCGCCACCATCGGGTTCTCTAGAGAAGGCAGGGGCAGCGTCGCAATGATCAGCAGCGCCGGAGGCGGTAGCAACGCCTGATGCTGCCGCCAAAAGGCCCAGCCGCTGACCAGAATGCCGTTGGCGTCGGTGGCGGCATTCTCCACCTGCACCCGCGAGCCAAACTCCCCAGCCAGCATTGCGCCTAGCTGCCCCTTCAAGGGCAAATCATCCAGCAAAATTACCGTGGGGCCAGGAATCTGGGGACGAGCGACGTTCAGCAGGCGGCGAATTTCCTGGTGCAGTACCCCCTGAAACTGGGGGGTGTTGGGCAGAGGCAGGTGGGTGGGCAGGTAGAGCTGAATGGCGTCGTTCTGCCGATTGGGGGTGAACTGGAGGCAGGTTAGGTCGCCCAGGCCCAGTCGCTGACGAAAGTTTTCGGCCGCTTCGTCAGGGTCGAGGGCTGCGCCAATCAGCACTACCGGCTGGCGGGGCCACACTGAGGTCATGGCGGTGGCGAGTTCGACCGGGGCACAGTGGAGCGTCATTTGGCCGCGATCGCGATCGACCGAAAACCAGAGCAGGTGATCGGGCGGGTTAAATCGCTGCCAAAATTTCGTCCACTGGGGCGGCATTGGCCCCTCAGCCTGGGGAGCGCTGGCGCGGCTGGCGGTCAGCACCTGATGCAGCCGCTGGAGCTGCTGGCTATCGCCCTCTTCGAGCAGGTAGCGGTGGTAAGGGTTGGCCGGGCGCTGAAAGGCGGCGTGGGTCAGGGCCACCTGGGTGTCTTGAATCAGGCTGCGGTGGTCGGGGTAGGCCAGGGCCAGGTGAGTCCAGTCGAGGGTGCCGAGGTCAACGGTGAGCTGCTGGTGCAGCCAGAGTTCGAGATTGTCCGCATCGTCGATCAGGGTAGGGATGCCGTCGGGGAACTGGGTGCCCGACCCCAGGCGATCGCCCAGCCAGGCCTCGGGTGTGGTAATCAGCAGCCCGTCGAAACCGTCGCCGGGCCAGCGATCGCCCATCTGTACCGGCTTGCGCAGCCGCAGCTTTTCTTGCAAACGAGGAATATCTGCCATCAGCACTCGCTGGGCCGTGGGGTCGGGGGCCACCACCACCGCCGGGCCGGGCCACATCATCAGCGCAATCAGGTAGCTGAGGCGATATTCGCCCTGGTAGGCCGACAGACCACCCACCTGCATTAGGGCGCTGCGCCCCAGCCGCAGCGCCCGCGCCACCAACCGCGCCAGCGTCAGGTGATGGGGCCAGCTTGACTCTCCCCATTCCCGCAGCAGCGCGCGTAGTTGTTGGTGTACTTGGGCCTCAATCACAGGGGAAACGCCGCTGCCTTTAGAAAGAATGTCAGTGAAAACAGTTGACGACCAAAGCAGGCGGAGGGTTGCTCAGCTTAGGCTACAGGCGTCTATTGTCGCATAGATGCCCCGCTGGGGCCTCTGGGTATCCCCCCACCGATATGCTGATAGGGTTTTCTGTGGGTTAAGGGGTAGGGCTATGGAACGCATTGCCATTGTTGGTTTGGGACTAATCGGTGGCTCGCTGGGGCTCGATCTGACCCGGTACGGTCATCCAGTCGTCGGCATTGCCCGGCGGGCAGAAACGGCTGAGCAGGCTCTGGCGATGGGAGCCGTGACCGAAACCGGTACAGAATTGGCGCTGGTGGCGGGGGCCGATGTGGTGTTTATCTGTACCCCCATTGATGCTGTGGTGGCTACGGCTGAGGCGATCGCCCCGTACCTATCTGAGGGAGCGGTAGTCACCGATGTGGCGTCAGTAAAGGGGGAACTTGTGCCCAGTCTGGAGGCTCTGTGGCCAGGCTTTGTGGGCGGGCACCCGATGGCGGGCAAGGCCGAGGCCGGGCTGGCGGTCGCGGAGGCGGGGTTGTTTCAGGGTCGCCCCTACGTGCTTACTCCGACTGCGGCAACAAATCTAGAGGCGTTGGCGCGGGTGAGGGCGATCGCAACCACCCTAGGCGCAAACCTCTGCCAATGCCAGCCCGACCAGCACGATCGCGCCGTCGCCTGGATCTCGCACTTGCCAGTGATGATCAGCAGCAGCCTGATTCTCGCCTGCCAGGGGGAATCTGACCCGGCTATTTTGGCGCTTGCCCAAACCTTAGCCAGCTCGGGTTTTAAGGACACCAGTCGAGTCGGCGGCGGCGTGCCTGAACTGGGTACCCTCATGGCCCGCCACAACCGCACGGCACTGCTAGATGCCCTAACCCAATACCAGCAGCAGCTAGAGCAGATGAAGGCGCTAATCTCTGCGGAAGATTGGGACGCTGTACACAACACTCTGACCCAAGCCCAAACCGCCCGACCCGCCTATCTCCTCTAGAGATTCGCCATAGCTATGCTAAGGAAAGAATCGATATATTTCCTTGCGGTGCAAAAACCGCACAAAGATCACCTCGTCGTCGCTGAGCTTTAACCGACATTGCGCAGGTAGACAGGAATTAATTTAGGAGATAGTAGCGGCAGGCCGGGAAGCCTATGAGACGGATGATTTTGCTTCGTTCCTCAGATAGGTTGCTGACCTGCTGCCCTGTATT
>JAHHIH010000014.1 GCA_019358835.1 Tildeniella torsiva UHER 1998/13D
GGGTCTTCTAGCGTTTCAAAGTGCGCTAGCAACGTCCCTGACTCAGACCCAGAGGTACTCATAGGATGTCCTGCCTCAACATCTATCCTGAAGTATCTCTCATCTACGAGTATGCGTTTGCCCTGGGTGTGACCTGAACTCGCTTGACTATGGGCGCAGATCACCAATGGGGAACTGGCGATCGCCCCATTCAGCCTCTAGCCACAGCGGGTCTTGGGCTGTGGGCAACGCTGGGGCGCTGTTGGGAGCTAGCAAACAGGCGCTGCAGGGCCTGGGTGCGATCGCCCCTGGTTTCGCCCGCTGCCACCGTCCACACCGTGTCGTAGAAGAAAAATGAGACCCCAGCAAAGCCCATGCCTCGGGCCGTCTGCACCTGCTGTTGAATCAGCGCCATGGGCACCGGTCGATCCTTCAATCCGCTGAGAATGCCAACACCGGTGGGAATATGGCGACGCGCCTGCTGCAGGGCGCGATCGCGCAGGGCGTTGCGAAAGCTGGCCAGATTATCTCGGTACATCTGGACGACTAGCTCTTCGATGTAGCCTTTTTCTCGCCAGCGGGGCCAGTCTTGGAGGTGGTGGGTATAGGCGAAGGTGGCTGAGTTGGGCGAAACCGACAGCACCGCGTTGGGTCGTTGCGCTTTCACCGTCCAAAATACTCGCTCGACAAAGGCGGTAATTTTGTCGGCTCGCCAGCGAGTCCACTCGGCGTCGTAGGGGTTGGCGGGTGGGGCTTGGCCGCGGTGCTCTTGGCGGTACAGGTTGATGGTGTAGGGGTCATAGCCAAACGCCACCGGCAGGCTGAAGTGATCGTCGAGCTGTAGCCCATCGACCTCGTAGTTGGCCATCAGCTCGGCCACCAGGTCGAGGATGAACTGCTGCACCTCCGGGTGAAATGGATTAAGCCACACCCGAGGGTGTCTGCCCTCCTGCTCTAGGCCCGCTGCGGGCAGGGCTCCCTGCTTCTGAGTCAGCCAGTCAGGATGGCGTTGGGCCAGGGGCGAGTTGGCCGGGGCCATGAAGCCAAACTCAAACCAAGGAATCACGCTGAGGCCACGTTCTCTAGCGGTTTGCACCACTTCGAGGCGCAACCGTTCCATGGCGTTTTCCAAATATGCTGGCGAAATTTTTGTACCGATTACCAATTGCCAGCGTTTCGGCCCGATTTTCTGAGCCCGTCAGCCTGATATTTAACTGGTACACCGGCCTGAGCGAGGCTTGGGAAATTGCCTAGGTGATCCCTGCGATCGGAAACTCGCGCGGCTGGTTGCTCTCGGCCTCGGCATTCACCGCGCGGCGATAGGTATCGACAATGTGGTTGGGCAAAATGTCGCCCGCCTGGCTTAAAAACGACCACTCTTCGCCCACATGCACAAACTCAGCCCGCAGCCGGGTGGGCGGCATGGTGGGGATAGGGTCAGCCAGGTTGGTAATGCGAAAGCTATTGGGCAAAATCTGGGCGTAGCTGCGGACAAATTCGCTATTGCCCACCCTGGGGCTGGCGTAGACATAGACCTGTAGATTGGGCCGCAGTGCGGGCACCGCCAGGGCCATATCCAGCGCCAGCACCGTGGCCAGGGCTGCCCCTAGGCTGTGGCCCGACACGTAGCAGGGCTTATTGGGGTTGATCTGCTGCACCGCCTCCACCACCAGGGGGTTGATGATGCTGTTGGCAATGCGGCGAAAGCCGGTGTGAATGTTGCCCAGGCTCTCGCCTGTGGTGGGGTCGAGGTAGGGCTGCTGCACCGCGTAGATGTTGCCCACCCATTCGGCGGTGCGCTGGGTGCCGCGAAATACCAAAATGCTGTCGTCGTCAGACTCCAGCAAAAAGCCGTAGAACACCTCAATGCGCCGCCCCACCTGCACCGCCGCCGTCACCCCGGTACGAATGGCGTCTTGGGTTTGGGAGAGGGTTTCTTCTAGGGCCGTGGGGTCATCAAGCAGAGTGGGGTCGTCGATGACGGCCTGGGGCACCTGAAGCTCGATGTTGTCGTTGACCTGGCGCTCTTGGCCGCGAAAGGTGGTCACCAGGCGGTACTTGTCGAGGCTAGGCTCGTAGTCGAGCAGCCGCTGCAGGTTGCCGTCGTAGCTGGGATCGTTGCGCCCGGTGATGTACTGCTGGGTGGCCAGACGGCTCAGCAAAATCAGCCGCTTCGAGATGGTGCGGTTGTAGGGCACTGGCGGCGGCGGAAAGGCGGCGGCGGCCTGAATCGCCTGAAACTCTTCCACCATGCGGGTGTCGCCCGTCACCGCTGCCTGAATGATGTCTTCGGGGTCGTAAAACTCGGCGGCGTAGGCGTCGATCACGGCCTGGCGCTCTTTGGCCCGCTCTCGCCGCGCGTACTCAGTGCCCAGGGTGGCGGCGGTGCCAGCGGCCACACCCCCCAGCAAAAATTGGCGACGTTTGAATTGATCCATACTCCAGACTCCGGGAAATTTTTTGGGGGGGATTTTGGGGGCTTATTGATCACTAGAAGACATGAGGTTGGGGAAGGCTCGCATGAGGGCGGTGAAGTCGGGGCGCTTTTGGCTGGTGTAGAACTGGGTCGTAGACTGGCCCGCGACCCAGGTGGCCGTGGCAAAGGCGGCTGCCGGGGCAAAGGCCCCAGCATAGGGAATCACCACTCCCAGGCCCACCAGGGTGCACCAGGCTAAAAAACCTGCGATGACCGCCGCCATAAAGCCAAACAGGTTGCCCATCACCGCCAGCACATCCTGTCCCTGGGGTTTGCCCCAGAAGGTGCGAATATCCCAAATCATTTTGAGAATCAGCAGCAGCACAATCAGGAATTTGATTTCGAGGATGCCGCCGCCGCGCAGGGGTACCAGGCCCACGATCGCCGCCCCCAGCGCGTAGTCAAAAATCAGTCGCCGCACCTCGCCCTCGCGACCGATCAGCGCCGCCATCCCCGTCAGGGCCGAGTTCACCAGGGGCGCTGAGGGGCCTGCGCGAAAGGGTTGCCGGGCCAGGGCGGTAGCCAATTCTGGGGAGAGCTGAAAGGTCTCTCGCAGCTGGGCGAGGAGTGCCACTTCTTGGGGGTCGATGCCTTTGGAGCGGGCGATCGCCACGGCCCCCCGATACACCTGCTGCTGCATCGCCGCTGTTTGAATCTGCGGTAGCCAGTGCTCCACCGGGGTAGGGTCGTGCAGTAAACCCTCCGGCGTCACCCCTAAGGGCAGCGGCGCAAAGGCATTCAGAGCCGCTAGAAACGCCTCAAATTCTCGCGGCGTGGGGTCGCCCGTGAGCTTGGCGACGGAGGCGAGGGTTTCGAGACAGGCGAGTTTTTCAGCGTCGGTGGGGGGCATGGGGAGGTGGGGGAGGTGGGGAGGTGGGGAGGTGGGAAGTTTTGAGTTTTCAGTGTTTAGTTTTGAATTCAAGGCATAACTCAAAATTCAAAACTTAAAACTCAAAATTTTAAGACTGAGCAACTTGTTTTTGTAGGCGTCTAAACCGCCGTCTCGGCAACCGTTCCTGACCGCCAAAGACGTAGATCCATGCCATCACCACGGCCCAGTGGATGAGGACGATGGGCCAGAGGGAGCCGCTGATCCAATACACTCCGGTGAGCACCAGGCCGAGCCAGCCTGCCAGGGTGAGGAAGCGGCGATCGCTCAACGTATTCCAGGCGGCTTTATAGCTAGTTTTGCCCAGCAGCAGGTGGTAGAGCAAAAAGAGAATCAGGCTGAGCATGGCCCACAAAATCCACTGGCCGCCGGGGACGCCTTCTTTGGCGTGGGGCAGCAGCATAACGCGAAAGACGATTTCTTCGAGCAGGGCAGGGATGCAGAACACGCGCAGGGCGCTGAGTGCCATGGGCAGAGGGCTAGTGATGGCGTTCTGGCGTTTGAGAAAGCGGGTTTTGAGACCGTAGGGAATGGCGATCGCCCCGTATAGCCCCAGGGCCACCAGTCCCAGCAGTCCGTTGAACAGCCCCAGGGGCCTGGTGACGGCATCGGTAAAGCGCTGCACCGCCCGCCCCACCAGGGGAATGCCGCCCATGAGCGTGGTGGGTGGCACCGGCTCTACCCGGGGGTCGTCGCCGCCCACCATGTTGGTGCGCAAAAACCACAGCTGCGCCCCGTGGGCTAAAAATATTCGCGCCACCTCGTCGTGGGCCCAGCGGGGCATCATGCTCTGCCAGCTCAGGGCCCCCGCCACCAGGCCGCTGTTGCTGACAAACTCGCCCCGATCCGCCACCCCCGCCAGCGATTCCGCATTGTTTTGCCAGTCAGGGCGCACCACGCCGTAGGGCACCAGCATCTCCTCCAGGGCCACACCCAGAGATACGAACTGAAGGGCACGCACCACCTCATGGCTGTCGGGGTTCTGCTGGAGCCACTGCACAATCTCGGGATTGTTTTCAATCCGCCTGCGGATCTGCTGAATGGCAATAAACAGCGCCTGGTTAGAGTCCTGCACGCAGGAGGTGCCCGGCGTCACCCCCGCCACCCCGGTCCCATCTCCCGTGCGGTAGCGGGCGGCAATCACCTGGGTCTGCTTCAGCAGCTCCTCAAACAGCGAAATGTGGGTGTTGCCAAACTGAAACGGCGTGATAAACGAGTCGAGCTTGACGACAATGTCAGAGATCGGGCGAATGCCCAGCCAGCCCCGCTGCATATCGCCCGCGTAGGCCGCCCAGTCGTGGGTACCGGAGAGCACTGCCGGGGAGCTGTGGGCGTAGATTTGCTGATACTGAATGTCGAACTGAAGCTCGTTGGCGATGGGTTCGCGCACCACCCGGGCCAGGCCAAAGGCAAAGTGCCCCGTCACCGTTCCCAGGGGAATGAACTCGCTGTTTTCACCGCCGATGCCGCCAAACAGGTGAATCACCAGGGCGTAGTCGCCCTCTTGCCACTGGGCGCGGGCCTCGTCAGGGCTGCCGCCGTCGGGGCTGAGCAGCACCCGCTGGATGCTGCCCTTGCGGTGGGGGGTGTCGCGCCAGTTTTGGCGATCGATGTACTTGTAGCCCGCTGTGCGCCCCAGCACCACCTGGTCGGGCTGAAGCTGCAAGAGCGATCGCGGCTTCAGCGCCTGCACCGTAAACAGGCCATTGGCATCCCTGGCTCCATAGATGTACCAGCCTGCTCGCCCCGCCGGGGAATTCTCCAAATCCCGCAGGTTTGAGAAAAACCGCTCCCCATTCACCATCGGCTGCTGGGGAATGCGCACGGTGCCGATAGGGCCAGTAAAATCCTGGGCCGCTGCATCATAGAACTGCACTTGAAAGAATTCCGTCGGGCAGGGGGCTGGGCCGGGGCACTCAGTGGGCCGCGGCGCGTTGACGCTGGGGTCGGGGCCGAGAATTTTCACCAGACCGTATTCGCGCCCGGTAATTTGAATCGGTTCCAGTCTGGTCTGCACCACGGGTTGCCCGTTCTGCGTGGTCAGCTCCGCCTCCATTAGCCGCACCGAGACATCATCCCTGGGGCGCGCCCCGGCCAGCGATTGCAGCGGGCCAACCTGCTGGCGACCGTTGAGCCGCGTCGGCACCACATTGCCGTTGGCTGCAAACCGCTCAGCCTGGGGGCTAAAGGCAATGTCGGTGGTGACGGTGTCAACATAGGCCTGGGCCAGATTGGTGGGCTGCCAGGTGAGCTTGATGGTCTGCCCGACTAAGCTAGGGTCGCCGTGCCACACCTCAAACCAGACCCAGTCGCTGGGGTCGGCGGCGTAGTCTGCCTCGCTGGGCAAGATCAGCCGCCCCATCCAGTCACCGTTGGGGCGCAGGTTGGGCGAGGTGGGCAAGGGGGCGATGGGGAAAGTCTCGACCTGGTTGAAGGGCTGCGCCTGGGCCAGCTCGTAGTTGGAGACGGCAGGGGTTTGGCCGTGAGCCAGGGTGCCCACCATGACCAAAACCACGGTTGCTAAGGCCAGGGCCATGCTCCGCCAGATGCGCCTGGGGCGATTTTGTAAGCAGCGGCGGCGATCGGCCAACACCATCCTCCGACCCTCAATAGAAAGCAATAAAAGCAAGGTTTGAAAGCAAGCCCAGTCCAATTCCAGAAGTGGAGTTCTGTCGGGGTGCAACTACAGATTCCGATCTGCATTTGGCATAGAACAATGCGCTTGTTTTGAGTACTGTACAGTGAACCTGTAAGGAATTTGTAGGCAATCAGCCGCTTCGGAGTCTTATAAAGAGATGTTGTCTAATTTACCCTGCTGAATCTGCCATTGGCGTTGATTGAGGCTGAAAATGAAAAGAATAACGAAAATTTAGCATTACAGGTTGGGGCATAGGGTAATGCGAGCCCTATGGTCGTTCTTATGAAAAGCAAAGCAGCGTCAACTCAGTAACGTAAGCCTGTTTTGGCATGAGGATTTTACTCCCTATGGGCCTCTAGTTTAGCCATTGCCTCCCTGCTCACTATCGTGGGTAATGGGGCAATACGGCCTCAGCCGGTGCAGAGTGCCGAAACCATTCGCTTGGCGGTGGGTGGCCTGCTAGTGCTTCCGGTTTCGGTAGATGCCTTAAAGACCTTCGCCGAGCCGGGCGAGATCACCGGCGACCTCAAACTGGTCATGCGCTTTCTAGATGCTGAGACTTTGGCCCTTGTTCGTGGCGGCTTGAACCAGCCGCTTCCGCTAAATGCCAGTACCGGGTCGCACCTGGCCTATTCGCCCCTGGGGCAAGACATTTAGACATTATCCAGTCGCTCTCCCCAGCCCAGATCGAAACGGCCTATGGGTGTAGGTCGCCCATGCCGGTGGTGCCGCCCTCGGTAGCGGCGGTGCCGCCGCCCCGCAATGAGAGTGTGCTATCTGAGATCGAATGCACCCGAGTGCTCAGGGTAGCCTTGCGCAAAGATGCACCGCCCTTTGGCTACATCAACCAAGACAGTGCCTGGGCGAGATACTGCGGAAACTTTGCGATCGCCCTCCAGCGTTCACCTGGCTGATGCGCTCAACTTAACCCACAAGCCTTCAGCAGGTTAAGGCCATTCAGCCCTCAGCTTGATCGCTATTTACCTCAGATATCCTCAAATGATTTAACAACGTCAGGTTTTTTGTTTGCGTTCTGCTCTAGCTGCCTTGAGTTCGCTGCTCTTTAATTCGGCGGCTTGATAAGCATTCACGTAGTCTTTTCCCCCTAGCATCACATCACCGTAATACTCGTAGGGCGGAGCACCGTAAATCGGCAGCGGAGGATCGTCTGGGTAGTCTTCCTGGGCCTCGTTAATAGAGGCTTTTAATGCCTTGATGCTGAGGCTTTGGGCGGGAAAGTAGTAGATTTCTTGCCGGGCCTTATTTATATGCGGTAGCGTCGGGTCGATAATATCTTCACCCAGTTCAATCCAGGCGTGTTCGATAGGTTCATACTGCCCGTTATTCAAAACCACAAACCCTTGGACGTAGGTCGCCCCAGTCAGGGTCAGCACAGCTCGATGGGTGTTGTCAAAGGGAGCGCCTGCTTTGCTTTTGATTTGTTCAAAAATTTCGAGGGAAAGGGGTTCATTCAGGGTTGGAGGCATTGGGCACGAATTTTAGAGTCGCTACTGCCGATCGTAAGCATCTGCACTGCGTATGTCTATTGCCGCTAGGCCGATGTCCAGGTCGTTTAGGGAGTGCTAGCGCCAAAAGGCTTAGCCGTAGCGGGTTGGGGGTGCGATCGCACTTGGGATGCTAGGTAAGCCTGCTCAAGCAATGCAGCCTTGGTTTTGTCGCTGGCTCGGTGTAGACAGAACCTCTATGGGCAACCAACGCAGGGGACGCTATTTTACGCCTCTAACCCGGCACAAGGGGTTCCCAAGCTGCGCTAGGCCGTTCTAGTGGTGCTGCGCATATGTTCTTGGGCCTGCTTGCCGGTTACCCAGCTAAACTTACCTTCCCTAGGAATGATCCGTTAACCGAGCACGTAAATACCCAATCTCCTTGAGGATAGAAGAACGGTTGTGGGCCAGTTTCATCCACCGGGGCAGCCGAACGGCTATGCCATGATGATTGCCTTTACGCCCCTGCTGTTCCCGAATGATAGCCTGCACGTAAGCCTCTAGAAACTCCAAGTGAGGTCCGTTATAGGCCCATAAGATATGGCCACAGCAGGGCACCTGTAGCCAAAGCGGCAAGCCAAAAACCGGATCCACCGCGCCTCCATGCTTTCGATGCGCGGCCCACCAGCCGTCAGTCCACCAGGGCATCGATTTTTACTTGGCGCTTCGAGATGCCGTTAATTGAGGACAGCCTCGCTCAACCACACTGTGAGGCTGCCGCGCTGCTTCAGACCAGCGTTATACTCAGACCAGTTACGGACTTTTGGGTGGTACTTAAACCTTAATGCCATCACCCCGTCCGTAACGCCCCATTTATGCAACAACGCCGTGCGGTTGATTCAGTTTCTTTCTGAACAGCAAGAGACCGAAATCAACCTGCCAACCCAGTTGGGAGAGCGCATCATTCGCCTGCTGCACTACCTGCGCGAACATCGCTGCCTGGTGGTGCTCGACAACCTGGAGTCGATCTTGCCGGCAAAACAGCGGGCCATTACCGAGACGGCTACGAAGGCTATGGGATTTCCGGTGAGGGCACAATAAAATTGGCCTGCTTGGCTATCAGCTCTAAAAATTTGGCGGTGCTGCGATCGGGGTCATAGACGCCGTTTTCCCATTCGCTGACGGTTTGGCGGCGTACGCCCATCTGCTCAGCAAACTCCATTTGGGTCAGGCTCATATGTTTGCGCAGGGCGCGGATGGCATCTTGTTGCCAAACGATTTTGCCGTCTTTTTGCTCGATGTTGTACTGAGCCTCAAATTTTCGAAAGATGACGGTTTTGCTGTCGATATCAATGGCATAGACATGGTAGCCTGCCCCTACCCAGGCCCCGGCCTGAAGAGCGGCAGGGGTATCGCGGTTACTCCACCAGTTTTTTCGCTCAACGGCGGAATGGGGCAGCGGGCTGCCCAGCAGGGTCTCAATCTCGCCAAAGGTCAGCAAAACCTCGGCCTTGCCGGAGGTCTGCAGATGATTAAACAGAGGGTAGTATTTGCTGCCAGGTTTCATAGGGGGCGCGATCGCGACTCAGTCTCAGCGGTAAGCCATATGACTCTCTATGATGACGCAAAAACCTGACTTAATGACCGCAAAATTAGCAAGCAATTGAGAATTACTGAGCTGAATGGTTCTACCCATCCCTTGCAGTCAACTGTCTTGAAGGGGAAGCGCGATCGCTATTTACGGTCACATCGTTGATGCTGCCCCTGCGCCAAATATCCCCTCTATTGCGCTGGCATCCATAGATTCGTTACGGTAGCAGAGCTGACTCTGCTCGATATCGCCTCCTGATTGCCTATGGCCCGCCCTGAGCTCGACCCACCCACTATTGACCGCGTCATCGAAATGGCCTGGGAAGATCGCACACCCTTTGAGGCCATTGAGATTCAGTTCGGGCTAGCCGAGAAACAGGTGATTGCCATCATGCGTTGCCACATGCAGCCCTCTAGCTTTCGCCTATGGCGCAAGCGGGTGACGGGGCGCAATACCAAGCATCAGCACAAGCGAGACTTTGCCCTGGGCCGGTTTAAGTCGGCTAACCAAAAATAGAAGCGTGGCATCTCATCTGCGGGCCAGACCCTGCGACCTGTGCCAGGCTCCAGCAACCGTGCGGTACCGGATTCAATGCGCCCCTGGGGCAACCTGGGTGTTGGCCTGCCCCCGCTGCCAAAAAACTCAGCGCGAGCAGAACCCCCACTATCGCTATGGCGGCACCTGGAAAGCTCGCCTCAAAAAGGGGTAGCCCTCAGCTAATTTCTATTAACCGTAGTCGCCTTTCTTTAACACGTAAAAGCTCTGTAAAATTACGTAGGCTTGTTTCAAGCTTATTGGAAATCTTGGCGATTCTTTACAGACTCAGATTAAACCGGGTTATGTTGAGGGAACTATAGGTGTAACCGTTAATCGCCTAATGCACATAGCCATGAAAACTTCCACAGTTCTGGTGCATTCAACCCTTGCCCAAGCGCCCGCCGCCAGTCGGCCCCAGCTTGATAACCCTTGGATGCTCTCGTCTGGGGGGTTGCTGGTGCTATTGCTAGGGTTGGGTGTCTACTCTCACCTGCAAACTCGCCGCCTGGTAAAACAGCTCAAATTTGAATCCTACAAAAATCAAGAGCTGCAAAAAAAGGTCAAACTAGCGCTTAAAACCATCAGCAAGATGGAGCAAAATCCTGACCTAATTCACTCGCGCGAATTTAACCTCGACTACCTGCGCATGCGCATGGATGAAGATCATTTCCATACGTCGATTGTGAACCAGCTCAAGGTCAAAGTTAAGCAAAAAATTAGCATTGCTCTGCGTCCCCGCCAAGCCGAAGAAGGCCTGATTGGTATTGCCAGCAAGCCTCGCGTGGTGGATGAGATATTTGATGTCGAGTATGCCCCTCAAGACAACCCCCTAGCGAAAAAGCGGGTGCTGTTTCGCATTCAAATTCGGCTAGCTAAGTTGCCAACCCAGGCCACCTCTTCAACCATCGGTCAGCTGGTCGAATGCATCGAAAACTTTATGAGCCCCGATGCCGAAGAGACCCACTGGCAGCCCACCATCCAGGGCCGCATTGCCAACATGCATTGGGATCAAAAAGCCAAGCCCACTCCCCTGCTGGTGATTGAACAATCTAGCGAAGGGGCGAATGTGACGCTGCGCAGCCGCAATGAGCTGCCCACCAGCATGAGCAGCACCAGCAGGACACCCAAAAAGAAACCGGCCTAAGTTAGTAGCTTCCAGTGGGTTACCAATAGTTGATTACCGGCAATTGATTAATAGACGGCGGATGCCATGGCAGTGGTATCCGCCACTGGTGCTGGGGCCGATCGCGCCTGGGCCATATCCGAGAGAATGGCGTCGAGCAGCTGCTCGCGCAGGTCAGGGATAACCGCCAGGGCGCGGGTCCAGTCAGGAATTTGCGTGCCGGTGGGATCGTCAAGGTACTGATTGCCCGCTTCTAAAATCACCTGTTCAAAGGTTTCGATGGTGATTTCTTCTTGGTGTCGATCGTACTCTAGGCCGTTGAAGCGGGCATCGACGAAATATTGACGGGCGAGGTTTTGGGCCTCACGGCGGTACTTGATTCGCAGGGCGCGAATGTGATCGTGGCCAATCACCACCTGCTCAGTTTCGGTCAGGGTTCTAAACACTGATTGCAGAATGTCGCGGCACATTTTTTGCAGCCCTGAGTTAGTTGAGCTGCCCAGGGTCTGGTGCTTGTGCTCAAAGATGCCCAGATCAATCTGGGCAATGCGCTTGAGGGACACGTTGCGGTAGACCTCGGCCAGCAGGCCCACTTCTAGCCCCCAGTTGCCGGGGATGCGGGTCGTCAGTGCCAGGTCGGCGGAGAGGGCAAACTCGCCGGAGAGGGGGTAGCGGTAGGCATTGAGGTAACGCAGGTAGTCGCGGTAGCCAAACAGCTCCATCAGCGAGGTGATGAGGGGGGTGACAAAAAGCCGTGTAACCCGACCGTGCATACTGCGGGGATCACCGCCGACGCGGGCGTAGTAGGCTTTGCTGAAGGCGATGCCAAAGTCTTGCTCCAGCAGGGGATAGAGCAGCTTGAGGGGGTAGGCGCGATCGTAGGTGACAATGTCGGCATCGTGGAGGGCGATCGCCGCTGCGTGCAGCGCAGCCACCCCCAGCCCCAGCCACACGGCTCGACCCTTGCCCTTAAACCGCAGCAGGTCTAGCCCTTTGTCTTTGAGGGTTTGCAGAATGCCGGTAATACGCGGGCCGTTTTCCCACAAGACAAAGGTGGGCTGGGGCAGCGGCTCGAAGAACTGCACCGCGTGGCGATACTGCTCAAAGGTGTCGGCGTAGAGGCAGACAATGACGTTATTGACAAACGGGGAGTGGCTGAGGTGGTCGCGAATGGTCGCTAGAGCTGGGCGCTCCAGCTCTTCGTAGAGCGACGGAATGAGTACAGCGGTAGGGTTGGTTTGGCTAAGCTCGGTGAGACGCTGCTCTAAACGCTCGAAATCGTAGCCCAGGTCGTGGATGGTAGTGATTAGCTCTTGCTTATAGTCCATACCCTGATGTCCCTAAATGCTAGGTCTCATCATAGGGACAAGTGGCGATCGCAAGATGTCTGAATCACTACCCGATGCCCGGTAGCTGCTGGGCATCGTTCGTAGACGGCCCTAGGCAAAGTCGTGGGCCAAAATTGCCTGGCCGCGCCGGTAGAGTTCTTCGGCATAGCTCGTCCAGGTGCCCTGGCCCCAGTAGCGAAAGCAGCTGGTTTGCAGCAGCAGGCTGTGGATGAGGGCGTTGCGGTAGCGGTGCTGGCGCTCTAGGGCATCGCCCCGCTCGCTCTGGCGGGCCATAGTTTGGTGAAACTGCGCCGACAGACGCTGCATGGGGTCGAGCACGTTGTCATAGCCCACAACCCAGCTGCGATCGCCCGTCCAAGAACCGCCTTCCATCGAAAAATTGCTGTCTTCGGTGCGGAGGGATGCGATCGCCCCCGCCATGGCCTCAGGGCCGCTGGCATCCCCCATCGCCTGCCACAGCCGCGCTTGCCCCACCGCCTGACAGGTTGGGAACGTTTCCGGGCCGCACCCCGCCGCCGCCAACAGTTCCAGGTATTCGGTGCCGTTGAAGCCCACCACGCCCCGGCGACCGCCGCCGTTGTCGCGCATTTCGTACCACGATCGCATAAAGGCGCTGGGGAACTCGTTCATCATCACGCCGCCGTTTTCGCCGTCGCTGATCTGGCTGACCAGCTGGGGCACCGTGGCGTTTCCGAGGGCGACTTTGCCGAGGGTCTTGGCCTCCCAGTAGGGCTGCATCTGGCCCACCAGCTTGGTGTCAGACCCCTGGGTTTTGATCAGTACCACAATATCTTCGACCTCGCCTTGGCTATTGCGGGCTACCAAACGGTGGGGCAGGTGGGGCTGCGACAGGCCGTGGCCTTCAAGGGCTTCTACCGTGTGCTCTTGCACCAGCATCCAGCGGTAGCCGCAGTCTTTGAGGGTTTTGACAAAGGCATAGAGCACGTCGGGATGGTTGGGCAGGTGCATCTCCGGCGGCGAGAAGCCCCGCACCCGAGCCAGGGCTTCGGCCCCAAACAGCGCGGCAAAGTGGTGTTGCCAGGCGCGAATGTGCAGCTTGAGGTCGGGCACGGGGGTGGAGGGCACCACCGCGTGGCCCCAGCAGGTGCCCAGCCACTCGACGTAGGGCTGGTAGGCAGGGTCGCAGGCCAGGCGGCGCAGCTTAGCCAGAATATCTTGCCGATCCATCTGTTGCAGACCCCACAGCAGGGTGCCCGAGTAGTCGAGCATGACGCGGGGGTTGCAGCCCTGGCTCACCAGTTCTGGAATGAAGTCGCCCAGACGGGCGTAGCAGTAGGCGAAGGTGCCCGCGTTGTGGTTATCCCCGTCGTAGGGATGCTCAAACATGTACTGGAGGTGGTTGATCAGCTCGCCCGTGGCCCCAGCGGGAATGGTGGGCTGGTGCATGTGCAGGGCGATCGCAAAGCCTGCCGAGATATCCGACAGGGCCAGGTTAGTGCGGGATAAAAACACCGGCTCTGGGCTAGCCATAATACCGGCGATATCGGCCTCTCGACCCGACAGGGGGGGCAGCCCGTCTTCAAGGGCGGGCCAGTCTATAGGGGAGAGCATAGCGCTGGTCATCCAGAAACCTCCGAGAATTGGCCTCTCGTACTTCGGGAAGGCCTATGGTCACTATTTAGTGTTGCACTGTGGGGAGCGGTTACACCACAGCCAGTAACATTTCGTGGCGTAGCCAATTACCTAGCAACAAAGGCGGTCAGCCATCGGCCTGGATTCCTATCAAAGATATATCGCAGGGTCGATAAAGCGATCGCAGGAAATGCTGTAAGGCCAGCTCTAGCTGCTTTAGCTAAGCCGATCGCAACGGCGATGATAAAAAACGCTAAGTCCCCTCAATACAGAGGGTCAGGATAGGTATGCTAACCCTCATCCCGGCTGGGCGACAGGGCAAGATTTGAGCCGGGCTGCAATCAAATCTCAACCCTACAAAATGCCTGAACCACTGACACGGCAGCTCATCCCCTTAGCAGAAGACTTCTTTTGCGACGGCCACTACTACCTGCTCACCTCTGGGAGCTTGGGAGGCAGCGAGTTCACCGCAGAGAAGTTATCTAATGCTTTGGGGCAAGCAGATGAGCAAGTTGTCAAAAATCTTCTGATGCGCGGAATTTGCATACCTCTGTTTTTCGACGGAGATTGTGCGCTGGATGGCCATACGGTCGTCGTTTTGGGCGACCTAAGCGAGCAGGAAGAGCATGTTTGGATTGCGAAACTCTCCTGGAAACTAGCGATTCCCTGCGGCAAATTCGTCATTCACTGTGGCGGGGGCGATGCCGACGAGTTAGCCTATGCGATCGCAGGAAATCCACCAGAGCCAAATTATCGAATTTTTCAGATAATTGATGTCCCCCCAGGCGAATATTCGGTAGAGATCTACGCTTATCTCTCCAGCATGACGGTACAGCTATCGCTTGAGGAATACGACAACCACTGGAATTTAAAGGAGAATACTGTTCTAAAAGAATGGTATCAGCTCCACCGCCCTGGATTGGTCGGCATCGGCTACATCATCCAATTGACTCCCCTCAAAACTGAGCCACCGTTTCCTGAGTTTGTGCCTGAAATTGGCTGGCTTGGAAAATTTGAGTTTCGCCAAGCCGAGCTTTAATCAAAGCAGTGCTGGCCATTTGCCATCCGCCACAAACAACTCTAAATAACTCATAAAACAAAAGGATTCAGCCAGTTCAGCAGGCTGAATCCTTAGGGATGTCTAATTGTGCTGAGCTATCAACTGAGTCTTTAAACTTCACTTGACGGCATGTTCTAAGGATTGCCCTTTGGTTGTTGTTTGAATCGTAACAGGCTGTCCCAAAAAAGATATATTACACAAGCGTTTAGCTTCATCTATAACAGACGTTTAAATAGCCTAAACTGCAAAAATAGCTACACTTTCCTGTTTCTTGCTGTATGTAGTTTGAATGGGTTATGAGTATGACTTGACAGTGTTTTGAGTTCCGGAGAGTAATCAGACGTGGGTATTCGGATTCTGGCAACGTTGGCGATCGCCCTTTGTTTAACCCTAGGGCTATTTCCAGGAGAGGCATGGGCACAGGCACCTGATCCGCTAGAGGCGGCAGCTACAGCCCAAAGTGCGGCAGATACAGCGTTTATGTTGATCTGTTCAGCTTTAGTACTTTTAATGACGCCGGGCCTGGCATTTTTCTATGGCGGCTTTGTACGATCGCTAAACGTTCTTAATACGTTGATGATGAGCTTTGTGCTCATGCTGCTCGTCGGTGTCACCTGGATTCTCTGGGGGTACAGTCTGGCATTTGCCCCTGGAACACCCTTCATCGGTGGCTTGCAGTGGCTCTTTCTAAATGGGGTTGGGCTAGAGACCACAGATTACTTGCTAGGTTCTGAGCCAGAGGCCGTCGTATCCTATGCCGCGACGATTCCCCACCAGGCATTCATGATGTATCAAGGCATGTTTGCCATCATTACTCCTGCCCTGATTTCGGGAGCTTTGGTAGGGCGGCTAAAGTTTAAGACCTATTTTTGGTTTGTTTTGCTGTGGTCCATATTTATCTACTGCCCTTTAGCCCATATGGTTTGGGCCAAGGGCGGTTTTATGGGTCTGTACGGCGGGTTTGGTGCCCTTGATTTTGCTGGCGGCACCGTTGTTCACATTAGTTCTGGCGTTTCTGCCTTGGTGGCAGCTCTGGTTTTGGGGAATCGCAGGAGCTATCCCAGCGGGTTGACGGCTCCCCATAATGTGCCTTTCATTATGCTTGGGGCAGGTCTACTGTGGTTTGGCTGGTTTGGCTTTAATGCAGGCAGCGCCTTGTCTTCGGGTGGCTTAGCCACAGTTGCTTTTGTTGCTACCAACTGTGGTGCGGCGGCGGCAGGTCTGGTCTGGATCTTGATGGAGTGGGTGTTGACAGGTAAGCCGACGGCGGTAGGTCTTGCCACAGGTCTGGTAGCCGGTCTGGTGGGCGTTACCCCGGCGGCTGGCTTTGTGAGTCCGGTATCAGCACTGCTGATTGGGGGAATTACGGCGTTTTGCTGCTACTATGCCATTCGCATCAAAAACAAAATGGGTATTGACGATGCCCTAGATACCTTCCCGGTGCATGGGGTTGGCGGAACGGTAGGGGCAATTCTGACTGGAGTCTTTGCCAGTACCGATGTTAATGAGTTTGGTGCCAATGGCCTGCTCTACGGGAATCCGGGACAACTCTTGAAGCAGATAGCGGCAATCGCGATCGCCTATGTGATCGCCGGGGTGGGCACCTATGTCTTGCTCAAAATTCTGCACGCAATTATGGGTCTCCGGGTTTCACCTGAGGTGGAAACCCAAGGTTTGGATCCTTCAGAGCATAGCGAAGTTGGGTATGGTGAGCAGCTAACGTCTGATTTTAGTGCGACCAGTACCAGTAGCCCAAGCCATTAGAGGCTGACACCGTAAACGGTGCCTTTTCAAACAGCAGGAGCTAGAGTACTAGAAGGCTTAGTATTCTAGCTTCTGTCATTTTTAAGGCTAGCGCCCTCGGGTAGTTCTATGGTTGACCGACCAACTCATCAAGGATCCCATGAATTACGCCCAGTTTCTCAATTAGGTATTCTTTGGATCACAGGCGGGTTGTTTGCAATCATTATCTTGCTGGAGCTAGTTTCATCGGCAGATTATGTTTTCAGCTATCTGTACATTGGCCCTATTCTGCTGGCCACCCTGCGGTTAAATTCACGTTTTGCCTTTCGTTTGACGCTGCTGGCATCATTTTTAACTCTCTTCAATCTGTGGATTCCTGGCAGCCATATTATTACTCCCTATACAATTGCCAATCGCATCATTGCCGTCGCTGCGATAGTGGTGGCGGGGGTGCTAAGCCATCGCAATCGCTATTATGAGGAAGCCATTGCCCAGCAGCAAACAAAACTACAGCTCCAAGAGCAACTGGCTAACTTTCGAGAAAATTTTGTTTCCACATTAACCCATGACCTAAAAACGCCGCTGCTAGGCGCTATAGAAACCCTGGATGTTTTTCAGCAAGAGCGTTTTGGTCGGGTTACGGAGGCCCAACAGCAGGTGCTGGCAACGATGATGCGAAGCCAGCAAACTAGCCTACAGCTGGTTGAAACCGTACTAGATATCTACCGCAATGACGCAGAAGGCGTTAAGCTAACGCGATCGCCCGTCAATTTAGTTGAACTGGTAGAACAGGTTATTTATACCCTGAATGATTTGGCGTCGAGCTACCGAGTTTCGATCGTCCTCAGCACGACGGCTTTCATAACAGAAACCTGCCTAGTTGATGGAGATTACTTGCAGCTCCACCGGGTAGTATCAAATCTGTTAATCAATGCCATCTATCACTCTCGCATAGATGGCAGAGTTGACGTCATTTTAGAAACTTGGCAAGATTTTGAATCTCCTCAGCAGGTGGTTAAGGTATTAGACGAAGGGTTAGGTATTCGCCCTGAAGAGCTGCCCCAGCTCTTTGAACGGTTCTACCAGGGGTGTAGCGATCGCCAGGCAAAGGGCTCGGGTTTGGGTCTATACTTATCTCGACAGATTGTTGAGGCCCACGGTGGCACAATCTGGGCTGAGAACCGTGCTCCTAGCGGGGCGGTATTTGGCTTCCGTCTACCGGCATAATTCTGTTTAACTCCCTCTACGAAAATTGACCATGGATGCTCCCCGGCTGCGAGTTCTATTGGTGGAAGATGATGAACTTTTTCGTTTAGGGTTGCGGATGAAATTGCAGCAGGAAGCCGACATTGACGCCGTTACAGAGGCTGGGGACGGCGAAACGGCAATTCATCTGGTGGAGCAGCATGAGTTTGACGTGGTTTTGCTCGATATTGGACTGCCTAGAATTGGTGGTCTTGAGGTCTGCCGTCAGATTAAGCAAAAATATCCTCAGCTGCCGATTTTGGTGCTCACCTCTCGGGCCGAGCGCACCCTAATTAATCAGCTGATTGAGATGGGAGTGCGGGGATATTTCTTGAAAGGCGGTGCGCCAGAAACCCTAGTGTTGGCCCTGCGATCGGTCATCGCCGGGGCCTCTTGGTGGGATCATACGGCAACCCTTGAAATTCAGGATATTGCCCAATCAAAACGAGCGCCTGAGTTTCTGTTGACGCCCCGAGAAAAACAAATTTTGCAGCTGATCACGGCGGGCAAAACAACCCAAGAAATTGCCGAGGCCTTCTACATTACCCCAGGCACCGTTAGGGTTCATATTCACGCTATTTTACAAAAGCTAGATGTGCGCGATCGCACCCAAGCCGCCCTCCTGGCTCTGCAAAAAGGTCTGATTACCTCACCTTCCAATGCCTAACACCACCCAAACATAGGTCAGCGCCAGGGTGAGCAGCGTGAGCGGCAGGCCAAAGCGCAGGTGCTGCCAGAAGGTGACGGGATAGCCCGCCGCGGCGGCGGCTTCCACCGTGATCAGGTTTGCCACCGAGCCAAACAGGGTGAGATTGCCCGCCAGGGTAGAGCCCGCCGCCAGCAGCAGCCAGCTCTGGGTATCCTCCGGGGTAATCAGGCCTTGAATCAGCAGTACCGCAGGCACATTGGAGATCAGGTTAGACAGCCCGGCCGTTACCAGCAGCAGCCCAGCGGGGTGGGCCACCCACGGGGCGACGGCGTCAAGCACCTGGAGCGATCGCACCGCCTCAGTGAGAATAAACAACCCCGAAAACATCACCAGCAGTGACCAATCGACCGCCCCTAGCACCCGCTCGGGCTTAATGCGGCGGGTAATCAGCAGGGCAGCAGCGGCCAAAAAGGCCGATTCGGCCAGGGGCAAACCGACAATAAACGCGGTCAACAGCAGGGCAGACACCAGGGTAGTTTTAACCAGCAGTGGCCGATGCAGGCGCAGGCGGGGCAGCACGGGCGGTGGGCAGGGTGCCAGCGATCGCACCTCCGGATATATCAACCACAGCAGGCCGATCTGCAAAGCCAGCCCCACCACCGCGATCGGCAGCAGCGCCTGGGCAAAGGCCAGGTAGCCAATGTCTGAAAACGACCCCACCAAAATATTTTGCGGGTTACCGCTGAGGGTGGCGAGGGAGCCTGTGTTGGTCGCCCCGGCGATCGCCAGCAGGTAGGGTACCGGGTTGAGCTTGAGCGCACGGGTGAGTTGTAGGGTCAGCGGCGTACTCACCAGGGCCAGGGTGTCGTTGAGAAACACTGCCGACAGCGCCCCCGTGCCCAGGGTCAGCAGCACCAGCAGGCCTAGGGGGCTGCGGGTCAAGCGCAGCAGCTGCACCAGGGCCAGAGCAAAAAAACCGGCGTAGGAGAGGTAGGCGTTGACCACCATCATGCTGAGCAAAAACACGATGGTATTGGCATCGATGGCGGCCCAGGCCGCTTCTAGAGACAGGGTGCCCAGCGCCACCAGTAACGCCGCACTAACTAACGCAATGGTGGCCCGGTTCATGCGCAGACCCGGCACGTAGCCCAACGCCAGACCCAGGTAGCTGAGCGCCAGCACGAACCCCTGCCCCAGAGTCAGCCAGTTTGAGGTCAATGTCATACCGGAGATTAGAGAGATAGCATAAGAATGAAAAATGCCAGCATGGCTTAAATCCTGGCCTTTTGGGCTGTCCTAGCCTGGATGTCACCTACTGTGGCAACTCAATATCAGCAGCCGTTAAAATCCTGACTTTACCCTAGGTTCTTCTCCACCTCGGCTCTGCTCAGCCTCCGTTGGACTGAACCTGATCCGCTGGCGATGCCCTCTTCTGCTGACTGGGCTAAACCACCAGCTGGGGGCGAGCCGACTGGGGCGGGTTGAGCTCAATGGTGGCTACCACTTGCCCGTGGTCAGACTGCCAGGGCTCGATGCTGTCTTCTAGCAGGGTTTGGTCAAACAGGTGGTCGTTAAACACTGAGACGTAGGTGACGCGGCCAATGCGATCGCGGTTTTGGGCCGAAAATTCTTCGCTCACCATGATGTGGTCGAGGCTGTCGTAGTGGCCGTTGTGAATGTGGGTGTAGTAGTGGTCGCCGTAGCCCAACCGGGCCTGGATGTCTTTGACCTGATAGAGCAGCACGTCCCACACCGGGGCTTTTTTGCGGTAGGGCCAGCGTTCCCAGGGGGGTTGCCCGGCCACAATCTGGGTAGTGACGGCGGTGTGGTTGTCGTTGACATCGCCCATGACGATTACCGGGTAGCGGCGATCGCGCAGCCCCTCCATCAGCAAAAACCGCAGGGCAGCGGCCTCGGCGGTGCGGCGAATCAGCGATCGGGCATGGCCCTTGGCAATTTCGACCGGGTCGCTGCGATCGACCCCGTTGGCCATCATCGGTCGCTTTGACTTGAGGTGCACCACAAACACGGTGCAGTGAATCGTCTCGGTGAGGGCCAGATCGACCGCCAGCACCGGGTGCGAAAACCGCCGAATTGGGATCTCAGCCCCCTCCAGATCCAGCACGCTCTCGGGGGGAAACTCGTCGTAGACTCGCTGCCCCAGCACCGGAAACCGCGTCGTCAGGGCCAGCCCCGGCCCCCGCCCAAACCCCTCGGCCATGACGATCTCGTGCTGCTGGTGGTACTCACTGCGGTGTAGGGCTTCTTTGAGCGCCCCCCGGTGAAACACTTCCTGGAAGCCGCAGATATCGACCTTCATGCGATCGAGCTGGGCCCCAATCCAGGTGAGCTTTTTTAGGTAGTTGACCTGGGAATGCACTTCGCCAGGGTAAAACTCGCGATCGGGCAGCATCAGGTTGTTGAGGTTAAAGGTGCCGACGCGAAACTGATTGCGTTCCATAGCGATCGCTGAGGGAGGGTGCGTTTAAGAATAGCGCTGTTCTTTTGCCATACCTACTCGCCTCTGTCGATGCCCAACTGACTGACGTCGGAGTCGGCAGGGGCCGGTTGATCGGGGATGGGTTCTACGGCCATATCTTCAGGCTCGTTGGTTTCGGCGAATCGGGCGGCTTGCAGCGTTAGTTTAATGGCGGCTAAGACTTGCGAGGTGACCTGCAAAAACGACTGTTTGCGCGAGTTCACCCAAAACTGCGCCTCCAGATTCACGGTGCTGGGGGTCAATTCTCGCACCAGCACGATGGGTTCGGGGTCTAGTTCAACCCCCTCGATCTGCTGCATCTGCTGCTGAATGCGGGCAAATAGGTCAGGCAAATCGGCGGTGTGATCAATGCCCACGGTTACACTGCTGAGGCGCACGGGCGAGGCGGTGTTGTTGGTAATGCTGCTCTGAAATACCTCCTGGTTGGGGATGTAGACCAGGCGACCGTCGTAGGTTTGCATGGTGGTCGCCCGCAGCTGAATTTGGGTGACGGTGCCCTCGTAATTGTTGATCACGATCTGGTCACCAATGCGAAAGGGCCGGGTGGCTAGCAAAATCACCCCAGAGATATAGTTGCTTAGCACGTCGCGCAGGCTAAAACCGATCGCGACACTGGTTAGCCCCAGGGTGCCGAGCAGGGCGGCAAAGTTGAGCCCCATCACGCCCAGGGCCACTACGGCTCCCAGCGTCCACACGGCCCCGTAGCTGAGGCGGCTGATTAGCTCTTCGGTGGTGCGATCGCCCTCGGTTTTTGAGGCCCACACCAGCACGGCGTGGCGCACCGTCGCCGCCAGCAGCCAGGTCAGCACCAGCACCACTAGCGCCCCCAGCAGGGCCGGCAGATTGTCTAGGGTGTTTCTCACCAACTGCTGGGCGGTGCCGCGAATGCGGTACGACACCGCCGCCGCCAGGTTAGTGCGCGCCATCGCCTGGTTGAGCAGGACGGCCCAGCGCTGGCCCAGGGAAGCCAACTCGGTGTTAAAGTCCAGCTCGTCTTGCTGGGTTACGGTCATGATCACCTGCTGGTTTACTTGCAGAGTGGCCAGGTCGCGATCGCTATCGACGTTGACAGTAATGGGGTCTGGGTTATCGGTCTGGTTGAGCAGAGCGGCAATGCGCCGGTTGATTTGCCCCGCCCGATCGGCTGCGCTAATATCGGACAATCCCCCCACCTGAAACACCGGCTGCCCCCGCACCAGCACGTCGGCAAAAAACTGTTCCGCTGGGTCTACCGTGGTCTGGGCCACGGCGGGCAAGCTCAAACGAGGCGTTGGCCACCCCAGGCAGAGGGCCAATCCTAGGCCCAGCGCTACCAGCCAGAGCCACCGCCGATGGTACTGTCTTCCCCAAGCCATACGGTTGTCTAACTCCCCTAGGTGCATCGCTCGACAAACCTTCATTCAATCCCATCTCGGGCGCTATGGCACCACCAACCTTGGCCTCAACCCACCGCCGTCTGCTGATTACCGGGGCTAGCGGCTTTTTGGGCTGGCACCTGGCCCGTGCGGCCCAGGCGACCTGGCAGGTCGAGGGTACCTATCACCGCCACGCTCCCCCGCTGCCGGGGGTGCAGCTGCACTGTATTGATCTGACCGATGCGATCGCCCTCAAAGACTGGCTCGCCCAGATCGCTCCCGACGCCGTGATCCACACCGCCGCCCTGTCGCAGCCCAACCGCTGTGAGCAGGAGCCTGACCTCTCCTACGCCATGAATGTCGAAGCGACGCGGGTACTGGCTCAGTTTTGCGGTGAGCGCCAAATTCCCTTTGCGTTTACCTCTACCGACCAGGTGTTTGACGGCCAGGCGGCCCCCTACGACGAAACCTCGCCCCCCAGCCCGATCAGCGTTTATGGCCGCCATAAGGTCAAAGCTGAAGCCATCATTCAGGCCGCCCATCCCACCGCCGCCATCTGCCGCATGCCGCTGCTGTACGGCCCCCCGAGCCCGACAGCAGAATGCTTTTTGCAAGGGTTTCTACGCACGCTGGGAGCAGGACAGCCCTTAAACCTGTTTATCGACGAGTTTCGCACGCCGGTCTACGTCGAAGATGCCGCCGCTGGCCTGCTGCTCGCCTTAGACAAAGCTGCTGGCCTGCTGCACCTCGGCGGCCCCAATCGCATCAGCCGCTACGACTTTGGCCTGCACCTGGCGGAGGTGTTTGGCTTCGACAAGAGCCTACTGGTGCCAAGCAAACAGGCCGATGTCGTTATGCCCGCCCCCCGCCCAGCGGATGTGTCGTCTCGCAGCCGCAGGGCGGTGGAGCTAGGGTATCGCCCTCGCGGCGTCGTGGCGGGATTGACAGCTATGAAAGAATGGGGGTTAGCCCGCGACCAGTGACCTTTGGGGCCTTAAAGCCCTGCATTCTCACCCTTTGCCGCCATGGATGACGACAAACCCACTCCGGTTTGGCCAAAGCTTCGGATGCTCAGCGCTTTTGCTGCCCTGTTTGTAGTCCCCCTCGCCATTGGCATCGCGTGGCAGGGCAGGCAGCGGTCTACCCCAAGCCCCGCACCTAGCCCTCCCGACTCACCCGCCGGGGAACCGCTGAGCACCTTCGATAGGGCGATCGCGCCCCAAACTAATCCACTCCGGGCCGGAGAGCCAGTCAAAGAGCCTTGGAAGGCTACCTTAAACCCTGAGACAGGGTTCCAGAAACAGTCGGCCCCCGTCACCAGCGATGCGGCTCAAGGACGGCAACTAGCAGCAGCCCCGCCACCGCCCCACGAAAAAGCGGGGGTCAATCTGGTTGTTAAGTTCGAAGGCAGTGGCCCACCCAAAGACGGCAAGCTGCATCCCTACATAGACGGCATGGGGGTAGAAATCATTGGCTACGGGCACGCGATTACGGTCGAAGAGCAGCAGACGGGTCTCATTTCTATCGCGGGTGAGCCTGTGCCCTACGCCCAAGGCATTACTGAAGCGCAGGCAGCAGCACTGCTGCAGCAAGATCTAAAACCGATTCGTCACGACATTGAAACGCTGGTCACGGTCAAACTCACGAAAAACCAGCTAGAGGCTCTGACTTCATTCACCTATAACGTGGGTCTTGGCACCTTCAAAGACAGCACGCTGCTGAAAAAGCTCAATGCTGGGCAGCACAACGAAGTTCCTACAGAAATGCGGCGATTTACGATCGCTGACAGCCAGCAGCAGCCCGGCTTAGTCACCCGGCGCGAAGCTGAAATTGAGCTGTGGCATAAACCCGATGCCCTGGCCCAACAGTAGAGGCTCAGGCGCAACTCCGTCGATCGCCAAACATTGCTTTAATTGCTTGCTTTAGCGGGACTAACAGCGGTTGACATCTGTTGAAAGATAGACGCAAGGATCAAAAACTGTAAAGTAAAGTAAACCCAGCAGCTTAGGGAATTCAAGGCATGGTTGTTCAACGGTTTCGATCGGCCAGGGGTGTCCTTGGTCGCTCAGCAGGGCTTTTGATTATGACGGGCATTGCGATCGCAACGGTAGCCTGTGGCAAACCCATTGAGCCCGCTGCCCAGGCCCAGCCCGAGCAGCAAGCAGGCCCCACCGTCGTCGATACTGCTGTAGCTGCCGCCGGCGAAGATTCGAGCCGCGTTTATACCGGCACCACTAGTCCGGCGCGCGAGGTCTCGCTGCGATCGCAGGCCGAAGGGCGACTGCTCTCCCTCACCCGCGATGTGGGTGACACAGTGCAGCAGGGCCAGGTGATTGCCACCATTGACAATGTGCTGCTGCAAACCGCCGTGGGCGAGGCCCAGGCCGAACTTGCCGCCCGCCAGTTTGAAGTCGCCCAGGCCGAAGCCGAACTGGCCGACATTCGCACCTCCATCGAAGACGCGCGGGTGCGGCTTCAGCAGGCCAGCAACGACGCCCAACGCCTAGCAACCCTCGCTTCCGAGGGCGCGATCTCGGCCCAGGCCGCCGAGCAAGCCCAGACAACCC
This sequence comes from Tildeniella torsiva UHER 1998/13D, assembly GCA_019358835.1. GTDB lineage: Bacteria > Cyanobacteriota > Cyanobacteriia > Phormidesmidales > Phormidesmidaceae > Nodosilinea > Nodosilinea torsiva. Next base: position 24,740 of record JAHHIH010000014.1, read on the forward strand.
TGCGCACCTCTGAACAGGCTCTGGCCTCGTCTCAAGAGCAGGTGCGCACCCGGCAGCAGGCCGTAGCGGCAGCCCAGCAGCGCGTTGAAGCCCAGCGATCGATCTTACGCGAGACCCAGCAGCGTCTCTCCTTTGCCAACCTAACCGCCTCCCTGTCAGGGGTCGTGCTCGAACGCGTCGCCGAACCCGGCGATTTAATCTTGCCGGGAGAAGCCGTTTTGACCCTGGGCGACCTGTCAGAAATCCTGGTGGTCATTCAGGTGGCCGACAGCAACCTCAGCGAATTTAGCGTTGGGCAGTCGGTGGAACTCTCCATTGACGCCTTCCCCGACGACACCTTCACCGGTCAGGTGACGCGCATTTCGCCGGTAGCCGACAGTACCTCACGCCTGCTGCCCATTGAGATTACCGTAGCCAATCCCGGCAGCCGCATCAGCAGCGGGCTGCTGGCCCGAGTCACCAGCACCGGCAATCAGTCCGAAGCCGTTGTAGTGCCCGAAAGCGCCCTGGAAACCGCAGAAAATAGCGACAACCAAATCTTCGTCGTCACTGAAGCCGACGGCGACCCGGTGGTTGAGTCGCGATCGGTGCAGGTGGGCGATCGCGCCGATGGCCAGGTCACCATTCTCTCTGGCCTCACCCCTGGCGAACAGTATGTCGTCCGCAGCAGCCAGCCCCTAGAAGCAGGGCAAGCCGTAAAACTCAGTTTGACCTCCGAGGGATGAGGAAAGTTTTGAATGGTGAATTTTAAGTTTTGAATTAATCGATTCCTGGAGAACTCAAAACTAAGCACTCAAAACCACCTCCACCATCCCACCGCCACGCCCCCTCACTCCTCCAGCTATGACTACCCCCTCCTCCTTTCCCAAGAGCAGCTTTAGCATCAGCGGGCTGGCGATTCGGCAACACATCGGCACCCTGATGCTGACGCTGACCGTTTTTGTGATGGGCTTTTTCATTACTACGCAGCTGCCGGTAGACCTGCTGCCTGCTATCACCTATCCGCGCATTGGCCTCCGAGGCGATGCGCCAGGGCTGTCACCGGAGGTGGCGGTGGATGAGATCACTCGGCCCTTAGAGGAAGCCCTGGCGACCACCGAAGGCGTGGTGCAAGTGTTTTCTCAAACCCGGGAAGGGCAGGTCAGCATCGATTTGTATTTTGAACCGGGCGGCAATATCGATCAGGCTCTTAACGACGCCACGGCTACCCTCAACCGCGCCCGCGGCACCCTGCCCGAAACCTTTGAAACACCGCGACTGTTTAAGGTTGACCCCTCCCAGCTGCCGGTGTACGAAATGGCGCTGACCTCCGACAGCCTCAGTGCCCAGGAGCTGCGCATCTTTGCTGAAGAAGAGCTAGCCCGAGAGATTCAGCAGGTGCCCGGTGTCGCTAGCGCCGATGTATCAGGCGGGGTAAACGAGCAGGTGCAGGTGAATGTGGATTTGCGCCGCTTGCAGGCGGTGGGCATCGGGGTCGCCGACATCATTGATGCACTCAGCGATCGCAACCAAGATATCTCCGGCGGTCGCCTGCGCGGTGGTGACGAAGAAACCCTCACCCGCCTGGTGGGCCGCTTTGAATCGGCAGAGGAGCTGCAAAACTTGCCCATCACCGTGCCCGGCACTGACCCTCCCCAGCAGGTGCTGCTTCAAGATGTGGCCACTGTCATCGATGGCACCGAAGAGCAACGGGTTTTTGTCTCCCTGAACGGCGAGCCCGCAGTCAAAGTCAGCATTCAGAAGCAACCAGCGGCTAACACCATTGATGTGGTAGACGGGGTCAAGGCTAAGCTCGACCAGATGCGCCAGGCAGGCCAAATTCCTGAAGGGATGGAGACCGTTGCAACCCTCGACGAGTCGCGGTTTATTCGCAGCTCGATCAAAAACGTGACGGGTTCAGGTCTATCTGGAGCCGCTCTGGCTGGCCTGGCCGTGCTGCTATTTTTAGGGTCTCTGCGGCAGACGTTCATTATTTTGATCGCCATTCCCCTAGCTAGCCTGGTTGCCCTGGTGCTCATGGGGTTGTTTGGTCTGACGCTGAATGTATTTAGCCTGGGTGGGCTGGCCCTGGGCGTGGGCATTGTAGTCGACAACTCCATCGTGATGCTCGAGAACATGGCCAACCGGGCCGAAGAAATGGAGCGATCGCGCCAGACCGGCGGAGTTTACAGCCGCAGCGAAGCCATCTTTCAGGCCGAAGCCAGCAGCCAAGAGCTAGAAGGAACCCTGGTGGCAGGTACCACCACCAACCTGGTGTCGGTGCTGCCCTTTTTGCTGATTGGCGGCTTTATCTCACTGATCTTCAACGAACTGATTTTGACCGTTACCTTTTCTGTGGCGGCCTCCCTTGTGGTGGCCTTGACGGTGGTGCCCACTCTAGCTGCCCGCATGGTGATGGGGCGCAGCACCCAATCGCTTCAAAGCTGGGGGCCGTTTCGCTGGTTCAACACCCGTCTCGAAGGCGTTACCCTGGCCTACGGGCGTTGGCTTAGCCGTGCTCTGCGGCATCGCATTCTAATTATTGCTCTGGCCCTGCTGGTGTTTGGCGGCAGCAGCATTTTTATGCTGGGCCAAATTCCCCAAGAAATTTTACCCCGCATTAGCACCGGGCAGGCCCGCGTTTCCGTCCGCTTCCCACCGGGTACGACGGCAGAGGCCAACCGGCGGGTTATGCAGGCTGTAGAAGAGTTCCTGCTGACTCAGCCCGAAACCGACTATGTGTTTACTACCGCTGGCGGCTCTCTCTTTGGCACCAGCACCAGCGAAAACACCCTGCGTGGCAGCAGCACAATTACGCTCAAGTCTGGCACCGACACGGTGAGCTACGTCGATCGCGTCAATGCCGAACTCATCAAGCTACCCTTAGTCGACACCCGCATCAACGTCACTCCCGAGTCGGTGCGAGGGCTGTTTTTGAGTAATTCTCCGGTGCGCGCCGATCTTGATGTGGGTCTGCAAAGCGAAGATACCAAAGTCTTGCTGCAGGCTGGCCGCCAAGTTGTTGAAGCCCTGGGCCAACAGGCCACCCTAGCCCGCTATCGACCCGATGGGGAAGAACCTCAGGCAGAGGTGCAGATTCGCCCTGACTGGGCCAGAGCTGAAGACCTGGGCCTCACAGCTGCCGACATTGGTACCACCATCCAGACGGCGCTAACGGGGTCAATTCCGACCCAGCTTCAGCGGGGCAACCGCCTGGTAGACATCAAGGTGCAGCTTGAACCCGGTACCGTGCAGCGTTCCTCTCAACTGCTGGATATTCCGCTATTTACCGACGATGGCCAGCTGGTGCAGCTGGGCGATATTGCCCAGGTAGGTTTAGGGGAAGCCCCTGGCCAAATTCAGCGCATCAACCGTCGGCAGGTGTTCTTGATCTCTGGCGACCTGGCGGAGGGGGCCAGCCTGAGCGAAGCCCTAAGCGAAGCTCAAGCCGTGATCGCTGGACTTGAACTCCCTGAAGGAGTAACCCTGCTGCCCAGTTCGGCGGCGGCCACCAATGCTGAGCTACAGCAGGCTCTGGCCGGATTGGGGGCGCTATCTGCCTTTCTGGTCTTTACGGTCATGGCGGTGCAGTACAACTCGCTGATCGACCCGCTGGTGATTATGCTGACAGTGCCCCTAGCGCTGGCGGGCGGGATCTTAGGCTTGTATGTGACCCAAACCGCGATCGGCGCGACGGTGGTTGTAGGGGCTGTGCTGCTGGTGGGCATTGTGGTCAACAACGCCATCATTATGGTGGAGTTGGCCAACCAGATCTATAAAGCTACCGGCTGCTCTCGCCAGGAAGCCGTTCTGCGCGCTGCCCCCCGTCGCCTGCGCCCCATTCTAATGACCACTATCACCGCGGTGCTGGGTCTGTTTCCCCTGGCCCTGGGTATTGGTGAAGGGTCTGAATTCTTACAGCCTTTGGGCATCGTGGTGTTTTTCGGGCAATCTCTGGCCACAGTACTGACGCTGTTTATCATTCCCTGCTTCTACACCCTGCTCCATGGTGGGTTTGGTTCAGGTGGCAAAGGCACGATCGTCGAAGACGACTTGATTGAACCGGTAGATTCGTCTGAAGTTTTTCAGTCCTAGAGGACAAAATTCTAAGCCGTTAACTACAGAACCCCACCTGGATTCATTAGGTGGGATTCTGTAGTTAGCCGTCTATTTTGGGTCAGGATGTCGCCGCTGAGTGAACCCTGCTCAGCAGAGGGCTCCAGTTTCAGTCGGTGTTGATCATGCCCTCTTCGGGGTTGATGAGCCGCCAGAGCTTCTGCTTGATCTGGGTGTCAAAGACTTCCCACTTGAGGCGGTTGAACTCCGAGTTTTCGTAGAATCCCGACAAAAAGCCCACCGGAATTTCAAAGCCGCCAGCCATCGATCGCCCACCGCCAAAGAAGCGGCCCTCGCTGTCTTGGCCAAAGGCCTCTTTGATAAATTCGTCGGGGTCGAGGGTGATTTTGCTGGTGCGCAGGGAGCCAATCACCACCTCGCGCTCTTCATCCTCGTCGTGGACGATGCCGTAGACGACGGCGGTGTGCACGTTTTCTTCGGTGACTAGGAAGTCGGCTGCCTGGGGAATGGCGTCGCGATCGTCGTAGCGCAGGTAGCCGACCCCGGCGATAGAGACGTTGTTTTGCACCTTGCGATTGCGCAGCGATCGCTCGATCACATCCATCACCCGCTTGGAGCGCGAGGCTTGCAGCACCGCACTCAGCAGCTGACCGTCGTAAAACTGGCTTAGGTAGGCCGCCGCCATAAAGTCGCTGGCCCCGGCGTGCATCAGCTGGTTAGTGTCGGCCCGCAACCCGTGCATGAGGGCAGTGGCGCACTTTGTGTGCTTGCTGTTGTTGCGATCGAGGTTCAGCAGCCCCTGCTGCAAATACTGGGTGAGAATGGTGGCCGTAGCCCGAATGTGGGGGCGCAGGTCAATGTATTCGGCGTCGAGCTTAGACTGCGGGGCGTGGTGGTCAATTACCAGCACCAGGGGCAGCCCCGCCTCCCTCAGGTGTTCGTAGAGCTGGCTGGTAGTGCCCTGGTTATCGACCAGCACTAGCCCTTGGTAGTCGGCCAGGCTGGCTCCATCGGCGGCGGTCAGCCAGCGGCGGGCGGGCAGCCCCGTGAGCCGGACGAGGGCAATGTTTTCTTGGTGGCTAAGGGTGCCCGCGTAGACGATGTCGCACTCGATTTTGTAGTTGCTGGCAATTAGCTTGTAAGCCCAGGCCGACGACAGCGCGTCGGGGTCAGGAAAGTCTTGCAGCAGCACCAGGTGGCGATCGCCGCGATGGCCTTCCAGCAGCCGACGCACCGCCTGCACCGGATCTTCGGAGTCGCTGTCGTTTTCGGGGCGCGGCACCACAGAAATCATCCCGCTACCGTTGCCAAGGGTGGCTTCGGAGGACTCAGAATCTATATTAAATGTCATCATGGGCAATTCCTTCTGCGACAGCGCGCTCAGTGGTAGGTAGACATAGCCCCTCAGTGCAAAGACAAGGGATCGCCCTCAACGGCGTTAGAGGTGCTAACGTCAACCCGCTTGGCTCAGCCATCGTCTCAGTTTCAAGGCGCTATCAGCAGCGCCGTGGCCCTGCTTTTATTATTGCAAATTGCAGTGGAAGCGCTAGCATCACCCGATAGAGTCTGGGGGCCAACGGTCATCAGGTCATGGGATACCCGTCGTTCACGTCACGGCACCCTTAGAGATGAGGCTAGCCCATGGGTTCAACGCCGTGCGGCCACTGGCTAGTTTTGGACCAATTACGAGATGCCAATCACGTACTTCTTCCACTCCTGGTGGACTCCGCTGTGAATTTGTCGGGTGACCTCAAAGTAGAGGCTGCTGTGGGGCTTGCGGGGCTGACTAAACAGCGGCATGTTGGCCTCGCGCGGGGTACGGTTGCCCTTTTTGACGTTGCAGCGCACGCAAGCGGCCACCATGTTTTCCCAGGTGTCACTGCCACCGCGCGATCGCGGCAGCACGTGGTCGAGGGTGAGCCCGTCACCGCTGTAGGCACAGTACTGGCAGGTGTGGTTGTCGCGCTGGAGCAGGTTGCGCCGGGTGAGGGGAATATCTTTGTAGGGCACGCGTACGTAGTGGCGTAGCCGAATCACCGTCGGCAGCGGAAAATCGGCATAGACAAACTTGCCGTTGTGCTCAACCCGCTCCGCCTTACCCTTGATAATCAGGACAACAGCCCGACGCCAGCTCGTAATGTTGAGCGGTTCATAGGAGGCATTGAGCACCAGAACCTTACCCATTCGAATGCGTGGATAATTGGCTAAAGAATATTAGACCGATGGTAGCACAGAAGCTAAATAGAGGCTTTTGCCCCCTGGTACAGTGTCATGCAGCGGGTGTTTCGGCCGGTGGAGACCCGAGCTGGGGCTCAGATCGGTTGCTATGATGGGTCGCTAGCCCCGGTGGTGAAGGAGGAACACAATGCTGAGTTGGGATCAAACTCCAAGCCTGGCCCCGAGCCTGGAACCCATGCGCTGCTGCCGTGCGTGGGTCGAAATCAACCTGGCGGCGCTGCGACACAATGTGCGCCAGTTTAGGGGGCTACTCCCCACCACCACCCAGCTGATGGCGGTGGTTAAGGCCGATGCCTACGGCCACGGGGCGGTCACCGTCGCCCAAACGGCGCTGCAAGCCGGGGCCGCCTGGCTCGGTGTGGCCACGGTACCCGAGGGAATTGAGCTACGGGCCGCAGGCGTTCAGGCCCCAATTTTGGTCATGGGGGCGGTCAACAGTACCGAAGAGATGCAGGCGATCGCCCACTGGCGACTCCAGCCCACCCTGGTGAACCCCAAACAGGCCCTGGTTTTTTCCGACACGCTCTCTGGGCTAGCCGCCGCCCGCCCGGTGGGGGTACATCTCAAGATCGACACCGGTATGACCCGCCTGGGGTTTCCCTGGGCCGAGGCCGTAGACTTTGCTCGGTTTGTGCGACAGCTGCCCCACCTCAAAATCGACAGCCTTTACTCTCACCTGGCCACCGCCGACAGCCCCGACCCCGCCATTATGCAGCAGCAGCAGCAGCGCTTCAGGGCGGCGCTGGGGCACCTGCAACAGCAGCAGTTGCTGCCCCCCCGGCTGCACCTGGCCAACACGGCGGCTACTCTAGCTGACCCCGCCCTGCATTACGACTTGGTGCGAGTGGGGCTGGGGCTCTACGGCCTCTACCCGGCTCCCCATTTGCGATCGCGGCTCGACCTCCAGCCGGTGATGCAGGTCAAAGCCCGCATCACCCACCTCAAGGATGTGCCCGCTGGTACCGGCATTAGCTACGGCCATCAGTACGTCTGCGATCGCCCCTTGAGGCTGGCCGTGGTAGGCGTTGGCTACGCCGACGGAGTCCCCCGAGTGCTCTCCAACCGGCTTCAAGTCATGGTCAAAGGTCGCCTAGTTCAGCAGATCGGTGCCATCACCATGGATCAGCTCATGCTCGATGTCAGCGCCATTCCCGATCTGCAAGAGGGCGATGTCGTCACCTTGCTCGGTCGTGACGGGAGCCACGCCATCGGCCCCGACGACTGGGCAGCCATGGCCAACACCATTAGCTGGGAGATTCTCTGCGGCTTCAAGCACCGCCTCCCCCGCATCGCCGTCGAGCAACCCCTATCGACCCCGACCGCCCTCCAGAACTAGGCTTATAGCTTATTGAGAGTGGCCAACAGCGTCTCTGGCCGTGGAGCCGGGTGCAGCAGCGAAAACAGGTGGCAGTAGCGCAGTCGCCCCTGGGCGTCTAGCACAAACTGAGCCGGCAACGGTGCCCCCAGAGCCTGCCCGGTATGGTAAGCCCGAAAGATCGTTCCCGTCGGGTCGCACAGCATGGGTAACGTCAGGCCCAGGTCATCTACTACGGCCTGAGTCTGACGCCGGGGCTGATTGCCGATGGCCAGCACTTCAGCCCCGGCGTTGCGAAACTGCTCGTAGACTTGATTTAACGCCACCAGCGAGGCGTATCGCTGAGGGCTGTAGGCAACCTCGGGCAAAAGGCGGCAAAAGGCCAAAACCACCGGCTGCTTGCCTCGCCAGTTAGCCAACCGCACGGTGCGCTGGTAGGTCACATCCCACAGGGCAAAGTCGGGGGATATCTGGCCCAGGGGTAGACCTAGGCGAGGGGGCAACGGCAGCCAATAGCGCCAGGGAGCCGCCTGGTCTGGGAGGGTTGCGATCGGGCTCATCAGACTCAAAAATGATTACACGACAGCAGAGCAGGGGCGATCGCAGCAGATTCGCTAGACCTCAGCAAAGAATTCTCTCGCTTTTACCGGATCGGGAATCATAGTTTTGTCCCCAGGCTGCCAATCGACCGGGCAAACCTCATCGGGGTTAGCCTGCACATGCTGAATAGCCTGCAAGACCCGCAGGGTTTCATCAACCTTGCGGCCAAAGGCCAGGTTATTGATGGTGGCATGCTGAAGTACCCCATCTCGGTCGATGATAAATAGCCCCCGCAGCGCCACCCCGCTGTCAGGGTCAAGCACGTTGTAACCAGCGCTAATGTCTTTTTTGATATCAGACACCAGGGGATAGTTTAGGTCACCCACGCCACCTAGCTTACGCTCAGTTTGGATCCAGGCTAGGTGGGCAAATTCGCTGTCCACAGAGATCCCTAAAATCTCGGTGTTGAGAGCTTTAAACTCACCGTAGCGATCGCTAAAGGCTGCAATCTCGGTAGGGCAAACAAAGGTAAAGTCAAGGGGATAAAAAAATAGGACCACATATCGGCCTCGGTAGTCCGATAGCTTAACAATCTTGAAATTCTGATCAACTACGGCGGTAGCGCTGAAGTCGGGTGCCATCTGGCCCACCCGCAAACAGTCATCTCTCATCTCAGGCATGGACTCATTCCCTCAAGGTCTTACCAACCGTTGCGCAGTACCATCATAGTGCCTGGGCCAGAGAAAACCGCCCCCGGTATGCGTGTCAGCCCTCGGCTTTGCTATGCATATCCAGAAAAAGCAAGACCAAACGCTCGTTGCACAAACCGTTAAAAATGGCTCAGGCGGGATTTGAACCTGCGACCAAGGGCTTATGAGTCCCCTGCTCTACCACTGAGCTACTGAGCCGTAGCATCGATTTTTATCGGCCAGGGCATTGCCCTATCAGTCAACCAACAGTTAATGAATCTATCACAGAATGAACCAACATACCAAGCTGTATCCAGCAATTTTTCTGTCAGCATCGAGCTCTGTTTCCCTGGAGATAGCCAACAAAAAGCAGGCCGACAACAACGCCAGCCCGCTTGACTAAATCATGGCTAAATCAATCAGCGATCGGGAAGATAGGCCATTGGGTTGACGGTACCACTGCTGGGCAAATGCACCTCAAAGTGGAGGTGAGGCCCAGTGCTGTAACCGGTGCTGCCCATCTCAGAGATCTGCTGCCCCTGGCGCACCTGCTCACCCTCTCGCACCAGCAAACGGCTGTTGTGGGCGTAGCGGGTCATGCTGCCATCAGAGTGACGGATATCCACCAGATTGCCGTAGCCGCCGGAGTTCCAACCCGACTTCACGACAACGCCCGGTGCCGCTGCCACAACAGGGGTTCCCACAGGGCCAGCAATGTCAACACCGCGGTGCATGCGACCCCAGCGCCAGCCATAGCCAGACGTTAGAGTGCCTCGGGTGGGCCAAATGTAGCCGTTAGACAGGCGAGGTGCCTCAGGCAAGAACTCGTTGGCACCCGGCATCATCGGCATGCTGGGAGACACGGTCTGACCGACCGGCACACTCGGCGCCACCCGATAGGCATCAGCACCCAGGGGAGCAGCCGCCAGCAGCTGGCTGGGAGGAGCGGCGGCATCTAGCTGTTCAGGCTCGTCAGCTACGGTTGCAGCGACCGGGCTCAGAGCTGCGATCGGCTGCACCTGGTCGGCTGCGGCATCGGTAACCGTCCACTCAGAGGAAGCTGCGGGAGCGGCTAGAGTCTGGGCACCTTCCCTGACGGCCAGAGCCGTCTCGTTAGCGGGCTCTGGGCCACCCACGGCAGTAGAGGCGATCGCAACCGGCTCAGGCGCAACTGCTTCAGGGCTGTGGTACTCCAGAGAAACAGCTTCCGGAGACGAGCCGACGGCGCGAGTTCGTTCAAGCTCTTGGCGAGCCTCACGAATACGCGCATTCAGGGCATTGCGATCCACCTGGGTGCTGTTGGATTCACGAATGCGGGCTAAGTGGTCGCGAATAGCCTGCTCACGGGTTCTAGGAGCGGCAGCTAAGCCACTGGAGGGCAAGCCAACCGGTTCTTCCGTAGCCGAAGCTAGAGGAATACTCAGACTGTCGCCGACTGAAAGAGCCTCGGGCTGATTGACATTGTTGTTGTGGCTGAGAAGCTCATCCAGGGTAATGCCGTTGCGAGACGCGATCGACCACAGGGTATCGCCTGGCTTGACCTGATAAGACCGGACGGTACCAACCTCTCCCGTAGCAGCGGTCGTCGCCGCCGCCCTTGGGGAAAGTGCCGCCATGGTGAAATCTTTCTTGGCCACTACCGTTGAAGTAGTGCTAGCTGCTACAGATGGCGACGGTTGGGTAGCCGCAGCAGGCAGCTCACCTGCCTCGTAGAGAGGCAAACTAGCAAATGACTCAACTGGCTCGGACGCATTAGCCTCTTCCTGAGGGGCTACCTGATCGACTCGGGCCACCTGCTGGCTGGAGGAAGGGGTTGCCTCGACAGCAGCAGTCTGTAAAGCAGGCTGCTGCACAACTTCTTGCTCAAGAGTGGGGAGCGCAGCCAAAGGTAGGGAGGAAGGGCTGCTCTCACCAGTTGCAAGCTCTGAGGAAATCCCCGCAAGGTCGGCGTCAGAAAGTTCTTCTTCGGACAGTTCAGCGTTAGCGAGGTCTTCTTCAGACAGCTCATCTTCACCTTCGAGGGATAGAGCACCCTCTAGCTGCCACGTTTTCTCCAGCTCATCGACGGAGGGAACATCCTGGGAGGGTAGGAGGCCGCTAGCAGCGGCCAAATCGCCGCCAACACCCCCAGCGACGCCAGATTTAAGAGCGAGGCGAGAGACGTCACCACTGGCGGTTAGATTGGTCATTCCTACGGCAGGAACGCGAATAACCTGCCCAACCCGCAGTACATCGTCACCAGCAATACCGTTGGCCACTTTAATGGCTTGGACATCGGCCTCGTGTTGAGCGGCAATCTTCCAGAGGCTTTCACCGGCTTCAACGGTGTGATACGCCGAGGAGGGGGCTGTCTCAGCGGACAGTAGCTTGGGCACTTGAGAATTATCTCGATTGACCGCAGGCAAGACGGTTAGGTTAGGGCCATCGGCAGCCAAAGCCAGTTCTGGCTCTGTAAGCAGTGAAGCAGATGCTCCGAATGATAGGGCTATACCCAACATGGCTGCCGAGGTTTGCACTCGACGATAACCTCCTGAAGTCTCCGATTGAGCGCTGCTCAAACTAGAGGGCAGGCAATCAACTTCAGACTCTTGGGGAACTACGCGTTTCAAGGAACGACCTCCTGTAAACCAGCGCTTAACAACCTATGGAAATCCTCAAAACTCAATCAACGGAGGTAGCGCCAGGGGGCAGAGACTCAACCGAGGAAAGAGTGACGAGGCAGGCAGTTAGCAGAAGAACAACAACGGATCGACAGATTAACGCCTTAGCTAGGTAACAATACCCTGCTTTCGGCAACCTAGGCAAGTTTACATGACTTAACACGAAAATCAATACCTAGGGGTTCTACGTCACTTCCCTGAACGATAGGCTCGTGACCGGGATAATGAGCACAACATAAACGTTTAACCCCAAAAAAAAGTATTTGGCAAGCGTATTGTTTGGGGCTTGACCGAGCCGATCGACTGTAGTGCCTGTCTGGGTTTTCGAGCCCTAAACTGCTGTGGCTAAGGCCGCTAACCCTTGACCTATAGGCCTGATCAGAGCCTTAGCAAAGCCTAGGATTAGGCCTCTACTACCTACGACAGATGCCGGGGTCAAAGCCATGAAAGTAGGCTATATAAATTTCTTATCTTCACCGCCCTGATTTTGTATCCCTGGAAACCGCTTATTTTTGTTGCTGGCTTTTTGGTTCCATTTTGCCCTGGGGGTGGCCTGTGCTAGGGGTTTCGCGCTTTCGAATTCAGCGATTTGGGCTCGGTTCTAAGCCGTGTGAGCAAGCGCGAGATGTAGCCTCAGGCATTACTTCATGGTCATTAATCATGATCGTTTCAGCCGTGGGCGACTTGAGACACTCTTTCTCAGGCCTAGATCGGCTGGAAGAGTCTTGACGTTTAGAGCCTAGTTTGCCTTAGGCACCGGCCTAATCAGAGGCAGGGCGAGGGTGGAAGAGTTGGAGCTGTCGCAGCGTCTCGTAGAGAGCGATGGCGGCGCTCACCGACAGGTTAAGGCTGCGCACAACGCTGCGATCCATCGGGATGTAGGCGGTTTCATCGCAGGTAGCCAGCACTGTTTTAGAAAGTCCTTCGGTTTCGCTGCCAAACAAAAGCCAGTCGTTGGGGCGATAGGTCAGTTCTGTATAGCTACATCGCCCCGAGGTACTAAAGCCGATGGTTCGCCCTCCCCGCTGGCGCTGCTGGGCGGAGAAGGTGTCCCAATCGGAGTGTAGGGTGAGGTCAACCTGGGGCCAGTAGTCGAGACCGGCCCGCTTGAGGGCGCGATCGCTGAGGTCAAACCCCAAGGGGCCAACTAGGTGCAGAGGGGTGGTCGTAGCGGCGCAGGTACGGGCGATATTCCCAGTATTGGGGGGGATTTGGGGCGTAACTAAGACAATGGCGGGCATGGACGGGAGAACCAAAACAACGGGCTAGACCAGAGGACGAGAAGACCATTTAGGACAATGGTGGAAATGTCTAGGGGATATAGATTTTATTAATACTTCCCTCAGTAGTTTTGCCCTGTTCGAAAATTGACCCCAAAAGGGGGGATCGGGTTCTACTGAAGAAAGCTTTCCTTATGGCGCCTATAAGTAAATGTTTGCCTGAGGAGGGTGCGATCGCCCCTAGGCGGCGCAGGGTTCGCACAGATCGCGAGCCAAGCTGCCCTCGCTGGCCGCTACCTCAGCGATCGCATTTTGTATCACCTGCTGCACTGACTGCCCGGCTTCGTGCTGGCGCAACCAGCGCTGGGCCTCGTTGCCTTCCCGCAGAATTTTCTTCACCGGGCTGAGGAAGCAGCTGAGGCCGTTGGCTTTGGCGGTCGGCCACACCTCTTCGTAGAGCTGCTGGATCCAATCGCTGGCGAGAATCGGGCGACCGTTCTGCCAGTGACGCAGTTCAGCACTTAGGCTCTGGCTAGCGGCGGCCATTTCGTTGGCGTCGGTGAGGGTGACCAGGTCGTCGTTGCGGCTGGCTTCCGGTAGCTCACTTAAGATCAGCGGGTCTAGTTCTGGGTTTTGGATCAGCTGAATCAGCCGGGCTTCGAGCAGGGCCGCCACCGCCAGCAGCGCCACGGGGTCGCTGATCAGGTCGCAGATGCGCAGCTCTAGGCGGTTGAGGTTGTAGGGGCGGCGATCGCCGTTGGGCCGCACCGACGACCACAGATGGCGCACGTTTTGCATGGTGCCTGCGGCGAGCTGGGCTTCCATCCACTGAATGTGGTGGGCGTGGCTGGTGAACAGGGGCACGTGGGCCGGAGTTTTGGGAAACACCTGCCAGCGGCTGGAGTGGGAACCGGTGGCTTTGCCGCCCAAAAACGGCGACGAAGCGGTCAGAGCCAAGTACAGAGGGGCTTCGACCCGCACCAGGCGACAGGCCCGCATCAAAATTTCTGGATCTGAAATACCAATGTTGATATGGACGCTGGCGGTGACCACGGTGGTGCCGTAGGTCTGCTCAATATAGGCGTGGTAGGGGTTGCTGGGGTCAGAGCGGTAGAAGCGATCGGTATCCCCCAGGGCTAGGGTGCTGCCGGGCACAAGGGTATAGTTGCCCAGCCCCCTGAGGTACTGACGCAGCTCGTGGCGGGGGCGCACCAGTTCGCACAGCAGCTTTTCGTACTGGCACAGGGGCGGGGTGGTGTACTCGACATTGCGGCTGTCGGGCTCGCGCACGAAACCATTGAGATCCGCCACAATGCGATCGGAAAGACCGACCACATCCCCTGCCGGGGTGCCGGTATACATCTCAATTTCAAACCCTTTAGACAGCAGCACGGCATTCCTCGCTAGAGACGGCACTCTATATATATTTAGTCAGTTGATCGCTGTTCTCATACTATCGGCAACCCCGTCCCCCGTTCAGGTGCCGGGGGAGGAGGGTTGTAGAACTCCTAGGGGAGGGCTGCCGTGGTCAGGGCGATCGCGCGTTTGGCGGCATAGGCGCGGGCAATGGTATCGCAGCGCTCGTTGCCGGGGTCGCCCGAGTGGCCGCGCACGTAGATCCACTGCAAGGGGCGATCGAGGGTCTGGTTGACCTCGGTGGTGACGCTGTCTAGGGCCTCCCACAGATCGCGGTTGAGCACGGGCTTTTTGGCTGAGTTGACCCAGCCCCGCCGCTTCCAGCCTGCGATCCACTGGGTGATGCCCTTGAGCACGTATTCACTGTCGGTGTGAATGGTGACGGGTTCGGTTTGGCCGCTGTCGCGCAGCAGGGCCAGCCCGGCGATCGCCGCCTGCATTTCCATGCGGTTGTTGGTGGTGGGCGACTCGCCGCCGCCAATCTCGTGAACCCCGCCATCGACCAGATACAGCACCGTACCCCAGCCGCCGGGGCCAGGATTACCGGAGCAGGCACCGTCGGTGTAAATTCGCTGAATGATTGCCATGGTTTCGATCCCGTCCTTAAAAAATCGTTAATTCAGCCGTGGAGGCTTTACCTGACCGGGGGGCATTCTAAAGCTAAGAGTATTCCATCTCCATAAACGTCCCCTTTGAGGTCGCAACCTCGGCCCGTTGGGCCTATTGCCGAAAACTCTGGATAAGTATCTAGCTGGAACACTCTAAGACCGGATGTCCTCCCCGGACAACCTCCATTCAGGTCATGGGCAGGGTGCACCTACTATCGTCACGGTTATCCCAACGGTGAAGTAACCCCATGATGCTACGAGAACTAAAAGCTTTTGAGGCTTGCTGGCTAGATCTTAAGGATGTTTATCCCACCAGCGGCCAAGACAATATGGAAATTGCCCACGCCATGGGTCAGCTAGTAGATTGCCTAGCGAAGCCCAACCAGGTCGAGCAAGACCTGCCGAGTCATTTGCAGGGGCTGTTTCGGCGACTGGCGCTGGCCTATTTTCAGGGCTACTCTGCGGCTGAAGGGCCGGTGGCGGCAACCGTAGTCACCCTGCCGGTTCCCCAGCCCTGCCCCCACAGCGATCGCCAGCAGCGGCAGGATATTTCCGCCGCCGTCGAACGGGTTAAGGCACTAGCCCAGAAAACCCAGGCTCGCATGTGCACGGCCCGAGGGCAGGCCCTCCAGTGCGCTACCTCCGAGATGGAGACCCTGATCATTCATTTCTCAGACTAATCCGTTCTGTTCCTTACCTACCGTGGACTGGCGGAGTCGGGCTGACTACTCAGAGATGGGAGCGGGCGCGGTATCTTAGTGCTATGGCCTACGAACCGCTGCACCACAAGTATCGCCCCCAGACCTTTGGCGCTCTGGTGGGTCAAGATGCGATCGCGACTACCCTCACCAGCGCCCTCAACCAGCGGCGCATTGCCCCGGCCTACCTGTTTTGTGGCCCTCGAGGCACGGGCAAAACCTCCAGCGCCCGCATTTTGGCCAAGTCGCTCAACTGTATTGCCCAAGATCACCCCACTCCAAACCCTTGCGGCACCTGCGAAACCTGTCGCTCGATCACTAACGGCTCGGCCCTCGACTTCATTGAAATCGACGCCGCCAGCAACACCGGGGTCGATAACATCCGTGAGCTGATCGAGCGTGCCCAGTTTGCCCCGGTACAGTGTCGGTACAAGGTGTATGTGATCGACGAGTGCCTGACTGGCGACTCCTTAGTTCTCACCCAAGACGGCCTAGTCAGGATCGACGACCCTGCGATCGAAGGTAAGCAGGTGCTCAGCTATGACGACCAAATAGGCACATGGGAGTTTAAGCGTGTTCTGCGCTGGCTTGACCAAGGCACCCGAGACATCTTGGAAATTCAGACTACCCATCGTAAGATCAGGTGTACTGGCAATCATTTAATTAGAACTGATCAGGGATGGGTAGCCGCAAGGGAGATCAAATCGGGGAGCAAGATCTTGTCCCCTGCGCCTGTGGCTGCGGCACCCTCATCAACAGAGTTGGCTCTGATCGACGACTCCGGCGTTTCGTACGAGGGCACCAGTTTAGGGGCAATACCTACGGCCAAAGACCTTACAGCCTTGAGCTTATCCTTGAGCAAGCTGAGTCCCTGCGGCCAAGTTGCAAATGTGGCTGTGGCGAAAAACTTGGTATCCCAGAATTCTTGCAGCAAAAAGGGAAAGGACTCAAAAGCATTCAAAGTCATTGGAAAAAACACCCTTATAGAAAGGGGCATGGGCTTTGGGATCTCAGAACCGAGCACCTTAACGAGCAGCTCAAACCACTTTCTGCCGAAACCCTTGGGCTTATCTACGGCACTCTGCTGGGGGATGGATCCATCATTTATCCCAATAAATACAGCAGATTCCCCCGCCTGGCCTGGACTCATGGGGAACAGCAACGGGCATGGATGGAATACAAAGCATCCCGACTCTCCAACTTACGGCCCAGCCTATACAGCACAGCCAACGCCGGTTACGGTGCAACCTCTATCTGTTGTCGAACCGTCTGTCATCCTGAACTTGTCCAAGTCTTTGACCTCGTCAGAAGTGACGGTGGACGAAAAGTCGTTTCCCATGGCTGGTTATCCCAAATTTCTCCAGAAGGACTGGCCTGGTGGTACATGGATGATGGCTCCCTCAGCCTCAGCCCCCAAGGCAGCCCCCAAATTCAGTTCCATACCGAAGGCTATTCCAGCGCAGAAAACCAGCTCATTGCTGGATGGCTCACCGACTTGGGTTACTCAGCAAAAGTTAGATCCTACACAAGAACCCTCAGTGGCAGATACGACTACGTCGCAATGGGTGCAAAGGCAGCTCGAAGCTGGCTGGTCGAGCTTCAACGGTTTTCCATTCCTGAAATGGACTACAAGTTTGGAAACGGTCGTATCTGTGACCCCCGCTGGGGCTGAGCCGGTTTACGACATAGAGGTGGAGGATAACCACAACTTTGTCGCCAATGGGTTGTTGGTTCACAATTGCCACATGCTCAGCACCGCGGCATTCAATGCCTTGCTCAAAACCTTAGAGGAACCGCCCAGCAATGTGGTGTTTATCCTCGCCACCACTGACCCTCAGCGGGTGCTGCCGACGATTATTTCGCGCTGTCAGCGGTTCGACTATCGGCGTATTCCCCTAGAGCCGATGATTGCTCACCTGCGAAAAATTGCCGACCAGGAAACCATCGTTATCAACGACGAGGCCCTGCGGCTGGTGGCTCAGGTTTCCCAGGGGGGGCTGCGCGATGCCCAGAGTCTGCTCGACCAGCTCAGTCTGCTAGAACCTCCCGTGGAAGCCGATGCGGTGTGGGATCTGGTGGGAGCCGTGCCCGAGCGCGATTTGCTGGCTCTGGTTCAGGCCATCCTCAGCGACGACGGCACCGCCGTGCTCGACGGTGCCCGCAAGCTGATGGATCGGGGCCGGGAGCCACTGATTGTGCTGCAAAACCTGGCCGGGTTCTACCGAGATCTGTTGATTGCCAAGACGGCGGGCGATCGCCACGACCTGGTCGCCATCACTCCCCCCACCTGGGCCGACATGCAAACCCTGGTGCAACAATTGGATCCAATGGTGCTGCTGCTGGGGCAACAGCACCTGCGCAGCGCCGAGGTGCAGATTAAAAACACCACCCAGCCCCGGCTGTGGCTAGAGGTGACGCTGCTAGGGCTGCTGCCATCGACGCTGGCCGGGCAGGCCAGTGGTGCCATGAGCGCTGGGCGGGCAGGGGGTGCGATCGCCCCTCCGATCACCCCAACGATCGCACCCAGCCCCCCGCCTCAGCCAGCACCGCCAATCGTCAGTCCACCATCATCAGTGCCGCCGCCCGCACCGCCAGACCTAATGGTGCCGCCGGAAACTGCCAATGGGGCAGCGTCAAAGCCAGCCCCCGTGCCTGCCGTCGCATCAAATTCTCCCCCCAACAATAGCCAGGATGTGCCGCCCGCTGAAGCCACCCCATCCCCTAACCTGGTGCAGCTATGGCTTCAGGTGATAGCGGTGTTAGAGCCCCTGGGCACCCGCGCACTGATGCAACAGCAGGGCAGCCTGCTGTTTTTCGATGGGGTGGTGGCCCGAGTCGGCATTAGCTCTAGGCCACTGTTTAAGATGGCCCAGGGCCGAGTCGAGAATGTGGAAGCGGCCTTTCAGCAGGTGCTCAACCACAAAGTGCAGGTTTCCCTGGAGGTGCTGCCCGACCCAAAGCCTGAGGCCCCAGCCCCCAACATTTCCCAGGCGCCGGGGCAGCAAAATACCACCCCACCAACTCCAGTAGTGCTCAGTCCTCCGCCCCCGCCTGTCGTCTCAGCGCCCCCGGCAGAATCGCCAGCAGAACCAGCGGCAACTCCTGAACCTGCTCTTGCGGCAGACGCTAGCCCCGCTGCGCCTGTGCCACCGTCTTTACCTGCGATCGCCAGCGACTTTGACCGAGCCGTGAAAAACTTTGCCCATTTCTTTAACGGCCAGGTGGTTGATTTAGACGATGACCTAAGCCCTGGGCTCGACACAACCCTACTGAAACCCTCAGAGGCGGCTGCTAAGCAGCCCTCCCACGCTGACAAGGACGTGCCGTTTTAGAGAGGGCGATCGCTACTTGCGAAAGCTCAACTTAGAGTGAAACAAGTAGAATCCGGCATCAGCCGTTTTTGTTCAGCCAAAGGTGCCTCCGTTCCAGCCCCACATGGCACCGGGGGCATCCGCAAACTCGATATAGGTGCGATTTTTGGGCACGCCCAGAGCGGTCTCTAGCTGAGTACAAAACTCCTGGCTCATGGCGCGGGTTTTGGCCCCGCCCATCGTGCCCACACTTTTGATCTCGACGTAGCACACGGGGTCTGTAGTGCCACCAAAGGTCATGGGTACGTTGGCCTCAAAAGCTGTCATCACGTAGGATTCTGGCTTGCCTAGGTGGCTAGCCAAACTGGCAGACAGCTCCTTGAGTAGCCCCTCGACCTGGGCTTTGGCAGGGGAAGTAATGGAGGTCTGCACTTTGATAAGAGGCATGGTGGTTAAAAAACAGAAACTGTTAATCTTATTCTAAAGTCCAATTTTTAAGAGTTGGCTCGTAATACGTTCTATCACTTTCAACATCAGTCACGATAGTAAGCCTTCTTCCTCCCGCTGTAGAAAGAATAAATCGACATTCATAAATATCTCCGTAGTCGTCCCATGCACAGTCTTCAAAGTGCGCAAACTCTTCCAGAAAACCCTGGGAGTTCTCAGGCAACTCATCCTGCCTGTGCATTGGATTTGATATGTATGTTTGCCATCCTTCCGAGATCAAAAGCTGCTCTACTTTTCTGTATTGAAGACCGGGCTTTAGTTGATCGATAACACCGAGAGTAGCCTCTGAAGGTTCAATATAGAAGCTACTATCAAGGAAAAGTAAACTATAGTCGTCAGAAAGCTGGCCTGCAACAGTTACTTGAAGAGAACGGCCATCTTCTAATTGAAATTTTCCAGAACACAAACCCAGCCCCGTACCTTGGCAAGAAATTTCCGAAAAACCTTCCCCTATTGACATAGTTGCCTGGGAGTCCACGAACACATGATCTGCCGACTCTGCGCCTGAAAAATTATCATCAACTGGCATCCACCCAGAACTAAGAAGTTTATTTCTCGCTTCTGCGTAATCCATACCCTGCCGAAGGCTTAAGACTGCGTCAACGGGCGATATCCTGGTTTCACCTGCAATAGCAGTAAGGCTGGAAGGAGGCGAGCTATCTTGGGTACTAGGCGGAACAACCTGATCCTGTCCTAAAGAACTAGATTGTGCTGACAGGGTAATGAAGTAGTGCTTGACCAAGTCAGGGAAGAAGTTTGGAAAGCCAACGGCTGTTATAACCGCAGCACATGCGGTTATAACAGCCGCCCATCCAGCGAGGTTAATCTTTCCATCCTTTTCATCAGTCATCGCACGTCCACCCAGAAGCAGTACAAAGCTACTGGCTATTCTAGCGGACATTCTCATGTACTCAAGCGACTGACTTCAACTTAGTTTCTACCCACCATAGTTCCAGCCGGTGCTCTCCAACAGCAGGGGATCGCCTTCGCGGTGGATAGCGGCACCGACTACTTCGCCAACAAACACGGTGTGGTCGCCGTGCTCGACAGCGCCCACCACTCGACATTCCACATAGCCTAGGGTGTCTTTGATGATGGGGCAGCCGGTTTCAGGGCCGGGGTAAAACTCGATGTCTTCAAACTTGTTGCCCGTGCGGCGCAGGGGCTTAAAGAAGTTTTGGGCCAAGTCTTTTTGCCCGGCTTCTAGAAAGCTGAGGGCAAACACGCCGCTAGATTTCACCATGGCGTGGGAGGTGGAGTCGTTTTTGACACAGTTCACCACCAGAGGGGGCTGAAAGGAAGCCTGCATCACCCAGCTCGCCGTGAAGCCGTTGAGGTCATCCCCATCTTTAACGCCACAGATGTAAAGCCCATGGGGGATTTTGCGCAAAAGGGTTTTCTTAGCTTGCTCGTCTAGCACAGGATACCTACAGAATGCAGCGTTAGGGGCAGTGTAATACAGCCGCTGCCCCTCGACTCTACCCAATTGGTCATAAAAAAGGCGCACCGCAGCGCGCCTAGTGTAATGTGTGATGCTCTGGCCCTATTTGTTGGGCTGGGGAGTCATACGCAGGTAGGGCTTAATTTCGGTTACGCCCTTGGGGAAGCGCTGCTTAGCTTCTTCGGTGGGAATGGTGGGAACCACTACCACGTCGTCGCCGTCTTTCCAGTCTACGGGGGTGGCAACGCTGTAGTTGTCGGTGAGCTGTAGCGAGTCAATCACCCGCAGAATCTCGGCAAAGTTGCGTCCGGTGCTCGGCGGATAGGTAATGGTCAGCCGCAGCTTTTTGCTGGGGTCAATGACAAATACGCTGCGCACGGTCACCTTAGCGTTGGCGTTGGGGTGAATCATGCCGTAGAGGTCAGCGACCTTTTTGTCGTCGTCGGCAATGATGGGGTAGTTAACGGTCACGCCCTGGGTTTCGTTAATGTCACCAATCCAGCCCTGGTGAGACTCAGCGCTGTCTATGCTGAGGGCAATGACTTTAGCGTTGCGCTTGTCAAACTCGGGCTTGAGCCTGGCCACGCTACCCAGCTCAGTAGTGCACACGGGGGTGTAGTCGGCGGGGTGCGAAAACAGCACCACCCAGCTATCGCCAGCCCAGCTATAAAAGTCAATCTCACCCTCGCTGGTCTGCTGGGTGAAGTTAGGTACCTGATCGCCAAGTTGAAGCGCCATCTCAAATCTCCGTTTAATCTCGACAGGGTGCAAATAAAGTTGCTTAGCGTTCACGATCGCTATTCTCCCACAAACCCCGGTATTCCGGTCGGGGATTAGAGGATTATCTTAAGGATTGTATCGCGGGCGTTGGGCTAGGCGCGATCGCCTCACTACCCTACCCTCGCTCACAAACGAAACACCTAGGGACATGCCCTAGGTGCCTCATGATTTGCCGTTTGCCCTGGGGCCTGGCGGCCCTAAACCTGACGGTCAAAGACTTTGGGAGCATAGGCACTGCATCCATCGCAGGGCCCCATAGGATTAGTCGCGCAGCGCAGATAGGGCGATCGCGCGTTCAAGTCGCATGTAATATCGCCAATCATGTAGCCCATACCCTCGATATAGTGCATGTCGGCATTGCCATCGAGCAGCTTGAGCATGCTCTGGCCCAGGGCCGTGGGCGTCGCTGAAGCGCTGCTGCACTTTTCATCTCGGTCAGCCCGCACGGTGAGGTACGCCGACACCAGGGCTGGGGTAAGACCGACAATAAAAATCAGAACAATGACGAGCATGAACCTGTCAATCCAAAACTAGCAACGTCATCCTAACCCGATGAATTGGCAGACCCGCCCAACGCCGCTGAGGATTGGTACGTACCGTTGCGTTACTTAGCCTTTCGCAATATTGCCGACAGACGCCTCTACTTCCCCTTAGGCTGAATCAATAGCGAAAATCGGCTCAAAAGCTCCGCAGCGCAGCATAGACGTCCCTATGCCCAGAAAGTTCCCGACTATAGGTGCTGTTTCAATGATTTATGGCTAGACTCTTAAGAAAGAACGGTTTTAGTCCCAGTTCTTGCCCAAAATCGCCTTGTTTCCCCATCACCTGAACAAGATCCTGAACTTTTCAGAACTTTCATGTATTGGCGAATTCTGGTCTATGAACGATTATCAAAACATCCTGTAGACTCGCGTGTGCTCCAAAGCTAAGACCGGGTAGGGCCACAGGACATTGTGGAGTGTTCGCTCCTCAGTGATAGCGCCTTACCCGGCTTTTTATTCTTTAAAGTCCAGCCATCCTAGAGTTGTCGTTAGCGCTAGCTTCCTTCCATGGGACTCTGCCCCGTAGGCAGTTGGGCACGGCGGCTTTCACCTGGTAAGTCGGCAAGTCGTTGGTTAAGGTTCCTAGGGGCTGAGGATCTGGCGATCGCAGTAGTCTTTCTTAACCTCGGGCATTGGGCGATCGCCAGGCCGCTCAACCCCATAGCCATGGCTTTAATTAATCAGCTATACCGGCAGCTTCAGCCATGGCGTAGAGTTGCAGCCATTCTTCCACCACGTAGGGAGCCGCAACCAGTCGAGCGGTGCCACCCCCTCGCAGCGGCACCCGCAGCGTCAGCGGAATCGGGCGCTGAAGGTCTGCCAGCACGGCATCTATCTGGTATTGAGCCACCCCATCGGGCAGCGCCTGGGTTTGAGGATCGAGCTGGTGCGGGGCTTGCCACTGGGCACTGGTGCCGGTTTCAATCGCCAAGTCACAGTTAGCATCGGTGACGCCCTGCCCCGGAAACCCGACTAACCGCAGATAGGTGCCCTGAAACATTCCCCCGGTGTAACGCTTAAACACCGTGGCCTGCCAGGCCATATCGGTCTGGTCACGCAGGCTTTGACGCGAACGGTAGGTAGTTTGCCCCGGCTGCTCGTGGTAGGTGTGAATAGACGCTAGGGCGGGCTCAGCCAGGGCCAGCAGCAGCAAACAGCCCAAAATTAAGGCCAGAATGGTCAGCCGCAGGGCACGCCAGAGGTGATGCATGGGAGATGAGGGAGGTTAGGAAGAGGGAGAGGAGAACGGCAGCTACTTTTGCAGCGGCTGTGCCCATTATCTCCCCCATCCTCCTAACCTTCCTTATCTACTCACCTTCATCCCCTGACCCGCTACAGCTGGCTCATCTGATTCAGCGTCTGCCGATAGCCAGCAGCTTCGCCCTGCTGCAAGAAGAGCTGGGCGGCTTGCTCAAAGTCGCGGCGGGCACCGGCATCGTCACCCAAACGGGCGCGCACCACCCCACGGTTGTAAAACAGCCTGGGATCAGCGCTATTGGGGGCGCTCACAATCGCCTGGGTGAGGTCTTGATAGGCGTCTTGGGGCTGGTTCACTCGGAGGTAAGCCGAGCCGCGAGCCGAGTAGGCCTCTAGGTAGCCAGGCTGCGCTGCGAGGGCTTGGCTATAGTCGTCGATCGCCCCAAAGACATCCCCCGTAGACAGGCGGGCATCGCCCCTGGCTTTGAAGGCGGCGGCGTAGGCCGGGTCGAGGAATAGCGCCTCGGTGTAGTCTGCGATCGCCGCCGTCGGATCCCCCGCTTGCAGCAGGGCGTCGCCCTTTTGCTTGTAGGCCATCGCCGAGTCGGGGTTGAGCTGAAGCACTCGGGCAAAGTCTTGCTGGGCCCCGCGCAGATCGCCCTGATTGGCGCGAATGGTGCCCCGGCTCATATAGGCTTCGGCCAGCTCGGGGCTGAGCTCAATGGCGCGGTCTAAATCTTCTAAAGCCCGGCTGGGCCGACCCTGGCGGAAGTAGACGTGGCTGCGGTTGAGGTAGGCCCGCGCCAGTTCGGGGTCGCGGCTGACGGCCTCGTTGAGATCGCTAAGAGCGGCGTCAAACAACCCCAGCTGGTAGTACGACACCCCGCGACCCATATAGGCCCGTGGCAGATCGCCGTTCAGCTCAATGGCCTTGCTAAAGTCAGCCACGGCTGCGGTGTAGTTGCTCTCCTGCTCTAGGGCAAAGCCCCGCAGCACGTAGGCGGTTGGGTTGTCGGGGTTAAGCTCGATGGCGGTGGAGAAATCTTCGATGGCGAGGTCGTGGCGACCCTGCTCGCTGTCGATCAGACCACGATAAAGGTAAGCCCCTACGGAGTCGGGGTTGAGCTCTAGGGCCGCGTTGAAGTCGGCCTGGGCCTGGCTAGACTCTCCCTGGCGGTAGTAAACGCTGCCTCGGGCAAAGAGGGCGTTGGCGTTGCTGGGGTCAAGGCTGAGGGTCTGGTTGAGGTCGATGAGGGCGCGATCGTAGTCGCCCTGCTCTGAGTAGATTAGACCTCGGTACAGGTAGGCGTTGGCCAGGGTAGGATCCTTTGCGATCGCCGTATCAAAGGCTTCGAGGGCAGCGGTATAGTCACCGCTGTTGTAGCGTTCAACCCCCAAATTGTAGGCCCCAATGGCCGATAGGCCGGGCTCAGCCGCCTCAGTCTCAGGCATTTCCGGCTCGGCAGGGGCGGGCTCAAGACCTTCGAGTTCCATCCCCTCAGGGGCAGCCACCTCGGGCTCCATAACCTCAGGTTCAGCGGGAGTTTGGGCATAGCCTCTCCCAGGGGTGGCCCCGATCATCAGGCCCAGACCCAACAGCACAATGGTGTAACGCAGTTTCATCACTTCCCCTCCACCGACGGTGTTTGCAGATTCAGTAGGCTGGTGCGGCCCCAATGAGCTCGTTTTGTCAGCATACCCACCCACGCCCCTGGCGCTAATGATAGGTCAGCTTTTGTGGGTTGCAATCCCGATTTCTGAAGTTTTTCGGCAGTGCCCAGCCCGTTAGGAATCTTTCGCTGCACCCCTGCTGCCCGCCGTTATGAGGTGGACAGAGGGAACGGCCTGCGAGCTTTGTAAAAGGTTTGGGTAATTTAGGTACGACGACCTTGGCACCAGCTGTGTAACTACCGCTAAGAACCACTGCCCCTGGGGAAGATGGGCCACCTTGGGCCGATTCCTGGGCAACGGGCAGGCGGGTTGAGGATTTGGCATGGGTTTTTGGCCAGCACTGATTCGCACCATAATGAACGCCTCAAGGACGGCTGCGATCGCAGCCGTCTGTTTACTTCTGCCTGGAGTGAGTGACCTTGGAGCTTCTGGGGGAGAGAGTCAACGGCGATCGCCGGTCAGCACGGCAGCTGAGATCGCCGCCTTACCCCTTCATCCCGGCTGGCTGGGGCTAGGCGCTCTGGGGCTGGGGGCGATTGTAGTGCTAAGCCGACATCCCCGTCTCAGAGGGCAATGCTCCAGCGCTGTAGATAACCGCCTCACCCGCTGGGACATTGACCTGGACAGTGTGGCCCTGTCGCAGCTGCTGGTCTTCTGCGATCGCCGCTGGCAATACAGCTATTTTTCGGCAGGGCATCACCAGGTCTACGGCTTTTCAGACAGCGATTTTTTAGCCGACCCCACCCTCTGGTGCAGCCGAGTCCACCCAGACGATTTAGAGTCGGTCATCCAGCCCCTAATGGAGGAGGTGATCTTCCCGGCGCAGACGGCCAGCGTTGAGATTCGCTTCCAACACCCAGACGGCTCGTGGCGGTACATTTCTCAGCACTACTCATCGCGCCGCGATCATGCCAACGACGGCTGGATTGTCGTCGTCGTTAGCCAAGACATCACCGAAGCCAAGCAGACCGAGCTAGAACTCCGCGCCAGCGAAGCCCGGTTCAGGAGTTTGGCCGCCAATTTGCCGGGGGTGATCTACCGCTACGAACAAAACGCCGCCACTGGACACCAGGCCTTTACCTACATGAGCCCCGGTACCCGCACGCTCTACGAGCTAGAACCCGAGGCCATTCTCAACGATGTCACCCAGGCGTGGCGGGTAATCTACCCAGACGATGTCCCAGCGCTAACGGAGGCGATCGCCCAGTCGGCCAAAACCCTGAGCCCCTTTCACTGGCAGGGGCGGTTTATCCTCCCCAGCGGCACCACGAAATGGATTCAGGCCATTGCCAACCCCGAGCAGCAGCCCGACGGTACTACGGTGTGGGACGGGCTGCTGTTTGATATCAGCGCCGCCGCCCAGCTAGAGGCTGAGCGCAAGTCCGCCAATCTGGCCCTCAGAACCGAGCGCGACCTGCTCAACAGCGTCATGAGCACGAGTGTCGCCGCCATTACCGTACTGGCCCCCGACGGGCGCATTTTGTTCGCCAACAGCCGCGCCGAAACCGTCTTGGGCCTCACCCTCAACAACTTGACCCAGCGCACCTACAACTCCCCCGACTGGCGCGCCACAAACCTCGACGGCAGCCCCTGGCGCAATGACCAGCAGCCCTTCAACATCGTGATGGCCACGGGTGAACCGGTGTACGACATTCGCCATGCGATCGAATGGCCCAACACCCAGCGGCGCGTGCTCTCCATTAACGGTGCCCCCGTCAAAGACGCTGACGGCCAAATCGTCAGCCTCGTCTTTACCGTCAACGACATTACCGACCAAATTCAGTCAGAGATGGCGCTGCGAGAAAGCGAAGGCCAGCTGCGGCTGATTACCGAAAACATGAGCGACCTCGTCTGCCTGCACGAGCCCGACGGCACACTGATCTACGTCAGCCCCTCATGCCAGGCAATTTTGGGCTATACCCCCGACGACATGCTGGGTCAAAGCCCCTATCGCTTCTTTCACCCAGACGATGCCGACCAAATTCGTCAAGGTGCCCACCAGGATGGCTTAGGGGGTACGGTATTGCCCGCTGCCTACCGCATGCAAAAACAATCGGGAGACTACATCTGGTTAGAAACCCTCACCAAACCCATTTTTAACGACGCCGGTCAGGTGATCGGCATTCAAACCACCTCCCGCAACGTCACCGACAAAGTCGAAATTCAGGCCCAGCTCGAATACGACGCCGGGCACGATGCCCTCACCGGGTTACCTAACCGCACCCTACTGCTCCAGCGACTCGATGCGGCCATTGGCCTCCAGCAGCGGCAGCCCTCGGCGGTGTTGTTCATCGACCTCGATCGCTTCAAGTTGATCAACGACAGCCTTGGGCACCATATCGGCGACGAACTACTGATGGCTATTGCCCAAAAGCTGGTTGCGGCGACCCGTCCAGAAGATCTGGCGGCCCGACTGAGTGGCGACGAGTTTGTGGTGCTGCTCAACGGCATCGCTAGCATCGAGCAGGTGATTCAGGTGGCCGAGCGACTGCTGGCCGAGATCCGCCAGCCCTTCGCGCTCAAAGACCGCGACGTCTTTGTCAGCGCCAGCATCGGCATTGCCCTCTGCACCGCTCGCCACCAAACCGGTGTAGATCTGCTGCGCGACGCCGACATTGCCATGTACCGCGCCAAGGCTAGCGGCAAGGGGCGCTATGCCCTGTTTGACCCCCAAATGCACCTGCAAGTCTTGCGCGAAATGCATTTGGAAGAAGCCCTGCGCCGCGCCATTGAGCACCAAGAGCTGATGCTGCACTATCAGCCCATTGTCAACCTCAGCAATGGCCAAATCAAAGGGTTTGAGGTGCTAGCCCGCTGGCCCCACAGTCAGTACGGCATGATTTCTCCGGCAGAGTTTATCCCCATTGCCGAAGAGACTGGATTAATTATTCCCCTAGGGCGGTGGGTGCTGAGGGCGGCCTGCCGCCAGTTTAGCCAGTGGCGGCAGCAGTTTCCGGCGGTGCGGGCCATGGGCCTGAGCGTCAATCTCTCAGCCATCCAACTGCGCGATGCCGCCGTGGTGGACGACATCACCACCCTGTTAGCCGATCTGGAGCTACCTAGCGACTGCCTCACCTTAGAAATTACCGAAAGCCTGCTGATTGAGAACGTTGACCCCAACCTGGCCATCCTCGAACAGATTAGAGGCTATGGCATCAGGCTAAGCATTGACGACTTCGGCACCGGTTTTTCATCTCTCAGCTATCTCCAGCGGTTTCCCTTCAGCGAGCTCAAGGTCGATCGCAGCTTTGTGACCCACCTGGGCACCGAAGCTGAGAACCCGGTCTTGGTAAAGTCGATTTTGGCCCTGGCCGACAGTCTCAAGCTCGATCCCATTGCCGAAGGCATTGAAACCGAAAAACAGCTGGAATTTTTGCAGGCCAACGGCTGCCGCTACGGCCAAGGGTTTTTCTTCTATCGGCCTATGCCTGCCCACCGGGTCGAGGCGCTGCTGACCGAGGGCACCTCTTCTAAACCAAGCTGTTTGGCCGGGTGAGGGGGTGAGGAATATTTTTGAATTCGACGTTTGAATTCCTTCCTTTCCTCATCTCACCGCCGCTCGCCTTCCTTGAATCTCCTCCATTTTCCTCATCCCCTCTACCCCGCCTTCCGTGTAAGATGAGAGCATGAGTTACATCCCTTCACACGCGCCTCTACACGCGATCGCCCTATGTCGTTTTTTCGGTCTTACATTGCGCCCCTGCTGATTGTGCTGATTTTTGCGGTGGCGATGCTGGCGGTGAGCGCTCGCATCTTTTTGCCCAGCGATATGATGGCCCCCGCCCCGATTGAAGAGCCAATATCCGCGATGGGGGTGATGCCTACGGCCCAGGTCGATTTAGTGATGCCAGAACTGTCAGAACTCATCCACGGACCCCAGGGCATGCAGGTTGAGGGATAGACTCGACTTTAGACCGTCTAACTAAAGCAGACCAACAATAGTGGGAAGCCCCCGACAGATAAACTGTCGGGGGCTTCTAAACTTAAACCTTATAGCCTGTAACTAGACACAATGGACTGGATTATTTTCCTCCAGACAGGATGTCGTTGAAGCAATTCTAAGCAATTCGGAGACAGCAGCACTTTGACTGATTAACTTGAGAGTTTTCCTCAAGAAAGTTCCGATTAAATAGAGATGTTTAAATGCCGTCGTAAAGAAACCATCGCGTGGGGTTTATAGCGTCTCTGGGCATTTCTCAACAGAGCTCTCTATCAGTTACAGAGAGGAAATATCAACAACCGAGTAAAGTGCTGCTGGTACTTGACGAGATAGATTCAGACGTTAAATCGATAACGTACCTCCTATTTAACAGGACTAAACTATTCGATCTGTCGGGGAAGAAATCGTTTTTTGTGTCAGGCGATTCACTTCCTTATCTATTAAGATACTCCTCTGATTTGCGGATGCCTAGGGATGATACTAAAGTTTATGGTTGGGTTAACCGTTACTGTCATCCTGTTAAAAAGCTAGGGCTCAGCCCTGAACTTAGATCGACGGGAACGCCCTTAAGACAGGAGCCTCGGGGTTCTTGCAGAGGCGCCCAGACGTTACTATTGATAGGCGGCTGTCTCTACGGGGGTAGCCTGCTGATTTAAGCCAGAGGCGCAAGGGTAAGGAGCGATCGCAGTGACGCAGATAGAACAGATCACCGGCACCGGTATTCCCCTCACGGGTAATGACATCGACACCGATCGCATTATTCCGGCTCGCTTTCTCAAGTGCGTGACCTTTGACGGATTGGGTGAGCAGGTATTTGCCGACGATCGCGCCGCCCTAGAGGGCCGTCATCCCTTTGACCAGCCCCAGTACCAGGGGGCCACAATTTTGGTGGTCAACCGCAACTTTGGCTGTGGTTCATCGCGGGAGCACGCCCCCCAGGCGATCGCCCGCTGGGGCATCCAAGCCGTTCTGGGCGAGAGCTTTGCGGAAATTTTCTTTGGCAACTGTGTGGCGATCGGCATTCCTTGCCTGACGGCCACGGCTGAGGTGGTGGGCCAGGTGCAGGCGGCGCTAGAGGCCGATCCGACAACTGTTGTAACGCTCGATTTGGCGACCCAAACCGTGACCTTTGGGGCCGAGGCTGGAGCGGTGGCAATGCCCGAGGGGGTGCGCCAGGCGTTCTTGGCGGGCACCTGGGATGCCTGTGGCCAGCTCGTCGCCAACGCCGAGGCCATTCGAGCCA
Organism: Tildeniella torsiva UHER 1998/13D; assembly: GCA_019358835.1. Taxonomy (GTDB): domain Bacteria; phylum Cyanobacteriota; class Cyanobacteriia; order Phormidesmidales; family Phormidesmidaceae; genus Nodosilinea; species Nodosilinea torsiva. The sequence goes on from JAHHIH010000014.1 coordinate 54,812, forward strand.
CGGCGGCCCAGCTGCCCTACGTGACCTGGTAAGCTACAGTCGCAAAGCCAAAATCTAAAATCCAAAACTGCACGTTCTCACCCATAGATTTGCAACGCCCTGTGGCTTTTGCCGCAGAAATAGGCACTCTCTAGGGAGATCCCTCACCCCCCATGTGGGCTGTTGCTATGGTTTCCTCCGCTGTGCGATCGCTGACCCCCTGGTTGCAGGCCGATCCGGCCCCACTACAAGGCTCTACCGCCGCAACCCTGGGCAATACGGTGTGCCGCATGGTGCCTTTAGCCATCGAGCGCCCGCTCTTGGGGCAAGTGCCTGCGATCGCGGCGGCGGTGAAGCAGTTGGTAGCCCAAAGCCTGAGGCTGCGATCGCCCCTGGGCGGCTGGCCCACCAACCTGGCCCAAACCCCCGAGAGCCTGGCCCCCTACCTAGCTGAAGAAACCGGGGAACTGCTGGATCTATTAATTCCATCAGCGACGCCAGCACCGTCTGCTGCCAGCACCCTGATACCGATCCCCACCCTAGTCCCCCACCTGCTGTGGATGCTTGCCAGCAGCGGCTACGAAGTGATGCGTCTGATCGAAGGCGTACAGGCCCGCATCTTTAGCCCTCATTCTCAAGGGGGAATACATGTCGTGCGCCTGGTGCCGGTACTCACCCTCACCGTCGAAGAGAGCAGCTACGCCCTTGACCTGGTAACCCAAACCGACCCACTGCCGCCGCTATATTTGGCAGAGGCCACCGAAATTCAGCTACTCGATAATGACCTAGCCAGCCAGACCTTGCTCTGTGGCGATCTGCTGGCCCAGACGGCTGAGCAGATCGGCTTTACCCAGCCCGGACTCAGCAGCCTCCTGGGCGACGGCTGCAAGGTTGACGCCCTGCGCCCCTTTCAGCCCTGGCAGACGGGCACCCTGCACCTGCACCTGCACCTGGCAAAAATGGAGGCCCAGGGGCCGCCTCAGCCCAACGGTAGCCCTAGCGAGGCGATGCCCGATGCGCTGTATCTGCCGCCGGGGGGTAAGCCGAGCGCTGGGTCAATTGCCCCAGGCTTCACCCTCGACGACTTTGCCAGCACCCTGGTCGATGGCCCAGACAGTGCCACCGCTGGCGTGCTGGGTGACTGGCTCACCTTTACAGATGAACGCTGGATTCAAACCTTCTTGAGCACCTATGCAGAACAAGTGGTGGCACAGCACCTACCCCGGATGCTGCCAAGCCCCCAGGGTGACCAGGAAGCCCTTTGCAACCGCCTCACCTACGCCGCCACCAACCTGGTTCAGGGAACCAGCGGTCTATTTAAGCACACCTTTGTCCATGAGCCGTTGCTCGTGGCCGACGTGTGGCCCCGGCTGCGCTGGCACCTGGCCCAAAGTTCAGAACGGGTGATGCAGCTCATGGGGGGGGTATCGGCCCAGGTGCTACCGCCGGGGCTGAGCTGGCAGCAGGGCAGTCTCTACCTGCGACCGCTGATGCAGCTCGCCACCTCGAACCGCAGCTGGATTGTGGATCTCAGCCGGGGAAGACTCCTACCCACCACTCCCCAGGCGCTGCCCGCCGAGGCGGCGGTGGATGTGGCTGATGACCCCTGGGGGCCACCGCTCACCGTGGCCGATCTAACCGCGCTGGTGGATTGCGATCTGAGCACGCATACGCCTGCGATCGCCGCTCTGAGCCAGGGCACCCCAATTAACCTGCACCGGCTCGATGCCGAAGCCGGTTGCCAGGCCGGGCTCCTGACCCTCAACTGGTGCTTTACTCTGCAAACCACGCTATAGCAACAGATTCTCAGGACGGTTTGACCTCTGTCTTCACCGTGTCAAAGGCCGTAAACTTTATGGTGCGTTTGTCACCAAGGCACCCCGAGCCAGGGGGTAAATCGCCTAGAGTGAGATCGAACTGTGGCGCATCCCAAAGGCCTTAGATATCGTGTCTCCAGAGCTGACCCCAGGGCTAATCCAAGAGCCCATCTACCTCTACAGTATTTGCCCTCGCCCCCTACAACCTCTGCCCCTACCCCTAGGGCTCGCCGCACCCACCCAGCTGATTACCGTAGATAATGTCGCCGCCCTAGTTGAAACCGGCGTCGATCTCCAAACCCTGCAAACCGACGAACCCCGGCTGCTCAATGCGGTACTCAGCCACGATCGCGTCATCTGTGAGCTGTTTCAGCACACGCCCCTGCTGCCGCTGCGGTTTGGCACCCAGATTGCCTCTATTGAGCATCTCAAGGCCCACTTGGCCAGTCAGGGAGCCGACTATGCCGCTAAGCTCGCCATCCTAGGCCACCAAGTTGAGTACCAGCTCAAGCTAATTGCCCAAGCCGTCGAGCTGCCTCCCCTGGCCCCAGGGCTGACCGGGCGCGACTACTTTTTGGCGAAAAAGCAGCGCCTTCAAGATCAAACCATCGCCCAAGAGCAGCAGCGTCTAGAACTCGATCAGGTGCTCGATCACCTCCATACCCTCTACGAAAACTACATTGAGGCCGAGAGCCCCGCCGGAGAAGCACGGGTGTACCTGCTAATCGATCGCGCCGCTGCTGAAGGATTAGAGGAGTGGGTAGAGGAATGGCGATCGCAGATCATCCACTGGAGCATCATGCTGAGCGAAGCCCTTCCCCCGTACCACTTTGTCTAGCGATTTTGGATTTTAGATTTTGGTTTTTTGTTAGCTCACCCCAATCCAAAATCGTCACGGCCCCACCTGAAACTCTGGATAGGCCTCCATGGCATGTTCGCCCAGGTCAAGGCCCTGAATTTCTTCGGCCTCAGACACGCGAATGCCCACCGTGGCCCGCAGCGCCAGCCAGCACACCAGGCTAAAGGCCACGGTAAACGCCCCCACGACCGCAATGCCCATGAGCTGAACAAGCAGCTGCTGAATGCCGCCTCCCATAAACAACCCAGCCAGGGGGCCAGATGTTCCGTCGTACCAAGAATAGACGCCCGGAGTAGCGCTAAACAGTCCTAAGGCCAGAGTGCCCCAGACGCCACACACCAGGTGCACCGAAACAGCCCCCACCGGGTCATCAATTTTGAGCGCGTCGAGCAGAGTAACGGAAAAAACTACGATTACCCCGCCGACCAGGCCAATGAGCGCAGCGCTGCCTAGGTTAACGTAGGCACAGGAAGCCGTCACCGATACCAATCCTGCTAGTACCCCATTGATAATCATTGACAGGTCGGGCTTGCTCAGGTAAATCCAAGACGTTACCGTGGCGGCCAGCCCGCCGAGGGCAGCGGCAATGTTGGTGGTCACCACAATATGACTAATGGCAAAGGGGTCAGCGGCCATCACTGAGCCGGGGTTAAACCCAAACCAGCCCAGCCACAAAATTAGGCAACCCAACGCTGAAATGCTCAGATTATGCCCCGGCATAGCCACCGGACGCGCCTGAAAACGCCCCCGCCGTGGCCCCAGCACAATCGCCCCAATCAACGCTGACCACCCCCCGACGGAATGCACCACGGTAGATCCAGCAAAGTCGTAGAAGCCCAGGTTAGACAGCATGCCGCCGCCCCATACCCAGTGACCCGTGATCGGGTACAACAGCCCCACTAGCAGCAGGCTAAAGATAAAAAAGGCCAAGAATTTAATGCGCTCGGCCACCGCCCCAGAGACAATGGTGGCCGCCGTCCCGGCAAAGGCCAGCTGAAAGAAAAATTTGGCATTTAACGGTACCCCGGCCCAGGCCAAGGCACTGTAGGTGCCTCGGTAGGCATCGTCAACAGCGGGGCTGTTGTCGGCCCCTTGCAGCAAAAAACCAGACGCGCCAAACAGGGGGTTGCCGTCACCAAACATGAGGCCAAAGCCTACCACCCAAAAGGCCAGGGTCGAGAGACCAAATACAATCAGGTTTTTAGCCAGTAGGTTGACGGCGTTTTTGCTGCGGCAAAACCCGGTTTCGAGCATGCAAAACCCAGCATTCATGAAGAACACCAGAAACCCGGCCACCAGCACCCACACGGTATCCAAAGCCACCTGAAGATCGGCGGTGCTAGCGCTTTGGGCTAGGGCAGCGGGGCAGAAGATAGCTAAACTACCCAGGGTTACCCAGGGCACATAGCGCCATCGCCCCCCCGGCTTTCCTAAAGGATGCACAGATTGCTTCGAGGCTCTGTCTGATTGCTGCAACATAACGACCACGTGTCTCCCAATCGGCTCTCTCTAATAAGCCCATAGGTTGCCATGAATTACGGTTCATGGTGCAAGTTTTTATACCACTGCCAGCTTGGCTCGCAGAAACGTAAGCCTGACTCAAAGAGCTGTGCCTTTTGGCGATAGCACCTTGGCTGTGGTTAAGTTCAACCCTAGAAACTGAGGCGATCGCAACACTGCCTCCCCCTCCAATACTTGGGCTTCGTAAAGTCCATCTACTAGAGTGAGCACGGTTACCGTCGCTTTCGCTGGGTCAACAATCCAATATTCTGGAATGCCCCGTGCCGCATACTCCGATCGCTTGTAGCGGTAGTCGCGGTCTTCGTTGGCTTTGCCGGGCGAAACCACTTCTACCACCAACAGCGGGGCGGGCATATCTTCGGTAATCGTGCTGCGGCCAGTATCTTCTAACAGTGCCGCCAAATCTTCGCCCAACACCAGCAAATCTGGAATTCGCACTCGTCCAGATACCACGATTTCGGTATCCATTCGGCGCAACCAGTGCAAGGGCAGGATTTGCAAGAATTGTTGCAATAGAAATAATGAGACCAAAACGTTGCGCGGACTCTCTGGCGGCATCTCTATCACTTCCCCATCCACAAATTCGCAGCGGGCCTCTGAGCCTGTATCCAGGCTCAAAAAATCGGCCAGAGAGAGCTTAGTGGCAACCATCCATAACCCCAGGCAACCGTAGTAGGGTGGGCACTGCCCACCAGAAAATCAACCTATAGCCAATCTTCTAGACCAATTCTACTCATCTGCGTCTGGCTCGTAGGTGGAGGCGACGTACAACTCCTTGAGCTGGGCCTCGTCTACACCCGAGGGGGCCTGGGTGAGCAGACAGCGGGCCTGCTGGGTTTTAGGGAAGGCGATCGCATCCCGAATAGATTCCTCCCCCGCCAGCAGCATCACAATGCGATCGAGCCCATAGGCGATGCCGCCGTGGGGCGGGGTGCCGTACTCAAAGGCTTCGAGCAAAAAGCCAAACTTGTCGCGGGCTTCTGACTCAGATAGGCCAATGGTTTCAAACACCTGGCTCTGCACCTCGGGCTGGTAGATGCGCAGGCTGCCGCCGCCGATTTCGTAGCCGTTGAGCACGATGTCGTAGGCGATCGCCCGAGCAGTCTTGAGGTCGTCAATATCCTCAGGGTTGGGCGCGGTGAAGGGGTGGTGCAGGGCTTCGAGGCGCTGCTGGTCGGCGTTCCACTCAAACATGGGGAAGTCGGTGACCCACAGCAGGTTGTAGGTGCATTCGGGGATCAGGTTCATTTCACGGGCAATCGCCTGCCGCACCCGATCCAGCGTCGCATTGACAATATCCGTCGGCCCCGCCCCAAACAGCAGCAGCGTGCCCTCGGTGGCCCCGGTGCGGCGCAGCAGTTCCGCCATTTGCTCGGCATTTAGGTTGTCTTTAATCGCGCCGATGGTATCCACTTCGCCATTAGCCCGCACCCGCACGTAGGCCAGCCCCTTAGCCCCGGCATCCGCTGCAATTTTGAACACATCGCCGCCCGGCTTAATCCGCACGTTCGAGATCTGGTCGTTGCCGTTGGGAATGGGCAGCACCTTGACAATGCCACCGTCGGCGATCGCGCCCGAAAACACCTTAAAGCCGCAGCCCTTCACCAGGCCAGACACATCCACTAGCTCCAGGCCGTAGCGGGTATCGGGCTTGTCGCAGCCGTAGCGATCCATCGCCTCGGCGTAGGTCAGCCGAGGAAAGGGTAGGGGAATGTCAACGCCTTTGACTTCCTTAAAAATGTGGGCCACCAGGGCTTCATTCAGCGCCAGGATCTCGTCCTGGGTCATGAAGCTCATTTCCATGTCGAGCTGGGTGAACTCGGGCTGGCGATCGGCCCGCAGATCTTCGTCACGGAAGCAGCGGGCGATCTGGTAGTAGCGATCGACCCCCGACACCATTAGCAGCTGCTTAAAGAGCTGGGGCGACTGGGGCAGGGCGTAAAATTCGCCGGGGTTGACCCGCGAAGGCACCAGATAGTCCCTAGCACCCTCAGGCGTGGAGCGAGTGAGGATTGGGGTTTCGACTTCGTAAAAGCCCTCCTGGTCTTCAAGAAATCGACGGATAGCTTTGGTGACTTCGTGGCGAATGCGCAGGTTCTGGGCCATGCGATCGCGCCGCAGATCCAAATACCGATACTTCAGCCGCAGGTCTTCGCGCACCGTCTCAGAATCGGCAGTGGAAACCTGGAAGGGCAGCGGTTTGCGCACCGCGTTTAGCAACACAATGGTGTCGGCGAAGATCTCGACCTCCCCGGTGGGCAGCTTGGGGTTGATCGAACCCTCCTGGCGCTGGCTGACCCGGCCCTGAATTTTGACCACATACTCGTTGCGCAGCGGGTCGGCCTGGGGATAGGAGGCCGGGGTGCGCTCGGGGTCGCTGACGATCTGCACGACTCCGGTGCGATCGCGCAAATCAATAAAAATAACGCCCCCATGGTCGCGACGGCGATCGACCCAGCCGAACAGGGTAACGGTGCTGCCAATGTCGCTGGCCCGCAGGGTGCCGCAGTAGTGGGTGCGCATAGTGAACTGCTTATAGTTGAAATTTCAAAACCTTCCCATTATCTAGGATAGTGGGTGAGCTTGAAAGCTATTTTTTTCGGCGAATTTCTAACGGAACTCTGCGATGTCAGTGCTTGAGGATGAAGGAATGGTTGGGGTGCAGTGCGGGCCGCAGCAGATCGCTAACGTGGAGGCGATCGTATTCGATAAAGATGGCACCCTGGCCAACTCCCACCATCTGTTGCAGCGCACGGCTCTGGCCCGGGCAGCGGCCTGTGCAGCGGCAGCGGGGGCAGGGGATGACCTGGTTCAAGCCCTTTTAGACTGTTTTGGCGTGTCAGCCCACGGTATTGACCCCGACGGGCTAATGGCGGCGGGCACCCGCGAGGCCAATAAGCAGGGGGCGGTAACGGTGCTGGTGAAGGCGAGGCATTCCCTAGAGCAGGCTACGGAGTGGGTGGCAGACTGCTTTGCGGCGGTGAATGCAGCCCGCAACGGCAAGGCGGCCTATACCCCACCCTTTGAAGGTACGGCGGCCATGCTGGAGCGGCTGCACCAAAGTCCCCTCAAAATTGGCGTGCTGTCGTCCGATAGCCCAGCTTTCGTCGAAGAATTTTTGACCTATTACGAGCTGCTGCCCTGGGTAGATGAGTGGCAGGGGACAGGGCCAGAGGATCCGCCGAAACCGGATCCGACACTGTTGGGGGTATTGTGCGATCGCCTTCAAGTTTCAGTAGCGCACACCCTAGTTGTCGGCGATAGCTGGGCCGATCTAGCCTTAGCAGAGCAGGCTAAAGCAGCAGGGTTTGTGTCGGTATCTGAGCCCTGGGGGCGATCGCCCGTGCCCGGTGCCACCCTAATCTTGAGCCAGTGGGATGATTTAGCTGTCGAGACTGAGTTTAGTTGACCCGACAACGATGGAGAGCAAACGCTATGGTGTCGTGGGTTTTAAAGGAATGGCAGGTTGCGGTTACGGCCCTATTGCGGGGCGAAACCATTCTGCTGCTGCGCAAGGGCGGCATTGGCGAAGCCAAGGGGCAGTTTTCGCTGGCAGCACGGCAGGTGCTGCTGCTGCCCACCACAGAACATCAAAAAGCGACCCTGCTGAAGGATGCTTTTCGACCCCTGATGGCGGAGGAATTTGCCCACGACGACCAGGTGCGATTTGACGGGTGGGCGACCATTACCCACGCCCTGCCTCTCAGCAAAGAGGCAGAGGTGGCGGCTCTGTTTCCCTACCTGGTGTGGAATGAGCAATTTGTGACAGAACGGCTCAACTGGCAACCCGATCGCCCCCTGTACGCTCTCCTGCTGAGGGCCTATCGATTGCAGAATCCTCTAATGGTGCCTCGCCACAAAGGATACAGCGGCTGCCGATCGTGGGTGGAAATCGGTCAGGAGGTGGGAGTGGAGAATAGCACCCCAGCCCTAGCGGAGGAAGATTATCGGCAACAGGTCGCGGCTATTTTGGCGCATCTGCCTGCGGTGACGCCGAGCCCGGCAGATTAGGGGTAATCATGGCTTCTAACGAAGCTTGCAGGTCAGCGGTGAGCTGGGCGACAGCCTGTTTGCGGCTGGCTTTGTAGTCGGGCCAGCGATCGCTCACTGAGAGCGGCTCCCCCACCGTGAGCACCGCCCGCTGTGGCCCCAGCTTGGGTCGGGGGAAAGGGTTTTTGCCCTGAATTAAGCACACCGTGTCGCGCAAAATCATCACCGTTTCGGCAAAGCGCTCGGCGGAGGGCCGCTGGCGCACGTACTGGCCGGTGACGGCGACAAAGCTCTCCACCAGGCGCATGTGCCACATGCGGAGGGCGGCTTCTTCGGCCTCGCGATCGGCCAACCCCAGCTCCACCGCTGACAACGGTGGGTCGCCTACCAGGTCTTGGCGATAGATGCGCTCCCACCCAGCTTGCTCAATGCGGCGACAGCGGTCGATCAAGCTGCCCCGAGGCGGCAGCTTGAAGTAGGTTTCAACGACCTCAAGGGCGGCATTCATGAGAGCTTCGAGGCGATTTCGAAAGGGATACTCGTTCCGAGCCGAATCCTGACCGCCGCGCGAATCGTCTAAGGGCTTAGGGGCATCACCAGGACTGGAGAGTGGCAGCGCCGAGCCGTAAACCCGGTTGTAGTAGCCTTCCATGAGGGTGAGTAGGTGTTCGCCCAAGGTATAAAGTCGGCGATAGCGTTGCTCTGTGGCCTCTGCGGCGGTATCGCCTGGGGCATAGCGAGTCTGGGGAGCTGCTAGGCCATTTTCGTATTCCAGGCGGTCTAGCCAGCGATCGAGTTCTTTCCACGGCGGGGTCAGGTAGCGGTAGGAAATACCTAGGGGCAAAATGATGACCCGCTCTGCCCGGCCCTGGCTGAGCATATCTTCGGCGCACCAGAAGCCCATTTGGGCAATGCCCGGTTCTAGGGGGCTAACGATTTCGGTATGGCCGTTATTGCCTCCCTCGGGGGCTGCCGCCAGGGGCAGGGTGCCATTGGCCAAGAGGTTACGGGCTGAGCGCAGCCCCTGCCGATCGACTTTGCCCCGCTGAATGGGGGTGCCTCCCAGGCGGCTATAGACCCACCCTACCCAGCCTCCGGCCCATAGCGGGATGCCGCGATCGTAGATAAAGTGAGCATGTACCGGACGATTGAGTTCAATGCCCAACTCCCTGGCTCGCTGGGGCACCGCGTGCCACATCAAATGGGCTAAACAGTAGGGGTCGAGCGGGCTGGGGTGGCGAAAGGCCAGCAAAAAGCGGGTCTCCCCAGCATTAAATGCTTTCAGCAGATGCACCAGCTCATCCACGTTGACCACAGTCACTTGCTGAATCTGCTCGTGCCACCGCATCCAGTAGGGCAGCGCCAGGCGAATTAGGGCCAGCACCCGAGTATCTAATGCGGGCGGAATGAAGCTCAGGGGCGGCTGGGCGCGAGGGGATGGGTTGGCCACAAATTCATCCCGGAGGACGGTGAGAACACCCCGATGATATAGCAGCGGCGTGAAAAAACCCTGCCCCTTTGTGAGGCGATTAAAGCCCCTCAGTGAATTTGCGGATAAATCATAAAGCTTTTATAAGCAACCCTAGCCCCGGCATTGTGCCTGCTGTAGAAACCCAGTTTAATGGCAGGAGCCAAGCCCAACCGGGCCAGGCGCTTGAGGAAAATCGTCACGTGTGATTCTCACAGTCCCTAAGGAGTTTCTCTACAACGCCCAGAGTTACAAGGTTCATTGGAGCTTTGGCGCGGATGCATAAGCCAGGTACACAACCACCCCTGTCCCCTTCAGGCAAAGCTACGGCCCAGGCTGCTGCGGTTAGTGGATGACCTGTTCTAGAGACGTAGTTAGCGGTAAAACGACGGTTTGTTATGGTTTCCTCCCACTTTTTTTCTGCCGACTCAGATCAGCGATCTAGCACTGCCCCCAAAAGCTCAGAGGGCAGCGCGATTCGCGGCGCGATCCCAACGGGAATTGCCTCACCTCCCTGGCTGTTAGACACACTCTTCCGCAATCTGAGTTACGACTTAGAACAGGTCGCCGACGTTATTGACCCGATTCTGACAGCCCAAAATCACTGCTACCGCACTGAATGGTATGTGCAGGGCATTGTGGCCGACGATCGCGCCTTTCTCAGCACCAATATCAACACCGATCGCACCATTCAGGTCACCCTGTGCGGCACCCGCTGGCTGTTGGGCCAGGGCCGTCGCTGCGCCGTGGCCATGCCCCAGCCGGGGATTGCCGACTGCCATGCGGCGCTCAACTTTGACCCACTGCGAGGCTTCTTTCTCACCGACCTGGGCAGCGATGGCGGCACCTGGGTAAACGGCCGCCGCCTGGCTCCGGCCCAGCGCCACTACCTGCAAGACGGCGACCTGGTGAAGCTGGGCAGTCTGCGGTTTGAGTTTTTGCAGCAGCGCTGCGACCAATCGGTTTGGCACGACGCTTAACAGCGCTGGTAGCGCATGCCCGGCAGCTGGGTGACCAGCCCCATCAGCTCTAGCTGGACGAGGGTGGCCAGCACCTCCCCGGTGGGCTGGGACAGCTGCTGCACCAGCCCGTCCAGGGCAGTGGGTTCATCGGTAATGGTAGCCAAAACCTGGGCCATTGCCGGAGGTAAGAGCGGCAGCACCGGAGGACTTACCGGCAGGCGATTCCGGGACGGATCGCTTCGCGAATCGCCCTTTCCCGTCAAGGCATCGCCCGCCAATTCACTGCCGATCTGGGGCATCTGGCCGAGGGCGGCGATCAGCGTCATGTCGTTTAAAACCATTTGGGCCCCCTGGTTGATCAACCCTAGGCAACCCTCACTATTTAGGTTGTCGAGCGACCCTGGCACCGCAAACACATCACGGCCATAGTCGTTGGCCAGTTGCGCTGTAATGAGTGCCCCCGATCGCGCCGGGGCTTCGGTCACCACCACCGCTCGGCTGAGCCCAGCAATGATGCGGTTGCGGCGGGGAAAGTGGGCGCGATCGGGCGGGGTACCGTTGGGGTGCTCACTCAGCAGCAGGCCGTGGCGGGCAATGCGATCGTGCAGGTCGCGGTTACCCAAGGGGTACACCTGATCAACCCCCGTCCCCAGCACCGCAATGGTGAGGCCACCGCTCTCTAGGGCCTGGTGGTGGGCGTAGCGATCGACCCCCTTGGCTAACCCCGAGATCACGATCACATCGTGGGTCGCCAGTTGTTGGGTCAAGCGGCGAGTCCACTTCTGGCCGTAGTCTGATGGGTTACGAGTGCCCACCACCCCCACCGAAGGCATCATGTGCAGGGCGTTGATTAACTCCGTCTGCCCTCGATAAAACAGCAGCGGCGGCGGGTCAGTAATTTCGTAGAGCAGAGCCGGATATTCGGCATCTGCCGGAGTCCAAAAATTGGGATGCTGCTGTTCGTAGCTGGCCAGCAGTTCTAATGGGGAAACCGTCTGCCGATACTCCAGCAGTTTAGAGCCCAACCCTAGACCAATGCTTTCAACCTCCAGTAGGTCAGCCCCGTCAGACTGCCAGGCGGTAGATAGAGTGCCAAAGTGGCTGCACAGCCGCTTCAACAAAATTGGGCCGAGGCCATAGGCCTGCGCCCAGGCTAGCCAATACGCTCGTTCTGCCATGCCGCACGGGGGTAAAACTCTCCCGCTCAGTATGCCCGTATTGCCCCGCCCGCCCTACCGGCGCGCCCGAGGCAACCGAGGCAATCGCTGGGTGCCGCCACGCCTCAAGAAGTTGCCCAAGGGCAGCCGTCTGGGGTTGAACTGGCGTAGGGGAGCCGGTAGTTCTAGGACAGTGGTGGGTTCACCACCAGGGGTCATCCACCAGGCGTGGATGGTGCCCCCAGCAAACCCGGCCACCGCCCCCAGCAAAATACTGGGCACCACGCCATAGCCCAGCAGCAGAAATAAAAACAAGAAGGCCAGCCAAATTTTTAGCGCTGGTGGAATAATTTTGTCGGCCACCGATACCTCCTCTCTGGGGCGCTGGTGAGGCTAGGCAAGTGCCTATGCCCCTACTATAGCGGCTATTTGCTGGGGCACCGCTTGGGTGGTGTCAATGGTCTGCACCATCGGCTGCTCGGCCTTGGTAAAGGGCTCCATGTGCTGGCGCTGAAGCACCGCTACGGTGGCGTCGGCAATGTCCCCGGCGCGATCGCGCACCCGCTGCTCCAATACCTCAGGGGGAGCCGTGCAGTGCAGAATAGTCAGGGGCAGTTTCGCCTGCTGAATGGCTGTGATTGCTGTCTGGCGGAAAGCCTGGCGATCGTACTTGGCATCGAGAATTACCGGGTACCCCGCCTGGGCCAGGGCAATGCCCAGGGTGAGCAGGCGATCGTAGGTTTTCTCGGTCATTTCTGGAGTATAGAGGCTGTCGTCGCCCCGCTGGTCTAAGGGCACCCCGGCCAGGTGCTTGCGCACCGCATCGCTGCGCAGGTGAATGGCATTGACTTGACTGGCCAACTGCCGAGCGGTGGTAGATTTGCCAGAACCAGATAGTCCAGCCATCAGGTAGACCGCACCGCTGCGGGGCTGGCACACCGACCAGGCCAACCGATAGTACCCAGCCGCCGTCTCAGCGGCCTTGCGCTTACTCTCTTCATCCACCGACGGATCGCCGAGCAAAAATGAGGTCACCTTGGCCCGCACGTAGGCCTGACGGCTAATGTACAGGGGCAGCAGCTGCACCCCTTCCCAGTCCCCCGTGCGCTCCACGTAGTGGTTCAAAAACACTGTTGCCAGGGCAGCGCAGTTTTTAGACAGCAGATCCATCACCACAAAGCCCACGTCGTACATCACATCGACGTAGCGGAAAGGCTCGTTAAACTCAATGCAGTCGAACAAATAGAGCTGCCCTTGCCAGCGACACAGGTTGTTGAGGTGCAGATCGCCATGGCAGGCGCGAATCCAGTTTTTTGCCACCCGCTGCTCAAATAGGTCGCCGTGGGTGGCAAAAAAGGTATCAGTGTAGGCTTTGGTCTCATCGAACTGGGCTTGGGTCTGGGGGCCGCCGATAAAGCCCGTGGTCTGCTCATAGTTTTCGTCAAAGGCCTGGCGAATCTGCTCCACTGCGCCAAAGGTGCGAATGTGTTTATTGGTTTCGGCTCCCAGGTGAAAGTCGGCCACCGCTGCTGCTAGCTCTACCATCAGGGCCGGGGTGAGTTCGCCGCGCTCGAACAGGGCACTAAGCAGCGTATCCTGCGGAAACTGCACCATTTTAACGGCATATTCCACGGTCGTGCCGCTACCCAGGTGGTAGGTATCTCCGGTTTGACCCAGAGCAACCACCTCTAGGTACAGCGCCCCGGCTCCCCGCTGGTTAAGCCGCAGTTCCTCTTCACAAAAGTGCTGCCGCTTCTCTAGGGTGGAATAGTCTAGAAAGCCAAAATTCACTGGCTTTTTCACTTTGTAGGCGTAGTCGCCAGTCAGCAGCACGTAGGACACGTGGGTTTGTAGCAGCCGAACGGGCTCAACTACCGGATGGGGATAAAACTCCGGCTGACTCATCTGCTGAATCAACTCGGGAAGTGCAAAATCGGCCATATTCTACCTGCCAAAAACTGCCTAACGCTACAAAGGGGCCAGGAATATGTTTCCTAGCCCCTAGGGATTAAAAACTGCTGTGTTAGCGAGCAAGCCTATTCTGCTGCCGCTTCGCCCTCGTCCTCGCTTTCGCCATCAGCCATGCGGCCCTGGAGCACCGTAGCAATGGTTTGAGTTTGGTCGCCAGCTACCACAGCGCCCTCGGGCAGCACCAAGTCAGCCACGGTGAGTGAGTCACCCACAGCCAGCCCAGACACATCCACCTCGATCGCCTCGGGGATGTCGATAGCCTTGCACTTGACCGTAACTTCGTTAATTTCAGTGTTGAGCACACCGCCATCGTCTTTCACACCCGTGGGCTCCCCGACAAAGTTGAGCACTACGCCCACTTCCACAAAATCCTGGGCCTTAACGGCGAAGAAGCTGAGGTGGTACACGGTTTTCTTCCAGGGATGAGCCTGAACTTCCCGCAGCAGAGCCTTACCGTTCCAAGGCATATCTGGAATTTTTAGGTCAATCATGGTGTTGTTGACGGCGGCCTTGCGCAGCAGCAGGTCAGCGTCCTTTTGATTGACCGTCAGGGACATCGACTCAGTGCCCTGGTGTCCGTAGAGCACCACAGGCAGCAGGCCCTCACGGCGCAGGGCGTTAGGCTTAGCCTTTGCATCGCGCGATTTGCACTCAATAGTCAGTTCCATGGAAAATCCCCCCGTTAGAAATAGATTCAAAAAACAAACTTGCCAAGCCCTAGGCTACCTGGGACTCGCCATTTTCGTAGAGCAGCGCCCGCTTCGGCCCGTGGATGGGGTCTTCTACGATGATAGTCTGGTCGCGGCTCGCCCCGAGCGACACGATCGCGATCGGCACCTCCATCAACTCCGCCAAAAACTTGAGGTAGTCTAGGGCAGCTTTGGGCAGATCGCTAAGCGATCGGCAGTGGTCGGTGGGCTGCTTCCAGCCGGGCATGGTTTTGTAGATGGGCTTGCAGCGACCAAAGGCTTCGGCACTGGCCGGTAGCTCTTCGCAGCGCGCACCGTCTAGTTCGTAGGCCACGCACACTTCAATCTCATCCACATCGTCGAGCACATCGAGCTTGGTGACGGCGAGACAGTCGAGACCGTTGATGCGCACTGCGTAGCGGCCAATCACGGCGTCAAACCAGCCGCAGCGGCGGCGGCGACCGGTGGTGGTGCCAAACTCGGCGCCGCGATCGCAGAGCAACTCACCCATGTCACCGGTCAGCTCGGTGGGGAAGGGGCCTTCCCCAACGCGAGTGGTGTAGGCCTTAGCCACCCCGATCACCCGGTCGATCACCGTCGGGCCAATGCCGGTGCCGATGCAGGCTCCGCCCGCGACCGGGTTAGAAGAGGTTACGTAAGGATAGGTGCCGTGGTCGAGGTCGAGCAGCGTGCCCTGGGCACCCTCAAACAAGACGTTTTTGCGCTGGCGAATCGCTTGGTAAACGTGCAGCGAACTGTCAATGATGTGGGGCCGCAGCCGCTCGGCGTATTCGATATATTCGTCAATTACCGCCGCCGGGTCGAGGGGGGCGAGGTCGTACAACTTTTCGAGAATGCCGTTTTTGTACTGAATCGTCCACTCTAGCTGCTTGCGCAGGCGAGCGTAGTCCATCAGGTCAATGATGCGAATGCCGATGCGCTCAGACTTATCAGCGTAGGTGGGGCCAATACCGCGCTTGGTGGTGCCAATTTTGTGGTTGCCCCGGCGCTCCTCCGATGCCTGATCGATCAGGCGATGGTAGGGCATCGTGACGTGGGCCGCATTAGAAATGAAGAGGTTTTTGGTGGAAATGCCTAGCTCGATCAGCTTGTCGAGTTCGCCAATTAGAGCCTTGGGGTCGATAACGGTGCCGCTGCCAATGACGCACTCAGTATCGGGGTAGAGAATGCCGGAGGGAATCAGGTGCAGCTTGAAGGTTTGATCTTTAACAACGACGGTGTGACCGGCGTTGACCCCACCCTGGTAGCGCACAACTACGTCTGCCGAACGACTCAGCAAATCGGTAATTTTGCCCTTACCTTCGTCGCCCCACTGGGCCCCAATTACTACAACGTTTGCCAAGGGAATTCAGGCTCTAAAGTTCACACAAATTCCCATTATCACTAGGGAAATGTCATTGTGTCAACTTAAAATTTGTGGCCGGAGCCAGGGGCATTTTGCGCTAAAGCTCAAACCCTCAGCAAATTAAATGTGTTTAACCGTATACCCAATGAGTGAAATATGCGGTAGAACAGAGGCAGATCTGGTTTACATTTCTTTAGATTTCCTACAGATTTGCGATCGCCATTGGCGCAGCTTCTCCGCAGAAGGGACGTCGGTTCGGAGGGGCGATCGCACGCTTTGCCCATTAAATCTTTACTAAGGCGGAGGTTGCCGTGAGTTTATATGCCGAACTACACCGCCACCTGGGCGGTTCTGTCGTACCCCGAGTGCTATGGCGCTACTTTGAGCGCAATCGCCCCGATCTCTCGGGCCAGTTTGCCGATTATCCGGCGTTTGAGCAGTTTTATACTCGTCCCCGCAACACCCTGGCGGAGTATCTGGAACTGCATACCCTCGTGGAAGGTGTGCAGACCCATGAGGCGCTGCCCTACTTTATCTATCGCCTGATCCGGGGAGCCTACATTTTTGAGAACCTGGCCTACTTAGAGCTGCGCTATACCCCCTACCTGCGCACCCCTGAGCACCTAACCCAGAACCAGCGCATTGAGGAGATGGCCGAAATTGTCGAAATTGTCGGGCGCGCCAGCCAGCAGCCTGAGTACCCGATTGTGACCAAGCAGATTCTCTGTATGCACTCGCGGCTGCCCCACGAGGTGAACCAGGCAATCGTCGAGCTAGCGGGGCAATATCCCCAGTATGTGTGCGCGGTGGATGTAGCGGGCGGCGACGCGAAGTACGGCGATCGCATCGACGAGTTTACCCAGCTCTACCAGCGCGCCCAGGATCTAGGCCTCAAAACTACCGGCCACCTCTACGAAACCGTCGATGGCGACCACCCCAAGCTGCTGCCCTACCTGATGCGGATTGGCCACGGCATTCAAATTCCGCTGCGGCACCCGGAGCTGCTGCCGGAGGTGGCGGCGCGAGGGCAGTGCCTGGAGGTGTGCCCCACTACCTACCTCAAAACCGGCACCCTAGAGGAAATTAGCCAGCTCAAGGTGGTGTTCGATCGCTGCTTTGAGGCCGGGGTCGATATCGCCATCTGCACCGACAACGCCGGGCTGCACAACGTGCGCCTGCCCTTTGAGTACGAAAACCTACTCACCCACGACGTGATCGGTTTTGAGGAGCTGCAAGCCTGCCAAGAAGCGGCCTTTCGCCACGCCTTTGCCTGGCCCCACAGCCAGCCTCCCACCACGTTGCTAACCGACATGCTGCAAGTGCCATACCGTGAACATTCCGTCAACAGCGGGTTTGGTCAAGAGGTTCTGACCCTGTCTTAGTGCCATCTTGGGTGAGAGACGATCAGAAACCAGAGCACAAATCAAAAAGGGTTCAGGCAATTATGCCTGAACCCTTTTGCTGCGAGTGGTCTAGTTGTTAGAACCAAACCACTGGCTTAGGTTTTAGTAACCGCCACGGTTGCTAACCGACATGCTGCAAGTGCCATACCGTGAACATTCCGTCAACAGCGGGTTTGGTCAAGAGGTTCTGACCCTGTCTTAGTGCCATCTTGGGTGAGAGACGATCAGAAACCAGAGCACAAATCAAAAAGGGTTCAGGCAATTATGCCTGAACCCTTTTGCTGCGAGTGGTCTAGTTGTTAGAACCAAACCACTGGCTTAGGTTTTAGTAACCGCCACGGGAGAAGCTGTCGCCACCGCCACGACGGCCACCGCCGCCGCCGCCAAAGTTACCACCGCCGCCGCCACGATCTTCGCGGGGCTTGGCTTTGTTGACTTTAAGATCACGGCCCATCCACTCAGCGCCGTCTAGGGCTTCGATGGCGGCGTTTTCTTCAGAGTCAGCGGCCATTTCAACGAAGGCAAAGCCGCGCATGCGCCCGGTTTCACGATCGGTGGGGAGCTGAACCCGCTTGACAGACCCATACTCTGCAAACACAGAGGTTAGGTCTTCGCTGGTAGCGTCATAGGACAGGTTGCCTACGTAGATTGACATATCTTGTCTCCAAAAATTAAAGGATGTGTAGAGCAAAATTTCGGAGAGGAGTCTGTCAATGGAAAAACGGAAAAATTCGTTAGTACTAGAAACAAATGCTGCTAACCGATCTCTATATCTCTGGAGATACCCTAGCACGTTTGAAAAGCTGGTGGAGACTTAGAAGGTTAAATCGCCCAACGAAAACTAGCTGTGGCTTGGAAAGCACTGTGCAACCGTATATATAGCGTTTCGCTTGTAAAGTTTTGTATTCTTTTGGTGGCTGCAACTCTAGTCAAATTCCCGTTCCAAGTCAGTTCTTGACCGCATTGCCTACTTTGCCTATCAGTGATGGCCGTGGGTGACGACCGGTTTCCTGAACCATCCCCGTGGGAGAATGGGCCTTTAACTGAGATTTCACCTATGCCCGCCGCCTATATTGAGAACGAAACCGAGTTTGATGCGCTGCTCAGTGCCGAATCACTGTTTGTGGTCGATTGCACGGCGGCCTGGTGTGGCCCCTGCAAGCTGGTGGCCCCGCTGATGGATCAGCTGGCCGACGAATACGGCGATCGCGTCAAAGTCCTCAAGCTCGACCTAGATGCCAATCAAGCGGTGGCAAAGCGCTACGGCATTCGCAGCATTCCCGCCGTGATGTTCTTTCAGCAGGGCGATGTAGCCGAGACCCTGGTAGGGGCGAAAAAATATGATGAATATAGTGAAACCCTAAGTAAGTATTTGAGCTAGGGCATTGGCCTTTGCCAAAGCTCCGGAGTCGCTACCGTTCTAAGTCGTCACGATTGTCTAGGGCCAGTTGCCCCAACTGCTAGTAGATAGGGCAACTGGCCGATCTGCGATCGAGGCTAAGGGCAGTTCTCGGCAGGGCCACGCGCGTGGCCCGTTGTGGAGGGTTAGCCGAGGGCCAAAGATCTAGGCATAACGCCCACACCCCCGTAGACTAGGGACAACCGATTGATCCAACAGCAGGGCGGGCGATATGGAAATTCTTTTTGTAGCAGCGGAAGCGGCACCCCTGGCTAAGGTCGGCGGTATGGGCGATGTCGTAGGTTCCCTGCCCAAAGTGCTGCGCAAGATGGGGCACGATGTGCGCATCTTCATGCCCTACTACGGCTTTCTGCCTGACAAGGTCGATATTCCTGAAGAGCCGGTGTGGAAAGGCACGGCCATGTTTAACGACTTTGCGGTGTACGAGACCACCCTGCCTGAGTCTGACGTGCCGGTGTACCTATTTGGCCACCCCGCCTTTGATCCCCGTAAGGTCTATGGTGGCGACGATGAAGCCTGGCGGTTTACCTTCTTTGCCAACGGCGCGGCTGAGTTTGCCTGGAACTATTGGAAGCCCCAGATCATTCACTGCCACGACTGGCACACGGGCATGATTCCGGTGTGGATGCAGCAGTCGCCCGACATCAGCACCGTGTTTACGATCCACAACCTGGCCTACCAGGGGCCGTGGCGCTGGGAGCTAGAGCGCATTACCTGGTGCCCGTGGTATATGCAGGGGCACAACACCATGGCGGCGGCGGTGCAAGCTGCCGATCGCGTCAACACAGTCTCCCCCACCTATGCCCAGCAGATTAAAACCCCGGATTATGGCGAAGAACTGGAAGGGCTGCTGTCGTTTATCAGCGGCAAGCTGAGCGGCATTCTCAACGGCATTGATGATGAGTCTTACGATCCAGCCACCGATCGCTACATCGCTAAAAACTTCACCGCTGACACCCTCGATCAGCGTCGCGCTAACAAGATCACCATTCAAGAAGAGCTGGGCCTAGAGGTCAACTCAAAGGCTTTTTTGGTGGGGCTAGTGGGCCGATTGGTCGAGCAGAAGGGACTGGATCTGATTCTGCAAATTTTGGATCGGTTCCTTTCCTACACCGACGCGCAGTTTATTTTGCTGGGTACGGGCGATCGCTACTACGAAACCCAGCTCTGGCAGATGGCCAGCCGCTACCGGGGCCGCATGGCCACCTACCTGCTCTACAGCGAGGGGCTGGGTCGCCGCATCTATGCCGGAGCCGACGCGTTTCTGATGCCGTCGCGGTTCGAGCCCTGCGGCATTAGCCAGATGATTGCCATGCGCTACGGCTGCATTCCGGTGGTGCGGCGCACGGGCGGCTTGGTGGATACGGTGCAGCACCACGATCCTGAGCACCATACGGGCACGGGCTACTGCTTCGACCGCTACGAGCCACTGGATCTATTTACCTGCCTGATTCGCGCCTGGGAGGGCTACCGCTTTAAGGATGCCTGGCGGGCGTTACAGCGGCGCGCCATGGAGCAAGACTTTAGCTGGGACAAATCAGCGATCGACTACGTCAGGCTTTACAGCGAAATGCTTGGGCTCGACTTTAAAGACCAGCTCCCTAAGCCTGAGCTGCCTCCGATCGCACCTGCTCCCCAGGAGCCGTCAGCCGTGGTGGATGCGCCTTTACCCAAATCTTCGCTGCCAAAATAGCGCAGCGAGCTCCATAGCCTAGGGAGCACGGCTGTCTGTCACTCGTGAGCGGTTTATAGAGTGAAAAGTGTGGCAGATTAAAGATTTCTGTCCCACGAGGCACCTATGAGCGATGGTAACGGTTCGGTAGCGGGAAATCTGGCCCAGCCCAGCCGATCCTGGGCGGGAGATTTGCCCAAGCGCCGCCACATTGTGCTCACCTCTCACTCTAGCCAGTCGGGGTTGAAGGGCAGCCCAGTGCAGTGGGGGCATGGGGATCCTCTCCAGCGCGGGGCGATCGTTGCGACGGTCACCGATCCCAACCATCGCAACGCGATTGGCACACACTCGGGTTCCTACGCCGTGTATCGTGCTCTGGCGGTGGCCAGCGGGGTTCTGGATCCTGATCATAAGCCTGACTTTACGAATACAGCACCCACTATTCCCATTGGCCCCCATCCCAGCTGGGCTGACCCTGAGAAAATCGTCTCCCTCGACCCCTTTGGGGCCTTGGTAGGCAACCTATACGCGTCCCAAATTGCCGAAGGCATCGACGTTCGCCCCACGATCGCCGTCACCCGCGCCCATATTCAAATGCCGGAGCTGCTAGAGGCGGTGCGCCAGGGGCGAATTAAAGAAGACGGTGTGATCGTCAAGCCTGGTGGCGATCTGGTGGTCACCAAGGCGGCGGTGGAGCCGGTGTGGTATCTGCCAGGAGTGGCCCAACGCCTGGGGGTGAGTGAAGAGGATCTGCGTTACGCCCTGTTTGAGCAGACCGGCGGCATGTTCCCTGAGCTGGTGACGCGGTTTGATGTGAAGGTGTTTTTGCCCCCCATCGGCGGCATCACGGTGTATATCGTGGGCGATCCTGACGCGATTACTGACCCGGCTCGGCCTCTGGCGGTGCGAGTTCACGACGAGTGCAACGGCTCGGACGTGTTTGGCTCAGACATTTGCACCTGCCGCCCCTACCTGGTGCATGGTTTAGAGGAATGTATTGCTACGGCCCAAGCCGGGGGCGCGGGGCTGATCATCTACTTCCGCAAGGAGGGACGCGCCCTGGGGGAAGTCACAAAATTTTTGGTGTATAACGCCCGCAAGCGGCAGGAGGGGGGCGATCGCGCCGACGCCTACTTTGCCCGCACCGAGTGCGTGGCAGGGGTTCAGGATGTGCGCTTTCAGGAGCTGATGCCCGACGTGCTGCACTGGCTGGGGGTGACCCGCATCGATCGCTTTGTGTCGATGAGCGACATGAAGTACAACGCCCTGGTGCGATCGGGCATTGAGATTGTGGAGCGGGTGCCGATACCCGACGACCTGGTGCCGCCCGATGCGCGGGTAGAGATTGAGGCGAAGAAGGCGGCGGGCTACTATACCGACAAAGTTGCCCCCACTGAGGAAGATTTGGCCCAGGTCAAAGGGCGGGGTTTGGAGTAGGAATGATGACTTTAGGCGGGGATGGGATGGTGGGCGGTGCCCACCCTACGGTGAGCTACCTGCAAAGTCCGCAGGCGATTCGCGATCGCGCCCGCGCCCTTTTTCATTTGGCCGAGCAAGATCAGCTTCAGCACTTTCGCTACCATCCCGAAGCCTTGCCCGCCACCGCCGCCTACGTGCTCGACGTGATGCGGCAGCAGTATCCCAATAGTGAGATTCCCTTTCACTCGCGCTGGCGGCATTTTGAGGTGGAGGGGCGATCGCGCCTAGACCTCCTAGAACCCAAGTTATCAGAGCTGGATCCCTTGGAGCAGGCAAGGCTGAAGGTTGATTTGGCCATTACCAGCGTGTTACTGGATGCTGGCGCGGGGAGTCAGTGGCGGTATGTGGAACCGGGGACGGGGCTGGGATTTGCTAGGTCGGAGGGATTGGCGATCGCCAGCTTCCACAGCTTCACCGCCGGGCTCTTCTCTGGCCAGCCCGATCAGCCTTGGCAAGCAGATGCCCACGGGCTGACGAAACTTACCGCCGATCATCTGGCCCAAGCCTTTCAGGTCACAGACGACAATCCTCTATTAGGGCTGGAAGGACGAGTGGCGCTGCTGCAAAAACTTGGCCACACCCTGCGCCAACAGCCTCAATTCTTTGGGTCTGAGCTTCCCCGACCAGGACATTTAGTAGATTACTGGCTACAAACCGCCTCCCATAGTCAGCTGTCGGCAACGACCATCCTGCAGACCATTCTCCTAGGCCTGGGGCCAATTTGGCCCGGACGGGTAGAACTTGCGGGGATCAATCTCGGCGATGTGTGGCCCCATCCTCAACTGCCGAATACCGGCCTCGGCAGCAACCTTGTCCCCTTCCACAAGCTCTCCCAGTGGCTCACCTATTCTCTGCTAGAACCCCTGCAAGATCTGGGCCTAACTATCACCGATCTCGATCAGCTCACTGGCTTAGCCGAATACCGCAACGGAGGGCTGTTTGTGGATATGGGTGTCCTCAGCCTTAGAAATTCTGCTGATTTTGAGATTGCCCATCCTCCCGAGTCCCCGCTGATCGTTGAGTGGCGCGCCCTAACCCTCTGTTTGCTGGACGATCTCGCCATCCACATTCGCCAGTCGTTGAGCCGGGATGCCGAAACTCTTCCCCTCGTGAAAATTCTTCAGGGTGGCACCTGGGCTGCGGGGCGACAGATCGCTGCGGAGAGGCGATCGGGGGGAGAACCGCCGATTCAATTGGCCAGCGATGGCACAGTGTTTTAGAGTTCAAAATTCAAAATGGAGAATTCAAAGTGCAAAACTTTGAATTCTCCATTTTCCCCTTCCCTCGCCCACCCATCTTCCCCTCCACTCCCCATGCCCCAACTCCACCTCATCGACCATCCCCTGATCCAGCACAAGCTCACCCTGATGCGGCGGGCGGAGACCAGTACCGCGAAGTTTCGCACGCTGCTGAAGGAAATCAGCCTGCTAATGGCTTACGAGGTGACGCGGGACTTGCCGCTAAAACTGGAAACCATTACAACGCCGATGGCTACCATGGAGGCTCCGGTGCTGGCCCCGGAGAAAAAGCTGGTGGTGGTGTCGATCATGCGAGCGGGGCAGGGCATTCTCGACGGCATTCTAGAACTGATGCCCTCGGCGCGGGTGGGGCACATTGGCCTCTACCGCGATCCGCAAACCCTGCGAGTGATTGAGTACTTCTTTAAGGTGCCGGAGGATTTGAGCGATCGCGATGTGCTGGTCGTTGACCCGATGATTGCCACCGGCAATACTGCCGTTGCAGCGCTGTATCCGCTCAAGCAGGCTAAGCCGCGATCGCTCCGCTTCCTCTGTCTGCTCGCCGCTCCCGAAGGCATTGCCCACTTTCACCACGAGCACCCCGATGTGCCCCTCTATGCCGCCGCTGTGGATGAAAAGCTGGATGAGCGTGGCTACATTTTGCCGGGATTGGGGGATGCGGGCGATCGCCTCTTTGGCACCAAGTAGGGCACGAAGTAGCCGCCCAGCCAGCGCACCCTTGAACCCAGCTTTCCTAAAGATTCAAACGAATTATCGATTCCCTAAGCGGTTGAAATAACTGTCTGTGTTGCTTCCGTAAAGTAACGCTTTTTGCCGCAGGTTTTTACGTAGGCTTGATCTTAAATGAATCAGTATTTATTATCTAAAAATGCTGACATAAACAGTCAGACGGTTTAATCTAAAATTTACTTTGCCAATAAATTGGTTAAAATAATCACAAGTATGCTGCTCACTAGCCAACTGCGGCAAAAGCTAGGGAAGGAGCCGCGTTAAGAAATGTAAAGCGACTTCTAGTATTATTTATAATTCTTCATAACGTTTTCTTTACGCAAGAAATGACCTCAGGGCAAGGGATACAGAATCTTGCGGCGGCAAAATATGTTCCATGACTCACTAATTCACCTAACTTAACACTTCTAAATCACTTGCTCATAGTATGTCCTTAATATTTTTTTAAGGACTCTGCGAATGCCCTGGCTAGCGGCATTGGAGCGATCGCCAGAATATTTGATCGAGAGTTGGGCAGCGAATTTAGGAATCTTTTAGGAAGTGCGGCAGGCTTTTCCCTTTCGTCTACCACTTTTTGCCGTTGGTTGGGCGACAGAGTTTTATTCGCAGCCAGTTAAAATGAGTTCACTCCCGTCGAGGTGAGGGGTCAATCCTTTGGCCCAGCGCTGGTGAGTGAACCATATCCATGCTTGGATTTGTTGGTTGAATGTCTCAATCTGTTGAGACCTAAGCTTGTCAACGTGAATGGCCGCTGCTTGCCTAGGCAATGTGCATTAGGTAATGCGATCGCCCCTAGGGGCATCTATGTCCATCGCGCCACCTGCTTCGAGCCTCCGGGCTGCCAGCGAATTCTTGTGTGATCACTACAGTATTAAGGGTTCCTATGGCTAAGCAATCTATTCGTCTGCCCGAATCCAACATGACGACAGCCGTACCGCTGTCGC
This sequence comes from Tildeniella torsiva UHER 1998/13D, assembly GCA_019358835.1. Taxonomy (GTDB): domain Bacteria; phylum Cyanobacteriota; class Cyanobacteriia; order Phormidesmidales; family Phormidesmidaceae; genus Nodosilinea; species Nodosilinea torsiva. Next base: position 79,497 of record JAHHIH010000014.1, read on the forward strand.
TGGGGACAGCAGATGTTGCGCTCGATGCTGAAGCGCAGGTGAATAAAATTCAGCAGGCGTTGGTCAACAACCTGTACTGGGTACAGGGCAAAGACGAGCAGTTCGCCAATGCCCACGACTACTACATGGCGCTGGCTCACAGTGTGCGCAACCAGCTGCAGCAAAAGCGCATTCGCACCGCCAAAACCTACGCCCAAGCGCAGGCCAAAAACGTGTATTATCTGTCGGCAGAGTTTCTCATGGGCCGCCAACTCGGCAACGGTCTGATCAACCTGGGCATGTACGACACCATGCGCCACGCCCTGGCCGACTGCGGGCTAGATCTAGACGAACTGCTAGAGCGCGAAGCTGAACCGGGCCTGGGCAACGGTGGACTGGGTCGGCTCGCCGCCTGCTTTATGGATTCGCTCACCACGCTTAATCTGCCTGCGATCGGCTACGGCATTCGCTACGAGTTTGGCATCTTTACCCAGCTGATTCGCCAGGGTCACCAGGTCGAAGCCCCCGACAAGTGGCTCAGCTACGGCAACCCCTGGGAAATTGCTCGCCCCGACTACCGAGTTGAGGTTAAGTTTGGCGGCCACACCGAGGTCTACAAAAAAGACGGCGACGACGACTATCAGGTGCGGTGGATTCAGGCCCAGACCGTGATTGGCATTCCCCACGATGTGCCCGTGCCAGGTTATGGCACCGACAATGTCAACCTGCTGCGCCTGTGGAAGGCCGAAGCGGGCGAAGCCTTTGACCTCGACGCTTTTAACGCTGGGGATTACTTTGGGGCCGTAGCCAACAAGATGATCTCCGAGAACATCACCAAGGTGCTCTACCCTAACGACGAAACCCGCCAGGGCAAAGAGCTGCGACTGCAACAGCAGTACTTCTTCGTCGCCTGCTCGCTGCAAGACATCATTCGCCTGCACCTGCGCGACCACAACACCCTAGAGAATTTGGCCGAGTTTGCCGCCATTCAGCTCAACGACACCCACCCGGCCATCGGCGTGGCTGAGCTCATGCGCCTGCTGATCGACGAGTACAACTTTGAGTGGGCCGCCGCTTGGAAAATCACCCAGCGCACCTTTGGCTACACCAACCACACCCTCATGCCCGAAGCTCTGGAGAAGTGGTCAGTCGATTTGTTTGGCAAGCTGCTGCCCCGCCACCTCGAAATCATCTACGAAATCAACCACCGTTTTTTGGATCAGGTGAAGCTGCGCTACCCCAACGATCCCGAGCGCCTCGAGCGCCTTTCTCTGATTGAAGAAGGCGGCGAGCGCCGGGTGCGGATGGCCAACCTGGCCTGCGTCGGCAGCCACGCCATCAACGGCGTCGCCGCCCTGCACACCGAACTGCTCAAGCAGGAGGTGCTGCAAGATTTCTATGAGCTGTGGCCCGACAAGTTCAGCAATAAGACTAACGGCATTACCCCCCGCCGCTGGCTGTTGCAGTGCAACCCCCGCCTGGCCCAGCTGATCTCTGAAACCATTGGCGACAGCTGGATCACCAACCTCGACGATCTCAAGCAGTTAGAAGCCCACCTCGACGACGAGGCGTTTCGCCATGCCTGGCAGGCCATTAAGCAAGAAAACAAGTGGGCGCTATCCCGCTACATCCACGACACCCTCGGCATTGAGGTCAACCCCGACTCGATGTTTGATGTGCAGATCAAGCGCATCCATGAGTACAAGCGGCAGCTGATGAACGTGCTGCACGTGGTCACCCTCTACAACCGCATGGTGCAAAACCCTGGGGATCATGTCGTGCCGCGCACGGTGATCTTTGGCGGCAAGGCGGCCCCCGGCTACGCCATGGCCAAGCTGGTGGTAAAGCTGATCAACGCCGTCGCCGACGTGGTCAACAATGACCCGATCGTCAATGGGCGGTTGAAGGTGGTGTTTTTGCCCAACTACAATGTCTCCCAAGCCCAACGACTGTTTCCGGCCTCTGACCTGTCGGAGCAGATCTCCACGGCTGGTATGGAAGCCTCGGGCACCGGCAACATGAAGTTCGCCCTCAACGGTGCCCTCACAATTGGCACCCTCGATGGAGCCAACGTAGAAATCCGTGAGGAAGTTGGGGCCGACAACTTCTTCCTGTTTGGTCTGACCACTGAGCAGGTCGCCGCCTGCAAGGCCGTGGGCCACAACCCTTGGTACTACTACGACACCAACCCCGAGCTGAAGCGCACCTTGGATGCGATCGCATCCGGCCTGTTCTCCCCTGAGAACCCCGACCTGTTCTTGCCGATTCTCGACTCGCTACTGGTCGATGACCCCTATATGGTGATGGCCGACTTTGCCGCCTACGTGCAGTGCCAAGAACACGTCAGCCGCACCTACGAAGACCGCGATCGCTGGGTGCGCATGGCCATTCTCAACACCGCCCGCATCGGCAAATTCTCCGCCGATCGCACGATTGCCGACTATGCCCGTGAGATTTGGAAGGTGAAAGCGGTGCCGGTTGGAGAGTAGGGAGTAGGGGGTGAGGAGTAGGGAACTTGGTCAAACCACCGACTCACCTACCCCTCACCCATCCACCCCCTACCCCTTCACCCCTCTCCCCGCTTCGGAGGTTCCCGCAGCGCCGCCACCAGCAGGCAGACAATGCCGATGTTGATGCAGACATCGGCCACGTTAAAAATCGGGAAGCGAATCAGCCGAAAGTCTAGGAAGTCAATGACTTCGCCCGATAGCAGGCGATCGATGCCGTTACCCAACGCTCCGCTGAGAATGAACCCGTAGCCCACCTGCTCCCAGCGGTTGGGCAATCGGGCCTTTAAACCCAAGACAATGAGGCCCAAACTGACCGCCATCGACAGCCACTTCAGCCACTCGCCATTGTCGCTAAATAGACTGAAAGCCGCGCCGCTGTTGGTCACGTAGGTAAAGTAAAACACCCCTGGCCAGATGGGTAGCGAGTCGGGTGGGGTGGCAAGTTCAAAGGTTTGGGCCACCCAAAACTTAGTCAGCTGATCGAGGGCCAGCCCAGTCCCAGCGGCGATCCAAAACCAACGATTGCGCAATCTCATGGGCCTAGTAGAACAACAGCTGCCGCAGCACTAGCGACAGCACCGCCACCGCACACACTACCACCAGATGGCCCGGCAGCGGCAAAATCGAGTATGCCAGCAGCAGCTCCCAGTAGGAGGCCGATACAGTCTGCAACCAGCCTAGCAGGGAGGCCAGAGTCAGGTAAAGCAGGCCCAGCCCGTGAATAATGCCCAGCCCGCTGAGACTGCTGAGCGCCAGGGTCTCTAACTTGGGTGGGTTTTGAAAGGCTAGATAACCGCACACCCACCCTGCGGGCACAAAGCCAATTAGATAGCCAAAGCCCGGCTCGCGCACGTAGCTCAGCCCGCCCCCCTGGGTAAACACCGGAAACTCAAACACCCGAAACAGGGCCAGCCCCAGCACTAGGTAGGCAATCTGCGACAGCGCCGCTGCATTTTTGCCCCCCACGCAGCCGGTGAGCAGCACCGCCCCCACCTGAAAACTCACCCCCAGCGATAGCAGCCCTATGCCCGACTGTCCCCAGGTCCAGGGGGCGTTGAGGGTAAAGGCTTCCATCCAGGTGGCCACAATGGTGAGAACCAACCCAATCAGAGCCCAAAGTAGTTCAAAGGGTGCTAGCACTGGCGATGTCTTCACCGGTTGGCAGAATTCAGACATTCACATTAGCAGGGTTTGCCAGACTGGGCACGGGTTGGCGGGAAGATTTCTGCCTGCCCTCAGCGGTAGTCAAACCTCAATAGATCGACAACAACTTATCTAGCCGCAGAATTGCCCTCTCCCCAAACCCCTCTCCCAAGATTGGGAGAGGGGCTTTGAGCCGTTCTGCTCCCTTCTCCCAGGCTGGGATGGCTGGGGGATGTAGCTTGCTTCCCACAGGGTGGGTCAGCAGGGGCTTTGTGAACTACTGAACCTTAAATCAACTGAACCTAGATCAATCGCGCAGGTTGCCGCGCAGCGATTTGATCTGCCCGCGCTTGGCTTTGCTGTCGAGGCGTTTTTTCTTGGCAGTTTTTGAGGGCTTGGTGGGTTTGCGCTTTTTAGGCGTGATGGTAACGCTTTGAATTAGGGTTTTGAGGCGATCGAGGGCGTCTGCTTTGTTTTGCTCTTGGGTGCGGTGCTGCTGAGCTTTGATGATGACAATGCCCTCCTTTGTAATGCGGCTGTCGCCCAGATTGAGCAAGCGCTCTTTGTAGAGGGGCGACAGCGAAGAGGTGTTGATGTCGAAGCGCAGGTGAATGGCGGTGGCCACTTTGTTGACGTTTTGGCCCCCCGCCCCCTGGGAGCGAATGGCGCTCAGCTCAATGTCGCTGAGGGGAATAGCGGTATGTTTAGTAATTTGCAGCATAGAAGGCGCAGGCATCTAGCTCCACCATAGCCTTAATCTTTTGCTCACAAGTGCTCACAAGACTGATTGATCGGGCTGAAATCCGTTTGGCACCGGGGGCTAAGGCAGCGATCGCGCCCCCTACCCGATCCCGCAGATCAGGCGGTGAAATGTTGCGATCGCGCCAACCCTGACGGCCACTGTGTCATCTGGGGAACCCTGGAACTAGTCGCTCGCTGAGAACCCTGAAACCATGGTTGTGAAGTTTGCTACCGTCTGCTATCGCTGGACAGTTGGGCAGCCTGTCGGGTGGGGTGCAGGCCCAGGAAGGCTATCCGGCATTTCAAGATTCCTATGTCAACGACTATGGCGACGTGCTGAGCGACGCCGAAGCCACCCAAGTTAGGGGACAGCTGGAACAGTTTCGCAACCAGACCGGCATTCATGCGGTGTTGCTCACCATTAACTCAATCCAGGACTACCCCACTGGCGACACCGCCATTGAGCCCTTTGCCACCCAGCTGTTTAACACCTGGGGGATTGGCGATGCCGCCCGCGATGACGGCATTTTGCTGCTGGTTGCCCCCGGCGATCGCAAGGTGCGCATTGAGCTGGGCAGCGGCTACGACAGCCGCTACGACCGGGTGGCCCAGGCCATTATCGACGACGCCATATTGCCTAAGTTCAGGCAGGGCGATATCGCCCAGGGAACGGCAGTTGGAGTCAGCGAGATTATCGAAGATTTTGCCCCCAGCAATCCGCCCTCTGCCAATCCAATCCTATTCTTTTTCTCAAGGCTGCCAGATCGGATTTCGCCGGGCCTCTGGCTGGGCGGGGGCATTGCTGCCGCCAGCGGGGGCGGCCTGGGGGTGGCGATCGCCGTGCAGCAGTGGCTACGCTACCGCCAGCGCAACTGCTCCAAATGCCAGTCCACCATGGAGCGCCTCGACGAGCAGGCCGACGATCGCTACCTCAGCCCTGGTCAGCGCGCTGAAGAGTCGATCAAATCGGTAGACTACGACGTTTGGTTCTGCCACAGCTGCGGGCACCACACCGTTTCCGACTACAGCAGTTTTGGCTCTGGCTTTCAAAAGTGCCCCGGATGCCGCCACAAGACGATGGCGGTGACCACTCAGACCCTGGTTGCCCCCACCTACGACCACAGCGGCCAGGCTGAGGTCAGCGAGGCGTGCCGGTTCTGCGATCGCACTAACCGCTACACCCGCATGCTGCCCAGAATGGAGCGCTCCAGTTCCAGCAGCGGCGGCTCCAGCGGCGGTGGGAGCTCATCCGGCGGTGGAGCTTCGGGCAGCTGGTAAAGGCCTTACCTGTGCTGACAGCGGGTCGCTAATTCGCATTAACCCTCGCCCTGAATAGCCCCCTGGACGCTCTATTGGCCACGCTCGCCAGATTTGGGCTAGTACGGCTTTATTTCTAATTTCCGTCTTGGGGTAGACCTCAGCCGTGGGCACCTCTGGGATGCTAAGACTGCACACCATGCCCCGAGGGGTTGTCTATGGCCGGGATGAATCTGTTCAGAACCTTTGCGTTGCTAGCGTTGCTCAGTGGACTCATTGTGTTGGCAGGCTATCTGCTGGTGGGAAATGAGACGGGCCTGTACTACGGGCTGGGCTTCGCGGCGTTGAGCAGTTTTGGCTCTTGGTACTATTCTGACCAGGCGGCGCTGGCGGCGTTTAAGGCCCAGCCCACTCCTCGCGAAGAGGCCCCAGAGCTGTATGAGCGGCTGGAGCGGCTGAGCGATCGCGCTAATATTCCCACCCCTACCCTCTACCTCGTGCCGTCGGAATCGCCCAATGCCTTCGCCACCGGTCGGGATCCAGATCATGCGGCAATCGCCCTTACCAAAGGCATTATCGACCTACTGCCCGACGACGAACTTGACGCCGTTATCGCCCACGAACTTACCCATGTGCGCAACCGCGACACCCTCACCCAGGCGGTAGCGGGCACCCTGGCCGGGTCGCTGACCTTTTTGGGCCGCATTCTCACCCTTGGAGCGCTGTACTTTCCGGTGGCACGGGCCGGGGGGCGGCGCGGCAACAACCCCATTGCCATCCTGTTTTTGCTGGTAATTGCGCCCTTCGCCGCCGGGCTGCTGCGGATGGCGATTTCAAGAACGCGAGAATATGCTGCCGATGCCGGGGCCGCCGAGATTACTGGCAATCCCTTAGCCCTAGTGCGAGCCCTAGAAACCCTTGAAGCCACGGGGCAGAAAATTCCCATCCACGGCAACCCCGCCTTTTCACCGCTATTTATCGTCAACCCTCTGTCGAAGGAAGGGATGATGACCCTGTTTATGACCCATCCCTCAACGGAGGATCGCATTCAGCGCCTCAGGGCACTGGCCGAGCAAGCGATGACTGGGAAAGCGGACGAAAAAGCCCTGAGCCCCAGCGCCTAGAAATGAGGGGGATGACTGGTTTTAAGAGGATCCCAACTAGAAATCATCCCTGCTAAGGCGATCGCGATTAGATCCCGGATCAGTTGAATCGCAACACTCTCAGCGTGATTTAGCTCAGTAAGCTGAGCCGTCTTTGCGGGTAAATTGCCACTTTCCATCTGGGCCTAGTACGGCGCAAATATCGTCATCGGGGTACGAGGCTGAATCGTTAGGGCTGCGATCGCCCACTTCGAGGTAAACCACCTCCTCGCTAGTTTGGTTGACTAAGCAGTGAGCGTCATTGCTTCCGCCTTAAACCCGGCACACATACCGGGGCACAACAGAGTTTCTCCGGCATTGGTAACGAGGGTTGGTGCGCCTAAAAGAACATAGATAAACTCGTCTTGAGTGGAATGGGAATGCCGCAAAGCTGAAACGGCACCGGGTGCCAATCTCACCTGGTTGACGCCAAAGTTAGATAACCCAAACAGGTTTCCCAAAGGTCTCTTTTCTCGACCCGCCATCCTCGATGCAAAGGGCTCTGGATAGTTTGACGGCTTGGTTCGCAGCGGAGCTTCAGAGGCTACAACGGCGATGGGGTTTTGGGGTTCGCTCATGCAATTCTCCAGCTACTCTAAACTCACAATCAGTGGATTATGTTTGGGCCATTTATTCTATCCTCAGCCCGGCCCGCAGCACCGTTGGCTCTTTAGGATTCGAAGAGCTTGGGGTTATCTAGTGGCGATCGCAACATTCCCCCATAGTCAGCTTTCTAGCAGTGGCAGCCTAACGGTAAAGGTTGCCCCCTGTCCTTCGCCCAGACTCTCGGCTTGAATGGTGCCACCGTGCATTTCTACTAGGTTTCGTGCGATCGCCAGCCCTAGCCCTAAGCCGCCAAATTTTCGCGTCGTGGTGCCATCTTCTTGGCGAAAATACTCAAATATATGGGCGATAAAATTGGGATGAATGCCTTTTCCGGTATCGCTGACTTGAATTTGAGCTTGAGAACCAATCCTCAGCAAATTCACGTCAACCTGCTCGCCCTCCTTCGAGAACTTAACCGCATTGCTGAGTAAATTCCAAATGACTTGCTGAAGACGGGTGGGGTCTCCTAAAACTAGCCCAACCGCTGGATCTAAATCAGCCTGAATACGAATAGACTTGGCTTCTGCGGTTAATCGCACCGTTTCGATCGCAGCTTCAATAATTGAGGCCAGACTAACCGGTACCTTTTTGAAATTCAGCTTCCCCTGCATAATGCGGGTAACGTCTAGAAGATCTTCAATCAGCTGGGTTTGTAGCTTGGCATTGCGCTCGATCGCCTCCAGGGCAAACGCCGTTTTTTCAGCATCCAATCTGCCGCTGCGCAGTAGGCTAGACCAGCCCACAATCGGGTTCAACGGCGTGCGCAACTCGTGGGAGAGCACCGCTAAAAACTCGTCCTTAATGCGGTTGGCGGCCTCGGCTTCTTCTCGGGCCGCTTCCGCCCGCATAAGGTGTTCAGCCCGCTCGCGCTCCCGCTGAGACAGCAGGTTGGCGGCAAACTCTAGGGATTGCCCCAGAAGCACAATTTCTCTAATCGAGAGCGTGCTGACCTGAGGCGGCTCACCGTTGGCCAACGCTTGTGCCGCCAAAGCGGCCTTCGTAATGCTGCGAGAGATCGGTCGCGACAGCAAAAAAGCCCCTAAGCCGCTTACCAACAGCAGCGCTAAACCCGACCCAATCACTAGCCACATCGCCCGTCTTACAGGGCTCTGAACGACATTGACCGGCACCGTGACCGCCGCCGTCCAGGGGGTATCTTGCACTCGACTGAAGGCAACATACACCTTCATACCTTCTAGGGTAGTATCCCGGTAGACGCCTTCATTGGCCGCGCCAATGTGCTGAATAAAGGAGGGAGTGCCCGGCTTGCCCACGAAGCGTTCAGGATTGCGGGTACGGGCGACGACTACCCCTCGACCATCGACAATGGTGCGCGTCCACTCACCATCGACCGGCAGTCGAGCACCAACCACCTTAGCCAGGGTCTCGGGGGTGATAATCGCCGTCAGAATGTACCGCAAATCGCCGTCTTGGATGACGGGCACGCGCACCGGAAAGGCAAAGTCGTGCCCCAGCTGCCCTGGGCCCAGATCACCTACCGTGGGCTGACGAGTCTCGATCAGCCGCGCTAGGCTCTCGGATTCGTGGGTATAGGACAGGGGCCTGCTCAAGGAATGCCCACTGTTCAGTAGCTCGCGCCCCTCGGGGGATAGCAGAATCGTGGTCAACCAGGTAATTTGCGTCGCTGTCAATCGTTTCGCTTCGTTGTGAAAGCTCTCTAGGTCGCCTTGGTAGAGCTGTTCAGAGGCCGCTAGGGCCTGTAACGTCCGCGTTGTGCTTGAAAATTCATCCTCCACGGTCGAAGCCAGATTGCGGGCCTCCCGAAGCATCAGTCGCTCTGAGGCAGCCTGCTCTTGGTTCGATAGCCTCAACACGACCGCACCAGCAAACAGCACAACCGGTAGCAACGTTCCTGCCACCAGCAAGACAAGATACCACCTGAGCGAGAGCGCTTGGCCCCCAGACGATATCGGCGCAGGTAGTAAATTTGTCAACGCAAAGCGCTTAACAAGCGCGTCTAGAATGCCAGTCCGTCCAGCTTTTTTATCTACCATTTATTTGTATGGCATGCGCTGTAGAAACAGACTCTACAGCGCATGCTCCCCAGAAGCTCCACCCATTACCCCACAACTGCCAGTGAGAGTATTATGTTACCCGGTATCTCACGATACTCTCCATCGCTGAGTTTAGATACAGAAATCATCCGTCTTAGGATAGATTTTGGCGCAATAAAAGCGGGCTAATGTCTGGCGAGCATAGCGATCGCCTCTTTAAGAGTCCTAAACACACCCCGTTCAGAAGAACGTCAGGGCTTAGGATACAAATATAATGAGCCGTTAATGATCCGTATTTCTGAACTGAGGTGCAGCGCCAGCTCAGAATAAAACTCCACACCGCTAGGCAAGCTTTGGCATAGTATCAGCTATTTTTCTCAGTCTAATAAACAGATTTTAGATACTATTGATTCTGCAATAACCTGTTTTCTTTCTATTTTCTTTAGACTTTGGCCTGCTAGGGAGCCTTGTTTTAAGCGATCGCATTCACATTCGAGCCGTGTACATGTATCGCTCCATACCTTTGGCCAAGTCAAGTATCGTATTCAGCAAAAATGTTAACGATATCTTCTATCAAATGGGTGATGAGTTCTGCCACAGCTGGCTGATATAACTTTCAGTATTATCCAGACCGCTGCCAGAATGCCCGACTCCTACTTCTCAGCCAAAGAGGCGATGCTGAACTCAACGTCTGAACGTCTTAAGCAGAATTCTAAAAAGATTATGAAGTTGTGGGAGACGCGGACTCGCGAAGAATTGAGTGCATCAATTCATCAAGACTCGCTGGCGCTACAAAATTCTTTACCGCGTTATTTAAATCACCTAGCCGACGATCTTTGCGATCAGCCCGGCAAGACCTCAGCTCAAATTGAAACTATTAGACTAGAGAGCACTCACGTTGGCAAGCAACACGGTCACGAGCGCGCTGGTTATGCCGACTACACCGTGAGTCAGCTAATTTTGGAATACCATATTCTTCGCCAGGTCATATTTCAAGTTTTAGAAGAACAAGATCCCTTAGATGTAAGAGATCGAGATATTATTATTGACTCCATTGAGCAAGCGGTTAACGATGCCGCAACACAGTTCTCCCACACGCTTAGGGATATTCAGGAAATGTTTATGGTGACGTTGACCCACGACCTTAGAGGCCCGGTCAATGTTGTAAAAATGGGCGCTCAGCTAATTTTACGCAGATTTGAGCGTGGAGATGCCCACCTCGACATTACCGTCAGAATGATTGGTGCCATCGATCGCATGGATGCCATGATTCAAAACCTGCTCGACGCTAGCCGTCTACGAGCAGGCCAGAGTCTCACCCTAGATTTTGAGGAATGTAACCTGGATCAGCTGCTTCGAGAGAGCGTAGAAGATTTAGCGTTTATCTACGGAGAGCGCTTTGTTGTCGTTTCAGACCCAAGTATTACCAGCAGCTGCAGCCGCAAGCAAATTCGGCGGGTGATTGAAAACCTAGCCAGCAACGCCGTGAAGTATGGCGAACCCGACACCCCAATCACCTTCATCCTTCAACGAGACAATGGGTGGATTCACCTTACGATTCACAACCAAGGCACTCCTATACCACCCGAGACCCAATCCATTCTCTTTCAGCAATTTCGTCGAACTCCTGCGGCAGAAGAAAAAACGGGCTGGGGACTAGGGCTATTTTTGGCCAAGAACATCGTCGAAGCCCACCGGGGAACCATTGACATTGAAAGCGCAGAGGGTAAAGGGACAAGCTTTATTATCAAACTCCCTGAATAGGTTCAGCTATCCATAGCCCAATACATCACCATTCTTGCAGAGCACAAAAGGCATTTAAACCTTGAAAAGCGCCAGCTAAAGTGCACATCAAAACGGGAGCATCCTACTTTCGTGAGCCCTCACCACTTTGGTTAGAGTAAGTGAAGACAACATTCTTTGAGTAGCGATGACGAAACAGGTTTTCGTTTTGTCGGCTTTCTTAATTTTGAGCCATCGGACTATTGCTGTAAAAGAAAAGGCTCCAAAGCAGTTTTTGGAGCCTTTTCTTTTACAAATAACGTCTACTTAGGCTTGGTCTCTCCGTCAGTAGCACCGTGCTCGCGCCGATGCCATGCATCTTGGCTGGCATGTCTTGCTTTATCCCAGCTCAGTCGGCTAGCGCTAGGCTGCTGCTCATATTGTTGTTTGAGGTGGGGTTCAGCCTCTTGGTAAGACAGCCCCTGTTTTGAGTATGTTGAGTGGCCTTCGTAGCCCGTGCGGTAGGCAGGGCTATAGTCTTCGTAGGTATAGTTAGGCTCCACGTAGGGGCGGGTGCCATAGTTGTGCCGCCAGTACTCATCCTCAACAGTAGGGTCTAGGGTTTCAGCCACTCCCTTACCCAGCAGCCCACCGGCTACCGAGCCAACCACAGCGCCTACGGCACCGCCGATCGGGCCACCCACCATAACCCCAACAGCGGTGCCCACTACGCCTGCGCTGGCTGCACCAACCCCTGTACCCACCGGGCGAGCACCCTGCTCTCCAGTAATTGGGTCGGGGTTGCTATCAGGATCGGGCTTGTGCTCAGGGGCGAGTGGATAGTCTGGATCCGGAGCGCGATTAAGGTCTGCTTTGTAATTTTTGTTTTCGTTGACGTTCATATAGACCATCTTCCTTGTTAAAAGCTGTTAATCAATAGAAGCTAACGGGTAACGATTAGCTCTACTGAACTGTCTTTAAACCATAGTTATTTCTTGCCTAAATAAAATCGACTCTTAGGGGGGGATTGATCTACCAATAGGGAAGAGATTGGGCCAAGTCAGAATCGACTCCCAAGGCTTACCCGGCCTATCACCATAGATCAAGGGATCTTGACAGTATCGATAGAATGCTATGACGCATGCTCTCTGAATGAGCCTGCTCTACCGGTCTAAGAGAAAAGGCTGATATGAGTCCGACGGAAATTGTTATTCACGTTTTAGTGGCCATCTTGGTCGTTATTGGCCTTTCCCGTCTGGCAGGGTACGGGTTTAACCAGATTAAACAACCCCTAGTCATCGGCGAAATTGTGGCTGGAATTATGCTAGGCCCCTCGCTGCTGGGTTGGCTGGCTCCCACGTGGCAGGCGACCCTGTTTCCAGCAGAAATTATGCCTTCGCTAAATGTGCTGTCGCAGGTGGGGCTGATTTTCTTTATGTTCTTGATTGGGCTTGAGCTCAACCCCAAGTACCTCAAGGGAAATCTCGATGTTGCCATCTTGATCTCCCACGTCAGCATTTTGGTGCCGTTCTCCATGGGGAGCATTTTGGCGCTTTTGCTCTACCCGCTGGTTTCCAATGGGGCCGTTTCGTTTACAGCGTTTGCCCTGTTCTTGGGCGCGGCAATGGCCATTACGGCGTTTCCGGTGCTAGCCCGCATCATCACCGAAAACAATCTGCAAAAAAGCCGTCTGGGCACCCTGGCATTGACCTGTGCCGCAGTGGATGATGTGACCGCCTGGTGTGTCTTGGCGTTGGCGATCGCCGTCACCCGCACTAATACAATGGTGGGCGCGATACCGACCATTATTTGGTCGCTCATTTACATCGGGCTAATGGTTACGGTGGTGCAGCGGTTTTTCCGCAAGCTGGCGAAATACTACGAACGCACCGGCAAACTGTCGCAACTGCTCGTCGCCGGAATTTATATGGCGGTGGTGGCGTCGGCCTTAATTACAGAGGTTATTGGGATTCACTTTATCTTCGGCGCATTTTTGCTCGGGGCCGTAATGCCCAAAAACGTCGGCCTGACCCGAGAATTAGCTGAAAAAACCGAAGATTTTGTCTTAATTTTTCTATTGCCCGTGTTTTTTGCCTACAGCGGGCTTAAAACTCAGGTGGGCTTGCTCAACAGTCCTGGCAAATGGCTATTGTGTTTGGCCGTAATTGGCGTAGCTATTTCAGGCAAATACGTGGGCACCTATATAGCAGCTCGCTTTTCTGGGATTGACCACCGAGAATCCTCTGCCCTGGGCTGGTTGATGAATACCCGGGGACTGACTGAGCTAATTGTGCTCAACATTGGTCTAGAGCTAGGGGTAGTCACGCCTCTACTCTTCACGATGCTAGTTATTATGGCGCTGGTGACCACATTCATGACCTCGCCGCTGCTAGAGATGATTTACCCTAAGCGGTTGATGCGCCTAGATGTTTTAGAACTTGATGCCGAAAACGGTGAGCAAGAGGCGGTACCCTACCGGATACTGGTACCCGTTGCTAACCCCAAAAGCCAGGCGGGTTTACTCAAATTGGCCGTGCAGCTTGCCGGAGACCAGCCATCAGCCAGGGTTGACCTTTTAAACCTAGTTGAAATGCAGGAAGATTATGCTTTTTCGACCACCCCTGCCGAAATCGATCGCCTGATCGAGCAGCGTCAGCAGTCCCTCGACCAGTCTATTCAAGCCTTGGGTATCTCTGCATCAAAGCAAACTATTTTGCCGATTGTGCGAGTCACCAACGATGTGGCACGAGAAACCTCAGAAATCGCCCAGTTAGAGCACGCCAATTTGATTTTGATGGGTTGGCACCGCCCCGTGTTTGACCAAAACCGGTTGGGTGGCCGGGTAGGGCAGGTGTTGAGTGCAGTACCCAAAGATGTGGCTGTTTTTGTAGGGCGAAATCTGACATCTATTGACACCGTTTTAGTGCCTTATATGGCTAGCCCCCACAATGACTTAGCCTTGGAGCTAGGGCTACGGTTGGTAGCTAATATATCTACATGTCGTCTAAAAGTCTTGCAGCTCATGATTGACGACTACAGCGAACATGCGTTGAGCAATGAGTTTAGTACGGTGATAGCTCAGATGAATGAGGCCACAGGCGATCGCATCGAAACCCTAGTGCAATCCACTCGTGAACCAATCGCAGCCATTGTAGAAGCCTCTCGCAGCGCCGATCTGACCATCGCTGGAGCCAGCCGCGAGTGGGGAGTTGAGCGCCAAACCCTAGGGCGCTACGCCGATGCTCTGTCTAACCACTGCCACTCGTCGCTGCTCATTACCCGAAAGTATCGTCAGGTCGCCTCTCCCCACCTGGCCTCTGTTCTGAAGACTTCAGCCAACACGGATCTCAGTTAACTGAGCGTTTAGATCCGCTCGGCTTCCCATTTTCTCAACCCTATTTCTTCTGTCGAGGATTTCGCTTTGAGTCACTTTGATCGAAAGTCTTTAATTTTTTATGGGGTTGCCATTAGCTCTGTGGTGACTCTCTTTAGCGTAGTCAGCCGGTATGGCACAGCCCGTCTCCAGGCCCCGATCGCGATCGCAGGCAACTATCAACTGCAAATTGAGCCCAGCGAGCTGTGTTCTGAGCCCCCCTCTTTGCAGTTGCGCATTCAGCAGTCGGGCATTTTCGTCAACGGGGTGCTGACGGCAGCCAGCCCCGAGGCAGAACCAGCCGGAGCAGGGGGCAAACCCTTTGCCCTAGACGGGAGGTGGCGCTCTCCCGAACTTGATTTAGCGGGTCGCTCACCGGCCATGACGGTATGTGGGCAGTCGGTCGAGAGGGTTGCGATCGCCAGCACCCGCGACGGCGACAGCTTTAGCGGTCAGCTCACCTTCGCGGGCTTACCGGCTCCGCTGATGTTTAACAGCCAGCTCCTACCCGCTCAAACCTCCGCCAGTTCAACCTCCCACTAGGTCGCGCTAGGCTAAACACCTGTTTTTAGCCTAGCGCTCCTATGCAGTTGACAGCCTCAGTGTCGGCAGCTTCAAGCAATAGCTCAGTTCAGCCGCAGAACTCAGTGCAACAATCTACGCTTGGGTTCAGCAAAACTCAAGGTAGGCGCTAAAACTCCTAACAGTTGGGCAACCAGACGACGACGAACCCAGCCTTTCATCCTGGATGAGGCCAGATTCACCCCAAGATTCAACCTTATATTTGTAGTGCTAGACACGATTCTTTTAAACAAGTTAAAGTGGTACTGAGTATGAATTATTTCCCCTGCCATGGATGAGCAAGCTGCCTCTAATAAGCCCATCGCCTCCCTAGACGATGCCATTGAGCGATGCCAGGCTCTTGGCATGCGGCTCAGTCGGCAGCGGCGCTACATTTTAGATCTGCTGTGGCAGCACCAGGGCCACCTCTCTGCCCGCGAAATTTACGATCGCCTCAACCAGCAGGGCCGCGAGATCGGCCACACCTCCGTCTACCAAAACCTCGACGCCCTCTCCGAGCAGGGCATTATTGAGTGCGTCGAGCGTGCCGATGGTCGCCTCTACGGCCACCTGAGCGACTCCCACAGCCACGTCAACTGCCTCGACACCAACGAGATTATTGACATTGAGGTCACCCTGCCCGCCGACCTGATTCAGCAGATCGAAGCCCGCACGGGGGTCACCATTACCGACTACCGCATTGACTTCTTTGGCACCACCGCCACCCAGTAAGATCCTTGCAATATCCCAGATACCCAAGCCCCCTCGGAGCTCGACTCCGAGGGGGCTTGGGTATTGGCATAACGTCTTTACTGACTCACCGAGGGCGCCTTTAGCACCGGCAGGGCGGCAAGGGGGGCCAGCGCTTCGCCACCGGATTCGGTCACGAACACCTGACTGAGGCGGGCCGTGAGCTTTTGGGTGGTGGCATCGTAGATTTGGGTCAGCATCTTGGGGTAGAAGCCAAAGCCGATAATCGGCACCAGCAGACAGGCGATGATAAACACCTCGCGGGGTTCGGCATCGGCCAGCACTTCGTGCTCGATCAGCTCTTTATTCTCAGGGCCGTAGAAAATCTCCCGCAGCATCGACAGCAGGTAGATGGGCGTAAGAATGACCCCAATGGCCATAAAGATGACGGTGACGAGCCTAAAGGTCAAGCTGTAGGCGTCGCTGGTGGCAAAGCCCACAAACACCATTAGCTCAGCCACAAAGCCGCTCATGCCCGGCAGCGCCAGCGAGGCTAGCGAACAGGCGGTAAACATGGCGAATATCTTGGGCATCTTTTTGCCCACGCCGCCCATTTCATCCAGGATCAGGGTGTGGGTGCGATCGTAGGTGGCCCCCACCAAAAAGAACAGACTGGCCCCAATTAGCCCGTGGGAGATCATTTGCAGCACCGCGCCGCTCAACCCTAAATTGGTAAACGAGGCAATCCCAATCAGCACAAAGCCCATGTGGGAAATCGACGAGTAGGCAATCTTGCGCTTTAGGTTGCGCTGAGCGAAGGAGGTCAGCGCTGCGTAAACGATGTTGATGCAGCCCAAAATGACGAGCACTGGCGCGAAGTAGGTATGGGCATCGGGCAGCATGCCCAGGTTCATGCGCACTAGGGCATAGCCGCCCATCTTGAGCAGAATGCCCGCCAGCAGCATGTGCACCGGGGCGGTGGCCTCACCGTGGGCATCAGGCAGCCAGGTGTGCAGTGGAATAATCGGCAGCTTGACGGCGTAGGCAATCAAAAACGCGCCGTAGAGCAAAAGCTGCATCCGTAATGGATAGACCTTCTCTGCCAGGGCCGTCATGTCAAAGGTGATGGTGTCGCCGTAAAAGGCCATCGCCAGCGCCGCCACCAAGATAAACAGCGACCCGCCCGCGGTGTAGAGAATAAACTTGGTCGCCGCGTAGAGCCGCTTCTTGCCGCCCCAGATCGACAGCAGCAGATACACCGGAATCAGCTCCAACTCCCAAAACAGGAAGAACAGCAGCATATCCTGCACGGCAAACACGCCGATTTGGCCGCTATACATGGCCAGCAGCAAAAAGTAAAAGAATTTAGGTTTAAGGGTCACCGGCCAGGCCGCCAGCGCCGCCAGGGTGGTAATAAACCCGGTCAGCAGCACCAGGGGCATCGACAGACCATCCACCCCCACCGACCACTTGAGGTCGAGCTGGGGCACCCAGGTGTAGCTTTCGACTAGCTGTAGACCAGGATTGCTGAAGTCGTAGTTGAGATAAAAGGCGGCCACAATCAACACAAAGTCGATTAGGCCCACCGATAGGGCATACCAGCGCACCGTCTTGCCGTTGTCGTCAGGCAAAAACGGGATGGCTATGCAGGCCACCAGCGGCAGCAGCGTAACGGTGGTCAACCAGGGGAAAGTCGCGAAGTCCATAGAGCTGTTTCTCGTCGCGTTCTGCTAAAAGGGCAGGATATTAAAGGAATCAGGGCGATGGCAAGGATTTGGGGAGGGTTGAAGGATTAGAAAGTTAGCAGGTCGGCAGGTTGGCAAGTTCAAACCGTCAAACTTTCTAACCTTCTAACTTCAAAACCTTCTAACCCCCAAACCGCTAAGTCACACCCGACAGCAGCACCAGCCCCAGCACCGCCCCAAACACAATCAAGGCATAGAACTGAGCACGGCCATTCTCCAGGTACTTGAGCCCTTCGCCGGTCACTAGGGTGACGAGACCCGCCAGGTTGACGATGCCATCGACGATACGGATATCGACTTCAAGCACCTGCTTGGCCAGCTTGCGGCTGCCCTGGACGAAGACCACATCGTAGATTTCGTCGATGTACCACTTGTTAAGCGAGAGGTTGTAGAGGAAGGGGATTTTGGCGGCGATCGCCTTCGGATCAATCGCCTTCGTGCGATACATCAGCACGGAGATAATGATGCCGACCGTGGCGATCGCAACAGAACTTCCCGCCATCAGTGCAAACTCGCTCCAGTCAAAGGCTTCCGCCGACTCCAGCGCTTCTACCACTTCCCCAGTGGGATGAATGAAAGCCTCAAAGTAGTTGGCGAAGGGGGTACCCAGCAGGCCCACCAGCACCGAGGGCACCGCCAGCGCCATCAGCGGGAAGGTCATCGACAAGGGCGACTCATGGGGTTGGTGGGCGTGGTGGCCATGGTCATCGTGGTCGTCGTGGGTAGCATCCAGGGTCAGCTCCTGGGGGTTCATGGCACCGGGGCCAAGGGATGCGCCCATTCTCTGGAGCTGTGCCCGCTTGAGGTCGCGGCGAATGCCTTCGTCGTTGCCCCGGAAGCTGCCCTCAAAGGTGGAGAGGTACATGCGGAACATGTAGAAGGCGGTGATCCCCGCCGTTAGCCAACCCACAACCCACAGCGCGGGGTTCGCCGCAAAGGTCGCCCCTAGAATCTCATCCTTAGACCAGAAGCCTGCAAAGGGAGGAATGCCGCAAATGGCTAGGGTACCAATCAGGAAGGTAATGGCGGTAACGGGCATGTACTTGCGCAGACCACCCATCAGGCGCATATCCTGGGCCAGCACCGGATCGTGGCCCACTACGGCTTCCATGCCGTGAATCACGGAGCCGGAGCCCAAAAACAGCATAGCCTTGAAGTAGGCGTGGGTCATGAGGTGGAAGAGGCCTGCACTGTAGGCACCCACACCCATGGCCATAACCATGTAGCCCAGCTGCGACATAGTCGAAAAGGCCAGCCCTTTCTTGATGTCGTTCTGAGTGATGGCGATGGTCGCGCCCATAAAGGCGGTAAACGCCCCGGTGTAGGCAATCACGGTCATCACCGTGGGAATGTGCTCAAACACCGGATACATGCGGGCAACGAGAAATACGCCCGCCGCCACCATCGTCGCGGCGTGAATCAGCGCCGAGATCGGGGTGGGGCCTTCCATGGCGTCGGGCAGCCACACGTGGAGCGGGAACTGGGCCGACTTGGCCACCGGGCCGAGGAACACCAAAATGGCGAAAATGGCGGCGACGCTAGCGGGCAGGCTGCCCACATTTACCAAGTCGGTAAGCCGCTCGCCCATGATTTCAAAATCAAAGCTGCCGGTGGCCCAAAACAGGCCGAGGATGCCCAGCAGCAGGCCAAAGTCGCCCACGCGGTTGGTAACAAAGGCCTTTTGGCAGGCATCGGCAGCGGGCTTGCGGTTGTACCAAAAGCCAATCAGCAGGTACGAGCACATGCCCACCAGCTCCCAAAACACGTAGACCTGGAGCAGGTTGGGGCTAATCACCAGGCCCAGCATAGAAGAGCTAAACAGGCTCAGGTAGGCGTAGAACCGCACGTAGCCCGGATCGTGGGCCATGTAGCCGTCGGTGTAGATCATCACCAGAAAGGCGACGGTGGTGACCACTACCAGCATCAGCGCAGCCAGGTGGTCGATGGTGTAGCCCATCTCAATGCGGAAGTCACCCGCCGAGGCCCACTCAAACATGGCCTGGTAGGGGGCGTGCCCCTGCCACTGGCTCCAAAAAATTGCAAAGGAAAACGCCATCGCCGCCCCCATCAGGGAGACGATGAAGATCGCCGTCGGCTGCCGCAGCTTGCTGGTGGCCTCGCCGTAGGAAATCAACCCGGTGCCAACGATGGCAGCCCCGATGAGCGGCAGCACCGGGATCAGCCAGGCGTATTGATAAAGCGTGTCTACAGAATCCATCTTGACTGCCTACTCCAAGAGCTTGCGTGAGTTGGCAAAAAACCGCTTACATTCTGACATACCCTTCCCCAAGGAAAAGTCGGTTTCGTAGCAAAGTTGGGAAAGATCGGGCGCGATCGCCCCCAGTCTGACCGGCTTTAGAGCCCGACTTAGCGGCCCTCAACGTATACTAAGCGCTTTCCCCAGGCCCATTCTGTCGATCCAGGTGACCGAAGGGCAGGTTTCTTAAGAAAGATGTCCGATTCTTCGGGCAATTGCCGACTGCGAGCAAAATCTCACCCTTGAGCCATAATCAGGTCAGCCGCTGTTGTCAATAGATAATCTAATGGCTAGCCCGCCAACGATTTACTGGGCTCAGTCCTCGGCGAAGGCGAAACGGATGTTTTGGGACGCTATGAAGCTCTGGCTAATCTGCTTTTTAGTCTTATTCTTTGGGGCCGAAGCCGCCCAGTGGTTGGGCCATCTACCCTGGGTGAGCCGCGTTGAGCTGTCGCTGCCGCTGACGGTCGCGGGGGGCATTGGACTGGCGATCGCCTCCAACTATATCGCGCTTTTTGGTCGCAGCTGGCCCACCTTCAGCCCCCGGCCTACAAAGGCAGCAGATCCCCCTCTGCCTATCCCTCCAGCACCGCCTACCCTCACAGCCGCAGCCCCCGTCAAATCCTCCAAGGCCAGCCGTAAGGCGGATACGATCTCCTTTGAGATCAAAAAACCCCAGGCGAAGGGGTGAGGGAGAGGGAGCGGAGAAGAAAAGTTTTGAGTGCTTAGTTTTGAGTTTTAAGTTCTCGACTCCACAGCCCATTCAAAACTCAAAACTCAAAACTTTCTCCCGCCCCCTACTCCCTACTCCCCACTTCCTACCTCCCCATATTCCGCTTCAGTTCCTCCAGCTCCTGCTCCGTCTCCCATCGCTGAAACGACTCCTCTACCGGATCCATTGAATTGTGACCAACCCTATCAAAGGGGGGCTTGGCCCAGCCCGTATCCCAGCTGGTGGTAGTGCGCTGGGCCGTTCGCTGGGCCTGAGTCTCAGCGATCTTGGCTTTGAGTTCGCGGCGGCGATCGTGAATGTCTTTTTGCAGAGTGCGGGTCTGCTCAATCTGCTCTTTAACACCTTTCATCTGGCCCCAGTACTGGTTGCCCTGGCGCAGCAGGGCGGCTTCGCGCTCTTGGGCCGTTTTGACCAAGTCAAGCCGGTTAGCCGCCTGGGCGTTTTGAATGCGGCTATGCCAGCGCTGAATGTCTTGGGCGGTGGCAAGAATGCTGTCTTCGAGCTGCTTTTCGCGGCGCTTGAGGTCGCCCAGCAGGTGAATAGCGTCTTGTTCTTGGCCCCGCAACTGGTCTTCGAGCCCCCATAGCTCTAGATGGGGATTAGCCTTGAGAAATTCGTCGAGCCGGGTTTCGAGAAATTTGCTCAGGTCTTCAAAGAGGCCCATGGTGTAACTCCTGCCGCAATGCCTTGCTTTTCAGAATAGCGGGTTAGCGGTGCAGGCGTTTCTCTAGGTAGATCTAGCCAACCTGGTGAACATCTGAGCAGGGCCATGCTCAATAGATGAGCCAAGACACATGTCAAAAGGCCTGGGGCACCCAGAGGGTTTGAACCGCGAAACAGCAATCTGTTAAGTCTTTTGGCATCTTAGCAAACCACCTGCAAAGAAAAAATGAGGGCGGATAAAGACTAAACGCAATTAATCGTTAGCCAGCCTATAGCTGGGTTTGAGCTGTTTTTGAACCGACCTAATTTACGCGCGTCTGACGATTATGCTACCAGTGAGGTAAGATATCTTGTGAACTTGATAAATAGTGGCTATTTCGCTTCTTTTATATGAAAAAATTGTTTTTTGGGGGCAAGATTCAAGATGGAATGGATCATGGCGCAGCAACCATCAATAGATATTAATTCTGCCAATTCTGCTGTGGAAGCCCCAGTTACAGGAACCATTCCCGAGCTTGTTATTATCCTAATTATCCTGCTGCTGATTGCGACAGTTGTTGCTCTCGTCAGCCAGCAATTGCGCATTTCCTATGTAACCGGGTTAGTGCTAGCAGGGCTACCCATTACAGAGGTCTTGTCTCGACGTATTGGACTAGATCCATCATTAGTCTTAAATCTTTTTCTGCCAATCTTAATTTTTGAAGCAGCAATTAATACCGATATCAGTCGCCTCCGCAGTACATTTAAGCCAATTGCGCTGCTGGCTGGCCCAGGCTCTATTCTCTCTTCGGCAATCATTGCCACTTTGGTCAGATTTGGACTAGGGCTAGAGTGGGTTCCGGCCTTGCTAATCGGAGTTATTTTAGCAAATACAGATACGGTCTCAATGATTGCGGTCTTTAAAGAGATTCGCGTACCTTCTCGGCTGAGCACCATCGTCGAGGGAGAGACGCTGTTTAACGACGCAGCCGCTTTAGTTTCATTTAATTTACTCTTGGTCATCTATGCAACGGGCTCTCTTACCCCTGTGCAAGGTGTAAGGGAGGTGCTTGTGGTGGCCTTAGGTGGGGCGCTAGTTGGGGGTGTCTTGGGGTATTTGAGTCTGCCAATATTTGTGCGTTTAAATGATCCGCTAAGCAGCCTCCTATTAACCGTCGCATTAGCCCTAGGAACGTTCCAAATTGGTCAATTTTTGGGCGTATCAGGTGCAGTGGCCGTGGTGATTACGGGGCTTGTTTTTGGCAATCTTGGCTTGCCCCGTAGCTCATCAGCCTCCGATCGCATTACGCTGCTGAGCTTCTGGGAGTACGCTGGCTTTAGTGTTAATACGTTTATTTTTCTGCTCATCGGCATCGAAATCAATCCACTGACGCTGTGGAAAATTTTGCCCTCTATTTTATTCGTTATTCTGGCCTATCAGCTAGGGCGAATTATTTCGGTCTATTTGTTGTTGGCAGGCCTGCGCTGGTTCGATCGCCCTATTCCTCTGCGCTGGCAGCACGTATTAGTTTTGGGGAATATTAAGGGATCCCTCTCAATGGCGCTAGCCGTTGCAATTCCCTTAACCCTCACTGGCCGAGACGTGATTATTGAAGTTGTATTTGGTGCTGTTCTGTTTTCTCTGGTGATTCAGGGATTGGCGCTGCCTTGGCTGGTTAAAAAGCTCAATATTAGCCATGCTTCTGATCTGATGCAGGAGGCAGGGCAGCTGCAAATTCAGTTGATTGCGGCTAAAGCCGCCCAAGCAGAACTAGGGAGCTTATTAAAATCAGGCGTGCTAACCAAAGCTGTGTATGAAGAACTTTGGGCTTCATATCAGACAAGAGTTGCAGAATCTGAGAGGCGACTTCGCACGCTGTCTGGCCAGCGGCGATCGGGTGAACTAGGGGGCGATCGCGGCGCATTAGACGCCATTCGACGACGACTATTTCTTGCAGAAAAAGGAGCGGTTAGCGATGCGCTTCGTAAGCGAATTGTGCCAGACGATTTAGTGCAGCCATATATTAAAAATTTGGATGAAAAATTGCTGGCTTTAGAAGATGACTAGCCTAATAAGCTATGCAAGGCTTTCGGTACGGTTAAGCAGTGGGCTCTAGAGAACCTCAAGATCGCTAAAAGCAAGGGGACGGCAGCATGTACGTAATCATTGGTGGGGCTGGGCTGATTGGCTCAACGTTGGCCCAACGCTTAGTCAAACTCGGCCATACCGTTGCCATAATCGATATCAACCCCATTGCCTGCAACTATGCCAGAGAGCAGTTGGGAGTCATGGCGTTTGAAGGTAGTGCCGTCAGCACCGAAGTGTTAACCGAGGCTGGAATTCAGCAAGCAGATATTGTCTGCGCCGCCCTACGCCACGATGCGCTCAACCTGGCAATTGTTTCCCTAGCAAGGCATTATCGAGTTCCGCACATTATCTCTCGCCTTCGACACCGCGACTTTGAACATCCCCTGCGCCATGCCGGTGCCAATCGAATTATTAGCACTGTAGATTTAGCGGTATCAACTATGGTCAATGCGGCTGAATATCCACAGATAGAGTCGATTATGCACTTTGAGCAAGGGCAAATTGAGGTGCTGAAGTTGACCATTGCTGAAAACTGTAGCGTAGTCAATCACAGCATTGCCGAAATTGCCCAGGACGAACGATTTCCTAAAAGTTCGCTGATCATTGGTTATCAGCCTCATACCCATATGGATCTAGTCGTGCCCAATGGCACGACAGTTCTAGAGCCAAATTCTAAGATTTTGGTTGTTACAAAGCCAGATAGCTTACATGCGCTAATCGACTTTATCCAGCCATTTTTAGAACCCCTTGATTTTTCAGCGGAACTAGACGAGCAGTAAACTCAGTATTTACAGAACTATTAGTTCAGCGCTTGACCTGAGGGATAACGCCTTTGCTCTCTACGCAGGCCAAATAGGCAATTTCGGTTTCGTCGAGTTTGTAATCGTCGTAGTTGTCTTTAACGTCAAAGACTTTTTCTAAAAAGTCGTTTTGGGCTTCGCGCAGGGCACGGGAAAAGTTGCCCTGGCTGAGTTCTTTGGGCAAACACTGGGCCATGGCGGTCAAGTCAGTGCCATCGGCGGCAATGTAGCGCTTGGCAGCGGGCGAGTCGGCAGCGTAAGCGGGGGTAAACAGGCTAGAGCTGAGCCACAGCAGCCCGGCAAGGAATGCTAAAGCAAGACGCTGAGCAACGCCACGGGTAAAACGTTGAAAAACAGACATAGCCATCGAACCTGTGGAAGAGCGTCATGGTTTTATTGTAGACAAATAAAAATAAGCAGGTTGGGTTAGCCCAGTTGAGTCGCGCCCACTCGGCGCAGGCTAGCCCAATCGGTGGTGACACAGCCGGTCGCCCAACACCTTCCCCTACGCCCTTCCCCTACTCCAGAGGAAATGGCCCTATCCAGGGGCGAAATGGTGAGCCTATGGTTCTAGGTAGGGGCTTCGAGCCGGTCTCCATCAATACGGTTTCTGGGCCGCATAGAGGAGCTTTGAGCCGTGGGGGTGCGATCGCGGCTATTCACCTCTGCTTTACAGGTTCCTGTAGATTGGGGTAACAAACTTGGTAGTTGGGCCAACGTTCAGGGCATTGGGCCGGGCAAGCTGACTGTAGGTGAGACACACCAAACGTGCAACCCCCGCCGCCGTCTCAGGTTTAAGGTTTTCTCTGCTGTTCCGCGATCGCATCGCCAGATCATCGCCCCAGATCTGCGATCGCGAACTGGCAGAGCCTGCCCTATGGGCCTACTACCAATTAGCGAGCATCTACAGCCATGAACCCGATCGAATCTTCGTGCCCTATTCTCCGCAAAACCGCCAGTGCCGATGTTGAGGCATGCCAAAGCCTCTTTTCTGGGAGCGACTGCATTCCCCACTGCGCTATGGCTACTCCCACAGGCATCAACGCGATCGCCGCTGCCCTGGGGGCCAGACAGCAGCGGGAGACCGAAGTGGCGGCCCTGGTTAATGTCGCCGCCGCTGCCGCCCGCCAGGCCGAGGTTGAGCTGCACAACGCTGTTATGGCCATGAGAGAGTCAGTTCACAGGTGTTTAGACGCTAGCGACACCCTCAATCGTGACTGAGATTGATCCTTAGCAATCCTCGAAAGGAGCCAATGGATCGGCAATTTTGGCCTCGTCTGGCCGATCGATGGGGGGATTGTGGCACTGCCCACCATGCTTCCCAACAATCTTGCTTAGAACCGCTGCCCAATGAAGATCGATCGCACTTCGCCATTGCGACGAATCACCGCTTCTTCGTTGGTGACCGACACTAGGCTCCAGCCGCTGCTGCCAATGCGCTCGCCAATATAGACCCGTTGGGAAACGCCGTTAATTTCAAACAGAGCAGCTGAGCGATCGCCCAGTTCTAAGATGCCCACCAGCCCGTGGATGGGGTTCGCCGCCACAGGGGCCTGCGACGGCGCGGTGGGAGACACCGGAGACGGTGCGCCCACCCCTGGCTGAGGCACCAGAACCGTCGCCCCTGGCGCGGCCTGCTGCGCCGTCTGGTAAGGAATGTAAACCCGCTCGATAACGTTGACCGGCCCAGAGCCCAGGCTGCCCACCGTACCACCCGCCCCCAGGGGCGGCAGCATGGGCGGCGCGGGGACGGCCACCCCGCCCGGAGCCTGGCCGACAACGGTAGAGGTGCCCACCTCGCCCCGCTCAACCTTGCCTGAGATGACCTCTAGCGATCGCTGCAAGTAGGCCAAAAACTCTTCGTCCGACTGCTGCGCCGCCGTGTCAGTCGCGGAGCGCCCCAAAAAGAAGCGATTGCCCGGCTGGCTAAACCACAGCAGCCCCCCGACCCCCATCAGCGATAGCGCCGTAATGGTCAGCAGCATGCGGTCAAACAGCTTGCCAAAGCGGGTCTTGGTCGGGGCCGCTGGCGGCGGGGTGCCAACCTCGTCGGTGCGGAAGAAATCGAGATCGGTGCCCAGGGGGGCCAAAGGCGCGTCTGCCGCTGGCGCATCGACCGGTTCAGCGGTGGTTTCGACAAACGGAGCGATCGCCGTAGAAACCGGATCTGGTGCCGCCTCTACTGCGGCTAGGGCCGCTTCATCGCCCTCTAAAATTCTGTCAACATCGTCAAACAGCTCGGTGATCAGGCTGTCGGCGTAGGTGGTCACCAGAGTCTCTGGATCAACCGGCATCGGCTCCTCGGGCGGCAGTGTGGCGGTGCTGCGAGATTCTTCCTGGCTCATAGGTCGATTTATCCTGGCGGTGGCAAAGGGAGAAACGGGCGGCCTGATGGGTCTTTTGGGAAGCTCAAACCGGCGTAGCTTAAGGGTTAAAAGACGCTTCTAGCCGACACTCCCCCCGATGGTCTGATGAAGTTTACCCCAACTTGCCAAATCTTTCATCCCGTTGGGAAGAAAGTTTGAGAGCAGGGCGTGGGGAGTGGTACATCACTGCTTACGCCCTACCCCTCACCCCCTACCCCCTACCCCCTACCCCCCACTCTCTAAAACGGCTTCGCTGTGTGATTCTCTACGTCAAACTCGTAGCGATCGCTAAAACTTGTCGCCCCGTATAGGTTAAACGACACCGTGGGCTCATTTCCCAGGGGTTCTACGCTGTGGATGGCATTGGCCGTGAGGGCAACCACATCACCGGGGTTGAGAATCACCTCATCCACCGGTTCTAGCTGGTCAGGGTAGTTGGGTTCGGGGGCGCGTCGCCAGAGGCGGTGGCGCTCTTGACCGCCAACCAGGGCCACAATGCCCCAGGCGCTGTGGTTGTGAACGGTGGAGGCGTGCCCCGGCAGCCAGGCCACCATCTGCACCGTAATCGGAAACTCGTGCTCGCGGTAGAGAAAATTGACGCTCCAGCCGGTTCTGGGGTCGGGGGTGTTGTACTCCATTTGCAGCCAGTAAGAGCTCATCAACAGCTTGCGCACCAGGGGGGTAACGGCCTCTAGCCGACTGATGTCGTCGTGGAAGATGTCGAGAATATCTTCTAGCTCGGTAAGAAACCGATAGAGACGGTAGTAGCGACTTGGCTCCAGTGTTTCGGGATTGCCAAAGGAGCTATAGCTACCGTCGTCAATGACTAGCCAGTTGTGGTTTGTCATGGTGGTCGCGGAGCTACTCAATGCGTACGCGGCGGGTTTCGACCACCATGCCATCTTCGCGAATGACGACTGTTGAGACCCAGCGGTTGTCGGGCTCGGCGGGGGCGGTGCCCACTTTGTAGAGGCCCCCAGAACTGAGGATGTCAAAGACCACCGGGCGCGGCACAAAAAAGTCTTCAGAGGTCACGCCTTCTTCGACGGCCACGCCCATCAGCGATCGCTCCTCCAGCGGCTCGACCACAATCGTGTCAAAGCTGTAGGCTTGCCCGGTCGTTAGGGTGGCGGGCAGCTGCACTTGCAGGATGGGCGGGTTGTCGCCCGACGCCAGGCGGCTGGTCTCGCTCAGGATTTCTTGGTAGGCAATCTTGCCGTTTTCGAGGCGCTGGCGCGAGGTGGTGTCGGCGGTCAGGGTGAGGGTGCGATCGGGACGGGTTTGGGTGCCGGTGACCGTGGTGCGGGTTTCAAGGGTGTAGCTGCCAGGGCCAGCGGCCTGCCAGCTCAGCAGCTCAATGTCGTAGGTGAGGTCGGGATACTGCTGCCAGAGGGTTTCGAGAGTTTGGCGCAGCTGGGCGTAGTCAAAGCCGGTGTCGCTGTCAAAGCCCTCGCTGTAGAAGGCCATCACGGCGTCAAGGTTGCGACTGCTCGCCGCCGTCTCTAGCTCGGTCAACAGTTGCTGTACCTCAGCCGGGGCCGCCTGGGCCAAGACCGGTGGGTTCACGGGCACATTCGCCTGGGTGACTGGCGCAAACACCCCCGCCCCCGCCATCACCGCCGCCATCGACACGATTCCTAGACTCCACCGCCGCACTGCCGAGTTAGCCACGCTGAACCGCCCCATTAACCAAAAATACTTCGTCTACCTTATATCAGTTTCTTGACGACCGACTACGGTAGTAGCCCAGCTGTCCTGCTGGCACCAGCCCGCTTTGGCCAGCATTGGATCCGTTTTTTGTTGAAGAAGAGAAAACCTCGGGCATAGATTCTGGGCAGGAGTTGGTATAGTCTAGAGGCGTTTTTAGCGTCGAGGGTGCTCCCTTGTCATCTACATCTACCCAAGCGGCATCTCCCCGGCTGCTGGTGGCCGCCAGCGGCACGGGTGGGCACCTGTTTCCGGCGATCGCCACCGCCGAGGCCCTGCTCCACGAGGGCTACACCATCGAGTGGCTAGGGGTGCCCGATCGCCTCGAAACCACCCTGGTGCCCGAGCATTTTCCGCTGCACACCGTGCGGATGGCGGGCTTCCAGGGCCGACCTGGGCTGGGGACAATTAAGACACTCGCCAAATTTGGGCAGGCCACTGTGCAGGTGCGCCAATTGCTGAAAAAAGGCCGCTTCGACGGCGTGTTTACCACAGGGGGCTACATTGCGGCTCCGGCAATTCTGGCGGCGCGATCGCTGGGTCTGCCCGCTGTGCTGCACGAGTCCAACGCTTTACCTGGCAAGGTTACCCGCTGGCTCAGCCCCCGCTGCACCGCCGTGGCGCTGGGGTTTGAGGCGGCTCGCCAATATCTGCCCAAGGCCAACACCATCGTGGTCGGCACCCCAGTACGGGACGAATTCTTAACTACAGAACCACCCGTTTTAACCGATCCAGCGATTCCCGATGGAGTGCCGCTAATCGTGGTCGTGGGCGGTAGCCAGGGCGCGGTAGCGGTGAATCAGCTAGTGCGCGCCGCTGCCCCCGCGTGGATTGAGGCCGGTGCCTGGATTGTGCATCAGACCGGCAGCAGCGATCCCGACGCCGACAGCTACAGCCATCCCCACTATATCCATCGGCCCTTCTTTGGCTCGATGGCGGCCTTGATGCATCGGGCAACCCTGGCGATCGGGCGATCGGGAGCGGGCACGCTGACGGAGCTAGCAATTTCTCGCACGCCATCCGTTTTGATCCCTTACCCCTTCGCCGCAGAAGATCACCAGACGGTCAATGCCCAAGCCTTTGTCGATGCCCATGCCGCTCTGATGTTGAACCAAAGCCAGATTGTCGCCCCAGAATTTCAGGCCCTGGTGCTTGATTTGCTGGCAGAGCCTCAGCGGTTAGACGCAATGGCCGCCGCAGCGGGGAGTCTGGCCACTGCCGATAGCGCTATAAAACTAGCCGATTTGATTCAGCAGGTGGTGCTGAACCGTTAGATCTCTCCGGCAGCGGCGCTGTTTTCAGCGGTTGTACAGCATGCTTCAACGGATAAATAATGACTTGAATCAAGTCCGTATGTAATGCTTCATCGTAGGTAACGATGAGCAGATTTTCTGGTTCTGCTTGGGTATCAACCTGCGATCGCAAGGGTCATAGCTTGTTCCCACTGCTGGAGTTGCTCGTCGGGCAGAGGGGCAAAGAGCGCAGATAGTACTTTTTACTTACCACACAACACCTCCCATCTATGGACAAGCTGACCATTACTCGACCCGACGATTGGCATCTGCATCTACGGGATGATGAGGCTCTAAAGGCCGTCTTGCCCCATACGGTGCGCCAATTTGCTCGTGCCATCGTCATGCCAAACTTGAAGCCTCCCGTGCGCTCGGTTGCCGATGCTGTTGCCTACCGCGATCGCATCCTGGCCGCCATCCCAGCTGGTCAGCAGTTCGAGCCCTTGATGACTCTCTACCTCACCGATAACACCCGCCCTGACGAAATCAGGGCGGCCAAAGCGGCAGAGTTTGTCAAAGCCGTGAAGTATTACCCCGCCGGGGCCACTACCAACTCAGATTCGGGGGTAACGGACATTCACAAGTGCGATCGCGTCTTTGCCGCTATGGAACAGGTCGATCTGCCGCTCTTGCTGCACGGAGAAGTGACCGATCCCGACGTCGATATGTTCGACCGTGAAAAAATATTTATTGAGAAACATTTGCTTCCGCTAAGGCAGCGTTTTCCCCAGCTGAGGATGGTGCTAGAGCACGTTACCACCGCAGATGCGGTGGCCTTTGTGTTGGCGACCGACAACATTGCCGCCACAATTACGCCACAGCATCTCCTGTTTAGCCGCAACATTCTGTTTCAGGGGGGTCTGCGTCCCCACTACTACTGTCTGCCCATTCTCAAACGGGAGACCCATCGCCAGGCCCTTTTGCAGGCCGCCACGTCTGGAAATCCCAAATTCTTCTTGGGCACCGACAGTGCGCCCCATCCCCGCAGCGGCAAAGAAAGCTCCTGCGGCTGCGCGGGCTGCTTTTCGGCCCTCCACGCCCTAGAGCTGTATGCCGAAGTCTTTGAAAGCGTCGGCGCGATCGACAAACTAGAAGCCTTTGCCAGCTTTTACGGGCCAGACTTCTACCAACTTCCCCGCAACACGACACAGGTTACCCTAACCAAAACCACCTGGCGCATTCCCGATGAGCTGCCCTTTGGGGAGTCAGGTCTAGTACCGTTACGGGCTGGGGAAGAACTGACCTGGCAAATGGCGTAGCGAATTCCTACAGCATGGGGTCGATCATCGCCTGCCAATCGCTGAGGGTCGAGCTTGACTCTAGCTCAGGGACAGGACTGCCATTGATGAAGACCGTCGGCGTTGACCAAACCCCGCGACTGATCGCATAGCGAACCGAGGCTTTGGCGCGGCTGGCCACTGCACCCTCTTCATCGCTGATTTGCTGGGCCAGATCACTATTGGACAAGTCAGGATCAAACTTAGCGGCCAGGTCTTCAACCAGCTGTCGCAGGTCTTGACGGGTTTTGTGGTCAAAGGCGTCTAGAGCGTAGTCGGCCTGGTGCTGGTAGAGGTGGCCAATAAACTGCCAGGCACGTAGGGGATCGCCTGCCGCGATCGCCACCACAGCCTTAGTCAAATCCCAGCTCTGGCGATGGTCGCACAGCACGATGGGGTGAGCCGTAATGCCGAAGTAAGCGCCCTCATAGTGGTTTACTACCGCCAGCACCGTAGGCCAGGCTTTTTTAGAAAACGGACATTCCAGATCGATAAAGACTTCTACCTGCACAGGGGCATCGCCAGACCCTAGACGAAACCCACTTGGACGAGACGGAACAGGCATTGACATGATTAAGCGGTTCTTACAGCATCTGACGGCAGTGTATGGGACTGCGACCAATGCGGTTACCCTCGCAGGGCAGATTGATCTAGGCAACAACGAGGAGCGATCGGCTGGGGTTATGCGATCGCTCACCCAAATTACGTGTAGACCTCACCGTTTTGAACACTGTTCAAATTGAGGCTGTCCACCTCTTCTAGCACGGTTGACTCGCATTGCAGGTGAGCTTCTAACAGCTTTAGGTTCCGCACGTTCGACTTATAGAAGGCATCAAACAGGTCCCCCAGCAGCGGAACAGCACCCACTACGGCCTCCAGAGCGATATTAAAGATCATCTGAGCCAAAATGCCCCTAGGCAAGCGAAATCGGGCCGCCAGAACGATGACGTAGGCCGATACTGCGGTAGCAATCAAATCGCCTAGCCCAGGTATCAGCCCAAGCACCGGATCCCAGCCGACTTTTAGCCCCAAGACGGGGATTTTGAAGGCCGTATCCATCAACCGGCTGATGCGACGGATACGGTTCAGATTTCTGAGTTGAGAAGCGATATCAACGGTATTCATAAGTTAATGTTGCCAGCTATGGCTAGCGGTTGTCTTACGTCGAAGGAAGGAAAAAAGCCCAGCAGATTTAGATCGCATTTAGCTGTGGGATCGCACTTCAGATTGATGTGCCTTTTGGTCAAACCCTCAGGCCAGAGATTGTTGCTCTTCATTCGATGAGCCAAATCTATGCCACGCATCGGCTGGTCAGATTCAGGATTGAGCTACTTGGCTAGCTGAATGGTTTCGGACTGAGCAGCGGCCCGAGCCGTCAGCGGCTGGAGGCTAAAGCCGACAACCTGATGCCCACGGCAGTAGAAACCCAGCTTGGGGCGTACCTCAAAGGCGGGAGTAGTGCCTTTCTGCGCTTCGGCTTCGGTGTAGAGCCAGTAGCCCTGAGGCCCAGCAACAAGCTGCACCGGAGTCTCTTTGGTGCGCGAAATCAGCACGTGAGTAGGGGTAAATGTCATTGCAGTCTCCTTGGGTGCAATCGACCCTGAGTGAGTAGTAACTCTATGTAACGACTTCTCAGATAAACTCGCGAGTCGGAGAGCCGAATCTCGTCAGGGAGGATCTCCCCATCCGCCGTTAGGCAAAGTCTCTTAAGGTGCCCAACGGTGCCTGGCGAACACCACGAATCCTGAAAGGCGTACTAAATTGTTAAACAGAGGTTACAAAACTTCATCTGCCCTTGGTCGTACCCCGTTTTCAGGTAGCTTTCATTTATGAAAGAATTCCATGCCAGCCAAACCCTGCGCCTGCGGGTGCCCAATGAGGCGATTCCCATTGAGCACTACCTGCGGCAGCCCCAGCGCCTAGTGCAGGCGATTACCGACCCGCGCCGCATCGAGGTTCTGGGCGATGGCGTGTATCGGCTCAGTCTGCGGCCCCTACAGTTTTTTGGCATCAGCATCGAACCCACCGCCGACCTGCGGGTGTGGAGCCTGGCCGACGGCACCTTACGGCTAGAGTCGGTGGCCTGTCGAGTCAAAGGCCCTGAGTATCTCAGCTTTGTGAATGATTCTTTTGGCATGGCTTTGCAGGGCACCCTCACGCCCCAGCGCCAGGAAACCTACACCGAACTCCAGGGACAGGCCGATCTGCAAATTCGTCTAGAGCTGCCGCCGCCGATTCGTTTTATGCCTGCCTCAGTGCTCGATCGCACCGGCAAGACCTTTCTGGGCGGCATTCTCGGCACCATCAAGCACCGCATCGAGCGACAGCTGGTGGAAGACTACCGCGCCTGGGTGGCATCGACCCACAGCCAGCTTCAGGTCAACCCCCAGGGGACTATGCAGGGTCGCACGGTGCAGGGCTAGAGTGCAGGATTAGCTCAACGCGATCGCCCACCGCTAGCCCAAACTGCTGCTGGGCGCTGCCCTGGTTCACTGCCAGTTCCACAAAGCCGTGGCTGCCCACCAGCGCCAGCCCTTGCCTTGAGGGAACATAACCGTAGGTCTGGCCGCCCGGCAGCGTCCGATCGCCTACCGTCACAGTCCAGTCCTTATCCGTGACCGCGCTGGCGGGGATGGTGGTGGCAGCATTACCGAAGCGATCGATGTACTGCACTGCGCCTGTCCAGCCCGTGGCGGTGGCGATCGGATTCTGCAAGGGTAGGCTGATGAGGGATTGGGGATCGATCCTGGCTCCCAAGTCATCCATCGGTACGCCGTTAGCCAAGTGAGCCGCCACCGGGGCAAAGATGTCGCGCCCGTGGAAGGTGGTGCTGGGGTGGGGCGATCGCCAGTAGTCCCTATTCGTTAGTTCTACTGCCTTTAGAATGGCTTGATTTCCTAGGCGATCGCTCTGCCAAAAACCGCTCAGCACCCCATTATCTGGCCCAACCAGAATGCCCTCCGCAGCCTGCACCGCCACCGCCCGCCGCTGGGTACCCACCCCCGGATCGACAACCACCAGGTAAACCGTGCCCGGTGGCATGTAGGGATAGACGCTGAGCAGGGTGAACCGCGCCGCATAGAGATCCTGCGGCGGCAGATCGTGGGTGAGATCGATCAGCTGGGTTGTGGGAGACAGCGCGGTAATAACGCCTTTCATAACGCCTACGTAGCTATCCTGAAGGCCAAAGTCGGTGAGCAGGGCAATGATCATACCTCTGCCCGATAGTCGCCCGACTTGCCGCCAGTTTTCTTCAGTAGGCGAATGCTGCGGATCTCGATGGATTTTTCCAGGCCCTTGGCCATGTCGTAGAGGGTGAGGGCGGCGACGCTGACAGCGGTGAGGGCCTCCATTTCGACCCCGGTTTCGGCCTTGATTTTAACCGTCGCCTGAATTTGGTAGCCGGGCAGAGCTGCATCGGGGGTAATCTGCACCTCCACCTTTTGAATGGGCAGGGGATGGCAAAGGGGAATTAAGTGGGCGGTCTGCTTGGCCGCCATGATGCCAGCGATGCGGGCGGTGGCCAGCACGTCGCCTTTGGGGGCGTTGCCTGCCTCAATGGTAGCTAGCGTCTCGGGCTGCATGACAACGGCGGCTACGGCCACCGCTTCCCGCACGGTCTGAGCCTTGGTGGCCACATCCACCATGTGGGCCTGGCCCTGGGCATCGAGATGGGTGAGCGCGGCGGATGCTAAAGATTTTTTTGTCATGGGTTTAAACGGTGCAAAAGAATATGCTAGTATCGAAAGCCTGCACGAGGGCGTGTAGCTCAGTGGACTAGAGCACGTGGCTACGGACCACGGTGTCGGGGGTTCGAATCCCTCCTCGCCCGTTTTAACTCAAGGCTCAAACTACCCGGCGTTCCTAGAATGTTGTTGGGGTAGGTCAATGGCGTAGACATCTGGCCCATGCCCCAGGGCGAACCTGAGGGAGTGGGCCAGGTCTTTGCTGTTGGCGGTGGCAAACACTACCAGCCCCACCATCGTCATCACCCCCGAGAGGCCAAAAATCCCCCGATAGCCGAGCTGATCGGCGATGGTGCCAAAGATGGGGCCAGCCAGGGCAATGCCCACGTCAAAGCCGACCATGGCCAGGCCAAAGGTGCGACCGCGATCGCTAGCCGTTGAGCGATCGCCCATCAGCGCCGCAATCATCGGAATCAGCGTGCCGCCCGCAAACCCCTGAATAAACCCCGCCAGCAAGAAAATCGGCGCACTGCGGGCCAGCCAAAACATGCCCATGCCCAAACTGTAGATCAGCAGGCTGGCAGTGATGAATCGTCCCCGTCCGTAGCGATCGGAGGCGCGACCGGCAATCAGACGCGACATAAAGCTCGCCAGGGCTGAGGCCGTATAGATCAGTCCCACGTTCAAAGCCAGGCCCGCCTCGCGCACGTACAGAGGCACAAAGGTGCTGAGGGTGCCAAAAGCCAGCCCCACCAGCAGCAAAATAATCGCCGGAGTGCGCACTCGCCCGCTCCAAAGCTGGCCCCAAAATTCCTTCGAGCCTTGATCGTCTATAGCGCTGGGAGGGTTGTAAGGCTCGTGCAGCTGCGCTACTAGCACCAGACCGACTATGCCCAACAGCCCCATCACCAAAAACGCGGTAGTAAACCCTGTCGCCTCATAGAGAAAGCCACCAATGGCAGGCCCCAGGGCCAGCCCAATGGGGTTCACCAGGGTCATGTAGCCAATCAGCTCACCCCGGTTAGCCGGGGGGGCTAGGTCAAGCACCAGGGCGCTGTAGGCAACCACAAAGGCAGCAATGCTCAACCCGTGGAAGGCGCGAATGCCGATCATCGCCAAAATCGAGCTATCCAGCGTGATGGTGTACCCCGCTAGCGAAAGGGGCACGATCGCACGCGGCAAGAACTGCACCAGTAGATAGCCAAAGGGTGCGATCGCGATCGCACTCAACCCCACCATCAGCACGATCTTGCGACCCTGTTCATCGGCCAGCCGCGACAGGTAGGGCCGGGTAGCCAGCAGGCCAACGGCAAAAGACGCCATCACAATGCCAATCTGCTGCCCGCTGCCCCCCAGGGTTTCGATAAACAGCGGCAGCGTCGGCAGCAGCCCCGCTAACCCGGCCCAAAAACACAGCCCCGCCCCAAACAGCACCGTCAAGTTGTTGCGCACCGCTGGGGTAAAGGTTGAGAAAATAGTCAAACCGTCGTTCTCCAAGTAGAGTGCTGGGTGCTCAGCAGCGCTCTTCGCCGCCCCGGCCAGAACCACCGCGCCCCACCCTTCAATGTAAACAAATGTTGCAGCTGTCGGCTATGGAACGTTCCGCCACCTTCGACCCTACGGGCTGCTACCGATACAGCCTCGGGCGGCGGTGGAGCGCGGCCCACACACTAGGTATCATCATGCTCAACCCCAGCCAGGCCGACAGTAGCGTAGACGACCCCACTATTCGCCGCTGCATTGGCTTGGCTCAAACTTGGGGATTTGGGGCGATCGCCGTCGTCAACCTCTTTGCCTACCGCAGCCCCCACCCCAAGACTCTGCGCCAAGCGAAGGATCCCGTTGGCCCAGATAACGATGCCGCGCTGAACACAGCCGCGCAGCAGGCCGACCAAATTTTGCTGGCCTGGGGAAACTGGGGGAGTTGGTTGGGGCGCGATCGCGCCGTCCTCACCCTACTCACGCCCCATCAAGCGAAATGCCGCTGCCTAGGCCAAAACCTCACCGGCCAGCCCCGCCACCCCCTCTACACACCCCGCCATACATCCCTACAACCCTGGAGCATCCAGACTAATCCCACTCCCTACCCCTTCCTCCCCGGCTCCTGATACACCCCATAGGCCGCCACAATGCCCAACACAAAGCCAAACAAATGCCCCCACCAGGCCACCATCGGCTGAGTTGGGAACATGCCAAAAATAAAGTAGCTGTAGTTAATCAGCACAAACATCGAAATCAGCAGTGGCACCACCCGACGCTCTAGCCAGCCAATGCAGAGCAGATAGCCAAAGAGGGTATACACCACGCCGCTTAGCCCGTGCACGCTGCTGGGGCCGAGCAGCCAGGCCACCACGCCGCCCCCAATCCAGCCCACCAGCAGGGTAATCCAGTAGTCGCGGCGGCTTTTGGCCAAAATCAGCCAGCTAAAAATCAGGAACCCGATCGTGTTGCCGATCAGGTGGGCAAACCCCGAGTGAGAAATGGCCGACAGAAAGATGCCCGGTATGCCCTCAACGCTGCGGGGGTGCAGCGGCAGATTCCAGCGACCGCCAAACACCACCTGATCAATAATTTCCTGCGCCCAGGGAATGGCCACCAGATAGACCGGCAGCAGCGCGTTGCCCTTTAGCCGTTGCAGCCAGGGCTGAGGTGCTGGGGCTGGCTTGTCGGTGGAATGTCGGGTCGCTGGAGGCGCAGCGGTGTTGAGTTCTGCCTCTAGCTTTTTAAGTTTGGCCTGTAGATCTGCGTCGTCCAAAGGGGTTGCCTGGCTGGATTTGGGACTATAGCCAGAGTAGCGTTTTCGCTTCCTTACTGCCCAGTCCCAGCGGCCTAAGACCGACAGTGGTGACAGATTGGGCACAGTGATGGGGGTAAGCTGCTAATGGCGGCTCTGCCCTAAACGCTGAAACCCTCGTTCTGTAGACAACGGGCCATGCTGGGATCGAACCAGCGACCGACCGCTTAGAAGGCGGTTGCTCTATCCGCTGAGCTAATGGCCCTAATGTAATCACTCTACATTTTAGGGGGTGTCGGCTGCTCTCAGGGCAGACTAGGACGAATAGAATATTGAAAAATCAGCGGTGAATGCGGCTGAGGCAGTGAGTACCGCTAAAATAAGTCACTTATTATGAGTTGCACTTACCGTTTGCGGGGGGTTGCAGACTTTATCCCATCACCATGACGCAGTAATAAGGGTGCGGTTTACCGTTGCAGCCGCCGCCTACTGCAGGTACTCACCTCAGTTAGGAGTCAGCAGGCCATAACATGTTTATCCTCAAGCGGCAGGATGTTGACATCAAAACGATGCATCATCCTCAAAAAGATCAGCAAATTCCAATTTTGTCGTACCAGGGGCAAACCTTTCGGCTGCTGAGCGTGTTTACCGCCGCCCAGGAAGACGACGCCAGGGCGCTGTGGCGCGACCTAACCGACAACCGGGGCAAGGCCTGCGTGCTGCTTGAAGAACCCGATCGCTTTAGTATTTGGGGCAAAGTTCGCCTAGATCAGTTTGATGATGCAGGCCCCGATACGGGCACCCCGCCAGCAGAGGCCACCTACATCAAGGCCTGCCTGCTGATGCTGCAAGTGCTGTATATGGATGTGGAAGATCTGCTGGGGGCCAAGCAGGCGCGTCAGTTTGAGGGTGACATTAGCAAGGTGTTTGCGGCCTGGAAGTTTCCCCAGGCGGTGACTCCTGATGCGGTTAAAAATTTGCTGACCGTAGACCCACTGGCGATGCCGCAGCTGCCGCCCTGGCAAGATCACCACCTGCAACGTCTGCTAGAAGAAACCCACCGGATGGGCAAAGACTATTTTGGCAATGCCAACTTTGCCGAGCGCGCCCTGGAGGCAGTCGAAGACCTAAACGCGAATGAACAGGCTCTGTTTCGGCAGTGGTTGCAGCAGTCTCCGGCGGGTAAGAGTTGGCTTTAGTCTGGCCGGGCGTCGGGGCTGGAGACTGCCGAACCTTGGAGAGTTTAAGAATTATTACTCTGCGCGACTAATTAGGACGATTCTGTCAGGCTAACGGCCCAAGGTCATGGGGAGTCGGTACAATTCAGGCGTTGCGCCAGGCCCCCGGCTGGGGTCAGCCGATCGCTGCGATTGTTTAGACGAGCCCAGTGGGCGATCGCGGCTTTCTGGTGGGCATGGGTGCCGTTGAGTTCCGTTAGGAGTGAACCCTTGAGCAAGTCATCAACCCCGTCATCGACTACTTCCGCGTCTACCCCGCTGTTGGTGGGGGCGTGCATCGCCTGGGGCGTGGCTACGCTGCTGTTTTTCTTGCTATTTACTGCCCCAGGGGAAGATGGTGCCCAGCCCGCCTGGTTTGTGCTGGGCATTAACCTGCTAGAAACCGGCGCGTTTTTTCTCGCCTCGCTGCTGTGCTTTCGCAACTGGCGTAGCACCCAAATCGTCAGCGGACGCAACGTCTGGTTCTGGATTGGCCTGGGGCTGCTGTTCTATGTTTTGGGCAACATTCTCTTTTTTGTCTGGGGCAACATTTGGGAGCTTGACCCGGCGGTGTCGCTGGGCGACTTTTTCTACATTTTTAGCTATATCTTTCTGGCCGCTGGCATGTTTAAGGCGGTGCTGCCTCGACGCTTAAACCTGGAGTTCTCCCAGTGGCTGATCGTGGTGGGCATTGGGCTAGGCGGCATTCTGCTGACGATTTTTGTCAACCTGGCGGCAGCGGAAGCGACGGTCGTACCCGCCGCCCCGGCCCCAGCCTTCTATCTGGCCCAGGCTGCGCCGCCGGTCGCGCCAGAGGTTGTGCCCCCTGCGGTGCCCGAGCCCGTTGCCGAAGCCTCCTCTGCCCCCGGCTGGGTGCTCCAGCTCGACAGCCTACTCGAACCGCTGCAGGGTGTGGTGAGCCTGTTGTATCAGATTGGCGACATCGTGCTGCTGATTATTGCCGGTACTCTGCTGGTGGCCTTTTGGGGCGGGCGCTACTCCCAGTCGTGGAAGCTAATTGCGATCGCGGCCTTCTGTCTTTACATTGCCGATATGTTTTTTGCCTACGCCGGCACTACGGACACCTACGTAGAAGGCAGTCTGTGGGAAGTCTTCTGGACATTTTCGGCGGTGTTTTTTGGCCTGGGAGCGGTGGTTGAGAATGCCGTTTCTGTCAATTCCCGACGGAGCACGCGGCGGCGGCGGGGGTAACGCGCCCTAGAATGTTAGATGGCATTGTTACGGAACCCATGGCATGGCACCCAAAAAGCTGACCGAGGCTGACAAGACTTCTATCTTGAGCCTGTATCGCCAGCCCCAAGAAACGACATCTACTCTGGCAGAACGCTACGGGGTGAGTAACAGCACCATTAGCCGCTTGCTGAAGTCCAGTCTGCCCGAAGCTGAGTACAGCGTTCTCATTCAGCAGAAGCGAGGTGCCGATCGGGCGATCGCTGCGGATGCTGCTGTGGTTGAAGTAGAACCCACTGCTGCTGTCGTGGTTGCAGTAGAATCCGCTGCTGTAGATGAAAAACCTGCTCCCAAGCCCAAGACTAAGCCTCGCGGGAAGAAAGCCGCCGAGGTGCTTGAGGTTGTCCCTGCTGAGCCAGTAGCCCTACCGATCGCTGCTGAGCCGACCGCAGAGGTGCCTGCTAGTGCGACTAGACCCACGCGCAAACGGCGATCGCAGGCCGCAGAAGAACCAGTGGCCGACAGGGTCGAAGCTCCTCCAGCGATCGTAGAGTTGATCCCCGAAGCGGCAGACTTGGAGCCAACCCAGCTCTCTCTACCCGACCCAGCGCCAGAAAAACCTGCCCGCCCGGTGCTGAAGTCAGCCCAAACCGTTTCGACCGAGCCCCCAGCCACAGACCTTGAAGCTACCAGCGCCCCCGATGATGCAGCGAGCCTCGACGACGACTGGGATGACGATGCCGTTGGCCTCGACGACGATGACTACGACGATGACGATGACAGCGACGGCGAGGATGACGACAACGTCTACCCCTGGGATGGCGGTGGCGCTGCCACCACTAACCTTGAGGCCCTAGAGATCTTTCCCCTGACGGCGGCGGCGCTGCCGCCCCTGTGCTACGTGGTCGTCGAGCGCACCTCGTCGGAGCTGGTGGTGCTGCCCCTGCGCACCTTCGCCGAGCTGGGCCAAATTCCCGAAGAGGAAGGAGATTCACGCACCCTGCCGGTGTTTGAGAACCACAACGTGGCCCGCCGCTTTTCGCGCCGCAACCAGCGGGTGGTGAAAGTGCCCGATGGCAGCCTGCTGCAAACCACCAGTTCTTACCTCCAAGCAAAAGGCATTACCCGTTTGTTTATCGATGGGCAAGTCTTTTCCCTGGGCCAAGATCCTGGGGTGCCCGTGGGGGACGATTAACCCGACCCGTTAGCCCTAGCGGTAGTCGGGTAAAGTTGGCGCTGACCTAGCGCATTTCGCTCAATCTCCCCATACACTAGGCTCTATGGCTTTTACTGCGGGAAGACATGGACGTACTGTTGCACCTTGCCATTGGCATTGGCCTCAGCGCCGCCGCCGGGTTTAGGATTTTGGTGCCATTTTTGATCGCGGGGATAGCGGCCCAGCAGGGCTATCTGACCCTGTCGCCCAGCATGGTGTGGATGGGGACAACTCCCGCTATTTTGGCCTTTGCTGCCGCTACCGCCTTAGAGGTACTGATCTACTTTGTGCCCGTGGTCGATAATTTGATGGATGCGGTGGAGCTGCCAGCGGCGGCGATCGCAGGCACCCTTCTCACTGTCGCCGTCACGGGCGGTGATATGAGCCCCTTCTTGCAGTGGAGCCTAGCCCTAATTGCCGGGGGCGGCGTCGCCAGCAGCACCCAAGCATTTACCGGCCTAGCCCGGCTGGCTTCCACAGCGGCAGGTGGGCCAGTGGGCAACATCGCTGTCTCAACCACGGAGCTAGCCAGCTCAACCATCCTTTCGGTACTGGCGATCGCGGTGCCAATTTTGGTACTAATTTTAGTAGGCGTGCTGCTATATCTGAGCTTTCGCCGTCGGGGCCGCAAACGACGGCAAGTTTACTAATCCTGCCGCTGACCTGCCCAACAATAACCACGCTACGGGAGCCAGCCATGGCCACCAACACCTTGAGTACCCCTGCTCAATCGGCCTTTGAGCACCATTTTGAAGTTATGGTGCCGCTGATTTTATCCGAATGGCCCCAGCTCATTGAAGAAAACCTGTTGGCTACAGAGGGAGATCTAGATCTGGCAGTGGCCTACATCAGCGGCGAAACTGACCACACCCAAACCCTCACCCGTCGCCATCTCAACGAACTGGCCAGCCTGATCGAAGTCGATCCAGCGGTCGCAAGCGATGCCTCTCGAAAGGCCGCCACCAATGGGGTAGCGTCTGCCTTAAAAACTACTGTCCTAGACGCTACTAGGCCCCTGGGAGTAGATAAATCCAGCATTGACAACCTGCTCGATGACCTCGAATCGCGCACCGAAAACCTAATTCAAGAGCTGAAGGCCGAAATGCTTCCCGAGCTTGAGAAACGCGCTCGCGGCAACCTGGGGCAAAGCCTGCTGATCGCCCTGGGCCTTGGCTTCGTACTGGGTCTGGTTTTGGGGGGCAAGCGTGGCTAGCCCTGACTCCGCCTTAGATCAAATCGAAGGCTACTTTCGGCGGCTGCTGCGCCTGATGACGGTGCTGGTCGATACCCACCTCGATGTGGCGGTGCAAGAGGCCAACTACGAAAGCCGACGGCTGATTAGCGGATTTATTTTGCTGGGCATTGGCATCGGTCTAGTCACCACAGCGGTTGTGCTCGGCATCGTCGCCAGCGTGGTGTTTGCCCAGTCCTTGGGGCTGAGCTGGCTTCAGGCGATCGGGGCTGTGGCTGGGGTCGATCTGCTGCTGGGGCTGATATTGCTCATCCTGGGACGGCTGCGGCTGCGTGGGCCGCTGATGATTCAGACCCAGGCTCGGCTCTCGCGATCGCTAGCACTGCTGAAAGCCAAAGAGTAATTAGAGCAGGAAGTGGCCTGCAATAAGTAACTTTACGCAGGGCACTTCCTGCTCAAAGCCATCCTAATCCTGCTGAGTTGAGAACTGGCGCGCCCCGATCGCCGCCAGCACCCCCGCCACAGCCACCAAAATAGGAATAGAGTACCAGGGGAACTCCGCCAGGGGCTTGTAGGCCGCGGCGCGTAAGCCGATGGTGGTGTAGGTCAGCGGCAGCAGGTAGACAATCGCCTTAAGCGCCACGGGCAGCGTGCTGGGGTCAAAAAACGTGCCGCCCAAAAACGACATCGGCACAATCAAAAAGTTATTGAACAGGCCCACGCTCTCAAGGGATTTCACGTTCAACCCCACAATCACCCCAAGGCCCGCAAACACGGCGCAGTTGAGCACCACCAGCAGCAAAAACAGCGGGTTCACAAAGCTCCAAAACCGTCCGGTGAAGAGAATCGCCACCAAAATCACCGAGCCCGCCGTCATCAGCCCGCGCACAATGCCCGCCAGCATCTTGCCCAGGTGCAGGGCCAGGGGATGCACCGGGTAGAGCAACATTTCCTCAAAGGTTTTGGTAAACAGGCGATCGCCGCAGATTGAAAACGTAGTGCCGCCAAAGCTAATCACCATCGACGACAGAGCCACCATCCCCGGCAAAATAAACTCCAGGTAGTTATCGCCCGCCGGAGGAGTCGTCACTTGGTCGATCGCACTGCCCAGCCCCAGCCCAAAAGCCAGAATGTAAATCAAAGGCGACACCAGCCCCGACGCCGCCACCTGGGGTATGCGCACCCGCAGATCGAGCCAGTCGCCCCAAAACACCGTGAGCATGTCACTCCAGAGAGTGCTGAGCGGCAGCGCCTCAGATTGAGCACCTTTGCGCTGGCGGGGACGGGAAAGACTATTGGTCACGGCATTGATTTGTAACGCTTCTTAATAGTCTAAGGCGTCGGGGGCTGATGAGTTTTGAATGT
Source organism: Tildeniella torsiva UHER 1998/13D (assembly GCA_019358835.1). Classification (GTDB taxonomy): domain Bacteria; phylum Cyanobacteriota; class Cyanobacteriia; order Phormidesmidales; family Phormidesmidaceae; genus Nodosilinea; species Nodosilinea torsiva. Next base: position 122,745 of record JAHHIH010000014.1, read on the forward strand.
TGAGTTTTGAATGTTGAATTCTCGCTCTAAGGCGTTCATCCCTAACTCAAAACTTAGAACTTGAAACTCAAAACTCTCCATTCCCTAGGGGTTCAGCAGTTCGTCTTCGTTGCCGACCCACCACTCGCCCAGCCCCATCAGCTCTTTGTGCAGCGCGCTGAGTTCTTCCATATAGACATCGGGGGGAGTATTGTCTTTGCGTTCCTCTAGCTTCTTTAGGCGTAGCAGTACCAGCAGCCAGGGTTTAGAGATACCGTCTCTGGCTTCAATAAATTGGGCGAGTTCGCGGCTATCCATAGTCAACCTGCTAGGAGCGTTCATGAATAACTGTAACAACGGTTCAAATTGTTTGCCTGTGAGTCGAACCCTCGGTTCGAGCGCTTGAGGGTTGTATACATCTATTGCATTCGAGACACGAAAAGTTAGACAAGCTTGTGAGCTGATCCCCGGCTTTTTAGCATGAAGGTGTACGGTGCGTTGGTGCAGCCTCGCCCAGGCAGAATCCCAAAATCCATCTGCCCTGGGTATGCCAGTGGATAACTTTGGGAGTTAGGGCTGTTGTGTCGTGCCGACCGTTGCGAATAATCCTTTGAGGTGGTGGCATGGTAGCTACGTCTGTGGTTCAGCAGTCTCCGGTGCAGCGCGATCAGCAGTTGGTGCTCTGGCTTGACAAGGTTCGACTAGAGGATGTGCACCTGGTGGGCGGCAAAAACGCCTCCCTGGGCGAAATGATTCAGCAGTTGACGCCCCAGGGCGTGCGGGTGCCGATGGGGTTTGCCACCACCAGCCACGCCTATCGCTACTTCATTGAGAAAACCGGGCTGGATGCCCAACTGCGCGCAGTGCTGGGCGGCTTTGATGTCAACGATGTCACCGAGCTGCGGCGGCGGGGTAGAAAGGCGCGATCGCTGATTCTCAACGCCGTCTTCCCCGACGACCTCAAAGCCGCCATTCTTGACGCTTACCACCACATGTGCGAAACGGCAGGCCAAAACCTCTACCTGGGCGATGAGTCTTGCCTGTCACACGCCTACACCGAGGTCGATGTCGCCGTGCGCTCTAGCGCCACCGCCGAAGATTTACCGGACGCCAGCTTTGCGGGGCAGCAAGAAACCTACCTCAACGTCTACGGCGACCAGGCGGTGCTGATCGCCTGCAAAAAGTGCTACGCCTCGCTGTTCACCGATCGCGCCATCTCCTACCGCACCATCAAAGACTTCGATCACTTTGATGTCGCCCTGTCGGTCTGCATTCAGCGCATGGTGCGCTCTGATCTCGCCACCTCTGGGGTGATGTTCTCCATCGACACCGAGACCGGCTTTCAGAATGCCGTGCTGATTACTGCCGCCTACGGTCTGGGCGAAAACGTGGTGCAGGGCACGGTCAACCCCGATGAGTACGTGGTGTTTAAGCCCACCCTGAAGTCGGGCCACAAACCCATTCTCAACAAGCGTCTGGGCACCAAAGCCCTGCGTATGGTCTACGACACGACGGGCACAGAGCTGACCAAAAACGAGCCCGTCCCCCTGGTCGATCAGGGCCGATTCGCCATTGAGGAAGAGGACATTCTCCAGCTGGCTCACTGGGCCTGCACCATCGAAGACCACTACACCCAGCTGCGGGGCGTCGCCAGCCCCATGGATATTGAGTGGGCCAAGGATGGCATTACGGGTGAGCTGTTCATCGTGCAGGCCCGACCCGAAACGGTGCAATCGCAGAAGTCGCAAAATGAGCTGCGATCGTACATTCTCGACGTGCCCGAGGGGGTCGAGCCGGTCGCCCGAGGGCGGGCCGTGGGTGACCTGATCGGCCAGGGCGAAGCCTGCGTCATTTCGGAGATATCCCAAATTACTCAGTTTCGCCCCGGTGAGGTGTTGGTCACCGCCCGCACCGACCCCGACTGGGAACCGATTATGAAGCAGGCCAGTGCGATCGTCACCGACCAGGGTGGGCGCACCTGCCACGCCGCCATCATTGCGCGGGAATTGGGTATACCGGCGATCGTCGGCTGCGACAACGCCACCCAGCTGCTCACCATGGGTGAACCCGTCACCGTCTCCTGCGCGGGCGGCGAAGAAGGGGTAATTTACCGGGGCGAATTGCCCTTTAGGGTTGAAACCACCAAGCTCGACAGCCTGCCCGAAACCCGCACCAAAATCATGATGAATGTGGGCAACCCCGAGCTGGCCTTTACCCTGGCCGCCCTGCCCAACGACGGCGTTGGCCTGGCCCGGCTGGAGTTCATCATCGCCAACCACATCAAAGTGCATCCGCTGGCCCTACTCAACTTCGACAACCTGGCCAATGGTTCCGAAAAGCGCGAGATTCAGCAGCTTACCGCCCTCTACGACCACAAACCCGACTACTTCATCGACAAGCTGGCCCAGGGGGTGGGCACCTTAGCCGCCGCCTTTTATCCCAAACCCGTCGTGGTGCGCCTGTCAGACTTTAAGAGCAACGAGTACGCCCACCTTCTGGGCGGCAGCACCTTTGAGCCCGACGAAGAAAACCCGATGCTCGGCTGGCGCGGGGCCTCTCGCTACTATGACGATCGCTACCGCGACGGCTTTGCCCTCGAATGCCAGGCCCTCAAGCGCGTGCGCGACGACATGGGCCTCACCAACGTGATTCTGATGGTGCCCTTCTGCCGCACCCCCGACGAAGGCCGCCGGGTGCTCGAAGAAATGGCCAAACACGGTTTGGTGCGCGGCGAAAACGATCTGAAAGTCTATGTGATGTGCGAATTGCCCAACAACGTGGTGCTGGCCGATGAATTCAGCCAGGTGTTCGACGGCTTCTCCATTGGCTCTAACGACCTCACCCAGCTCACCCTGGGGTTGGATCGCGACTCGTCTCTGGTGGCCCACCTGTTCGACGAGCGCAGCGAAGGGGTCAAGCGCATGGTGAAGATGGCGATCACAACAGCCAAGGAGTACCACCGCAAAATCGGCATCTGCGGCCAGGGGCCGAGCGACTACCCCGAGTTCGCCCGCTTCTTGGTCGAGCAGGGCATCGACTCCATCAGCCTCAACCCCGACACGGTAATCAAAACCCGCCTGGAGATTGCCGATATGGAGCAGCAGATGGGCTAAGAACCAGACCCCAGAATTCTTTGAGAACCCTGGGGTCTGAACACTTAAAGCAGATGGTCACATTGCTACCGTGACCATCTGCAGTGCGATCGCGCCCGGAACGAGGTTTGACCCGGCTGCGATCGCGCAAGTGTGTTGGTAAATGCATACACAGCGCCTGCCAACTGGCAGTCTGAATGTATTTATCAGGGAGGTAGTGAGGAAAGCATGAGCCACCATTTTGATTCGCCCGAATCTCGGCAAGACAGCCGGATCAACATCTGCGACATCTATCTGTTTAATGCGGATGCGCCCCAATCGATTGTTGCGGTGATGACGATCAGCCCCCTTGCTGGACTACCTTCACCCTTCACCGGACAACCCCAATGGGATAGTTTCAGGCCCGATACAGCCTATGAGTTTCGTTTCGATACCGACGGAGATGCAAAATCTGATGTGGTGTTCAGATTCATTTTTCAAGGAGATGCCAGTCCCCAAACCTGGACACTCACCTACCTGAGTGGAGAAGCCGCGCATGATCCGCATGCAACAGGTGAGCAATTGGGACAGGGAAGCGTGAATGAAATTACGACGGTTGCCAATCTAGGACGCATTTGGACAGGGTTAGCAGGCGACCCGTTCTTTCTGGATGCGGTGGCTGCTCGGGTTTGTCTGGATAAAGCCATTCAAGATCAAGAATGGGATGTAGAAAACTTCAGCACCGGACTCAGCACAACGGGGGCGACGAATGTTTTGGCGATTGTGGTTGAACTGCCCCTTGATCTGATTTCTACTGCACCCTTTGGCTTTTATGGGACGGTTTCAGCTAACGATCATGGCCATTGGACACAGGTCAATCGCTGTGGCAAACCTAACTTTGCGGCAACATTCAATGACAATCCTAAGGGATCGTTACTTTACAACTCTACCGATCCGGATACCGACTATGACCACTTTGCTCAACCTGTAATTGACTTGGTGACGCAAATTTGTCGCGTTGCAGGCAGCACCGATCAACCTAGAGCCTATGGACAGACAGTTGCCCACTGGCTATTTCCAGATGTGGTTCCCTTTAATCCACAGCTTCCGGCCAGTTTCGGGTTTGCGGGAATTAACGGGCGCAGGCTCCAGGACGATTTTGGCACCGTTGTTTACACTATATTTTTCAACACTTTACTTCAAAATAAAGTGCCGCCACCCAGCGATCTAAAAGCAGATTTTCCCTACGTTGCACCAGCTAGACCACTACCTACAGAACCAGCCGTAAGTGTTCCTAGTCGCCAAGAAGGGTAAATAAGCTGATGTAATCTAATGAAGCGGATGGGAGAGTTTGGTAATGCTGCCGAGGTAATCTACCACCGTTCATCGGGTCATTGGTACGCAAATCTTCGCGGGGCGATCGCAGCAACCCACCGCTCGCAGTTACTGTTCCCAGAACGACAGTTGCCAGGTTGATGCAGGATTTTGCGCTGCTGAAGCTAGCCTGGATCAGCGTGGGATGGATGCGATCGCGCCCATCCCAGGCTGGCTCTAAGCCACCCCCGCAAACAGGGCTTCGTAGGGCTGAGGGTTGGCATTGTCCTGCACAATCACTTCCACAATTTTGTTGCGCGACTGGGGCAGGTACAGAGACTCCACACACACCTCGGCCACCCGCAGCCGGGGGATGCTGCCCTCAAACAAGGTATCTGCCGGGGCCATGATCAGCGGGCGGGTATCGCTGTCGTCGTCCTTGAGGCCACCGGGGCGGACGATGGTGTAGGTGAGGCCGCTGGCTTGCAGGTAAGCTTCGGCCTGCTGCTTCCAGTAAAGGATTAAAAAGAATAGGTTGAGGGGGTGAAGAAAGCGGGAGACGCAGAGGGATGACACCATAACGAAATGCTCGATGCCCACTTCCTTAGCGACATCCACTAGGTTTTTGTTGCCTTCGTAGTCAACCTGGTAAGGGCCGGTGGGGTCAAAGCCGGGGCGGGCACCCGTGGCGGAGATCAGCACCGTGCAGCCAGAAATCGCCCGCCGAATGCTCGCTTTGTCGGTCACGCTGCCTTCTACTAGGGTGACCTCAATGGGCAGTTGGCCTCGGGCTGAGGCGGCATCGCGCACAAAGGCCACCACGGGTACACCTCGCCCCACCAACTGGGTGACAATTCTTGAACCCGTGGCCCCCGTGGCCCCTGCAACAAATGCTTTCACGGCTGCTTCCCCATTCTTGAGTTTAGAGTTTAGAACTGATGTAGAACTGGCCTGATTCTACGGAATGGCGACCTAAAAGGAAACCAGTCCTAGGGCTGGTTAGACGGAAATCGTGATGGGCATGACAGTTCTGCGGGGCACACTTGAGATACTAAAGCCTTACGATAGGCTAAGGCCTGGGACGTAACCTCCGGCGCAATTACGCTGTCTGATGTTGTTTAAGCAAGTGGTTACACCGTGACTCTGGAATCCATGTCGTCTGCTCAAAATACCAACCCCTTACCCCCGATCAAAGGGGTTGAGAGTGTTGGGGATGAGGAGGCAATGGTCAACGAGCAAACTCCAGCGATCGCCGATCAGACAGCCCAGCCACCCCAGGCCGATGGGGCACTGCTGCTAGAGGGCTTCTACGCCGGCAAAATGGATATGGCCGCCGACAGCGCCACCGTGGGCCAATACCTCAACAGCCACCGGGGCTGGTTTACCCGCAGCGCCCACCCCATGCAGGTAGAGCCGATTTCTGACCACGGCTACGCGCTAGTGGTGGGGCATTTTTCGGTCTTGGGCTATGAGGTAGAGCCAAAAGTTGGCCTTTACCTCTCACCTTTAGACGACCAGGTCTATCGCATCGATACGATTCCTGTGCCGGGTTACGTGCCGCCAGGCTACGATGTCGATTTTCATGCCGTGATGCGATTGCGGGATATGCCAGAGGCTAAGCCTCCAGCGACGGCGCTCACCCAGGTTGACTGGGATCTGGGCCTGGCGGTCAAAATTCACATGCCGCGCGTGCTGAACTCGGTGCCGCGATCGCTGCTTAAGACCTCGGGCGATCGCCTGCTCAACCAGGTGGTGCGCCAGGTCTCTAAGCGGCTCACCCGCAAGGTGCAGGAAGACTTTCACCACAGCCACAACCTGCCTCTGCCCGAAAGCTACCGGGGCCATCACTTTTGGTCTAACTGGGGACGGCGATCGGGCGGCAGTGCCCCCGATGGCCAGGCTTAGGTCAGGTACAGGAACGGTTGAATCGGTAATAACAGCGATCGCGGCCTAGGGTTTGACTCTAGGCCGCGATCGCTGAAGATTTGATGGTTTAAGGCCTACCCTGCGGCTTACGAGCCAGCCGAGGCCTGGAGGTCCGTCAGCAGCCGCTGCACAATTTTCATGCCGGTAAAGGCCTGCCAGCTAAACAACCCGACCAGCACCATATTGAGGGTAATGTGGGTGAGCCGAGCAGTTTCGCTACCCTTTTGCATAAAGGGAACCAGGGCTGCTGAGGTGGCAATCAGCGTGGCCATCCCCAGGCCGACCAGCAGGTGAGGCCCCACAAACAGCTTGCCAGCCTCCAGGTAGGTGACCCCCATAGCGCTTACGGTGCTGATCACCATAACGGCCAGCAGCACGGAGCCGACTTTGTGGTGCTTGAGGGCAAACTTGCCTTTGATCAACTCTTTGCGGGTTTCGGCGTCGGCCAGGCGGGTGCGGCGAGCCTGAATTCCCAGGTAGAGTGCATAGAGAGTGGTCGCCAGCAGCAGCCACATCACCACAGGGTGAACGAAATTGAGCCAGGGTTTAATGGTTTCTAAAGTCATGGGGCTCCGTCGTTATAGGTTCTGGCGTTACATTTATTTAACAAAATTATAGGAGCACAGATTCTGGCTTGGCAAAGCATTCGTCAGAATGAGAAGGGATTGGGTGGGAACCTCGTTCAATCGATCGCGTCGTGCAGATATAGCTCTGTGGACTGCCCCCAGTCATCAGAGCCCAGGCAATGTAGCCCCATTTGTCACTTTAAAAACTCATCACAAAAAAATTAGGGAGATGTCATGGGGCGAACGCAGCGATTTCTGACGGCGTTGCTGGCCAGTTTTTTGGGGGCGGTGCTGCTGAGTCAGGGGCTGGGCGGTGCCCCAGGGTTTGCAACTGAGCCCGCTGCCTCGGTTCTGGCCAATGCTGAAGATACGCTCCAGGTTGACCCAGCGACGCTGCCCGAAAATACGCTGCCTACCCCCTCTCCAGAGCAGCCCGACGGCACCCTGAAGCTGCCAGAAAAAGATCCCGATGTTCCCGAAATTGGGTCAGGGGCGGGCTCTGAAGCGACTCCAGAGGCCGCTGAGCTAGATTTTGATTCTCCAATGGGCCGGGCGCTGCTGCTGTCGGGGCTGTCGCCCGAGGTGGCCAAGCGCAGCGAGCTGTTGATCGAGGCCGATCGCTACTACCAGGCGGGCAATAGCGCTGATGCCGAACTGCTCTACCGGGCGGCTAAAGACCCGGTGTGGCTGGCTGAAACCGGGCCAGAACTGGCGATTGCCCCCCTTACCGACCCCGCCGATCTGCCCCCCGCTGGGCAGGTCTACTGGCGCGAAGCCCAGGCCGGGGCCGAATCGGAGTTTCCCAACCGGGTGCTAGTTCCCCTGGAACTGCTGGTCAAGAATTACCCCGAATTTTTGCCGGGGCAGGTGCTCTACGCCCGCTACCTGGTGCAAAACGACCGCGCCGATGAGGCCATACAGCTGCTGGATGGGGCGATCGCCCGCTACCCCTACAACCCCGACTTGCTCAAGGCCCAGGCCGAGGTGCAAATGGCCCGCGAACAGTGGATTGAGGCCGCCATTACTGCCAACCAGTTCGCCATTCTCAACCCCGAGCACCCCGAGGCCGAGGCCATGAGTGCCCTGGCTCGGCAAAACCTAGACCGCTTTCGCGGTGCAATGAATCAAACCCTGACTCGCAATCTGGTGTCAAACATTATCACCGGGGCCGCTGGGTACATTTTGACTGGCGGGCTACTAGGGCCGTTTAGCGCCCTCAACTCTGGCATTTTGATGATGCAGGGCGAAAGCGGTCTGGGCAACCAGGTGGCCGAGCAGGTCAAGCGCCAGCTCCCCATGGTTGACGATCCTGAAATTCGCGCCTACGTCAATGACATGGGCCAGCGGCTGGCGGCGCTAGCGGGGCGAGACGAATTTGACTACAGCTTTGAGGTGATTATGGATGACAGCCTCAACGCTTTTGCTCTGCCCGGCGGCAAGATTTTTCTCAACGCTGGGGCCATTACCAAGAGCCATTCGGAAGCCGAGCTAGCGGGGCTGGTGGGCCACGAGATTGCCCATGCGGTGCTCTCCCACGGCTTTCAAATGGTGACCCAGGGTAACCTCACCGCCAGCCTGGCCTCGTTTATCCCGATTCCAGAGGTGGCCAACATCGCGGCGGGCCTAATCGTGTCGAGCTACTCCCGCGATATGGAGCGCCAGTCTGACATTCTGGGCACCAAACTGCTGGCCAACAACGGCTACGCCGCCGACGGCCTCCACAACCTGATGATCACTCTCGAAGCGGAGTACGGCAATCAGGGGGTGAGCTGGTTTGCCTCGCACCCCAATCCGGGCGATCGCGTCAACTACCTCAAGCAGCTGATCGATCAGGGCGGCTTCAACCGCTACACCTACGAAGGGGTCGAAACCCACCTCAAAATGCGCCACAAAATGAACCGACTGATTACCGCGTACAAACTAGAGCAGGGTATTGAGGACGATGCCCCGATCCGCGATCGCCGCTGATGTTGAGCGCCCTAGGCGACGAGTTTGGCCACCATCTCGGCGCGCGACGACACCCCAAGCTTGCGAAAGATGCGCTTGAGCGCCTGCTTCACGGAATTTTCGGTAATCCACAGCGCGGCACCAATGGCTTTGTTGGTCAGCCCCTGGGCGACGAGGGCGACAATTTCGGCTTCGCGGGGGGTGAGCGCACCGCAGTCTAGCCCCGGCCTGGCCCGCAGCGCCGCCAGTTTGGTGGATAGGTGCAGACACAGCGCCCCCAGATCGGCCAGATTGTCGGCATTAAATGCACCGTCATCGCGGTGGCGGGTAAAGGCTACGCCACCCACTAGCTGCCCCTCACTGACGAGCGGCCCGGCCATGACGTGGCCGTGGTCGGCGCGGGGGCACAGGGTTTGCCACACCCCCGGCGGCAACACTACCTCATCGTGAACGGCGGCATGGCGTTTCACCAGGTAGCGCAGCACCGGGTTGTAATCGAGCGACAGCGCCAGGCGCATGAGCCTGGGCGTGGTGTGGTCAATGGCTGGAATCTCGTTTGCAAAGCTCAGCATCCACCGACGGGCGGCAAAGTATTCGCCCAGCGCCGCCATAACGGACTGTCTGAGGTCGGCTTCGGTTTGGGTTTGGGCGATCGCACCAAACAGCGCCTGGAGTGAGCCAGCTTGGTTAAGGATGTCCATAGATATGCCCCTTGGCTCGGCAAAGTGTACCCGATCGAGGTCTGTCGCTCCAAGCGCAACCTTTCTACTGTGGAATGAGCGTGGAATAAGCGCAGTTAGCCCCTGCCCCATTCATCTCGCCCCAGCCATCACGATTGTGTTGCCAATCATGACATTTATCTCAAACTCCCCCGACTCTAGCGCAGATCAGCTACTCAGTAAAACGCCAATTTTGGCCAGGCCAAATGTCCTTGGCTTTTACGCAGTAAGCATACTCTTTAATCTCTGTTTAGTCGCACAACTACTGACCGTGGGGCTGGCCTATTTTAGTGACCCCGCCTGGTGGGTTCTCCATGTTTGGCTAGTTCGTGGCTACGGCGGACTAGCCCTAATTTTGCTGCTCTGGGCCTGCTGGATGCCATTTCCTAAACAGGTAAAAACCTTGGCCATCGGCCTGCCTATGCTTTTGGGGCTGCAATTTTTAACGATTCATCTTCAAACCCCGCTGCCCCTGGCTATTTTTCACCCCTTGATTGGGTTCTCGCTGTTCTCGACATCGACAACTCTAGTGCATCGGGTTGGGCATATTCTGTGGCCTAAAACCGCTGTCTAGGATATGGGGATTAACTAAAAGACAAGTTTTGTAGGTTGGGCCTCCTGCCAAACCCTGGACAGCCGAGGCGGCTTTCTACATTGTTTAATCCTTGGATTTTAAGCGCCCTAATTTTATTGAGGAGACTATTGTGAACCACTACGCCCACCCAGACGCTTTGGTCAGTACTCAGTGGATTGAAGACCATCTTCACGATCCAAACCTGCGGATTTTAGAAGTGGATATCAGCTCTGCTCCCTACGCAGAGGCCCACATTCCAGGGGCCGTATTTGTGAACCCTTTAACTGATCTGCTGCGGCCAGATCTTCGCCTCAATGTTGATCCCGATGCGGTTAATAATCTGCTGTCTCGGACTGGAATTACCCCCGAAACAACGGTGGTTGCCTACGGTAGCGATCCGGGCACAGGGGGCTGGATTTTTTGGTTCCTTCAAGCCATTGGGCATGCGGGTGCCAGAGTGCTCAACGGTGGCTATCAACGGTGGATTGCTGAGGGACACCCAGTGGCAAAAGCGCTCTCGACGGTCTCGCCTACGCAATACTCCGCCAAGCCCTTTGATAGCGATTTTCGAGCGCTTTTGAAAGACGTTGAAGCCGCTGTTGACAACCCTAATCAGGTTCTATTGGATGTGCGCACCTTGGCTGAATACAATGGGCAGGTGTTTCTCCTGAAACCACCCCGGCGCACAGAACGCGCAGGACACATGCCTGGGGCAATACATTTAGAGCACACCCTGACACTGAACGACAATGGCACATTTAAGTCTGCCGATGAATTGCAGGCGCTATTTCACGCTCAAGGTGTTACTGCCGACAAAGCAGTATTTCCCTACTGTGCCGTCGGCGGGCGATCGGCCCATATGTGGTTTGTCTTGAAGTATCTGCTGGGCTACCCCAACGTTCGCAACTACGACGGGTCGTGGAATGAGTGGGGCCGCCTGCCCAATACCCCAATCGAGTCCAATTGCGATTCTGTTACTCCAAATTGAAGATAGAGGGCTGTCATTGAGACATCGAGGTTGGGCTAGTCGCCACCGACGCTGATAGGGGTGCCGACAATCTCAGCCCCAGTCAGCTCCGCATTTAGCAGAGAGGCCCCCGTGACATCGGCGAAATAGATCGTCGCGTCGGTGAGGTTGGCCCAGTCAAGGGTGGCATCGGTCAGCAGGGCGTTGGTCAAAAAGGCCTGGGTCAGGTTTGCACCAGTTAAGTCGGCACGGCTCAGGTCGGCCCCTTCTAAGTTGGCTTCGACTAGGGTAGCCCCCGCCAGGTTGGCATCGCGCAGGTCAGCCCCAATCAGGTGGGCCTGGGTCAGGTCGGCCCCCGACAGATCGCAGCTCTGACAGAGGTTGGTTTCGAGCAATTGCTGCACGTGGGCCGGGTTCTCGGCCAGAGCAGGCATGGCAAATGCCAGGGGAAGGGCAACGGCGGCCCCAGCCAGTAACGTACGTTTCATGGAGGTATCCTCCGGTATGGATAATCGAGCAGTGCCAGCGCTTTCTATTTTCAAGCCCTATTTGAGCCCTAGCTGACAGGAATAGCGCACCGTTTCCCTCGATCTCGCGTGCATTCTGCCCAGGGCAGGAAGGGGAATTGGGTTGCATCTACTCCAACTGTATCGATGGCCTTGGCCCTTGCCATCGGCAGTAAGATAGGTCTTGCGCCTGTGCTACTCCTTGATCGTAGCCTTTTCTCTAGGCCGCTGGGTCAAGATATCCGTACCGTAAAGAATCGCAATCTCCCCATGCTCACTCTCATTCACCAGCTCACCCCAGCCCAGGTCGAGCAGCTTCACCACATGTATCTGCAAGAGTGGTGGAGCAAAGACCGCGCCCTGGCCGATGTGCCTGCCCTGCTAAGTAACAGCGACTTACTCTTCGGCCTGTGGAATGAAGAAACGCAGCAGCTAGCGGGTTTTTGCCGAGTGCTGACCGACTGGGTGTATCGGGCGATCGTGTTTGATGTGATTGTGGCGGCAGACTATCGAGGGCAAGGCCTGGGGGCGAAGCTAATCGAGCATGTCACCACCTACCCCCGGCTCGCCCAGGTGGAGTGCATTCAGCTCTTTTGCACCCCCGAGATGCGGCCCTTCTACGAAAAGTATGGCTTTGGCCAGGCAGAGCAGCTGTTGATGGTGCGGCCTTGTGGGTGAGGGAGTGGACAGGTCGTAGGGGCGGACCCACGTGTCTGCCTTTGAGGATTTTGGATTGGCGATTTTAGATTTTGGATGGGTTTTGTAATGTCGCCGGGGCGGAACACACAATCTCTAGAATCTCTTGGGTGCGGGGATGGGGGAGGGTTAGACGGTAGGCGTGCAGGTGGTAGCCAACGTCGCCGGGGACGGGGACTCTGCCATTTTCAGACGGTTTAATCGGCAGCGGTAGGCCGCCGACCCCGTAGAGGGGATCGCCAACGAGCGGAAACCCTGCCGCCGCCAGGTGAATGCGAATTTGGTGGGGCCGCCCGGTGCGGATGGTGATCTCTACCAGGGTCAAATCTGCATTGCGTTGAATGACTTTCCCTTCGCTGTAGGCGGGGAGCCCCGTGGGTGAGGCCGCATACACATACCCCAGCGCGGGATGATCGACCTTGCCGATAGGGGTGGTGAGGGTGAACTCAGGGGGTAAATCGCTGGCCCCAATCAGCGCCCGATAGGTCTTACAAATGGGGCGCGCTGATTGGGGATCTTGAGCCGTGGCAGTGGAGTCGCGCAGTTGGCGACTGAGCACAGCGCGGGCCAGGGGCGATCGCCCCAGCACCATTACCCCCGACGTGCCCCGCCCCAGCCGATGCACGGGAATAGGCGGATTCTCGGGATAGCGCAGCCTGAGCTGGTGCAGCAGCGTATGGGTGAGAAAGCCCCCGCCAGGCAGCACCGGCAGACCCGATGGCTTAGCGATCGCCATCAAATCCTCATCCTCATACAGCACCTCAAACTCCAGCGGTGCCTCCGGCTCCTCCCACGGGGGCCGATGATAGTCCAGCATGTCCCCCGCACTGAGGCGATCGTCCGGGGCTAGGGGAGTTCCATTCTGACGAATTTGGCCAGATAGGATGCGATCGCGCCACATTACCCGCGAAGAGTGACGGTAGCGCGTGGCGTAGAAGTCGAGGACGGTGAGACCCGCTTCGGCGGGGGTGATGCGATCGCTATAAACCCATCCTTCGTTCATGCCTGTTCCATCGGTTCCATTATGGGAAAGTCCCTTGGGATGGTGCATCGCTGCGCGGATGCACCCTACGCACAAAAGCCTTACACCAACCCCTTCAACCGCTCCTTCGCCTCTGCCCGCAGCAGCTTCACCCGCCGAAACAGCTCCGTTCCGGTGTGAATATAGCTCTCCTCATAGCTCATCGTGAACCGCTCCAGCTCATCCAGCCCATCCTCCAGCAGGCCCAGGCAGTGGTAAATATCTGCCGCCACCCCCGCCGTACTCGCCGGATTCGCCATCGAATTAAACTTCTCCTGGGCCTGCCCCAGCCAGGTGCGCCCCTGCTCTAGATACGCCATAAACCCCTCCATTAGCTCATCGTCAAAGGGGTCAGCCGACAGTTTGCGAATCTCGGTTCTCAACGGCGACATAATCTTGCCCAAAAGCCGATCCACCGGGCCATAGACCAGCTTTAGCCAGGCATCCTCCCGCGCCTCAGACGATTGCGTGGCCTGGCGGGCCTGGCGATACACCGCAGCAGCAGCGGCGGTGCGCTTCGCCCGGTTGGCCGCACTCTCTGCCGGGTCAGCGGCCACAAACCCCTGGCGCTGCTGGTCGTACACCGTGCGCCGCGACGGGTCACCAATTACTTCGTAGGCGACGTTGATGCGGGCAATGCGATCGTGCGACGCCTGGTCACTCTGGCTGTCGGGGTGGTACTGCTTCGCCAGGCGGCGGTAGGCGCGCTTAATCTCTGCCTGGGTCGCTGTCTCGTGAATTTCCAGGGTTTGGTAGTGGGTCTTGTTTGCCATAGTCTCATTTGCCATAGAGACATTTTAGGGGAGGGAGGGGGTAGGGGGTAAGGGGTGATAGGGAAGGTGGGGGGGATGGGGTAGGAAGGTGGGGGATTAGGCTAGGGATTGATCGATGAAGGCTTGCCAGGTGGGGTTGGGCTGCCAGATGCGGTGAAGGTCGGCGATCGCAACATCCGGGTCAATACCCAGGCGAAGCACGCGGTAGAGATAGACAAAGGCCGAGACGCGCATGTTGAGGGCGCAGTGGACAAAGACCTTAAGGTCGCGATTCCTGTCCATTACCTTAAAAAAGATTTCCAAATCTGCCAAGGTCGGGGCTTCCCACACCACCGGAATGTGAAAGTGGGTCATCCCCAGGCTTTTGACCAGCTCCGCCTCGCTGGGGATGGCATGGTCAGAGGTGGACAGGGCCAGATTGACCACGACCGCATAGCCCGCGTCAGCCACCACCTTAAACTGCTCGGCGGTGGGCTGCCCGGCGGTGCCCAGAGTGGGTGAAATGGCCAGGTAGCTGCGAATGGCCTGCAAAGAATCAGCGGTCATAGCCAGATCCCCCAGTACGATTCAGTACGATAAAGAAAACCTACCCTGGAGACTTTAACCCATGGCTATGGTGGAATCTACCATGCTGCCCCTGGGCACCGCTGCCCCCCACTTTGAGCTGACTGATGTGGTGAGCGGCAAGACCATTAACCTCGGCACCTTCGCCGATGCGCGGGCGCTGCTGGTGATGTTTATCTGCCGCCACTGCCCTTTCGTCAAACATGTGGAGCAAGAGCTAGCCCGCCTAGGCAAAGACTACGGCCCCCAGGGCGTGGGCATTGTCGCCATCAGCGCCAACAGTCTGCAAACCCATCCCCAAGACGGCCCCGAACACCTCAAGGCCCAAGCCCAGGATGTGGGTTTTACCTTCCCCTACTGTTTTGACGAGACCCAGGACGTTGCCAAGGCCTACACCGCTGCCTGTACCCCCGATTTCTTTCTGTTTGACGAAGCCAAAACCCTGGCCTACCGGGGCCAGTTCGACGACAGCCGACCGGGCAACGGCAAGCCCGTCACTGGCAGCGATCTACGCGCCGCCCTCGATGCTGTGCTGAGCGGCAGCGCAATGCCCGGTGATCAAACCCCTAGCATTGGCTGCAACATCAAGTGGACGCCCGGCAATGAGCCCGATTACTTTGGCTAGGGCGATCGCCTCCTGCCAAAGCCCGTCCCACTGCCGCCAAACGTCACAGAATACGAAGAAAATCTGGATTGACCGAGCCGTCGATCTAAGCTGCAAACACGGATATAGCGATTCGTTCAAAACTACGCTAGAAATCGCGATCGCCCCATTGGCAAAAATCATGAGTCGATTGCGCCGGTTTTTCAAACTCTGCCTGCTGGGCCTGATGGTGGCGGGGCTACTCCAGGCGAGCGGCTGTGGCTCGACCGTTTCTGAGCAACCTGCACGGCTCACCATCGGCCTGGTGAGCTACGACGATGGCGCTAGCTCCCTCGAAAAGTATCAGCGCTTTCAGGCCTACCTGGCCGAGCAGCTCAAGGCCGTGGTGGAACTAGAGCCCGTGTTTAACGAGATTCGAGCGGTGGAGCAAATTCGGGCCGCCAAGTGGTCGCTGGTATTTGCCCCCTCGGGGCTGGCGGCGATCGCCATTGCCGAGGCCAACTACTTGCCCATTTTCCCACTGCTGGGCACCCCCAACCAGCGCGCGGTGCTGGTGGTGCGCAACGACAGCCCCTACCAGGCGCTGGGCGATCTGGCCAACCAGGCGATCGCCCTGGGAGAAGCGGGGTCAGCCACCGGCTACTATCTGCCCCTCTACGACCTCTACGGTCTCACCCTCAAGCAGATTGAGTTTGCCCCCACCTCCGCCACCGCCCTACAGTGGATTGCCGAGGATCGCGTTGCCGCTGGGGCCATGTCAGAAGACGACTTTCAGCAGCATCGCAGCGGCTTTGAGGATGGCACCTTTCGCGTTCTGCACGCCAGCCGCGCCATCCCCGCTGGGGCCGTCTTAATCAGCCCCACCGTCGATCGCAACCAGCAGCAGTACATCGAGCAGGCCATGCAGAATGCCCCCTCTAGCATGACCGCCGATGCAGGCTACAGCCCCAACAGCACCCCTCCCGACCTCACCCAGCTGATCGCCCTGGTTGAGAAAGTGCGTCCGCTCGAATCTCGGGTCAAAGAGCAGCCCGCCGTGCTCACCCTGGCCCCGCCCGACGGCAGTCCATAACTGGGATTGCCCCCTGCGATCGTGAGCTGCGAGACCACTAATCGCTAACCCGTAAGATAGAATCACTCTAAAAGCGGATGGCACGGGTTACGGCAACGCTTTGCTGGCTGTGGGGTGCGATCGTGATTATTTTCAGAAGGTTGGGGTGCTCACGACTGCATCACCTCAGGCGCGATCAGGAAGTGGCCGCCGCTGGGGTGAAGTTAACACTAGTTAACGGGGGAAACACCGCCCGCGTTAACGCTTTGATGTTTCTAGCCACCCTTGGAGCTGACTTGTGTGACCCACGGACACGGACATCGCACCCTAGCCGCGATTATGCTAACCGATGCGGTTGGCTTCAGTGCCCGCATGTCGGTGCATGAAGAGTTGACCCTCTCGCAGCTCCAGCGCGACCAAGGGCTGATGGAACAGCTCTGCGAACAGTTTGAAGGCAAGGTGCTGAAATCCACGGGCGATGGCCTGCTGATGTATTTTGCCAGTGCGGTTCAGGCCGTGACCTGCGGGCTAGAAATCCAAAAAGAGCTGCACCGCATTAACGCCAATACCGAAGGTGAGCCCGCCCTGCTGCACCGCATCGGCATTCATTTGGGAGATGTCTTCTTCAGTCAGTCTGACGTCATGGGCAACGGGGTCAATATTGCCGCTCGCCTCCAGACCGAATCGCAGCCCCAGGGCCTCTGCATTTCTAAAATTGTCTACGACGTGGTCAAGTCGCGGCTGAATTTAGATGTCACCTACGCCGGCCCGCTCCAGCTCAAAAACATTCAAGATCTGGTGCCCGCCTACCACGTCAATGTCTTTCCCAAAGAGGCCCCAGAGGCTAGCCCCTCAGCGCCCACGGCAGAAGAGCTGTCTCGGCCCGAAGTATCCTCAGACCGCAAGCTGTTGGTGCCGGGTACCAAGGTCGGTGGGCGCTACATTGTGCAGCGGGTGCTGGGGCAGGGCGGGTTTGGTCGCTCCTACCTGGTCGAAGATTCTCAGCGGTTTGGCGAGGCCTGCGTACTCAAAGAGTTTTTCCCCACCAAAAAATCGGGGGGCAATCTGCAAAAGGCGTTAGATCTCTTCAAGCGCGAGGCCAAAACTCTATACCAGCTCGACCACCCCCAGGTGCCCAAGTTTTTGGCCTGTTTTACCCAAAAAGAGCGCCTGTTTATTGTGCAGGAATACATCGACGGCGTGCCCTACTCTCAGCTAATCAAGCAGCGCCGTCAGCAAAATAGCCAGTTCTCTGAGGCCGAGGTGATTCAGTGGCTGATGCAGATGCTGCAAGTGCTGGACTATCTCCACGGCTTAAATATTGTGCACCGCGATATTTCGCCCGACAATATTATGTACTGCCGCGATCGCAGCCTGCCGGTGCTAATCGACTTTGGCCTGGTCAGCGATGCCATCAGCACGCTGCTGTCTGACGAGGCCCCCGCCGCGGACGACGCCCAGCCTGCCACCATGGTGGGCAAGTTTGGCTACTCCCCGCCCGAGCAAATTCACCTGGGCCAGTGTTACCCCTCTAGCGACCTGTATGCGCTGGGGGTGACGGCGATCGTGCTGCTCACTGGCCGCTACCCCCGCGATTTGATCGATCGCGAGTCGCTAGAGTGGCACTGGCAAACCTACGTCAGCGTCAGCCAAACTCTGGAAGCTATTCTCACCCAGCTGGTGCAGCAGAAGCCGAAAGACCGCTTTCAAACCGCCCAAGCGGTAATGCAGCGCCTATCGCCGCTAGTTAACCCCACGGCATCGCCCATTTCACCCCTGGCGGTGGAGCCAGCCTGGGCTCCGGCAGTCAATCAGCTCGATCCGCTGACTGCCGCTTCTAGGGGAATGCCCTCAGAGCTGCACAATTCCCTCTTTATAGAAGCCTGCCGCCATGAGCTGGCACGCTGCATTGGCCCTATGGCCAGCGTAATTGTCGAAGACATGATGGAACAGCATCCTCAGGCGACGCCCGAGGAATTTGTTGAAATTCTGGCGAGTCAGCTGTCGAATGGCCGCCAGGCCACAGACTTTGTCAGTCGCATTCAGGTCGCCGTAGACGAAAATGCCGCCAGCCTAATCGATGATTCCCAGGAGTTTACGGCAGCCGATCCGGAGTCAATTCTGGATGCCGTAGCTCCTGCCGGAGAGCGCCCCAGTGCAGAATTTTTGAGCCGCTGTCGGCAAATCCTGACCCGCTGTGTTGGCCCAATGGCCAACTACCTCATCGACGACACCCTGGCCGATTTTCCCTATCTCTCACCCCAAGAATTGGTCACTCGCCTGGCTGCCGAAATCCCCGATGCTAAAAAGGCCGCAGATTTTCGTCAGCAAATGCAGTCAGGGCAGTAGTCAATGTGGGGATCTCCTTAAAATCCTTATAAAGGGGGGATTTGAACGAGCCTCAACCCGTTCTTTTCATCGGGGGAGGGGGCTCCGCCATCTCTGGCAAACTCAGCTCTAGAATGGTCAAAAGCGGATAGGGTGAGGTGCAGTGGTTCTTCTTAACGATTTGGCTAGCCGAATAGCGCTGGATGACCCCGAGGAGCGGCGGGTATTGAGCCGGGTGTCGTGGGCGCAGTACGAAGCGCTGCTGGCGGATCTGGGCGAGGCGTCTGCCTATCGGGTGCATTTTTTAGATGGAGTGTTGGAAATCTTGGCCCCGAGTCGCAACCATGAAAGCGGAAAAACCCGGATTGGCGATTTGCTGCTGATTTACTTCTTAGAAACCGATACTGAATACTTTCCAATGGGCTCGACCACGCTGAAGAAGCCCGAGCGGCAAGCCGGGGGCGAACCGGATGAGAGCTACTGCATTGGTACAGATAAAGACTTTCCTGACCTGGCAATTGAAGTGATTGTCACCAGTGGCAGCATCAACCGACTGGAGCTGTATCGCCGCCTAGGCGTACGGGAGGTGTGGTTTTGGCAAAAGAATCGTCTATCTCTTTACCACCAGCGCGAAGAAACCCCGGCCCAGTTTGCCGAGACTGCTGGCTATGAACCCATTCAGCAAAGCGAGATTCTTCCAGGTTTAGATCTAGGGTTGCTGACCCGCTGTTTGCAGAACCCAAACCCACTGGCTGCTGCAAAAGCCTTTCGGCAAGAGCTGAGAGAGAATAGGTGATAGGCCAGAGTAAAGGGTAGGGAGGTTTGCAATTTTGTAGAATGGGCAGCCTGATCCTATTAGTATTGTTTCCCAAGGCTTAAATTCAACCGTTGAGAATAGCCTCCAGGACGGCTTCCACATCCTCTAATCCGCAGCCACCTGTGCTCTCGGCCCAGTTCAATAGCGCGGCGACCCGATCGCCCAGCGGAGCCGTTGACCCTGGCATCGAGCCAGCGGGGGGCTGTAGCGCAAAAACGATTTGCTCAAACTGAGGGTTGGGTAACCCCGAGAGCCGCTGCATCAGCATCAGGCGCGCCTGCAAATCCCTCGTGGGCCTCTTTTCACTAGCTGAAGTCGAGTTTGGACGCGGCGGTGGCGAACTGGTTGACTCGCCTGATGCCGCTATGCCAAACAGGGGCTCGCCCATCGCTGCTTTCAGGCGATCCAGGGGTGGCACCAGGGGGTCTTCATCGGTAAAATTCACCCCCACCAGGCTGTACATCCAGGTCGGGCGCTGCACATCCTCATAGATGAGGGGGATGAAGCGATTGTTGCGATCGCTCATCCCCTGCACCGTCATAATGGTGGCTTCCATATCGGTGTTGCCGCTCTCGAAATAGCGGGGCGAAATCACCGCCAGCACCAGCCGACTTTCGTAGCAGCAGCGCTCCATCTCATTCAAAAACGTCGCCCTAGGCGAAAAATCAACTTCGTCAAAGGCGACTCGATAGCCCGCCGCTTTGAGTTCCTTGAGCAGCCAGCGGGCAAAGCCCTTATCGGGTTCCTGGCAGCGATAGCTAATAAACGCATCGTATTGATAAGTAGAAGATGTCATAGGGGCCGCAGCCCATCTTTTTAAGCTTCATCGCCGTAAGCGGAGATTCAGCAAGCTTTCTAGCTTTGCGTCCAATTGTATCCGGTCTGCACCGGAAGGCTGGCATAGGTCAATGCCGCTAATCAGGGCCACCCATCACCGCAAAGGGCGGCTAACAATAGGCAACGCTTATATTGTGCAAGGTAACGTATAAGCCTTCGCTGAAAACGTCCGAGCGTTTCTTTGTAAGGTGCGGTCTTTCCTTTGCTACGTCGTGATGTTCCTTTGTGCGATCGCAATCTTCCTTTGCAACGTCACGGCGTTACTCTGCAACGTTGCGGCGTTTCTTTGCGCAGTCCCGACATTCCTTTACGCGATCACAGCGTTTCTCTGTACAGTTCCGACGTTCCTCTGTACAGCTCCGACGTTGCAAAGCAAGATCGCGATCTTGCTTTGCACCCGGCGGACGTTGCTCTAGAACAGAGCGAGCGCCTCTGAGACCAGGGAGGGGTTGGGCGCGATCGCCGCTTCAACCACGGCACTCTTCAGCTCCGGCAGCTGAATTCCTAGGAGCTGATCGTAGGCATCGGCGACCTGGTGAGACTGGGCCAGCACCTGGTCATCTAGCTGATTGAGCCGCTGACTTTCGGCCTCGCGATCGATTTCGCGAGATTCCTTCTGCTTGATCAGTTCGCTCAGCTCGGTCTTGCGGGCGGCGATGTCTTCGTTCATGCGTTTGACCACCTCCTGCTGGTAGGTCTCGAAGCATTCTTTCACCACCTGGTAGACCACAAAGGACTGCTCTTGGGCCACCTGGGGCAACAGATTGCTGAGTTCTGTTTTCATGGTGGTCACCACCTTGCGGCGGGCCTGTTCGGCGGTCCAGCTGCCCAGGCCGAGGCCCGCCAGCGCCATGCCGATGGGGCCAAGCATAATGTCGGTCAGCAGGGCAAAAACGATGGTGATGGCGGTGGCACCCACCAAGTTCATCAGCACCTGCCGCCAGTTAAACAGGCCGGTGCCGGCCATGGCGATCGCCCCTACATCCCCCGTGGTCAGGGCATAGAGGCCGACGGCCCACTTGGCCCAGCCGGGGGAGGTCTCCTCCTGGCCTAGGTGAGCTTTGGGCACCACCCGATTGCCGGTGAGTTTTTGGTTAATTTGATCGGTCAGGTGGCTGTACGATTCGCCGTGCTTAAAGGCGGTGTGGGCCAGTTCGATAAAGGCCTGGTCGATGTCGCGCTGGGCCTCTTTGCTCCAGGCGGCAATTTTGTCGGTGAGGTACTGCTCAAAGGCGCTCTTGAGGGCGACCTGAAACTCCTGCCGCTTCTGCTGCCGCAAAAAGTCGAGAAACTTAAGCTCGGGCTGATAGCGAACAAAATCGACTTCAAAGGTGTCGTCTAGGCTGGCCAAAAAGTCGCGGAAGGAGGTGGTGATATCCCCGGCTTTGCGCTCGCCAATGACGCGAATTTCGTCTTTGAACTGGTCGCGAATATCCACCAGCTGGTCAAACTCGGGCTGCACCGACCAGATCTTTTCCCGCAGTTCGTCGATGTCGTGGCTGAGCAGCGGAATGCGACGCTCGATCGCATCGTGGGCAGTGCGGTAGGCCTGCCGGGCCAGAATTTTGGCCTGGCGCAGCTCAGCGATCGCCCGCTCTTTCGTCAAAAACGTGGTCAGCGCCTGCATAAATTCGCCAAACCCGGTGCCCTCCAGATCCCCGTCGTCGCCCTTAAGCCGCTGCCGCAGGGCGGGCAATGAGGACACTTCAAAGGTGCGATCGCTGTACAGGTCTTCCCCATCCAGCTGGCAGTAGGGTTCTAGATTAGTGCGAAACACCTGGCGCACGCGGTCTTCAGCTTCCCGCAGCTCGGTTTCATCCTCAGGATCCACCAGCCGGTTCTGGATTTCGTCCCAGGCGTTGATTAAGAAAAAGACCGTCAGGCCTCGATCTTTAATGTAGTTGTCGAGGTAGCGCTGCTCGCTCAGGGTGAACTGCTGGGTGGCGCTGAGCACAAACAGAATGGCGTGGCAGCTGTTGACGTAGTTGAGGGTGAGCTGGTTGCGCGCCTCGGTGTCGTTGAGGCCGGGGCTATCGACAATCTCAACGCCCTTTTCGAGCAGGGTGAGGGGATATTCCACCACGGCGTAGTCTACCTCGGGGAAGGCAAGGGTGCCCTCATCCTCTAGCTTTTTGGCCTGGTCGGGGCGGATTGTGTAGCGGGCTTTAAAGGCGTCGAAGGAGAGCGATTCGGGCGATCGCCCGTCGCTAAAGTGCACCGTCACCCGCTTCTCGGGGCCGTAGCGCAGAATGGTGAGCACCGCCGTGCAGGGGTTGACATCGGTGGGCAGCAGGTTTTCGCCCATCAGAGCATTCAGAAACGTGCTTTTGCCCCGTTTCATGTCGCCCAGCACCAGCAGACGAAACACTTCTGAAGAGAGGTTTTGGCTGGCGGTATTGAGGTCAGCAATTACCGGGCCTAGGCCCAGCTGCCCAGAGGTGTCTTCGAGCTGTTCTGACTCATCTAGAGTAGTGGCCATGGTGGCCAGATACCCAGCAAATTCTTGGCGCGTTTTAGCGACTTTATCTAAGTCTTGAATAAAGCTGTCGGCTTTGTAGCTCATCGGTTTTCAGGATCTCCTGATCGGGTAATGGGGTTATCATTTGCGATCGCTCACTCTTTCAATACCAGTGCATGTCAGCCATTCACCTAAATAGCTGACATGCAAAAAACGCCGACCAGTACGGTCGACTAGCAGCCACACCATTTCACTCATCTATAAGAAAAGACGAGCTGGAAATGACGCGCTGCGATTCCATTTCTAGCGTAGAAATTGCCGACTCAAGCCGTGGCGCTAGTTTGTGCCTGTCGCAGAACTGTCCATTACGCTTTGTGATTTGCGATCGGTAGGATACGTGCGCTGGAATGGATGGCAGTGATACCAAAAGGCGATTGTCTTCTGTCTTGACGGCATCAGAGCGCTCCGCCGGTGCTGTGCTCTAATGCTGTAACAATTACCCTCAAGCCGAGCCATGCCGATGACAACGATTCGTTTAGTGCGGGGACGCTGGATTTTAACCGGCGATCGCGTTCTGCCAGACGGGGCGATCGCGATTCAGGCCGACACCATTCTGGCGCTAGGCCCATGGGAGACCCTGCGAGCGCAATATCCCAACGCTGAGGTGCTGGGGTCTGACCAGTTCTTGGTGATGCCAGGGCTGATCAATGCCCACCACCACAGCAACGGGGTGTCGCATATTCTGCAAGGGGTCGATGACGATTTTCTAGAACTGTGGCTGCTGGCTAACCTGACCCTCAGGCCGCAACCTCCCCAGCTCAAAACCCTGCTCAGCATCGCCCAGCTGTTGCAGAGTGGGGTGACTACGGTGGTCGATGTGGCCAGCGTGTCGGGCACCGCCGATGCCTGTTTAGACAACCTACAGGAGCGACTGCAAGCCTACGAGCGGGCCGGTATGCGCGTGGCGCTAACCCCCGGTGCCATCTACGAAAGCCGCCTCATTCACCACGAAGACGAGGCGTTTTTGGCCAGTTTGCCCACCCCCCTACGCCAGCGACTGACCACGCTCTTGCCGTTGCAGCAGGCGCTGGCCCCAGAAGACTACCTGGCGCTGATGACTGAGCTGGTGAAGCGCTATGGCGACCATCCCCACATTGCGGTCTGGTTTGGCCCCCCCGGCCCCCAGTGGGTCGGGGATGACTTTCTGGTGCGCATTGTCGAGGCTGCCCATCACCTCAATACGCAGATTCAGACCCATGCCGTAGAGTCTTTCCATGAAAAGCTGATTGGCCCTCGCTTCCACGGCAAGTCGATGATCGCCCATCTCCAAGATCTCGGGGTGCTGAGCCCCCGGTTTTCTATGGCCCACGGCACCTGGGTGACCGAAGCCGATATCGACATTCTGGCCGCTACGGGAGCGGCGATTAGCCATAATCCCAGCTCTAACCTGAGACTGAGGGCTGGAGTGGCCCCGCTGAATGCCCTATTGGCGGGCGGGGTAACGGTAGGCCTGGGGATGGACGGCACCACCCTGGGGGACGACGAAGATATGTTTGCCGAAATGCGCTTAGCCGCCCGACTGCACCGCACGCCCCAGTTGGGTAGCCCGGCACCGAGCCATGCCGACATCTTTCACCTGGCCACCACGGGGGGCGCAACCCTGATGGGCCAGGCCGATCGCATCGGCAAGCTGGCCCCAGGTTATCGAGCCGATCTGGTGCTGGTGAACTGCGATCGCCTGACCTCCCCCTGGGTTGCCCCTGAGGTCGATCCATTTCGCCTCACCGTCTTGCGCGCTCAGGCGAGGGATGTCGATACTGTCTTGGTCAACGGTCGGGTCGTTCTAGAAGCGGGCCTACCCACCGGGTTCGACCTGCACGCCGTGCAGCAGGAACTTGCCGCTCAGCTTGATGCAACTCCGGCCCCAGAGGCCTACCGAGATCTCGTGGCCGAACTCAAGCCCCTGATGGCCCAATGGTATGACCAGTGGGAAAATCCACCGTTAATACCCTACGCAGCGTTTAACTCACGTCGTTAAGCCTGCGCTATCCTTATCTGCCCATGCCATCCAGCGATCGACAGAGAGGGCTTTGGGATAATAGCTAAAGCCCTCTGTAGGTAACGCTCTTTGAGATAGAGCGAACCCGCAGGAATAGCTATCTATGAAACATACAGAGCAAGGAATGGACGTAACTGGACTCGAACCAGTGACCCCCACGATGTCAACGTGGTGCTCTAGATGGCTGAAAAGCATTGACATCAAGGCTTTTAAGGGGTTTTGGCGGTGTTGAGGCTTGTCGGAAAGTAACGGAAATATAGGGGTTTTAGTGGTTTAATGGAGGTGTAATGGCGGTGTAGAAGACATGCCTAGGACTCCTAAGGGCGAAATCAGCATAAATGATAGTGATGGTTGGATTCAGCTTGTATGGCGCTACCAGGGCAAGCGAAAGTGGTTCAGCCCTGGCCTACGGTATGAACCGATCAACCTGGCAGTGGCCCACCAGTTGGCCCACCAGATCAAGCTGGACATAATCAGCGGTAACTTTGATCCGAGTCTCAAGAAGTACAAGGGTGATCGCAGTCTTGAGCCAGCCAAGGATCTAGGAGTTGTGAAGCTCTTTGAGCGGTTCATCGAGTTCAAGACCAAAAAGGTACAGCATAGAACTTTAGAAAAATATAGAGGGCTGGTGACTTGGCTCAGAGAGTTCTATGGCGATCGCCCTGCTACGGAGAAGGATGCTGAGGACTTCATTCACTGGCTCAATGAGAATATGGAACCAGTCACCAGCCAAGAAAGACTAGGGTTGCTGAAATCTGGTTGGAAATGGGGAATCAAGCAAGAACTCGTGAAAGATAACCCTTGGGTAGAACTGAGGGTTAGGAATCGGCCTAAGCAGAAGCCTAAAGCCTTTACTAAGGACGAAGTACAGCGAATACTGAAGGGTTTTGCAGAACATAGTCGCTATAACCACTACACCGACTATGTGAGATTCAAATTTAGCTGTGGTTGTCGAACTGGAGAGGCTAATGGTCTTCGCTGGCGACACTTGAACGAAGATTGCACTGTGGTTTGGTTTGGTGAAGCTCATACTCACGGCGAGTTCAAGGAAACCAAGACTGGCAAGGAGCGAGACGTGAAGCTATCTGACAGCCTGGGGGCAATGTTGCGTTCTCGTAGACCTACCAATGTTGACCCTGATAGTTTGGTATTTCCAGCACCAAAGGGCGGGGCAATCACAGAGGGCAACTTTGGTAAGCGTGGTTGGCGGAAAGTTTTAGAGGCTCAGGGAGTGCTCTACCGTCGTTACTACAATACTCGCCACACATTTATCTCTCATGCCCTTGAATCAGGTATGAACCCAGTAGAGGTAGCGGCGATTACTGGGCATGATGTCAAAACACTGTACCAAAACTATGCCGGATTGATCAAAAGCCATCCAAAAACACCGGAGTTGTTTTAACTGGCTTTTCTATTGCGCTTCTGCCCACTAGGTAGCGATCGCCGAAAATTTTCCATTGCAACTTGGTGGGCCTGAGGAGATGACTGATTTGCTAACCAATCAAGAATCAACTCTCTATTAAATAAAATCGGTGCTGTGAGTCCTTTGCCTCTCTTAAAATAGTGAACGCCTTCAATCCAGTGTTCCCTTAAGCTCTTGAGAGTATCCTTTTCGCATTTTAGAAACTCACAAGCTTCTTCGGAGGTTAGTAGAGTACAATTCATTTTCATCGTCGATCTAATTATTGTAAAATGGCTGGGTTGTATATAGGTAATCGTCTTAGCAGCGGCTTAAAAGGTTATATTTACCTTTCACTTAGGTTGTGGTTACTTAAGGCGGCATAGCATCTCTCCTCTGATGGCTAGCTTTCATTGGGGATTACTGTTATGGAAGGCTGCTCGTAAAGATCGGAGATTTTATCGATCGCGTTCAAAATCTCTTTGTAGGTGTCTTCAGGCAATAATTTTTCCAGAACATGAATGAATTCAGTAACTTGCACATCCATCATGTTTTGAATCTCAAGACGTTTAGCGCTTTCTAGACCATATAGCCTCATCCTTAGCTCAATATTTCGATGTAACTGTTGAGTGAGTTTGGCGAGATCGCTAGGGCTTCCAGTATTGGCTAGTGTGGTAGACAGTTTTAGCCAGATACCATCCAGCCGTTGACCTTCAAGTTCTCGAAGGTTTTCACAGATTTCAGCCGTATGAGATCTAGTCTCAGAGAGAGCCACCTGGACATCTTGAAAGGCTTGAACGTGAGAAACTCCTAACTCTTCACCGATTTGTCTAAAGGTGTAGCCTTTGAGCCTCAGTTCAGAGGCTCTCTCCTTTCTAAGAGCAAGGTTGCATTGGTCTGGGCTTAGCTTTCCACCTGGCATGTTAAATCACCTATTAGTTAACTTAATTGTCTCTAATCACAAACCTAGCAGTCTTCTTAATAGCGAAAGAACTATCGGTTCAGTCCGTAGTAATTTTCCCCAGGAGAATTGATGAACGGTCAGAGTAACTAGCAGACGATTCATGATGCAAGTCTCGTTTTTTCATCATTCCCATAGTCAAGCACGAGGCCTAAAATAGGATGCTGCGGCGACAGTGCTTGAAATTCTTTTTTTTGCATTTGAGATGTATCTAGCTCGGCAATTCTCAACTCTCTATGGTCTTCTTCGATAGGGTTAATGAAAGTTAAATCCTTTTCAAATTGGGCTTTCATTAACCTTTTCTGTTGATCAACTGCTTGTATTTTTTTTTATAGGTGCGATGGAATTGAGCATTGAAGCTTTTGCCAAGTTCCACCTCCAATGGTTGCCAGTTTATGCTTCAACAACCAGCTATTTATCCACTTGAAAAGAGCATTCTTGCTTTCAAATGCTGTATCTTCCGCTAATGCAGCATCAAGTGCCAGTGTGAAACGATGCTGTGCATCTCTAGATCGGTTTTCATTCAATCTAGTATCACCAGACCCAGGTTTTTTCCCTAACGGACTGACATCACCTTTCTTGAGGCGACAACTAATCCATCTTGTAACGTGATCTCTATCAACCTGCTCGTCGTTAGAAGCATTAGAATGATAACCGTGTTCGATCAAACGTTGCCAAACTCTCTTCTCTGCTTTAGTTGGATCAATGATTCCTTCTTGCTCAATGACATAGGATACGTGAGCCCCTATGACATCATTTGAACGATTATCTGATGTCCACTCAAAGCGGTCATCCAAGTTGAATTTCCGCTTCTTCCTTGGCGCTTGCTCAATTTTCTTTATAGGTTTCTCCACAGGTATGCGATCGCGCTCTTCGACTACTGCCCTGACTTCTGTTTCGATCGCAACTCGCTCTGATTTCAGAATGGGTTTGGGTGGTGGAATATGGGCCAGAAATTTATCAGCACTGTTACGTTCCTCAGACAGCTCTAGAAACGTCTCTCTCCAGCCGATACGCTCTAAGTTATTGGGATTGACAACATAGCTCTCCTGCTCAATACAGGGGAATCTAATGCCTAAGTGGAGGCTATCTCCCCGTCGAACATTAGGAAAAATTTCTAATTGTGATTTTGCAATGATCAATCCAGCAGTTTCAAGAATAGTCTGCAAACGCTGTGCCGCTGCGTCCGTATTTACTTCACGGTCTAGCCAGACATAAATGTGATAACCATTGCTGGAACTGCTGCGTATAACAATGATGTAATCAAAATATTCTCTGAGGACTGTGATTAGTTTTGCCCAACCACATATATCTCGGTCTGGATGATATCGGCTACCCTCTCTACCCGTTTTAGGTGCATCGATATCCAATACCAGATAGTCAGTATATCGCCAAGGCCGCTTACCAATGAGATTACCATTTCGGTAGGCAGCTTCGATGGTTTTTGATTTTATGGGAATTCCATAATATTTTTTCCTGTTGGCACCAACTGTGAATGGTAACTGTCTGAAGCCCTTATCTTCACAGACTCTTGCGGTTCTCCAACCACTTTCATCTATATAGATATAAAAATAACTGGTACGTCTACCAAACAATAATGCAAAAGCTTTGGCAGTTGCAGTGCTACAAATTTCTATTTTTTCAACGTGCTCAACATCAGTAGTTACAGGCGTTTGCTCGGAAGCTATAGGTGAATAGCTTTCTGAAGCCCTATTATCTGGACTATTTGCTAGGATTGCATTAAACTCTTTCAATCTGATAAACCTCCCTAGGTTAGTTGGTGAGAGCCAGCCATAAGCCCAAGCCTTGAAATCTGAAGCTTCTGGCTGGTTTTCAGTACTTGTTTGCGATGTGTACTAGAGCTGCTTTGACTTCAGGGGTGATACATCAATTCCCCTGCTTGAAAAATATTCAGCAAGAGCATTGTTAATAACGACCGCTCGCCAAGTATTGTTATCTGACACATAAGCCTCAAGACTAGAGAAGGTTGGCATCGGGAGCCGAATTCCGAAGGATGAACTTTTGTCTTTGGTGTAACTGCGTTTTGGTCTTTCCATATTCATTGCGATAAATTTGGCCTCAATAATTCAATGACAACAAACAGTTGGAGACTTCGGGCACAAAATCGCTATAGAGCAAGCCCTATCTGCCAAGCAATCTTGGCTCACGAAATGCTTCTATAATCTCAACTCTTACGAGTAAGCCCGGCTCAAGGCAGAAAGCGATCACTAGAAAAGTACTTTTAGGAGATTTTATTTTGAAAGACGATCTATTTCATGGCTAGAAGATTCATGGATTTCCGTCATGATGCTAAGCGTATTCGGATAAATTTTTTGAGCCTAATAATAGATTAAATCTCTTGAAAGCCTTATTTAGCAGAGCTTTTGCTCTCTTGTGGCTATCCCTAGAAAAAATAAAAAATAAAAAATATTTTTCTTGGCAGTTCAAGTAAACCAGCGCATAAAAGCTTGAAACTAGCCTGTATCAAGGGTTCCGGTCTCATCTCGGTCTTACCTTGCGATCTGTTGGCAAAGTGCAGCTCAAAATCTAGCCTGTTCGGATATTTCAACCATTTTTTGTACGGTCAAGTATCTAATTCCTCAGAAAATGCTGACTCTTGCTCAGGCTCGTCATTCAGGTAGTTATGAACCTGCAAAAATAAACCCGGTGTGGCTTACCGGGTTACATCAGTCTTGAGGTGAAACGATCCTTACTCGTGGTTAAGTAAGGTCATGCGTTTAGTCTTCAGTATCTAAACCGCTGAGGTATAAACTCTTAAACTCTTCAGCGGCGGCAGCATCAATCTTATAGAGCGCTCGAATTATCGCCAACAATGTCTCAGAGCTAGGATCGCGTAGTTCATTGGCCCAACGAAACACATTAGACGAGCCAATACCCATGACGGTTGCAAGCTTGCCCTGGCTAATCCCGTACTTTTCCAGGACTGTCTTTAGTACATTCCCTGCTCTTCCCATGCTTCTAATCGTCTCAGAAGCCGGATTTTGCGTATACAGGCCAATTGGACTGTGCTAGGCTACTTGCCAGATGGACTGTGATACTCGTAAGGACAGTTGACCAATGCCTCAAGCTTTTCTGACTTCACCCTTGTCCAGCACTGATACCCAGGCTGCGATCGCTATCGAACCAACTGCCGAACCTAGTAGAGAAAAGGTCTTGCTTACTCTCACAGGCTCCGCTTTCGCCATAGAGCGAGTGATCCATGAACTATACCGAGTGGGGTTTGCAGAGGTGCGCGAATGGAGCAAACCTGTACCGACAGGTAAGGTTAATGAGGTAATGAGGGTGTTGACCCGTTATGTGATTATTGAGTAATTATGCTTGGCAGCGATTGGAGTATAAGCAAGAGTCACTAAAGAACGGCACTACAGCTTCTACTCTTCTCAAGGTGAATCGGTGGCGATCGCAAGGAAGAGTAGGAGTATTGTTTTATGGTTAGTTGCTTTCTAATTGCTCTAGACAGCAGCGATCGCCCTCAGGATTGCTAGCTACAGCTTCACAATACTTTCTCTCCCATAGGCTAATAGTGTATTTTTGCCTGATTTAGTCTTGACGCTAATATAGAAGGTTACTAGCGTTAAATAATTGGGAAGCCTATTACTAAAGCTTCTGATCATTTCAGACAGTCAAAACAAAGTAAGAAGTACCTTAATTCATTTACTATAATTTCAAGCCATGAAACTTAAAGCACTTCTACTTTTATCTTTGACTGCTGGACTATTTGGTTGTGGAACTGGAATGGGTTCTATATCAGAAAAATATCAGGAGTTAGAGAGAGTACTGACTGAAGGTGACATTTCTAAAGCTTCTGATACTACTAAAGATATTATTTTAACTGTCACCAGTCGAGTAGACGAAGGTGTTCTAGATATTGACAGTATAGAAAACTTTCCTTGTGAAGATCTACGCAAGATCGATGAACTTTGGGTATCCAGTGGAGCAGGTGTGTTGAACGGCAACAGAACCTATCTCGTGATGGTTGGTTCCACTGGATTCGATATTATGTTTAACGATTCTCTTTCAACCCGCGCAAAAGACTGTGGTGTGCAGTAGGAAAGTTTGAAATTCCCGCCGCTGTGTGTGACAAAAGCCTAAAAGCAAAAGCCCCAACCGATCTAATCGAGGGGGGCAGGCGAGTTGGAAAATCGATGCTCACACAAAAGAGGGAATCAAATCTTTCCAGTTTTCGTTCTAGGGGTGAATAGCGGTAAGAGATTGAGAGTAGATGATGGACGAACAATGCGATCACTTGCCTCACCTTTTTTGCTTTGAACTCTTGAAAGGTCTATTGTTGAAGGTACACTGCTGGGTCTCTACATCCCCAACCCCGGTTGCCATGGTGCGCTCGGGCAAGTAGCCGTTGCGCACAACGACCTGCCGCCCTTGCTCATTCCGACAGTCTCGATATTGAGCTAGACCTGCAATTCTGCATCGACCGCCTCGGCGATGATGTGCCGGGCTCCCCGTCGAATCAGCTCGCTTAGCGCATCGCTAGAGCTCTCGGTTGTCTCACAGGTGGGCAGTGCAATAAGATTGTCGTCATTCATGGTGTATTCCTTCGCTGGTTACCTTATTTCATCCAGCAGGATACGCCCTTCCTTCTTTTCCCTCCATACATCAGAAATCAACATAACTCCTTCCAGCGTTTGGATTGCTTTCGGGTCACTGTCGTCATAGAGGATCTGGGCAATAGCTTGCACGTGGGTGTTGAGGGCTTGTTGTAGTTCCGGTGTCATGTTGGCTATCTAGAGCGAGACTGGTCTTATCCTCACCGATTCCCCCCTCGTTGACCAGCAATCTAATTCTCTTAAGTATCAACACTTATCGCCAGAGTGACGTGCTCCCTTATTCTATTTAATTCCGTAATCCTACCGAAGGGGATTTTCGAATCTAAAAGCTAACCTGTTAAAAGCTAGTGTCCAAATCCCTTTTCGAGTCTAGTCTCTAGCTTTTTCGGGGGATTCACGGACTTATTTGTGCATAAGTCACAAGTTATTCGTACCTTCTGAAGAGTCTATTTAGACAACCAAATACCGAGCCACGATGCGTCAGCGATTCCAGACCTGGCACGATGTCATTTAGCTATCGACAGCTACATAGGAGTGACACTCAATCACCGTCATATACATAACTAATATCTAGAACTTATTGACAACATTCAGCCACCTACAACTGGTAATTGCAGATGATAAAAGGCAATTATAATGCAACCGACTAATCCTCAG
The DNA here is from genome assembly GCA_019358835.1 of Tildeniella torsiva UHER 1998/13D. Taxonomy (GTDB): domain Bacteria; phylum Cyanobacteriota; class Cyanobacteriia; order Phormidesmidales; family Phormidesmidaceae; genus Nodosilinea; species Nodosilinea torsiva. The sequence goes on from JAHHIH010000014.1 coordinate 155,125, forward strand.
CTAATCTTAATTGTCGATGATAACCTCACCAACCTAGAGGTGATGTCCAAAACATTGAATGATGCCGGGTACGAGGTTGCGATCGCCTTATCTGGAGAACGAGCAATTCGGCAAATCCAACACAGTCCCCCTGACCTCATCCTTCTTGATATCATGATGGCTGGGATTGATGGCTATGAAACCTGCCAACTGATTAAAAAGAACTCTGAATGGGCTTCAATTCCAATCATCTTTATGACGGCATTGGCAGATACTAGCAATAAGGTCAAGGGTTTTGAGCTAGGAGCAGTGGACTACATTACAAAACCCTTTCAAGAACAAGAATTACTTGCCAGAGTTAAAACACATCTCCGTTTGAAACAAACGGAGATGCATCTCCGTGAGAGTGAAGCGCGGATAGAAAGAATTCTTAACTCCTTGGAAGAAGTCGTATGGTCTGCAACACTTGATTTATCCCAATTTATATTTCTCAATCCCGCAGTAAAAAAAATTTTTGGTTATTCCGCCAACGAGCTAATTGCTGCGCCCCACCTCTGGTTTGATATGGTGCATCCTGAGGATAAAGCCCTCCTGAAGCAAGCGTTTCAGCTTCTTAAGACACAATCCTCTATCAGTCTTGAATATAGAATTTTTAACGCAACTGGAAATATACGATGGCTTAAAATCCGAGCCCAAATAGATGATAGCTACCCTGAGAGGCAAGCGGATCGAGTCGATGGGATTATAATTGATATAAGCGATCAAAAATGTGTTGAAAATCAGTTGATTCATGAAGCCAACCATGACAACTTGACTGGATTAGCCAATCGCAATAATTTCATTTTCCAAGTTAATAAACTTTTAAATTCTATCAAAAAATGTCCTAGCGAAAATTTTGCGGTCTTATTTATCGATTTGAACCGTTTTAAGAGTATTAATGATAGCCTTGGCCACTATATTGGCGATCAACTATTGCAACAGGTTGCTAAGCGCTTACAACAGTCCTTGCGCCCTTTTGATCTCATAGCTCGACTTGGTGGAGATGAATTCACTGTTCTTCTGAGGAATCTTTCAAATCCGGAAGATACCATTACTATTTTAGAACACATTCACTCCCAATTGAACGAAGCATTTGAGATTGAAGATCAAATCCTTTTTACATCCGCAAGTATAGGAATTGTAATCGCTAGCTCAAACTACTTCAATGCCGAAGAACTTCTACGAGATGCTGATATCGCAATGTATCAGGCAAAAAAAAGGGGGAAGTCTTGTTCTCAGCTCTTTAAACATTCCATGCATGTTGAAACCGTCCGTCATCTCGAACTTGAACGCGATTTGAGGATAGCACTGAATCGCCAGGAAATTACACTCCAATATCAGCCCATTGTGAATCTACAAACTCAGCGCATGATCGGATTCGAAGCTCTAGCTCGATGGAAGCACCCCCAGAAAGGATATATTGCTCCAGAAGTCTTCATTCCTATCGCTGAAGAAAGTAGCCTAATCGTTAGTTTAGGAGAGCAGGTTCTCTGGCAAGCCTGCTCTCAATTAAAACAGTGGAAAACTCGTTTTCCAGAAGTATCTACTTATACCATGAGTGTCAACCTCTCTGGCAGGCAACTCCAAAGTCCTGGTTTTATCGACACTCTGGATAAAATCTTGAATGTCAATGAAATTCCTGGACATCAATTGATACTGGAAATTACCGAAAGTCTCCTCATGGATAACCATGAGCCTCTACTAATCCTATTCAATAGTCTTTCAGAACGGGGAATCAAGCTTAGTCTAGATGATTTTGGGACAGGATATTCCTCATTGAGTTATCTTCACTGTTTTCCTTTGAATGAACTCAAAATTGATCGTTCTTTTATTAGTCGTATTGAAAACGATATCCAAAGTCAAGAAATTGTCAAAACTATCATTGGTTTGGCTTATATTCTCAATATGAGTGTTGTTGCCGAAGGGGTAGAGACTCTAGAACAGCTGGAGCACCTCAAAACGCTAAATTGCAATAAAGCGCAAGGGTACTTATTTTCTAAGCCTTTAACCAAGCTTGAAATTGATGAATGCCTGAAATATCAAGCTAACCAGTTGATGTGTGCATAATCTATCTGGCGGTAGGAGGCTTGTTAGGGAGAAATTACTGATATAAGTGGCTAAGCTTGGGAATAATCATGACTCGCAACGTAATTGAAGATGAACTTGCATTTTCCGAACGTTTATTAGTGGGAGTTTCGGAAGCCACACGTTCACTTTTGACAATCAAAAATTATGAAGAATCGATTCTGTCATCCCTTGCAATTTTAGGTAATGCAACCCAGGTTGACCGTGTTTATGTATTTAGATTACATTCCCATCCTACGACCAAAGTCCCACTTATGAGTCAGAAATGGGAATGGGTTAAGTATGGAATCATCCCGCAAATTGATAATCCTAAATTGCAGAATCTTCCCTTTTTAGATATTTGTCCTCGTTGGTATGAAATATTATCAGTAGGACAATCTCTTTCTGGAATGGTTTGTACATTTCCTGAAGGGGAACAAGCAATCCTCAAACCGCAAAATATTCTTTCGCTTGTGGTTGTACCTATCATGATCCAGGAAGAATGTTGGGGTTTTATGGGGTACGATGACTGCCAGAATGGTCATTATTGGACCCGAAGTGAGGTGGCTGTTTTAGAGGCGATCGCTCATAGTTTTGGAGGGGCAATTTCTCGTAATAATGCCGAGAAAAATCTTAAAGAAGCTAATGAAGTCCTTATAAGGCAAACGAAGGAACTACTAAAAGCTCAAGATGAGGCTAATCAAGCGAATCGTGCAAAGAGTATGTTTCTTGCAAATATGAGCCATGAGCTACGAACACCTCTCAACGGAATACTAGGTTATACCCAGATCCTCCAGCGAACTTCTGTTCCCGAATCAAACGAAGCTCGAGGTATTGAGGTCATTCATCAGTGTGCGAATCATCTGCTTACTCTGATTAACGACATCCTAGACTTTTCGAAAACTGAGACCGGTCACTTAACTATTTCACCTGTATCAGTAAATTTATCTTTATTTCTGAATGAAATCGCTGATATGTGTCAAATACAGTCAAGTCAAAAAAAATTATTTTTAAGGAGAGAGTTTTCTCCAGAATTACCGATAAAAGTCTTTGTAGATGCCAAACGCCTTCGTCAGGTTCTACTAAATCTTTTGAGCAATGCTATTAAGTTTACAGATGCTGGCCAAGTGACCTTGTCGGTGATGGTAGAAAAGAACTTAGAGACACGACATTTGCGCAGTCCCGTTGCCAGAATCCAATTTGCTGTTGTCGATACTGGGGTTGGAATATCCTCCCAGGACACGGAACGAATTTTCCATGCGTTCGAACAAGTTGGCGATTTAGGGCGAAAAGCAGAGGGAACAGGATTAGGACTCAATATTAGTCAGCGAATATTGTCTGCGATGGGCAGCTCTATTCAAGTTGAAAGCCGTGTGGGAGCGGGCAGTATCTTTTCGTTTACACTCGATTTGACCATCATAGAAAATCAGACGCAATTGCTTAGTACTCTGGCAGGAGAGGCTTGCTTAGTTGACTTCACAGCACAAAACGTATGTGTTAGTCCTTTTGACTCTGATGCATATTCAGAAAAAACGAATATACCACCCATTGATACTTTGAAGCATTGTTGGGAATTGGTTCAGTCAGGACGATTAAAAAAGCTGATCCAATATGTTGAGCTGATTTCCCAAACTCAGCCAGAAAATGCTCAATTTCTACAAAAAATCATTGACTGGGCGACGGAGTTTAAAGTTGACGAAATTGAAGAATTTCTGAGTATACACCTGAACCTATCACATTTGTAGGTAGGGTTATACCAATTCTATATGAGGATGAGCATAACCCAGCGCTTGAAAGCCCTGACAATGAAAGGGCTCTAGCCTAAGCGTTACTGCTCGTCTTCACATTAGATTGGTATTACGTGCTAAATAACTAAAGATCAATTCTCGAGGTAGATATGATTAATAAAAATAATACCTGTGGTAATTGTTGTCATTTCGATGACCTGCACAATATGTGCCAAAAATTTACTGTTAGATACCCGCTTGGGAAGGTCTATCTAGCCCGCTTCCATGACTCACAAATTTGTCGTACAGAGTATCTTCCCAGACCTATGGATTGGGAAGATACTCTTTCAGTTAATGTAGATCTAAAAAACTACTAAAAAATTCCCGTGGCCAACGCCCTCTCCTAGTTGCCAGTAAGCGATAAGCTCATGGTTTTTGGAAGATGGTGAACTTATCATCGGTGTGAGATAGAGGCTGAGAAGATGTCGCCGTTTCGAACGCAAAATACCGTTCAAGGAAATGGTGCAACGATTTCCCCAGACAGAAATATTTTTCTCCTTTAGCTCTAGGCTATCGATAGTGACTGCGACAGCAGCATCAGAAACAATTCTTGTAACTGTGGGGAGAGAGATAAAAGCAACTGCTGAATCAACCTCAACCTTCATCTCATAATGGCCATTGGCAACCCTTGTAAAGTCATGAAATGAATAGATATCATTGCCACATTGTTTATTCAGGTAAACACTTCGGATATTCTCAACTTGTTGTTCACTGAATGTTTGAGGTAGAGGATCTGACTCTTCTAGAGATTGAGGTATATATTGAGGCTGAAAACTTTGAATGATGGGTTCCCAATAGGGATCTTCATGGGCATAGACCAAGCCTATTTCATGGCTCTCATCTACCATCAGAGTACCCGGTTCTGAATATCCATTGAAGTGATTTCCAATTGAACGGCAATAAGCACCAGCGTTAGATAACAATAGCAAATCGCCTTCTTTTACTCCTGTAAGATCTGTTTCAGGAAGTAGCACATCTCCAGCAAAGCAAAGAGGTCCAGCAATACTGTCCGTCCCTGATTTGGGGAGCAGTGTTCCATCAGCACGATAGATATCTTGGGCAAATCCAGCCAGAGTGACTTTTAAGAGTTGATCAGAGCCAACATCTACAATTGCCCAGCCCTTGCCTCGGGTCGATTTACGGGTTACAACTCTTGTCAAGAGTACAGTAGCATTACCAAATAAGGTATTGCCTGGTTCCATTTTGTAGGTGAATTCAGGCCGAAATCTACTTTTTAAGGCATCACCTAAGTCAGAAATTGAAGGGAAATGATCTTCCTCCTGATTTGCGAGACCTAGTCCACCTCCCAGGTTGAGATCTGAGATGATGTGATTAGTGAAAGCATGGATCACATCGCATAATTCATGTAAAATATCTACGCATTCTTGAAATACCTCAACATTGTCCATTTGAGTTCCCACATGAACATGCAGTCCAGAGAATGGCAACTTTGTAGAGTTAAGAAATGATAGAACTTCCTCGGTGGGGATGCCAAATTGACTTGTTAGACTTCCATGTGAGGTATATTTTTGGTAATCTGCTTCTGCACCATAACTTTTATAGAGTGGAGGGTTAACTCGCAAAAATAGCTTGCCAGAAAAAGGGACATTGCCCAATTTTTCTTCGAGTAGTGCCAACTTTGATATCGAATCAATGATGACACTGCCACCGTCCTGAAGTAGAGTGACAGCCAGGTTTAGATCGGGCGCTGGGGAATAGTAACTCAATTGAGAGGTTGGTATTCCAGCTAAACGAGCTAACTGAACCTCACGAGATGATGCACAGTCAGCACCACATCCTTGCTGAGCAAGTATTTTGAAGGTTGTAAGGCATGGGTTAACCTTAACTGGGAAATATATATTTTTATTCTCTCCTAGAATGTCTTTAAATGCCTGGAGATTACTCAGGATGTGAGTTCGATTCGTGATGTAAAGAGGTGTTGAATATTGCTGTGCAATTGCAGCCAGATCAAGCTGTTGAAACCAAGAAGCCTTGAGAGGAATAGATTGAACCGCCATCCCGAGGTTGCTCTGATCTCTATTTATTCTTGGATTTATCATTAGTCCCTTATGGCGTTATTGCATGAACAAAGGATTGTGGCAGTGCGGCGTGATAAGTTTTGAATTCTCTCTCCGAGGTTTTCATGAAAATGAAACTCACCATCTGTAACTAGTTGGACTATACCGCAGGATGGAAATAAAGGGCAAGTTGGGATGGTCAAATTTGGCAACTGGCCTATACCGAGTTACAACACATTGCGGAACTAACTGACACAGTAACAACAGTGGGCAAAGTAGTTTCGCAAGTACCTAAGTAACTGGGTGTAATTAAGCTGAAGAGGTTGGCGGGGGTAAAGGGGGAGAAGCCTCATCCCTAGGGGGGAGCTCCCAAATCCCTTCTCACAATTAATTATGCTTACCTACCTACTTGAACAGAGTTTGATTCCCAGTGCTGCCATTTTGAGAATTATAGAAGGGTCAATTTAAGGATAGCTGCCCCTTATCTTTCAACAATTAGGCAGGGATTGGATATGGTAAGGCAATATCCTTTGCCATTACGATCCGTACCATTCTAAACATTAGCTCCGTCATTTAAGTGAGTTTTTGCGATCGCCTCAGAAAATTTTGAGCTTGAAAATTTCCACTGCAAAAAAATAGACATCCCTTCTAAAAAATTCCCTTATTCATTTTTTTGGCTCTAACTTTCCTCGTAGCGAGACGGCTCTGGGGAACGGCTAGGTTTAGCCAAGTCAGGGGTGCCACAGAACTGAGGGGGGAGGGGTCAGCCTTAACCATCCCCTACTATCTCTCTTAGCTCATCAGTATTCAAGCTTGGTGATCTGGCTAAACGCTCCAACACTTCAGAGCGGGTAAGCCCAAGCTCATCAGCTACGCCACCGATCGCAGCGATCGCCAACTTACTCAGTACCAGGGATATACCTCAACAGATCCCCTGGCTGACAATCCAGCACTTTACACAAAAGCTCTAAGGTTTCTACATCCACCCTCCTAGGTGGATTGTTCCTTAACTTCGAGATTGTCCCTAAATGCAATCCCGTGAGTTCATGCAGCTTTTGATTATCTATCTCACGGTCTGCCATTACAGCCGCAAGCCTCCACTTGATGGGCATATCAGGGGGCATGGTTACTCTACCTCGATTCATTCTATCGGTGAATAAATTCATCGTAACATATTCCCAAATAACCGAAACAATGTTGACGTTCACCGTTTCGGTGAATTAGAATAAGGGTATGAAAACAAGCAAGCCGGTGGGATAAGGAGCCACAGCCACGGCAAAACGGTGCCAACGGGATGCAACCCCAGCGACAAAGCAATTTAGACAATGACCATTTGAGGAAAACCCAATGATTCGAGGAGTATCAATCGGAGTACCGCTCCATTCAGAAACCAATGTCTACGCCTTCTGGCTAGAACGTCGATCGTGCATTCACTTTGTTGTGGAACGCCTAACCAAGGCGACCGGGGCATCGATCTGGAAAGGGTTCACTACTGAGAGTGAAGCCCTGGAATGGATCAAAAAATACTGAACGGCAAAGGGAGAACAGATGCTTAGCGGCTTGCTCTCCCTCCTAAACCCACTACTACATAGGTCTAACGTCAATGATAGTTTCTCTAGCTAACTACGAACAGGCCAAACAAGCTCAGCTTGAGCAGGATTGCATAAACGCCAGCATTGAGCAGGGCGTAGAGGATGCGATCAAAGGGCTACCCGATTACACACGCATTGTTGAAGATCCGCTCTATCGGGCATCGCTGGTTAAGGAGCTGCTGAAAATGTCGGCTGAAATGAGAGGCCGATATCACCAGCAGCAGACCCACGCTTTCGGGTCATGGGGCGCTAGCTTCGACAGCTCCAACACAAGCGAAATCGGCGAATTTTAGCCACCTGGGGAGGGCGTTCCCTCCCTTGCCCTTCATCCTTTTACAGTCTTCAAAACAATGGCACAACTACTCATTGCAACCCTGGCTAAGACACCTCGACAAGTCAACACTAAGCATGGTTCTCGCACTGTGGCCGATATCCGGCTTGAGGATGGCACCGAACAGACCCTATGGCGACCCGCTAACGATCCAACCTTAACCGCCTTACGGGAAGGGGCAACCATTCAGCTCACGCGAGATTCTAAAGGCAAGCTCAGCTTGATTGAGAATGCCCTACAGGTCATTACACCAGCACCGGGGCATGAATCCCCAGCCAGTGCTAGAGAGGCGTATCTATCGGCCCTAGAGCGGGTATCTAACCGATATCAAGCTTGCATTACCAAGGCTAAGCAGGTTTGGGCTACTGACTACTCAGAGGATGAGCTTAAGGCGTTGCCAGATCTGCTACACAGCACCGCCGCAAGCCTATTTATCGAAGCCAACAAAATGATCCGTTAATCATTCCCAAGGGCAGGCGATCGCGTCTGCCCTATTTGTTTTTAATCGTACGATGCAACCTTGAGCGATAAAGATGAAACCGGGTGCATCCCAGTCTTGCAAGACTCACCTTGAGAAATAGCCATTGAGATACGCGCACCGATGATGCAGCACTTGTTGCACGTTGACTTCGTCCCACTGAGCGCCCGAAATCTTCAGGCGACGCCC
>JAHHIH010000015.1 GCA_019358835.1 Tildeniella torsiva UHER 1998/13D
CGGTGTCTTTCAACAACACCTTGAGGCTATCGGTTAACGCTAGAGGGGCAACATCCATCATCGAAGCTCGACAACAACACAGCTCTCTCCTAATCTAATGGATAGTTATTTGCTTGGGATACTCTAATAGCGTCAACTAGCGCCACTACACAGCCGTTTTCTCCCCGCTGTTGAGAAATCCAGGCCTAACAGGCCTAATGTGACGTTTGAACTGCGCTTCTGGAAGGAGTCTAGGTGCCTGGCCAGAACTCGCGCATCGGTAAATTAATATGATGGCAATGGGAGATCTACTTAATTAGGCTGGATTAAAACATGAATTAAAAACCATCGTTGATGGATCTTCCTTCATGAAGCTTTTATCCACTGAAGTAGAAATATAAATAGATTGCCTATTCCTAGGGCGGTCAGTTTGATCAGACTTACAGCAGTGCATATTTAGTATTGAGAAGCACGTTTCTGGAATTAACTCTCAATGAATTAAACTGCAGATGCCATTTTCTCCCCAGAGAGAAAGTCTGAAATCAAGTGTTCGGAAACTAATAGCCTGATCTTATTCTACCGCTAACCACTGGGTTTGTAGATATTGAGGTATTTATCTAGGCTAAAGCCATTGAGGTCAAAGACTTGCCCTTGATTGAGATGCGAAGACTGACGATCATTTCATTTTTATTGCTCAGCCAAATCTTCTTCGAAAAACTGCCTTTCAGGTAGTGATTAGCACGACCATTAGCTCAGAATTGACTAGTTCTTTCCCAAGCCTTTTGGTCAAATGTACTGGGAATATTTTTGATTCAATCAAGATATCTGTCTCATTTGGAAAGTGTCCGTAGATTCTTATAACAAGTCTCCATAACAAGATGCTCTCTCAATCTCCAAAACCCATAGTCAATCACATCCCTTTCAGCAAACTCAGTACAAGTGGCGAAGAGCTAAATTACATCGAGAAGGCAATTCTTAGCGGCTGTATTATAGGAGATGGACACTACACAAAATTATGCCAGGCCTGGCTAAAAGACCATCTCGGTGCTGCACAAGTGTTGTTAACCCACTCCTGTACAGCCGCTCTGGAGATGGCTTTTATCCTGGCTGATATTCAACCGGGCGATGAAGTCATCATGCCATCCTACACATTTGTCTCTACGGCAAATGCTGTCGTGCTGCGAGGAGGTGTGCCGATCTTTGTCGATGTTCGATCAGACACGCTAAATTTAGATGAAACTAAGATCAAAGCCGCAATTACAGCCCGAACAAAGGCGATTGCGCCTGTGCACTACGCAGGGCTTGCCTGTGAGATGACTACCATTCTTGATCTGGCTGAGCAGTATGGGCTACGAGTAGTTGAAGATGCAGCTCAGGGTATCTGCTCTAAATATGCTGGCCAACCGATTGGAAGTTTTGGAAATCTGGCTGCCTTTAGCTTTCACGGGACAAAAAATATAGTATCAGGGGAGGGTGGTGCACTAGTTGTTAATGATCCCTCCCTGGTAGAACGAGCGGAAATTATTTGGGAAAAAGGCACTAATCGTAGTCAATTTTTCCGAGGTGATGTCGATAAATACACCTGGGTTGATATTGGGTCTTCCTATCTACCTAGTGATATTATCGCTGCATTTTTATGGTCTCAGCTACAACAGGCCAATGGCATTACCCAACACCGGATGACCATCTGGGATCGATACCATCAAGCCTTTGAATCGCTTGAGGAAGATCAAAAAGTGCGGCGTCCCATAATTCCTCAGGGATGTCAACATAATGCCCACATCTACTATCTGCTAGTAGATAGCTTAGAAACCCGCACGAAGATTCTCTCCAGCTTGAAGTCCCATGGTGTGCAAGCGACCTTCCACTACGTTCCGCTGCACAGCGCTCCAGCGGGAAGAAAATATGGTCGCCAATCGGGTGAACTAGCGGTTACAGAGGAGATTTGCGATCGTATTGTTCGGTTGCCCCTGTTCGCAAATATGACTTCTGAAGAAGTAGATTTCATCATTTTGCTGGTACATGAATCACTGACCTAAGAAGCGAGAAATCGAACCTGTGTCTGGCAGAAAGATGTTTTTAGTAATTTTCAAAGAGAGTTAATTTGAATGCGGCTCCTAATCGTTAACTTTGCGGGTGATATCCGCACCGACTTTCAGCGCCTTGCCTCTGGTGGCGATGAAACCTACTATGCTCAAAAGTATTCTATTGATGCCTATGCCGGACTCAGGCAGTATGCGGATGAAGTTGCCAACCTTGTCTATCTAACGCCAGAAGCCTACGATGTAGTACTGTCTAATGGAGTTCGAGCGATCGGCTGTGGATTCCATCAGTACCAAGATATCAGGATTCAGAAGGTAATTCAGCTCATTGAGGAATACAACCCAACACATCTAATTGTGTCTTTATTTGATACAGATGTTTTGAATTGGGCTGTAAATCATCATATTCCGACAATTACTACATTCCTTGGCACGATTCCCACTCAAAATGCTAGCATTGTGCACAGTTTGGTTAGGAGAATCAAAAACCAAAGGATTGTTGGACTCCTGAATCAGCCTAATATTCACTGGGTTGGTAGCTATGGTATTAATTCATCAAAAAGACTCCAGCGATTAGGAGTAAAACCAGAAAAAATTCTACCTTGGGATTTTTTGGTTGATCCTAATCCGGGAAACTTTTTGTCTAAACCTTTTCCCTCAGATAAAAAAATCTGGAACTTGTGCTACGTCGGCAATATTTGCGAAGCCAAAGGGGTTGGCGATCTGCTCAAAGCTGTCAAGGAATTAAAGGAAAAATCCATACCTATCAAATTAGGTGTGGTGGGCTCAGATAATTCAAACTTTGCCAAGGATCTAATCTCTGCCCTTGACATAGAAGATTGTGTGGAGCTGTTGGGCTTTGTCTCTAACCACACCGTCGAGCCCTTAATGAATCAGGCTGATCTGGTTATTGTTCCTAGTCGCCATACATATCCCGAAGGATTTCCTCTAGTTATTCATCATGCGCTGAGAGCCTGTACTCCTATCGTGGCATCTGATCATCCAATGTTTGGAGGCTACCTACGGCACGGTATCAACGCCATGATTTTTCCGGAGGGTAATGTCTCAGCGCTGTCAGCCTGTATTAAAGATGTCTTAACTAACGCAGATCTCTATGAACATATCTCTCAAAGTTCCCATGAGACGTGGCATGAACTGCGCTTGCCTGTGAAATGGGCTGATCTAGCCAATCGATGGATCAATCAGAGCCAGAGTGGGCAGAAATGGTTGGCTGATCATAGCTTAGCTAACACTACAAAGCAGCTGGTGTTGGTGTAATCTTGCCCACACTAAAATAATTCATAGTGGTAACCATTGCCAACTCAGAATGAGTAAACACGTCCTCCTCTGACTTACTTTAGCCTTTTGCTCTTTCATATGCAACGGACAATCCATGAAAACTTTCTTGGTTACTGGTGGGGCAGGATTTATTGGCTCTAATTTTGTGCTCAAAGCTCGGCATGGGCAATGGGCTCATATTATCAATTTAGATCAACTCACCTACGCTAGTAATCCCAACAGCCTAGCGGTCTTGGCAGATGATCCGGGCTACGAGTTTATTCGAGGAGATATAGGCGATCTCGATTTGGTTGCTAGTATCTTGCTGCGTTATCGTCCAGATGCAATCCTAAACTTTGCGGCTGAGAGTCATGTCGATCGCTCTATTATTGGGCCTGAGACTTTTGTTCAGACGAACGTTGTGGGCACCTTCCGATTGCTAGAAGCTACTCGTAGCTACTGGGGCAGCCTACCGCTGGAAGCCCGTAATATATTTCGATTTTTGCATGTTTCTACAGATGAGGTATATGGATCTCTTGGGCCTAACGATCCACCTTTCTGTGAAGATACTCCCTACGCGCCTAACAGCCCCTATTCCGCAAGTAAAGCAGCATCGGATCACTTGGTTCGAGCCTATCATCACACCTATGGACTGCCGACGTTGACGACCAACTGCTCCAATAACTATGGTCCTTACCAATTTCCAGAGAAATTAATCCCTTTAACTATTCTTAGTGCCCTTAAAGGTAGCCCATTGCCAATATATGGAGACGGCCAAAACATTCGAGATTGGCTTTATGTTGAAGACCACTGTGATGCCATATACCAAGTATTGGAACAAGGAAACGTCGGTGAAACCTACAATATAGGTGGCCTCAATGAAAAAACTAATCTTGCCGTAGTCGAGTCCATTTGTACTTTGCTAGATGATCTGGCTCCCAAGATTGATCTCAAGCACTCATCCTTAATTACCTTTGTTAAGGATCGTCCTGGCCATGACAAGCGTTATGCCATTAACTGCAAAAAAATTCATGCTGAGCTGGGATGGAAGCCTAGGGAAAGCTTTGAAAGTGGTCTTTTGAAAACTGTTAAATGGTATCTAGAAAATTTTGACTGGGTTGAGCAAGTGCAGTCGGATAGCTACCACGATTGGATGCACAAAAATTATGCAGCTCGTTAGAGTAAATGTTTTTGACTTGCCATTTTGAGTGTCAAAGTCTATAAATTATCTAGGCTTCTTCGAGGGAAATAGGACTCTAGATCTTTTGTTTTTGAAGGATGGGTAGAAAATACTAGGAGGTCAAAGCGGCAATTTTATCCCCTTTAAATGGCCTCCGAAATACAACATTTCCTGTTGATGTCATTTTCATTGCTGACGGTATAAATTTTTGGAGAACTCCTTATGAAAGGTATTATTCTGGCAGGTGGAACCGGAACCCGCCTTTATCCTCTCACGCTTACTGTGAATAAGCAGCTTATGCCTGTGTATAACAAGCCAATGATCTATTACCCATTGTCGGTACTGATGTTGGCTGGTATTCGAGAGATTTTGATAATTTCTACACCTAACTCGCTACCCCTGTTTCAACAGTTGTTTGGTGATGGCCATCAGTGGGGTTTGCAATTTAGCTACATGGAGCAGCCCCATCCGGGAGGGGTTGCCGAGGCTTTTATCCTTGGTCGCTCATTTTTAAACGGCGAGCCAGCCTGTTTAGTTCTAGGAGATAACATCCTTTATGGCGATGGCTTAGGGGGACTATTGCAGCAGGCTGCCCAGCTGCAGCAGGGTGCTTTAATCTTTGGCTATCAGGTCTCCAATCCACAAGATTACGGTGTGATTGAGTTCGACCAGGCTGGACGAGTGCTTGGCTTTGAAGAAAAGCCTAAGTTCCCGAAGTCTCACTATGCCATACCGGGTATCTACTTCTATGACTCCCAAGTCTGTGACCTAGCGGCTACACTAACCCCTTCTGTTCGCGGAGAATTAGAAATTACTGACCTCAATCGTTGTTATCTCAATCAGGGGCAGCTTCAGGTTGAAGTGTTTGGTCGGGGTTTTGCATGGTTGGATACAGGTACCCATGAATCTCTTCATCAGGCCTCTAGCTTTATACAAAGTCTAGAGGAGCGCCAGGGTCTTAAGATTGCTTGCGTGGAAGAAATTGCTTATCAGAAAGGTTATATTTCTAGCGAACAGCTTTATCGCCTGGCCGAACCCTTAGCTAAAAGTGACTATGGTTCATACCTGATGCAGTTGGTCAACGGCAACTCCTACCAAACAATTGCGGCTAGGGTGCCTGTGCTAGAAGCCATCTAGCACAATGAATGTATCCCTCAGTGCAGCCCTGCGCCTCACGCTGTAACATCTCTAGTCTTGGAAGAAATGTTTACAATTGAGGTCGACATAGCATCGGTTGGTTAATGGCAGCCTCTGTTACTTGTTAATAGTTGAGAAAAAGTGGTTCAAATTTACCGAAGCAGCAGCACGGGAATGTGGCTACTGCTCAACAGCTGAATCGTGGTGTTGCCAATGGCTAAATGGTGAGTTTGGCGATCGCCGTAGATCCCCATTAGCAATAAGCTGATATTGTGCTCTTCAATGTATTGAGAAATTAATTTTTCGGGCTTTCCCATAGGCTGACTTACCGTAGGCTTGATGCCTGCCTGCTGTAAAAGCGCCACTGCTTCGGTCTGCCAGTTACCTATTTTTGGGTCTGACTCAGATTTGACCGCCATCAGTAGGTGAATGTCTAGATGTTGGAGACCGGGCGTGTCGGCTAGAAACTTCAGGAGCCGTTTGCCGGTAGGGCTGCCGTCGTAGGCTAGCAGCAGTCGTTCTATGGGGGCAAACTGCCGGGGCGTTACCAAACAGGGCTTTGTGCTACTGTGCACAATGCGATCGACGTTAGTGCCTAGATGGAGTGGGGCGGAGTCTGCTGTCTCCCCTCTCTGACCCAGCACAATTAGGTCGGTACTGGCCTCCAGTGTTTCTAGATGGTCGATCAAAAAACCGATTTTGTGGACTAGTTTTATTGACTTGGCTCCTTGACGGGTGAGGGCCTGCTCGGCGTCGGCCAGAATTAGCTTGGCCTGCTGGTGATTGAGTTTCGCCCGCTGATGCTCTACCTCTACCAGCTTTTTAAGCAGGGTTTCTGAGGCCCCTAAACCAATACTGCCGCTGAGGTCGGTGGCTTCGGCAGGGGATTGCCCTCGGTCATCGCTCACGTAGAGTATGTCAACGCTGGCCCCCAATTTGTCAGCAAACCATGCTCCATAGTAGTAGCTGCTCTGGGCAAACGGTGAGCCATCGGTACATAGCAAGATGCGGTTCATAAATACCTTAGTTCTCTTTGGCAATGGGCCTGCTGGGGGATGGCGTTGGTTGGCTGTGGATGGCTAATTTTTCCACCAGAGTGGCGCTGGCTTCGTTGAGGCCGACTACCTCTACCTCTGCCCCAGCCCGGCGAAATTTATTGACCACCTTATCTAGGGCGGCTACAGCGCCCTGATCCCACAGGTGGGCGTGGGTGAGGTCGATGGTGACTCGATCGATAAACTCGTTGAAGTCAAAGGCGTCTGAAAATTCTTCGACAGATACGAAGAAAATTTGCCCAGACACGTTGTAGATACGGTGGTTACCGTCATCTCTTAACACCTTATCGACAAATACCAGCCGGGCAATTTTGCGCGAGAAAAAGACTGTGCTCATGACGATACCCGTAGCTACGCCCAGGGCAAAGTTTCGGGTAAAAATAGTCACTAGCATGGTGGTCAGCATAACTGCTGTTTCGCTGCGCGGAATGCGGGCCATGTCGCGAAAGGAGGCCCAGCGAAAGGTACCGATGGACACCATAACCATTACGGCAACCAGGGCCGCCATGGGCATTTGGCGCACCCAGTCGCTGAGGGCCAGAATCGCGAAGAGCAAAAATATCCCGGCGCACAGGGTAGAGAGTCGTCCCCGACCGCCAGACTGTACATTGATCACCGATTGGCCAATCATGCCGCAGCCTGCCATGCCGCCAAAGAAGCTAGTGATGATGTTAGCAATGCCCTGACCTTTAGCCTCCCGGTTTTTGTTGCTGGGGGTGTCGGTTAGCTCATCTACCAACGAGGCGGTAAGAAATGAAGCCAGCAGCCCAACCACTGCCATGGTCAAGGATGTAGGCAGCACAATGCGCAGGGTTTCGAGGGTTAAGGGCACTTGGGGCAGCGCAAAGATCGGCAGGGCGGTGGGCAACTCGCCCATGTCGCCGACGGTGGGCACCTCAATTCTGAGGGCGATCGCAGCAGTGGTCATAACAAATAGGGCGACCAAGGGGGAGGGCACTGCCTTAGTCAACCGGGGTAGACCGTAAATGATCACGAGCGATAGGGCTGCCATCACATACACCGCTGGCGGCACGTTGATGAGCTGGGGCAACTGCGCCAAAAAAATCAGCACTGCCAAAGCATTGATGTAGCCCACCATGACCGCTCGGGGGACATAGCGCATCTGGCGACCCAGCTTGAGCACCCCAAAAATGACCTGAAAGATGCCAGTCAGCAGGGTGGCCACCAGCAGATATTCCAGACCGTAGTCGCGCACTAGGTCGATCATCAGCAGAGCCATAGCTCCGGTAGCGGCAGAGATTGACCCCGGACGCCCGCCTAAAAATGCGGTGGTAACGGCGATGATGAAGGAGGCGTAAAGCCCTACCTTGGGGTCTACGCCAGCAATGATCGAAAATGCGATCGCCTCTGGTATCAGCGCCAGCCCTACCACCGCCCCCGCCAAAATGTCGGCCTTGGGGTTAGACAACCACTCCCGCCTGAGATTGCGGGGCTTGAATCGTCGAAGCTTCAGACTGTGAATATTCAATGTGTCTCCTTATGACCCAACCAACCACCAAACGCCACAGATACCAATGCCCTAACCCCAGGTGCCTAGGGACTCACAGAGGCTCAACCCATGCCCATGTAAAGTCAAATTTGTACTAGATGTCTAGGTTCTAAGCCAAATACACACAATTTATAGGAAGGGTTTACAGGGCAGTGCAAAACAGGTATTGTTTTTATACCGATCGTTCAACATAAAACTTTCCAGGGATTGGGGTATGGTTTTGAAGCTGCTTAGAGGTTAGGCCGCAGCGCCTGAGCGTGTATGCCCAAGATCGTTGACCATGACCAGTACCGCAGGGAGCTGTTGAACCAATGCTTTGATTTATTTGCTGAAAAAGGCTACGCTGCGCTGACCATGCGGCAAATTGCCCAGGGGCTGGGGGTATCGACAGGCACGCTTTATCACTACTTCCCCAGTAAAGAAGGGCTATTTGAGCAATTGGTGCGCGAAACTACGCTGCGAGATATTCAAAGCGCGATCGCCATTGCCAGTCAACAGCCGTGCGTGCTGGGTCGAGTAGAGGCCGCCCTGGAGTATGTCGCCCAGAACGAAGATTTTTTAAGGAAGAAAACGCTGATCTGGATTGAGTTTTATCAGCACCAGCACCGAGAAAGTGGCGTTCCAACCGAGGTGTTTCACGAGGTTTGGCAAGAGAGCGAACAGCATATAGCCGCCCTATTGGGATTAGACGACCCAAAACTGATCGGTTTTTTGAGCTGCGTGGTAGACGGTATTTTGCTACACCGCATCTACGAACCGCAGAGCTGCTCGTTTCGTGACCATGCCCGTCTGCTGCTCGATATGTTGAGGCTTTATCTCACAGACGGAGGTTCGCTACGTTCACTGAACTGAATCAGCCCCTATTGCCCAGCGAATTGCAGAGGCCAGGGCGTCGGCATGGGGCCAGACCGCGACGCCGCCATGCCTTTAGGCTCTCTGAATTACCATTAAGCAATGGCATCCGATGTCTAACCTGCACTCCATGTCTAGTTATCCTATGCTGCCAGTGAACATTAGTCGATCGCGACAGGCTTTGGGGGTCGCCCTCACCCTGTCGCTCGCTGTAGCGGCCTGTAGTCGACCGGCACCAGACGCCATGACAGGTCCTCCAGCGGTGCAGGTGCAGGTACAGGAGCTTCAGCCCGGCACCTTTGAAGAAAGCTCCGATTTCGTTGGGGCCCTAGAGGCCGAGCAGCGCATAGAACTCAAGCCAGAGGTCGAAGGCCGCGTGACCCAGGTGCTGGCCAGCTCTGGCAGTGCCGTGGCCCAAGGGCAGCCCGTCGTGCAGCTCAGTACCAATCAGGTGCAGTCTGAGGTGGCGGCGAATCAGGCTGCGGCCCAGGCGGCTGGGTTTGGGCGCAATGCTGCCCAGGCCCAAGTCGATGCCGCTCAGGCCGAGCTGACCCGTGCCCAGGCCGATGTTGAACTGGCCGTGGTTGAATTTGGCCGCACTGAACGCCTGGTGGGAGCGGGGGCGCTGAGCCGCCAAGAGCTAGACAATGCCCAAAACCGGCTAAACGTTGCCCAGGCGGCTCAGCGTCAGGCATCAGACAATGTGCGAACTGCCCAGGCCCAGCTCCAGCAGGCGCTCTCAACCTTTGAACAGGCCCAGGCCCAGGTAGATGTCAGCCAGGCAGACCTGGGCTTTAAGCAGGTGGTGGCTCCGGTGGCAGGCTTTTTGGGCGATGTGTCCCTCAAGGTTGGTGACTATGTGCAGGCGGGGGACACCCTGGCTACCATTACCCAAAACAGCGCGCTGCTTTTGCGTATTCAGGTACCGACTACCCGTGCCAGCCAGCTGCGGACGGGCATTCCGGTAGAGCTGCTCAGCCCCGATACGGGTGAACCCCTGGCTACGGGCAGCGTCAGCTTTATTTCGCCAGAGGTGGATGGCGCGGGGCAATCGATCTTGGTCAAGGCTCGCTTCCCCAATGAGGCAGGCAATTTGCGCGATGGGCAGTTTGTGCGGGCGCGACTGATCTGGAGCACCACCGCTACGCTGCTGGTGCCTACGGTGGCCGTCACCCGCATCGCCGGGCAGAGCTTTGTGTTTGTGGCTACCGACCAGCCCCAGGAAGACGGCCAAACTCTGCGGGTGGCCACCCAGCGACCGGTGCAGCTTGGGCCAATTCAGGGAGGAAGCTACCAGGTAATTGACGGTCTAAAAGCTGGAGATGAGGTGATTGTGACCAACATTCTACAGCTGCAAGACGGTAGGCCTATTGACCCTGAGGCCCAGGCTTCAGCAACGCCCTAGCCCATTTATTGCTTTGCGTGGGCACGACCCGGTTCGCAACGTAATTCCGACGAAAATCGCAGCCTTTTACTCCCCTAAGCCCCCGGTATCTCACCCATGGCGCTGTTCTCCATTGCCGACAACTTTATTCGTCGCCCGGTGCTCACTACCGTGTGCACCCTGCTGATTGTGCTGGCGGGGGCGATCGCCATTCCGCAGCTGCCGATTGAGCAACTGCCGGAGATTGCGCCGCTGCAGATCTCGGTGGCAGCTAACTATAACGGGGCCGATGCCGAAACCGTAGAGAGCAACGTCACCACGGTGCTGGAGCGCGAAATCAACGGTGTGGAAGGTATGCAATATGTTACTTCCAGCAGCACTAACACCGGCCAGAGCACCATTAACGTAGTGTTTGGCCCTGGGCAAGACAAGGATATTTCCCAGGTCAATGTGCAAAACCGGGTTTCGCGAGCGACCCCCCTACTGCCGCCGGAGGTCAGTCAGCTGGGGGTCACGGTGACGGCTCAGTCGCCGAGCATTTTGCTGGTGTACCGCTTCTTTACCGATGACGATCGCTACGACGCACTGTTCCTGAGCAACTACGCCGACCTGTTCATTCTCGACGAGATGAAGCAGATCGACGGCGTCGGTAGCGCCGAGATCTTTGGGTCGGGTCGCTACGCCATGCGGCTCTGGCTCGATCCTACCGCCTTGGCCAGTCAGTCGATCACCCCAGGCGATGTGGTGGCGGCCCTGCAAGAGCAAAACATTCAGGTGGGGGCCGGGTCGGTCGGAGCTTCCCCTACCAGCGTTGATCAAGCCTATCAGTACACCGTGCGACTGCCGGGGCGTCTGGAGGAGGCAGAAGAGTTTGAGAACCTGGTGGTCAAGGTGGGGGCCAACGGCAACCTGGTGCGGCTGCGTGATTTGGGGCGAGCTGAAGTTGGGGCCCAAGACTACAGCTTTGATGCCAAGACCCAGGGCAAGGTGGCAGCAGGTTTGATTATCTACCAGCTGCCGGGCAGCAACGCCCTGCAGGTGGCTGAGGCAGTGCGCGATCGCATCACTGAACTCCAGCAATCGTTTCCACCGGGCTATCGGGCGGAACTGGTGTTTGACACCACTGAATTTGTGAAGGTGTCGCTAGAAGAGGTGTTGATCACCCTAGCCATAGCCATTGGTCTGGTGCTGCTGATTTTGTTCTTGTTTTTGCAAGACTGGCGGTCAACCATTATCCCGGCGATCGCGATCCCAGTCTCGCTGATTGGGGCCATGGCCTTCCTGCTGCTGTTTGGGTTTTCGATCAATACCTTGACCCTGTTTGGCTGCATTCTAGCCACGGGTCTCGTGGTCGACGATGCGATCATTGTGGTGGAAGCCATTGCCGCCAAGATTGACCAGGGCATGCGCCCGCGCCTGGCCGCCTTGGACACGATGCAGGAGCTCTCGGGGGCGGTAATCGCCACCTCGCTGGTTCTCGTTGCGGTGTTTGTTCCGGTGGCGTTTTTTCCGGGCAGTACCGGCAAGATTTACCAGCAGTTTGCCCTCACCATTGCGTTTACCATCATAATTTCAACCTTTAACGCCCTCAGTTTTTCGCCCGCTATGTCGGCCTTGCTGCTGCGCCCATCGGCTCCAGGGCGGGGTGGCCCCCTGGCAGGCTTCTTTGATCGCTTTAACCAGATGCTGGCGTGGATTGTGGAGCGCTATCGACGGGCCGTGCGGATGCTGATTCGTCTGCGCTACGGTGTTGTGGCCCTGTTTGTGGTGGGGCTAATGCTCATGGTGTTCATGTTTCGCCTCGTCCCGACGGGCTTTGTGCCCGAAGAAGACCAGGGCTACTTCCTGGGCATTGTGCAGGCCCCTGATGGGGTGTCGCTGGAATACACCAAAGCGGTGATGGCCAAGGCCGATACGATCCTTTCCCAGTTTCCGGAGGTGACCAGCACCTTTATGCTGTCGGGGTTTGGTTTTGACGGCCCCTCGCCCAACCGGGGGGTGTTTTTTGTCACCCTGGCTCCGTGGGAGGAGCGGCGCGCCCCTGAGGCGACGATAGCAGGGCTGTTGCCCAAGGTTAACGGTGGGCTTTCGGCAATTCAGGAGGCGCTGGTGATTGCCTTTAATGCCCCGCCAGTGCCCGGCTTTAGCCCTACCGGCTCGCTAGAGATGCAGCTTCAAGATCGCAGCGGTAGCCAGATGACCATCGACCAGTTTTTGGCTAACGCCTACGAGATTATGGGGGCAGCTAATCAGTCGCCTGCCTCAGCGGGGGTGTTTACGCAGTTTACGGCCAGTTCGCCCCAGGTGCAGGTGGAGCTTAACCGCGATCGCCTCAAAGCTCTAGATGTAGATATCAGCGAGGCGCTTACCACCGTTAGCACCTACCTGGGCTCCCGCTACGTCAACGACTACACCTCTGGCGGGCGCAACTACCGCGTCTACGTACAGGCCGACGAAGGCTTCCGCAATGAGCCCGGCGATATCAACGCTATTTATGTGCGATCGCGCCAGGGCACCATGGTATCTCTCGGGGAAGTCGTCACACTTAAAGAAATCGTTGGGCCGTCTACCATCAATCACTTCAACCTGCTGCGGGCGATCAAGCTGGAGGGGTTGCCCGCACCGGGAGCTAGCTCGGGCCAGCTGATTGCAGACATGACTGCGGCCCATGCCCAGGCCGCTCTGCCGGTGGTAGGGCAGGCCTGGCAGGGCACAGCTCGGGAAGAGCTGGCCTCCGGCGGTCTCTCGATCCTTATCTTTGGGCTTGGGGTGCTGGTGGTGTTTTTGGTGCTGGCGGCCCAGTACGAAAATTACGTCGATCCCATCATCATTCTGCTGACGGTGCCCCTGGCGGTACTGGGGGCGCTGACGTTCCTGTTCTTCCGGGGCCTTGAGCTCAATGTCTACGCCCAGGTGGGGATGGTCATGCTGATTGGCCTCGCCAGCAAAAATGCCATTCTGATTGTGGAGTTTGCCAACCAAGCCAGGAGCCAGGGTTTGGGGCTGGTGCCTGCGGCCATTGCCGCCGCCGAGCAGCGATTTCGCCCCATCATTATGACGGCGATTTCGTCGCTGGTAGGGTTCTTTCCCCTGCTGATTGCTACCGGGGCGGGTAGCGCCAGCCGCTGGTCGGTGGGCTACACGGTGTTTGGGGGGCTGCTGGTGGCGACGGTGCTGAGCCTGTTGGTGGTGCCGGTGCTCTACGTGCTGCTTAAGGGTTTAGAAGATCGCCTGTTTTACGGTGGGCCAGGGGCACCCCCGACTGTGACAACCTCAACCAGCCTCGATCGCGCCGCCCTAGAAAACGACGAGGCCTTAGCCCCCCTGCGTTCCCAGGGCGAAAACCCCACCTAGGGCTAGGCGTGCTGTCGCCGTTGTCGGCTCAGTATTAGAATTTAGAACGTTAGCTAGATTTAACTCTGTGCCTAAGCGATTAGATGGCTTCAGCTGGTGAGGAGGTGTTTAGCTGACATTACCTATAAGGAGTCGCTATGGATGGGGAAGGGGCACAGACGGATTTAGCCGCTCGGCTGGAGGCGTTAGAGGCCAGAGTAGAGGGATTTCTCCAGCAGGGACTCACGGAGCGCATTGCCCGCCTTGAAGATGCCCTGACTCTGGTTACCGATGTGGAACGCTACCAGCCCCTGCAACGGCTGCTTAAAACTGGCAAGCTGAGGGAGGCGGACGAAGAAACGGTGCGAGTGATCTTACAGGAGGCCGGCACCCCCGATCGCGAAGATTTGACCCCCGATGCCATTCGCCTGTTTTCGTGCAGCGTGCTGCGAGTGGTAGATCGCCTGTGGACAACCTATACAGGTGGGCGATTTGGCTTTAGCGTACAGCTCCAGATCTACCAATCCCTAGGCGGCACCCTTGAAACAGCGCTGATTCAAGACACCGCCATCCTCAACCGACTGGGCGAACAGGTGGGCTGGCACCAAAACGAACAGTGGAAAACTATTGACCAAGTTCACTACGACTTAAATGATCCTGTAGGTTGCTACCCCATAATCTGGTGGAATTCTCCCTACGGAGCCAAAATGGTTAACTATTTTCTAAGCCGCCTATTTACCTGCGAGCTGTAGCAACCTGTGGACAGTTCAGAAAGCTTTTGGGCCGCAAGGCGTTTTGCCTGCCATCCCATTGGTTTGCCAGAGAGAGTTCTTTAAAGATCTAAAGACCGTCTCGCTAAATCTCAGGGAGACGGTCTTTAAAGGGCTGGCGTAAGCCAGGTTTTTCCAAGGGCGTTGATCCATGCCTGCTGTCTAGAGAATAGCGGCTTACTCTTCTCCTGTTGCGGGGGCGGTAACGTCAGCCGCTTCCGGTTGCGTCTGCTGACGGCGTAGAGCGTCCTGCTGTAGGGTGCGGAAGTTGGAGGCCTCATTGCTGATGCGGCCGCGATGCTGGCGGCTAAAGTCGCTGGGGGTGCGATCGTTCATCAGCACGGCCCGGTGAATTAGATCGAAGGGGCTGCTGCTCTCGCCAAAGATGCCGCCGTTGGCGTCGCTGTCGCCAAACCCTTCGTTGGTGTCAACGCGGGGGGTACGGCTGGGGTCGGTAGCCGTGGACTGGGCCAAGGCCGCTGGAGCCATAACCAGCAGGCTAGCGGCTGCGATCGCGGCTGCCAGGGGTCGAGAGGTAAAAATTGGGTAAGCCATAGGATTGATCCTTGACACCATAACTACTAAATTCTTAGATACGGGGCAGTCGTGCCATCTATGCCCACTATTGTAACGGTTAACTTGTAAGCTGAGGATACCCTCTATACCAGCTCTAAGACTGGCTCATTAGGGCCTGTTTCTAGGCAATGCGGCGACGCAGCAGAGGCTGGATTAACCCCAGCGCCAACCCGCAAAAAACCACCAGAACAGCCAGACAAGCCCCCAGTGAAACTGCCGCAAAAGGGGTTTGCAGCACTGTGTCACCTAAACCCCAAGCAGGGTGCAGGTAGACGTAGCGAATAGGCTCGATGGCGTAGGTTAAAGGATTTAAGCTAGCCACCACCCGTAGCCACTGGGGCATAAATTCTAACGGCACCAGAGCCGTACTTGAAAACAGCAGGGGCAGGTTGGTGACAAAAATCACCCCAATCAGCTCAATGTGGCCAGGGAGCGCGAAGGTTAGCCCTAAGCTAAGCGCCGTCACGCCCAGCACCAGAGTCATAACGATAAATAGCACCAGCAGCAGCCCCGGCAGGCTGGGCAACCCTGCGCCAAGCACGGCGCTAAGGGCTAAAATAGCCGCCGTTTGCACCAGGCTCAGGGCGGCTATAAACAGTGCCGACGCCACCACAATGGAGTAGCGCGAGGCCAACGGGGCTACCAAAAACCGGTTTAAAAAGCCAAACTCGCGGTCAAACATCACCGGCAGCCCGGCGTTGAGCGCTCCGCCAAAGGCGGTAAACACAATGATGCCCGCCCCCAAAAACTGCCCATAGTTGTGGCTCTCGCCAAACAGCCCAGCGGGCACATTTTGAAACAGTGCCCCAAACAGCACTAGCCAGATCAAGGGCTGAATTACCCCCGCCACCAGGGTTGTAGGGCGGCGCTGGAGCTGGATAAACAGCCGCCGGGTCATGGCTAAGGTCTCTTGCACAAAGGCCCCGGAGACCAGCCCTTGAGATTTGATCAGCTCGGTCTTCCAGGCTTTTAGCTCTGAATTTTCAAGGCTGGGGGCAGCCTCACGGATTGGGGATGGGGTGGGGATAGTGGTGCTCATGGTGTTATCCTAACGTCCCTGCATGGCCTGTTTCTTTTCTTTCTTGAGGTCGCGCTGCCCGACAGCGGCCAGCTCCGCATCCATCAGGGTGCGGCCCGTGGCGGCCAGGTACACGTCGTCGAGGCTGGGGCGTGACTGGGCAATGCCAAAGACCGGCAGGTCGGCGGCTTTGAGCGCTTGCTGCACCGTCAGCAACACGTCGGGCTGGCGGTCTACCACCAGGTTTAACGAGTTGCCCTGGGCGGTGTTGACGATCACCTCGCGCACAAAGGGCAGCTCGGCCAGCATGGTGCGGGCGTTGGCAGCCTCGGCGTCAGAGGTGAATTCGCGAATGCGTAGGGTAATGCGATCGCCCCCAATCTTGTCCTTCAGATCGCTGGGGGTGCCCGAGGCGATGACCTGACCGCGATCGATAATGGCGACGCGATCGGCTAAGGCATCGACTTCTTCTAAGTAATGGCTGGTAATCAGAATGGTGGTGCCCGCAGCTTTGAGCTGGCGAAGGAACGCCCACACGGCTGCGCGGGTTTCAATGTCGAGGCCCACGGTGGGTTCATCGAGCACGAGCAGATCGGGCTGGTGGAGGAGACCTAACGCCAAATCGAGGCGCTTTCTCAATCCGCCCGAGTAGTTGCCGGTTTTTTGGTCGGCCCAGTCCCCCAGATCGAGCAGCTCAATCATTTGGTCAATGCGTCGGCCCGAGACACCCTTGGGCATGTGGTAAATATCGGCCTGAAGCTGAAGCAGCTCGCGCCCGGTGAGCACCTTATCTAAAGCAACCTCTTGGGCGATGTAGCCCAGGTACTGGCGCACCAGCCGAGGCTGCTCAACCACCGAGACGCCCATGACTTCAAGGGTGCCGCTGTCGGGGGTGGCCAGGGTGCAGAGGCAGCGAATGGTGGTGGTTTTGCCCGCCCCGTTTGGCCCCAGCAGGCCAAAAATTTCACCGGGCTCGATGGTGAGCGACACATCGCGCACCGCCTCCACCGCCCCGTAGGACTTCTTCAGATTTTGAATCGTTACCGCCGCGGCCATCTGTAGAGCTAACCCCAAACGAACTGGTTCCTACTTTGGTTATTCTACAGAACTCCACTGGGCGGCGGCAGAAAGGCGGATTTTAGATTTGGGATTGATTGGGATTTTGGCTTGACTAAGATTGGCATCCCCCAAGCAATCCTCCTTGGCTAAAACGGCAGCATGCTGGCTAGAGGCTCCAGGTGACCTGAAACATTCGCCACCGCCGATCGCGTCACCGGCCAGCTATCGACCACCATGCCTGCCGACAGCAGCATCATGTAGAGAATCGAGAACTTGAATAGCCCCTTGGCCAGGTCGCGATCGCTCGGCTCTTGCAACAAGGCCCAGGCCCGCTGCATAAACATGATTCCTAGCACCAGGGCGATCGCCGCATACACCGCCCCGGTGGCTCCTAAGGGGAAGGTCATCATCAGCGTCAGCGGCACCAGCACCAGGGTGTAGTACCAAATTTGCTGCGCCGTCGCCTCGTCGCCTGCCACCACCGGCATCATCGGCACATTGACCTTGGCGTAGTCATCTTGAATCAGCATGGCCAGCCCCCAGAAGTGAGGCGGCGTCCAAATAAACACAATGGCAAAGAACAGCCACGCCGCCAGGGGCAGATCGCCAGTCACCGCCGCCCAGCCCACCAGGGGTGGAATTGCCCCAGCCGCGCCGCCAATTACTATATTCTGGGGCGAAGACCGCTTCAACCAGTGGGTGTAGACCCCTACATAGATAGCAATGCCCAGCATCGCCAGGCCGGCACTGAGCAGGTTAGCCACCAGGGCTTGCAGGCTAAAGGACAGCGCGGCGAGCACCCCGGCAAACACCAGCGCGTCGCGCACCTGAATGCGCCCGGCGGGAATAGGGCGGTGGCGCGTGCGCTCCATGTCGTAGTCAATGTCGCGATCGTAGACGCAGTTAATGGCCTGGGCTGAAGCTGCGGCCAGGGTGCCGCTCAGTAGCGTCACCATCAGCAGCACCGGGTCGACCTCGCCCTGGCTCGCCACCCACATCGCCGCCGCTGTTTCAATTAGCAGGAGGGGGATGATGCGGGGCTTAGTGAGCTGCACATAGCTCTGCACAACAGCCTTAAAAGACTCGTGGTGCCGAGTGGGGGCATTCCATGTGGTGGTCTGATTCATGCAAAAAATCCTAAATGGTTCTAAAACCCGTAGCCGTCAGCTGAATAGGCTTAAAAAGTGGAGGTAGTCCTTAGTAACGGCAAAATTTGCCGCTATACCTCAGCGGCAGAAGCCGCAGGAGAGGGCAGCGTCTCGGCAGCACCGAATCGGGGCTCACTGGGAATCGGGCCCAGGCAATCGCGCCAGGCCAGCACCGCAAAACAGACCAGAGTACCTACCAGCGCTGCTCCCAGGGTGTGGTGGGCTACGGTTAAGGGTTCAATCTGAAGCCGCAGCCGAAAGGTGGCAATGCCCATGACGAGCTGAAATGCCAACAGCACGCTGGCCAGGCTGCCCAGCCGTCGCAGGGGATAGGTGAGCGCCGGGGTGCGCCACACTGTCCAGGTCAGCGCCAGCACCATTGCGGTGGTGGGCAAAATGCCCACCAGATGGCTGTTCATCACCTGACACAGTTCCTTGAGACCCAGGCACTGGTGGGCTGCCCAGCGCGACCCTACCAGGCCGCCCAGCAAACACTGAACGTAGACTACGGCAACGGCTCCCAGCCCTAGCCAGGGCAGGCGACCGACAGTGCCCGTGCTGCGGTAGGGCAGCAGACAGCAGGCGAGGCTCAGCATGGCGCTAAAGAACAGCAGCGCCGTACCCAGGTGGGCCGTGACAATGTCGAAGCGCAGTAGCTGGGTCACCGTTAGGCCGCCGAGCGCTCCCTGCACGCCAATCAGAGCCACTGCCCCTACCGATGCCCAGGGTAGCCAGCCGGGCACCTGGCGTCGGTACCACAGGCTGAGGGCGACCAGCCACAGGGTGCTGAGGCCAATCAGAGCGGCATCCAGTCGGTGAAACCACTCTAGGAATACCTGGAGGTTCATTTGCTGCTGGGGCACCAGCTGGCCGTAGCACAGGGGCCAGTCGGGGCAGGCCAGCCCCGCATTCATCACTCGGGTGGCGCTGCCTACCGCCATTAGGGCAAGGGTGGCAAAGGCAATTTTCCAGACCAGGCGTCGAATGCGATCGACCGGGGTGGGCGCGGTGGCGGTGGGCCACAGCGCTTCACGGGCCGTAGCCGGGGATAAAAACGAGGGGAAATTTGCGGCCATGCCTTCTCCAGCGTTGAGCAGTGCAGTCTTGGGAACGGGCTTCGGTCGGCGGCGCGGGGTGTTGGCCCCACGGCGCTGAGCCAGTAGAAGACCCGTTGGGAGTAAACACTCAGACGTATGATTACAGAACTAAACAGAAACCCTAGCTCTCATACTTGAGTTGTTGCTTACCACTTTAGAGAGGGAAACCCCTGATCTGACAAAGCTTTAGGGTTTTCTTTGGGATTTGGATGGGGCTCTAGGAGGCTATACAAAAGCTGGAGCTGTGCCGTAGCAAGACACACAACGTAATCTATTGTTACCTTTGGCGACGGTTGCCTAGGTAAGGAGATGGCGATCGCCGGTAGGATTGCCCTAGGCGGGTCGCCAAATGACACAATAGGGTTGCCTTTGCCTGGATAGCCCCCTGTCATGAGAACTCGTGACTGAGCGGCAGGGCTAAACTGGCTTCTCTCTCTAACCGATCGCAACGAGCACTGCCCCCATGAGCGCCCCTCTCACCCTCAACCTGTCCCAGGGATCTGTTCGCTTTACCTTTTCTGTAGAAGCGGCCCAATCCCTCAAGGCTTCCCTAGACGAGCTGATGACTGCGCTGAAAGGTGCGGCTGCCCAGGGGGGAGATGCCGGTCGTCGGACGCCGCAGCCTTCGATGGAATACCGCCACAGCGGAGAGGTGTTTTTGGAGGTGTTCTGCAACCCCAACATTTGGCCTAGCCCCTTTGCGGCCAAGGTGCTGCTGACCCTGCGTGACGATCGCATTCGCGTGACCACCGAGGCCGAGCTGTCGCAGATCTACGACGATATCATTACCTACCTGGGCTAGGGTCGCCACCTGCCACTTCTCTTCCCCCAGCGGGATAGTAGCTTGAGATGCCACACCTCTAAGGGCCAGCGCGATAGAATGTGAGCGCCAAAGTACCGCTAGAGCGGCGTTGGTTGTGCTTAAAGACGTTCTGCATTTCTTCGTCTGATCGTCGAGCGCTTGATTTTGGAGTTTCTAAGGTAGCAAGCTATGTACCCTGATGACCTGACTCAAACCTTGCAGAAGGGAATTCGCGTTACCCTGGGGGCCACCGCATCACTGATTGAGGCCCTCCAGGATCCTGAAACCTCGAGCCAAAAATTTTCTGCCCTGGGCAGCGATGTCAACCGACTCACTGAAGAGCTAGAGATTAAGGGCGAGACCACCGAGCGCGAGGCCCGGCAGTTTGTTGATGGGTTGCTCAGCCAGGTGCCAAATCCTTTTGGAGCCTCTAGCCCAGGGGCTGGTGAGACCACCATTACCACCGTGGCTAGCCCTGTAGTTAACAATGCCGTGCAGAGCGATCTGGAGTCGCTGACCCTAGAGCTAGCGGCCATTCGCCGCGAGATCGAGGCGCTCAAGGGCTAAGGCAAGCATGGTAGGCACTGCCCCATTTCCCTCGGAGAGCAAAGCTGAAGATTCGGCGATCGCAGTCGATGGCGACCTTGCGATCGCCGAGCGCGCGATCTATTTTGTCAGCGGCCTCGGTGCCGACTGGCGAGTGTTTCAGCGCTTGCAGCTGGAGGGCTACCGGCCTGTGCATATTCTCTGGCAGCGCCCTCAGCGTCGAGAGACCATTGAGCATTACGCCCAGCGACTGCTGAAGCAAGTGACCACAGAAAACCCTATCTTTGTGGGGCTTTCTTTTGGTGGGCTGATGGCAATCGAAATGGCCAAGCTGTGCGACCCAGCCCAGGTGATTGTGATCTCTAGCGCCACGACAGGTGCACAAATTCCGGCCTATTTCAAGGTGTTTCGCTGGCTGCCGGTGCAGCTGGTGGTGCCCTTTAAGCAACTGCTGTGGGCGGTGCACTGGCTGCTGAACTGGCTGTTTGGCCTCAGCGATCGCGACGACTGCTCACTGTTTAAGCAGGTTTTGGTCGATACCGACCCGTTTTTCCTGAAGTGGGCGATCAATCGGGTCGTGGGCTGGCGCAACCAGGTGCTGCCCGAGCATCTGGTGCATATTCACGGGGGGAGCGATCGCGTCTTTCCCTTTGGCGACCGCAGTGCCGATGTGGTGGTGCCCGACGGTGGCCACCTGATGGTGCTCAACCGGGCCGAAGAGCTGTCTCAGCTGCTGATGGCGACCCTGGCAACTAGCCCAGCGCAGAGCTAGAGCGCGGTTGAGCTGGGCTGGGCTGGTGCTTGGGTCGTCTTCAAGCGCTTCTGGATTGGTAGATCGGGACGCTTAAGTTGGTCTAGGGCCGCCGCAAAGTCTGCCTCGTCCACCCCCAGGGACGTATCGACGGCGGCGAGTTCGCGGTGCTGGGCATCGGGCAGCAGGCGCAGCCAGGTGCGGCTGAGCTGATGGGTGACGGGGTCAGCGGCGGCAGAGTCTAGCACCAGGGTTGGCAGCCACAGCTGCCCCAAACTTGGGTTGAGCAGTTCGCCATGGATAGCGGCGGTGCGGCGCTGAAAGAGCATTTTGCAGGCGGCGGGGGCCTCGCGCAGGCAGCGGCGGCGATCGCGCATCGCTCTAGCCCAGGAGGCTTTACCCAGCCAGGGCAGCACCAGCGGTAGGGGTGACCAGGGGGCAATCAGCCAGCGATCGCGCCGCCAGCGGCCTCGGAGGGTGCGATCGGTCACCCCCTCGGGGGCCAGCACCGCCAGGCTCTGCACCTGGTCGGGGTAGGTGAGGGCGTATTGACCCGCCACCCAGGCACCCAGCGAGTGGCCCACCAGCCGAAATCGCTGAATGCGCAGAGCGCTCAACAGACTGTGCAGCACCTCTACCTGAAGGGCCACCGAGTAGGTCGTTTTGCCCTCGCGCCACGATTCGCCAAACCCCAGAAGATCCGGGGCCAGACAGTGGTATCGAGGACCCAACCACTGCATGGCCGGTAGCCATTGGGTGCTGTCGTGCCACGACCCGTGCAAGAAAATCACCGTTTCTGCCTGGGGTTTGCCGCCCTCGTGCCAAAACACGTTGCCGCTGGGGAGCTTCATGCGGCCAGTGCGAATGGGAATCTCGGCGGGTAACGGCATAGCGACTCAATGGGTAGATGGCACCAGGGTAACCGGAGGGCGGTGCCCAATCCGGCAAACCCGGCAAACTTACCCAAAAGCTTAGGCTAAAACCGTTTCTCCCTTAAAGAAATCTTGCAAATGCTGGCGGTGGTCGTGGGAAAGGCGATCCCACGGCAGCTCGTCACGGCTAAAGGAAGACGCCTCCAGAATTTCACGGGGATCAGCCGGGTAGGGCTTGCCCGTCACCCGCACCGCCACCGTCACGCACACCGAATGAAACCGAGGGTCGCGCCCCGGCTGGGAGTAGACCCCCACCAGACGCTCTAGCCCCACGGTTTGGAGCCCGGCCTCTTCTTTCAGCTCGCGGGCGGCGGCAGCGAGCACATCCTCGCCCCAGTCAACAATGCCGCCGGGCAGGCTCCACAGGCCGTTGTCGCGGCGACGCACCAGCACAATGGTGCCATTGGCCAGCAGCGGAATGACGCAGGTACCGAGAATGGGGCGGCGCAGCAGCAGCCCCATCAGGGTACGTAAAATATGGGCGAAGTAGGCCATGGGCTAGAGGGTGTCCAGGTCGGCAAGCACCTCGTCGGCGTGGGTTTCGGCTTTGACCTTGAGGTAGGTTTTCTCCAGGTTGCCGTCGGGGCCGATGATGAAGGTGCTGCGGGTGATACCCATATATTCTTTGCCCATGAACTTTTTCAGGCCATAAACGCCGTAGCGGCTGGCCACTTCGCCACCCTCATCCACCAGCAGCGGAAAGGGCAGGCTGAACTTGTCGATAAATTTGCTGTGGGACTTGGCATCATCGGTACTAACCCCCAGCACGATCGCATCTTTGCCCTGATAGTCGGCGTAGCGATCGCGGAACCCACAGGCTTCTTTGGTACAGCCGGGGGTGTTGTCTCGGGGGTAAAAGTACAGGACCACTCGCTGACCCTTGAGGTCGGCCAGGCTATAGGTTTTGCCGGTAGCATCGAGCAGGCTAAAGTCGGGGGCAGGGTCGCCAACGGAAAGGGTCATAGTTGATATTGCGAATGAAGGGACGATTCGTGCCATCGCTAATTGTATAGCGGAGGTTAGCGGCTCAGGTGCTTACCGCTTACGCAAAAGAATTATTCAGCCTGCCGATGGATGTGGAAAACGGACGATTGATCCGTCGGCAGCAGCAGCAGGTCGCTGATGTTGACGTGGGGCGGGCGAGTAACGGCAAAGACAATCACATCGGCTACGTCGTCGCCGGTCAGGGGTGTCATGCCCTGGTAGACGCCCTGGGCGCGATCGCGATCGCCGCCAAAGCGCACCACACTGAACTCAGTTTCTACCAGGCCAGGGTCGATGTTGGTGACCCGCACCGGGGTGCCCAGCAGGTCGAGCTTCAGCCCCTCGGAGAGGGATCGGACGGCGGCTTTGGTGGCACAGTAGACGCTGCCGCCGGGGTAGGTCTGCCGTCCGGCGATCGAGCCCACATTCACCACGTGGCCCCGGCCCCGCGCCACCATACCCGGCACTACCGCCCGCGTCACGTAGAGCAACCCTTTGATGTTGGTGTCGATCATGGCTTCCCAGTCGTCTAGGGGAGCTTCGTACTGTTTGTCGAGCCCCCGGCTGAGCCCGGCGTTGTTGATCAAAATGTCGATCGCCTGCCAAGAGTCGGGCAAGGTTGCGATCGCCTCACCCACGGCCTCCGGCTGGCGCACATCTAGCCCCACAGTGAGTACCTCGGTGCCATGCTGCTGCTGAAGTTCGGCGGCTAGGGTTTGCAGCGGTTCCAATCGTCGGGCGGCCAAAATTAGCCGCGCGCCAGTGGCCGCGAGCTGGCGGGCGCAGGCGGCCCCAATGCCGCTGCTAGCGCCGGTAATGAGAACGGTTTGATTTGCGATCGATGCAGCCATAGCAGAGAAAAAATAAATGCCAATAGTCTATGCCGCCTCGGCGACAACCCCAACCCTGAATCAGAGGAGTGACTCCCAGGGGCGTTCTAAGGTTGCGTAGGATGCGCTCTCGCGCCAGCAGTAACGCATCCGACCCAGGTCTCGGTGCAGTCTCCCCGTGCGATCGCCTGCGGGAATAATTTCTAGACGCGAAAATACCCGAGGGTTGGGTCGTCTCGCGAGGGCACAGGTGTACGCCTAAGCGAGTAGGGCTGAGTCCCCGAACCCTTTTAAGGTGCCGTTTCTGGTTCTGGATTCTTCACGCTGGCATCGATTTCATCGAGAGTTTGCAGCACCAGTCGCTTGGCCTGCAACTCCCAGCCCAGCTTTTGCACCTGAAAGGCCACGTAAAACCCAATGCCTGTGGCGATCAAATCCAGCGGCTGCTGCCCCGAAATACCCAGCAGCAGCCCCAGCCCACCAATGCCCCAAAAGGGCAGGGCCACGGTCTGGCGGTTTTTTTCAATCAGCTTGGCGACAAAGTTGTTGGGAATGCTGGCGGCCACTTCCTCCCGCACGGCCTGCTGCTGGGGGTAGGGTACGGCAAAGCTAAACTTGCGGCGCAGTTTCTCAATCTTGCGGGCGTCGGTGCTGTACTCTGTCAGCTCGTCTTTTGCCATGCGAATGAGCTGCTCAGCTTGGGTCATAGGGGCTTGTCCGAATTGAGGTCAAGGGGATGCGAAAACGCTTCCCTAGGCATTAT
The DNA here is from genome assembly GCA_019358835.1 of Tildeniella torsiva UHER 1998/13D. GTDB lineage: Bacteria > Cyanobacteriota > Cyanobacteriia > Phormidesmidales > Phormidesmidaceae > Nodosilinea > Nodosilinea torsiva. Next base: position 25,027 of record JAHHIH010000015.1, read on the forward strand.
CTCACTGTAGCGATCTTCATTTCCTCGGCTAAAGCAGGGCTTTAGCTAGTTCTTCCTTGAGGGCACGCAGGGTTTTGTTGCGATCGCGCAGCTGCTGTATTGAGCCTGATCGGCTAGCTTAGGGGAAATTCTCCCAATTTAACCATGGTGCCCCCATTTTCTGATGCCGATGTGCAGTCTCTGGCCGCTGCGATCGACCAGCAGCTGGCCAATATCGAGCAAATGCGCTCCACCTCTGTGCAGCGTAGCCTAGAGGAACCCAATGCCCCCCTGGCGCAACAAGCTTCAGCAATTGAGCGCGTCACTCAAGAAAACTCCATTTCATTCTTGAAGAAGTTTAGAGCGGCAGCCAAAGCCGACCTCTGCGACGAGGGGGGCGTGCTCAATGCTCAGTGGCAGCAGTGGAAAGACCTGGCCAGCGGCGACGTGGTCAAAAACTTCGGCCCGATTCTGGTGGCCATGGGGTTTACCGGCGTGCTGCTAGAAACCCTGGTAGTGGCCACGGGGGTGATTGTCATCCACATCGGTCTCAAAGCGTTTTGCGAAGAGTTTGGAGAAGGAAATGGGTAAAGCTGCGATCGCACAACCATGCCGCCGCCAACAGCACTAGACATACCCATCGAGAAGGCCGTTTATCTCTTCACGCGGGAAACGGTGCCGGGTCAGGGCGGTGACAAGCAGAAGTTTTGGCAGACCGTGATGGGGTTCGAGTCACCTACTGCCATCCGTGCCGCTGTCTTGAGTGCTATGACCGTGGCAGACCTGGCATTTCAAAGGCAGGATCAGTATGGCGATCGCTACCAGGCTATCAGCCGCATCCGGGGAGAGACAGGTTTGATTTGGTGGGTTAGAACGGGTTGGATCGTCCGCCCAGGGGAGACTACCGCTCGGTTTATTACCGCTATTCCAGAACGGAGAGGAGAGAACTGATGGCGCAGTTTGAGCTATTCGATCAGGTGCAGTTGGCGGAGGCCGTTGCTCTCAGCGGAGAGATGAGCAATGCTCTGGAACCGCTAGAGGTGGCCCCAGTGGGCACTATCGGCACCGTTGTGGAGGTGCTGGAGCCGGGCGAGGCGTACTTGGTGGAGCTGTTTGGCGACTGGGTCAGCCTGGAGGTTGGGACAGGGCTGGTGCGCTCTACCCACGATCGCTCCACCGCATTTCGAGAAACCCTGGGGGTGGAGGTAGTGAAAACGTCCCAGATTACTCTCCTGCATCGCTACAGCCCGGTGAAAAGTGACCTGTTTCGCCTGCTGGATGAAATGCCAGCCTCTCTGCTGGCAGAGGTGCAAGACTTCGCCGAGTTTTTGCAGCAGCGGCAAGGTCAAACGACTCCCACCCCGCCCGCTGCCCGATAGGTTTTGACCACCTATTAACAAGCTCATTTGAGGATATTGGCCCATGGCGCTAGAACTAAATCTACGCTTCCCCGACCCTAGCCAGGTGGTGATCAAGCTGGGCGAAGTCGAGTCTGACCGACTCGACTTCGCCTCACCCCTCAGTGCCAACGTACTCGAAGACATTCGCTGGTACCTGGAGGTCTACTCGGCCCAGTACACCGCCGATGTAGATGACCAGCGGGCGGAGGCGATCGCAGCCAACCTCAGCACCTGGGGTGCAGCCCTATTTGAGGCCGTCTTTAGCGATCGCGCTGCCCAGCGCCTGCTCAACACCTTTCAAGACAGCGACGAAACGGGGCGACTGATCACCATCAGCGCCCGCCACCCGGCCATTTTGGGCCTGCCCTGGGAGCTGCTGCGCGACCCCGCTGGCACCTACCTGCTGCACGAGACCCCGCGCATTTCGGTACGGCGACGGCTGGCCGGGGCCGGGGGCGGTCGCTCGGCGTTTCGGTTTCGGCCCCAGGCTAGCGCCCGCATTTTGTTTGTCATCAGCCGCCCCAGCGATGCCGGGTTTATTAACCCCCGCAGCGAGGCCCAGGCGATTATGCGGGCCATTGCCGCCGAGGCAGCAGGCCGAGTCGATGTCGAGTTTCTGCGCCCCGCCACCCTCGATGCTCTGGTGCAGCGGCTCGAAGATACCACCCGGCCCAGGGTCGATATTCTGCACTTCGACGGCCACGGCGTCTACGATGCCGACGGTCGCCACTGGGAAGATGCCAAGCTCAGCGATCGCCTCATGCTCACCAAGGGCAGCCGCCAGGAGGCTCAGGATGTGGGCTACCTGCTGTTTGAAACCGCCGAGGGCACCCAGGCCCTGATCAGCGCCGAAACCCTGGGCGACATGCTGCACCGCCAGCAGATTGGCCTGATGGTGCTGTCGGCCTGCCAGTCGGCAGCGGTGGGCAGCGGCACCAACGACGACAGCAGCACCGACTCCCCCGGTGTGATGGGTAGCCTGGCGGCGCGGCTCACCCATGCGGGCATTCCCGCCGTGCTGGCGATGACCCACTCGGTGCTGGTCGCCGCCACGGAGGCGTTGTTTGGCCAGTTTTACCAAAACCTGGGCCGGGGCCAGGGCATGGGCGAAGCCCTCGACAACGCCCGCCGCTACCTGTACCGCCATCCCGAACGGGGCACCCGCCTGCGGGGCCAGTCGCAAGCCGCCATTACCCTGCGTCTGCAAGACTGGTTTTTGCCCGCCCTCTACCAGGCCGGGACCGATACGCCGCTGCTGCTGCCCTTCGACTCCGCTCAGGGCACACCATCCCGCTCCCTGAGCGGGGCCGAAGGGAGCGAAGCCGAAGGGGGCAACCTGCCTGAAATGCAAGAAGCGGGGTTTTGGGGCCGCAGCCGGGAGCTGTGGCAGATCGAGCGGGCCTTTGTGCAGGGCACCCGCCGCCTGACAATTTCGGGTTTTGGCGGCCAGGGCAAAACTTACCTGGCCCAGGAAGCGGGCCGCTGGCTGCACCAGACTGGCCTGTTTGAGCGGGTGTGCTTTGTAGACTATGCCGCCTACCAGGGCCAAGACCCGGTGAGCTATGCCGTTAGCACCCTGGCCACGGTGCTGGGGCAGAGCCTGATCGACGCCAGTGCCGCCACGGCGCAGCTGCGTCAAACCGCGACGCTGGTGATTTTAGACAATCTGGAGGCGCTGGAGCCAGGGCCGCAGCGCGCCCTGCTGGATGCCGCCAAGCCCTGGTCAGAGGCAGGCCACAGCCGGGTGCTGCTGACCACGCGCCAGCCCGACCTGGCCCACCCCGACTACAAAACTGAGGGCAGCCGCCAGCACATTTGCCTGCCGCTGCGGGGGCTGGGCAGCGAGATCTACCCCAACGATGCCCTCGACTATTTTGCGGCGCTGCGGGCCTTGCCCCCGGCCCCCGCCACGCCCCCGCCAGACCGAGCCGCCCTGGTGAAGCTGTTTGCCCTGGTCGATTTTCACCCGCTGTCGATGGGTCTGCTGGGGCGGCAGCTCAAGACCCGGCGCATTGCCGAGGTGGGGCAGCGGCTGGCGGAACTTTTGCAGGCCAGCCCGGTGCGGGCCGGGGAGGCCCCCAACCCCCTGGTGGCCTCGCTAATGCTGTCGCTAGATCGTCTGGATGATCAGGCGCGGCAGTGGTTGCCTAGGCTAGGCGTGTTTCAGGGCGGTGCCTTTGAGGATGATCTGCTGGCGATTACCGGGCTGGGGCTGACAGAGCAAGAATCTCAGGCACTGCAAACTCGGCGAGTGATCGAGCAGTTGCTCTCCATTGACCCTAGGGATTGGACACCGGATAACACTGGACTATCCACAGAACAGCTCCAGCAGATTCGGCAAGCTATTCAGGAAACGCCTAATTTTTTGCATGATCAACTCGCCCAGCTCCCTGATATTCGAGAGTTTGCCGAAGGTGCCAACGAAACCACCTGGCCTGCGCTACGACAGGCGTTGGAAAGCACAGGGTTAATCCAGGCCGAATATATTCCCGGCATTGGGGTGCCCTACCTGAAGTTTCACCCCACCCTGGCCCCGGTGCTGTGGGCGCAGGTGCCCGCCGCTGCCCAGGCCGACCTGCAAATTCGCCACCGCCAGCGCTACTACCAGCTCTCGGGCTACCTGTACCAGCAAGACCGTCAAAACCCGCTGGCGGCGCGGGCCATTGCCCGCCGAGAGCTGCCCAACCTGATGCAGGCAGTAAACCAGGCCATCGCCGCCGCCGACCCCGACGCCGTGGACTTTGGGGATAACGTCAACAGGTTTCTCGAAGTCTTTGGCCTGGGCCAGGACCGGGCGGCGCTGGCCCAAAAGCTAGGGTTGCTGCAAGGGGAGGCAGGCTCGCGCAACTGGTATCTAGCCCGCAGCAACCAGGGAGAGACGCTATTGAGTGCGGGGCGCTATGGTGAGGCGCTGGCCCTGTTTACAGAGGTTTTGCAGGGCCTGGGCGAGGCCCCCAGCTATGAGCAGTGCGTGACCCTGACTAGAATTGGGCGCTGTTTCAGGTTTCAGGGGCAGGCGGCGCAGGCGGCGGAGTGCTACCGGGCGGGGATTGCCTTGGCTGAGCAGCTAGAGCCGGGCGACAGCGTAACGCGGCAGCGGGGATTTTTACACACTGACCTGGGGGATGTGTTGAGAGAGATGGGCAACTATGCAGGCGCAAAAGATGCCTATGAAGAGTCCCTGCGAGTGTGTGAGATTTTAGATGATGCGCGTGGAGCAGCCGTCAATCAAATACAACTGGGCTCCCTGTTCCTAGTGCAGAAGGATTTGGCTGAAGCGGCGACCCGGTACCAGGCAGCGCTAAAAACCTTTCAGGGGCTGAGGGAACCCGCTAGCGAAGCCGTGGTGTGGCACCAGTTGGGCATGGTGTACCAAGAGGCGCGGCAGTGGGATGAGGCCGAGCGACACTACCGGGAATCGGCGCGGCTTAAAGAAGAGCAGGGCATGATTGGAGGAAGTAATGGAGCCGTCACTACCTGGAATCAGTTGGCGAATTTGAACCAACTCGCTGGTCGGGTGGAGGGGGCAATCGCCTGGTACGAGAAAGCGATCGCAGGCGGTAAAGCGGCGGGTGATTCTCTAGGAGTCTCCGTGCGGCTCAGCAACCTCGCCAACCTGCTGCAAAGCAAACCCCACCCCAGCGCTGCCGACCTCGCCACCGCCCGCCACCACGCCGAAGCCGCCCTAGCCATTAAGCAAACCCTCGACCCCGCCGCCGCCGAAATTTGGAAAACCTACGGATTGCTAGGTGCTATTGCCGACAAGCAGGGGCAAGCCGACCCGGCGCGGGCCTATCGGCAGCAGGCGCGGCAGGCCAAAGCCGCCTTTGCCGGTACCCAGTACGAGCTGCAACGCCACGGGCAACTGATTGGGGCAGTCTCCATGGCTGCCCTGCAACCAGACCTACAGGCGCAGCTAGAGCCCATTCTGCACCAGCAAGAATCCCACGGTTGGACAGACCTGGTCGCCGCCATTCGCCGCATTCTCAACGGCGAACGGGATGAAGACTCCCTCGTTGAACCTCTCGACACCGAAGACTCCATGATCGTCAGCGCCATCCTCCAGGGCATCGCCGACCCCACTACCCTCCAAGCCCTCCTCAGCGACGACCCGTAGGGTGCATTCGCGCACAGCGCAATGCACCACCCGCCCACCTCCACAAGTCAACTATCCTTGCCCAGAGCCCCCGGCGCGCCCGTCAGCGTTCGCTGCGGCGAACAGGTGATGATCATAATCACCAGCGTGAGAATATACGGAGCCGCATTAAACAGGTAGTAGTACGAGTCAATGCCCACCGACTGAAACGCTGGCCCTAGCGCCTGTGCCCCGCCAAACAGCAGCGAGGCCCACAGGCACTGCCAGGGCTGCCATCGGGCAAAAATTACCAGCGCCACCGCCATCAAACCCTGGCCGCTAGAGATGCGCTCCGTCCACACGCCGGGGTAAAACAGCGACAGACTAGCCCCGCCAATGCCCGCCAAAAAGCTGCCCGCCACAATCGCCGCCATCCGCACCCAAAAAATTGAAATTCCCATCGCCAGAGCCGCATCGGGGCTATCGCCCACGGCCCGCACATAGAGCCCCCAGCGGGTTGACTTAAAAAACCAGCTCATCAGCGGCACGATCGCCAAGCCCAGCAAAAACAGTGGGCTAATTTGCAGCGCCGACTGCACCTGGGGCAGGCTGCTCCAGCCCCCCGCTGCCAGGGTGGGCAACTGGGGAGCCTGGGGCTGAATGAAGGGCTTGCCAAAAAAGTTGGCCAACCCGCCGCCAAAGATAATCATGGCGATGCCCACCGCCACATCGTTGACGCGGGGCTGCTGCGACAGCCAGCCGTGGATTGCCCCCAGCCCCATGCCCGCTATCCCCGCCGTCAGCACCCCCAGCCAGGGGGCAAGGGTGGGGCCAACAATGCCAGAGCTGAGGTAGGAGACGGCATAGGCGCTCATTGCCCCCATCAGCAGGGTGCCCTCTAGACCCAGGTTGATCTTGCCGCTTTTCTCCGTCAGGCATTCGCCCAAACTGACTAGCAGAAAGGGCACGCTCCCCCGCAGGGTACCGGCCAAAATGCCCAGGGGCACCCCCCACCAGCCCAGTGCTTCCGTCGCCATCGCTTCCCCTCACGTATTGATGATTTAGGCCATGATCGGTAAGCTTCCCGCCGCTCATCCTACGGGTGATGAGTGCCTAACCCATCCACCCACCTACCTACCTACCCAGCCACAACCGCACCTTCAGCCTGAGCCTCCCGCTCCTGAAACACCGCGAAGCGCCCGTAGAGCGATTCACTATAGAGCACACAGAGAAACACGATGCCCTGAAAGACCATCACGGTGGCATCGGGGAGATTGTGCGATCGCTGCAAAATGCCCCCCGCCGCCAAAATACCCCCCAGCAGCACCGATACCAGCACCGTCGCCAGGGGGTTGTGGCGGGCCACAAAGGCCACCAAAATTCCGGCGTAGCCGTAGTTTGAGACAATCGACTCGTTCAGGCGCTTCTGCACGGCGGCGACCTCCACCATGCCCGCTAGCCCGGCGCAGGAACCCGCTAGAAAGCACACCGCTAGGGTGAGCTTGCCCACCGGCAGCCCGGCAATGCGGGCGGCGCGTACGTTGCCTCCGGCGGTGCGGGCGGCAAAGCCAAAGGTAGTGCGCTGAATCAAGATATAGGCCAAAGCCGAGGCCACCAGGCCGTAGATCAGCCCCCAGTGAACGCGGGTAGCGGGCAGATTGCCCAGCCAGGCGGCCGGGGCAATCTCAAAGCTGGAGGGCTTGCTGACAAAGGCGGGGTCGCGCAGGGGGCCTTGCACGAGGTGGTTCATCAGGGCGATCGCAATGTAGTTCAGCAGCAGGCTGCTGATGGTTTCATTTACCCCTCGGTAGTGGCGTAGGGCTCCCGCCGCCATAATCCACAGGCCGCCCGCCACCAGGCTGCCCAGGGCCATGGCCAGCAGCACCAGTCCGCCGGGTAGGCTCGACCCCAGGGCCAGACCTACCATCACCGCCGCCAGACCCCCCAGCACTAGGGCACCCTCATTGCCGATAATGACCAGCCCCAGCCGAGCCGGTAGGGCTGTGCACAGGGCCGTAAGCATCAGCGGGGAAGCGCGCAGCAGAGTGTTTTGCCAAGCGCTCCAGCTGCCAAAGGCAGCTCGATAGATAGAGGCATACACTGCCAGGGGGTTGGCCCCAGCCAGGGCACAAAATACCCCAAAGATAACCAGGGCCGACAGCACTGCCCCCATGGGCAGCGCCACCGATTCTAAGGATCGCCGCCAGGTTGTTGTAGACGCCATGGTGATGTTTTAGCTAATGGACCCAATCACACCCTCGACAAAGTAGTCCATTTTTTCCAGCTCAATATTGTCGGTTTTGAGCTGCTGGTCAGCGGGCAAAATTTCGCCCCCAGTGTTGTTCTTCAGCGGTCCCTGGTAGATGATGACCTCGCCCGATTTAATGCCCGCTATGGCGGCATCACCAGCGGCCTTGGCCTCATCGCTGACGGCGGGGCCGTAGGCCGACATTTTGCAGAAGTTGTCGGCCAACCCGCCCCGCAAAATGTGGGGAATATCGCCCGCCATGAGGGTTTTGCCCGCCATTAGGTCTTTGCCCACAGCCGTGTAAATGCTCGACCAATCCCACTCGGCCCCGGTGAGGTAGCCTTTGGGGGCCAAGGGGCTTTGGTCGGCGTGGTAGCCCGAGGTCATTACTCCGCGCCGCTCAGCGGTTTCCATTACCACCTTGGGGCTATCCACGTGGCAGGTGATCACTTCAATGCCCTGGTCGGCCATGCTGTTGGTGGCCTCGGCCTCTTTTACTGGCACTGACCAGTCGCCGGTAAAGATTACCTGGGTGGTGGCATCGGGGTTGACCGACCTGGCCCCTAGGGTAAAGCTGTTGACGTTGCGCAGCAGCTGCGGAATGGGCTTGGCTGCCACAAACCCCAGCTTGCCCGCTGGGCTCATGTGGGCGGCTACTACCCCGGCTACGTACTGGGCCTCGTCGATAAAGCCGAAGTAGCTACAGACGTTTTTGGGGTGTACACCTTCCTGGTAGAGCCCTCCGGCGTGGAAAAATTGCACGTCGGGAAACTCGCCCGCCAGGGCGAGAATGTGGGGATCAAAGTAGCCAAAGGAGGTGGGGAACAGCACCTTGGCCCCGTCGATCTCGATCATGCTGCGCATGGCTTCGGCCACCGCTGTGGTTTCGGGCACGCTGGCCTCTTCTACCAGGCGAATGCCGGGCACGTTGGCGGCCATGGCGGCGGCCCCCTGGGCGTGGGCCTGGTTATAGCCAAAGTCATCCTTAGGCCCGACGTAGATGAAGCCTACGACCAGTTCTTCTGGGGCAGACCCATCGGTGGCCGCGCCGCCCTCGGTGCTGGGCGACTGGGCGCAGCCGGTACCAAATTTGGCCGTCAGCCCAAAGGCAGAGGAGGCCAACAGCCCCCGCACCACTTGCCGTCGCGATAGGCGAAAAGAACGGTTGCGATCGCTCATTGTGGTTACAACTCTCTCAAATACAGAGGCAGACTAATTCCGAGTGTCAGCATTACAGCTCTACCTGCCAATCGGCTCGCTCGTTACGGCGGCTCGATTCGCTATGGCTGTCCTTAAGCTTTTACACCATCCTCCTAAGAATTGGTAAAAGCCCTCGAAGTAGTTGTATCGGAAACGACACTTTGCCAAGTTGCCCGCCACTATCCCAGGGTAGAGATTGGCCAAACCAAAACCCCAAAGTGACATAACTCTGGGGTTTTGGGGTTCAGGTCGAGTTGAATGCTAGGCGACCCTAGATGTGCTGCTCTAATAGTTCTGCGATCGCTCGGTGCTCCACGGGCGGCACCAGCGGAAACTCCTGGCGGGTGTCGGTAATCAGCCAGTCGAGGGCGGCGGCCTTCATGTCGATGGAAGCGCCGGTTTTATCTACGCAGTAGCGGCCAAACACCAGCTTGTCCACCAGGCGCACACCGGGGCCAATGCGCGAATATTCGAAGATTACGCTCCTGTCAACGATCGCCCCCCGGCAGATCGAACAGTTGTTGCCGATAGCGCTGGGGCCAATGATGGTGGCCCCGTCTTCGATGTGGGTCATGCCGCCGATGTAGACCGGCCCTTCGATGTTGACCTTGTCCCAATTGGCCTTGACGTTGAGACCCACGTAGACGCCGGGGCGAATTTCCTGCCCAGGAATATCCACCAGGTTGACTACCCCGGTGAGCACGTCTTGAATGGCGCGCCAGTAGTCGGGCACCTTGCCGATATCGACCCACTCGAACTCCATGGGAATGCCGTAAAACGGTGCGCCGTTGGCGACTAGACTGGGCAGCAGGTCGCCGCCAATGTCGAACGACACCCCCGAGGGAATGTAGTCAAACACCTCGGGCTCAAAGATGTAGATGCCGGTGTTGATTTCGGTGCTGAGGGCCTCTTCTACCGAGGGCTTTTCTTGGAACGACTTGACGCGCCCTTCGGGGTCGGTGACCACTACCCCATAGCTGGGCACCTGCTTGAGAGGCACGGTCTTGGTGATAATGGTGGCGATCGAGCCCTTCTCGCGGTGGCGACGCACGGCCTCCGTCAGGTCGAGGTCGATCAGTGCGTCGCCGCAGAGCACCACAAAGGTGTCGTCAAAAAAGGGCGAGAAGTCTTGAATCTTGCGCATCCCACCGGCGGAGCCGATGGCGTCGCCCACCAGTTCGCCATTTTCTTCAATGCGGCCCTCAAAGGAATAGGCGAGTTCGACGCCAAAGCGCTGACCATCGCGAAAATACCCCTCAATTTCGTTGGCCAGGTGGCTGACGTTGACCATAATCTGGTCAAACCCGTGCTGGCGAAGCAGTTCGAGCAAAAACTCCATTACCGGCTTCTGCATGATCGGAATCATGGGTTTGGGAATGGTGTAGGTGATCGGCCGCACACGGGTGCCTTTACCGGCAGCCAAGATCATGGCTTTCATACAAATAGGATCCTTAATTTATGGGGTTAGATCTGTAGCAGAGCAGATTGCGCATTGAGACCATGGCCAGCCTACCCAGAAAAGGCTGGAAACAACGTCTATCCAAACCAATGAGTCTCTCGGGCCGGTCTTTGACTATCGCACTCGGCCATGCTAACAGCGTCTCCAACCAGAGCACCGCTAACCCATTGGCCTTCAAGGAGTTATTACACTCTCTTTAAAATACCCCGGCCAACCTGGAAACGGTAGCCTGCATCAGTCTCTCGCTGCCTCAGTCAGGCAGAATAAAGGCCGGCAGTTCGGCCTCTGCTGCGGTAAGGGGGGCGCGGTTAAGGTTTCTGACCCGCAAATCGCCGTAGAACTGGTCTTGACCCAGCTCTACCTTTGACTGGGCTGAGAGAAACAGAAGGCCCCAAAACACGCCCACCTTCTCGTGTACCGCAGCGGCGTGGGGGGTTTCAAAGTCATGGGCGTCTTCGAGATCGGCGGGCTTAAACTGGGGCCAGTGCTCCAGCAGCAGCTCAAAGTCGATCCACAGAGTGTCGCTCCCCAACTCGTCCCAGTACTGGTCGAGGAAGGCTTCGAGGGCGGCGGCAATTTCGGAGAGATTTTCCTGGTGGGCGAGCTGAGCGATCGCCCGTACCGCCTGGCGCTGGGGCTGGGGCCTGGCCCGGCGCGCCCGCAGGCGAGGAGTGTGGTCGGCCATCACCGTGGCCATGGTTTCGAGCTGCTGAATTAGCTCGTGGAGGGTGACCTGCCGCCGCTGGGGAATGGGGGCGACGGCGCGGCGGTGTAGGTGCCGCTCCAGGTTGCGGGGCAGGGGCACCAGGTCAGGAATGTCTTCTTCCCAGGCTTCTTCGGGGTTGGCTTCGGCCTCGGCCTCGGCTTCGGCCCGCACCATGGTGTCGGCCTTGAGCAGCACCAGCATGGAGGCGTAGAGAAACCCCTGGCCCGACTCTGACAGGTTGGCCTCGTAGGGGGTGCGGCCCTGGCTGGCTAAAGCCTCGGCCTGGCTCTTGAGCAGCGACAAAAAGCGATCGATCACGTCGATCACCTTGACATCCCAAGGGTCGATTTCGCCCTGATCGGCCAGGTCGATGAGAAATGCGATCGCAGTTTGTGCCAGGGATGACGACATGGGCTGGTGGATGGACCGCCTGAAGAGGGTTGTTGCTTGAGACGGTAGAATTTGCCCTATCTTAACGAACTATCCTCCATCCATTCGTCAAACCGGCTGGTGCGATCGCTATTAGGCCACGACCTCACCGTCTTCGACCTGAGCAGCGGGCAACATTAAGCTTTGCTCTTCGAGCTTAACCTGGTAGCGCTGTACATCCTGCTCCAGCTCCTGAATGCGAACTTCGCGCTGCTGCACCTGCTTGCCGAAGGACATGTAGCCCTGTACCTGCGCCCAGACGCTAAACACCCAGGCAAACACCGCCCCAATGCCCATGGCAATAATCAGCTCGACACAGAGGGGTGCTTCTATATCCATACCCGGCGCAACGTGAATTAGCACCCGCTCAGTATTCTCAATGCCAAATAGCACCAGGGCTAGGGCAATCACAAAAATAACGACGAAATTTATCTGCCTCATGGCTCTGGGCCTCCCATCGCTGGTCAAAATCGCTAGGTCTATGCTAAGTCCAGCTCGGAATCTATGGTTCCCTACAGGTAGAACTCCACTTCTGGACTTAGATAAGGTTATTTAACCAGGCTGGGTTTTATTTTGGGGAAAGGTTTTTAGGAAAGGGGAGTAGGGAGTGAGGGGGTGGGGAGTAGGGGAGTGCGGGAGGTGAGGGAGATGGGGAACCCGATCATGGGGTGGGGGACTTGGGTTTGAAGATGCGGTAGCGGAGGCTGTAGCCTGCCAGCACTAGGGCGGCGATGCCGAGGGTGCCGAGGGCGATCGCGTTGGGCAGCCAGAAGGTGGCATCTATAGTCGTGATCTTTCCAGGTTCAAGCGACCAGATGGCTCCGGTGGCGTCCTGGGTCAGGGGCGGTGTGGCGGTGGGGGCAAGGCTGGCTAGCCCCCAGGGCACTTGCAGGCGAAAGCGCAGGTCTGCCCAGGGGGCTAGATCGGTTGAATCATCCTCGTTGGTAGGGAGCTGGTGCAGGTCGAGGGTATAGGTGAGGTGGGTGCGGCTGGCCAGCAGCCAGTTGGTTTGGTCGATGTCTAAAGCAAAAGGGACGGGTTCCCAGCCGGGTAGTTGTAGGTAGGTGGGGCGGTCTGCGGGGGGTGGTTCCTCGGCGGTGACGGATTTGATGTCTGAGGCGGCACTAGCAAAGAGCTGGCGAAAGCGATCGCCCAGGTCAGCCGCCGTACCAAAGGGCACGGTGAGGGTGACGGTCTGGGGGGTTTGGCTGAGCTGGCCACCGAGGGGGCGCGATCGCACCTTTAGCTCCTCTAGCCAGGGTTCGAGGGTGGGCTGGGCTAGGGCGGCACCGCGATCGCTCAAATCAATCGTCTGGGAAATTTGGCCGTGGCTCTGGTGGTCAAAGCGCAAGGTGAGGTCGTAGCGCAGGCAGCCGCTCAGCAGCAGGGGCAGGGCCAGCAGCAGCAGCGTTTTCCGGAGGAATACTCGTTTTGAATCGGTACCCGTTTCTGGGATGCCGTAGGCTTTACGCTGCGCGAATCGCCTCAGCAGCTGGCGAACAAATTGCATTGGCTTGCGGTTAACCCCAGCGTGCTGTGCCAAAATCACTCCAAAATATCAATCTTTGTGGGCAGTTCCGTAGCTCTGGCCAAGGCTATACCATTAGAGCGGTAGATCCAACGGTAGCCGGTAGCGTTGCATGAATGACTCCTCTCCAAATTCTACGACCGCCTGGCATACGGTTGGCATTGACGAAGCCCTCAGCCAGCTAGACACCAATGACGACACAGGCCTCACGGCGCAAGCGGTGCTCGATCGCCGTCAAAAGTACGGCCCCAACGAGCTAGAGGAAGTCGGCGGTCGTCCCGCCTGGCGCATTTTGCTCGACCAGTTCACCAACATCATGCTGCTGATGCTGATTGCGGTGGCGGTGGTGTCCGGAGTGCTCTCCTATCGAAATCAAGAATTTCCTAAGGATGCGATCGCGATTTTTGCGATCGTCATTCTCAATGGCGTGCTGGGCTATCTGCAAGAGAGCCGGGCCGAAAAAGCCCTGGCTGCCCTCAAGCAGATGGCGTCGCCCAGCGTGCGGGTGCAGCGCGACGGTCGTCTGCAAGAAGTGCCCTCCCAAGACCTGGTGCCCGGCGATATTATGTTGCTCGAAGCGGGCGATCAAGTGGCCGCCGACGGTCGCCTGCTAGAGGCCAGCAATCTTCAGCTGCGCGAGTCGGCTCTAACTGGCGAAGCCCAGGGGGTTAACAAACAGGCCACCCGCACCCTGGCCGCTGATACGGGGCTGGCCGATCGCAAGAACTTAGTGTTTCAGGGCACTGAGGTAGTACAGGGTCGAGGTCGCGTGTTGGTGACCGGCACCGGCATGAAAACTGAGCTGGGCCGCATTGCTGCCATGCTGCAAGGGGTTGAAACCGAACCAACACCGCTTCAGCAGCGCATGACCCAGCTGGGCAACGTGCTGGTCACTGGGTCGCTGACCCTGGTGGCCATCGTAGTGGGTGCTGGCGTGTTCTTTGGCGGCTGGGGAGCCTTCGAACGTCTGCTGGAGGTGGCCCTGAGCATGGCCGTGGCGGTGGTGCCCGAAGGTCTGCCGGCGGTAATTACCGTCACCCTGGCCATTGGCACCCAGCGCATGGTGCGCCGCCAGGCCTTAATTCGCCGCTTGCCTGCGGTCGAAACCCTGGGCTCCGTCACCACCATTTGCTCTGACAAAACCGGCACCCTCACCCAAAACAAAATGGTGGTGCAACAGGTGCGCACCCTCTCCCAAACGCTGCAAGTGACAGGGGATGGCTATGCCCCCGAGGGAGAATTTGTTAGCGAAGGGCAGCCTGTGGACCCTCGCCAGGTACCCGACGTCGGTCTGCTACTGGTGGATGGCCTGCTGTGCAACGATTCTGTGCTGCAAAAGGAAGCGGGCGACTGGGCTATTATGGGCGACCCTACCGAGGGTGCCCTGGTGGTGATGGCGGCCAAAAGCGGCCTCGATCGCCATCGTCTGGGCCACGAATTGCAGCGGGTTGTAGAGTTTCCCTTTTCCTCAGAGCGCAAGCGCATGAGCGTGGTGTTTAGCGGCGTGGATGCCCTGGCCGCCGATCTGACGCTGCCCGAAGCCCTGGCCAGCGCCCCCAACCTCATGCTGGCCAAGGGGTCGCCCGAGATGCTTTTAGAATGCTGCACTCACGGCCTGAAGGGGACAGAGCAGTTTGAGCTCGATCAGGAGACGCGATCGCGCATTTTAGAGAGCAGCGCCGCCTTGGCCGCCCAAGGATTGCGGGTGCTGGGCTTTGCCTACCGCCCCGTTACCACCGTGCCCGACGAGGGCGACCCCGATCTGGCCGAGCGCGATCTGGTGTGGCTAGGCCTAGTGGGCATGATTGACGCCCTGCGACCCGAGGTGCGGGTCGCGGTGCAGCGCTGCCGGACTGCTGGCATTCGCCCCATGATGATTACTGGTGACCACCAGTTGACTGCGATGGCGATCGCCCAAGACCTGGGCATTGCCGATGCCGATGCTAAATCCCTCAGCGGTGCTGACCTAGAGGCCATGGGCCAGGCCGAGCTAGAGGCGGCGGTGAAGGAGGTCAATATCTACGCCCGAGTTTCCCCCGAGCACAAGCTCCGTATTGTCAAAGCCCTGCAAAAAGATCACCAGATCGTCGCCATGACCGGCGACGGCGTCAACGATGCCCCCGC
The DNA here is from genome assembly GCA_019358835.1 of Tildeniella torsiva UHER 1998/13D. Lineage (GTDB taxonomy): Bacteria > Cyanobacteriota > Cyanobacteriia > Phormidesmidales > Phormidesmidaceae > Nodosilinea > Nodosilinea torsiva. Next base: position 40,175 of record JAHHIH010000015.1, read on the forward strand.
CCTCAAACAGGCCGAGATTGGCATTGCCATGGGCATTACCGGCACCGACGTGAGCAAAGAGGCCAGCGATATGGTGCTGCTCGACGACAACTTTGCCACCATCGTCGCCGCCACCGAAGAGGGCCGGGTGGTCTACACCAACATTCGCCGGTTTGTGAAATACATTCTTGGCTCCAACATTGGTGAACTGCTCACCATTGCCCTCTCGCCGCTGATTTTGCCGATTTTAGACGTGCCCCTCAGCCCGCTGCAAATTTTGTGGATGAACCTGGTCACCGACGGTTTCCCGGCGCTGGCCCTGGCGGTAGAACCCGCTGAACCCGACGTGATGGAGCGGCCTCCCCACGACCCCCAGGAGGGGATTTTTGCCCGTGGGCTGGGAGCCTACATGCTGCGCATCGGCATTGTGTTTGCCATTATCTCGGTGTCGATGATGGTGTGGGCTTACCAGCACGCCCAGCAGGGCGGCGACCCCGATCGCTGGAAGACGATGGTGTTTACTACCCTCTGTTTGGCCCAGATGGGCCATGCGATCGCCGTACGCTCAAACACTCGCCTCACGGTAGAAATGTCGCCCTGGTCAAACCCCTTTGTGCTGGGGGCGGTGATTCTAACGTGCGTGCTCCAGCTCATGCTGATCTACGTCGAGCCCCTGCGAAATTTCTTTGGCACCCACCTGCTCAGCTCAAAGGAACTGCTGATCTGCTTTGGCTTTAGCACCCTGCTATTTGTCTGGGTTGAAGCCGAAAAAATCTACCGCCGCATCCGAGGCAAAGTCGTGAGGGATTAGAACTATTCACTACTCACTTGTACATAACTGAAGCATTGCCAAACACTCTCTATGATTCAATGGCGAGATATGGAGCTGTTTCGTGGCATAGACCTCAACGATAGTTGTGTTTTGAGCTGGGAAGTAGAGCCAACACAGTTAGTTTTTGAGCTAGATGTAAGTGTATGGCCTGAATCACAGTTTTACAGAACGCCAAAACCAAATGAATATACTTGCTACAGAACTGCCCGGCTCATATTTCGAGGTTATGAGAAGATTTCTGGACTACACGCAATGAGCGATGTAAGGCCAACTGTAGATCTAGATAATACAGTTGACTACGGTAATATCGATGCCTTAAGTCAGGAAGAAAAAATGATCCGAGTGTATGGTGACTTTGGAGAAGTTGAGATACAAGGTGGTAATTTCGATCTCGAATTTGACGAAATATAGCTATTTGTTTAGAGGAGAGGACATTTCCTGAAGTTTGATTGTCAACACTGTCTAAGAAGTTTAATTCTCAGGTCAACTAAAATGGCAGGCAGCCCCCCTCCATCTTTTAGCTATGTTTAGCATCATCGTCACCGACAACGGGCAAATCACGTTGCCTGACGAGATCCGTCAGCATCTCAAACTCGTCAGCGGCAGTCGGGTCGAGTTTGTCATTGACGAAAGTGGACAAGTCAAAATCTTGCCCCTCACCGTTGCCGTAGAAACCTTGTCAGGCATCCTGCATCGGCCCAACATTTCCCCCTCCACCCAAGATGACATGGATGTCGCCATCTCCGAGGGAGCTAATGATTGGGCTTGATACCAACATCCTGGTTCGCTATCTCACCCGCGACGACGAGCCGCAATGGCAGCAAGCCTCTGAGGTAATTCAGCAAAATCAACCCTGCTTTATTGCCAACATCGTCTTGTGCGAACTGGTTTGGGTGCTCAGAGGTGCCAACTATCGCTTTCAAAAAGCTGAGGTGATCGGCATTATAGAAGCCATGCTCCACAGCGCTGCTTTTGAATTTGAGAGCCGCTCAACACTTGATCAAGCTCTTCAGCAATACAAACAGGGCAAAGCAGATCTTTCTGATTACCTGATTGGGGCTATTTCTCGGCAAGCGGGTTGCACAGAAACCGTCAGCTTCGACGGTAAATTGAGGGGAGAAAGAGGATTTCAGTGCTTGGATTAATTTCTCCAGCTAACACTGCGTAGTTACGGACGCACAACGTTGATGTGTTCCCAAAGCTGCCTATCGCCGCTGATCTCAATCGTTAATTCTTCCTCAAATCGCCAGCACCTTGCCTTCATGGAAAATCAGGCGTTGCTGATTCTAGGTATGAAGCAAGGGCTAAACGCATTGAGGACTCATTTAGAATTCCACAAGTTCATACTACTATTCAGCAACGCCGAAAATCATTAGGCTTAGGGGAGCCTAGTTGGCGTCGTCGAGGCCAGTGTCGTCCATTGCCGTAGGGCTATAAAATCTGGGCTACAGCGCCCCTTCGACTTGGGCATTAAACCCGTACACCCGTCGCTCCCCCGCTAACGGCACCAAAGTTACGTCACGCTCATCGCCCGGCTCAAACCGCACCGCAGTCCCCGCTGGTATATCCAGCCGCATACCTCGCGTCTGGTTACGGTCGAAGCTCAGCGCCGCGTTGACCTCAAAAAAGTGAAAGTGGGAGCCAACTTGAATGGGGCGATCGCCCGTATTGGCCACCGCCAGCGTCACTGTTTCCTTACCGGCATTTAGCTCGATCTCACCCTCAGCGGGCAGCAGTTCTCCGGGAATCATGTGGGGCCTCCTAGGTTGGCAATCAGATCTTGGCGCTTTTGCTGGAGCGATCGCTCAACTCTGGGCAGGGTTTCCTCCAGCTCGCGGCGGGCCACCCCCTCAGCTCCTGCTTCCAGCAGATGGTTGAGGGCCATCAGATGGGCTGTATCGAGGGCCGTTTCCGCTGGCACCTTAACGGTGGGGAGCACCCCCGTACCATCCCAGTTTTTTCCGGTGACAGGGTTGATCGCCTGACCTGTGGGCATAAACACCCAAAAGTGGTCGTGCAGGCGGAAACCACGCCCCGGATTGGCCCCACCGCGCGTGGTTTCGCCCACTACGGCCCCGCGCTTCAGCACTTGCAGGTTGTAGGCAAACTCCTCCGCCGCTGAGAAGGTTTCAGGGCTGGTGAGGGCAAAGACAGGCTTGTCGAGGTAGCGTTGCCCCGGCACGTAGGGCACCGTCCACCACTGGTGGGTTTCGTCGGTCTCGCTCCAGTACAGGTCGTTGAGGTGAACGGGTGGGTGGGCGGGGAGTAGGTAGCTGCACAGCAGCGTCACCATGGCCGGAGAGCCCCCCTGGTTGTGGCGCAGATCAAAGATCAGGGCGTCGGTGTGGGCCACCAGGGTCATGGCAGCCGCTAGGGCATCGCCCGCAAACTCCGGCGGCTCAAAGCTAAACAGCTGGATATATCCAACGTTGCCCGGTAGGCGCTCAACCTTGTTCAAGTCAAAATTGCGGCGGCGGCTGGCCTGATGCTGGCGCTCGATTTCCTCAGCGCTAGGAGTTAGATCAGGCTCAATGTGGGGCAGGGGGGCGGGGCTAAAGTGCAGTCTCAGGTTGCGATCGCCGCTCATCTCTTGCAGCTGGGCCGTCAGCGTATCCGCCAGCTGCTGCCCGCCCTGAATATCGCCGTAGCCGCCCGACTCCAGGCGCTGCTCAAGGTCGGCCTGAATTTTTTCGGCCACCTCTGGAAACACATAGGCATCAAGCTGGGTGACCAGGGCTCCCAGTACGGCCTCGATCGCATCAGCATCCAGCACAATATCCCCTGGGTTAGAGCCAGAAACAGCCATGGGTCGCCCTACCGAATGGGTTCGTGAACCGTAACCAGTTTGGTGCCGTCGGGGAAGGTGGCTTCCACCTGCACATCGTGAATCATCTCCGCCACCCCGTCCATCACATCGGCCCGGCTCAGCAGGGTGGTGCCGTAGCTCATCAGGTCGGCTACGGTGCGGCCATCCCGCGCGCCCTCGAGAATGGCCGCAGAAATATAGGCGACGGCTTCGGGGTGGTTGAGCTTCAGCCCTCGGTCTTTGCGGCGTTCAGCCACCAGGGCAGCGGTAAAAATCAGCAGCTTGTCTTTTTCCTGGGGGGTCAGTTGCATGGGGCGAGATGCGATCGCAGGGTACAGAGCTAACCGTAAGCTTTCAAGGTTTTGGGCGGCTTGTCAACCAATGCCCTCATCTGACTGAGTTCTAGCCCGACTGAGTTCTGGCTTCAAAATTAAAGCTTAAGCCATCGGCGCTAGGGTAATAACTACGTTAGCCTGCTGGTGAGCAACAATCAAAACGTTCTGACTGTCTAGCCCCGAGACCCGCTAGTCCCCCACTTGGTACCCCCTGCCTATGACCGCGCCGCAGCTTGAGATCTTAGCCGACAAGCCTGCCCTGGTGCAGCGGGCCCTGACCCTGGTGGTCGAGGCCATCCACAGCGCCGTAGCCGACCACGACTACTGCACCCTGGCCCTGGCCGGTGGCAGCACCCCCAAGCCTCTCTACAGCGGCCTGGCCGAGCAAGACCTGCCCTGGGAAAAGCTCTACATTTTTTGGGGCGACGAGCGCTACGTGCCCCTCGACCACCCCGACAGCAACGGGGGCATGGCCAAGGCCGCCTGGCTCGACCGGGTGCCCATTCCGCCCGACCACCTGCTCTATGCTCCTACACTGGAGGGCGACCCAGCGGCCTCGGCCCGCCAGTATGAGGCAATGGTCAAGTCAATTTTTGGCGGACTCCAGGGCCTTGGCCCCAGTCAGGTGCCCCGCTTTGACCTAATTTTGCTGGGCATGGGCGATGACGGCCACACCGCGTCCCTCTTTCCCCAAACCGATGCCCTAGGGGTAGACGACCACCTGGTTACCGTAGGCTACAAGGGCAGCGACCCCCGCCTAACCTTTACTGTGCCGCTCATTAACCACAGCCACCGGGTGATATTTTTGGTCGCTGGGGCCGACAAGCAAGCTGCTCTCACCCAGGTGTTTACCCCCAACGGCGACGACGCGGCCTACCCCTCCCGACTGGTGCGTCCCCAGGGTGAGCTGCGCTGGTTGCTCGACCGCTCAGCGGTGGGCGACCTCGACCTGGCCTCAATGTCCACCAGCTAAAGCTTTGAAGTAGGGGTTGCACTCCTCTCCGAATTGCCGCAGCACTGAACTATTATCTAAGCAGGCTGCTCGACAGTCCTGGGACTAGATGGCACCTACCGACCGTTAGCGGCTGGAATCCTAAACTGGGGGTTGGGCTCCGTCAGACTCTTCTATGATTAGACACTACAGGGATCGTTTTTGATTGAGTAATGTGATTACCCTCTCGCTGCTCCATCCTCTCCACAAAACTCCGGTGCAAAGCTGGTCTTTTGATCAAGAATCGGTGATTCGCATTGGTCGATCGACCGACAACAACGTGGTTCTGTACAGCGCTGTGGTCTCTCGCCACCACGTTGAGATTCACCGCACCGACACAGGCTGGGAGGTTAAAAGTATTGGCACCAACGGCACCTACCTCGACGGTCGGCGCATTTCTGAGGTCACTGTAGAAGACGGCATTGTCATTCGCCTGGCGCGATCGGGGCCCAATATTCAAATTCACATGTCCGAAGAAAAGCGCGATCCCCTCAAGGAGCTGCTGAGCCGTCGCCGCATCGAAGACGCCAAAGATCTAGACCACGGCACCCAGAGCGAACCCCACAGGGACGAGAGCGTTTTACCCCATCAAACTACCGTCATCAATCCCTAGGGCAGAACGGTTTGGTGGGCTGACAAGCCCAGCGGGCGGTCAGCGATAAGCTAACCGCCCGCTTTTTGATTGAGTGAACCCGCTTGACTCAGGCTGCCTAGAGGGCTGTCTTCAGTAGATCGGCTTTATCGGTTTTTTCCCAGGTGAAGTCGGGTAGCTCGCGGCCAAAGTGGCCGTAGGTGGCCGTCTGTTGGTAGATGGGGCGGCGCAGATCGAGCATGTCGATCAGGCCCTGGGGGCGTAGATCAAAGTGCTTGCGCACTAGTTCTGCGATCGCCCCATCGGCAATCTTGCCCGTACCAAAGGTATTGATCGAGATCGACGTGGGCTGAGCCACCCCAATGGCATAGGAAACCTGAATTTCGCAGCGATCGGCCAGACCCGCCGCCACGATGTTTTTGGCCACGTAGCGCCCCGCGTAGGCCGCCGAGCGATCGACCTTGGTGGGGTCTTTACCCGAGAAGGCACCACCGCCGTGGCGGGCCATGCCGCCGTAGGTATCGACAATGATTTTGCGCCCGGTGAGGCCGCAGTCTCCGACGGGGCCGCCGATAATGAACTGCCCGGTGGGGTTGATGTGGTACTGGGTATCGGCGTGGAGCCAGCCGTTGGGCAGCACCGGCTTGATGATTTCCTCCATCACCGCTTCGCGGATGTCGGCCTGAGAAATATCGGGGTCGTGCTGGGTAGAGAGCACCACTGCTTCCACCGCCACCGGCTTCAAATTCTCGTAGCGCAGGGTCACTTGGCTCTTGGCGTCGGGGCGCAGCCAGGGCAGCACGCCGTGCTTGCGCAGGTGGGCCTGCCGCTCGACCAGCCGGTGGGCGTAGTAGATGGGGGCGGGCATGAGGGTATCGGTTTCGCTGGTGGCGTAGCCAAACATCAGCCCCTGGTCGCCTGCGCCCAGGTCTTTGTCGGTGGCCACATCGACGCCCATGGCAATGTCTGACGACTGCTTGCCAATGGCATTGAGCACCGCGCAGGAGGCCCCGTCAAAGCCCACGTCAGAGCTGTCGTAGCCAATGGCCAAAATCACGTTGCGCACAATGTCTTCTAGATCGACGTAGGTGTTGGTGCGCACCTCCCCAGCGATCACGGCCATGCCGGTTTTAACCAGGGTTTCGACCGCGACTCGGGCATGCAGGTCTTCTTTGAGAATGGCGTCTAAAACGGCGTCGGAGATCTGGTCGGCCATTTTGTCGGGATGGCCTTCAGACACCGACTCAGAGGTGAAAATACTGTACTCGCTCATGGAATTAGGCCCAACCAGTAGCAGAAGGAATGCAGGCAAAATTCAACCGAGGCTGAATCGCATTCCAAAGTTTACCAAAGTTTGACGAAGTGCCAGAGCTGTAGATTACCTGCCCTTAGGAATGGCAGGGCTGAACTTAGCTCAACAGCGCCCCCGGTGCCGCCCCATCGTGCAGTCCCCGAGCCTTTTGCTGCATGGTCTTAAAAATGTTGTAGAAGCCGTTAGCCCGCGACGGGGTGAGGCTGACGTCGAGCTGGGTGTCTTTAATGAAATCGGGGGTGAGGGTGACGATTTCATCGGGGGTAAGACCGTTGAGGGCTTTGATCAGCAGCGCCACCAGCCCTTTGGTAATCTGAGCGTCGGAGTCGGCCTGGTAGACCACTTTGCCCTCGATCAAATCAGCCACCACAAACACTTGGGAGACGCAGCCCGGCACCTTGTTTTCGGGAGTTTTGTACTCCTCGGGCAGGGGGTCGAGTTTCTTGGCAAACCACAGCAGCTGCTCGTAGCGACGCTTGGGGTCAGCGACCTTTTGAAAGCGGGCCACAATTTTTTCGATAGACTCGGGGCGATCGGCGGACATGGCGTGGGTGGGGTAACGGCCTCCTAGTAGTCTACCAAGCGGGGGTGATGGGGTGGGGAGTAAGGGGTGAGGGGTATGGAAGTGCCAAACGCATGAATTCTCTCTAGCTATTTGATGGGTTGATCCAGCGTCCCTACTCCCTACTCTCTTCTACCCTTTCCCATCGCCGTCTTTGCCGCTGACAAAGCGATGAGCCACGGTCTCGGGCTGAATGGCAGACAGAATGGTGTGGCCTGAGTCGGTAATGATGACGGCACGGGTGCGGCGACCGTAGGTGGCATCAACCAGCTGCCCCCGCTCGCGGGCGTCGGAGATAATGCGCTTGATGGGGGCAGACTCGGGACTAACGATGGCAATCACCCGATTGGCCGATACGATATTGCCAAAGCCGATATTGATAAGCTTGATGTCCATAATATATAGAAGGGCGATAACGGGAGGTGCCAGTGCTAACGCCAGGGTTATCCCCGACTGGCCAGAAAACCGAGGCTTTTTGGCACTATGCTCTACATTTGAGCCCAGATCAGACTTATTGCCATACTAACGAATCCGTTTGGCGCTGAGGGTTAATATCCGGCAAAATTTCAGATTTCTGGCGTTTTCGTTCCCTGGGCTACACCTTTCGGCCTAAGGGCAGCCCAATCGGGTCTTCTTAGCCCTTTATCGGGGTTCTCGGGCTGTCCTATCCCTGGGATTTCCCCACTTACTTTGTCTCAGCCTGGAGGATTGTGTCGTGCAACCGGTTGACTTTACTACTCTAATGGCCCTGTGTCAGAGCCTTGAGGCCGACTGGGTGCCTGCCCGCTGCGAGACGGTAGTGCAAATTGACACGACTACCTTGGCACTAGCGCTTAGAACTCTCGATCGCCGCAGCTGGCTGACCATTTCATGGCATCCCCAGGCCGCGCGGCTGCACCTAGGTGATGCGCCGCCCAAGGGGCAGGATACGTTTACGTTTAGCCAGCAGTTGAAGCACCAGATTAGCCAGCTGGCGCTGGTGGCGATCGCCCCGGTGGCCCCCTGGGAGCGGGCGATCGATTTGCAGTTTGGCCCGCGCCCCGGTGACCCGCCCCAGTGGCACCTGTACATTGAGATCATGGGCAAGTACAGTAACGTGATTTTGGCCAATGCCCAGAACCAGATCGTTACCGCTGCCCACCAGGTGAGCGATCAGCAGTCGCGGGTGCGGCCCATTCAAACCGGCGACCCCTACGTGCTGCCCCCAGCCCTCATGAACACACTGCCCAGCGTCAAGGAATCCCAAACCTCTTGGCAGGAGCGGGTGACGCTGGTGCCCACGACGCTCAAAAAAATGCTGATGCAAAGCTATGGGGGGCTGAGTTCGTCGCTGGTGCGATCGCTCCTCTCCGCCGCCCACCTAGTCCCCGACCAAGCCGCCGATACCTTGACCCAGACCGACTGGAATCGGCTGTTTGAGGCGTGGCAGCGCTGGCTAGTCTGTCTTGAGAAGGGCGAGTTTTATCCTGGCTGGGCCGAGGGTGGCTACACCGTGCTCGACTGGGAGGGGGTGGCCCCGGTGGCGGATATCAATACCCTGCTCAACCAGTACTATGGCCGCGAGATTGCCCTACAGCAGTTCGATCGCCTCAAAAACCAGATTCAGCAGCGGCTCAAGGGCGTGCTCGACAAGCTGCGGCTCAAGGCCAATACTTTTGAGCAGCGGCTCGATCAGTCGGCCCAGGCCGACCAGTATCGCCAGCAGGCCGACCTGCTGATGACCTACAGCCACCAGTGGCAGCCGGGCCTCACCCAGCTCACGGTGGAAGATTTTGACACCGGAGCGCCCGTCACCCTCGCTATTGACCCCGACAAAACGGCAATTCAGCAGGCCCAGCGCCTGTACAAACAGCACCAAAAGCTAAAGCGGGCGAAGGATGCAGTGGCTCCGCTGCTGGCCGAGGTACAGGGCGAACTGGCCTATCTAGAGCAGGTTGAGGCGGCCCTGACCCAGCTCCCCACCTACGACGAACCGGCGGATCTAGAGGCGTTGATCGACATTCGCAACGAGCTGATTCAGCAGGGCTATATGACCTCGCCCGACTACCGCCCAACCGATCGCAAGGCTAACGATGAAGGCTTCCGTCGCCTCCAGACCCCCGATGGTCTGCCGGTGCTGGTGGGCCGCAACAACCGCCAAAACGATCTGTTGATCTCGACGGTGGCCACCGACTACGACCTCTGGTTCCACACCCAGGAGATTCCCGGTAGCCACGTGCTGCTGCGGCTGGGGGCGGGGGATGTGCCGAGCGATCGCGATCTAGCCTATGTAGCCGACTTAGCCGCCTACTTCAGCCGCGCTCGCCAGGCCGACCAGGTGCCGGTGATCTACACCCAGCCCCGCCATGTCTACAAGCCCAAGGGGGCTCGCCCCGGCATGGTGATCTACAAACACGAAACGGTGCTCTGGGGCCAGCCCCGCCGGGTTGAGCAGCAGCAGGCTAAACCGCTGGAGCCCGTAGAGGCTTAGGGAAGTCTTGGCTTTGAGGCTTAGTTTGGAAGGTTGAGTGGAGGCGATCGCGCCCTACATCAGCGGCGGCACCGTCAGCCCTTTCAGCGTTTTGGCAGCGGCCATTAGCCCCTTGCCCTGCACCAGCACCACAAAATTTCCCAGACCCATGGGGTTGATCAACTGGTGCAGTTTCTCGCGCCGCTGAATGGCAAGGTTGACGGTAACGGGGTCGCTAGCCTGAATTTGGCCCAGGTCGGCAAGGCGATCGCCCAAGCCCAGCGCCATCAAAAACATGCCCTGCTGTGTTGCTCCTAAGGTTTCTAGGCCGCAGTATTCGCCCTGGCGCTCTAGCGCCGTGAAGTTGACGTGGGCGGTAATGTCTTGGTGGCCCAGGTGGCTGTAGGGATTATCGTGGTGGGCGTGCTGGTAGTAGCACTGGATCGTGCCCTGGGAACGCGCCCGACTGTAGTAGCGGCTGGCGGGGTAGCCGTAGTCGACGGTGAGCACATAGCCCCGGTGCAGTTTGGCCGCAACGGTTTTCATCCAGTCAAGCGCGGCGAGATGAACTTCGGTGCGGTAGCCAGGGGCGTATTGAGGGTCGGCCAGGTCGATGCCGACAAAGGCAAAGTAGTCGGCTAGACGCGGGGTTGATGGAGCATCCAAGACTTCTACTACGGGGGTGTCTGGGCCGTCGGCTAGGGTGATGTAGACTTCTTGCAAACCCGATGCTGTCATCACGACCTGGTGCACGGGCAGGGCATCGACCAGTTCGTTGGTGAAAAAACAGCCGGTGATGCTGTCGTCAGGAATGTCTTCTAGATTCAGCCAGGTGACTCGTTCGGCCCAGGGTGACAGGCGCTGCTCTTGGGCGGCCCGCAGTCGGTCAGACTTTTCGACGATTTGGTAACTTAGAGCCGCAAAGCAGTCGGTGAAATGGTTTTGTAAGGTGCCCAGCGCATCGGCGGCGATCAATCCCTGTCCAGCGCCCATTTCTACTAGCGAAAAAGGCTGAGGACGGCCCAGATGCTCCCAGATTTCGGCGAATTGGGTAGCCAACAGTTCGCCAAAGTCGTGGCCCAGGTGGGCGGAGGTAACGAAGTCTCCCTCAAAGCCCAGGATGGCCTCTTTAGTGGTGTAGTAGCCGCCCTGGGGATGGTAGAGGGCCAGCTCCATAAACTCGGCAAAGGAGATACGGCCCTGGGGCGATTGGTGGATGCGATCGCACAGCACCTGGTACAAATCTGGGTTGTGGGGCATGGCTTATCGAGGCCGAAGAGTTTGTAACTGCTGCCGTAGTTTATCCACAGAGTCGGCCACGGCCAAACAGGTGGTGCCTCGGCACACCATGCCCACCGCGTCAGCGGACAGATCATGGGAAACCGCGAAAACAGTTGTTGGCCAATATTCTGCCGCCAGTTCAGGAATGATTTCTGCTACAGCTTTGACCACGGTGCCGTTGCGAAACCAGTTGAGGCCCGCCAGCAAGCTGGGGCAGGCGCGAGGAATTTGCTCCATGACGGTGCCAAAGGCTTGCAGGGTGCGATCGGCGCGATCTAAATAGTCCAAATTGTCGGTGAGCAGCGAGAGACGCACGAGGTTGGCCACAGCGACTCCATTCGCCGCCGGAGTCGCGCTGTCTTGGTAGGGACGTTCCTGCACCAGCAAATCTTCGCCAGCGGCGGTGCTGAAATAGCCCCCCTGGTCAGCACTCCACAGGTGGTGATCAAACTCCTGCTGAGTCGAGATCGCCAGCGTTAGCCAGTCGGTGTCGGTGGCAGAGTTGGTCAGTACCAAGGTGGCCTGGTGCAGGTCAATGAAGGCCTTGATCAGCAGGGCGTAGTCTTCTGACTGGGCGGGCACCTGGGGTGTGCCGTCGTAGCCTAGACGGTGTAGCTGACTGCCAATCCACTGGTGCTGGCGAATGTACTCGGCGGCAGTGATGGCGGTAGCAAGATAGTCGGGGTTGTGGAACGCGATCGCCGCCCGTGCCAGTCCCGAAATCATCAAACTATTCCACGCCACAATCAGCTTAGTGTCGGTCACCGGGGGAATGCGCCCCGGCCAGGTCTGGGTTTTAGCCGCCTGGTTGTCAATCGCCGGGGGAAAGGTCTCTAGCTCTGCTGCTGGGGTGCCGTAGCGCAGCGTAAAGAGCTGATCGAGGGCCGATTCCACCTCACTGGGGAGGGGGCCGAGGTCAAACCTTTGCAGCACAATTTGCCCCTCAAAGTTGCCCTCCGGGGTCACCGCAAAGGCATTGGCCAACGCCTGCATCTGGTCGTCCGTCAGCGCCGATTCCAGCGTCTTGTAGGGCCAGGCGTAGAATGCGCCTTCCTCTGGTTCAACATCGTTGGCGGTGACAAAGCTGTCGGCATCTTGGGCGGCATAGAAATAGCCTCCAGGGGCGGTCATTTCGCGCAAGAGCCAGGTGTGGGTGAGGGCGATCGCCCGCTCAAAGGCCGGTTCTTGCTGTCCGCTAGCCCATAGGTCAGCCAGATACTCCACGATCATGCCGTTGTCGTAGAGCATCTTCTCAAAGTGGGGCACCGTCCAGCTTGGGTCTACGGTGTAGCGGTGAAAGCCGCCGCCCACGTGATCATAAATGCCGCCCAGGGCCATGTCTTGCCCCCGCTGGCCGCAGAGGTGGGCGACATCCAGCTCCAGGTCAAACCGCCGCCCGCCCAGCACCGCTGCCGCGTAGGGAATCATCGGAAAGCAGGTGCCCTGGCCCGAGGGAATCAGGATTTTGGCGTTGGTGGTCAACCCCGCATAGAGCACCTCCGCCGATGGAATCGTGGGAGATTCTGGCAACTGCGCCCCCTGGTGCAAATTGCCCATCACCGCCTCGGTGATCTCCGCCAGACGAGCTTTTTCGGTGTCGTAGAACTGGCGCAGGGCCGTGAGCACCTGCAAAAACCCAGGTCGCCCGTACTTCTGCTCTAGCGGAAAGTAGGTGCCGCCATAAAACGGCACCCGCGTTTCGGGGTGCAGCATTACGTTAAGCGGCCAGCCCCCTTGCCCGGTGAGCATTTGCAGCGCCTGCATATAGATGCTGTCAATGTCGGGACGCTCTTCGCGATCAACCTTGATGGGGATGAAGTTGGCGTTGAGGTAGGTGGCGATCGCATCATCCGAAAACGCCTCTCCCTCCATCACCGTGCACCAGTGGCAGCTCGAATAGCCAATCGACAGAAAAATTGGCTTGTCATCCTGCCTGGCCCTCTCCAGCGCCTCATCACACCAGGACCACCAGTCGATCGGGTTTTCGGCGTGCTTACGCAAATACAGACTGGAAGAATCTGCCAGACGATTAGTCATAAAAGTGAGGCAGTGAAGGGCATGATCACCCTAGCATGGCAGTAGTTGGAGGGTTTACGGTCTAGGGTTTGAGATTGAGGGCAAGGGTACAAAACGTTTACAAGCACTTATTTATTTAGGATCGGCAAAGCACAGTACCATGCAGATTCAGTTTCCAGAGAGCTGGCCGACCACGCCCGCCGAGGCGATCGCCCTTCAGCAGACCCTCGCGCCTCAAGTCGTCCTTCAAGACCGCATCCCCAAACCCATTCGCTACGTTGCCGGGGTCGATGCTGGGTTTGAGGATGATGGCGAAACTACCCGTGCCGCCGTGGTGGTGCTGTCGTTCCCCGATCTGACCCCGGTGGATGAGGTGCTGGTGCGGCATCCTACCGTCTTTCCCTATGTGCCGGGGCTGCTGTCGTTTCGAGAAGTTCCTGCGGTGCTGGCGGCGCTGGCGCAGCTCAAAACCGAGCCGGATGTGATTCTCTGCGATGGCCAGGGGATCGCGCATCCCCGGCGGTTAGGAATTGCATCGCATTTGGGGTTGTTATGCGATCGCCCCACCGTTGGCGTGGCCAAGTCGCGCCTGGTGGGCACCCACATTGAGGTGCCGCCTGATAAAGGTACCTGGGTACCGCTGATGGATCGGGGCGATCGCATTGGAGCCGTGCTGCGCAACCGCGCCAATACCAAACCGCTGTACATTTCCCCTGGCCACTACACAACGCTAGAAACCGCCATCGATCTAGTGTTGCGATGCAGCACAAAATACCGCCTGCCCGAAACCACCCGCTACGCCGATCGCCTCGCCTCTTCCGGCACGGCGCGATCGGCCCTGGGAGAAGTTCAGCAGGGCCGATTGTTTTAGATCGAATGGGATAAAGCGATATATAAAAAGCGTTAGGCCTGAGTAATATCCGTTTGAGAAAAGTCGTTCCCCTTAAACAGCAGAGGTTCATCTCTAGACTTGGCCAGAGCATAGGCAAAGCAATCGCCAAAGTTGAGGTCTGCCGGATGTCGCCCTTTACCGTAGGTACGCCAGGCCGTTGCAGCCAAGTCAGCTTGCAGTCGGTCGAATGCCACTACGGTTAGTTCTGCTTCGTAGACAAATAGTTCTAGCTCAGCGCGGCCCAAAGCCTGCTTGCGAGATTCAACTACCAGACTGCATTCCACCAAATTAGGGGCTGAGATGAGGCGAGTTGTGGCGTTAGCAATCTTTTGGTTAAAGGTTTCCCGCTCAGCTTCGGCAAAAAGAATAGCTACGATCGCTGAAGTATCGATCACCATTAGCTGGGTAGCCCGTGCTCGTCGTAACCCAAAATTTCTTCGGCGCTGCGGTTGTCATAATCAGGCAGGGCAGCACAGCGCAGCGCAATTTCATTGAGGCGATCGGCTAAGGGGCGCGGTTGCGGAGCGGTTTTGCTAGCCTTAAATTTGGCCAAAGTCTGTTGAAGCGCCATTTTGACAGCATCGGTTAGACTTTGTCCGGTCAGTTCTGCCAGCTCTTGCGCCATCCGGTGAGCTTGGGGATCTTGGATGTTCATACCCACTGAAGACCCAATGAATTGATAGCGCCATTTTACTCTTTATCAATAGCGCGTCATCTATTCAGCCATGGCTAGCGCCCCAAACGGCTCAGCAGCTTTCCTGCTTTACGACTAAGGGTTTTCATTGGAGATGGGGCGACGGTGGGCACTTCTACCGGGCGGCTGTCGGGATCGCGGAGGTAGCGGTAGTGAGCCCAAATATCCCAGTAGGGGCAGCCCGGTTGAATGCGGTAGCCAGCCCAGTGCAGATAGTCGAGGGGCTTGTTCACATTTGGATCTATCAGCGTCATGCCCTCTTGCACAAAGTGGGGGCTGCCCGCCCAGTTGCCGGGGCCGCCGCCGGGCTGGCGCACCAGGTTAAACCGCCGCGCCACTCGCTTGAGAATCAGGTAGTTGATGATCGGCTGATCAGAGGTTTTTTCTGAAAAGTCAAAGTAGTCGGGGTGGGCGGCGCATTCAGCAAATATGTCGTAGAGATCTTGCTCGCTAACTAAGCCTTTCTTAGAACCCCAGAAGCCGCAGTTAAACATATCCTCTAGCTCGGCGGCGGTGAAAATGCCCTGCTCGATGACAGCAGGGGCAAACACGTTGCGAATGCCGCTCCGGTGCTGGTAGTCGTAGCTGATGAAGTCGTGGTCATCTAGAGCGTCGAGGACTTTGGCGATCGCGCTAAACACCACCACATCGGTATCGATGTAGAGGAAGCGATCGAAGGGGCCAAACCAGCAGGCCTGCTTGCGAAATTGGTTGGGCCGGGCAAAGAACCCTTCGCCAAAGATGCCGTGCAAATTTTCTGACAGCCGCTGGATGAACGCCAGGTCGGGGTAGACCTCCACGCCGTAGTCGCGGCCCAGCACCTCAGCCACCTGGTGATAGTCGTCATTGTAAGGAATCAGCATGACGGGGATGCTGGGGTCGTGGGCGCGAATGCTGTTGAGACAGGCGATCGCGTGGTCGAGCACCTTGTCGTTGGCTGTGATGTAAATGCCGCGCGTGGTCATAGCAATCCTCAGGGGAGCAACTGGGTCAGGGGTTTCAGATACCGTCGCCAGCCCTGGGGCTTGGCTGTCACTAGTTTTCCCAGCAGAGGCGGGCGGGTCTCAGGATTGTGCAGATAGCGGTAGTGCAAGAACAAATCGCGGTAGGGAAGGTCAACGTTCTCGCCGTTGCAGAGACGGGCAAAGAGTTTGGACGATAGGCCAATGTAGTGCAAATACAGCAGCGGTACGCCTTTGTCATAGACGCGATGATGCTCAGTAGTGAAGTGGCTAGAGGTGACAGAGTTGCCGGTGCGTTGATCGTTTGGCAGCGTCAGCGCCAGGTTGCAGGAGTTGATGCCGCAGCGCATCACCAGGTAGTTGAGAATGGTCTGGTCGGGGGCCATGGGATACAGCACCGCCGCTTCCCCAGATGTCAGCCAATTCAGAATGTCTTGGCCCCGATCGGGATCAAACAGCCCCCGGCGACTTGCGTAGAATCCCGAGCAAAACGCCTGCCGCTGCACCTGCTCCGCCGGAAACAATTGCTCCATCCAGGCAGAGTTTATGTCATACACATGGCTGAGGTCTTTGTGCTGAAAGTCGTAGGTGACCCAGTCGTACTCATTTAGCGCGTTGAACACCGGGATTGGATTGCTGAGCAGTAGGGTGTCGGCATCCATATAGAGGAAGCGATCGAAGGGGCCGTCGAAGGCGCAGAAGCGACGGTGGGTACCCATACGGTGAATGCCCGTGCTGCCAATCGCAGCCCACTGCTGCCGAGCGGTGGGATGGGTGGCCCAGATTTTCTCCACCCAGGTATCCCACCGCTGAATGGAGGTGGTGTCGTCGTAGAGGGTGATGTTGGGGCGCGATCGCACCAGTTCCCTTAAACGCTCCACTTGGTCGTCGTAGGGGTAAATGCACACCGGCATCCCCGGGGCAAAGACTTCAATGCTGTTGATTAAAGCGACGATTTGGTCGTAGACGCGATCGTTGCCGAGGGTACAAATGCCGTCCATTCAAGTTACCTCAATGGTGGGCAGTGCCCACCCTACTTTCTTTGCCCCAACCTACAATTCAAAATTCAAAATTCTTCCTCACTCCCCTACCTCCCACTCCCTACCCACTCCGACAGCCAGTTCATCAAGTTCAGCTTGTGGAGAATCACCTGGCGGGCTTCGGCGATCGCATCCTTTGCCTCTAGCCACGCATCGGGGCTCGCTGTCACCTCGCGGATGTACTCGATCCCTTTCTCATCTAGGCTGGGCAGGCGCAAAAAGCTGCCGGGGGGCAACAGTTTATCCGCTGCACCGCCGCCGTAGTAGATGGGCAAACACCAGGCCAACAGCGCGTCCCACAGTTTCTCACTGGCGTACCAGTCGTTGTCGGCGTAGTTCTCGATCGCCAGGTTGTAGGTGTAGGGCGCCATGCCCGACCATTTGTTGCTGAGTTCCCCTGCCGTGCGGGTGCCGGGGGGCAGGTCGCGACCATAGATATCTACGGGTACGCCGCTCTCTTGGAGATTCTGTAAAAAGGCGAGGCGCTGGCGATGGCTCTCGGTGCGGTTAATGCCGGAGGTAATCCAGCTACAGGGGCTGTGCTTTTCGGGGGGTGGCGCTTCGTTCAGCTCGCGGAAGGAGACATTCACGTACCAAATGGCGGGCATGTAGGCCGGGGTTGGGGCCGAGTCGTCGGGGCCGGAGACGTAGCCGCAGTGGTCGCGGGCATAGGCGTAGTTGAGCAGGTTTTGGTGCCTCACCTCTGGCAACGGCGGCTCGCGCAGCAAAAAGGCAGTGCGCTCCTTCGGCACCTTGCTAAACTGCGGCGGTAACTGGCTCAGTGCGTCTAAGGGAACGGCGGGCCTGGTAAAGGGCAAGGCGCTGAGCAACCGCTGCGACTTCGACTGGGGCTTGGGGGCCAACCGTTCGTGAAAGTTGAACTGGTAGAGCAACAGATAGTCGGGCTGTAGATCCTGCGATTGCAGCTGCATGTTGCCCCATACCCCAAAGGGCTCGGGCGTTTGCTTCCACAACCAGTCGCACTGGGTGAGGCCACCGTAACTCGACAGCATGCCGACGATGGGGCGAGTCATGGGGTTCCTCCCTGCTGGGGTCGGTATTGAGCATCGACGTGGGACAGAATTTTCTCAATGCGGGCTTCCCAGGAGTAAGGCTGAAGCACCTGGTGGTCTGGGGTAAAGCCTTGGTCGGGGCGAGGATGGTGGGTGAGCACCTGCCGCAGACCATCGGCAAAGGCTAGGGGCTGGTTGGGGTCGCACCAGGCGGCAATCTGGGTAGCCAGAGGCCAGTTCTCCAGCGATGGAATGCGGGTGGCCACAACCGGAGTGCCTGAGGCCAGGTAGTCAAACAGCTTGAGGGGCGAGGTAAAGGTGGCGGCCTGGCCTAGCAGGTGGGGATGGGTCAGGGCATCGGCGGCTTGCAGTAGGTGGGCGAGGTCGTGCTGGTCTAAAAATCCGAGCACAGCCACATTCGCTAAGCCTAGAGTTGCGATGCGATCGCGGTAGTGCTGCTGCTGCTCAGTGGGGCCACCGGCCAGGGCAAACTTCACCTGGGGAAACTGGGGGGCGATTTCTAGCAGTAAATCGACGCCCTTGAACTCGTGCAGCGCTCCGGCGTAGACGACGAGCTGGGTAAAGGGTGGGGTGAGGAGGCGATCGCGCCACCCCTGCGCCGCCTTTGGATGCCGCGCCAAAAACTGCGGGTTAAACCCGTTGGGCACCGTAACCACCTTTTTCTCGGGCACCCCGTTACGCACAATGCTTTCTCTCACCGTGTCGATGACGGTGACCACCACCTGCAACAGGGGATGGGTCGCCATCTCGGGCTCGAAGGGTTTTTCGGTGTGGTGGTGGCACTCAAACACCACGGGCACTCCTCGTTTTAGGGCGGCCTTGGCAAAGTTCCAGTCGCGGGTGTGGACGAGGGCTGTGTGGGCGGCCAGGTGCCGGGGCCAGTAGTATTTGCAGGCTACGGTGCTGGCGTTGGTGAGCTTGTGCTTAATGCGGTCAATGGGCCAGGGCATGGCTAGGGGAAGCAGTTCTAGCCGATTTTGAATGTTGAAAAATCGGGCGAAGGCGTCATCCACTGGTTGGGGCTGCGGGTTGACCCAGCGCCAGGGTTGCCAAGCCGTTCTGCCGCGATCGACAAAGGCGAGCCGGGTGGGGTAACCCAGATTGGCGGCGGCATTGGCGCACTGCACGGTTTGAATCAGGTGGGCCGCTGGCTGGGGTAGCGTGTCGCGAATGAAGAAGAGGTAGGGGCGGGGCATGGGTGGGGAGTGAGGGCGTGGGGGAGTAGGAGCTTAATTTTGAATTTTGAATTTTGAATTAGATGAGGAGATGAGGGAGCTAGGGAGGGGTAACGGCGATGGGGGCTGGAGTGGTTGGTCGGTGACGGCGGACTGTTTCTCGACGGTTTCGAGGGTGGGGAGCAGATTGAGGGCGGCGCGGTAGGCTTCTTGAATCAGTTCTTCTGCTTCGGAGTCGTCTTCAACCAGGCCATCGGCGAGGATCTGGAGGGAGCCGAGAACGACGTTGAGGCCCGATCGCAGGTCGTAGGAGGCGGTGCCGGTAATAGCGGGGGGAATGGGGCAGGAGCCGGTTTCTTGAGTGAACTGTACGGTGTAGAGGTAGGTGTAGCGGCCCTGTTTTTGCAGCAGTTCTTCGTGGGTGCCGAGTTCGACGACGCGGCCCTGGTCGAGCACGGCGATTTGGTGGGCTTTGCGAATGGTCGAGAGGCGGTGGGCGATCACCAGGGTGGTGCGATCGCGGCTCAGATCCTCCAGAGCTTCTTGCACCAGCTGCTCTGACACCGTATCTAAAGCACTGGTGGCTTCATCGAGAATGAGAATCGGCGGGTTTTGCAGCAGGGCGCGGGCAATGGCGATGCGCTGGCGCTGGCCGCCCGACAGCATGACGCCGCGATCGCCCACCACCGTGTTAAAGCCCTGGGGCAGCTGGCTAATAAACTCGTAGGCGTTGGCCCGCTGGGCGGCCTGTATCACTTCATCATCAGTGGCTGTCGGCTGGGCGTAGGCGATGTTGTCGCGCACGGTGGCGTTAAACAAAAACGTGTCTTGGCTGACAATGCCCATGGCTCGCCGCAGGCTGACTAGTTCAAACTCGCGCAGATCTACGCCGTCGATGGCGATGCGGCCTGCTACCGGGTCGTAAAAGCGGGGCAGCAGATCGGCCAGGGTAGATTTGCCTGCTCCGGAGGCCCCCACCAGGGCCAGGGTGGTGCCCTTGGGCAGCGACAGGGTGATGTCGTGCAGCGACCAATCTTTCGCGGTGGGATATTTGAAGGCAATGCCCTCGAAGGTGATGCCCTGGCTGAGGGTGGTGAGGGGGCGGCTGCCCTGGGGCATAAACGCTTTGTTGTCGCGGCGCAAAAAGTCGTAGACCAGGTCAACACTGGCGGCGCTGTTGGCCAACTGGCTACGGGCCGAGTTGAGTTGCCCCACAAACTGAACCACCCGCGACAGCACAAACAAAAACGTCAGCAGCAGGGTGGCCGAGGCCGCCGAGCCGCTGCCCAGCCAAAACTGGCTGATGAGAATGATCGCCACCAGGGCCAAAATACTGAGAATTTCGTTCAGCGGGCCAATGATGGCGGTGTTCATCTGCGATCGCAGGGCGGCCTGCTCGCGCTGCTCGATCAAGGCTTCTACCTGGGCAAATTCTGCTGCTTCGTTGGCCGTGGCTTTCACTAACCGCATGCCGTTGAGCATTTCTAAGGTGCGCACCGAATAGTCTTTAGAGGCATCGGCCAGGGCTTTGCCGTACTCGCGGGCGCGGGCGATGACGTAGCGGTTGAGCAGCAGAACCCCGGCCATCAGCACTACGGCGGCCAGGGTGAGCGACCCCGAGATCGACAGCAGCACCACCCCAAAAAACAAAATATTCAGCGACGCCCGCAGCAGGTTGATCACCGCGTTGATGGAGGTCACCGCCCGGCCAATCTGGTCATTCAGCCGCTGGATGATATCCCCAGTGCGCATGGTGTTGTGGTAGTCGATATCGACGCTGAGCAGTAGGTCGAGCCCGTCTCGGCGCAGATCGCAGGTGAGGCGGCGGGTGAGCCCCTCGCTGGTGACGCTGCTGAGGTAGTTGGCTAAGTTTTTGAGCAGAATGGTCAGCACAATAAAGCTCAGCATCAGCACCGCTCGCCCTGGCCCAGGGATGCCCAAAACCGGCTCTAGCAGCTTTTCTAGCAGGGGAGGGAGTGCGATCGCCCCTGCACTGCCTACCCCAGTACCCAGCAGCTCAAACACCGCTGGCACAATTAGCGTGGTGCCTACCCCGTTAAACACTGCCCCTGAAAAGCCCAGCCCGATGGCGGCCAGAATGCGCCAGGGGTAGCGTTTTGCGTAGTTGAAGAGCAGCTTTTGGGCGGACATGAGGAGTGATGGAGTAGGGGGTGAGGGAGTAGGGGGTAGGGAGTGGACGCGTAGGGTGCATTCGGCGGTCAGAGTCGGGTGGGTTGCCCCAGAATGTAGCTCCGCCAATGCACCAAGTCTAGGAATTGTGGCAGTCAGGGTGAGGTGGGATGTTCTAGGACATGGTTTCGCCAATGCATCTTGGCAACGATGTTCTGCTGAATGGCCTGGTGGAGGGCGGTGCCCATGGCGGCCAGGCTGTAGTGGGTGAGGGTGCGATCGCGCGCCCGCCTCCCCAACTCAAGGGCCTGGTCGTAGTTGGCAAAAATCGCTGTAATCTGTGCCGCCAACTGCTCTGGGGCGTCGGCATCCACTAAATAGCCACAGCCGTTGAGAATGGTGGGAATGTCGCCTACCCGCGTGGCCAGAATTGGTTTGGCCATCGCCATACCGTCCGTCAGCTTGAGGGGAAACTGGGCCTGGGCGGCAGGGGTCTGGCGCTGGGGCACGACGATGAGGTGGGCGGCGGCGATCACCTTAGGCATGTCGGCGTAGGGCTGCTTGCCCAGGTGAATAATGTGCTGGGGCCAGCGGTCGAGCAGGGTGCGATCGTAGTCGTCGTAGGGGCTGCCGCCGACAATCACCAGCTTCAGGTCAGGCTCATCCAAAATGTCCATCGCCGTCAGCAGATCTTCTACGCCTTTGTAGGGGCGCGGCGCACCGGGAAACATCAGCACCCGATAGTCGGCCAGACCGTAGGCGGCGCGGCTGGCGTCAGGGGAGTAGCGATCGGGGTTGAATAGCTCGGTATCTTTGCCGTTGGGGATGATCGTGCCGCCAAAGCGCTGCTGCAAGAAGCTGTTGTGGGTGGTCACTAAGTCGGCCTGAGCCACTAGCCGTTCTATCCACTGTAAATAGAGGGGATGATCGAGGTTGCGCAGAGCACCGTTGGACTTCAGCACATCCCGCGCTAGCTGCTGGGCAGACGGACGGTAGCGGTAGCGATCGCCCCCGTGCCAGCTCAGTTCCCAGTCGTCGATATCGAGTATGACCGGGCGGTGGTGGCGCAGTCGGTAGGCCAGGGCCAGGCCAAAGCTGCTGGGCTTGAGCTTGTAGGCGTAGATGATGTCGCCGCTGAGGCGCTCGAATAGTTGGCCGATCGCCCTTGGCCCCAGGTAAGGCGAGGGGATGGGAATCGTGTGGAGAGAAATTTCGGCGGCGTGGGAGGGGGCTGGGCCTAGTCTGGAACCCTCGCCCTCCGTTGAAAACCCGACCATCTCCACCGGGTAGCCCATGGTTTGCAGGGCCTGCCCCAGCAAAAAGGGCCGCACTGCGCCGCCCCAGCGCCCGGCACCCTGGCTCGACAAATCGCTTACAACAATCGAAATTCTGGGCTGCCTCCCCAGGGCCTCGGTGGGGAACTCAGCGGCGGGTTTGGGGCGGTGGTCGAGCATGGTTCTACGGAGCCAAACGGGGGCCAGCGGCCAGGGGGCATTTACGGAAACGTACCCCTATAGCTTGCCCATCTTTGACCCTGACCTTAAGGTTGGGGCCGCAACCCGCCGATTAGTTACACACGGGTATTCGTCGTTTGGCTGCGACGGTCAACGCTCGGCTTCGCCGCACCGTCAGTCGCTTGGGCTGTGGCTTGAGCGATGGGGACCTGGCTCAGCGGCAGGGTGACGGTGACGGTTGATCCCTGGCTAACAGTGCTACAGACGGCGATCGCACCCCTGTCGGCCTCGACAATGTGCGGGTGATCGCCGCCAAAAGATTTGCTTATTTTATTAGCAACCCTCAATACCCCTGCCGCTGCCGCGTCAGCAAAAGAAATCGGCATAGGAGGCGATCGCCCCGCCAGGTTCTGGCCCCTGACCGTAGGCCCGCTGAATGTTGTCGAAGGTCATCACGGCTTGGGGGGTGTCGTCGGCCAGCAGGCGGCGGTTGAGCAGCAGCAGGCGATCGTAGCGGTGCAGGGCGTCGCCCCACTCGTGGCTGCACACCACCAGGGTTTTGCCCTCGGCCTGGAGTTCGGCAAAGATGGCCAGCATCAGGGATTCGGTCTTTTTGTCGATGCCGGTGAAGGGTTCATCGAGCAGCAGCAGGTCGGCATCCTGAGCCAGGGCACGGGCCAAAAACACGCGCTGCTGCTGACCGCCAGAGAGTTGGCCGATGGGGCGATCGCACAAATGCAGTATATCCACCCGTTCTAGCGCCACCGTAACCCGCTGCTTTGCCCGCTGGCTGGGCCGCCGAAACCATCCCGCCAGGGCCGCCTGGCCCATCATCGCCACCTGCCCAGCGGTGATCGGGTAGTCCCAGTCGATGCGCGATCGCTGGGGCACGTAGGCCACCGACCGTCGCCGTCGCCGCAGCGGTGCGCCCTGAAAGAGCACCTGCCCTCGACAGGGCACCAGCCCCAGCATCGCTTGAATCAGAGTGCTTTTGCCTGCACCGTTGGGGCCGATCAACCCCACCAGCTCCCCCGCCCCCAGGGACAGAGAAATGTTCTCTAAGGCCGACATGCCCCGGTAGTTGACAGACAGGTTTTGAACCTCTAGCATGGCACCCATGAAATGATAACCATTATCACTATCATAATAAATCAGTTATCCATTTCTGGGAGAAGTAGGCAATGTTTTTACATGCAGTTGCCCGGTCACGATCTTGGCGGCGGCAGCGGTGGGGTGCTGCGATCGCTCTGACAGTGGGGCTAGTTGGGTGCAGCGGCAACAGCACCCCGGTAGCAGAATCCGAAGCTGACGCTCCGGCAGAGGCCGACAGTCCAGTGGTTGTCGCCACAACCAGCGTGCTCTGCGATCTCACCCAGCAAATCGCAGAGACCACCGTCGCCCTCACCTGCCTGCTCGACCCCGGCACTGACCCCCACACCTATCAGGTCAAACCCTCCGATCGCCAGGCCCTTGAGCAAGCCGACCTGGTTCTCTACGACGGCTACGGCTCTGCCCCCACCCTAATCGAGATGGTGGAAGGAAGTAGCACTGAGGGAACAAGAGTAGCTGTGTACGAACAGGCGGTACCGAACCCGTTGATGAGTGAGGCCCACGACCATGACGCTGAGGCAGCACATGCTGACGGCGATGGAGACAGCCACACCGAAGACCAAGAGCACGACGAGGAGCCCAGCGCCACCGCTGATGGAGGTGCAGCGCCCGATCCACACATTTGGCACAGCGCTACTCACAACGCCGCCATGGCCTCGGTGATTGCCGATCGCCTGGCTGAAGTCAACCCCGACCAAGCCGACCTCTACGCCGAGAATGCCAGTCGCCTGATCACGCAGTTCGAAGCGATCGATCGCTGGATTCAAACCCAGGTGGCCACCGTACCCGCCGACCAGCGCCAGCTCGTCACCACCCACAATTCCTTTGGCTACTTTGCCGATGCCTACGGCTTTGAGGTCAAGGGGGCGCTCAGCGGCCTCAGCACCGACCAAAAGCCAACGCCCGGTGCGCTCACGGCCCTGGTCGAACAGGTCAAGGCCGCCCAGGTGCCCGCCATTTTTGCCGAAACCACTACCAACCCCCAGCTGATTGAAACCGTCGCCAAGGATGCGGGCGTGACCGTCGCGGAACAGCCCCTCTTTGTGGAAGGGCCGGGTGGCCCCGGCAGTGCTGCCGAAACCATGCAGGATGTGCTGGTGATGAATACCTGCGTGGTGGTCGAGGCGCTAGGGGGCAGCTGCGATCGCGCCAACGCCCCGCTCTAACGATTGCGAATCCCCTGCGGCTGCAAAAGCCTGATGCTCTCCCTCGGGTTGGCAGGGCGAACGCCGTTCGCCCCTACTCCTTCATTAACGGCCTGAGCAGAGCACTCACCCGCAGCACCTCGGCCACAGACCAAGCCTGGGCAAACGTGCCGCGCGGCTCCATCGGGGCGTCGCCGTCAAAAATTTCGCTGATGGTGCCCAGGCAGCCTCCGCCATACAGATGGTGAATCAGCGGGTCGAGAAAGCTGTGGGCCAGATCGGCATCCTGGTAGACCTGCCAGTGGGCCTGTACAAAAGGCCCGATCAGCCAGCTCCAGACGGTGCCCTGGTGGTAGGCTCCGTCGCGCTGCACCAGATCGCCGCCGTAGTGGCCCTGGTAATCCGGGTGGGCCGGGTCGAGCGATCGCAACCCATGGGAGGTCAGCAGTCGCTGGGCCACCACATTCACCACCGCCCGCTGCTGCTCGGCACTGAGGCAGGGTTCTCCCAGGGCGGCATCGGGTAGGGAAACAGCAAAAATTTGGTTGGGCCGCAGGGCTGCGTCCGCGCCGTCAGGGCCATCCAGCAGGTCGTAGCAATAGCCCAGATCGTCGCTCCAAAACCGCTGAAATCCCTGGCGGGTTTGGGAGGCCAACTCCTGAAACTGCCCGACGGGCTGACCCAAAATTCCCGCAAAATCGGCCATTACCAGCAGAGCGTTGTACCATAGGGCGTTGACCTCCACCGGCTTGCCGATGCGGGGGGTGACCACCCAATCGCCCACCTTGGCATCCATCCAGGTGAGCTGCACCCCCGGCTCTCCAGCAGAAAGCAGCCCATCGGTGGCATCGACCTGAATGCCGTGGCGGGTACCTTTGCAGTGCCAGGTAATCACCTCCTGGAGCTGAGGAAAGAGGTCTTCGATTAGTGCCGTATCAGCGGTGGCCTGGTGGTAGGCGCGCAGAGCCTCAAAGTACCAGAGGGTGGCATCTACGGTGTTGTAGTAGGGCACTTGGCCATTTTCAGGGAAGGCGTTAGGCAGCATGCCCCGGTCAAGAAAGCGGGCAAAGGTCTGCAAAATCAGCCGGGCCAGGGCCGGACGTCCGGTGGTTAGGGTCAACCCCGGCAGGGCAATCATGGTGTCGCGGCCCCAGTCGCCAAACCAGGGGTAGCCTGCGATCACGGTTTTGCCTGGGTTGGCGGGGGTGAGAGGCATTAGGTCAGACCATGCTGCTGCCTTATCTACCGGTAGAACAGCAGTAGGAATCTCCGGACTCACCTCATCCTGCGGACTGGGGTCTGGAGCAAAGTCTCCCAACGTGAGGGGGGTGGGGGTGCCTTCGAGATCCACGGCCCCGATGGAGTCGCTGGCTTCCAGCACCGTGATAGGGCGGCTGACGATGAACTGATCGGCGGCCAAAACTAGCTGGCTCACCCAGGTGGGTGGCGAGTCATCGGGTTGGGCCTGCTTGCCCTGAGTAGTCAAATGCTGCTCGTAGGCCAGGCGACGGAGCAGGGCACTTTGCCCTGAGCGATCGGCCCCGGCCTCGGTGGTGGCCACCAGGGTAAACGACTGGCCCTGACCCAGAGTAGGAGCAAAGGTAGCCGCGTGCAGGTGGTCGTCGTAGGGGTGAATGCCCCGGTAGGTTTCGACCGCGAGGCTGTAGCCCTTGTACCAAGTGTGGGCGGGTATAGCTGGGGCGGTTTCGCTGAGCAAATAGAAGGGCTCAACGTTTCCTTTGGCCTGAATGCGCAGGCCTTGGGGGCAGTCGGCGATCGCCATTTGCCAGCCCTGGCCCTGGGTGCTGTGGTGGTGGTGGCGATGGTTGACCAAGACCTTCAGCGTGAGTTCTACAGGAGCGCTGGCGCGGCTGAGGGTGTAGCGCACGTAGGTGGTGTTAGCCCCCGGCTCCATCCAGACGCGCTTTTCGAGCCGGGCATCGGCGATCGCATAGACCCAGATTGGAATCGTGCCCTCCAGCCGAAACGACTCTAGGTACAGGTAGCCCTCGGGTTGCAGCGCGCCATCAGTCCAGCGATCGCAGTACAGCGCATGAGCCTCGCCCAGATAAGTCGCGGTTTCGTCAATCTTAGTCACTAACAGAGTGCGCTCCAGCGGTGGCTTGAGCGCCGCCACCAGCAGCCCGTGATAGTGGCGAGTGAGCACCCCAGCCACCGTGCCGGAGCCATAGCCGCCGACACCATTAGTAATCAGCCATTCCTGCTGAGTGGCGATCGCCGCATTGCCGCACAGGTGACGCCCCAAAGAAATAGTCATACGTTATCCACCCGTGTTTTGCCAGCGAGGATGTTTACTCGCCGCTACTATAGCCAACCTGCGGCAGGTCGCACTGCTACCTAAAGGGCGATTACACCCTCCACTGCAAAGCTTTACAGAGATTTCTTCGAATCCCTTGAACTCACCCCCCACTCCCTACCCCCTTACTCCCTACCTCCCACTCCCCTAAAACTGCCCCTGCCACGAAATCGACTGCTCAGCGCTATTGGTTCCCAGCGATCGCACGGCGGTAATCTCAATCTGAGCGTACTTTCCACGGGTCAGGGGGCCGCGATCGATAGGCAAACGACCTAGGGCCAGCTCAAAGCGGTTGCCCCCCAGACTCACCAGTTCCGCTGGCACCACATCGTCGTAAACGGTGACGTAGCGCGGGCGGCGATCGTCCCTGGGGTCGCCATCGGTGGTTCTCAGCGTCAGGCGAAACTGGGTCGTTAGGTAGGCCGATTCACCGGCCAAATCGAGCACCACAGCCTTGAGGTTGGCACCGCTGCCCTGCACTCCTCCCGAAGCCAGACGGGTAACGTCGCTCGCCCGCACCGCATTGGTGACGGTGATGGTGAGTTGGTCAGCTTCGCGGCTGGTGGTGTAGTCAGCCCAGAGACTGTCGGGGAAGGTGGCGGTCAGCGCCCCGTCGGGCTGAATCTCGGTGCGCACATCGCCGCCCGCAAAGCTGCCCAGGGGCCGGGGGGCTTGCCAATTAAGGCTGACATCGCCTTCCACCCGCCCGGTATATTCGCGGTAAATGTCGTTGACCCGCGACCCAGGGGCCAGCAGGGTGTTGGCTCCAGATTTCTCGACCCACAGATTGCGAGAAAGACGCACAGGTTGGCTGGCCAGGGTTTGCAGCCCAACTGCGATCGCCGGGGTTTCAGGCAGTAGCGGCTCAAGCTGGTTGACAATCCACAGCTGGCCGTCGGCACCGGGGGCACCGTCGCGGCCAAAGGAACCGTTGTTACCGCTGCTGCCGTCGTAGCAGCGGTAGCGGTTTGCCTGGCAGCGATAGTCGGGCTGTCCAGGGGTGCCAGTACAGGTTTGAATTTCCCAATCGCGCAGGTCGCAGCGACAGCCGATGGTGCCACTGCCGCCGCGCCCACCGCGCCCCGATCGCCCACCGCGAGCGTCTACCGAGAGCCGTTGCAGAGCCGTGCGATCGCCAGAATACACCGTCAAATCGCCGCCGCTACCCCCGCTGCCGCCACTGCCGCCGCTACCGCCGTCGCCACCGTCGGGGGCGCGCAGGTTGTAGTCAACGTTGCGGGGCTGACCGCCACAGCGGGGACGGTAGCCGTTTTCGCCATTCTCGCCGTCTTCGCCATCGCTGCCAGTGAGGCTAAAGTTGGCGGAGGTGCCGTCGGCTACGGTAGTTTGGCTGGCTCCAGCGGTGCCATCGCGCCCCGATCGCCCGCTGCGGCCATCGCTGCCGTCGCTGCCGTAGGTGCGGGTCTCTTGCGCCCAGGCCAGCATTGAGCAGCCGTTTAACGCCGGCAGCGGCAGGGTGGTTGCAAGACCTAGGCAAAGCGGGGCCAGGGAAAAGGCAAGGGCGCGTTTCATGGCGAATGATCTCGGTGTGCAAAGCTACCCCAGGGTAGCCACGGGCACGCTTAGATGGTGCGATCGATGTGCCAGAATTTGCGGTACCGCCATTTGCCCAAGGGGCAGCTTGCCAGCCTTGACAGTTTGTTTCCTCAATACCCAGAGATTGGGAGCTGTTTTAGAGAGACTTGATCGCTCAAGTGCGCTTGTAAATGATCTACGCCACCGAGGCCCGATCGCGCTGCAACTCCTGAATGCGGTCGAGGCTGCCGATCGGAATCGCGTTGATTAGCGCCTGGGTGTAGGCGGTCTGGGGTTGGCGGTAGACCTGCTCGGCGGGGCCAATTTCTTCCACCCGGCCTTGGTTCATCACCATAATGCGATCGCTCATAAACTTCACCACCGCCAAGTCGTGAGAAATAAAGATATAGGTGAGGTCAAACTCCGCCTGGAGTTCTTTTAGCAGGTTGAGCACCTGGGCCTGCACCGACACATCCAGTGCCGACACCGACTCGTCGCAGATGATGAACTTGGGGTTGAGGGCCAGGGCGCGGGCAATGCACACCCGCTGGCGCTGCCCACCCGAGAATTCGTGGGGGTAGCGGTTCATGGCGCTGGCGGGCAGACCGACGCGATCGAGCAGGTAAGATACTCGCTCCTGCTGGTTACGCCTGCTTTTGATCACGCCGTGAATTTTGAGCGGTTCGGCGATCGCTGCCCCCACACTCATCCTCGGATCTAACGAGCTGTAGGGGTCTTGAAAGACAATCTGCATATCGCGGCGCAGCTGCCGCAGCGGCGATGAGCCCAGCCCCAGCACGTCGCGCCCCTCAAACCAAATTTTGCCGCCCATGGCGGGCACCAGCCGCAGCAGGGCGCGGCCCAGGGTGGTTTTGCCGCAGCCCGACTCACCCACCAGGCCAAAGGTCTCGCCCTTTTGAATTTGAAACGACACATCCTGCACGGCCATGATGTGGCTGCGGGTTTTGCCAAAGATGCCCCGCACCGGGTAGCCCACCTGTAAATTTTCCACCGCCAGCAGGGGGCCGTTGGCCGCCAGGGCTGCCGCCCGCGTCGTCAGCTCCTCCTCCGTTAGGGGGGCAAAGCGGGCCTGGGCGTCGGCATCGAGCACCCGCTCGCGAATGATGGGAGCGGCACCGTCTACCGGCAGGCCGCCGTTGGCCGCTGCGGCGCTAATTTCTGTGCCCGCCAGCTCCACAGCCATAAAGTCGGCCACCGTGGGCAATAGCCGCAGCCGCTGGTTGGGCTGGGGGCGGCAGGCCAGCAGCCCCTTGGTATAGGGGTGCTGGGGCTGGGCAAAAATATCCCACACCGGCCCAGCTTCAACAATTTTGCCCTGGTACATTACCGCCACCTGGTCGGCGATCTCGGCAATGATGCCCAGGTCGTGGGTGATGAAAATTAGCGACATGCCCCGGCGATCGCGCAGTTCGCGCAGCAGGTCGAGAATCGTCGCCTGCACGGTCACATCCAGCGCCGTAGTGGGCTCGTCGGCAATCAGCAGGGCCGGGTTGCAGGAGATTGCCATGGCAATCATCACCCGCTGAATCTGGCCCCCCGACAGCTCGTGGGGGTAGCGATCGAGAATCGCCTGCTGACGGCGATCGACCTCTTCCTTCAGCGATTCATCGTCGAGGCGGGGCTTTTCGGTTTTGATGGTGGTCGCCAGAGCGGCATCGGTGGGCAGCAGTTTGACCTCTTGCAGCCGGGCGATCGCCTGCTGACGGGCCGCCTCCTTAGAAATATCCTGGTGCTGGCGAATCGCCTCCACCATCTGAAACCCCACGGTATACACCGGGTTCAGCGAGCTCATCGGCTCCTGAAAAATCATCGACACCTGCCCCCCCCGATAGCCCTGAAGTTGCGTCTCGCTCAGCGTCGCGAGATCCACCGGGGTGCCAGTGCCCGAGTTAAACCAGATTTCGCCATTGACCACCTTGCCCGGCGGGTTCGGCACCAGCCCCATCACCGCCAGGGATGTCACCGACTTCCCCGACCCCGACTCCCCCACAATGCCCAGGGTCTGCCCCCGCTGCACCTGAAATGAAATATCATTCACGGCCTGAATGAGCTGGCCATCGACCTCAAAATGAACGGTGAGGTGCTTAACGTCGAGAATGGTGTCGCTCATTGGTTTGCTTACAGGCAGACGATCAGAACAGGAAACCTCTCTGGGCGGCCCCGCCCAGAGTTGATGACCTGGAGCAGACCTCCAATGTCATACTGAATCGGGTACGAGAGAACTTAATCTCGTCAATGGATCATAGTAGATGAATCATAACAGCGTCCCCCCTACCGGTTTCGTTCGCCCCTAATTCACCCATGCTGACCCTTGCGATCGCCATTGTGACCATGCTGCTCGGCTCCGCTCTGTGCTCCTGTAGCGAGGCGGCGCTGCTGTCGGTGCCCGTCCTTAAGGCCCAGCAGCTAGCTGAATCTAAGAAACCTGCGGCCATAACCCTTTTGGCCATTCGCCGGAAGATCAACCGGCCCATCGCCACGATCGTGATCCTCAACAACCTGTTCAACATTGTGGGCAGCGTTCTAGCCGGGGGCATTGCCGCTACGGTTTTTAACGATGCACTGCTGGGGCTGTTTACCGGGGTGTTGACCCTACTCGTCATCTTGTTTGGGGAAATCTTTCCCAAGGTTTTGGGCGAGCGCTACGCTATCCCCGTTGCCCTGGCTGTGGCTGTGCCGGTGCGGTGGGTAACCTGGCTGTTTACGCCAATAGTGCTGCTGCTTGAGAAAGTGACAGCCCCCCTCGTGGGCGACGGCATTCGCCCCAGCACCAACGAGGCTGAGATCAAGCTGCTGGCCACCATCGGCCACCAAGAAGGCATCATCGAAGCCGACGAAGCCGAGATGATTCTCCGGGTCTTCCGCCTCAACGATATGAAGTCGGTCAACATCATGACCCCCCGCGTGGCCGTCACACACCTGCCCGGCGACCTCACCATTGCCGAAGCCGAAGCCCAAATTCTCAACTCCCAGCACAGCCGCATTCTAATCAGCGACAACGACATCGATCGCATTGTCGGCCTAGTGCTCAAAAACGAGCTGCTCACCGCCCTGATTCGCGGTCAGGGGGATCAGCTGCTCAGCCAGGTGGCCCGCCCGGTGCGCTTCGTAGCCGAGGCCGAACGGGCCGACAAGCTGCTGCAAGACTTTCAAACCGCCCGCGAGCACCTGGCCGTGGTGGTCGATGAGTACGGTGGCGTGTCGGGGGTGGTCACCCTCGAAGATGTATTAGAAGTGCTGACTGGCGAAATTGTCGATGAGACCGATCGCAGCATTGATCTGCAAAAGCTGGCCCGTCAGCGCGGCCGACAAATCTTAAGCACCCGTGGCTTTGACAGCCCCACCGAAAGCTAGACCTGCTACCCGCCAGGTCTAACCGCTGTTTCTCCAAAGCAACTTGCGGCAGAATGCCACTGACCTATATTTTTTGGTGAAACAAAAAGACTGTTTTAACTCCCAGTAAATAACGGTCTTTGTTAAGGAAGTTTTTGCTAAAAAGGCTCACCCTTAGGCCACTGTTAACTATCGTTTCATCGGCGGGAATCCGCCGACCCAGGAACTATATTGAATGTGGAGCTGATCAGGCTCCCCTGGCAGATAAAACAGCCAAAAGTCCACACAGAAAAAGGAGTGAACCGCTGTTAGCTCTTAATCTGTCTCGTTCAAGCAGCAACACCCAACGCTCAGGTCAACCCTTCCTTCAGTAGCAAATGGGAGTTTTAAGCCCGACAGATTTCTCCTCCCGTGAGGCGTAAGTCTTGTCCCTTATCTCCACGAAAGCTCGATCTAAAATGGGAAGTTCTTTGATCAAGAGAATGGGTGTTGTTGTTTTAAACAAACCAATTTCTCAACGTTTTTCTAGACTATTTCTGTAGCCTTGTTCTGGTGCTGCTCAGGCAACGGTTTGCTACAGTCGGGAAGGCAACCCTCTCCCCATTCCCTTCCCTATGGAGCATTCTTCTGAGGTCGAGCTAGCGCCCGGTGCCCTCTGGAGCAAAATTCAGCAGCAGACGCGCCACGCCCAGCGCTGCGGTGCCCTTCAACCCATCGACACCCGCTACGAGTTTTTAGAGCAGGGGGGCATGCGGTTTTTGGTCAGAATTTTGGCCAACTTAGCCCGCAAAGAAAAAGCTGACCTGGCCCAGCAGAGTCAGCAGCGGCTGGGCAAGCCCGCCAATCCGTTTTTGCCCTACGACCCAGATCTATTTGTGGTCAACCTGTCGGCCACTCACCTCTGCCTGCTGAACAAATACAACGTGGTCGATCACCACATTTTGATCGTCACCCGCGCCTATGAAGATCAAGACAGCTGGCTGACCCTGACCGACTTTGAGGCCCTGGCCACCTGCATGGCCGACATTGACGGACTGGCGTTTTATAACGGCGGTCGCCTAGCAGGGGCCAGCCAGCGCCACAAACACCTCCAGCTCGTGCCGCCGCCCCTCTGCCCCGATCGCAGCCCCCTACCCCTAGCTACGGTGATCGCTGATCTAGCCCTCAACCCCGGTTCCCCCAAACCGGTAGCCTCGCCCCGGCTCCCCTTTCGCCACGCCATTTTGCCCCTGGGCAGCGGCCCGTCTCCAGCCGGTAAAGCGCTATTGAGAGCCTATCAAACCCTGTTGACCCACTTGGGGATCGACGGCAGCGAGCCGCCTGAGGCGTTTCCCTACAATCTGTTAGTCACCCGCGAGTGGATGATAATGGTGGCCCGCCAGCAGGATCACTACCAGTCGATTCCGGTGAATTCGCTAGGGTTTGCGGGGTCGCTGCTGGTTAAAAACCTGGAGCAATTTGATCTGCTCAAAGCCCTTGGCCCGATGACCATTCTCCAACAGGTGGCCTGCCCTGAAAAGACTGACCGTCCCTAGCAAGAGTCTCTGGGGGCCTGGTTTGCATTTTGGCCGTTGAGCATGCCCAGCGACGGATGACTGAATCGTTATGATCTACAGCGTGCTCCCAGGTTGACTCTCACAATTTCAACGCCGCAACCGCCCGTCTGTAGGGGCAGATGCCACCGTTTGACCAAGTCTGGGGTTAGTCAAGCAGGATTGGGTATCAGGCGGAGTTTTAGCTCATTTTGGAGAGAAATCGGTACACTGGTCAGTAGAACAGGCTTACTCAACTCTTTAGCTCCGGGAGCTGGCCGTGCCGTCAATCATTGGGATTCTGGCGTTGATCATTATCGGCTACACCGTTGGCTCGGTGCGCATTATCAATCAAGGTACCGAGGCTCTGGTAGAGCGGCTGGGGCGCTACAACCGCAAGCTCAAGCCGGGGCTAAACTTTATTGTGCCGGTGCTCGACTATATTGTGCTGCGCGACAGCGTGCGCGAGCAGATTCTCGATGTGGCCAAGCAGGGGGCGATCACCAAAGACAACGTGTCGCTGGAAGTTGACGCGGTGGTGTACTGGCGCATTCTAGAGCTAGAGCTGACCTATTACGCTATTGAGAACGTCGAGCAGGCGATTGAAGAGCTGGTGATTACGACGCTGCGATCGGAAATCGGCAAGATGGAGTTTGAGAAAACATTTTCTTCCCGAGACGAGATCAATCGGCAGCTGTTATCTCAGCTTGACGAAGCTACTGAACCCTGGGGCGTGAAGGTCACACGGGTCGAACTGCAGGAAATTATTCCCCCTGAAGAGGTGAGGCGCTCGATGCAGTTGCAGCAGGCCGCAGAGCTGAAAAGCCGAGCCATGGTGCTCGAAGCCCAGGGGGAACAGGAGGCTGCCATTAAGCGGGCCGAGGCCACGGTGCAGTCAATTCAAATGCTTTCTAAAGCACTAGCCGATCGCAGCGACACTAGCGAAATTCTCAACTATCTGCTGGCCCAGCGCTACGTAGACGCCAACCAAAAGCTCAGCGAGAGTGAAAACTCCAAGGTGGTCTTCATGGATCCTAAAATGCTGACGGAGGGTCTGGTGGAGATCATGAACACAGACACCGTCACCCCCAAAAGGGACTCTGACGACTTCCCCAGCCGCCGTCGGTAGCCCCTTAAGGTTCAAAACATCGCTACTATAGAGGACTGTGCATTCCCTGCGGCCATGGCTGTTTCTCCCCTGTTTTCCACTGACTCACCTCTCGTAGACGCTGTCGCCCAGGCAATCCCTTTAGCCGAGGGGAGTTTGCCAACGCCTCTGCTAGGGAAATCCTTAGAGGAGCTGACTGAGTGGGTGCAGGCCCAGGGGCAGCCGAGCTATCGGGGTAAGCAGCTCTACCAGTGGATCTATCAACAGGGGGCGCGATCGCTCCAAGATATCACCGTCTTCTCTAAAGCCTGGCGTCAAACTGTGGCCCACGTTGACCTGGGCCGCTCGACCCTGCACCACCGGGTGGTGGCCAGCGACGGCACGGTGAAGTATTTACTCAAGCTGGCCGACGGCCAAATTATTGAAACCGTGGGCATTCCCTCGGCCAAGCGGCTGACGGTGTGCGTGTCGTCGCAGGTGGGTTGCCCCATGGCCTGCGACTTTTGCGCCACGGGCAAGGGCGGCTTTATGCGCAACCTGGCCACCCACGAAATTGTGGATCAGGTGCTGACGGTACAGGAAGACTTTGGCCAGCGGGTGAGCAATATTGTGTTCATGGGCATGGGTGAACCGCTGTTGAATGCGGCCAACACCGTGGCCGCTATCCGCTGCCTCAATCGGGATGTGGGCATTGGCCAGCGGGCTATGACCCTTTCTACGGTGGGTGTGCCGGGCCGCATTCGCGCCCTGGCGGCGGAGCAGCTCCAGGTCACCCTGGCGGTGAGCCTGCACGCCTCCAACCAGGCCCAGCGGCTCCAGCTCATCCCCAGCGCTGGAGCCTACCCCTTAGAAGTGCTGCTGGAGGAGTGCCGCGAGTATGTGCAGCTGACGGGTCGCCGGGTGACCTTTGAGTACATTCTGCTGGCGGGGCTCAACGACCAGCCCGCCAACGCTGCTGAGCTGGCCCAGCACCTGCGCGGCTTTCAGAGCCATGTCAACCTGATTCCCTACAACCCCATTGACGAGGCCGATTACCAGCGACCCAGCGAAGCCAACATTCGCAATTTTGTCGCCGACTTAGAAGACCGTCGGATCGCCGTTACCGTGCGCTACTCGCGTGGGCTAGAAGAAAACGCCGCCTGCGGTCAGCTGCGGGCCTCCCAGCGATAGAGCTATGCCGATGGGGAGATCTCGCCTAAATCGGTGGGTTTCTACACTTCTGACGGCCTGATATTTTGTTAAGTTATGAAACATAAGGCTTTGCTGCCCCATGCTAAAGGGGGCTGAGCTGTCCTCATTTTTGCAGGTTTGAATGGCCCTCGCTCCTATACCGCCGCTTACGTCGCTCACCGCTGACCCCTTAGATGTGTCTAACTGGTTGCTGACCCTGTCGCGGGTGCGGATGTCGGTGCACGGGCGCGATCGCCTGCCGCCTCACCAGCCCATGGTGGTGGTGAGCAACCACCGCAGCATCATGGATGCGCCCCTGTTGATGAGTGCGGTGGGTCGCCCGGTGCGGTTTGCCTGCCACCACTACATGAGCCAGGTGCCTGGGTTACGCAATGTCATCAATGCCCTGGGCTGCCTGCCGCTGGATGCGCCTGACAAGGGGCAGACCGCTTTCTTTCGCCGGGCCAGGAAGGCGCTAGGGGATGGGGAAGCGGTGGGCATTTTCCCAGAGGGGGCTGCTCCAATGGTGAGTAAGACTGCCCCAGACAACCTCAACGCATTTCATCGCGGGTTTGCTCACTTGGCTATGCGGGCTCCGGTGGATGAGCTGGCAATTGTGCCGGTGGCGATCGCCGCCCACCGCGAGACCAACAACTCGGTGGTGCCCCTGCGGTTGCTTAGCCTGTTTGATGCCTCAGAGCCGCTGTTTCAGCAGCCGGGGTGGCATCCGGCGGTGTTTTACCAAGAGGTGGATGTGATGATTGGTCGCCCGGTACGGGTGGATGACCGACTGCGATCGCACTACCGCAGCAAAGGCACTAACGCCCTAGCCGCTGAGATCGCCCAGTGCTGCCAAGATGAGATTGCTACATTGCTCAAGCAGGGGTTCTACTAAGCTTTTGCTGAAATCCTAGGGGTTGTAACCCTGTGTTTTGGCTTGTCCATAGGCCCGCTGTCATCACCATGTTCCATGCCTGAACCTGCTACCCTCAAGCTCTACGCCCCCGCTGGCAAAGACCCCCAGCGGCCGCTCTTTATTTATCTACCCGGCATGGATGGCAGCGGCGAACTCTTTGCCTTACAAAGCGCCGGTCTCAAGTCCCACTTTGACATTCGCTGCCTGGTAATTCCGGGGGATGACATGTCGTCCTGGGAAAGCCTGGCCCATCAGATTGTCCAACTCATTCGCCAGGAGGCAGGCAGCACGCCCGTCTATCTCTGTGGCGAATCGTTTGGGGCCTGCCTGGCCCTGCGAACCGTGGCTCTAGCCCCGGCCCTGGCCAGCCACCTAATTTTGATTAACTCGGCCTCGTCGTTCCACCGTTTTCCGTGGCTGCACTGGGTGGCTAACCTCACTCCCTGGGTGGCCCCACCCCTGTACCAGGGTTCTAATATGATCAGCCTGCCCGTACTGGCCAACCTTAGCCGCATTGGGGAGGTCAATCGGCAGGCTCTAATTCGGGCGATGGCGGCGGTAACCCAGAGCAGTGCCGCCTGGCGACTAGCGCTGCTGTCGCAATTTCGCCTGGAGCCACTGCGCCTGCATCGGGTTACCGCCCCGACTCTGCTAGTGGCATCCCTAGGCGATCGCCTGCTGCCCTCCCTTGAAGAAGCCCAGCGCCTCGCCACTCTGCTGCCTAATCCCCGCATCTATCCCTTGCCCCACAGTGGTCACGCTAGCCTGCTCGAAGACGGCGTCAACCTAGGGGCCATTATGGGCGCGGTGGGGTTTTTGCCCGAAGATGCGCCCAAGGGTGCGATTACTACGGAATCGTCAGCCGAAGAGATTCGGCCCGCGTCGGTTGCGTCCTAGTGGATAGGTGGGTGAGTGGGTGGTTGGGTGAATGGACATACCAATTCAGTGCATGAAACCACGAAGCTTTCAACCTCCCCCACCCCCACCCCCATCACCTACATCACCCCCATCACCCCCCTCCCACCAACTCCACCACCGTCACCTCCGGCGGGCATCCCCATCGCCCGGGCGCATAGCTGCCTAGCCCCCGGTTCACGTATAGCTGGTTTTGCCCGACGCGGTGCAGTCCTGAAACCCATTCCCAGTGGCGCACAACTTTGAAGCGGTTGCGCTTGAGGTAGGGCAGTTTCGCCAGCACCGACAGTCGTGACGACTGGATGAGAGCAGCCACAGGCCCAATTATCGGCAGCACAATCTGCCCGCCGTGGGTATGCCCAGAGAGTTGAAGATCGACCCGCCAGGCGGCTAAGCGTTCTGCTGTGTCAGGGTTGTGGGAGAGCACCAGCCGGGGTTGGGCTGGCGGCAGCGAGTTGAGCAGCAGTGCTGGGTGAAACTCTCGCGACCAAAAATCGGCCAGGCCCACCACCGGCAGATCGTCGCCCAGCGGGTAGGCGATGTCGTTCCACAGGGCGCAAATGCCGGCCTGCTGGAGCGATCGCAGAATCGTTTTGCGCCCCTCTAGGGTAACGTTGTCGTGGTTGCCCAGCACTGCCACCGTGCCAAAGCGGCTTTTCATCTGGCTGAGGTAAGTCACCAATTCAAAAATCGGGGTGGGGTCGCGGGTGACGTAGTCGCCTGTGAGGGCAATCAGGTCGGGGGCTAGTTCATTGACGCGATCGACCACCTGCTGCAACAGCCGGGGCGAGAGCCGCTGCCCATCGTAGTGAAAGTCAGAGAGTTGCACAATGCGGCACCCCTCTAGCCGCTGGGGCAGGTCGTGGATGGAGACGGTAACGGTTTCAACGGTCAGGGGGCCGGTCAGCAGAGGTCGCATGGGCAGTGAAGACGCATCATCCGCACGCTAGCCCGTTTATCTGCCAGTTGCCACGGGCCTGGGATATTTTTCAGCGAGCTTTATCAAACTCGCCTACCGCCGAACCATTAGCTTCGCGCTTGGGGAGGACTAGGCAGAGAGGGCTGTGTAGCTGGCCCAGGCTTTGAAGAAGAAATATCCAGATAGCAGGGCTAGCAGCAGGCGAAACATGACATTTACCGTCTGGTCGGGCAGGCGGGGCAGATAGCGGGTGCTCACCTGCACCCCGATCGCCCCTGCCGCCCCCAAAATCAGGCCGGTAACCAGCAGCACGTTACCGGCCTGGGCATGCCATAGACAGGCCCACAGCCCGGTAATCACGATCGCCCCCAGGCTGGTCTGCACCGCCACCTTAATCGGCTCTTGCAGCAGCAAAATTTGCAGCGGCACCATCACCACGCCGCCGCCGACGCCAAACAG
Source organism: Tildeniella torsiva UHER 1998/13D (assembly GCA_019358835.1). Lineage (GTDB taxonomy): Bacteria > Cyanobacteriota > Cyanobacteriia > Phormidesmidales > Phormidesmidaceae > Nodosilinea > Nodosilinea torsiva. Next base: position 79,192 of record JAHHIH010000015.1, read on the forward strand.
CCCAGCCAAGAACCCCGCCAGCCCGCCAATGCCCAGGCGAAATACGGTGGGCGAGATTTGCGGCGATCGCGCCTTGGGCACCGCAGCCGCCTCCCCGGTTTCAGCCTTTTGGGCCTGACGGATGACCTGCTTTTTGATGCCAATCAGGTAGATATTGAGTAGCAGAAACAGGCCAAAAATTCCCAGTAGGGCATATTCGGGCAGGGCGGTGGCCAGCTTTTGGCCCAGGTAGGCGGTGACCAGGGCGGGCAGCCCCAGCATGGCTACATTGCTGAGGTTGAGAAAGCCCATGCGCCAGTTCTGGACGCTGCCGACTAGGGAAATCAGGGCGATCGCCAGGGTGCTCGTCCCCACCGCCTGCACCCCCGATAGCCCCAGGGCCACCATCACCGGCACCATCACCGTGCCGCCGCCAATGCCCAAAAAACCTGCTAGCACCCCGGCGAGCAGCCCCGCTAGGGCCAACACTAGTCCACTTCCCACTGCACCCTCCCTGGCTGCCTAGTTCTGAGTAATGTTATCCGTATTCTTGACGAAGAACACCCTTAAGCTTTAGAACTATCAATTAGATTCGCCGAATAGCACCCTGAAACTTACAACTCAATCAGCAAATATTTTGTTTCACTTCTTAAAAACTGAATCTCGTTCATATAGAACTGTCGGATAATCTGGAATGCGCAGAGCCTTATCAGGTAGTTCTGACATTTCATACTATAGTGAGCCCTTATAGCTTATCAATGGAGACGTAGCCGTGAAGTTGTCGGTGGAATATGATACCAAATAGTATTGAAGCGATGAGAACATGCGGGAGTGGACAAAGGTACAATTCACAGTTTTCTTTTTTGCTTTGATTGTCTTAGCAGTTATTTTAGGCTTTGCAGAAGCGATCGCGAAGTGGTTAGAGCAATGGGCGTTCATTGAAATTCTCGATGCTGCCAGCAAATTAGGAGTTCTCATTGCAGTTATTGCTTTCCTCGTAGAAATTCCTAAACGAGAAGAAAACCTTCAAGCTGAGCGTAAACGAGCACATTTTGAATACTGGCGTGTGATTGATGCCGCTGCTGCCGCAGGAACTCCTACAAGTAATGCCCGAAAAATTGCTTTAGAGAATTTGGCCAGTGAAGGGGCTTCGTTGCGAAATGTTGATCTTCCAGAAGCAGAACTACGACGGATAAACTTGACAGGAGCAGATTTGGTAGGAGCACGTTTTTTAGAATCAGATTTAACGGGTGCCATCCTCAATCGTGCTGATTTATCCAAGGCTAACCTTTATCGGGCGCGACTGTATGGCGCGAGTTTGCTAGGTGCCAACCTGGAGGGGGCAGACCTACGAAGAGCTCTATACAATAAGCAAACGTTGTTCCCCACAAACTTTAAGCTTGAGCAGTCAGGGGCTTATCTCATCGCTCCCTATACATCTCTTGCAGAAGTGCAATTGCCAAAAGCTATATTGTGGGGTGCTAATTTGCAGCACGCGAACCTGCAAAGAGCAAACCTTGCCGAGGCAAAATTTCACGGTGTTCAGTTGCAAAATGCGGATCTTGAAGAAGCAAATCTTCAAGGAGCAAAATTTCGAGATGCGAATTTAGAAGGATCTAACTTGAAAGGGGCAAATATTCAAGCGGCAGTTCTTAGTGAAGCAAAGGGATTGACTGCTGAGCAAGTTAAAACAGCCCAGAATTGGGAGAAAGCAATTTATAGCCCAGGATTTAGTCTTGAATTAGGACTCAGCGACGTGAGGGCTAACGATTTAGATGCAGCGGATTAACTGAAGCTGCCTAGGTGAGTTGCTAAGACCAAGACAACCGCTGACCTAAACCGTTATCTGTTAGCTGGTCGCTACATCTTAGACTTTAGCTCAGGCTTGGGCCTGGGCCACGGGAGCGACAAATTCCTCTGGCCCCAGCAGTGAAATGCAGGGGGTGTGGAAAAATTCCTGGGCGACGGCTTCGGCGTCGAGCACCGTCACCGCTGCCACCATGTCCTGAAACTGCTGGTCGTACTCAACCCCCAGTCCCAAAATTTCGTACCAGCCCAGCAGTTGTGCGATTTGGGCATTGGTTTGCTTGCCCAGGGCGTACTGGCCCAGCAGCTTGTTCTTAGCCGCCTGTAGCTCATCGTCGGAGAGCACCGTCTCTTGCAGTCGTTCCACCTCAAAGCGCAGGCTCTCTAGGGCGGTGGCGGTATTCTCTGGGGCAGTGCCAATGTAGGCGACAAACTGCGACAGACCCAGGCGCGTGGGGTAAAAGGCCGACACATCGTAGGCCAGGCCTCTCTTTTCGCGCAGTTCGACGAAGAGACGGCTAGAGAGGCCGTTGCCCAGGTAGGTGTTGATCAGCTTGAGGGCGGCGTAGGCAGGATGCTTCACCGGGGCCGCCGGGTAGCCCACCATCACGATCGCCTGGTTGGTGTCCTGGGCCACCATTGAGCAGGTGGCGGTGGTTGTCACTGAGGGCAGGGTGAGTGCCGGGGGCGGCATTGCCGGAACCTGCCAATCTCCCAGCGCCTGTTCGACCTGGGCCAGGGCGGCTTCGGGGCCAATGCGACCGACAATGGTAACGACGACGTTGTCGGGCCGCATGTGCTGGCGATGAAAGTCTACTAGGGCCTGCTGAGTAATGGCGGACACCGAGGCCTCGGTGCCAATGCCGGGCAGGGCGTAGGGATGCTCACCGTACATATCCTGGCGGAGGCGGTTGAAGGCGATGGTGAAAGGCTGCTCCTGCATCGATCGAATTTGCTGGAGGGTGAGCCGCCGCTCTAGGTCAATTTCGTCGTGGGGAAAGCTGGGCTGGCGCAGCAGGGTAGCGGCCAGGGCAAAAATTTCGGGAAAGTCGGCGGAGACGGTTTTGAGGCTGATGACGCTATAGTCGGCGGCGGCATCGGTGCCCAGGCTGGCCCCCACCGACTCAACGGTTTCGGCGATCGCCATCGACGACAGCGTCTCGGTGCCCTTGGTCAGCAACCCCATCAAAAAGCTCACCAGCCCCGCCTGGTGGGGGGCCTCAAAGGCACCGCCAGCGCGAATAAACAGCCGGGCAGACACAATGTCGGCCACGGGGTTTTCTAAAACCAGAACCGTCAGGCCATTGGCTAAAACAGTGCGATGCAGGCGCGGCGCTTGAAGGAGGGAGGCTGTCACAGGGCAAGAGGTTGGTAACGAAGAGAACAGTGGGTGGCACCGGCAGGGATGGCCTTAATCATTGGGGCGATCGCCAGTTTAACTATAGTCTGCCCAGGCGGCATCAGGCCGGGCGCAAAATGGTGGACACATAGCGCAGGGGCGTGAGGTACTGATGGGCTAGCGATTGCAGTTGGGCGCTCGTGTAGCGCTGGAGGGTGGGGACGTAGCTCAGGCAGCGATCGGCGTTGGCGATGGTGCCGTAGTAGCCGTAGAGCCCCGCCAGCTGCCCCGGAGCCTCGGTGGAAAAGGCATAGTCGTTGCACAGCAGGCGTTTGGCGCGGGCCAGCTCCGCCTCGGTGATGGGGTTGGCCACCAGTTCGCTGATGCGATCGCACACAATGGCCTCCACCCGATCCACATCCTTACCGTCAAGCCAGGCCTGGATGGTGAACAGGCTACAATCGCGCTGGAGCGAGAACCCAGCGCTGATGTCCTGTACTAGCTGGCGGTCTTCTCGCAGCTCGCGCACCAGGCGCGAGCTGCGCCCCTCCGCTAGAATGGCCGCCAGCAGATCTAGGCCGTAGGCGGTTTCGAGCTGGTCGATGCCGGGGGCCAGCCAGGCCATGGTCAGGCGCGACTGCTCTAGGCGCGGCAGGTGCAGGATTTCGCGGCGCACCCCCGGCAGGGTGGGCACCGGGGCGATCGCCGCGACAGGGCAGGGCGGCGGCGACGCAAAGCCCCGAAAGGCGTGCTTCACCATCGCCACCGTCGGCTCTAGGGGAATGCCGCCCGCAATCACCACCGTCATCTTGTCGGGCTGGTAGTGGGCCTGGTGAAAGCAGCGCATCTCTTCGGGCGATCGCTGCTGCAAAATCTCCGCCGTGCCCAGCACCGGGCGACCGTAGGGATGGTCTTGGTAGACCAGCTCCGACATCGCCTGGTAGCCCAGCCAGTCGGGGTCATCCTGGGCCTGGCGAATTTCTTCGAGCACCACCTGTCGCTCCCGGCTAAACTCGTCGGCCGGAATTGCCGCGTGCAGCAGCAGATCGGCCAGGTAGGGCAGCGTCTGGGGCAGCATATCGGCGGCGATGGTGATGTAAAAGTGGGCGTAGTCGTGGCTGGTGGCCGCGTTTGTCATGCCCCCCTGGGTTTCAATCGCGTAGTCAAACACCCCCGGCGGCAGCTGGTCGGTGCCCTTAAAAATCATGTGCTCTAAAAAGTGGGCCATGCCCGCCCACTCCGTCGGTTCGGTAATGGCCCCGGCCTTGACCCACACATCGGCCACCACTACGGGCGTGGCCGCAATCTCCTGGTGGATCAGGGTCAGCCCATTCTCCAAACGAATTACACTGGCGGGAAAATCAACCGAATTCAACGGCGCAGGCCCTACAAGAAACCACCAAGCCACCTTGAAACTGACCTGCCAAACTATCGCAGTATCGGGATTTGAGGCTAGCTATGTTGTCAATACTAGCGCTCAAGTAAGCTAAATCACATTTCAAAAACAATTCCCCCATCTACCAGAGACAGGGGAATGCCGAAAATCTTAAAGGCCTCACCGCAACGCCGTCTTACCTCAGTTTCCGACCTGGGAAAACCAGGGGGGTGCCGTGGCATTTGGCTTAAAGTTTCCGAGTACAAGCTCGGTTTACTGCCGCCGGTGCAACTTGGCTCCCGTTCGGAACAAACATAGATCGACAAACATTGTTGGTAGTCACCAACGCCGTAGTGAGACCTCCTCTACTATAACCAACAGCCCTGGACAAACCGCAAGGGGAAAACCGATCTTGACCGACCGGCTATCTCGACCGCCGTGATCTACTATAGGCAGCACCGGGCTTGGCCCAGTGTTTTCAACCTCCTCCAACCCCTATGGTTCCTGACGACTCTGCTTCCCTGGCCATAACCGAGGCTGCCGCCGACCCAGATACGTCTCCGGTCGAAGCCTCTGCCCAGGCCGATTCCGACACCTTGGCGGCCTCTGATTTGGGCAACCTTGATAGCCCAGAGAATCCAGAGGCCACGGCGGACTCTGCCCCCCCAGTGCCTGCGCCGCCGATTGACCCTCGCACCCAGCTGCGGCTGCGCAATGACGGCGATCGCCTGGTGCTGCTGATGCCTAACGGCCCCCAGATTGAGGCCGAAGGGGGTGCCCTATCGTGGGGCGAGCTGTTGCAGCACTTCAAGCAGCGGCTCAACGGCGGGGAGCCCTTTTGGCAGCCCAACACGGTGGTGCACCTGGCTGCCCGCGATCGCCTGCTCGATGCCCGCCAGCTTCAGGCCCTAGAGGAAATTCTGACTTCGGCTCAGCTCACCCTCAAGCGGGTGGCCACCAGTCGCCGCCAGACCGCCATGGCCGCCGTGGCCGCAGGCTACTCGGTCGATCAGCTCGAAGCGGAAGATACCCTGGTGCAGTCACCCCCGGCCCCCGGCAAGCCCCTGGCCGAACCGCTATATTTGCAAACCACTGTGCGGGGCGGCGTTGAAATTCGCCATCCCGGCACCATCGTTGTGCTGGGGGATGTCAACCCCGGCAGCTCGCTGGTGGCGGAGGGCGACATTTTGGTGTGGGGCAGGCTGCGTGGGACGGCTCATGCGGGGTCGGGGGGCGATCGCAGCCGCTGCATCATGGCCCTGCAAATGCACCCCACCCAGCTGCGCCTGGCCGATCTGGTGGCCCGCGCCCCCGATGGCCCCACCAGCCAATATCTGCCCGAGGTGGCCTACATCGGCGACAACGGCATTCGCATTGCCCAGGCCCAGGCCTTTGCCCAGCAAAATTTCGACGCCACCCTGGGCCAGGGAGCGCAGCTGACGGATGCGTTTAAGGTTTAGGCTCCGGAGGGTCGTAGTGTCGTATCGACTAAATTCGCAGTCCGCCGCCTGCACCCATGGCGTATTATTAACGGTTGTTTTCGTCGGGCAGTTAGTTGGTTCTTTAAGGAAAGTTGGGTTCGTCCATGACTCGCATTATCGTAATGACCTCGGGCAAAGGGGGCGTTGGCAAGAGCACCTGCACCGCCAACCTGGGCATGGCCCTGGCCCAGCGTAACCAGCGGGTCGCCGTCGTCGATGCCGACTTTGGCCTGCGCAACCTCGACCTGCTGCTGGGCCTAGAAAACCGCATTGTCTACACCGCTCTGGATGTGCTGGCGGGCGACTGCACCGTGGAAAAAGCCCTGGTCAAAGACAAGCGCCAGCCCACCCTCGGCCTGCTGGCCGCCGCCCAAAACCGCAACAAAGAGGCCATCACCCCCGAGCAGATGAAGCAGCTGGTGGCAGGGCTAGCCCCCAGCCATGACTTTATTTTGATCGACTGCCCGGCGGGCATTGAGATGGGGTTTCAGAATGCGATCGCCCCGGCCAAAGAGGCGATCGTCGTCACCACCCCCGAAATTTCTGCCGTGCGCGACGCCGACCGCGTCATCGGCCTGCTCGAAGCCAATGATGTGAAGTTCACCAAGCTGCTGATCAACCGCATCAAGCCCAAGATGGTGCAAGAAGACCAGATGATGTCGGTGCGCGACGTGCTCGATATTCTCGCTGTGCCCCTGCTGGGGGTAGTGCCCGACGACGAGCGAGTGATTGTCTCCTCGAACCGGGGCGAACCCCTGGTGCTCGACAAGCAGCTTTCCCTGGCTGGGGTCGCCTTTAACAACGTGGCCCGCCGCCTGCTGGGCGAAGAGGTGCCCCTGATCGATCTCAATGCCACCCACGACGACTTGTTCAGCCGCCTGCGCCGCTTTTTTAGGGGCTAGGCCGTTTATTGCCACGGTGTTTGATGTTTTCTCTACCCAGCGCCAATGCTAAGCGAACTTCTCGATAAGCTGTTTAACCGCAGCCGCACCCTGACCCCCAGAGCCGAGGTCAAGCAGCGGCTACAGTTTGTGCTGGCCCACGATCGCGCCGACCTCACCCCCGAAGTGGTCGAAAAAATGCGTAAAGAGATTCTTGCAGTAGTCTCTCGCTACGTTGAGCTTGACCAAGAACATTTAGAATTCACCCTCGAAAGCGACCAGCGCATGACAGCGCTGATCGCCAACCTGCCCATTCGCCGGGTGCGCCCTGAGCAGCCTCCCCTCGAAGAATTAGTCTCTCCTACCGCTGCCCCAGAATCTGCCGCCGAACCTGCGCTTGGGGTTGAGGCCGTTGCCACCAGCGTGGAGCCCTCTGGAACTGAGCCTGCTACAACCGAGCCTGCAAACGCTGTGGAGCCCGCCGCGTCCCCTGAGCCCACAGCATCCACAGCATCTCAGGCGGCCACTGACCCGACCAACCCTGCTGCCACCCCCGATGAGTAACGCTCCCGACGCCAGCGCTTCTCTGGCTGCTTGTGCAGAAGCCTTGGCGCTCAGCACCATCCAGCGCCACGTGTTGATCTGTGCCGACCAGACCAAGCCCAAGTGCTGCGACAAAGCCGAGAGCATCGTCGCCTGGGATTATCTCAAGAACCGTTTAAAGGAACTGGGGTTAGATCGGCCCACCGCCGAGCGCCCAACCTCTGTTTTTCGCACCAAGGCCAACTGCCTACGGGTCTGCCACAAAGGGCCTATCTTGTTGGTCTATCCCGACGGTGTCTGGTACCACAGCGCCACCCCAGCAGTAATCGAGCGCATCATTCAAGAGCACCTGATCGGCGGTCAGGTCGTCGAAGACTTCGCTTTTTTGCAGCATCCTCTGCCTACTGTGCTGGAGCCTTGAGGGCTGCGATCGCGTTAGCTAACAGCACCAGGAACGTAATTGCCCGCATCCCTGAGCTGTAGATGATGGGTGGTGTGGGGCCAGTGCGGCTCAGCTTTAAAACCTAGGGTTTGATAAAACGCATCAGCGGCAGCTGTATCCGTGCGCAGGGTCAAAAGCTGGTAATGCGGCTTGGCTACATTCATGAGAGCAGTAACCAGAACTCGCCCAACACCACGTCTGCGCCAAGCCGCTTCAACATAGACATGCCGTAAGCGCCCCACGGCTAGATCATTGAAATATGGGTCATGATTCAGTCCGCCAAGGCCAACAATTGCGCCTTGTACAGAGGCGATCAGCAATACCTCCCCCGGCTTGTCAAAGCGATTCAGGCCACTGCGATACTCCTCCATCAGCCCTTGTACAAACCGAAAGCTTTCAGATTGGCTTTCTTCAACCAGATGCTGGATAGATTGCAGCTGACTTTCTGCACAGATGGTGATGACGGTCGATTGCATGATTTGGTGTTTGAACGGCCAGCAGCATTCCCGCAGAAGCTTGGTATAATCCCCGGCAGACCTAATGGGGTAACAACAGCATGGCAGACTGGCGGGTGATTGAGGGGGGCATTACAGCACCCAAAGGATTTCAGGCCGCAGGGATTACCGCAGGGCTCAAACCCTCGGGGGCACCGGATTTGGCGCTAATCTATTCAGACTGTGAGGCGATCGCAGCGGGGGTCTTTACCACCAGCCACGTGCGCGCTGCCTGTGTTGACTACTGCCGCCAGCGCCTCGAAGCTCGCCCCAGCGCCCGCGCCGTTCTCATTAACGCCGGTCAGGCCAACGCCTGCACCGGCAACCAGGGCTGGGTCGATACGGTTGAAAGCGCCGCCTCCCTCGGCTCTGCCCTCAACCTGCCCCCCGAGGCTGTGCTGATTGCCTCAACCGGTGTGATTGGCCAGCGGATCAAAATGGACCAGCTCAAGGCGGGCATCCCCAAGCTGGTCGAAAGTCTGTCGCCGGAAGGCTCCGATGCCGCCGCTGGGGCAATTATTACCACCGACCTGGTGACTAAATCGGTGGCGATGGAAACCACGATCAGCGATCGCCCCGTGCGCATTGGCGGCATCGCTAAGGGCTCGGGCATGATTCACCCCAACATGGCCACCATGCTGGCCTTTGTTACCTGCGACGCCACTGTGTCGCCCACCCTGTGGCAGGATATGCTGCGCCGCGCCGCCGATCGCAGCTTTAACCAGATCACCGTAGATGGCGACAGCAGCACCAACGACACCCTCATTGCCCTGGCCAACGGCGAGTCTCGCACCCCCGCCATCACCGACGAAGGGGCCGAGGCCGATCAGCTCGAAGCCATGCTCACCGCCGTCTGCCAATACCTGGCCAAATGCGTCGCCCGCGACGGCGAAGGGGCCACCTGTCTAATTGAAGTCACTGTCGCTGGGGCGGTGACCGCTGCCGCTGCAGGTCAGGTGGCTAAGGCGATCGCCGGGTCATCTCTGGTGAAATCGGCCATTTTTGGCCACGACCCCAACTGGGGCCGCATTGCCGCTGCCGCTGGCCGAGCCGGTGTCACCTTTGACCAAAGCGACCTGCGGATTCAGCTAGGCGACATTTTACTGATGGAGCACGGTCAACCCCTAACCTTCGATCGCCCCGCTGCCAGCGCCTACCTGACGGCAGCCACCCAGGGCGACTACCTCAAAACCGACACCGTCGCCATCCAGGTTAGCATTGGCGATGGCCCCGGCAGCGGGCAGGCCTGGGGCTGCGATCTGAGCTACGACTACGTCAAAATCAACGCTGAATACACCACCTAGTCCAGCGGTGTTTTTGCCTGTTTTGGGAACACCCTTTGAGCCTTAGCTGAACAGCTAAAAGCGCTATCCCTAAGCTTGCTTTCGCGCTCTGATCCCCACGGTCTGACGGCGGTGGGCCAGACGCGAGTAGGCCTGCCAGTTTTGGGCTTTGCCCTGAAGCCTAGCCTTGAGCTGCTGGGCGGCTAGGGCGTAGCCGCCATCGGCCCCGTCGATCAGGTGGAAGTGGCGATCGCGCCGATCCATAATCAGGCAGGTCATCAGCGCTCGGTCTGACACATGCACCCCGTAGACCAGGTGCCCCTGGGCGAGGCGGCTCTCCAGGTAGGCGACAATCTGGTCGGTCTGGGCAGGGCTGCCAGCAATTACCATGCGCAACATATCGTCAATTTTTTGGTAATCTGAGGCGGCTCGCACCGAGGCTTTATAGCTGCCCCAGTCAATGCCCCCTGCGTCCACGTCGAACCGCATCAGGCCCAGGCCCAGCAGACTTTCTAGATAGGCGCGGGCGGTATAGGTAGCGCGATCGCTCCACTTAGCACTTTTGGCTCTGGCTTTAGCCTCCGCCCGCAGCCGCCCAGGGTTGATCGATAGATTGAGGGCCGATGGGGCCACGGGGTGGTAGCTTTCCCCCTCGCCGTAGATGTCGCCAAGGGTTTCCAGAATTTCCCGATACAGATATTCGTTGACGTAGCCACCGCTGGGCAGCGCCGCCACAATCAGGCTCAGGGTGTGACCCTGGGGGCTGGGAATATCTTGCCAGCGGCACTCTAGCCCAGTCAGGTTGGTGACTGACCTATCGCCCGGCACATCCAGCCGATAGGTCGCATTGGTTTTGATCAGTTCAGTAGCGTAGGTGAGGCCGCCGCCGATAAAGTTGGCCTGGCAGTAGCTGGGGCTGAGGCGAATTTTTGCCACCCGCACCGGGCGCTGGTGGAGCGCGATCGCCTCTAGCGGCACAATACCCACCCGCAAATCTAGCCCAAACGACTCGCGGGCCAGCGCCCGAATGCCCAGCAGCGCCTCCCTCGCTCCATGCACGGCTGTGGGAGGCACTAGCAGCACTGCTCCGTCGCCCCCAAACACAAAGGGCACATCCAGCGGAGCCACGGCGTTGAGCACCGCCATGATCGAGCTGGCCCCCAGCACGTTGACCTCTTTGTACTGGCCGCGCGCGATCGCCTGGGTCGAGTCAACCACGTCGGTAATTAGGGCATACCAATCGGTCGGCGCATCGACGTAGTTGCCGGGGTTGGCTAATTCTAAAAACTGTTCGAGGGGCGGCAGATTGGCGTAGAACGTATCAGAAGCCATGGAGAGGCAGGCCCAAAACCTTGCAGTAACGATTAAAAGCACCCCAGGTAGACGACCTGTTTCTACTATTGTGAAGCCTTAATTGACGACCTTAGAAGGCCTGTCTGAAGCAACACCATATCTTTGTATACTGTGCTCAAAGCGTAGGATTGCAGGTATCAGCTTCGCTTCCCCAGAGATAGCATAGGTTTTCAGTTCTAAGTTTTCCAGCAGTCTTGACAGTAGCGCGGCGCAACCTGCTATATTATCAAAGCGAAAGCAATGGGGTGTCGCCAAGTGGTAAGGCACCGGGTTTTGGTCCCGGCATTCCTAGGTTCGAATCCTAGCACCCCAGTTTTAGGTCACTCATCTTCGTCGTTCTCTTCATCCTCAATAGCCTGGATGGCGAGGAGAATTTCTTCTTCCTGAATTTCGAAGTCGGCTTCAGCCACCTCCCCCATGTCAAAGGCGAGCTGGAGGGCGAGCAGCTGCTTTTGCAGGCTTTCGAGGTCGTTGGTGGCCACATCAGCCTGCTCTAGCAGTTTGTTGGCGACCCAGCTAACGCCCTCAATCGGGCCGAGCACGGGGGCAAAGAGAAGTTTAAACAGCATAGATTTAGGGGCTTGGGAGGCGGCTAGTTGAGCTGGGCGAAGTTGTAGGGAGCGGTGAAATTGTTGTAGCGAATCCGCAGGCGATCGCCGAAGGTACCGTCGATGGCATCTACCGCCTGGCTAAACTCCTCCTCGCTCTCCCAGGGAATCAGGAAGGCGGCGTTATAGATCATCACGTCAGTTTGGGGCGCGTTTTCGAGCACGTCTTTGGCTAGGGGAGACAGCGCCTGGCGAAACTGGTCAATAATCCCCTGCTTGCGCTCCTCCAGGGCCGCCTCAATCTGCTGACCGATAAAAATCACCTGCTCCATACCCAGCTGGGTGCCCTCTAGCTGGTCGCGCTGGGCCCGCAAGTCGGTATTTTCGGCCATCATCATCTCCAGCTCGGTGGAGGGCTCCCACTGCACTTTAATGCTTACCTCCCGGCAGCCGTTGAGCCGCTTAAATAGCTGAGTTAAGTCTTCGGCGTAGGGTGTTACCAAATCGTCTTGCACCTGCTCCCAGCTTTCGACAATCAGGCCAAACTGAAGCGGCAGCAGCGTGCGGTGGCCCTGCTCCATGGCAGCTTCTAGCACCTTCTCGTGGCCCAGCAGATTTTTGCGGCTCGACAGGTAGCGCTTTTGGCACGCTAGGGAATAGAGAAAGGTAAAGTCGCCCAGCTGTTGAGCCTGCACCACCTGGTCGTCTAGGCCCATCAGGGGCAGCTCAGCGGGGCCAGGGGCAGGAAAAATACCGTATAGATAGTAGCGATCAGCCATAGGACAGTCTCTTGGGGGATGCCCCTAGGGTGCCCTAAACCCTGAGCGTCTTCGACAGGGGGCGATCGCCTCCGCCGATCCACTCCCTGCGTGAGCCTGCGCTTGGGAGACATTGCCATCCTCACGGGCTGAGAATGCAAATCCCTAGAGGTAACTCGCTATAGTGTTTGAGGCATTGTCTTGGCGGCAGGAGGGTTACAACCATGGCAACGGCATTGGGGACAGCCAGGGTCTGGCAACGGCTGGGGTTCTGGCATAGCCAGGGTAGGCGCTTTGTGGCTCTACTGCTGGCGATCGCAGTGGGCTTGGCCAGTGCGGGCTGCGACCCCACCCGGTTTGCCCAGGCCAGTGCCGATGTGCCCCGCCTGGTGCTCAGCGCCCTGAGCGATCCTAAAACCTTCAACCCCATTCTCAGCCAAGAGTCGCCCAATATTTTTAGCTTTACCTTTGAAGGGCTGACTACCACCGATGGCGTCAGTGGCGAAACCGTGCCCGCTCTGGCCGAAAGCTGGGAGATCTCTGACGACGGCACCATCTTGGTGTTTACCCTGCGCGACGAGTTGCGCTGGTCAGATGGCGAACCTCTCACCGTAGACGATGTGATCTTCACCTACGACGTGCTGTTTAACCCTGCCATTCCCACCAACAGCCGCGACGGGTTTCGCATTGGCACCGAAGGCCGCTTTCCCCAGATCAGCAAGGTAGATGATCGCCGGGTGCAATTTACGCTGCCCGAGCCCTTCGCCCCCATGCTCGAAAACACGTCCCTAGAAATTATCCCAGCCCATATTCTGCGGCCCATGGTAGAGAGCACTGACGCCCAGGGCAACCCCCTGTTTCTTTCTACCTGGGGCACCGATACGGCCCCCGGCAAAATTGTGGGCAACGGCCCCTACCGCTTAGCTCAGTACGTCCCCGGCGAGCGGATAATGTTCGAGCGCAACCCCTACTACTGGCAAAAAGACGACCAGGGCAACCCCCAGCCCTACATTGAGCAGATTGTCTGGCAAATTGTCGGCTCTACCGATACCGCCTTCTTCCAGTTTCGCTCCGGCGGGTTAGACCTAGAGAGCGTGCAGCCCGACTTTTTCTCACTGCTCAAGCGCGAAGAAGAGCGGGGTGATTTCACCATCTACAACGGCGGCCCTGGGCTGGGCACCAACTTTTTTGCCTTCAACCTCAATCGCGCCAGCCGCGACGGTAAACCCTTGGTCAGCCCCGTCAAGTCGGCCTGGTTTAATAGCGTGGCCTTTCGCCAGGCGGTCTCCTACGGCATCGATCGCCAGACTATGGTGAACAATATCTTTCAGGGCCTAGGGCAACCCCAGACCTCGCCCATCTCGGTGCCCAGCCCCTTCTTTGCCCCGCCCGAAATGGGCATTCGCACCTACGACTACGACCCCGAAAAAGCCAAGCAGCTGCTGCTGGCCGATGGGTTTCAGTACAATGCGGCGAATGACCTGCTCGATGCCGAGGGCAATCGGGTGCGGTTTACCCTGATTACCAACTCGGGCAACAAAATCCGGGAATCGATCGGGGCGCAGATTAAGAACGACTTGGCCAAGCTGGGCATTCAGGTCGATTTTCAACCCCTGGCCTTTAATTCCCTAGTCGATCGCCTCACCGACAGTCTGGATTGGGAAGCCATGGTGCTAGGGCTGACTGGTGGCCCAGAACCCAACGGCGGCGCTAACGTGTGGCTGCTCGACGGTGCCCTCCACGCTTTTAACCAAAACGCTGGTCCTGGCCAAGACCCACTGGAGGGTTGGCAGGCCGCCGACTGGGAGCGTCGCATCGCCGATCTCTACATCCAGGCGGCCCAGGTAATTGACGAAGACGAGCGCTTTGAGCTGTACAAAGAAACCCAGCAGCTCACCCAGGAATATCTGCCGTTCATGTATTTGATCAACAACCTGTCGCTCACCGCCGTGCGCAACCGAGTGCAGGGGGTGAAATTTACCGCCCTCGGCGGTGCGCTCTGGAACGTCCATGAGCTATCGGTGGAGGACTAGTGGCTAATAGCGCTCTAGCAGCAGGTCAACCTCTGCGGCCAGCGTCATCCCCTCCATGGCCGCCAGTTCAGCCTGACGCACCGCCCGATAGGTTTTGGCGAGGGGTTCGCCAAGCGCGTCTAACAGCACGGCATCGCCATCGAAGGCCGCCAAGGATTCCGCTAGGGACTGGGGCAGCAGGGCAATGCCGCGATCGCCCCTCTCCGCCTCCAACAACGCTCCTGGATCGCACTGCACCGGTTCCGGCAGTGCATAGCCCTGGGCCATGCCGTCGAGACCAGCGGCGATCGCCCCTCCCAGCGCCAAGTACGGGTTTGCTGCCCCATCCACCGTCTTCAGCTCTACATGAGTTGGGCTGGGCGACGAGAAATTGCTCGGCACCCGCAGTGCCGCCTCCCGGTTATCCATCCCCCAGGCAGCGTAGGCTCCGCTCCAGCTATGGGGTCGCAGCCGCCGGTACGAGTTGGGGCTAGGGGCGGTGATGGACATCAGGGCAGGCAGATGGTGCAACAGCCCCGCCATAAAGGATCTGGCGACATCGGATAGACCGCCCGCCCCATCGGGCATGAGATTTTTCTCCCCCTGCCACAGGCTCAAGTGCAGGTGACACCCGCTGCCTGCGTGGGACTCAAACACTTTAGGCACAAAAGAGGCTACGAGGCCTTGCTGGTGGGCGATCGCCTTTACCGTCTCGCGGTAGACCACATGCTGATCGGCGGCGGCTAGGGCATCGGTGTAGCGCACCGAAATTTCCTGCTGGCCTGGCCCCGATTCGGGGTAATACTGCTCTACCGCGATGCCCTGGGCGCTGAGGGCAGCGGCGATCGCCATCACCACCTCCTGATGTAGGTCCATCGCCAGCGTAGCGGCAAAGGGCGCGTTGTCGGCAGGGAGACTATTGTTGTCGCCTCGCCTAAGCAAGTAAAACTCCGGCTCAAAGGCCGCTTTGATGGTAATTCCTTGATCGGCAGCCCGCTGCACCATGCGCTTGAGAAACTGCCGCGCACACCAGGGCCAGGGCTGATCGTCTTTTACCATCTCCCCCAGCACCCGTGCCTGGCCTGGCGCGTAGGGTAGCATCTGCAAGGTCTCCCAGGCGGGCACCAGCCACACCTCCCCCACTGGCCCTAGCCCGCTGCCGGGGGCTACTGCATCGGCCACCACTGGAATCGCCTGCTGCGCCGCCGAGAGTCCCACAGCAACCGCTTCTCCCCCTTCAAATTGCCGCGTCAGCGCATCAATGTGAATGGCCTTGCCGCGAATGACGTTGCCGTTGTCGCACCACACCACCCGCACAAAACGCACCTTGCCCTCCCGCAGCCGGGTCAAAATCGTCGAGGCATTCTCTGGCATAGACCTGTCTGGCATCCTCTCTTGCATAAAATTGTCGCTAGCTCAACTGCGCCGTACATTCTAAAATCAGCCGCTGGTTGACCAGGGCGTAGGGCTGCACCACCAGCGCCCGCCGAAACGACTGAATTGCCGCAGCATACTGCCCTAGGGCCGCATGGCACAGTCCCAGGCCGTGCAGCGCTCCAAAGTGGTAGGGCACCAGCTCAATCACCTGCTCGCAGTCAGCCATCGCCTCTCGATACCGGTGCTGAACGTAATAGAGCACGGCCCGCCGATTCCAGGCCTCGGCAAAATCTGGCAGTTCATTCACTAGGGTTGAGAGCAGCTGCTCCGCTGCATCCATGCGATCGCTATCTACCAACGCCTGGGCCTCTTGCAGTTGCTGGTTGCCCAACTCTCCCTTTTGGTAAAACCAGCGCTGCCACAGGGCGGCGGTTGCCAACTCCCGCTGGTACTCATCCTCCTGCTTTAGGCTTTGCAGCAGCACTTCCAGCGTCGAGTCATCCATCATGCCATTGCCTAAACCGTAGCTTGCGCCTTTTATTATCAAGCATTCGGCTGAGATTGGCTGCCCAAAGGCGTTTTGGCCTTTGAGAGCCGGGACTTGCTGCCCTTCAGGTAACAATTAGTGAACTGATTTTTCTAAAGTTGTGAGCTGTTCTAGGCGGATGGGCAGAATACAAATGTGCAAGGAACAAGCCCTACGCACTGAGTCTGTTTCTACCGCTTCTTTGCAGTAGCAGTTAGGTGTATTTGAGGAAATTATCCTTGCAATTTCATTGAACACATTAATTGTTTAGGGGTTCAAAATCATGGCTGTTGAAAAAGTAAACTCTTCCTCTAGCTTGGCTGAAGTTGTTGACCGTATTCTGGACAAGGGCATTGTCATTGATGCTTGGGTTCGGGTTTCTCTCGTAGGTATTGAACTGCTGGCTATCGAAGCCCGTGTTGTCATCGCTTCCGTTGACACCTACCTCAAGTACGCTGAAGCCGTTGGCCTGACTGCCCAAGCTGCTGTACCCGCTGCCTAAGAGTGCCTCTGCTCTTTACACCAATGGGGCAGCAGAACGCTGGTCAAACCACTGTTTAGCTGCCCCATAAGCTGGGTTAAAACGGATATCTTTCATAGCAACTATTAACCGCAAGTCTGTCGTCGGCAAGCTCCAGAACAGCGCCTTATTATCCCATTAAGACACTCAAACACAGCTAGGTTTTAGAGTCTCGTAAACGTTCTTCTCCCCGCGCTATTTTCTCTCCTTGCCGCCCTAAAAGATTCTCCAAATTATTCACCCCGTTTCATTTTTACTAAAGGGAGAGCCGTCCTGTGACAGCACTTTATGACCAGTGGCAAGCCGCACGACAGCTGCGCCAGAGCGAGGTGGTTGACCGGCGCGATCAGGTCTCGACAGACCTGGAGCGCTGGCAGGCTGACCGGCTGGCCCATGCCGTGCAGTTGCGCCAAGACCTCGACCAGCTGATGGCCGATCTGCGCGCCAACACCACCCTATGGCTGGCCCAAACCACCGCCGATCGCGCCGCCCAGATTTTGCCCCGGCAGCAGGCCCGCCAAGACTATATTCAGCAGCTCCAGGCCGACACTGAATTATTGCTCGCCAACTACCAGGGCGATCGCGAAATTAGCGCCGCCGAAGTGCGCCAGCAGCTAGAGTACGACTGCCAAGTGCTGCAAGCCACTGTCAGCGAACTGCGCCTAGAAATCGCCCAAGAGCTGCGCCAGGTGCAGCAGCAGGTCGCCAACATTCAGGCCCAAACGGCTGTTGATCTGGCGGGCTATCGCCAAGAGCAGGCCATGGTGCGGGCCGAACTGCTGCCCCAGCTCACCGCCTACGTCGAAGACCTCCAGGTGCAGGTGCAGGCCACCCTCAAAGACCTGACCGCTGTGCGCCAGCAGGCCGCCGTGGTAAACCAGGAGCAGAGGCAGAGCGATCGCGCCGCCCTCACCGATTCCGTCGATGCCATGTTCACCGAACTGGCCGACTTTCGCCACCAGCTCCAGGCCCAGCGGGCTCAGCTCTCCCACGTTGTCTGGGGTGGCGCTGCCGTGGCTCAGGCTGCTCCAGCCCCTCGCCCGGTAGCAACTCGGCCCGCTGTCACTTCAGTACCGGCTCGCGCGGCAGCGCCAGGCAAAACGGCCCCTAAAGCTGCGCCCAAACCTGTGGCGGCAAAAGCTGTATCCGCTAGGGTAGTTCCTGCCAAGGCAGCACCAGCCGCAAAAATCGTACCCGCCCGATCTACCCCAGCCAAGGTAGCCCCTGCTGCTGCCGCAACCCGCTCGGCTCCAGTTGCCACCGCCGTGGCACCAGTGGCCCCGGCAGCGGTGGCGGTGGCATCGCCCGCTCCTGAGCCCCCGTCCCTCGAAGAGGTGGTGTACAACTACCTGCACCTGGCCCAGGGTGCCCGCCTCAGCGAAATTGAGACCGAGCTTGGCATCAACCGATTTCAGGCCGTAGACGCGCTGCGATCGCTCATCCAAAAAGACCTCGTCGTCAAGCAAGACCGTACCTATCTCGTGCAAGAGGAAGCCGTTCTGTGAACACCGTTCTCCAAGCCCGCCCCCGCAACTTCGTCTCCACTCCCACCCTAGAGCGCACTACCCTCAGGGCCCTGCGGTATCTGCAATCGGGGTACTCAATCCACCTCAAAGGCCCCGCTGGCACCGGCAAAACCACCCTGGCCCTGCACCTGGCCGACCTGCTGGCTCGCCCCATCATGCTGCTGTTTGGCGATGACGAGTTCAAAACCTCAGACCTGATCGGCAACCAGTCGGGCTACACCCGCAAGAAGGTGGTCGATAACTACATCCACAGCGTTATGAAGGTGGAAGACGAGCTGCGCCACAACTGGATTGACTCGCGCCTCACCCTGGCCTGCCGCGAAGGCTTCACCATGGTGTACGACGAGTTCAACCGCTCCCGCCCCGAAGTCAACAACGTGCTGCTCTCAGCACTAGAGGAAAAACTCCTGGTGCTGCCCCCCAGCAACAACCGGGCCGAATACATTCGCGTCAGCCCCCACTTCCGCGCCATTCTCACCTCCAACCCCGAAGAATACTGCGGCGTCCACGGCACCCAAGATGCCCTGCAAGATCGCCTGATCACCATCAACATGCCCGAGCCCGATGAACTGGCTCAGCAGCAAATTTTGGTGCAAAAGGTCGGCATCGACGGCTCAGCGGCGCTGCAAATTGTGCAGTTGGTCAAGGCATTTCAGTCGGCGGTTGCGCCAGACATGGTCTCGAGCCTGCGCCCTAGCCTAATGATTGCCACCATCTGCCACGACCACGGCATTCTGCCCCTGGCCGAAAACGCTGACTTCCGCGACCTGTGCAGCGACATTCTGCTGGCCCGCTCCAAAGAGCCCGCCCCCGATGCCACTCGCCACCTGTGGAACCTGTTCAATCGATTTGTGGTTTCCCAGGCCGAACTGGTCAACGATCTCACCCTCAAGCCCGAGGCCCCGCCTACGGCTCGTTTCCACGGTGAAGAAGAGGATGATGCCCCGGCCCCACCCCTTGAGGATTTGATCGAGACTGTCTCTCAAGAGGTTGTAGTTGATGATGAGCCTGAGGCCCAAGTCCTTCAAGTCGAAGAACCCGCTGTGCCTGTCATCCCGGAGGTTCAGAGCGAAACCGTGGTGAAATTACCGGCTGAGCCCGAGGCTCTAGTGGAGGAGGCTCCCCAGGCCGAAGCCAGCGTCAGCGATGCCAGCTTTAACGATGATATTGAAACCCGCATTTTTGACTATCTCGACGCGACAGGTACCGCATCTCTCGCTACTATCGAGGCAGCTCTGGGCTTAAACCGCTTTCAGATGGTTAACGCCCTTAGATCGATGCTCGATCAGTCGCTGATCGAAAAACAAGAAACCGATGGACAGCCCACCGGCTACCAGCTGAGTTCTAACTGAAGGTAATCTGCCGTGACCCCCTCTACCCCCACGACCCGCCCCCAACCCGGTCGCAGCATGGCTACCGCCACCCAAGGCTCTTCTCTGGTGGATGTGATTGAGCGGGTGCTCGACAAAGGCATTGTGATTGCCGGAGATATTTCGGTCTCCGTTGGTTCTACCGAACTGTTGAGCATTCGCATTCGCCTGATCATTTCCTCGGTCGATAAGGCCCGCGAAATTGGCATTAACTGGTGGGAAAGCGACCCCTACCTCAGCAGCCGCACCAATGAGCTGCTAGAGGCTAATCAACAGCTCCAGACTCGTTTAGAAACCCTAGAGGCCGAACTCAAGGCTCTGCGGCCCGCCGAAGCCGTGAGCTAGGCCAGAAACCCGGTCGATTTGGTTCAAAAAACCCCTGGGTTCTTGGAATCCAGGGGTTTCCCATTCACTATTGTTTTTGAATACCCTCATGCTGATGCTCCGTACCCTCCGACAACTTGCGACCAGCCGCACCATTCCTAGCTTTCGTTCAGCCCCTAGCCGCAGTCAGGGCAACCGACTGCGTGCCCTCGACCAGGGCCGTATTGGCCACCACCAAAGCCGCGCCCAAGCTGAAGAAGCCCGCCGTCAGTGGCTCCAACAGCAGTGGCAAAATCGCCCATAGTTCCACGTGGTAGGGGCTATGGCGGCAGAATTGCCCTCCTTGAGATGCACTAGACTGTGGCTATGACCTCTGAAAACGCCGAGCCAGACCTGTTGCCGAGCCTGGCGCTACAGCCCCCTGCCAAAACCGATGCGGGCCTAGCGCCCCTGCTGCTCACCGTCATTGAACTGGTACGCCAGCTGATGGAAGCCCAGGTCATTCGCCGCATGGAGTCGGGCGATCTCAACGATGACGACCTAGAACGGGCCGCTGACAGCCTGCGCAAGCTAGAAGAGCAGGTGGTGTCGATGTGCGAAATCTTTGATGTAGACCCCGCCGACCTCAACATTGACCTGGGGGAAATCGGTACCCTACTGCCTAAGGAAGGGAACTACTACCCCGGTCAAAAAAATCAGAACCCGACTATTTTGGAGCTGCTCGATCGCCTCCTCGATACTGGCGTTGTCGTCGAAGGCGACGTTGACCTGGGCATGGCGCAGCTCAACCTCATCCACGCCAAACTGCGCCTGGTACTCACCTCCAAACCCATCTAGCCCTAGGTCAGTGCTCTCGGTGATAGTAGAACCGTTTGGCCTCACCCTCTACTCCCTCACCCCCTACCCATCCACTCCCCTACCCCTGCCACTGCCACAGCTTAATAGTCTTATCGGCACTGGCGCTGGCCAATACTTTACCGCCCGCTTGCACCGCCACCTGATGCACAGGGTTGACGTGGGCCGAGAGCGTTTCTTTGAGGGTGCCGTCTTTGCTGCGCCAAAACCGCAGCGTGCCGTCGGTACTGCCGCTGACCAGGCGCTGCCCGTCGGGGAAAAAGGCCACGGTATTGACCTCCTGGCTATGGCCCTGGAGAGTGTGCAGCAGAGTACCCGCCGCTAAATCCCAGAGGCGCACGGTGCGGTCTTTGCTGGCGCTGGCGATCAGGCGACCGTCTGGGCTAACTGCTACCTGGTTAACGGTATTGGTATGGCCGGTGAGCACGTTGAGCGTGGTGGCGGTTTGTGCATCCCAAATGCGCACGGTGTTATCGAGACCGCCGCTGACTAGCCGCTGGTCAGCAGCAGCAAAGGCGACGGTTTTGAGCATGCCCGCCGAGCCTGGGAGTGTTTTGAGCAGGGTGCCCTGGCTCAGGTGCCACAGTTTGAGGGTGCCGTCTTCACTGGCGCTGGCGATCATGTTGCCGCTGTGGCTGAGGGCGATCGCATTCACATCCCGCAGATGGCCTTTGAGGGTGTGGCGCAGCGATCCATCGCTCAGCTGCCAAATTTTGACGGTCGCATCGTCGCCACAGCTAACCAGCAGTTGCCCTCGCCGGTCAACGGCTACAGCATTAACGCCCCGAGCGTGGCCCTTAAGGGTGTGGAGCAAATCTCCCGTCTGCCAGTTCCAAATGCGGATGCTGTCATCTAGGCTGCCACTCACTAGCATGGGCTGTTGAGCGTTAAACGCCAGGGCCGTTACCCACGACTGGTGCCCCTTCAAGCTAGTCCTGGGCTGCCAGCCCAAGCCAGAACTAGGTGGACTGGAACTGGAGCCTTT
Organism: Tildeniella torsiva UHER 1998/13D; assembly: GCA_019358835.1. Classification (GTDB taxonomy): domain Bacteria; phylum Cyanobacteriota; class Cyanobacteriia; order Phormidesmidales; family Phormidesmidaceae; genus Nodosilinea; species Nodosilinea torsiva. The sequence continues at coordinate 100,969 of JAHHIH010000015.1, forward strand.
GCTGACCGGCTGGAGGCTTACAGGTTTGAGCGGGCTGGAGGTAGGCCTGCCCGAAATTGGCCCCGCCGCTGGCCCTGACATGGGCCCAGATTTAGGCCCCAGGGTGGGGTTGGCTAGCGGTATTTGGGGATCAGCCATCGAAGGCAGCGAGGTCGTGGGCATGACCAGGCCCGCCGAACGGCCTGGCCCGCTGAGGGGGGGGCGATTAATCCCGGTGAAGAGACTTTGGTCAGACTGATTGGAAACCCAGCCCGGCACCGCACCTTCGAGTTTGGGCAGTCGCTGCACATCCTCCAGTACATCTTGGGCGGTCTGGTAGCGTTCGCTAACCAGGTCTTTGGTCATGTAGTTCAGCACTGCTGCCAGGTCGGGGTGAATGGTGCGCCCCTGCTTTTGCAGGTGCTCTTGCCACAGCCAGCGGCCTTCCTGAGGGCTGTATAGGTCTTCTGGTTTGCAGCCAGTGAGGAGGTGTAGGCAGGTGGCTCCCAAACTGTAGAGATCGCTAGAGGGGTAAGCCTGGCCGCTGCGCAGTTGTTCGATCGGGGCATAGCCCTCGGTGCCAATGCGGGTGCCTGGCTCGTAGCGAATGGCTTCGCTAAACTGTTTGGCTACGCCAAAGTCAATCAGCACAGGCTTTTGGTCAATCTTGCGGCGAATGATGTTAGATGGAGTAATGTCGCGGTGAATGACGCCGTGCTCGTGAATAAAGTGCAGCACCGGCAGCAGATCTTCTAGCAGCTGGCGCAGGCTGCCCTCGCTATAGGCCGCTTGGGCGGCAATTTCTTGATACAGGGTGCGGCCCTGTATCATCTGCTGCACCAGGTAGAGGTACTTGTTTTGCTCAAAGTAGGCCAGCAGGGTCGGAATCTGGGGGTGCTCCCCCAGTTCGTGCAGCCGCACGGCTTCCTGCTCAAATAGCTGCACCGCCTTCAAGAAAGACTTGGTGCCCTGGGTTTGGGGCGCAAACTGCTTGATCACGCAGCGGGTATTGAGGCGATCGGCATCGAGGGCAAAGTAGGTGCGGCCAAAGCCGCCCCGGCCAATCAGCTTCAGTGGGCGATAGCGGCCCCGCAGACGCGGCTCAAAGGGATTGCCACAGGTAGGGCAAACCGCGGCCTGGGTAGCGTGATTGGGCTGGGTGCAGTGAGGGTTGAGGCAGCAGATCATCACAACGGTAAACCCAGGGAGCGGAGGCATAGCTTTTGCTTATGCTTACTTCCATTTAACCTGTAATCGGTCGGGGAGGGGGGATTTTGCCCAGCCAGCCAGCGGATAGGTAAAAAGGCACGTCAATTTGGGTCGGGAAGACTGTAGACCAGGAAAGACGCTGGGTAATCTCTAGCTTAAACAAAAGGCTGTAGCGCGATCGCCGTCTCAAGCTCCGCATCTGCTCCGGCGCTGTGGCCTTCCCTCCGTCGCTGAGCGGTGTAGGCAGCGCTATATTTCGTAACAATTGGAGCGATCGCGCCAATCGGCCCAAACCCGTGCGGTATGGTGAAGAACAGCTGTTACTGAGCAATCCACCCCCGTCCCTATGACCCTGGCCCAGCCTCCCCATAACAAAGCCAAAGCCCTGCGCCCTGGGGCCACCCGCCCCGCCAAAGAACTCTGTAGCGAGTGCGGCTTTTGCGATACCTACTATATCCACTACGTCAAAGAGGCCTGCGCCTTTCTCAATCAGCAGTTCCCCACCCTAGAGCAGCAGACCCACGGGCGTAGCCGCGATCTAGAGGCTGAAAACGACGTCTATTTCGGCGTTCACCAAGATATGATGGCCGCCCGCAAGCAGCAGCCCATTGAGGGGGCGCAGTGGACGGGCATTGTCAGCTCGATTGCCATTGAAATGCTGACCAAGGGCCTAGTAGAAGGGGTGGTGTGCGTTCAGAATACCGAGAGCGATCGCTTCCAGCCCCAGCCCATCCTCGCTACCACCCCCGAAGAAATCCTGGCGGCGCGGGTCAACAAGCCCACCCTGTCGCCTAATCTATCCGTCTTGGAACAGGTGGAGCGATCGGGCATGAAGCGCCTGCTAGTGATTGGCGTCGGCTGCCAGATTCAGGCGCTGCGGGCGGTCGAAAAGCAGCTGGGCCTAGAGCAGCTCTACGTGCTGGGCACCCCCTGTGTTGATAACGTCAGCCGCGCTGGGTTACAGAAGTTTCTCGAAACCACCAGCCGATCGCCGGATACCGTAGTCCACTACGAGTTCATGCAGGATTTTCGCGTCCACTTCAAGCACGAAGATGGCTCCACCGAAACGGTGCCCTTCTTTGGCCTCAAGACCAATCAGCTCAAGGATGTGTTTGCCCCCTCCTGCATGAGCTGTTTTGACTACGTAAATGGACTAGCTGATTTAGTTGTGGGCTACATGGGTGCCCCCTTTGGCTGGCAGTGGATTGTAGTGCGCAACGATCGCGGCCAAACCATGCTCGACACCGTCATGGATCAGCTCGATACCCAGCCGGTAGCGTCCCAGGGCGATCGCAAGGCCGCCGTACAGCAGAGCATCCCTGCCTACGACAAGGCCGTTACCCTGCCCATGTGGGCTGCCAAACTGATGGGTGTGGTGATCGAGCGCATCGGCCCCAAGGGGCTGGAGTACGCCCGCTTTTCCATTGACTCTCACTTCACCCGCAACTATCTGTACGTCAAGCGCAACTACCCGCAAAAGCTGGCCGCCCACGTGCCCGAGTTTGCTAAGCGCATCGTCAGCCAGTACAAGCTGCCCGACTAGCCCAGGCAAAAATAAGGACGCCGCGATCGCAGCGTCCTCCCAAATTCAAACTAAACCTATCGAGGCAGGGCTATACCAGGCTGTAGCCCCCGGCCAACCAGGTCTGTAGCTCGGCAGGAGCCTGAGCCTGGGCCAGCATGGTTTTGAGCTGGTCTCCATCCAGCACCTCAGTCTCAAGTAAGGCCTGGGTGGCCGACTCTAGCAGCCCCTGGTTTAGCCGCAGAATTTCGATCGCCATAGAGCGAGCATTGTTGAGCAGCAGCTTCACCTGGCGATCGATCTCGGTTGCCACTTCGGGGCTGGTCGTCCGCCGCTCATTGCCCCCATCCAAAAACTGGGCCGAGGCTTTGGCAAAGGCTACCGGGCCAAGGCTGGCGCTCATGCCGTACTGGGTCACCGCCTTCTCCGCCAGGTCGGTAGCTTTCTGGATATCGTCGCTGGCTCCAGTGGAAACCTTGCCAAAGACAATTTCTTCGGCGACTCGGCCCCCCAGCAGGGTCGCCAACTGACCCCGCAACTCGTCTTCGAGCATCAGGTAGCGGTCATTCTCCGGCATTTGCAAGGTGTAGCCCAGCGCCCCCAGCCCGCGCGGCACGATGGAAATTTTGGTCACTCGGTTGCCGCCGGGCATCAGTGCCCCCACCAGAGCGTGGCCCACTTCGTGGTAAGCCACCGTCTGCCGCTCCATCGGGGTGAGCACCCTAGAGCGCTTCTCCAGCCCGGCAATGACCCGCTCGATCGCCTCCATAAAGTCAGTCATCAGCACCGCCTGTCGGTTGTGGCGGGCGGCCATCAGCGCCGCTTCGTTGACCAGGTTGGCCAGATCGGCACCGGCAAAGCCAGCGGTTTGCGCAGCAATTTCCCCCAGGTTCACATCTTCGCCCAGGGCCACCCCCCGGCCATGCACCTGTAGAATCTCTAGCCTGCCGCTCTTGTCGGGGCGATCGACCAACACCTGGCGGTCGAAGCGGCCCGGACGACGCAGGGCGGGGTCTAGGGTTTCGGGGCGGTTGGTGGCCGCAATCACGATCACACCATCGGTGCCGTCAAAGCCATCCATTTCGGTCAGCAGCTGGTTGAGGGTTTGCTCACGCTCATCGTTGCCGCCGGTAGGGTTGCCGCCGCGAGTCTTGCCCACTGCGTCTAGCTCATCAATAAACACAATGCAGGGGGCCTGGCGCTTGGCCTTATTGAACAGGTCGCGCACCCGCGAGGCCCCTACCCCCACAAACATCTCCACGAACTCCGAGCCTGCCATGCTCAAGAAGGGCACCCCGGCTTCTCCGGCGATCGCCTTGGCCAGCAGCGTCTTCCCCGTTCCGGGCGGCCCCACCAGCAGCACCCCCTTAGGAATTTTGGCCCCTAGCTTGCGGTACTTCTCGCCGTTGGCCAAAAAATCGACCACCTCTTGCAGCTCCTGCTTGGCCTCATCGACCCCGGCCACATCGGCGAAGGTAACCCCAGTTTTGCTTTTGCTATAGCTGCGGGCCTTGCTCTTGCCCATACCCACGGCGGTACCTACCCCGCCACCCGCGCTGCTGAACTTGGCGGCTAAAGCCAGCGCTCCGACCAACATTCCTGACGAAATAATGAGTCCGGCAATGCTGGCTGGGGGTAGGGGCTCAGGCGCAAGTGTCATCCGCACTCCCTGGCTTTTGAGCTTACTCACCACCTCGTCCGTAGAACCAATCGGTTGCGTAGTATAACGGCGGTGGCCAAACTCGGGCTTGAGGGTGTAGTCGATGCGATTGCGTCCGAGCGTCACCCGCTGCACCTGGGCGTTATTGACCTGTTCTACAAAAGTGCTGTAGACCGCTTGCATGGGGGTTTCCGTTTTCATGGGGCAAATCCTATAGGGGCCAACTTCAAGGTGCGAGGCGCTGGGGAAGCTCCCCGCTGACCGCTCACTTCCTTGATTTTGCGGCACCCGTCCTCGCCCTCCCAGAGGGGGAAACGCCCCAAGCTAGCAGTGGTTACCGAAGGGCCAAATCCCAGCTATACGGTGCCTACGACCTTTCATGGAGGATGGCCGTACTCCCCAGCCGGGTCGCAAAAATCTCAGTCTTTAACTCAGCGCTCTATAATTAGGGCCAAACATTGCCCTAGCCCCATGCCTAAATTTGATTGGGAAGCCCAAAAGCCCCAGGGTGTTAGCGCTGTCGCCCACGAGAAGGGGTGGGAGCTAGAACCCACCCTGCGCCAAGAACTCAGCGACCTTAGAAGCGGGCTCGAAGCCTATGCCCATGCCTTGGCCGATATTGCAGATATAAGCCAATGCCATCAACCGTCTAAGTACCTTGCTGATCTCGGCATAAAAAAGTTACCTAAATTCGATTAAGTATCGAAAAAATACTCAGTACACAATATAAAGTTCTCACTAAGATAGAAACCTGAGGTGCACACCCCCAGGCTCACCCGTCTGCCCCCGGCACACCTGGGATAGTAGAGTCAAAAACACAACCAGCGATCGCCGCAGTCGTCACCAACGACTTTACAACCGTGATCGCTTGGCTACAATAGCTGGGTATTTTAGTAGGTAAACGCTGGTCACTTCTTCAGAAGCGATCTCGGCGTTGACTGGCTATTAACTCAAGGCCAATGGAGCACCCCCGTTTTCGTCCTGGGCGTAATGGCCCTAGCTGGGCGTGTAATTACGCTTTAGGTTCATCATCTTTGCTGCTGTAAGGTTCATGTCTCCCGACTGGACCTTACCCCACGTGAGTTATCGGTTTTGTTGTTTGGCATATCGGTCTTAGAAACATGAGTCGTCATCTACTGCGACAGGCTTTGCGGCTTCCTCAAGCAGCAATCAAGCGATTGGTTACAGGGCTACTACAGCTCGTACTTTTAGCCAACCGACCGGCCCGCTTAGCCCGGTCGGGGTTTGTGCTGCCGACCACGGTATTGCTGGTGCTCATGGTGGTGCTGACGGCTACGGCCCTCACCTATCGCTCTTTCACCCGCAGCGATATGGCTATCTCCCAGCGCGAGCAGCAGGTTATCTCCAATGCGGCGACCCCTGCGGTTGACCGGGCCAAGGCCAAAATCGAGTTTTTGTTTCAGACCGATAACCGATTTCCCAGTGGGGTGCCCGCCAGCGATATTCTGGCCGACCTCATGCTCGTTACCAACACCTATGCGGGCTATACAGGCCGCGTTACCCGCCTGCCAGGTGCCAACGACCCCTACACCCTCCCCGACGAAACTCGGGTTAGCATCAACGGCGATAACGTATTAGACAACGCCTGGTCGTTTAATACCGACATCAATGGCGATGGCACAGTTAGCGCTAACGAAATAGTCGTTTATTCCATTCTGGTCGACGATGCAGGTCCTCAAGCTGCTGTTACCAGACGTATTGATGGCCCCGTAAACCAGGCTAAGGCCGATGCGTTGGTAACCCGCACAGGCCCACTAGCTACTACCGAAGCTAGCGCAACCTGTGCCGGTGCGCTGGCCGAAGGCGGTTGGCAAGTAGTACAGCAGGGCAACAACTCTACCCTGCAAAAGAATTTCCAGGTCAACGCCTTTGTCGCCAACCTCAACGATGCCAACCGCACCTTCGAGACTCTAGAGTTTCAGCAGGCGCGTACCGCCGCCCGAGCCAATAAGTGGGGTGCTTGGTTCCGCTACGACCTAGATGTATCCCCTGGTCCAGAATTTAACTGGAACGGGGCCATGCACACCGACGGCAACTTCTTTACCTTTACCGGAAGTGATGGCTACAGAGCGCACATGGTCAGCTCCCACAACTCCTGCCTCTACAGCCAGGAAGCCTCTGAAATTTCACTATCCGAAGTTGACCTCAATGGCAACGGTGCAAACCCCCGTGAAGTTGTTGATGGTAAGCAGGAATTTCAAGGGCAGGCCGTTAGGGGCACTATGCGGTTTGACGACACCACCAGTGGCAGCCCTTCAGTTATTCACGTTTGGAATGGTGCTGGGGTGGCAGCCAAAATTAACCTTACCCTGGGTAACACCAACGACTCCGTAAGAACTAGTGGTTCAAATAACAACGTGCGTCCTTCAGATGTTGCGATGAACCCCCTAGCCTTATTTACCCGTGATGTCACTGAGCATATCAACCCTGGAGCTTGGCAGCATGATCCTACTTGGGATAACGGTGCTGCTGATGGCTTTAAAACTCGTGGACGCATTATCAATGATGAAGTAGCGCGCCCCTTTGTAGACGACTTCTACCGTGCCGATAACCGCTGGGGGCCAAAACCTCGCTACGACAGCCGCGATACCACTTTAGATGTCACCAATAACGCAGCTACTATTGGCGATCGCATCAACGGCCTCGGTCGACTCACCGACGAAACCAATGGTCTAGACGGTTATTGGGAGCGCCAGGCCGTTGCAACCGGCATGCGCCTAGTTGTGGGCCAGCGTCTTGAGTTAGGTAACGCCAACGGGTGGAACTCTAGCCCCATCGCGGGTAGCACTTGGGATACTGCAAGTACCCAAGGTGACCCGCTGTACCCAGCCAAACTCAAGCCATATACTAGCCCTACAAACACTACTGCCATCAATACTCGCTTTGGTTTAGCCCACGAGTACTTGCAGCGCAAGAGCCTGCGCGATAACCTGGCCGCAGTCCAGGGCATGGCCGTATACCACTACCAAATCAACAGTGGTGCCTTCCCCGCCGCCTGTATGGCCACAACAGCTCACCCCGGTACGGCTCAAACCATTCTCAATAGCCGCACCTTCACCAACTACCCGACCGCCACTACCCGCCTGCGAGCCGATTTCTTAACTGGTACCGGCACCAACGGCTGGGAGTTTAAGTTCCCCGCCGCCTACGACACCGAAGGCGAGTTTGCCTCAGCTATTGCCTCTGGTCAGCCTTTGGGCAGCGCCCTTAGAAACCTGGCCTACTTTGCAGGCGATCCCAAAGGGGGTGCTCCATCCTTTAAGCCTGTGCAAGATGGCGATGTGCATCCAGCTCCCTATCTCAGCATGTGGGGCGACTTCTCACCCCTGCGGCGCGTGTTTGCCGAATATCTCGATGCGGCAACGCCTGTTTCCTACGCCAACCTCAGCCCCGCCGACAAGGCCACTCTCCACAGCGCCGCCTGCACTGTTAGCCTACTAGCCTACAACATCCAAAGCGACTACCTAGAAGCACGCGCATTAAGCTCGGGAGACAGAAACATCAGATTTCAAAACGTTGGTTCGCAACTGAGAAATTTCTTATTGCGCACCAACAACTACATGGTTGGCCCCAACGATCCAATTATTTCTGGCTCAGGCAGAAGAGTTTCTGAGTTCTTTGCTCTCCTAGGCAAAACCAGGGCTTGGGTAGACAACAACATTGACAGCAGCGTTTGTCAAAACGGTGCTACCGATATCGCAGGCTATCAAGAAAATTGTGACTTTGGCGAATACTTTGCCGAGTACAGCCTGAATGACTGGATCACAATTCTGAATAACCTGCCCAGTGTTACAGCCACAGACGTTACTAACATTACGACTCTGGTTAACCAAGTTAACTACTTAACCAGCACCATTCGCGATCGCGAACTGGGCTTTAGAGCAGGTTTTCCGCAGGCCAGTCTCGGCCCCAATGGAACTCCGGCCAACTTTGTAGCCCGAGATCCAAATGGATACACTTCCAACCCCATATCCCTTGCAAGTTTTGACGCTAAGTTTCTCCTCAGATGTGATCCAAACCTCTTTAGCCCTACCGTTGCTCAGGGTGGTGGCGGTACAGATGATGTGGCTGTTTTTGGCTACATCGGCTGTAGTCAAATCAGTCAAATGCCTATTCGCCACCCGTCGCTGTACTATCTATTTCCAATAGCGCAACACGATATTGATGGCGCTAACGGTACCCGCACCGAGCAGCCTGCCGCCGAAGAGTACATCGCTAATAGCTACGTCAAGTCAGTTAACCCCCCTGACTCTGCTACGGTGATCTTCCGCCGGGTAGGCGCTGGTAGCGACCCCGTTGTTGATGTCGATAACCTTGCGGCTGTACCCAGCTCAGCTACAGTCACTAGCTGGACTGTGCCTGCTGCTACTACCTCAGGGGCACCCAATACAACAGTAGGCAACGCAAACTATATTGACAATCAAGCCCAAGCGTTTAAGATTCTTGGACCTGGCGGTGCTGTTATTCGGGTTCCCTTCTTAGATAAGGGCGTCTACAACGGTCGCGAGCAGCTCAATACTCGGGTGTTAGATCTCGACATTGAGGCATTAACCACTCGCAGGGCAATTTCTGGCGGCGACCTCTGGCTATCGACCAACCCAGACAACCGGGGCGAGGGCGTTGTCTTTGCCTTTAGAGAAGACGCCGTACGCGAAGATGAAATTACTCGGCCAAAGAACTCCTCGGCAACAGTCACCGCTGACTACTGCCAGACCATCACTGGCTCGGCCCCTAAGCGGTTCAACATAGAAACCCAGGCCAACTGCCGCATGCAGGCTGAGCCTGGAGCAACTCTCCAAGACCCTCCTCTGACCACTGAATTAATTAGCCTTAAGCCTGTAGACTTTTTTGCTGACCCCCAGCGCCAGCCCCACGGGTTTAGGTTGCGCACCTTCAGCGGCAACCCAGCCGACTTTAGCGGCACTGGCTTTGCGCGCAGGGTGGGTATGACCCTTGTCACCGACAACACCGTTTACATTCAAGGAAATTTCAACCCCCACAGCACCACGGGTAGCACTAACAACATTATCGAAGAGTTTACCCAGACCCTTTACGATAAGAACCTGGCTACAGCCTTTGGCTTGCCGTTCTACAATAGCCGCACTACCCCTAACACCAATACTTTTGCCACACTCACCGCAGATCACTGGCGCCCGGTAGAAATTTTGGCCGATGCCGTTACTATTCTCTCTGGCACCTTTAGAGACGGCGCTCTGGAAGATGGCTTTGTGAAGGTTAGACCGGGAAGTGCTGGTGGTGCTGACTCGTCGTACATGAACCAAAACCGTCCTACGCTTACTGCTGCACAAACTGGCTGGGTGCGCGAGAGTACGGCTACAGGCGCTCCAGTATGGATTGACCGCAACGGCACCTACTACCGCAATAATGCTAGTTCCCCCGCGATTCAGCCGTTTTATAGCCTCTATAACAGCGACAGTACGTGGACAGGTTTTAATACTTCCTCTAGTGACAGACACCGCAACCTCCAGAGTGCTTCTACGACATTCGTCAATGCCACCGTTGTAAGCGGGCTAGTGCCCCAACGGTACCAGCAGGGTTATGGCGGTCTCCATAACTTCCCCCGCTTTTTAGAGGACTGGGATACGGTTGATTTACACGTTGCTGGGTCACTGATTCAGCTCAACTTCTCAACCAATGCCACGGGGCCCTTTGAACCCGATGCTTGGCAACCCACCCAAGATCCTGTGGCTGATGAAAATCTTGGCTATTATCGGCCTCCTAACCGTCGCTGGGGCTACGATGTGGCTCTGCTCTACGTGCCTCCGGCACCCGCTGCCCGACGCTTTGTCAACATTGGTGCCCCCCGCAGCGAGTACTACCGCGAGTTGCCGTCCGACGACCCGTACATTGTCAACCTGCGCTGCGCAGCAAATGCTTCTGGTACAAGGCTAATGCCTAATCTCTGTACAAAAGCCTAGCTAAAAACTGCACTCGCACTGTGATACCAGGAGGCCACAAACCGTGATTACAAATCGACTCAAACGCTATCTTTACTGGGCTGGGGAGGGCTCCCCAGCTCAGAGGCAGCAGGGTTTAACTCTGATCGAATGTCTAGTCGCGATTATTATTGTGGGTCTCGTCAGCAGCGCCATTGCGCCTGCCCTCATTATCTCGGTAGCCACTCGGGTGCAGAGCCAAAAGGCTGAGCAGGCTCTAGAGCTAGCTCAATCTGAAATTGATCGGGTGCGCCTACTCGTCGAGCGCTCTGAGGCCAATACTGGTAATCTGCCACCCTCTACGGCCATCACAGGTGCTAACCCAGACAGCAGGGTGGCCGAGGTGGCAGGGCCAACCTACGGTGCCCCCGTGGCTGCTCCCACTACGGCCTTTCAGACCCGCGCCGCTACCCTCAATGGCAACCAGTTTGCAGTGCAGGTCTATCGTACGCCGGGTCGATTTGTCGGCAGTGTGCCCGTTACCTTTGGCATGGGCGTGCGAGTCTATGACTACGATGCCGTGCTGACAGGCAGCGGTAACTTATCTAAAGACCCGGCTGCTCTGCGCATGGTCAATGGTGTAGGGCAGCGGGGCCAGCGCCCTTTGGTTGCTCTTTACACCAATGTCTCAGTAGGGGAGGGCGGTACTTCGCTGTGTCAATACATTCAGCATCTCAATGCTACGGCTTCGGTGCCCACCGGCTGTAACTAACTGTGCGGTCTACGATTATCATCTCTTGAGGGTGACACCCCATGGCTAATAAAGCCGATATGAATTTTATGCTGGCCTGGCTGCTACGGGCTAAACCAACTAGCAGACGGGGCTTTACCCTGGTTGAACTGCTGGTCGCGATCGTGGTTGGGTCGCTCATCGTTGGCACCATGCTGTATTTGGTGGTTGAGATGCTGAGAATCAACCGCCGCGAAGAAATACTTACCCAAACTCAGCAGGACATGCGTCGTGCCATCGACTACATTACTCGCGATGCGGGTGAAGCCGTCTATATCTACTCCAGCCCTGCTGCGGTGCTTACTCAGATCAATGGGTTTCCCACTGGCGGTGAAGTGCCAGTGCTGGCCTTTTGGCGGCTAGACCCGCTAGACCCAAATAATGCTAACGTGCGCACCTTTTTTAACAGCACGTGTTCCTCAGCGTTTTCGGGGGCAAAACTTAATGAGTGCAATACCTTAAGACTTCGCCAGGGCTACTATACTCTTGTGGTCTATGCCCAGCAACAAAATACTGGCAGTGACATCTGGGGTGGCAAGTCTAGAATCGTGCGCTACGAGCTGCCCAAATACACGGCCACTGGGCTAGCTACCTTGACCATCACACCTGGTTATGCAGAACCGACAGGTGGTACCAATACCTTTGCAAATTGGACTAAGGGAACAGGAACTACCCCCCGAAACCTGTCGGTGCTTACCGATTTTGTAGACAATAATGATACAGGCCAAGATACTACTGGTCTCTGCCCAGCGGGTTATCTACAAACTCCAGCCAATGCCAATAATTTCTATGCTTGTGTGCTAGAAGACACCACACAGGTTAACCCTGATGATGCGAATTTAACTGTTGGCAGCAACCAAACCCTAATTGTGTTTTTACGAGGCAATACTGCTACTGAAAACTCGGCTCTTGGGGCGTTTTCCCAGGCCGGGCGCTTGCCTACGTTGAGGTCTGAAGTGCTGATTCGGGGCGTTTTAGATAAGCAGCCTGGATTGTAGTTGGTACGGTGCAGTTCAAAGTTAGTTTGAGTTGAGTTGTTTTACTTTGGTAGCTGCTATGAAACGCCTGCACATACTAGCCAAACAGCCTGAGGCGGGGTTTACCCTCATTGAGCTGCTGGTGGTGATTGTTATTGCTGCGGTACTCGCTGGCATTGCGGCACCGAGCTGGTTTGCCTTTTCAAGCCGCCAGAGGGCGATCGCAGTCCGCAGTGATGTTATCCAAGCGGTTAGAAACGCTCAACAAGATGCCATCCAGCTGCGGCAGGCTAGACGGATAGAGGTCGTTACAACTGCGGCCAACCCCACCCTGAGAATTGGCTCGTTAGACTTTAGTACCGGCACCGCAGTATTTAGCGGCAGAGAACAGGTGCTGGGCGGTACAGCTAATAGCACTGGCCAAATCACGGTTGAAGCATATACTGTGCTGCCCAATGGAAGTAAAAAGACCCCAGCGGTCAATAGCATCACCTTTAATCACCAGGGCCTCCCTATCGAACGAGACAATCTACCCTTTGTTATCAATATTAAAGGCGGGCCGGGCACTATCCAGCAGTGCGTGATCGTGGCAAACCTGCTGGGCAGTCTGAAGACCGCCAACAGCACAGAGTGCGACAATCCTAGGGTCGGCCTCAACTAGCTAAAAACCCGTCTTGGGATAACTGCCCTTGGGCCATCTTGTGTTTGCTTGCCCGCTCCCGTCTGACCCCCATTTTGTGATAAAAACAGTGGGCGTGTTTTGCGAGCTAAGTGAGGTATCCCATGAGTGCATCATCCCCATCTCTGGAAGGCCAGGTTGCTGTAGTTACGGGGGCATCACGGGGTATTGGTAAGGCCGTGGCGATCGCCCTAGCGGCATCAGGAGCTCAAGTTGTCGTCAACTACGCCCGCTCCAGCGCGGCTGCCGATGAGGTGGTGGCTGAGATTATCGCTGGCGGGGGGAGTGCGATCGCCCTTCAATCCGATGTCTCCCAGATAGATCAGGTAGATGCTTTGATCAGCGGCACCCTAGAGAAATTTGGCCGCGTCGATATTTTGGTTAACAACGCTGGCATTACCCGCGACACCCTGCTGCTGCGCATGAAACTGGAAGACTGGCAGGCCGTTATTGACCTCAATCTGACCGGGGTGTTTTTATGCACTCGGGCCGTGGCGAAGATTATGCTAAAGCAGCGATCGGGGCGAATTATCAACATTGCTTCGGTGGCGGGCCAGATGGGCAACCCCGGCCAGGCCAACTACAGCGCGGCCAAGGCTGGTGTGATTGGGTTTACCAAAACGGTGGCGAAAGAACTGGCCAGCCGGGGCATCACCGTTAACGCCGTGGCTCCAGGCTTTATTGAAACCGACATGACTGGCGACCTTTCCAACACCGACGATATCCGCAAATTCATTCCCCTGGGGCGGTTTGGTCAGCCTGAAGACATTGCGGGCATGGTGCGGTTCTTAGCGGCAGACCCGGCAGCATCCTACATTACTGGCCAGGTGTTTAACGTGGATGGCGGTATGGTGATGGCCTAGATAGAGAGTTTTGTTCGCGAAGCGTCTCCAAAGGAGAAATGTTGAGTTTTGAATTGCCACCCAAATTCAAAACTCAACCCTAAGAACTCAAAACTTAAGGACTTACGCTCGATTTACGGTTCTTAGTAGCCATAGGGTGGCAGACAGCGAGACAAAGTGGGCCAGTAAGGTATTGGTGTTGGCCTGCACCACAAAAATATCGAAGGCTTCGACGTACTGGCTGACGTTGCCGGGCACAAACACCGTGCCCCCCTGCGGCTGGGCCAGGGCCTTGCCCAACAGCGAACCAATTAATGCCTGGCTGCCAAATAAAGTAATGAGCATGCCAACCATGCTGACCACGGTGCCCAGCCGCAAGGCCTGGAGTGCATCTTTGGGGCTAGGGCGCTTGGCAATGTCGCGGCTGCGCAATCGTCGCCCTAGCTGCGTGTAGCGAAAGGCCCAAAAGGCGCTGAGGTAGACCGCCACCAACCCTAGGGCGGCGAACAGCAGCCCCACGCCCGTGCCAGGATTTGTGCCTCCCGTACCCGATCGCGCCCCCAAATTAACCAGGGCAAACATCAGCACCAGACTGGAGATTGCCGCTAATACGATCTGTACCCAAAAGCTGATCCAGCCCACTATGCGAAAGGAGCCTGAGATGCGCCGTACGGCGGGGGGTAGGGTGTAGTCGAAGTCTGTAGTCATACCTGTGATTTTAGCCTGTGATCTCAACCTGGGGTCAGGGTCTTCTGAATGATACATTTGAGGAATGGTCTGGGGGTATGGGTATGGCAGAAGCGATTGACCAGGCAAAGGCCCGTGTGCAGGAACTATGCGATCGCTGGGGGCCGCGCGTAGACTACCTGGCTATTCGCCTAGAGCAGTCGGAGGGCACCGATATTTTCTTACGGGGCGGCCAGGCGGAGACCCTCAGCGAGGCGATCGCGATCGGAGGGCATGTGCGGGCCTGCTATCGGGGTGGCTGGGGCTTTGCGAGTTTCAATGATCTGGAGAGCCTAGTGCCCTCTGTGGAAGCTGCCGTCGCCGCCGCTCGCCTGGTTGGCCATGACGAAACTCTGCTGGCCCCCGTGGCACCGGTGCAAATTACCCGCCACTTGCCCCTGACGGGCACCGACCCCCGCCAAATCTCCCTGGCCCGCAAAAAGGCCCTGTGCAGCCACTACGCTGACCTGCTCCAGAGTATAGACAACCGGATTGCTACTACCTCAGTGCGCTACAACGATGTGGCTCAGCGGGTGCTGCTGGCCACCTCCGAAGGCACCCTGATCGATCAAGCCTGGTCGGATATGGAAATGCGGTTTGCCGCCACCGCCCGCGACGGCGACACCGTCCAGACCGGGCGCGAAACCACCGGCTCGCGTAAAGCCTACGAGGATCTAGAAAACCTGAATGACCAGGTGATGGGGGCGGCCCAGCGGGCCGTGGCGGCGCTAGATCTGCCTCCCGTGCGAGGAGGATCCTATGACGTAGTGATCGACCCCATTTTGACCGGGCTGTTTGTGCATGAGGCCTTTGGCCACCTATCGGAGGCTGACATGGCCTACGAAAACCCCGACCTGCTAGAGTCAATGAGCTTAGGCCGCCGGTTCGGCCCCGACAACCTACAAATTTTTGATGGGGCGGCACCCCAGGGCCACCGAGGCAGCTATTTCTATGACGACGAGGGCACCCCTGCCACTACTACTCAGCTGATTGAGAATGGCGTCTTGGTGGGGCGGCTGCACTCCCGCGAAACGGCTGGCAAACTGGGGGAACAGCCCACGGGCAATGCCCGCTGCCTCAACTATCATTACTCGCCCCTGGTGCGCATGACCAACACCTGGATTGAGCGGGGCACTACCCCCGTTGA
This sequence comes from Tildeniella torsiva UHER 1998/13D, assembly GCA_019358835.1. Taxonomy (GTDB): domain Bacteria; phylum Cyanobacteriota; class Cyanobacteriia; order Phormidesmidales; family Phormidesmidaceae; genus Nodosilinea; species Nodosilinea torsiva. Next base: position 116,418 of record JAHHIH010000015.1, read on the forward strand.
CGACATGTTCGCTGACATCAAAGAAGGGGTCTATGCCCGCAACTGGCTAGAGGGCATGACCAATGGCGAAATGTTTACTTTTACTGCCGGGGAAGCCTGGATGATTCGCAACGGCAAGCTGGCGGAACCCGTGCGCGATGTCACCCTGTCGGGCAATGTGTTTCGCACCCTGGCCGATATTGAAGCGATCGGCGACGATTTCTACTGGGATGAGTCGGGGGGCTGCGGCAAGGGCGGGCAGAATGGGCTGCCCGTAGGCTGTGGCGGCCCCAGCCTACGCATCCGCAAGGTGGTGGTGGGGGGCGAGGCCGAAGCCGGGTATGAGTGATAGTTCCGTAAACCAGGGGCGCATCTTACGCAATCTGATGCGCCTGATGGATGTTACCTGCGGCCACAGCCTCTACGAAGTGCTGCCCCGAGTACAGATCTGGCTACCAGAGCAGGGTGTGGGAGTTTCCCCTGACCTGGTGGTGGTGGCTGGCGAATCCCTGCTCCACGACGGTCAGGAAGACAAATTGCTCAACCCCTGCGTCATCTTCGAAATTTTGTCAGGCCCTACCGCCAGCTACAAACCGGAGGCCGCTACTCTGGACGATAGTCAACGACTGGCCAAAGGCCAACGCGGCGGCATGTTTCGCCACTGCCGGGCGATTCCTTACCTACAGGCCTACGTGTTTGTGCATCAAACCGAGGCCCGGGTAGAGCAGTTTTACCGGGCGGAGGAGCATCTGTGGGGCATGACGGCCCAGAGTGGGCTCGACTCGGTGGTAGAACTGGCGATTACCGATGCCCGCCTGCCCATGATGGATATCTATGAGCGGGTAGATTTTAGCCTGCTGGTCTAGGGGGCCTGTTGCTTCAGGGGGATAGGCGGGCAATCGCCCACTCATCCTCTTTCCAGCTGTACAAAAAGCGATCGTGGAGGCGGCTGGGCCGTCCCTGCCAAAACTCAAAGCTAGTGGGCTTTACCCGGTAGCCCCCCCAAAAGTCGGGCAGGGGCACTTCCTGGTGGAGAAATTTTTCCTTCATTTTCTCAAACTGTATCTCTAGCAGCTGTCGCGAGGAGACAACACTGCTCTGCTGCGATACCCAGGCCCCGAGCTGGCTGCCTCGGGGGCGCGACGAAAAGTAGCGCAGTGACTCCGCCGCCGAGATTTTGCTGGCGGTGCCTGCGATCGCCAACTGCCGCTCTAATGGGTACCAGGGAAACAGCATCGAAACCTGGGCATTCTCGGCCATATGCTGGGCCTTGCGACTGCCGTAATTGGTAAAGAAGACAAAGCCGTCGCGATCGAAATACTTGAGCAGCACCGTGCGCTGGTAGGGCGCCCCCGCCGAAGACACTGTAGACAGCACCAGCGCGTTGGGCTCCAGTAGCTCAGCCTCGCGGGCCTGCTGAAACCACAGCTCAAACTGAGCAAAGGGGTCAGGATCGAGATCGGTCAGGTCTAATCCCCGCTGGCTGTAGTCGCGGCGCAGTTCACCAATATCCATGGCGTGGTTGGGATTTTGAATTTTGAATTTCTGACTTAAACAATTTCGTCCAGGGCATCTTTGACCTTGGCGTAGTGATAGGTAAACCCACTGGCTTCAGTGCGCTTGGGCAACACCTGCTGTCCTTCTAATACCACCTGAGCCCCGTCGCCCAAAATGGTTTCGAGCACAAAGTCAGGCACCGGTAGCCAGGAGGGACGGTTGAGCACCTTACCCAGGGTCTTGCAAAACTCGGCCATGCGTACCGGGTTGGGGGCGGTCGCGTTGTAAACGCCCTCCATCTGTGAGTCGTTGAGGGCCTGCACGATCAGGTTCACTAAGTCGTCGCGGTGAATCCACGAGAACCACTGGTGGCCGCTGCCGATTGGCCCCCCGGCAAACATGCGAAAGGGGGTCAGCATTTTAGCCACGGCCCCGCCCATGCCCAGCACAATACCAAAGCGCAAAATCACCAGGCGGGTACCGTAGTCTTTGACTGACTGGGCCGCCCCTTCCCAGGCCTGGCACACCTGGGAGAGAAAGTCGTCTGCGATGGGGGTGCTGGTTTCGTCAAAGGTGGCGCTGTCGCTGGTGCCGTAGTAGCCAATGGCCGAAGCGTTTACCCACACCGTCGGTTTAGGATCGGCCTTAGCCAGAGCCTCGACTAGCTTTTCGGTGCCTACCTTGCGACTGTCTAGAATGGCCTGCTTGTGCTCATCGCTCCAGCGCTCTGAGATGGGTGCCCCGGCCAGGTTGACCACCCCATCGCAGCCGGAGAGCACCCCTGTTTGCCAAGTGCCCGACTCTAGCGGGCTATAGCCCACCACCGCCACCTTGGGAAAAGCGTTTTCAGGAAATACCCGGCGGCCATGGTCAACGCTGCGGGTGAGCACCACCACGGTGTGGCCATCGGCCTGGAGCCGTTCTACCAGGCGGCTGCCAACAAAACCCGTGGCTCCAGTAATTGCAATTTTCATGGGCACCTGATTCTGGGTAACGATAGGTCTGGCTCGCTGGCTCGGGGCGCAAACGGGCATTGCTGCCCAAAGCTGAACAGGCGTAGGCTTGCCGTTGCCTGCGGCTCAGTCTGACAACAGCATCCGGTCGGTCACTGCATGCCCTGCCCTAAAAGCGGGCTTGGTCTAGGATAAACCATCTGCCTGGGGCGATTCACCATAGGCCATGCTGTTAGCCTCGGCGTAACGCTCCATAAATCGCATGAGGCGATCCCAGTGATCGTCGCGATCGATGACCAGAATGCATTCTACCCGTTTCAGGTCGTCGCCCTCGGGGCCACCAAAAATAAATCGAATCCCTTCTGGTTCGATGGCGATCGCCCCTTCCTCATCTACCAGTTTGAGGGCCTTGGCAAAGCGGCTGCGAAAGCTCTGAAACTTCTCGATCGCCCGCAGGTGATTGAAGGTCAACAGCATTGTGCGGGTTCCCATCGCCGGATCTCGCCTTAAGCTGATGTTGTCAATGGTTTCGACAATGCCCTCATAAAATTCAACGGTGGGATGCTGATGCTGATGGGTCATGGCAGCACGGGTCTAGCGGCGGCGGTTGATCAAAATGATGTAGTACAGCAAATTGAGAAACGCGGTAAACGCTGTGGCTACATAGGTCAGAGCGGCGGCACCGAGCACGGCTCTCGCCCCCTTATGCTCTTCTCCCTGAAGAATACCCAGTTCATCGACCAAACGCAGAGCCCGGCGAGAGGCATCGAACTCCACAGGTAGCGTGACCACGTGAAACAGCAGCACCGTGGCAAAGAAAAGCACCCCCAGCCAGGCCAGGTTGAGAATGTTGAAAATTAGCCCTGCCATAATCAGCATTGGCCCCATGCGAGAGCCCAGATTGACCACAGGTACCAGGGCTGCCCGCAGGTTCATAAACTTGTAGCCCTCGACATCTTGCAGCACGTGGCCGCACTCGTGGGCCGCCACCGCCGCCGCCGATAGAGAACCTGAACCGTAGATCCCCTCGGAAAGGCGCACGGCCTTGGCTCGGGGGTCGTAGTGGTCGGTGAGTTCACCCGCCACAGGCTCAACTTTGACGTCGCGCACACCCTTTTTGGCCAAAATGGTTTGGGCCACCTGGGCTCCCGTCATCCCCATGGTGGACTGCACTTTGGAGTACTTGCGATAGGTGCCCTTGACCTTGTTCTGCGCCCAAAAGGTGAGAATGGCCGTAGGGATGGCAACCAGCAGAATGTAAATGGGGTCGAAGAACATGACCTGGCCAGAGTAAGGGTGACTGACAAACCGTATTTTGGGAATGATAGCAGCCGGGTTATAAGGATTCTCTAAGCTTTAAGGTGCTCCTAAGGATTGGGGGTGAGGGGTGGGGGAGTAAGGGAGTGAGGGGTAGGGAGTGAGGGTAGGGGGGTAGGGGGTAAGTTCCCTACCCCCTACCCCCCTACCCTCAATTCTTTTGCTGATACGCAAAATAGAGCGCTTCTAAAAACGTATCGGCGGTCATCTCTGTTGGCAGTGCCTCTAGGGCGAGCTGATCTTTGAATCGGCGGGCGAGCTGGTCGCTGACTAGGGCTTTGGCTTTTGGGCTCATGGCCTGTCGCCGCTGCAAAAACTCGCGCACGGTGGCACAGTCATCGGGGGAGAGGCGGGTGATATCGACTAGGGCCAGCAGGTCTTTGCCGATCGCCTGCGATCGCTCTGCCACCCCGACCTCACCGTGGGTCACTGGGTCGGTCTGCACCACCAGGGTACCGGCCAGCCAGTCGCCCACCCGCTTCTCGGTTTTGCTCAGCAGCACGCAAAAGAAGCCGACAAAGAGAATGTCGTCGATGGGGCGCAGCAGCGATCGCAGGGTTGCTTGGGGCAATCGCTCGGGCTGGCCGTCGTCGCGAATGACGCGAATTTTGGCGTAGCGCTTGCCGGGGGTCTGGCCGTACCACCAGGTTTCAAACAGCGCAAAGTAGCCGATGTAGAGGGCAAAGGCGAGGACGGCTGCGATCGCCGTTATCCACAGCTGCACCGTCTCACTCGGAATCGTCAGCAGCGTATCCATTGCCAGCAGCCGCACCAGCAAAAAACTGTAGACCACGGCTAGCCCCGTCAGCCCCGCCCCTAAACACAGGTAGTCGAGGGCGATCGCCACTGCACGACTGCCCACCCCGGCAAGCACAAACTCTAGCTCAACGCTCTCGGGGGTGCGAATGGTGACGGTGTTGAAGAGGGGCATGGGGAGTGGGGGATGGGGAAGGTGAGGAGGGTGAGGTAGGTGGGGAGGGTGAGTGGGAGTGTAAAGTTCAAAATTTCAAAATGCAAGATTCAAAGTTTTGAATTCTCAATTTTGAATTTTGAATTCATCCACTCCCCGTCCTCACCCGTTGGGAAGTCGCTGCACGTTTATATCCCCTCATCAAGCCCCAGCCCGTCATCGTGGCGCAGAGCAAGATCTAGGCCTTCGCGGCGGCTGCGCAGGTCGTAGTAGAGGACGCCTTTGACCGCTTGCCAAAGGGGGAGTACAAATATGCTGCCTACTAGACTTAGCACCAGGCTGAGTACAGCGGTAATGCCATAGACCACACCGTCGGCGGGCAGCAGCTCCAGCAAGATGCTGGGGACGTAGTTGGTCACCGAAAGAATCGGCAGCTGAATTAAAAACGTGGCCAGAAACACGACCTGAATACGCAGAATTGAATCTTTAGTGAGTTCCCAACTGCGGCCCATGCTGCCGCCCGCATCGGATTGGGGCTCGATGGCGAGTACCACCTCAGAGATAAACAGCCGGGAGGCGATCCAAATCAGCGCGATCAGCAAAATTCCTAGGCCAATCAGCACCCCCAATAAAATGCCCATGACGCCGCCGACCGTTTCATTGATCAGCGCCGATAAAATACCTGCTGTTAAAAACCCAATGCTGCCTCCGGCGATTAGCGCCAGCAGTGCCGCCCCCAGGTAGGCAGCCACATAGGCCAGCAGCAGCAAAAAGCCTAGAAGTAAGAACTGCCCCAGGCGTGGAGCCACCTGGCGACGGGCATCCAACGCTGTTTCGGGCTGGTCAATCAACTCTCGAAACGACAGTCTGCCGATGACGCTGGAGAGGGCGTAATACTTGGCAGAGCCGTAGAGCAGCGGCGCAAACCCCACCAGCGCCCCGACCAGGCCGCCAATCACGGCACCCACATCATTGCCGACCCCAGCGCCGATGCCGGCCAAAATTGCGATCGCCAGACCCATGCCCAAAATGCCAGCCACAAACCACAGGGTGGCCAGCGCTGCCAGATTAAAGAACGTCTTGAATCGATCTTTGTAGAGCCGCAGCGCCGCGCTCACTACGTCACCAGGATTGAGGGGGCCGAGCTGGCTACCCTGCTGTGCAGATGGGGTCATCGGCTCCGTCTCCTAGAGGTTCTAAAACGGTGTGCGTTCATTTCGAGGTTAGCCTACACTTCTGAATAGAATGCCCGTTTTTCTGGCTTTGCTTCATGAATATTCAGCGTTGGATGGCCCGGCGAGAAGCCAGCTGGCGACAGCTCGAAACCCTGCTCACCCAGGCTGAGAAAAGCGGGCTTAGGTCGCTCTCTGCGATCGAGGTGCGGCAGATGGCCAGCCTCTACCGGTCAGTTTCGGCAGATTTGGCTCGGGCCAAGGGACATGGCGTGGGTCAGGCTGTCATCAAAGATTTGCAGCGACTCACCAGCCGCAGCTACAGCCAAATTTACCAAGGCTCTCGCCGCCAAGAGTGGCAAGCACTCTGGGATTTCTACCGCTACGGCTTTCCGTCGGTGGTGCAGCGGAGTTGGGCCTATATAGCCGTGGCGACGGGGTTGTTTGCGATCGGTGGGCTGGTGGGGTGGTGGTTTGCCTGGCAAGATCCGGCTTTTTTAACGCTGGTGCTGGGCCAGGAGTTTGTCGAAGAGGTCAAAACCAGCCAGGAGTTGTGGACGGTTTCCATCATGGGCATTGAGCCTGTGGCCTCTAGCGGCATCATGATCAACAACATCGGCGTTTCCCTGCGGGCGCTGGTGGGGGGCGTCACAATGTTTATGCCTGAGGTACCGCTAGTGACGCCGCCAGGGGCGTTTACGGTATTTATGCTGGTGTTTAACGGGGTGATGATTGGCTGCGTCGGCGTGCTGGTGGCCCAGGCCAACCTAGCCTACGACCTCTGGGCCTTTGTGTTCCCCCACGGGGCGCTAGAGCTACCGGCTATTTTTATGGCTGGGGGCGGCGGGCTGCTGCTGGCCCGAGGCATTTTGCTGCCCGGCCCCTACCGCCGCATTGATGCGCTGAAATTATACGGGCTGCAGGCCGCTCAACTGCTCTACGGTATCATCCCTATGCTGGTGATTGCGGGGCTAATTGAAGGGTTTTTCTCTCCCCAGACCTGGATCCCTAACGAGTTCAAATACATTGCAGGAATAGTCATCTTCATTGCCCTAGTGCAGTACTGTCGCACACAGCGTCCGACAAAGAGCTTAATTGTGTGAATACCAGACAACGCGCAATACCCTGAGATACAGCAATTCAGTGAGTTACGAAGACCCCAGAGCGGAGTGGTCAATCTGAGGGGCCATCGCTAAAAGTGGTCTATCTGTCAGAGCGATCGCGAAGCTTATGACTACAATAGGGCAGTATTTCGGTTGGGCTTATTGCCGCTTGCCATGTCGCCCTCACCTCCATCTCCGCCGCGCACTCTGCTCAAAACCGTTACCCAGGCCTTTCAGGCCGTGCAAGCCAAGGTTGACTTTGGCAAGCTGGCGGTCAAGCCAGGCGCTCGCGCTGCCGAGCTAGAGGTCACGGTCAACGGCAAACCCACCACCTATCCCCTGCTGGGCGAGCACTACATCATGGGGCGCAGCACCTCCCAGTGCGATATTGTGGCCCCCAGCCCCATCGTCAGCCAGGTGCACGCCACTCTCACCCGCGACACCAACCGCCCCAGTCAGCCCTTCGTCATGAAGGATCGCAACTCTACCAACGGCATTTACCGGGGCAAAAAGCGGCTCACCCAGGCGGTGATGAACCACGGCGATGTCTACACCCTCGGCCCGCCGGAGCTAGAGGATGCCGTCAAGCTGCGGTTTAGCGAGCCGCCCCCCTGGTACGTCAAAACCGCCCGTTATACCCTCTACGGCTTCACCGGCCTCTCGCTAGCCGTGGGTGCCTGGATCGTTGGGGTAGAGTGGCCCAAGATCCCCATGCGGCCTCTGCCCGACTCGGTGCAGGGGCCGGTCGTCGTCTACGGCGAAGAGAATGGTGCCGCCGTGCCCCTGCGCGAGCAGCAAACCCAAACTCACCAAGAACTGCGCCGCATGGGCGACTTTTCGCCCTACCTGCCCCAGGCGCTAATTGCGTCTGAAGATACGCGCTACTACTGGCACCTGGGGGTGGACCCCCTCGGCATTGCGCGCGCCGTGCTGATCAATGTGCAGGATGGGTCGATTCGCCAGGGGGGCAGCACGATTACCCAGCAGCTGGCCCGCAGCGTCTACCGCGAGTATACCGGCACCGACGATTCGGCGGGGCGCAAAATTCGCGAGGCGATTACGGCCCTTAAGCTGGAGACGTTTTACAGCAAAAATTACCTGCTGCTCACCTACCTCAACCGGGTTTACTTGGGCGAAAACCTCTACGGCTTTGAGGATGCCGCTCAGTTTTACTTCGACAAGCCCGCCAGCGAGCTTACCCTGTCGGAATCGGCGACGCTGGTAGGCATTTTGCCTGGCCCCAACGCCTTTAACCCGGTGCAAAACTACGATGCGGCGGTGTCTTACCGCGATCGCGTCCTCGATCGCATGGTGGCTCTGGGCATGGTTAGCCAAGAAGAGGCACGGCGGGCGCGGCGATCGCGCATTGAGATTAGCCCCGATGCCACCCGCCAGCTTCAGAGCACCCGCGCCCCCTACTTCTACAGCTACGTCTTTGAAGAACTCGACAACGTGCTGGGCACCTCCCTGGCGCGGGAGGGCAACTTTTATGTGGAAACCAGCGTTGACTTAGATCTTCAGACGGCGGCAGAAGAGGCCCTCAGTCAGGATGTCGCCACCCAGGGAGCCGCCCTGGCCTATTCCCAAGGGGCGGTGGTTACCCTCGAAACCAGCACCGGGGCCATTCGCGCCCTGGTGGGGGGCGTAGACTACGCCCAGAGCCAGTTCAATCGAGCCTCCCAGGCGCTGCGCCAGCCCGGCTCAACCTTTAAGCTGTTTGCCTACGGAGCCGCCCTAGAGCAGAGCATTTCTCCAGGGCAATCGTTCTCATGTGCGCCCATGAACTGGAACGGCCAGCAGTTTGCGGGTTGCCGATCGGGCTCGGCCCCGCTGGATATGTATGCCGGGATGGCCCGCTCTGAGAACGTGGTGGCCCTGCGCATTGCCCAGGAGGCGGGGCTGCGCAACGTCATCAACGTCGCCCAGCGCCTGGGCATCGAGTCTGAGCTGGTGGCCTCGCCGGGGCTCACCCTGGGCGAAAGTGTCGTCACCCCGATGGAAATCACCGGCTCCTTTGCTGCCGTGGGCAACAACGGCGTGTGGAACCGACCCCATGGTGTTTTGCGGGTGCTCGACAGCAGCGACTGCACCGACCCCAGCGACATCAACACCTGCCGCGTGATCTATGAGTTTGGCCAGGCCGGAGACGCCGATCGCCGAGCGATCGACCCCAGCATTGCCAGTACTCTCACTGGGCTGATGCAGGGCGTGGTGCAGGGCGGCACAGGCCGCAGCGCCTTTTTGGGCCTGGGGGAAGCGGGCAAAACCGGCACCACTGACGACAACCGCGATCTCTGGTTTATAGGCTTTGTGCCAGGGCGCGATCTCACTACAGGCGTGTGGCTGGGCAATGACGACAACACCTCCACGGCGGGCAGCAGCGGCCAGGCGGCGGCGGTGTGGGGCAACTACATGCGGCAGGTCGTGCAGTAACTCATTAAAGCTATAGCTCCAAGCGTTTTGCGTAGCTTAAGGCCATCGGCTTGTTGTCCTTCCCTAGATAGATTCCCAGCGGCAAAGACTTTGCTACTTTTTTAGCATCTTCTAATACATTGTTAAGAAGTCAGCTTGAGATAGCCTGGTCCCCAATTAAACGTATGGGGAAGAGGCTGCTTGGCTATGTCCAAAAACCTGAGTTCTGCTCCATACCGTTCTTCCCCTATGCACGTTGCAGTTTGGCCCGGCGATGTTTACCCCCTGGGTGCCCATTGGGACTACAAAGGCACCAACTTCGCCTTATTCTCTGAGCATGCAACAGCGGTTGAGCTTTGCCTCTTCGATAAAGACGGCACTGAAACCCGCATTCCCCTCACCGAGGTCAGCAATTTTGTCTGGCACGGCTACCTGCCCGGTATTGGCCCCGGCCAAGAGTATGGCTACCGGGTACACGGCCCCTATGCCCCCGAAGAAGGCCACCGCTTCAACCCCAACAAACTGCTGATCGACCCCTACGCCAAAGCGATTTCGGGGGAAGTAGGGAGCGGGCCAGAAATCTTTGGCTACGACTGGGAAAGCCCCGATGAAGATCTCTCCTTTTCAGACCTGGACAGTGCGGCCCTAATGCCCAAGTCGGTTGTCGTCGATGAAACCTTTGACTGGGAAGACGATACCCTACTGCGCACCCCCTGGCACGAAACCGTCATCTACGAAGTGCATGTCAAAGGGTTTACCAAACAGCATCCCGATATCCCTGAGGAACTGCGGGGTACCTATGCAGGCATGGCTCACCCCGTTGCCATTGAGCATTTGCAGCGGCTGGGCATCAGCGCCGTTGAGCTGATGCCGATTCACCACTTTCTCTCGCGCCCTGGCCACCTGGTTGATAAAAACCTGCGCAACTACTGGGGCTACGACTCGATCAACTTCTTCGCGCCCTTCTCCGGCTACAGCTCTGGCGATGCTTTGGGGGATGAGGTCAGAGAATTCAAAGAAATGGTGAAAGCCCTTCACAAGGCGGGCATTGAGGTAATTCTCGACGTGGTGTATAACCACACCGGAGAGGGCAACCACATGGGGCCAACTCTTTCGCTGCGCGGGGTTGACAACGTCAGCTACTACCGTCTGGTAGAAGACGACCCGCGCTACTACATGGATTTCACCGGTTGCGGCAACTCGCTGCACATGCGCAGCCCCCAGGTGCTAAAGCTGATTATGGACAGCCTGCGCTACTGGGTGGGCGAAATGCATGTGGATGGCTTTCGGTTTGATTTGGCGTCGGCCCTGGCGCGAGAACTGTACGACGTCGATCGCCTATCGGCCTTTTTTGACCTGATTCACCAAGACCCGCTGCTAGCGGGAGTCAAGCTGATTGCTGAACCCTGGGATGTGGGCATGGGCGGCTACCAGGTGGGCAACTTCCCTGTCAACTGGTCGGAATGGAATGGCATCTACCGCGATACGGTGCGCGATTTTTGGCGCGGTCAGGATGAAACGCTGGGCGAGTTTGCCTATCGCCTCACTGGCAGCCCCGATCTCTACTTTCAAATGAATGGGCGGCAGCCCAACGCCAGCATTAACTTCATTACCGCCCACGACGGGTTTACGCTCAACGACCTGGTGAGCTACAACGACAAGCACAACGAAGCTAACGGCGAAAACAGCCAGGACGGGGAAAGCAACAACTCTTCCTGGAACTGTGGCGTGGAAGGGCCAACCGATGACCCGGAGGTTTTGCAACTGCGCGAGCAGCAGCGCCGCAACTTTTTGACTACCCTGATGCTGTCGCAGGGAGTACCGATGATTTTGGGCGGCGACGAAATTGGCCGCACCCAGGGGGGCAACAACAACGCCTACTGCCAAGATAATGACGTCTCCTGGTTTGACTGGAACCTGCCCAAGGGCAACGAAGATCTGATCAATTTTTGCCGAGAGCTGATCTTTTTCCGACGGCAGCACCCGGTGTTTCGGCGGCGTAAGTGGTTTCAGGGGCAGGCTATTCACGGCTCTGGGGTGACCGATATTAGCTGGCACAACCCCGACGGCAACGACATGACCCAGGAACAGTGGGAAATTGGCTACATCAAATCGATCGCAGTTTTTCTCAACGGCGATAAGATCCCCAGCCCTGGAAAACAAGGGGAGCGCATCAGCGACAACGACTTTTTAATGTTTTTCAATGCCCACTACGAGGCGATTGACTTTAAGCTGGCTGAGCTATTTCAACCCTATGAGTGGTCAGTAGTGATTGATACCACAGAGCCACGGTTTGCTACTGAGAAACGGCTGGTTATGGGCGATAACATTACTCCGGTAGCGGCGCGATCGCTCATGGTCTTGCAGCGGCTAATTTAACCACTCTTACCCCCCCCTTTTTAAGGGGGCAGGGGGGATCAGCCGGTTACTCAAGCTACAGCGACTCACTTTTCAAACGCCCTTTAATGGGGGCAGGGGGGATCTCTACCACGCCGCAGGGCGAAGATCCCCCGCTACGCAGCCCCTTAAAAAGGGGGCTTTCAAGCCCCCTCGCTGTTCCCCCCTTTTTATTTTGGTTGTTGGCTATGTCTCAGCACCGCTACTAAGGCTTTTTCTTCAGCCGTTAAATCGAGATTGCTGGGAGACTCTGCTGCCTCGCGCCAGACGTCTAGCAGCCAGTCAGCCTCATAGGCTTGAGTGACAGTGGGGTGTACGTAAAAGTTGCGGCAGGTAGCGACCCGGTTGCCCAGGTGTTGGGCCGCCCCTTTGATGGCCTCGCGAATGTTGGCCTGGGCCTGGGTTTTTGATGTGGGCTCCCCCAGTTCGTTGAGAATTTGGGCGGTGCAGGCGGTACCGGCCCAGGTGCGAAAATCTTTAGAGGTGAAGTCTTCACCGGTAATGGCTTGCAGGTAGCCGTTGACATCGTCGGAGCTGATGGCCTGGCGCTGACCTGCCTCATCTAGGTACTGAAACAGCTGTTGGCCAGGTAGGTCTTGGCAAAGCTTGATGGCGCGAGCCAGGCGGCGATCGCTGAGTTCAATCTCATGCTCAACCCCGCTTTTGCCGACAAAATTGAAGCAAATTTTGCTGGCCCCCACCTCCACATGGCGGCTTTGCAGGGTGGTTAGCCCAAAGGACTGGTTCTGCTCTCGGTACTCGTCGTTGCCAATGCGAATCACGGTGGCGTCGAGCAGCCGCACGACAACCGCTAGCAGCTTTTCTCGCGATAGGCCGCGCTGGCGCAGATGGCCATCGGTAACCTCGCGAATGTGGGGGCGGGCATAGCCGAAGGGAATCAGCCGGTCAAATTTGTTCTGGTTGCGCACGGTGCGCCAGTCGGGATGGTAGCGGTAGACCTTACGACCTTTGGCATCGCGACCGGTAGCTAGCAGGTGACCGTTGGGGAAGGGGCAAATCCACACGTCTTCCCAGGCGGGGGGAATGACCAGGGCTTTGAGCCGTTTAAGTTCGGCGGCGTCTGAGATGCGATCGCCCCTCTCATCAAAGTAGGTAAACCCCTTGCCGCTGCGCCGCCGCCCAAAACCGGGGCGATCGTCGCACACGTAGCGCAACCCAGCCGAACGAGCCGCCTGGGCCGGTTCTTCAATCGTTACCGAAGGCAATGCCAACTCGGAATCTGCACTCTCTACAAGCTGATGTGAAACGGTAACCATTGAGGTTTTGAGCCGGGCAAATAGACATTGCCCACCAGCTATAACCGCACTGATTCGGCAATATCCACAGTCTAGAAGGGGCGCTCAATGGGTTGGCTCTAGCCTGAGGATGGTTCCGTAACAGCTGTAGGAGTGGCATGCTCCCCTGCCTACCGGCCAATCCTGAGTTGACCCCAACGCTCAGGCTCAATCCAGAACGGGTAGTGGCTATTTGCACGTTATCAGAGTTGACATAATTGGGCACTCTAAATTCACCATTTGTCAACTACCGAAATGTTTATTCAACGCGAAAAAAATAGCTTGGTATGGGGAGCCACCCTGGTGCTCGGGATGGGCATTCTCTTGGGCGGCGGCGCGGCGCGGGTTGAAAACCAAGCCTGTATCACATCAGAAACACTGCCTGGACACTGCCTCACCGAAGCGCCCAAGGTTCGGGTGGCTCAAGGTATGTTCGGCGGCGTTTTTGCCAGCGGTGGCGCACTGCTGATGATTGATCTGTTGGGAAGGCTTTCAAAACGTTGATCAAGCGTGTCTGAGGGTTAGGCGCAAGAAGTATTAAAAGGTTGTGACCAGGCTTTCTGGAGCAATGCCTATAACTATGGGGATGGCCTCGTGTTTCAATGCCGATCGGCCCCTTGCAGGACGTAGCACTGCGAGCCGCAACGGCGCGGGCTTCCTCCGCCATGCGGCGGGCTTCGGGGAGATCGCCCTGGTCGCGGCGAAGGCGGACGAGGTCGATCAGGATATCGGCTTCTTGATCAACCAGGTTGATGGCGCGGCAGCGGCGGAGGGCTTCGCTGAGGTGGTGGTCGCTGGCGGAGAGATTGCTAAGTTCAATCTCGTGCTCAACACCGCTTTTGCCGACGAAATGGAAGCAGATTTTGCTAGACCCCACCTCCACATGGTGATTTCGCAGGGTAGTCAGCCCAAAGAACTGGTTTTGCTCTCGGCACTTGTCGTTGCCAATGCGAATCACGGTGGCGTCGAGCAGCCGCACGACAACCGCCAGCAGCTTTTCTCGCGACAGGCCGCGCTGGCGCAGGTGTCTATCGGTAACCTCGCGAATTAGGGGGCAGGCGTAGGCAAAGGGAATCAGCCGATCAAACTTGGTCTGGTTACGAACGGTGCGCCAGTTGGGATAGTAGCGATACTGCTTGCGACCTTTGGCGTCGCGCCCCGTAGCCAGCAGATGACCGTTGGGGGAGGGGCAGATCCATACCGTCTCCCAAGTGGGTGAATCACCAGGGTCTTAATTCGCTTCAGCTGGTCGGGGTCGGAGATGCGATCGCCCCTCTTGTCAAAGTAGACGACCCCCTTACCGCTGCGCCGCCGGCCCCAACCGGGGCGATCGTTGCAGATGTAGCGCAGCCCAGCAACCCGAGCCGACTGAGCTGGTTCCTCAACAGTTACCGAGGACAACGCCAGAGTGGGGGCTGCACCATCAACGAGAGGAGGCGAGGTTGTAGCCATTCAGGTTTTGGATCGGGCAAATTAGATTTTGCCCACCGGCAATTAACGCGCTGGTCCGGCATTTCTTTTAGGCTAAAGGACGTTAAAGACCCGCTGGCTCTAGCCTAAGTATGTCTTCAGGCTCAACTAGCTCACATCCGCGAATGGCTAGTAGGCAGGCTTAACTAGGCAAATATAGTCAAAGTAAGCGAGCCACGTCTGGCAATACACCTTCGTCTGTGACTGACAAGTTAAACCCACCACAACAGACCATCTCGCCAGTAAAGGCTTGAATTTCATACCAGCATTCTACGGAGCAAAGTTCACTAATAACTGAAGCTATCGTAAATTTACTGAAAGAACGATTCTTAGTCGCCCTGTATCTGGCAGATTTTCTACAGGTTGAAAAGCGCTACTTGGCTGCGATCGCTCCACCGTTTAGCCCCTCAGATAAAGCATAGCCCTGTCTGCGATCGACCTTATAACTAGCGCCCTTGCTGGACCAGCAGCTGTTTTAGGAGAGACTCGCATGTCATATACTACAGGCCCGTTTCGCTTTTCATCTACTATTTATGACCCTGCCATCAATCCTGACCCCTTGGCAGGCGGTTTTTTGACCTACGGCCAGCTGCCGACCTTTCCAGTTTTTGTGCAGGCATTTCCGCCCAGCAGCATCTCAGATATCACCGATGTCTTTGAGGTCGCACCTCTCAGCCGAGTCCTTAGCAGTGCAGGGGTTCAACTCAACACTAGAGGAACGCGGCTGGCAATTTCGCCGGGCTACAATCCCATGGCCTACTATCTCTCAGACGGGGTGACTAAAATCCCCACCGGACGGTTTTTAACGCCTACTGCCAACCAGGGCTACGCTGGATTCACTAACTACAGCATCGACCTTGACTTCGAAAACGTTGATATTTTCAACTTTAACCTTGACTCGGCCAGCTTAGTATCGGTTAGTCAATCGTTTCCAACTTTAAACCCAGATCAGGGCTTTAGCATTGAGTTTGATTTAGCCATTGCCTACGAGCAGAGCAATCCCAATCGAGCCGGGTTTAGCTTCACTTTAATCAGTAACGAGCTCGACAAAGGGGCTGAATTTGGCTTTAAAGAAGCTGGTGTTAACAGCGACTATATTTTTATTCAAAACGCTAACCTCAACACGGCTAGCGAGGGTGAAAAGAGCACAGTTGCCTTAGAAATCAGCGACAAAAACCAATACCGAGTTACCTTTAAAGGCGATCGCTATTCGCTAGCGGTAAACGATGTAACTCTACTGACGGGGTTACTGCGTGACTACAGCTTTGATCCGACTAGCAGTAATCCTCCCTTTCCCGCTTCAATTAACCCCTACGAAACCGAGAATTTTCTCTTCTTCGGTGATAACACTGACCAAGGCTATGCCGACTTCACCCTAGGCAGAGTTGCCATTATTACCCCTCCCCTTGTGCCCAGTTCTCCAGACTTTGACGGCAATGAAGTCGCCGATATTGTCTGGCGCAACCAAGCGGGAGGAAAAGTCGGCCTCTGGTTGATGATCGGCACTAACGTTTCCAGCAACGTTGTTTCCAGCGTGGATTTCATTAGCCCTGAAGTTGAAGCAGCGTGGGACATCAAAGCCGTAGGTGATTTAAATAGTGACGGCAACCCCGACCTGGTTTGGCAACACAAATTTTCTAACCAAGCCGCTGTTTGGCTCATGGATGGAATAAATCTTTTATCGGGTGAAGTATTAGACGATGTTGGCCCAGACTGGAAGGTAGTTGAAGCCGGCGATTTTAATAACGATGGTAAGGACGACCTTTTATGGCGACATGCCATCTCCGGTGAAAATGCCGTCTGGCTAATGAATGGTACTGAGCGCATCTCCGGCGAACTAATTACTCCCGTCGCTGACCTAAATTGGGAAGTAGGAGCAGTGGGAGATTTCTCTAACGACGGCGATGTAGATATTTTCTGGCGGCACCGCACCGCCGGCACCAATGTGTTTTGGAGAATGGATAGCACAAGCCTCATCGAGGGTATCGCAGCCACCGCCGCCCCGGCCGAGTGGCAGGCTCAAGGTGCGGCTGACTTTAATCAAGATGGCGAATTAGATATTCTCTGGCAGAACCGCACCACGGGAGAAAATGTAGTCTGGCTGATGGACGACTTTACCTTCGGCCGAGGTGGCGTACTACCCACCGTAGATCCCGCAGCGGGCTGGACATCTACGGTATGACCCAGGCCAAGCGCCTGCAATCTCACGATAAGGCAGCTCTAGTTTAGCTAGCCAGCGGCTCTGGAACGGCCCCCTGCAAATATCCCAACCACTCCGTCAGGCTCTCAAGCTGCTTTTCGGGTTTGAGCACGCCCAACCCGCGCACCACAACCTTGCCGCCGCTGTAGACAAAACGCGACTTCAGGTGGCTGGGCAGGTTCTCGCTGATCTTCTTCCAGGCGGGTTCTTCCATTGGGGTTTCCATCACCACGTGCTGTTTGCCTTCGGGCTTGATGCGCGAGAAGCCTGCGGCTTTAGCCACCAGCTTGAGTTCTAGCATGCGCACCAGCTGGGCAGTGGAGTAGGGGATGGGGCCAAAGCGATCGCTCAAATCCGCCGCAATCTGCATCAGCTCGACCTTGCTATTGGCCGCCGCGAGACTGCGGTAAGCCCCCATCTTCTGCTCTAGGTCGGGGATGTAGTCGTTGGGCACAAAGGCGGTGACGTTGAGATCCACCTGGGTGTCTTCCACTTTGGGAATATCCTGGCCGCGAATTTCGGCAATTTCCTCTTCGAGCATGTCCATATAGAGGTCGAAGCCGATCGCATCCATCTGGCCCGACTGCTCGGCCCCCAGCAAATTCCCGACGCCGCGAATTTCCATGTCGCGCATGGCCAACTGGTAGCCGGAGCCGAGCTGAGTAAATTCTTGAATGGCGCGGAGGCGCTGGCGGGCTTTGTCGGTGAGGGATTTTTTGGGGTAAAACAGCCAGGCGTGAGCCTGGATGCCCGCCCGCCCAACTCGCCCCCTGAGCTGGTAGAGCTGGGAGAGGCCAAAGCGGTGGGCGTCTTCGATCAAAATGGTGTTGACCCGAGGAATGTCGAGTCCCGACTCGATGATGGTGGTGCAGAGCAGCACTTCAGCGTCGCCGTTACTGAAGGTGAGCATGGTCGATTCTAGTTCGCCTTCGTCCATCTGGCCGTGGGCGATCGCAATCCTCGCGGTAGGAACCATCTCGCGAATTTTGGCAGAGGTTTCCTCAATACCCTCCACCCTGGGCACCACGTAGAACACTTGACCGCCGCGATCTAGCTCCTGGCGAATGGCGGTGCGGATCGCCTCAGGATCCATGGGCGACAGGTGGGTTTTAATCGGTCGGCGGGAGGGAGGGGGCGTGGTGATCAGGCTCATTTCGCGCACCCCCGACAGGGCCATATAGAGGGTGCGGGGAATGGGAGTAGCGCTGAGGGTGAGCACATCCACCTGGGTTTTGAGGGATTTGATCCGCTCTTTTTGGTTAACGCCAAAACGCTGTTCTTCATCGACCACTAACAGGCCCAGGCTTTTGAAGGCGACGCCTTTGCCGAGCAGCTGGTGGGTGCCCACGACCACGTCGAGTTCCCCAGTCTTTAACCGTTGCAGAATGTCTTTTTTCTCGGTCAGGCTGCGAAAGCGGTTGAGCAGGCCCACCTGGATGGGGTAGGGAGCGAAGCGCTCTTTAAGAGTGTGGTAGTGCTGCTGGGTGAGGATGGTGGTGGGAGCCAGCAGAGCTACCTGCTGCCCAGCGGTAACGGCTTTGAAGATGGCGCGCAGGGCTACCTCGGTTTTACCAAAGCCGACGTCGCCGCAGACCAGGCGGTCCATGGGGCGATCGCTCTCCATGTCGCGCTTGACATCCTGCACGGCCTTGAGCTGGTCGGGGGTGGCCTGGTAGGGGAAAGAATCTTCTAGCTCTTGCTGCCAGGGCATGTCGGCAGGGTAAGAAAACCCCTCCATTTTGGCCCGCTGGGCGTAGAGCCTGAGCAGATCCACCGCTACTTTTTGAATCGCTTTTTTGGCCCGGCCCTTGGTTTTTTCCCAGGCGGTGCTGGTCATTTTGTTGAGCACCGGGGCCTGGCCGCTGGCAGCCCGGTAGCGGGAGAGGGAGCCCACCTGGTCAGCGGCCACCCGCAGCAGCCCATCGGCGTACTGAATCACCAGGTAGTCGCGGGTTTCATTGTTGAGCACCAGGCTTTCGAGCTTGATGAATTTGCCGATGCCGTGGCTGCGGTGGACGACAAAATCCCCCGGCTTCATCTTGTTGGGGTCGACCTGTTTGGAAGCGGCGCGGCGGCGCTTGCGCACGTAGCCCCCGGTGGCCAGGGTGTGCTGACCAAAGAACTCGCGGTCTGTTACCACCACAATGCGGAAGGTGGGCAGCACAAAGCCCTCCAGTTCCGCCAATCCCGAATACTTGACCGCCACGGGGACGTGCTGGGTGTGCAGCTTGTCGATCGCGTTAAAGTCCCTTGGGTTGGGGATGAACTGCGCCGGGCAGTCGTGCTCTTGCAGCAGCGATACCGATCGCGAGGGCTGGGCTGAGGCCAGCCAGACCGAGTATTTGCGCTTGGTTTCGCTGCGAATCGTCTCCGCCAGCTTGCCAAACTGGTGTGGAATCGCCTGCACCGGGCGGCTGGACAGGTTGAGGCCATTGTTGGCCTCGGCAATTTCAGACAGGTCAATGCGGGGGAAGACCTCAGCGTCGCTGAGGGTATTTAGAAAAGCACGGTGAATCTTAGGAAGCTGAACAGTAGAATCGCCCTCTGCCGGACTGGCGTTATTGACCTCTTGCCAATGGTCTTCCACATGCTCTAGCCAGCGATCGCTGTGGGCCTGGCACTGATCGACCTCATCCACCGCCATCAGGGTGTTTTCGGGCAAGTAATCCAGCAGCGAGGCCGGGTTTGAGAAGGCTAGCCCCAGCCAGCGGCGGGTGCCTTCGGGAATTATGCCGCTGGCTAAGCCTTCTTGGGCAGCTTCTGAAAGCAGGTCATCCAGCTTGCCCTGCTGACGAAGATGTTCGACGATCACCGAGCCGTACTGGGTGGGGGTG
This sequence comes from Tildeniella torsiva UHER 1998/13D, assembly GCA_019358835.1. Classification (GTDB taxonomy): domain Bacteria; phylum Cyanobacteriota; class Cyanobacteriia; order Phormidesmidales; family Phormidesmidaceae; genus Nodosilinea; species Nodosilinea torsiva. The sequence continues at coordinate 135,957 of JAHHIH010000015.1, forward strand.
AGTACTAGGTGGTCAATGGCATCGAGCGATCGCTGGGTCGCCGGGTCAAATTCCCGCAGGCGCTCCAGGTCGTCGCCAAACAGCTCCAGCCGTACCGGCAGCTCCGACGCGACCGGATACACGTCGATAATGTCGCCCCGCTGCGCCCACTGACCCTCGGTTTCCACCACCGTAACCCGCTCGTAGCCGAGGGTGGCCAGCCGCTGGCCTAGCGCTTTGAAGTTGATTTCCTGCTTTAGCTCCAGCCGCAGGCAATAGGGTTCTAGGGCTGAAACGGGCGGCAGGTGAGGTTGCAGGGCGCGTTCTGTCGCCACTACTGCTAGCTTTCTGGAACCCTCTTCCCCAGAGGCTCTCAGCGCCAGCAAATCCGCCAGCACCTGGAGCTGGCCCCAGGTCATTTCTGACTCTTGATCAAAGGGGTCGTAGGGGGAGGCTTCGGAGGTGGGGTAAAAATGCACCGTGTCCCAGCCCATGGCTTCGAGTTGGGTGGCCCAGCGTCCGGCTTCTTCGAGGGTGGCGGTGATGACGAGAAGAGGTCGCTGCTGGGCCAGCGCTAACGCAGAGGACACCAATCCTTTAGGCAGGCGGGCTACCCCGTTAAGCACCAGCTTTCCTGTCTGGTCGAGCTTGCCCAATAGCTCGCTTGTGAGAGGAGAGCGTTGCAGGGCACGGGTAATCGAAGAGAAAGCCATAGAAGCGCTACGGGGAAATTGGAATGCACAAACACCCCTCGACTTTGCAGCCAGGGGATTTGAGAACGGAAATAGTAGACCCGCCTCACGTTACTTATTGTAATGAGGCCTGCTGCGGTTTAGGGTGAGTCGGGGGACGAGTTTTTGAAGGGGCAGGAACATTTAGCCCGGTTAGGATGACGCTATGTCTATAGCGTGGCTTGCAGTAGTGCAGTGATTAAATCTCAATCCTGCTATTACCTGAACTCGGCTTGTTAGACCGGTTGCGATGCGATTGAGGATAATTTAGTTGGAACACTCTCAGTCAGTGTAGATGCGCTCTACCGAGAAATCGTTGATCGTGTCTTCGAAGCGGTTAAACGTGATGCGCATTTCGTCGTAGGCTCGAGCGGTGGAGACACCGCCTGGAGTGGGGCACTGCACCTGGAGCAACGTTTGAAATGATTCGTACTCGGTGTGGGTGTACAGGGTCTTTTCGCACACGGGGCTGATGAACCCTTCAATGGCGAGCTGGTTCAGCGCCGCTACCCCCATCGGGCTTTGCAGCACAAAGTGCCAGATCAGCGCCTGGTCGTCTTCGCTGGCGGGTTGCCACACCTCAGGTAGGGCAGTCTCGGCGGACGCTTGGGCCTGGGTAGTCTCGGCTTGGATAACTCGCGGGGCCAGTGCTGCCCCAAACACCCATACCCCAACCCCAGCCGCTAGGCCCACCCACCGCCGCAAAATCTTTTGTGTAATCATGGCTATTTCCTTGAGCTGTTGCCCCATTTTAGGCAGGGGCAAGATCGCCACCACACCGGGTTACGAGATTTGCAACAGCAAGCCCCCGCTGTGGCCTAGGCCACAGCGGGGGCAGAGATAGTCTTGAGAATGTCTAAGCTTGCTCGGGCACAAACTCTAGGGAGACACCGTTCATGCAGTAGCGCTGGCTGGTGGGGGCGGGGCCGTCGGGGAAGACGTGGCCAAGGTGACCGCCGCAGGTGGCGCAGTGGACTTCTACGCGGGTCATAAAGAAGGAGCGGTCGGTGGTAGTGGCGATCGCCCCCTCAATTGGCGCATAGAAGCTGGGCCAGCCAGTGCCGCTGTTGAACTTAGTGTCAGAGGTGAACAAAGGGGTGCCGCAGCCCGAGCATTTAAAGGTGCCGGGTTCGTAGACTTTGTCGAGGGGGCTAGAACCGGCCCGCTCGGTGCCGTGCTTGCGCAGCACGCGAAACTGCTCGGGGGTGAGCTGCTCGCGCCACTGGTCTTCGGTTTTGTTGACGGTAAATTGCTCGTTGGTAGTGGCCATAGTATCGAGTTGGTTGGAGAAAACTTCAGCGGTGAAATTGCTCAAAAGCCAGGTGCCGCCTACAACGGCGGTGCCCGCTTCCAGTAGCCTGCGTCGCTTCATTGCGGTAACAGTAGGGGATCGTGAGGTCTGACAATTGCCAATCGTGCGGGTGGCAGAGCCTCGTTTTATTTAACTTAACGTATCTGCCCGCAGCCCCGCTGATAGCCCCCTGAGAATTTGGTTCGATTCCCCTGAACCCGCTTTCTTTAGTAGGCTATGACTACTATTGCTTTACCCTCAGGGATTGCCGCCGCGCCCCTATGCCAACCGTCACCTCTGCTCCCTCACTGCGTCGTCGCGACCAGGCCTGGCCCTTTTGGCCGGTGGTGCCTCTCTATCCCTATGGGCAGCGGCCGACCCAGCGGGTGGAGGTGGTCAAAGACCAGGTGTGGACCTTTGAGCAGTTCCAGGGCATTTTTTATGTGGTTGTGCCCATTCGCATGACGGTGGTGCGGCTGCAACCCACGGGCCTGCTGGTGTACTCGCCCGTGGCCCCAACGCCCGAGTGTGTGGCCCTGCTGCGGGAGTTAGAAGATCGCTACGGCCCGGTGAAGTACATCGTCCTGTCCACGGTGACGGGGATTGAGCATAAGGTATTTGTCGGCCCCTTTGCCCGCAAGTTTCCTCGGGCCCAGGTGTATGTGACGCCGCATCAGTGGAGCTTTCCGCTCAATTTACCGCTGCCCTGGCTGGGGCTACCGCGCGATCGCACCCATCTGCTCCCTGCCGAAAGCGCCCAAGCTCCCTTTGCCGACCAGGTTGACTACGCTCTGCTGAGCCCGATCGATCTGGGGCTGGGACCGTTTGGTGAGACCGCCTGCTTCCATCGGGCCAGCCGCACGCTGATGCTCACCGATGCGATCGTGGCGATTCCGGCAGAACCGCCCGCCATTGTGCAGATCGACCCGTTTCCGCTGCTGTTTCACGCCCGAGATAGCGCCGCTGAAACCATAGTGGACACCCCCGCCAATCGGCGCAAGGGTTGGCAGCGGATTGCGCTGTTTGCCTTTTATTTTCGTCCCAGTACGCTGGATGTGGCTACTACAGGGGAGATGTGGCGAGAGGCGAAGCAGGCTCCGGTGCGATCGCGCCAGCACTACTTCGGCTTCTATCCCTTTCGCTGGCGGCCCGACTGGCCACAGTCCTTTGCGGCACTGCACCAGGGTGGCCAGCTACAGGTAGCCCCAATTCTCAAAACTCTGATCTTCAACCGGGGACCAGAGGCCGTTTTAGACTGGGCAAAAAGGGTAGCTACCTGGCAGTTTGAGCAAATTATTCCCGCTCATTTAGAGGCTCCGATTACGGCTACTCCAGCGCAGTTTCTACAGGCGTTTGATTTCTTGCGGTTAGACCCATCCTCCGAAGCCAGCCCGGCTCTGCCAGCGGCAGATTTTGAACTGTTGCAGCAAATTGAAAGACTGCTGCTCAGTCGGGGTATTGCTCGACCTCGTCAGCCCCTGCTGAATTCCCAGGAGAGCAAAAAAAGAGAGGCCTAGGGGCCTCTGCTCTAAGGGGATTTTTTAAACTAGAAACTTGGATTATAGTAACCCAAGCTACTCGGCCATAGTCTCCATTTTCGCAGAAATTTTCTCTTTGATTTCCTCAAGACTGGGCATAAACTCTTTCTTCTTCTCAAGGCCCAGCTTCACCTTTTCAGCAATTTCTTCAGGGGTTAGGGCCATCTCAGAACCAGGCGCATCGGGAGCAAAGGCTTTCTTACTCTTCATGCCCGCCTTAATTTTCTCGGCAATTTCATCAGGAGTGGGTATGAACATCTCCTTCTTGTTCATGAAGACTTCTTTTTTTTGCTCTGGGGTGAGGGCAGCAAACAGAGCCCCTTTGGGCGCAGTCTTCATCGTGGCTGCTAGTTCTGACTTTTGCTGAAGCGTTAGCGCCATGGACTTAAAAGCCTTGCGTAAGCTTAGACCATCCTGAATCGCCTGCTCAAATTTTTCTCGCTGTTCAGGAAAGAGTATGCTCTCAATTTCAGGCACGTATTTTGACTTCAGTTCTTCCATTAGTGCCTCTTGTCCAGAGGTCAACTCTATATCATTGAAAAATGGTATCGAAAACGGAAGTGGACTAGCGCTGGCGGGTTGAGCCACCAGAGAAAGGGCAATCAAGGTGCACAGCACAACGGCTAACAACTTTCGTAACATGCTTAGGTAATCTCCGTATTAGCTAACACAATGCAAGTTAAACGTTATTGAACTGGCTTGCCCAGTTAGGGCTATCTAGCCTTCGTTGCTAACTGTTTTGGAGTGCTCAGAAAAGGCAACAACTGCCATAAACGATATCACGATTACAGGTATCACTAGGCTCCACCAGGTTTCAGAAATTAACACAAAGTAGGTGGCCCCCAAACCGCCAAGGGCAAACCCTATCAAAATTGGCACAACGCGCCCCAGGCGTTCTGTCGCTTCAGCGGAGGCTAAGGCCGCTTTTTCGTCACCGGCTGGGGCCAGCTTTGAGACTGCAATCTGCACCAAGTCGATAGTGAGCTGAGTTGTATTGCCGGTCATTACGGTGGTTGGGATATAACTCTTAAATACACCCTTGGCCTCTTTCATCAAAGCATTTTGAATGGCCATCGCAATGACGCCAGCAATGCCGATGGGCAAAATGTATTCTTCTTGAATATCAAACATCAGCGCCGGAGAAAAAGTGACGCCTACGATTAAGAAAACGGTCAGGGCGATCGCCTCTGCGGTCAGCAATACCGCAAATACTGGCCACTGCTTTTTGCGAGCATAGCGGGCTAGCAGTGAGGTGGCCGCCACCGCCACCATAAACGCCGGAAACATTAACAGGTGAGTAATGGTTGACTCTTCATCGGACTGTACAAATTCATAGCCAGCTAGGGCTATGTTGCCCGTCACATGGGCGGTAAAAATGCCGAACAAAATGATAAAAGCAGAGGTGTCTACAAACCCAGCTACCCAACTCAGCATAAACCCCGCCGGGCCGTCGCTGAGTAGGTAGCTACCCAAGCTAAATGCAGATTTAGTAGGAGAACTTGCAACCATGGTTAAGTATCTAAATGTACAAAAATACGGTATTACCCCTTGCCATATATCTCAGCCTTGGGAGTAATGACCTTAATAGTCTGGTAAAGATGGCTATCGGTTACCTTGTCGGCCCAGGCCAGAGAACTCAGCAGCGGCAAACACAGCCAGCAGAGCAAGCACGCCCCTAGAAATTTCCTCAAACTCTTGACCATAGATTTCCAGCGCCTCAAGACGGTACCTATGGATCAGCCCAGCGTATAACAACCGCCCTATGGCCCCATCCTAACGGCAGCGACAGCGGCATTTTGTTACTTCGAATACTCTTTCATTTCTCGCTAGAAGGCACGTAGAAAGTGTTGTCTAGGCTATAACGTCGCCTTAAATACACTGATAAATTCTCATTATGAGATTTTTTGGTGTGAGGAGTTCGATATGTTGAAGAATTCTGGCTGGGGTGTTTTCAAGCACTCTCTAATTCTGCTGAATCGACGGTTTTGCTTTGTGGTGGCAGCGTCGCTCTTGGCGACGGCTACTCCAGCTGTCGCCTCAGAACCGCTACGCTCTCAAACCCTGAGCGAGCCCTCAGCAAGCGGGCCTTTGACTGCGGTTGAGATCGAACAACTAAAGACTACGCTAGTAGAGGCATCGCCAGAGGCTGAGTCTGCCCCACTCCCGCCGCTGGCGGAGGCGTTTGCCCCCTTGCCCCACAATCCAATCGCTGAACCTGCCTTGGTTAGTCAGGTGATCGCAGAAGCTTCAACGGAGCCCTCTGCAGAAGCCGTCTCCACGATGCGGTTTGGCGACCTGGAAGCGGCCCTAGATACCGACGCTGTCGTTCAACCCGAGACAGTCGATGGCCTGGCCCAGGTGACCCGAGTTACCGATTTTGCTGATGTGTCGCCCTCTGACTGGGCCTTTCAGGCACTCAGCAATCTAGTTGAGACCTACGGCTGCATCCAGGGCTACCCCGACAGCACCTTCCGCGGGCAGCGCAGCATTACCCGCTTTGAGTTTGCGGCAGGGCTTAATGCCTGCCTAGATGTGGTCGTTGGCACCCTGGGCACCGGTATCTCTGAAGAAGATCTGGCCACCATTCGCCGTCTGCAAGAGGAGTTTGCGGCTGAGCTAGCCACCCTTGGTGGTCGAGTTGACCAGCTTGAGGCCGAAACAGCCCAGCTGCGGGCCCAGCAGTTTTCTACGGTGACCAAACTGCGGGGTCAGGCTTTCTTTAATATGGGCGGGGGCTTCTCGAATGGTACGGTGCTGGCCGAGACGGGCACTCGGGTGGGTGGGGTACCGGCCACCCGCAGTATTTCTGGCAACCCCGCCGTCAACGTGGGCAGCTACCTGTGGATGAACTTTGACACCTCCTTTAGCGGGGCCGATCGCCTCAAGCTCCAGCTGGTTACCGGCAACGGTACTGGGCAGGGTAACTTCTGGACTTCTGCGGGTCTGTTTAACACCTTTGGCACGCCGATTCAGTTCCAGACTGGGGTACCGGCTGGCAACGCCTACAGTGTTTACCTGCGAGAGCTGAGCTACGCTTTTCCGATCGGTAGCAGCGTGACCGTTGACATTGGCCCCCGCGTTAACTGGTATAGCTACTTTGACAACAACCGTTATACCTTCTTCTTGACCGGGGCTAACAGCTTTAACTCCAGCGGTGGTACCCAGGTTAACGCTGTGGATCGGGGGGCAGGGGCGATCGCCGTCTGGAACGTGACCGACTGGCTCGATGTGCGGGTCGGCTACCTGGCCGAAGACACCGAGTTTATCGGTGGCCCTAAGGCCCCTACTGACCCCAGTGTTGGTCTGTTCGGCGGCACCAGCACCCTCACTGGCCAGATTGGCCTGAGGCCCTTCAACAACTTCAACCTGCGGCTGCTGTACACCCGCTCAAACCTCATGCCCGACGCCCTGGGTCGCATTGGCGGCACCTTTGGCGAACCCATTTACGGCTTAGCCGACGACGGCGCAGGCGGACGGCTCAACAACGCCCCCGCCGATACGTTTCTGGTCAACTTTGACTGGACGCCATTGACCTGGCTCGGGCTGTTTGGCCGCTATAGCTACGGCAGCGTTGGGCTGACATCGGCCACAACCCAGGCTGGCATTGGCAGCATCGATGCCCAGTCCCTTCAGTTTGGCGTTGCCTTCCCCAACCTGTTCAAAGAAGGGGCCCAGGCTACCGTCTCCTACCTGGTACCCTTTAGCGTGATCAACGGTCGCCAATTCTTGGTCTCGGGCGGGGGTGACGGGGGCAGACAGCAGGAGGTTGAATTGGTCTATCGCTACCCGGTCAACCGAAACATCGCCCTCATGCCCTCGGTCTACTGGATTATGAACCCCAACAACTTCAGCACTAACCCTGATATTTTTATTTTCAACATGCAGGCGCAGCTGACCTTTTAGGCCACTTTTCCTTCCCACAGACAGGGAACCGTTTCCCTCTGGCCCTGCCGCTCAACCGGTGGGGCTTTTTGTTTAGGGCGATCGCCCCTTATTCGACATAGTCGGTGGCAATTTCGATCGCCAATGAGACCTCATCCACGGTGATATAGAACTGATTGGAGCGACAGCACACCTGGCAGTCTTCGATGTAGGCCTGGGTGAGCCCAGCGGAGAGATCGACAAAGGTGGTGCTGGTCTCGCCGCAAAAGGCGCAGGTGTACTCGGCGGTAGATTCCATAGGTGACAGCGGCTAGCAGCCGGCAGGAACATCTCAAGGGGCGGCTCGTCCTCTAAAACTAGCGGTAAGCCTGGATCTAGTAGACCTCAGCTACCCTACCACTCTCCCCTGCGATCGCCCCACAAAGCGGGCATCCCCACATTTTTAAGCCTGTTTCTGGAGATTGTGATGAAAATCAGTCACTTAGCCGCATTGACCTTGACGGTTATGCCCGTCGTTGCCCTCGGGCAAGCCCCCATCGCCCAGGCCCAGCTATTTGTATCGTCGCCCATTCAGGCCATTACCCCCAACAGCGAAACCCTCTACCTCAACACCGACGCTACGGTTGAGAAGACTCTCCAGGTCGGAGCCGCCACCAATCTCAACGGACGCAGCATTCCGGCTGGGGCCATTGTGCGCGGTCGGTTTGAGCCCGCCGAGGGCGGGGTGCGCTACGTGGCCACTGCCGTTGAAGTGGGCAACCAGGTCTACGCCGTCAATGCCATCTCTGAACTGCTGCGCGACATCAAAGACCCTCGGCAAACCAGCACCGGAGCCATTCTCACCGATGCGGGCATTGGGGCGGCGGGCGGTGCTGCCGTGGGTGGCATTTTGACTGGGCGGGTCTCGGTGGGCAGCATCCTCGGCGGTGCGGCAGCTGGGGCGATTATTGGCAATACCACCGCTCAGCGGGTAGTCGTGGTTGAGCCCAATCAGACCCTAATGCTGTCATCGCAGTAGCATGTCCCTAGATCCCTGCGGGCTTCGACTCCGCTCAGCCACCGCTCGCTGAGCTAACCCTTGGGATGGCGGCATTTCGCATCAATGTCGGCCAGTTCTGCCTCGATCGCGCGGGTGCTAATGGCAATTTCGTAGAGCGAGGTCAGCAGCGAGGCCACCAGCAACAGCAGGCTCAGCCCAAACAGTAGCTCTGCCAGCTGCTGCTGCTCTAAAAACAGCCCAAGCATCGACAGCGTGCAGACAATAAAGCTCGACACCCCTAGGGCCTGCATCAGGCGAATCAGGGCAATGCGCTGGCGCAGGTTAGAGATCTGGCGCTGCACCATACTTTGAAAATAGTCGCGCTCAGAGCTGTGGAGCTGCCGAATCAGCTGGGCCAGCACCAAAAAACGATTGGTGTAGGCCAGCAGCAGCAGCGAGATAGCGGGGAACAGCAGGGCTGGGGTAGTGAGTTCCATGGCAAAAAAAAGAGAGGACATCCCGATCGGCATCCCCTCTCTATTAAGCCAGATAGATTAAATCTGAAGGCGCCTATGACCGGCCCTAGCTTGATGCAAGTTAGAAGGTTGGAAGGTTAGCAGGTTGCAAGGTTCAACCTGCTAACCTTCCAACTTTTCCACCCTAAACGGTCGCTGCTACTTCGCGATCGGCGGCGATCAGGCGCTCGTAGGTGGCGCGCATTTTCAGACCTACCAGCACCTGGAACAGACCGCTGCCATTGGTCGAACCGGGGTACTCGCGGTGCTTGAGCAGCAGCTCGGTCATTTCGCCGTAGTACTTGGTGGAGGTGTTGCTGAGGTGGCTCTCAATGTAGATCATCTCTTCGAGGCGATCGAACTGGCCGTCAACCTCGAGCACCGACACTTCGTGCCCGTAGTAGGAATCGGGGCCGTAGTGCATGCGAATGCCGGGGTAGGAGCAGGTGAGCTTGCGCCCGCAGGGAATCCAGTCGATGGTGGAGCCTTCGTCAAACAGGTAGACGGGGTCAAAGCCCTCAATGCCTTCGCGCTGCATGAGGCGTACCCGCAACACCTTCTTCTCTTCGTCGTTGGGGATGAGCTGGGTGGGCAGAATTTGAATCACCACATCGGCATACTGCTTTTGGATGTCGATGTAGGCTTCAAAGTCGGGGCGGCGGGCATTGATGGAGGCCAGCACGTCTTCGTAGGTATGACCCCGCTCGGCCATATCGCGCTGAATCTTCCAGGCGATTTTGACTTCGTCGCTGATGTCGAGATAGACGCTGAAGTCGATTAGGTCGCGCACGCGCTCGTCGTAGAGGGGGTGCAGACCTTCAATCACGATGATGCGGTTGGGGTCAACCCGCTCGGGGGGGTCAAGTTCGCCGGTCTCGTGGTTGTAGATTGGCTTGTCGATGCTCTTGCCTTCTTTGAGGGCTTTGATCTGTTCGTACATCAGATCAAAGTTGTTGGCCTTGGGGTCGAGGGCGGTTACCCCGGCGGCTTTGCGCTGCTTGCGATCGAGGCTGTGGTAGTCATCTAGGCAAATGACGGTCATCAGTTCAGCGCCAAACAGATCGCTCAGTCGCCGTAGAAATGTCGATTTGCCGCACCCAGAATCGCCGGCGACACCGATTAAAACTACCTTACCTGGCTTGCTGATCATAAGTTCCCTCTAAAACAATCGTATATATACAGAACCCAGCGCTGCTGCGCAGCAGAAGAAAGCCATTCCTAGACGTGAATCTGGTTTAGCCGTTGCCCAACACCCCAGAACCACCGCCCAAGGGAGTGAATGCCTTGCGAACGTCGCGCCAGTGAAGCCCAGATATCCTGACCTAGAGGGAGTCGCGAAATCTTCCCTGGCGTTCAGAACATCCCACCTGCATGGCTGAGGGCGAACCGCAGCCCAAGCGCTGACTGTTTATATAATCCTCCGGGCAGCTAAATCGCCGTAGGCACCAAACTGCCTTGGAGGATAAGTATTTCTACCGCAATTAGTCTCATCCTATCAGAAGCTAGTATCCTTCACAACAGTTTTTAGTGGGGGATCAGCTCGGTGATAACCCAGGAATATTTTTAGCCGAAGGGAGATTTTAGATTAACTTAACGCCCGTTGCTGCAAAGAACACAGTCTTTCCCTCAGGATGTAACTAGAGTGCAAACATTCACTGGGGCATAGGCTGGGCATGGGGCTAGTTGCAATGTGCTCTATCTCTTCGCTCACGGCTTTACACCGTCTTACAGTGATACCCTAAGCTAAATGTATTTCTAGTGCCACCGCTCCTATGATTGGCCCCAGGGTCACCCTAGGGTCATCTGAGTCGGATCATTAGAACAGAAGCGGCGGGTGATGGCGGTGTGCCTCCGTCGCACTTAGTTGGGTCTAGAGAGTCACTGAATTTTAGATATGTACAATCCAAGTGTGAGCGGCGGCAACGCCAGTACTGTGGCCGGAAGCCGTTTGTTTTTATACGAAGTGCAGGGTCTGCGCCAAAACGCAGAAACTGATCAGATGAACAACCCCATTCGCAAGAGTGGCAGTGTATTCATCACGGTGCCCTACGCCCGTATGAATCAAGAGATGCAGCGGATTACCCGCATGGGCGGCAAAATTGTTAGCATTCGACCCATTGAAGAGGTGGGTGCTGCTAGTAACGCCGAGCCTACACCCATTGCGGCTCCCGTGGTTGTGCCTGCCGAAGCTGTTGCCCCAGCCGAGACCGCGCCCACCCAAACCAACAGTAAGCCCATGACTCAAGCCGCGCCAAAGCCCGGTGCCAGCGTGCCCGTTAACCTCTATAAGCCCAACAGCCCCTATGTCGGCAAGGTTTTGTCGAACGAACCGTTGGTTCAAGAGGGTGGTTCAGGGATTGTGCAGCACATCAAGTTTGACCTGTCTGGTGGAAATCTTCACTACGTGGAGGGCCAGAGCATTGGCATTATTCCCGACGGTACCGATGACAAGGGCAAGCCTCACAAACTGCGCTTGTACTCCATCGCCTCGACTCGCCATGGTGATGACATGGACGACAAAACCGTGTCGCTCTGCGTGCGCCAGCTAGAGTACAAACACCCCGAATCGGGAGAGACCGTCTACGGTACCTGTTCTACTTTCCTGTGCGGTATTGAGCCCGGTGCCGATGTGAAGATCACTGGGCCGGTGGGCAAGGAAATGCTGCTGCCCGACGACCCCGACGCCACCGTCATCATGCTGGCGACGGGTACGGGTATTGCTCCCTTCCGCGCCTATCTGTGGCGCATGTTCAAAGAGGCTGAGCGCAAAGCCAACCCCGATTATCAGTTCAAGGGCTTGGCCTGGCTGATCTTTGGCGTACCCTATACCCCCAACATTCTCTACAAAGAGGAGCTGGAGCAAATGGAGAAGGAGTATGCCGAGAACTTTAAGCTCACCTACGCCATCAGCCGCGAGCAGCAAAATGCCGAGGGTGGTCGCATGTACATTCAGCACCGGGTGGCTGAGCATGCCGATGAGCTGTGGGATCTGATGCAGAAGCCTAACACCCACACCTACATGTGCGGTTTGAAGGGTATGGAAGACGGTATCGATGAAGGCATGACTGTGGCTGCCAAGAAGAACAACGTCGATTGGATCGAGTTCCGCAAGCAGATGAAGAAAGAGCACCGCTGGCATGTAGAGACCTACTAGTCCACGGGCAAGCAAAAAAAAGAAGGGCCGATTCGGCCCTTCTTTTTTTTGCTTGCTGCAATCCCTTTACAATTGGGCATAGCGATCGCAGTTAAGGAAGTCAGGCTATGCGTGTCGGTTTGCTGGGGCTGGGGACGGTAGGGTCGGGGACGGCCAAAATTTTGCTGGATCCGGCCCATCGCCACCCCCTGGTGGGGCAGATTGAGCTGGCCCGAGTGGGGGTGCGGAGTTTGGACAAGCCGCGGTCGGTGGACATTGGGGGCGATCGCCTCACCACCGACTTGGAGAGCATTGTAGCTGACCCCACCATCGACGCGGTGGTGGAGGTGATGGGGGGGCTGGAACCGGCGCGATCGCTGATTCTCAAGGCGATCGCCCACGGCAAGCATGTGGTGACCGCCAACAAGGCGGTGATTGCCCGCTACGGCGACGAGATTTTTACCGCCGCTAACGAGGCGGGGGTCTACGTGCTGCTGGAGGCGGCGGTGGCGGGGGGCATCCCGGTCATTCAGCCGCTGAAGCAGGCGCTGGGGGTGAACCGGATTCGGGCGGTGACGGGGATCATCAACGGCACTACCAACTACATTCTCACCCGCATGCAGCGGGAGGGGGGCGACTTTGAGGCGATCTTGGCGGATGCCCAGCGGCTGGGCTACGCGGAGGCGGACCCCAGCGCCGATGTGGACGGGCTGGATGCGGCGGACAAGATTGCGATTTTGGCGTCGCTGGCCTTTGGGGGGCGTATTAAGCTGTCGGAGGTCTACAGCGAGGGCATTCGCCAGGTGACGGCGGCGGATATTGCCTACGCTGAGCGGCTGGGGTTTGTGATTAAACTGCTGGCGATCGCCCGCCGCGACGGGGAGTTTGACGAGACCTCTGACCAAGCGCTGGATCAGCTCCAGCTGCGGGTGCACCCGACCCTGGTGCCCGTGAGCCATCCACTGGCCTCGGTGAACGATGTGTACAACGCCATTTTGATCGAGGGCGACCCGATTGGCCAGGTGATGTTCTTTGGGCCGGGGGCGGGGGAAGGGCCAACTGCTAGTGCGGTGGTGTCTGACCTGCTTAACTTGGCGGCGAACCTGCGATCGGGGACGACGCCCCAAGCCACCAATCCGCTGCTGGCCTGTAGTCACCAGCACTACTGCAAGGTCAGCCCCATGGCCGACATCGTCAGCCGCTTTTACGTGCGGCTGCTGGCGGAGGATGCGCCGGGGGTGATTGGTAAGCTGGGGACGTGTTTTGGCCGTCACCGGGTGAGTCTGGAGTCGATTGTGCAGATTGGGCAGCACGAGACGCGGGCGGAGATTGTGATTGTGAGTCACGAGGTGACGGAGGCGAATTTTCAGACGGCGCTGGATGAGCTGCGGGAGTATGCGGAGATTCACAGCGTAGCCAGTGTGCTGCGGGTGCTGTAGGGTGCATTCGCGGCCCTCATCCCTTCTGCTGCGTCCTAGGTTTGCGGGCCGCAATGCACCGTTCTAGAGGCCACAATACACCGCCCACGGATTGGGTATCCTGCCAAGGTTGAGCGGCGCACAATAGGGGGTGAAAGCCAAATCTGCTGCTGGGGCCATTTCGCAGGCCCCAGACCCCCGGCTCCGCGCGTCCTCCAGCCTACGAGCAGGACGTTTCGTCGTCCTGCACCTCACGGAAAGGATTGTCGATCATCGGTTTAAACCTCTGCTCTGCAAATTGACTTGCTAGCAGCTTTGATGAAGTGCTTTGGCTGATCGTAGGGTGGGCATTTCCCACAAGCGGGTTACAGCTCAGCGGCACAGTCCTTATCCTGAAGATTATCAAGCTTCCTCTTCGCCCTTCTTTTTTCTGCTCTATGGCCAGTATTCAATCGGTGCGACACCCCTTGCAGCGGCTCTTGCGCTACGGGCGGAACTACCAGCCTCAGATTTGGGGGGCCGTAACCAACTCCATCCTCAATACCATCTTTGACCTGGCTCCGCCCTACTTAATCGGCATCGCCATCGACGTGGTGACCAACAACGAAAACTCGCTGATTGGCCGCGTGGGGATTACCAGCATTCCGGGCCAGCTGGGGGTGCTGTCGGGGCTGACGTTTTTGATCTGGAGTCTGGAGTCGCTGAGTGAGTACATCTACGCTACCCTCTGGCGCAACCTGGCCCAAAATCTTCAGCACGACCTGCGCATTGATACCTATAGCCACTTGCAAAGTCAGGATCTCAGCTATTTTGAAGACCGCAGCACGGGCAGTTTGCTGTCGATTCTCAATGACGACATCAATCAGCTAGAGCGGTTTTTAAATACGGGGGCGCACAATCTGCTGCGGTTTTTTACCACGGTGCTGTGGGTGGGGGCCACGTTCTTGATTTTGGCACCGGGGGTGTCGTGGATGGCGATGCTGCCGATTCCTTTTGTGCTGTGGGGGTCGATCGCCTTTCAGCGGCGGCTGGCTCCGCGCTACGCTGAGGTGCGCGATAAGGCGGGGCTGATTAGCGGGCGGTTGGCCAATAATCTTTCGGGGATTGCGACGATTAAGAGCTTTACGGCGGAGGGGTACGAGCGCGATCGCGTGTCCCAAGACAGCGATGCCTACCGCTACAGCAACCGTCGGGCGATCGCCCTCAGTGCCGCCTTTATTCCCTTAATCCGCATTGTGATTTTGGTGGGCTTTACCGCCATGCTCTATTTGGGTGGTCTGGCGGTGGCCGACGGCACCCTGTCGGCGGGCACCTACGGCTTTATGGTGTTCATCGTGCAGCGGCTGCTGTGGCCCTTTACCCAGCTCAGCGAAATTATGGATGAGTACCAGCGGGCCATGGCGTCGGTACGCCGCGTCATGGGGATAATGGATGAGCCGATTGAGCTGGTTCCGGGGCTTAACCCGCTGCCAGTGGAGCAGGTGCGCGGTGAAGTGCGCTACGAGAACGTTAGCTTTGCCTACGCCAACCGCCAGCCCGTGCTAAAAAACCTGTCGCTACACATTCCTGCCGGGCAGAGTATTGGGGTGGTGGGGGCGACGGGCTCGGGCAAGAGCACCCTGGTGAAGCTGCTGCTGCGCTTCTATCAGCCCCAGCAGGGCCGTATTTTAGTGGACGGGCAAGAAATTCAAGACCTGCTGCCCCAAGATTTGCGCCGCTGCATTGGCCTGGTCAGCCAGGATGTATTTTTGTTTTCGGGCACCGTGGCGGAGAACATTGCCTACGGCAGTTTTGACGCCACCTTCGACGACATTCTCCATGCCGCTAAGCTGGCGGAGGCCCACGAGTTTATTGTGCAGATGCCCCAGGGGTACGACACCGTTGTGGGCGAGCGGGGCCAGAAGCTCTCGGGGGGGCAGCGGCAGCGGTTGGCGATCGCCCGCGCCATTCTCAAAGACCCGCCGATTCTGGTGCTTGATGAGGCGACTTCGGCGGTGGATAACGAGACCGAGGCGGCGATCCAGCGATCGCTGGCGGTGATTACCCAGGGTAGGACGACTTTGGCGATCGCCCACCGCCTTTCCACCATTCGCCACTGCCACTGCATCTACGTGATGGCCCACGGCGAAATTGTTGAACGGGGCCGCCACGAAGATCTGTTGGAGCTAAATGGTATCTACGCCAGCCTGTGGCGAGTTCAGTCTGGCCTGCGATGAGGACCGAAACTCATTGCGCTGCTGCCTTGGTTCGGCGTAGGCTTGGCAAAGCCGAGGCATGAAGGAATGACAATGGTTAGGGATAAAGCAGGAGAGTCAACTCCTGGATAAAGCGGAAGTCTCGTTGATTCTTACTCAGAAGTGGAACGTTGTGGGCGATCGCTGTGGCAGCGATCAAAGCATCAGCAATTAGCAATCCGTGACTGAGATAATAAGTTGTCAATAAAACGGTAGCGCGCTCTGAGATTTCGCTGCTCAAGGGCAAAATCTGGAACTTGGCCAGAAACTGCTCTAGTGTCTGCTGCTCTGCCTTATTGCGACATCCAACGACCAGTTCCATAGCAGTAATGCTGGAAACGGCAAGCTGTGCGGTTTGACTTTCGCGCTTGAGACGAGTAATTGCGTTAGCGTCTTTGTTGGCGACATCAATCAAAATATCAGTGTCGACTAACACACTGGCCATGTTAACGATGCCAATGCTGTTGGCGAACTTGCTTGACCCAGGCGCTGCTGTCAACCATGTCTGAGCGATCGCACCACATACCGACAAAAGGCTCCTGGTCTAAATCAAGAGCTTGATGATTTTCCCGTTCGTGCGTCGGATACCGTTGCTTTAGAAAGGTGACAAAATCGCTAACTAAGCGCTGGGCATCGTTAGGGAGTGTGAGAATATCCTGCTTCAGTCGCTCAAACTCTAGCATGATGCATTACCACTCCTTATAAAGCAAAGACATAGCCTGCATTTTCGCCATCACTGGGTCAACGTCGGAGATCTCTTGAGCGTACACCTCGTTCAACTTAGCCAGCCGTTAGCTGCGGCTGTTTTTTTCGAGATATGCCTGGAGCGCTTTGGTATAAAACTCACTGCGCGACACCCCGAGCTGCTGGGCGATTGCCTCTGCCGCCTCAAACACCCCATCAGGAATTGAAATAGCTGTCTTCACTGTGGCTGTTCTTAGAACGGCTACTCTTCAGTTATACCCCGCTCATACTTAGGCTGTGTTGCTCAAACTCCTCCCTCACGGCCTGCTGACCCATACGCTAACCTGAGTTTAGGCACTTACTCCCCATCTCCCCCAACTTCCCCATCTCTATCTTCCTAACCTCCATGCCCACCCCCCTGATCGAATTTCGCCAGCTGCAAAAAATCTACGGCACAGGCAACACCGAGGTGCGGGCGCTGTGGAACGTGAATATGGCCATTTACCCCGGTGAATACTGCGCCATCATGGGGCCTTCGGGCTCAGGCAAATCGACCGCCATGAATATGATTGGCTGCCTCGATCGCCCGACATCGGGAGAGTATTTCTTTGACAACCAAAACGTCGCCACCCTCGAAGACGATGTTCTAGCCCACATTCGCAACCAAAAAATTGGCTTTGTCTTCCAGCAGTTTCACCTGCTGCCCCAGCTCACCGCGCGAGAAAATGTTGAGCTGCCGATGATCTACGCCGGGGTGCGCAGCGAGGTGCGCCACCAGCGAGCAACGGAGGCTTTGGTGCGGGTGGGTCTGGGCGATCGCATCAACAATAAGCCTACCCAGCTGTCGGGTGGTCAGCAGCAGCGGGTGGCGATCGCCCGGGCGATCGTCAACAATCCTTTGCTCTTGCTGGCCGATGAACCGACTGGTGCTCTGGATACGCGCACGACGGAGGACGTGCTCGGCATCTTTGCCGACCTCCATAGCGCAGGCATCACAGTCGTCATGGTCACCCACGAGCCCGACGTGGCCCGCGCCAGCCAGCGCATCATCTGGTTCAAGGACGGTGAAATTCTCAACGACCACCTCAGCCCCAGCGATCTGGCCGAATCTATCGCCCTTCGATAATGTGAATTGCTCTGACTTACCCACGTCACTAATTCTCATCGCCCAGCAAATCTAACGCTATCTCTAATGCTTTTTGGGTAGGGTGCCTTACGCTAAAGTAAGGTGTATCGTATGACCTCATGTAGAGAGAGCTTGATCGGTGAAAATTACCCTGGATATTCCCGACGAAGCGCTTCAAGCGCAGGCAATCTCTCAATCGGATTGGTTACGGGAGTTTGCCATTGCGCTGTTTCGGCAAGAGCTGATTACCCTAGGCACAGCCAGTGCTATTGCTGGAATACATCAGATAGCCTTTCAAGAACTTTTGTTTGAACGCGGCATCAACCTGCATTACGATTTAGCGGATTATCAGGCTGATGTTGAAAGTCTTCGCAATAATCATTGGCGATGATTATTATCAGCGACACATCGCCGATTAGTAACCTACTAAGAATTGAGCAACTGCATCTGCTAAAAGCCCTTTATGGCAGATTAATCATTCCTGAGGGAGTTTATCGAGAAATCAGTGGGTTAGAAGCCTTTGGGATTGAAACATCCTTGCTACTGGAGACTAACTGGATCGTTGTTCAAGCGGTTCAGAATCAATTGTTGGTTGCAACATTGAAGGATGAGCTTGATCTAGGGGAAGCTGAGGCGATCGCATTGTCTCTTGAAGTTGGCGGCGATCGCCTGTTAATGGACGAACGTCTGGGCAGACGGGTAGCCCAGCGTTTTGGGCTGAAGGTAACAGGGCTGCTTGGGGTGTTGGTTGCCGCCAAGCAGAGTGATTTGATTACTGAACTGAAGCCACTATTGGATACGTTGATTAATCAGGCTAAGTTTCGAGTTCATCCCGACCTGTACCGCCAAATCCTGCGAGATGTCGGTGAAGCTTGATATCAATAGGAAGCCAAGCTTTTACCTGAAATGGCCAGGAATACTACTGACAACCCAATCACCCCAGCCTTTCTGCCCAGCTTTCTCAAGCTGGCGGCAGCCAACATTATCTCGAACCTGATGGTGCCCCTGGCAGGTCTGGTGGATACAGCCTTTCTCGGCCACCTGGATGACATTCGGCACCTGGGCGGGGTGGCCCTGGCCACGGTAATTTTTAACGTGGTGTATTGGAGCTTCGGCTTTTTGCGCATGGGTACCACGGGCACCACGGCCCAGGCCCGAGGGCGCGGCGACAGCGATGAATTGTGGCTGATCTTGCTGCGCAACGGCGCGATCGCCCTCACCTTGGGCCTGCTCATTCTGCTGCTGCAAGTCCCGATTCGTGACTTGGGCTTTACCCTGCTCAGCGGCGAACCGGCGGTGAGGGCAGCGGGCATTGAGTTCTACAACGCTCGCGTTTGGGATGCCCCAGCGGTGCTGCTTAACTTGGTGCTGATGGGCTGGTTTTTGGGCCGCGAAAAGGGCCGTCGGGTGATTGCTCTGTCGATGGTGGGTAACGGCAGCAACGTGGTGTTTAACACCATTTTTATCTATCAGCTGGGCTGGGCCAGTACCGGCGCAGGGCTGGGCACGGCGCTGAGCCAATACGTAACCCTGGCGGTGGGGTTGGGGCTGTTGGTTAGGGATGGCGGCCTTCACAACCTCCGGGCGGTGCTACCCCAAGGATGGAATCCGCAGGCGATCAGAGGACTGTTTTTGCTGAACCGCGACATTTTGGTGCGCACCTTTGCCCTGGTGCTGAGCTTTGCGCTGTTTACCAACTTCAGCTCAGCTCTGGGTACCCAGACCCTGGCCGCCAATACGCTGCTGCTCCAGGTGGTGACCCTCTCGGCCTACTTTATCGATGGCATCGCCTTTGCCACAGAAAGCTTTGCAGGCCGCTATTACGGCGGCGGAGACAGAACCCATCTCCGCCGCCTGCTCAAGGTAGGCGGCAGCACCAGCATCCTATTAGGGTTGACCTTTGCCCTGGCTTTCGTGCTGTTCCCAGCCCCGCTGTTTGGTTTGCTGACGGGGCATCAGGAGGTGATTGCGATCGTGACAACCTATGTGGGGTGGTTAATTCCGGTTTTGGGATTAGGGGCGATCGCCTATATGCTTGACGGCTACTTTCTTGGCATCACTGCTGGCAAGGTCTTGCGCAACGCCACCGTGCTAGCTGCTGGCGTGGGCTTTTTGCCCCTTGCCCTTGTCGCTCAATTCCTAGGCAGCGCTCACCTGCTGTGGCTGGCCCTCGTCGGCCTCATGGCGGCCCGCGCCCTGACCTTGGGCTGGGCGGTGCCGAAGTCTCTGGTTTGACCTGCCCAAATTTAACGACTGCTGCCGCCGCTATTCCTACTACTTTCCTACAACATTTAGATACAGTTGTGGACTGTAGATAAGCTCATAAGAATAATGCATCTGATTTACTCAGCGGCAACACCATGAAGCAAAAAGATGATTTTTTCAACCAAGTTTATTCTATCGATCAGGCTAACAATGCCTACATGATCGAGGTCTCCCTCGACAGCTACACCGATATTTTCAGTGAGTGGGATCCGGCCCCCTTTAAGCGGCGAGAATTAGATTCAGACCTGCAATTCTACTTAGAAAATAGTGCGGATGAAATTCCGACTCAGCATTCAATTGAAGTCTGCTTTACCCTACCCCCAGGCACCCGCGATGAAGCGATGGAGCAGGAGGTCAGGGCTGGCCTGGGAAACAGTCTCGACTTCAAAATCTACTTACTCAAAAAAGAAATTAAGCTGATCAACACCCGCACCTTTAGATATGTCCTTGCCGGACTAGGCACGCTCCTAGTCGCAAGACTTATAGCAGAACCCGCTGAATTCAACGTTGTCACCTCTGTTTTGACAGAGGGCTTATTTATTGGTGGCTGGGTATTTTTATGGGAAGCTGTTTCCCTATTCTTTTTCTCTAATCGAGACTTGTATTACCGCTACCGCACCTACAAACGCTTGCGAGGCTCCCAAGTTATCTTTAGCGACGCGGCTTAAAGATCTGGCCCGCAACCGAATTCCCTCGCAGAAGCCGCGCCCAGCCTCAACAAAGGCATTGCCACCAACACCAGAAACTGGCCTCACCTACGCCGTAACCGCCAGGGCTTTGCTGAGGCCATGTTCCTAGAGGGACTGGTGCTGTGCATAACGCATACCCTTTTGGTAGGCAGGGTCTCTGCTGCGCGCTGCGGTGGGCCGATGCTTCTGGGCTGAGGAAGACACCTGCTTGCTTTAGGGCACTTTAAAGACTTATCAAGGCTTTATTGCGAAACCTATCGCCCTCAAAAATAGAGTGATATAAACAAAAGTAACAGCACTAATCCTCGGCATCTCGACCGGAAAACTGTAGATTAGGTGTGTGGTTACGCTTGCACAGCTCGTTCAATGGACAAAAAGCCCTTGCTTTAGGGCGCTTTGTCCTAGAGTGCTCCAGCAAATAAAGTATCCATTTACTAGGCAGGCTGTGGGGTGATTTCGACGAACCACTTTTCTAACCCTGGTAAACGACGGAACTGCTTTTCCAGGTCTGCCATCGCTGCT
>JAHHIH010000016.1 GCA_019358835.1 Tildeniella torsiva UHER 1998/13D
TGCGGCGAAGATAGTGAGGGGGTTGCCCCTTGTCAAAATAGCTCGATGCCAGGTTCCTCTTTAACAACCCTCTCGACCCCCTAAGGTCGAGAGGGTTGTTTTTTTTCCATGTCTACGGGCAATCGGAAACTGAGGAACGATAACGTGAAGGTTAGCTACGAGGTCATCGATAGTAGACTTGTTGTGAATCAATGGCACAGGTTTCTTTTGAATTTGATTTGTTGACTGTCGCAGCAACGCGGAGACTTGGGTACTGTCTTGGACAGTATTGTCAGCCAGGGACAGTTTTGTTGCTGTCTGGCAACTTGGGCAGTGGCAAAACGACTTTGGTTCAGGGGCTAGGATATAGCCTAGATATTGGTGAACCGATCAGTAGTCCTACGTTTACTTTGGTGAATGAGTATTTGGAGGGGCGTATTCCTCTTTATCATGTGGATTTGTATCGGCTTGAGCCGTGTCAGGTTGGATCTTTGGAGTTAGAGACTTACTGGGACGGAGAAGAAACTGCTCATGGGGTGGTCGTAATTGAATGGGCTGAGCGGATGATGGAATATCCTAAAGAGTCTATTCACTTGACGTTAAGCCATAGGTTGGGTGGTGGCCGACAGGCTACGGTAACAGCTAGCACGGAACCTCAAATTGCTCTCTTGGAAAAGGTAGTTGGCGATGGCCTACTGGTTGATGAAGTCTGAACCGGATGTGTATAGCATTGATGATTTAGAACGCGATCGCACAGATATCTGGGATGGGGTTCGCAATTACCAGGCGCGCAATTTTCTCACCAGTGTGACGGTGGGCGACAAAGCTTTTTTCTACCACTCAAATACGAAGTCGCCAGGGATTGTGGGATTGATGGAAATTGTAGAAATTAATGTTGTTGATCCTACCCAGTTTGACTCAGCCAGCAAGTATTACGACCCAAAGTCCTCTAGAGAAGAACCACGCTGGTACACGGTGACCGTGGGCTACCTAGAAACCTTTGAGGTTAGTATGAGCTTAGAAAAACTTCGAGAGACGTTTTCTCCTGATGATTTATGGGTGGTACGACGGGGGAATCGGCTATCTGTGATGCCGGTGGCTAATGCGATCGCTGAAAAGCTTTTGTATATGGCTCGTGCCGTCTAGTTCTTTAAAAATATTGCTTTTTATTTGGGATTCTTTAAATTATGCATCTCCCTGAAGATCCGGAGGCACCCGTACAGATCAATATCGTGCCGATGATTGATGTGGTGTTTGCAGTATTGGCATTTTTTATTCTTTCTAGTCTTTTTTTGACTCGCAATGAAGGTCTGCCGGTGATTCTGCCAGGGGCTGAGACGGCTGAGACCCAGGCTCTGAGACAGGTGGTGGTAACGCTGAATGCAGAGGGTGAGTTGTTTGTGGGGAATAGGGCAGTGAGTGATGAACAGCTTCTGGAGGCCATTCAAACTCTGGGTACGCTGACGGATGGGGGCTTAGTGGTAATTCGTGCAGACCAATCGGTGCCCCACGGGCGTGTGGTGACGGTGATGGATCGACTGCGGACTCTGCCGGGGGTTCAGTTGGCGATCGCGACTGAGGGCAGACAACCTTAGTCGATCTGGGTGTTAGGTTTAGCTAGCGCTCTGTTGCAGAACGTCTAGATTCAATAATTTGTGGGGCGGCTGGGTGCTAAATCTAAGGTAATGGCCGAAGCTGTAGGGACACAATTTCAGGCTTTGAAGTATGGTGCTACAACTCATGGCACTGCCAGCGGGGCTGGTGTTGGTGGTGCGGTCTGTGCTAGGGCCGGTCTGCTTTGTTGTGGCTTGGGGATTGATGGGATTGATCGCTTGGAATTTAGTGACATCGGTGAGGGATGGGATGGATAGGGCATCAGCGATGCATAAAATTCCCTGTGCGAATTGTCGCTACTTTACCAATGATTATCGGCTTAAATGTCCTATACATCCCAAAAGTGCTCTATCAGAATCTGCTATTGATTGCACCGACTTTGAACACTCAGGGTTGATGTAGAAGCATGCAGTCTTGTAAAAAAGTCAGCCCTACCTACCGGTAGTAACCGGGATTAGGGCTGACGAGGGTAATAGATATGGCTATCCTGCAGTATGCCCGGAAGAGTGAAGCTGCTTCGGTTATTGAGCTGTTGGAGATTTAATCTTTGGGTTTTTTCCCAAAATTGCCCCTATACCATGGGAACAACTCGAGCAATTGCTTCTCTGATGAAGGCTTTCATGACAGTATCACGCTGATTAAGGCGAAACTGCTGCTCGACAACGGCACTCATGCCGCCATCACCCCAGCTTTGGTTTTCACGAAAGTACTCTACAAAGCTTTTGCCAGCGATGCGGGTCAGATAGGCACCGCTAGCACCTTTGAGGGCACGCCCAGCTACTACAGTGGCCAGGTTGGTTTGCAGACCTAAGGCTAGGAGGTCTAAAGTACCTTTGACTAACCCTAGACCGGTTAGTGTTTTAGCAACTGACAGAGCCAGGGCTTTGCCTTCTTCTAGGCTGACCTCGCAGCCGTATATCTGGCTGAGTTCGACGACCATTTGGGCATTGATGGCGGCGGTGGCTAAAAAATCGAGGCCGGGTAAGGGGGTAATGGCGATCGCCCCGGCCCCTAGCCACTGGTAGCGATCGATAATAGCGTCGGCCTGGGTTTGGCGTTGCCCATCAATCAGCTGCCGGGCGGCTTCTCCGATCTGCTGGCTTTGGAGTAACAGGTTATCGGCAATGAGGGTTTCGCCCTCTTGACGGAGCAGGTCGGCGAGGCGTGTCTGGAGGGGGAGTAGGTTGGGCTGCATTTGCAGCCAGCCACCCCCTAGCCGAGGTAGAGGTTGGGGTAAAGCAGCTACTGCAACGACGTCATCAGAGCTTAGGGGCGGCACGACGCGCGATCGCAGGCGGTCTAGCAGTGCCTCTAAGTCAGATTCAACGTAGCGATCGGCCTTGTTGAGCACCAATAGTAATCGTTTGCCTATTTCTACCAGCGATTTCAAGACGGCATATTCTGCCTGCCGCAGGTCGTCGTCAATAACAAATACGATCAAATCGGCGGCGGCGGCGGTTTTGCGAGCCCCTGCTTCTCTTTCGGTGCCCGCGATGCCGACCTCAGCAATGCCAGGAGTATCAATAATGTGTAGCTCCCTAGGGCTGTTTGCAATCGTCCATGGGTAGGTTTGCTGAACTTGGGTTGTGCCCATAGACGCGCCTATCTCGCCTACGGATTGCCCTAAAAGCCCATTAATAAGCGCCGTTTTGCCCGCTGACCCCACCCCAAATACGGCAATAGTTAGGGCACGGGTATTTCGATCGGACTGTAGATCTAGTGCTTTTTGCTGTAGCGCTTGACGGGCCACCTGATCCTGAATCTGTTCGACCTGGCTTTGTACGGCGCGTAAATTGACCGTTGCTGCTTCTCCAGAATGGCGGGGGGACTGAAGGCGGCGGTGGCGGCGAGGACGTAGAAATGGCCAGAGACGGTAGATACCCACTCCGACGGATGCTAGGCCAAGGAGTACTATTGCGCCCAGCGTTGCTCGGGCCAGTAGGGGTGACAGCAGGGCTAGAACGGTATAAAGGCGCAGCAGTGAATCGGCTAGCAGCAGCAATGCCCCTAAGCTAACCAATAGCCCTAGCGGGAGAAACACCCATCGCCACCGTGCCATAGCTATCCTGTTTAACCAACGGCAGTGGATGAAGAATAGCGTAAAACCAGGACCACGGTTCAGGACAGATAGCTTTGAGCAGAGCTACCTATCCTGAACCGTAGCCTGACGTGGGAGATAGGAAAGGCTAGAGAGGATTATGGGAGAACCGATTGCTGCGGTTAGGGCGATCGTCACCGCCATTTTCAGTGCGAGGGCGAGCCTTGTTGACCCGCAGTTCGCGCCCTAGCCACTCAGCTCCATCTAACTCAGAGATCGCCTGGTCTTCTTTAGCTTCGTCGGCCATATCGACAAAGGCGAAGCCTCGCTTTCGACCGGTTTCTCGATCTATGGGGAGGCTAATTCGGGTGACCTCACCATATTCGGCGAAAATACTTTTAATATCGTCCTCAGAAGCCTGAAAGGACAAGTTCCCAATGTAGATAGTCACGAGTCTCTCCGAACCAAAATGCCAAGGGGTTAGGTATCGTACCCACGGACTAGGAAGCTAAACGCTTTATCCTTAAAAGTCCTCAAGCACAATATTTTTTGCCATGATAGCCGATCAGCAAATCGATAGCAGTAGCCCACCTCACACCTAGACGGCTTTTTGTGACTCTTTCTTAGGGATATTTCTTGCTGTTCTACGGCGGATGGCGATGATTGATTTGGTGAGTCATCGCCATCCCACGCCTTTGGATAAAGACGCTAGCTCCAACAGTCGTTTCTCTGGGAACTGGGTATGCCAGAGAAGACAGCGCCTAGTTAGTGTTAGTCGTTAACCAGACGGTTGACCGCAGGTGTCAACCCGTGCTGGACAAAGTCGGCGGTCTCTAAGCAAAAGTTTTTGGTTCCTCGAACAACCTGTAATGCTGAAGACACCCCAGGAATGCGGTCTAGTTTGCCTGGGTTCAGGTTGCTGGCACTGCTTAGGGGCCAGCCTAAGTTTGGGGCGGCGGCTAAGGTGACTAATTCTGGATTGCGGTAGCGAATTTCGTTCATGTACCCATCAAAGTACATAGGCCCGTAGTCTGGGTGATCCATGGGGCGATCGAAAGATGCCTCCATGAATTCGGCAAGTTTTGGAATAGCCCGGCCTTGACAAGCCCAAAAATGGGTTTCACGAACGTTTTGCCGCAGTCTAACCCGAGAAAAGAAACGATCGGGCGTAGGGTCAAGAGAGGTCTTTTTGCCATTGGCCTGATCGTTGGAATAGGGCTGACAACCAAGGTAGGCAAAGTCCCAGCTGCGGTTGGCCAGTTCGTCTAAGATTGCCGACTCTTGACGGATGAGCCGCTGGCTCAGTACACAGTCTTCCTGAAACAGCAGGAGGCGTTCGACATTGTCGTCAGCAGCTTTGCGAAGTAGCTCGTAGTTGCTCATAACGCAACCTCTCACACTGGCTTTAGGAAACGGCCCAGCATCTTTGAACTTTAAGCCCTGGAACCATTGCACTTTGTTTTCTATGCTTAGGCGCTCAACTTGGCGCTGAATACTTCTAAACCGTCGCTTTCGCTCCGGCAAATAAACGATCGCAATGCGGTCAAAATAGTCGGTGAACTTCATGGAATTATCCCAATGAGACAACATTAACAAACGGTAATGACGCTTCTACGGCGCTCATCAAGGTTTATCGGGAACAATGACAGGCTATGGTGGTGTGCTCATTCTCAAACCATGAATGCGCTTTTCAATCAGACAAAAGCTGTGTCTAGACTAACGCTACAGTCAGATTAGGTCGAACGATAACTACCTTTAGGATGAGACTTTTGGTTCCGTAAAAATGCTTTCTTTTGCCTGCTAGCTAGCAATTTTATGCAACAAGTCTGGCTTAAGCAATGTTGCTAAGCAAGAACGTAGCTATTGCAGATGCCTAATGCTTAAATAAGCCGCTTAGTGCTTAAAAAAGAAAAGAGCTAGGGCCTGGCATGGAATTCCAAAAACCTGGATCGGGTAGAACGGTCATGGTTTAAGAACTAACGACTCGCTATTCGAGTGACCACCGCGAAAAACGGCAGTCATATTTAGAACACGGGCAAGTTAGAAGTTAAGTTGACTCACCAATTGCCTGAAGTCAACAGCAAATCCTGAGCCCGAAAAAGCGATGCTGAAGTAAGTTTGCTTTACGGTGGTTTAGCACAAATAACATGACTGGCTGAGTGTTATGCAGTACAGGAACTGTTTGAAATGTCAGTGATGTTTAGCGATTTCAGGTTGGTGTCACTGGCCCTGTAGAAGCGATCGCGTATGTGCTAAGACCTAGAGACGGGCTGGGAGATAGGTTGTTCCCGCTGGCCCCTGCCCGTCGTCAAAATGTTAATCAGCGTACAACCGCCGCCGCCTCGCATTATCTTGCGGCGGGGCTACGGCGGCTCGCAGTTTTGGTTCTTTCAGAGACAGGTTGCCTGGAGCTATGCCCCTTGGCTGAGTACCCAGTGCACCAGGGTTCGTACTCCAAACCCTGTGCCACCAGGGTTGTTGTAGCCGCTTTCTTTCTCGGTCCACACCGGGCCAGCTACGTCGAGGTGAACCCAGGGGGTGGAGGTAACAAACTGCTTGAGGAAAAGAGCGGCGGTGATCGAGCCACCGGGGCGAGGGCCGGTGTTTTTCATGTCGGCCACAATGGACTTGAGCCCGTCGAAGTATTTTTCTTCCATGGGCAAGCGCCAGAACTTTTCGCCAGCGGTTTCGGCGGCGGCGGCGATCGCCCCCGCTAGCTCCTCGTTTTCGCTGAACAGCCCGGCGATATCGTCGCCCAGAGCAATAATGCAGGCCCCGGTGAGGGTAGCTAAGTCAACGATCGCATCGACGCCGAGCTTTTCAGCAAATACCAGGGCATCGGCCAGGGTGAGACGGCCTTCGGCATCGGTGTTGTTGACTTCGATAGTTTTGCCGTTGGAGGCGGTGAGAATGTCGCCGGGGCGCATGGCGCGACCGCTGATCATGTTTTCGGCGGCGGCGCTGATGAAGTGAACTTCGGCGCTGGGCTTGAGCTGGGCGATCGCTTTAGCAGCCCCGAGCATTGCTGCCGCCCCGCCCATGTCAATTTTCATCATCTCGATGCCGCTGCCGGTGGGCTTGATGTTGAGGCCCCCGGAGTCGAAGGTGAGACCCTTGCCCACGATCGCCACCTTGCGGCTAGGCGTACCCGCAGGCTTGTAGATGAGGTGAATGAACTTGGGCGGCAGATCGGAGGCCTTGGCCACTCCCAGATAGGCCCCCATACCCAGGGCTTCGCACTGGGCTGGTTCTAGAATCTCCAGCTCTAGGCCGTGGGCGGTGGCAATGTCTTGGGCGGCTTGGGCCAGGGCTTCTGGGGTGACCACGTTGGCCGGGGCCGACACCAGCTCGCGGGCGAGAATAACGCCGTCGCAGATGGCCTGGGCGGTTTGGAGTCGGCTTTCTTGCCCGCCTAGGCCCAGCAGATGAATGTGCTCGACCGTGGCGCTGCCGTTCTTCTTGCCGGTTTTATCCTCTGACTTGAAGCGGTTGTCTTGGTGGAGGGCTAGGCTGGCCCCTTCGGCTAGAACTTGGGCAGTAAGTGCCGGATCGCTGTGCACTAGAGGCATGCTCAGCCCCAGAGAGGCCGATTTTTCTTTTTTAGCCAGACGGGCGGCGGCGGCGGCGGCGCGGCGCAGGGTCTCGGGGGTCATGGCGTTGCTAGCCCCCAACCCCACCAGCCCCAGCTTGCGAAAGCTGGCCCCACTGCCCACCCGGGTGATAGCGGTAGACCCGTCTTTGCCGGTAAATTCAACGTCGTCAATTAGATCTTGCAGTAGCCCAGAGACGCGGCTGTTAAGTTCAGCCAGGATGCCCGTGAGGGGCAGGGCGTCTTCGCTGAGGCCGATGATCAGGGCGTCGCCAGACCAGTCTAAAAGGGGGGTGTTAGAGGCGTGAAATTCCATTCGACCTTGGGGCTAATTTGCTCTGTTTACTATAAACCTTGGGCAGCCTTCGGCGGGGGAAGGCAGAGGAAGTCAATCAATCCTGAATTGGCTAGGTAAGATAGAACGGCACGGGTCAGCTGGGCAGATAACTACCTCGGCTTTCCCGTTGCGCCACGGGCTGACTTTTCGGCTCACCCCCTATCTAGAGTGCATGGGCGTGCCATGGTGAAATGGTTGAAGGCAAAGCTGCCCCTGGTGGCGATCGCGGGGCTCAGCGCCCTGTCGTTGGGCATGGCGGCTGCCCTGGTGAATACGTTGTCCTCCACGGGCGACTCCTCGGTGATTTTGGAAGAATCGCTGCTGCCAGGCTTGGGCCGACCCCAGGCCTTGGATGCCGACGACCCGGTGCTGGCGGTGGCGCTACAGCCCGCCGAGCAGCGCCAGGAGGCCCTGCAGGTGGCGACCGATGGAAAGGATACCCTCAGCCAGAGCCGGGCTCGGTATCTGCTGGCGCTGGATTTAATCAGCCAGGATCAGGGCGGCAGCGCTATTCCCTTGCTGGAGGGGCTGGAAGGAGAGTATCCGGCGATGGCCCCCTACGTGGCCCTGGCGCTAGCCCAGGCCCAGCGGGCGGCGGGGCAGCCAGAGGCGGCGCTGCAAACCCAGCAGCGTCTGTTAAAAGATTACGAGCAGAATGGGGCGATCGCCCCGCTGCTCTTTGAGCTGGGCCAGCAAGACCCGGCCTACTGGGATCGGCTGGTGCAGCAGTTCCCCAACCACCCCAAGGCAGTGGAGGTGGCACACCAGCGGCTGACCGCCGACCCCAACCGGGCGGATGCCCTGCCGCTGCTGATGATTATGGCGCGGGCCGGGCTGCACCACCCCAATGCCGGGGCCGCCCTGCTGCGGCTCAAGACAGAGTTTGCCAGCCAGCTTAGCCCCGAAGATTGGCAGACTGTGGGCTTTGGCTTTTGGCGCATTGATAGCTATGGCGATGCGGCGGTGGCCTACGCCCAGGCCCCGCCGTCGCCCCGCAATCTGTATCGAGCGGCGCGAGGATCCCAGGTAAGTGGCAAGCGCGATCGCGCGATCGCCCTCTACAGCCAGCTCGATCGACAGTTTCCCGACGCGCCCGAAACCGCCACGGGGCTGCTGCGCCTGGCCCAGAGCGTACCCGGTGAAGCCGCTCTGGGGGTGCTCGATCAGGTAGTCAACCGCTTCCCTGACCGAGGTGGTGAGGCGCTGCTGGCGCGGGCTGAAACCCTCGACAAGTTGAACAGTACTGAATCGGCCCAGGGCACCCGCGAGCTGATTCTAAAGGAGTATAAAGACTCCGATGCGGCGGCGGATATTCGTCTGAAAAATGCCCTCAATGCGGCTGAGCAGGGCGACCTAGGTATGGCGCTGAGCTGGGGCAGCGATGTGCTCAAGTACAGCCCCGACAGCGATCTGGCCGCCGATGCCGGGTACTGGGTGGGCAAGTGGGGCCGACAGCTGGGCCAGGCCGATGTCGCCCAAAAGGCCCTAGAAAGCGTGATTGCCCGTCACCCTGAGTCGTACTACGCCTGGCGATCGGCGGTGGCCCTGGGCTGGAATGTGGGGGATTTTCAATCGCTGCGATCGCAGACTCCGGCGGTCACCCCGCCTGCCCAGCGCACCCCCCTACCCACCGGCTCCGCCACCCTCCAAGAGCTGTACCTGCTGGGGCAAGACCAGCGGGCCTGGGAACAGTGGCAGATGGAGTACGCCAACTACCAAGACCCCACCCCCGAAGAGCAGTTTGTCGATGGGCTGATGCGCCTCGGCACCAACGACAACATCAACGGCATTTATCAGGTGTCGAGCCTCAGCCTGGCCGACGATCCAGCGGATATTGAGGTGGTTCACGACCTCAAGCAGCGCCCCGACTTTTGGCACGGGGTGTATCCGCTGCCCTACAAAGATTTGATCACTACCTGGTCGGCTGAGCGACAGCTCAACCCGCTGCTCGTAACGGCGCTAATGCGGCAGGAATCGCGCTTTGAAGCCAAGATTCGCTCTGGGGTAGGGGCCGCTGGCCTGATGCAGGTGATGCCCGCCACCGCCGATTGGATCAAGGGCCGCGCCGGACTCGACACCTACGACCTCAACAACCCTGAGGACAACGTCAAGCTGGGCACCTGGTACCTCGACTACACCCACTCGGAGTACGACAATCACTCCCTGTTTGCGGTGGCCAGCTACAATGCCGGGCCGGGCGCTGTGGCGGGCTGGATCAAAAAGGGCGGCTTTGTGGATGCCGACGATTTTGCCGAGAAGATTCCCTACCCCGAGACCAAGGGCTATGTGCAATCGGTATTTGGCGGCTACTGGAACTACCTGCGGCTGTACGATCCGGCGATCGCCGAGCAGGTCGAAACCCTGCAAAAGCGCGATCGGAACTTTGGGGGATAGGGTGGACTGCTGGCATAGCGTTTTGGGTTGCTCATGGTGAAACTTCCACCGGTTAAGTCTGTAGGCCTAGGGTTTGCTTTGGGCCTGCTGGGGGCGCTGGTGCCCGATGCCGATGCCGTTGCTGCCCTGTGCCCGGCTCAGCTGGTCACTCAGCTCGATACCGCCTTTAGTCAGGCTCCTTTAGACACGGCCTACACGGGGATGGTGCTGCAAACCCAGGGTTCCAACCGCCGCACGCTCTATAGCCGCAACGGCGATCGCCTCTTTACCCCCGCGTCGAACATCAAACTGCTCACCACCGCCGCCGCCGCCCATACCCTCGGGGCAGACTACCGCCTGCGCACGTCGGTCTATGGCATCCCTGACTTAGATGAGAGTACGGTGCTGCGGGTGGTGGGGCGGGGCGACCCCACCCTGACCACGGCCCAGCTCGAATCCTTTGCCCAGCAGCTTGCTCAGGCTGGGGTGAGCCAGGTCAGCCGCCTCATTCTCGATGACTCGTATTTCCCAGGGTTTGCCACCAACCCCACCTGGGAGTGGGAAGACGCCCAGTACGCCTACGCGGCCCCGGTCAACAGTCTAATTCTCAACCGCAATGCGATCGCCCTACAGATAGCCCCCACCCAGGAGGGCTATCCCCTGAGCGTGGTTTGGCCTCAGCCATTACCCGCTGGCCCCCTGCCGGTGGTGAATGATTCGATGACCGTAGCAACGGGCACGCCCGCCATGCCGTTGGCCCTTTGGCGCAGGGGAGATTCGCCTACGGTGCGGCTGACGGGGCATTTGGTACAGGGCAGCAGCGCCCAGATCATAACTTTGGCGGTGCTCGATCCGGCTCAACAGTTTGCAGCGGCGATGGAGCAGGCCTTGCAACGGCAATCCATTGCGGTGAGGGAAACCGCAATTACGCAAAACCTATCCCTCCCGGCGGGCCAAGAGTTGGCGGTGCTGGAGTCGCCCTCGGTGGGGGAACTGATGCTGGTGGCCAATCGCGATAGCGATAACCTCTACGCCGAGGCGCTGTTCAAAACCCTGGGGGTGACGGCGGGCGGCAATATTACTGAAGCCAGCCAGGCGGGGGGCGAGGCCGTCAAAAATTCTCTGACGGAGCTGGGGGTAGATGCGTCGGCACTGCGGCTGGCGGATGGCTCTGGCCTATCGCGGCACAATCTGGTGTCGCCGATCGCCCTAGTAGACACCCTCCAGGTGATGACTACCCATCCCCAGGGGCGGGCCTTTCGGGCGTCGCTGGCGATCGCCGGCCAGAGCGGTACCCTCAGCAATCGGTTCCGGGGTACGGCCCTAGAGGGACGGTTGCAGGGCAAGTCGGGGGCTCTGACCGGCAATGTGGCGCTGTCGGGCTATGTGCAGCCCCCCAATTACGAACCGTTGGTGTTTAGCATTGTGATTAACCACTCGAACCAGCACGCCAGCGTTTTGCGGGAGAAGATCGATGAACTTTTGCTGCGGATAGCGCAGCTCAGCGATGACTGCTAGCGGTCAGGCCCAAAGGCGGTCGAGCAGCTGCCGGTAGAACGGTGCCTGGAACCCTGAAGCCTATGCCCTAGTGGGGATAGCAGGGACTATCCCTCGGTGTGAAAATAATACTGGGGATAGTATATAGCGCTTGTCGCTCGGCCCAGGGAAGGCTGGTCAGAGCTTTCGTCTATACTCATTTCATTCCAGAATCGATTGAGCGATCGCGAGGGGTAGTCAGAATGGTGACGGCGAAACAGGCGGCTATGGCTACGGACTCGGTGCGACGGTTAACGCCTGACTCAGAAGAGTCATCTCAGGCTGCGCCTAGTTTTCAAGAATTGCAGCAGACGCTGCGCGATCGCTGGTCTTCCACCGATGAGTTTGACACCGAGGAGCGGTACATCGTCGTCGTGCCCTCCCTTAGCCTTGACCAAGAAGAGCTACAAAAAATTGAGGGAGTCAACCACTACGAAGAGCGGCTCCTATTTTCGCTGATTCGGCTGCGCAACCCCAACACACACCTGGTCTATATCACCTCCCAGCCGCTGCACCCCAGCATCGTTGACTACTACCTAGAGCTGCTGCCGGGGATTCCCAGCTCCCACGCGCGCGATCGCCTCACTCTGCTGTCGGCCTACGACAGCTCGGGCAAGCCCCTCAGTCAAAAGCTGCTCGAACGCCCTCGCCTGCTCAACCGCATTCGTAAGGCGGTGAACCCCGATCGCGCCTACATGACCTGCTACAACTCCACGTCTTGGGAGCGCGACCTGGCGCTGGCGCTGGGCCTGCCCCTGCTGGCCCTTGACCCCGACCTGCTGCACTGGGGCACCAAGAGCGGCAGCCGCGAAATCTTTAGGCGCTGCAACATTCCCCACCCCATCGGCAGCGAGCTGGTGTTCGATGAAGCGTCCCTCGCCACGGTGACCGCCGAGGTGTGGGAGCAAGACCCCAGCCTCCAGCGCATGGTGATCAAGCTCAACGAAGGATTTTCGGGGGAAGGCAATGCGATTCTAGATCTGCGGAAATTGTCGGAGGTGGCCCCGGGAAGCGCGGGACATGGCGATCGCGTTCAGGCCCTCACCGAAGCCTTCCACCACCTGAGCTTTCAGAGCGATATCGAAACCTG
Organism: Tildeniella torsiva UHER 1998/13D; assembly: GCA_019358835.1. Lineage (GTDB taxonomy): Bacteria > Cyanobacteriota > Cyanobacteriia > Phormidesmidales > Phormidesmidaceae > Nodosilinea > Nodosilinea torsiva. The sequence goes on from JAHHIH010000016.1 coordinate 12,557, forward strand.
GGAGCACTTCTCGGCCAAAATTCCGGTCCTGGGGGCGATCGCCGAGGCCTTTGTCGAAGGTGACCACAAAGAATCCCCCAGCGTGCAGGGCCGCATTACTCCCCTGGGCGAAGTCGAAATTCTCTCCACCCACGACCAAGAGCTAGGCGGCCCCGATGGCCAAATCTTTCTCGGCTGCTCTTTCCCTGCCCGGCCCGACTACCGCCTCGAAATTCAGGCAATGGGCCAGCGCATTGGCGAAGAGCTGGCCCGCCAAGGGGCTCTAGAGCGCTACGGCGTAGACTTCATCGCCGTGGCCAAAGGTGACCCCAAAGCCCCCGAGTGGGATCTCCAGGCCATTGAAATCAATCTGCGCAAGGGCGGCACCACCCATCCCCTGATGGCCATGAAAATGCTCACCGAAGGGCGCTTTCACCAAACTGATGGGCTGTTTTACACCAAGCAAGAGCAGGTGCGCTACTACCGCGCCTCTGACAACCTGCAAAAGCCCCACTATCGCGGCCTGCTGCCCAGCGACCTGATGGATATCATCGTCACCAAGCAGCTGCACTTCAACTCCATTAGTGGTGTAGGGGCCACTTTTCACCTGATGGGCTGCCTGTCGGAGTACGGCAAAGTGGGCCTCACCTGCATTGGCACCAGCCCAAACCACGCCCGCGAAATCTATCAGCAGGTGGTAGAGGCTTTGGATGAATCAACTCAAGTCTAACCATTCTGCCAGCCGATGCTCTAGCTTTGGCAGTCTTCCTCAAACTGAGTTGCCTGAGTCTGTTTGAGGCCGCTTCTCCCAATAATCTGTCAGCCGCGATCGCCAACGGGGGTTCTTGGCTAACGGGAAAAGATCAAGCCAATTTAACACAGCTTTGGTACAGCTTTGCCATACCCGAACCCGAAGATGGGTTGAGAAATCCTCGAGTTTTCTAGAAGCCTAGCGTCCCCATCCGCATCCGGTGCATGCCTCTACGAAGAGGTCAGTTTTCTCGTAGTTTGAATTATTGATCAACAGCCCCTGTGCCAGGCTGAAGAATAGCCCTAAGAGCAGTCAGCGCAGTCAGCCAAGACCCGCTTTTTCCGTGAAGGCTTTTGAAAGGCGTGGCGTAATTTAAAGGTTTTTTCTGACGAAGAGATGGTCTAAATTCTCTCTTCCCAGGAAAAGGCTTTCTCCCCTTACCTATGGTGATGGGAATTTGATTCTGTCTGAATTCTGGTTTAGACAAAAAAGCTCGGCTTCGCTTTTGTCTTTTTAGACCAGACCCTAGTAATTATTGATGCCTCGTAGGGTAGGTTCGTAATGATAATTGATACTCGCGAAATCTCGGCAGATCACGTCTTAAAAGCTGACATCTGTATTATTGGAGCTGGCCCGGCGGGGGTAACGCTGGCTAGGGAGTTTCTGGGTACAGAAAACCATGTCTGCTTACTAGAAAGCGGTGGTATTAGTCAAGATTTAGATATTCAAGACCTCAGCTATGGCGACAATATTGGGGAAGAGTTCTTGCCCCTAAAAGACATTCGCAATCGGCAATTTGGGGGTAACTCCAATATTTGGTCAATTAAGCTGGGGCGCAAAGAAGATCGGCAGTGGGAGATTGGGGTTCGCTACGTTCCTCTGGATGACATTGACTTTGAGCAGCGAGACTGGGTGCCCTACAGCGGCTGGCCCATCCGCTATGAAGAATTGGTTCCCTACTACGAGAAGGCCCAGGAGGTGGCCCATTCTGGGCCTTTTGCCTATAATCCTGAGCCTTGGGCTGATGCTCAAGCAAAGCCCTTTAACTTTGCTGACAATACGTTTACCTCAAAGGTTTTTCAGTTTGGTGAGCGAACTGTATTTCATCAAAACTATCTCACCGAGTTGGGCGCTGCACCCAATGTGGATATCTATCTCTACGCAACGGCTGTTGAGCTAGAGGTTCCCCAGGACAACAACGCTGTGCAGCGGGTTCGAGTCAGCAACCTGACGGGAAAAAGCTACTGGGTAGAGGCTAAAACCTTTGTTTTGGCCTCGGGTGGCATTGAAAATGCCAGGCTCATGCTGGCCTCGAATCGGCATCAACCTGGCGGCGTGGGTAACGAAAATGACTTGGTTGGTCGCTTCTTTATGGATCACCCGATGCTGGATATTGGGCGACTTTTGCCAGGCGATCGAGGTACCTTTGCTCAAGCTGCTTTTTACGACCTGCGGCGGGTTGAGGGAAGCCCGGCAATGGGTCACATTACCCTGACCAAAGAAGCGATGGCTGAGCAGGAATTGCCTAATAATGCTGTGGTTTTGCTCCCTCGACCCACTGGGCGACAAACTCAGGCCGTGCTCGCGCTGAAGGATCTGTCTGAGAATGGCTATCTCAAGCATCCTAGCCCTCAGCATTGGCCTGCGATCGCCCAAAAGCTGCTCAAAATAGCGGGTGGTTTAGACTACATTGCTCGTGTCGTCTACGACGCTCGAAAATACGATCAGTCTCTCCTCCACGGCTTGGGGCGGGGAGGATGGTCGGAGAGCCCTCAAATCTACGATCGCTTCAAGTCTTACGAAGTTTTACTCGTCACCGAACAGACGCCCGATCCAAATAACCGAGTTCAGCTCAGCCGCAAGCTCGACTCCTTGGGCATGCCCCGCATAGAACTCGACTGGCGGTGGGGCAGATCTGATCGAGATAACGCGAAGCAAACCCAGGATTTGTTTGCGGCGGCGGCAAAAGAATCAGGCTTAGGGCGCTACGTCAGTAACTTTGGAGACGGCGAGCTGACCATGCCGGGGCCAGCGGGCATAGCTCATCACATGGGCACAACGCGCATGAGCTCTGATTCAGCTTCGGGAGTCGTCAACGAGAACTGTCAGGTGCATTCAGTGCCAAATCTGTATGTGGCCAGCAGTTCTGTCTTTCCCACCGGGGGCTATGCGAACCCCACGTTGACAATACTAGCGTTGACCTTGCGCCTCGCTGACCACCTGAAAAAAACGCTGCTTAACGAAGCAGCGGTTGTTGTTCAAGATAGGCAGAGGTCTTACTCCTCCTGAACCTGGGGGCTCCAGATTCTCCCCTATTCCCCTTATCAAAAGAGCCTGACACACCTTATGTGTCAGGCTCTTTTGATCATCAGGAACCTACGCTGCGCTTAAGCCTGCCCCTCACCGACGATCGCCCGCATACCCTCTAGCGTTGCCGGAATGCTGCGAGGGTCCATAAACATTACCTTGCTGCTATCGCTGCTGCCGATCTTCAGGCCCATTTCCATGTAGTGCTGGGCGATGATAAATTGCAGCGCCTCGCGAGTGCCAGGGTCGGCGGCGAGGGTTTTGGCAATTACCTGCATGGCCTCGGCGGTGCCCTGGGCCTGAAGCAGCTGCTCTTGGCGCATGGCCTGGGCTCGCAGCACAATAGATTTCTGCTCGGCTTCGGCATCTAAGAGGGCGGCTTTTTGGCGAGCTTCGGCATCTAACACCGACGACTCGGCTCGCCCTTTAGCCGAGTTGACCGCAGACTCTCGCTCCCCCTCAGAGGTGAGTACGAGAGCCCGCTTTTTGCGCTCGGCAGCCATTTGTAGTTCCATCGATTCTTGTACCGCTTTAGAGGGCACAATATCGCGCAGTTCGACCCGAGTTACCTTAACCCCCCACGGGTCAGTAGACACATCGAGCTCCCGCAGCAGCATTTCGTTGATCTCGGAGCGGGCGGTAAAGGTTTGATCGAGCTCAAGCTGGCCCATCTCAGCGCGAATTTGGGTGAGCACTAGGTTGACCATGGCCGCTTGCAGGTTTTCGACCTTGTAGTAGGCCTTCTCCATATCCACAATCCGCCAGTACACCACCGCATCCACCGTGATGGAAACGTTGTCGCGGGTGATGCACTGCTGGGGCGGAATGTCGAGCACGCGCTCGCGAATGGTCTGCCTAAACACCACCTTGTCGAGGAATGGAATTAAAAAATTGAGGCCGGGGGTGAGCTTCTTGCCGTTGTATTTGCCTAGAGTTTCGACTAAAGCCTCGTCGCTCTGGTTGATAATTTTGACGGAGCCGGCGGCGATCGACCCGCCAAAAATCAGCACAATCAGAAAACTAAAGAAGCCGCCCATAGCTGTAATTCCTTAAAGGGTTTGCGGTAGTGGTTGTATCGGTGTGGGGCAACGCCTGCCCACCTAGGCCCTCAGAGCGCTTTCGGGGATGACGTACAGAGTGTTGCCCTTGCGGCGCACCACAACGACCGGCTGATCGGCACCGATGGTGATGGTCTCGTCGTCGCAGCGGGCCTGCCAGGAGTTGCCTTCGTAGATGACCCGCCCGGTCTGTCCGGGGGCGATCGCAGTGAGGGTGCGGGCTTCGGTTGACTCTTGCAGGCTGTAGGGGGTGCGCTTGGGCACAAACCTCAGCAGCAAGAAGATAAATAAGAGAGACAGCGCCACCCAAACCACAATCTGAACGCTAAAGGAGGGCACCGCAAGGGCCATAAAGGCGACGACAAAGGCGCTCAGGCCCAGGGTAGACTCCACAAAGCCCGTGGGCAAAAACAGCTCCATGAGGCAAAAGACGGCCCCAAGAATGGCCCAAAACAGGGGGTAGTTCATAGCAGCCCATAAGAAACGTTCAGCCTAGAAGAAAATGAACCCGATATAGATGCCCATTGAGATCGCTGATCCATGAAACCCAACCCAGGTTACCCTTCTGAAAGTCTCGCTATCCTCTAGGATTAATCTATCTTTAGGCCCAGGCCTTCTGGGGGCTTAATTACGTTGTTTTAAGAGATTCTCTGCCGCGTGCCCGTAACCGTCCGTAAACGCTATGAACCGTGTTGAGCGTCGCCCCTCTCGCTATAAGCCCTATCTTTGGGTAATCGGCACCGATATTGAGACCCTGCCGGTCGATGAGCTAGTGGGTCAACGCTATCGCATCGTAGGCCCGCGCATTTGGCTAGACACCGAGCCCGACCAGCGGCCCAGCGCCCCCGATACCTTTACTGGGGCGGCGCTGCCCTACCTAAAAGCCCACCCCCACCGGCTGCACGTGCCGGGGCTATACGGTGTGCTAGAGCGTACCGGGGCACCCCCTATTTTGCTGCTAGAAAATGCCCCAATCCATCCCCAGGCGGGGGAGCTGCTGCCGGAGCTGGCGGCGGGGTTGTTTAGCGCACCGCCCCTGCGCCAGGCCAACTGGCTCTGGCAGCTGTGGGAGCTGTGGGGAACGCTCGGCGAGCTGGGCTTGGCCAGAAGTCTGTTAGAGCCCGGCAACATGCGGGTAGATGGCTGGCGGCTGCGCCTGGTAGAACTGTGGCCCGATGCAGAGCCGCCGACTCTGCCGGATTTGGTGGAGCTGTGGCGATCGCTCCTGTCTCCCCTGCATCTATCTGTGTCAGAGCCGCTGCGATCGCTCGTCAACCGCATCGACGCTGGCACCTTTGACCTTGACACCGTATCGCTAGAACTCAACCAAATTCTGCTGCGCCAGGCGGCCACGACCACGACCCGCATCGCCCTGTCGGGGGCCACCGCCCAGGGGCCAACCCAGCCCCGCAATGAAGATGCCTGCTGGCCCCAGGGCACCCAGGGCGAAACCGCCCAAGGCGTTCAGGTGGCCATGGTGTGCGACGGGGTGGGGGGGCATGACGGGGGCGAAGTCGCTAGCCAGCTGGCGGTGCAGGCGATGCAAATTCAGCTGCCGGTGCTGCTGGCCGAAACCCAAAACGAGCTGGGGGTGCTGCCGCCCCAGGTGATCATCCAGCAGTTAGAGGCGGTGATTCGCATTGTCAACGAGCTGATTAGCTTTCAAAACGACAACCACGGGCGAGCGGGTCGCCAGCGCATGGGCACCACCCTGGTGATGGCTGTGGTGATTCCCCAGCGGGTGCAGACCGACGACGGCTGGGGCCGGGTCAACGAGGTGTACCTGGCCCACGTCGGCAACAGCCGCGCCTACTGGATTACCCCCGACTACTGCCACCCCCTGACGGTGGACGATGACATCGCTGGGCGCGAGGTGATCGCCTGCCGCCAAACCTGGCCCCAGGCCCTAGAGCGTAGCGATGCCGGAGCGCTCACCCAGGCTCTGGGCACCCGCAGCGGCGATCATCTTCAGCCCCACATTCAGCGGTTTGTGTTCGACGAAACGGGAATTTTGCTGCTCTGCTCCGATGGCCTCAGCGACAACTACCGCATCGAAGACGCCTGGGCCAACTACATCGGCTTAATTATCAAAGACATTGTCACCCTCGACTCGGCGGTGGCCTCGTGGATTGAGCTGGCCAACCAAAAGAATGGCCACGACAACACCGCCGTAGTGCTGATGCAGCACAAGCTTCTGGTTCCCACGCCGACGGGGCAAGAGCCTTCCGTGGGGGTCGGTGCCCAGCAAGAGTCGGCCATCCCCGCTGGGGCCAAGCTCTACGGGGAGAACCTACCGCACGACGAGTTTGTGTCCACCCCGGCGGAACGCAAACCGCCGCGAGGGGTGCCCCGCTGGGTGCTGGCGGTGTCGGGGTCTGCTCTGCTGCTGGGGCTGCTGGGCTGCTGGCTGCTGGCCAGTCGATCGCCAGAGCCGCCGGAGCCGCCGAGGACGCCGCCTGTGGCTCCGGCCCCCTAGGGAGAGTGGGTGGGTAGATGGGTGGATGGGTGGGTGAGTAGGGGGGATGAATCTTAGGTTTGGCGGAACAGGGGAGAGATGGTATCTCCTGAAGGTTGGGAGGTGGGCGCAGCATGGGAGGGTTGACGGATACCTGGACGAATTCTTGGGGGGATGCGGCTCAGTCGGCATTGCTGAGGCCGTTGCAGGGCTGGCTGGCGGAGCATCCGGTGATGGGGTGGCTGGTTGGGCATCCGCTGTGGGCGATCGCGCTGGTCGTGGTGGGTCTGCTGCTGTTTGCGGGGCTGTGGAGTGCGATCGCCCGGCTTACCGAGGGCTTTTGGCTCTCTCTGGTAAAGCTACCGTTTCGGCTCAGCGGCTGGATTTTTGGTGCAGTGTCGGCGCTGCTGGTGCGGCAGTGGGCCAAACCAGCAAAATTAGAGGCTGGGGAAAATCGGCTGAGCGAGATCCTTAGCCGTCTGGAGACGCTGCAAACGGAGCAGGAGAGTTTGCTGGAGGAGATGAGGGGGCTGTTGGGGAAGAGGGGTGAGGGGTAAGGGAATGTAGACGCGCAGTGGCTTCCCATAGGGTGGAGATGGATGAATTGAAAGTGCAAAGTTCAAAATTTTGAATTTTCAATTTTGCACTTTGCACTTTCCGCCGCGTGGGAGTGTAGACGCGGCGGAACTGCCTAAAGGTTAGGTTTGATGGGTGAGTTAGGGGTAGGTGGTGGAGAGCGGAGTTAATGTTTTTATTTTTGTCTAAGCTGCTGCCGCTGCTGATCTATCCGCTGGGGTTGGCCTGTGTGCTGCTGGTAGTGGCGCTGATTTGCCTCAAACGGCGGCCTCGGTGGGCGGCGGGGGCGATCGCCTTAGCCCTAGCTCTACTGCTGGTGAGCAGCAATAACTGGGTCTCGACGGCAGTGATCCGCTCGCTGGAGTGGCGCTACCAAGACACGGTGAATTTGCCCGAGGCAGAGGCGATCGTGGTGCTGGGGGGCGCAATTAAGCCTCAGTTTCCACCCCGACCCTGGATTGATGTGGCTGAGGAGGGCGATCGCGTGCTCCACGGGGCGCGGCTGTATCTGGAGGGCAAGGCACCGCTGCTGGTGTTTAGCGGCGGGCGCATTACCTGGGGCCAGGGTCAGAGTCGTTCTGAAGCGGCAGATATGGCCGAGCTGGCTGAGGCCTTGGGGGTGCCACCCAGCGCCATTCTGCTTGAACCCGACTCGCTCAACACCTTTGAAAATGCCGCCTACACCCAGGTATTGCTGACCAATCTTGGCATTGAGCGAATTTTGCTGGTGACCTCAGCGATGCACATGCCCCGTTCCCTGGCGATCTTTAGAAAGCAGGGGTTTGAAGCTATTCCAGCCCCGACGGATTTTCATGTGGCCCGCGACCCCGCTGACCCCACGCTGAACACCTGGCAGGGCCGCACGCTCAGCCTGGTGCCCCAAACCGACAATCTGCACTATTTCACCCGCGCCTTTAAGGAATATATTGGCATGGGCATCTATTGGTTCAAAGGCTGGCTGTAGGCGCAATCATAAGCCTTAGACAATCTCAGTAGATCGAAAAAACGTACCTGGCCGCAGAATTGCCCTCACCCCAAACCCCTTTCCCAATTTTGGGAGAGGGGCTTTGTGATCTACTGAATCTGGGACAATGGCCCTGGCATGATTTTGCAAGGTTGGGGTTAGCTATGGGCACGACAGAGCAGCAGGTGATCGGCGTTGATTTGGGCGGGTCTGCGATCAAGCTGGGGCGCTTTACCCAGTCGGGGCAGTGCCTGGCCGATCTCGCTGTGCCGACGCCCCAGCCCTCAACGCCAACAGCCGTGATTGAGGCTATGGGGGCTGCGATCGCAGCCCTTGACCCCAACCATGAAGCGGTTGCCATCGGTGTCGGCACCCCCGGCCCCGCCGATGCCGCAGGCCGCATTGCCCGCGTCGCCATTAACCTAGCTGGATGGCATGATGTGCCGATCGCCGATGCGCTGGAAGCGAAGACGGGGCGATCGGTCACGGTGGCCAACGACGCCAACTGCGCCGGTCTGGGGGAAGCCTGGCTGGGGGCCGGGCGCAATTTTAGGGATGTGCTGACCCTCACCCTGGGCACGGGGGTCGGCGGTGCGATCATTCTCGATGGCAAGCTATTTGTGGGTCGCAATGGCACCGCTGGGGAACTGGGGCTAATTACTCTCAACCCCGAGGGGCCGCCCTGCAACAGCGGCAACCGAGGATCGCTGGAGCAGCACTGCTCGGTGCAGGCGGTTCGGCGAGAGACAGGTTTGTCCCCGGCGGTGCTGTTTAACCAAGCTAAGGCGGGGAATGAGGATGCGATCGCATTTTGGCAAACCTATGGTCGCTGGCTGGGCGCGGGCATTGCCAGCCTGGTATACGTGCTGACCCCAGAGGCGGTGATTCTCGGCGGCGGCATTAGCGCGGCGGCGGAGCTGTTTTTACCGACGACCCTGGCCGAGCTAGAGACTCGCGTGCTGCTTAGCTCTCGCGAGGGCATGCAGGTGCTGGTGGCAGAACTGGGCAACCAGGCGGGGATTGCTGGGGCCGCGCGGCTGGCGCTTCAGCAGTATGGTGAGCGCTAAGATGGGGCTAATTCAAACTGGCGATCGCCATGGCTCAATCTATTCTCAAAATGCCTGCGACGGCAGGGTTTACGTCTGACCAGTTCTACGATCTGTGTCGGGCAAATCCAGATTGGAAGCTTGAGCGAACAGCCTACGGAGATTTGGTGGTTATGGCTCCAACGGGTGGCGAGACTGGGGCACGCAATGCCAATCTGCTGATTCGCTTGGGCATTTGGAATGAACAATCTCAGCTAGGCATTGTGTTTGATTCATCCACGGGGTTTCACTTGCCCAATGGGGCCGATCGCTCGCCGGATGTGGCCTGGGTGAGGCGAGAGCGGTGGCAGATCCTAACGCCTCAACAGCGGGAGAAGTTTCCTCCCTTGGCCCCAGACTTTGTGATGGAGCTGATGTCGCCCAGCGATAACTTGGCCGAGGCACAAGCCAAGATGCAGGAATATCTGGAGAATGGCGTGCAACTCGGATGGTTGTTTAACCGGGTTGCTAAGCAGGTGGAGGTCTATCGCCCTGCCCAACCGACAGAAGTTTTGCAGCAGCCAAGTCAGCTCTTGGGCAGCCCCGTCTTGCTCGGTTTTATCCTCAGCCTAGATGGGTTTTGGTAAATCAGCTTAGAGAAATGTCTCGCACTACCTAAAAGCTTAGATGACTCGATATCTAAGCTTGCTTGCGATGTTCAGCTTGGTCGCGCAACCTGCTTGCATGTTCTTGACTGTCAGCGATATCAGGTCGAGAGTTGATTACCCCAACGCTTTCCCAGTAGGTAACTAGTTCGATCCCTGTTGTAGGAGGATTTTGCAGAAAAGGGCGAAAGGAGAGAACGCGAAGAATGTACTCTGACAAAGGCAATTTAAGCTGAGATGCCTCAGTGGAGAGTTCATTTTCTAGCTCAGAAGGCAATTCTATACTGACGTTCACTATCCCCTCCTACACTAACGCCTTAATTAAACTGATCATAGCTGATGCACAAGCTGCTTTGTTTTGCCTTGATAACTTGACCTTTTTTGCTTAACTCAGTTATGGAATGAGTTCGTCACGGTAGGATTCAAACGCGGGGAAGTTCAGGCGTACATTCATAAGCCAAGACGACTTCCGGCTACTTTGAAGTGGCGATCGCGGTTGATTGAGTTATGTGGCGTAAAGCTTGCAAAATGAGGGTTTGAAGCGGAACGTTAGATTGAGCCGCTTGTCGAATCAAGTCTTGTTCTAAGCCTGGTGGTAAGTCGATCTTGATTTGCATGGAATGCCTCCTTTCATTATTGTAAATTCCCTAACTGCACTAAGGTTTATTCTGTACTTTTAGTATTTTTGTTAGAAGCCCTGTCCTCCCAGACTTTTGGTAACTTAAAGTCATCAATAAGGTCGGGTTCATCATGATCGCCAGTGCCAATGAAAATGTGCGCTGGCTCAAATTCAGACACTATCTTTTGTACGATCTGTGTTGCCTGAGTTCTCACACTTGGCTTTCGTCTAATTCTTACACGTTCATTATAATAATCGCAAGAGTAATGAAGGTGACTCCCTTCGCAAAGGTGAAGATTTCCTGAGTATAAGTGTTTGTCAGGTAAGCTCAATGAAATTGCAAGGCTTGGATTGTCGGGATTAATATAAATAGACAAAATTGAGTGAGTTGACCAATTTGGGTCAGTAGCCTTAAGGACTAACGCTTCTTTTATAGTATTACTGAAGCCTGTTCCACAGCAGGGGCAGTATTCAACTGGAAGGGGTTTGTCAATTATCGTTAGCTTAATGTTCTCTCCAATACTCTGAACTTCATTAAGCATTTCATCAGCCCAGTAATTAAAATCTCCTTCTAGTAAGTGGAAGGTTCGTTCGAATTCTATTTTTTCATTAGGCCACTGGAAGATTATTTTTGCAGCGTGTATGTGATCTAGATCGCCAAACACATTCACCACGGCAATAACTTGGGGGGATTCCTTTTGTGCCTCTATCACAAATGATTCCCAAGAGTTCTTATATTCCCTTATCTGATTTTCGCTAAGTTCAGTGTGACGGACCTTAACGTATTCAGTTGGACGGTGATGATGATCGTGATCCTCCACACAAAGCACAGCAAGATTATCATCTACAGTATTAGAATTATCTCCGTCAACATGATGAAGATGAAGGCCTACACCTTTGCGCTTGCAAACACAACATCTACCAGCGTTCGCCGAGATCAGCCTGGAGTGTTGTTTTGCTGATGGTCGTACTCTTGCCACTATCAATCCTTAGGATTTTAACGAATGAAGTTGAGCCGCGAACACCGTGGAGCAATGTCGTCTCTCTAACAGTCTTGTTAGAGAGACGACACTGGCTTATCTGCCCTTATTTGAGCGGATAGGCCGAAACTTTTTGTATATCCAACCTGAATTGGACAAATCACAAGATGCTTTCCGCATACTATCTCACCAGCAGCATCCAACAAGCACAAGGCTGTTGGGTGCTGCTTCGTTTTACTCGGCCTATGGCATCTGTAGAGTCATGGCTCTAGAGTTAGAACGGTTGCTTGGCTCCACAACAGTGTTGCCGCGATCGCAAACTCAATGCGATCGCCTCACAATACTGTTTCCCCTCGCTGCAACCTAATTGTCATCTCCTGCAACATCGTTGTCACTGGTCACAACGCCATTGTCCTCAGCTGCAACAGCATTGCGATCGCCCCCAGGGCCGTTCTCAATCACTACAACTCGGTTTGCCCCTGGGCGAAGCCCCTATCAACTGGGCATTGTGAATCTAGGCGAGACAGCACCGGGTTAACGGGGTGCGTTTTGCCGCATTCCCACCACCCACCCCAACCGCCATGACCGATACCACCCGTCGCCTCGCACCCAAGCGCATTGCCCAAGACGTTCAGGCCCTAAACAGTTTGAGGACGATTGCCAACTATGCGCCTATGCGCCCAGAGGCGTCGCCTCAAACCTTGCAGCAGGCCTACCAGGCCATGGAGCAGAGTCGACAAGACGAAGCTTTGATGGAGGCGACATTAAAAGCCAGCCGCGACCATGCCCGCCAGGCCGAGTGGGACTTTCACAACGCCGTCTTGGCCATGAAGCAGTCCATACTCGGTCAGTTTGGGCCAAACAGTGACGAAATTCAGGCCATTGGCTATACCAAAAGCTCAAAACGCAAGCCATCCTCCCGCCAAAAGCCCCTGGTCACGGGCGAAGATCTATCCCAGTAGCCTCAAAGGGGAGAAGAGGTATTTGAGCAGCACAATATCCCTGTAGCATAGGCAAAGCTTGCGCCCCATCAGACGTTAAGCGATCGCCCCTCGCCCCACCCCCCGCCATGGCCCCCTCGCCCGATGCCCGCCGCTATGCCCCCGCCACCGAGCGCAACCGCCAGCCCATCTTAGCGGTGCTCCAGCGGGTGCTGCCCCCCACCGGCACCGTGCTCGAAGTGTCGAGCGGCACCGGGGAGCACGCGGTGTTCTTTGCGCCCCGGCTCACCCCTCGGCAGTGGTTGCCCTCCGACCTCGACCCCGGTGCCCGCGCCAGTATTGCCGCCTGGCGAGAGGCCGCTTCTGCCAAAAACCTGCACCCGCCGATCGCGCTGGATGCCGCTGCCCCCCTGTGGCCGGTCGAATCTGAAAACTTCAGCGATTTGCTCTCACTACTCGACTTGCAGCAGCACCCGATCACCGCCCTGGTCAACATCAACATGATTCACATTTCTCCCTGGGCCGCCTGCCTGGGGCTGCTGGCAGCAGCGGGGCGCATTTTGCCAACCGGCGGCATTTTGTATCTCTACGGGCCTTACCAACAGAACGGGCAGCACACCGCCCCCAGCAACGCGGCCTTCGACGCCAGCTTGCAGGCCCAAAACCCCGAGTGGGGCGTGCGCGATTTAGATGCGGTGGTGGCTAGCGCCAAAGTCCACGAGCTGGCGCTCGTCGAAACCATCTCCATGCCTGCCAATAATCTTTCGGTGGTGTTTAGAGCGATCGGTTAACCTGATGGCCGCTTCGCTCGGGCGGTTTCGTTAGACTGTGGCTAACCTGCGTTCTGAGGTCGCCATGATTGTCAGCAGCCTTCAGTTGTTAACCAGCGATGCCACCTATCACGACCTAGCCCTGCGCTGCCAAGAGTATCTGCACTACCAGCAGCGGGGCTGGGCCGACCAGCGAGAACTGGCCGAAGACATGCTGTTTAACCTGCTGGTGGAATATTTGGTGAACACCGGGGTGCCTCGACCCAAAGCCGAGCAATTTTGCACCGATAGCGACCACCTGACCGAACTGGCAATGCGAATTTCATCGACCCTTGGCCCTGTGGCAGCCTAGTCTAAAGTCCGGCTGTCCCGGTGCCGCAGATCAACGCGCAGACCACTTCGCCAGGCTGCGGTTGATATTGGTGGGTCATCAGGGCCGCGATCGCCGCTCCCCCGCTCAGCTCCGCCGCTACCCCCAGCTCAAACCACAGCCAGCGGCAGGCCTCGGCCATCGCCTCATCGCTCACCAGCACAAACTCATCCACGTAGTGGCGAATAATCTCAAAATTCAAGGGCTCTGTTTTGCGGGGGGCCAGGGTGTTGGCCAGGGTGGGGGTGGCCTCTAGCTCAAGAATTTTGCCCGCTTCGATGCTGGCTTTGAGCGTAGGTGCTCCCACCGGCTCAATGCCCACAATGCGAATATCGGGCTTGAGCGCCTTGGCCGCCAGGCTGACCCCGCTCATTAAGCCGCCGCCGCCGATGGCAACCAGCAGCGTATCGACCTGGGGCAAGTCGGCCAATATCTCCAGGGCCAGGGTGCCCTGACCGGCGATGACTCGCGGGTCGTTAAATGGGTGGATGTAGGTGAGCCCCTGGGTTGCGGCCACGGCCATAGCGGCCTGGTTGGCATCGTCCCAGTCGTAGCCTTCAAACACCACCTGGGCACCCCACTGCCGCAGCTTCTCGGCCTTGGCCGGGGGCACGTTGCTGCCTAGATAAATGGTGGCGGGCACCTGGGCGAGCCAGCCAGCGTAGGCCACCGCCAGCCCGTGGTTGCCCCCCGAGGCGGTGATAATGCCCCGCTGTAGCTCTGCTTTCGAGAGGCTTTTCAGGGTATTCACCGCCCCTCTGGCCTTAAAGGAACCCGTCACCTGCAAGCAGTCGAGCTTAAGCCACAGGTGAGGGCAGCCGGGGATAGCGTCTTTGAGGGCGATCGCAGGTATCAGAGGCGTGTGCCTGATGTAGGGAGCAATGCGATCGCGCGCGGCCTCAATTTCCTCTAGTGTCGGGGGCTCATTCAGCGGATGGGGCGAATTGGGGGTCACAGAATTGCTCTAAATAATCTGCTGGCTATGGAGAAAAAAATACACCAGTCGGGCCAGGCTGAGACCAATAAACGACACCAAAATAACGGTAATTGAGACACTGACAATATCGCGGACGGCTTTCATGGGCGTAGACTAAAGCGCTATGGTTTAGATCAGTATTCTCCCCCGGCACGGGGGCGCGGGGGCCAAATGCTCATGAATCGTCGCAGCTTTTTGGCAGGGGCCAGCGGGGTCACCCTGGCTACTCTTCTGGCTGGGTGCCAGCGGGCTAGCTCTGCCAACCTGCGGCTGGCCATGGTAGTCAACTCGGTGCCTGCTCAGCTGCTTGATGCATTTCAGCAGTTGCCCGAGCGGGGCAGCAGCGTAGCCGTGACTCCTCAAGAGTCGCTGCTGGGGCTGTATCGGCTGCTGCAAGATTGGCAGGGTCAGGTGGAGGGGGCCGCGCCGATCGCTGACTGGGTGAGTTTGGCCGACTATTGGCTGGCTCCCGCCATTCGCCAGGAGCTGGTGCAGCCCATTGAGGTGGCGGCGCTCTCGCGCTGGGGAGACCTGAATCCGGTGTGGCCAGAGCTGGTGCGCCGCGATCGCAGCGGCATCCCTAGCCCCGAGGGCAATATCTGGGCCGTGCCCTATCGCTGGAGCCACCTAGTGCTGCTCTACGATTCCACCCGGTTGCCCAAGAATGCCGCTCAGCTCAAGACCTGGGCTGATTTGCTGCGCCCTGAACTGGCGCGGCGGGTGGTGCTGCCCGACCATCCCCGCCTGGTGCTGGGGCTGGCCCAAAAGGCGCTAGGGTTCTCGGCCAACGGCGCAGACCCGGCGACCATCGCGGGTCTCGATACCTTTCTGGCCGACCTGCATCAGCAGGTGCGCACCTACGACTCTAACCACTATCTAGAAAGTTTGATTGTTGGCGACGTAACGGCTGTTGTGGGTTGGTCAGACGACGTGCTGCCGCTGCTGCGTCAGTATCGCCATTTGGCGTTGGCAGTGCCCCCCGAGGGGACGCTGCTCAGCGCTCAACTGTGGGTGAGGCCCAAGCCCTTGCCTGCCCCTGCACCCGCCGCCATCGACTGGCTCAATTTTTGCCTGGGCGATGACTTTGCGACTCAGCTCGCCATCTTTGGCCAGACCCCCTCGCCGCTGCTCTGGGGAGGCACGCTGCCGCAGTGGCCCGAACCGCTGCAAACGCCGCCGGAGATTGTGCTCACGCCAGCGATCGCCAACCAGAGCGAGTTTCTGCTTCCCCTCAGTGCCGAGGCTGAAGCCCGCTACGGTCGTCTGTGGCAAAGCCTACGCGCCTAGGTCAAGGGGCCAAGATCTAAACCGGAGCGGTATGGGTATTGGGCCTGCATAGGGATTGATATTAAATCCGAATCGCATAGCCTCGGTTCTAAATAGGCAGCTTGCGTAGGGGCAAACGGTGTTTGCCCAGCCCAACCGGGGCAGCCAAGGCGGATTCAGTATGAGATGAGCTAGGGGCTTTCAGCAGGCGCTACGGCCTGGGCGGTGGGTTGGTAACGGCGCTCTCCCTCCGCCAGCAGATTGCGCTGAAGCTGCACAATTAGCGCCGAGTCGAGGTTGGCCGAGCAAGCATACACGTCATCCTCAGTGCCCAGGGGCAGCCCCGGCTGATCGACAAAATCGCAGGCGTAAAGCCCCACCATGCGGGCGTTGCGAGGATTGCCCTGGAAGAAGCGCAGGTTGTACCCAAAGTCTCGGGCGGCGGTGCCGAACTGGTTGAGCACCGCGTAGCGCTCGTTGTAGGTCAGCACCGACCACATTTGGGGGTTAACCATCACGTCAACCACGGTCGTGCCCGAGTCTTCAATTTGGTAAGAAATCCAAGACTCCACCAGGCGACGCCCGCCTAAATGCGAGGTCAGCGAGTCGCGGTTCCACCAGAGGCTGGGCAGGGTCATGGTGTCGGCAGAGGCCCGGCGGCTATCGCTGGACAGCGAGCCATCGACAATGCGATCGGTAAACTCGTCGCCGTTGCCCAAGGTGGCGGTAGGAAACACCAGCAGCTGACAAAACGTTTGGTTGAGCTGGGGCGATCGCCCTGGCCAGTAGGCGGTGAGCAGCTCGTCAGGGCAGCAGGCGGCATCCAGGATGGCCACTTCCCCACCTCCCTGAACGGCGCAGGCCTCGGACGACTGCGCCTGAGCGCGGCTGGCACCCCCGACTATCAGCAGACCTGCCCCAGCGATCGCCAACCAGAGCCTCCGATACCTCAGCTTGGAACAATGCACCCTAGACACAGCCTGGGCACTGGAGTCCCCGATCTGCCCCTTCACTGATACCCGTGGTGAATGGCCTGGTGCTCCGTCCATGGTGGTGTCCCCTCAGGGTTTTTTAAAGAAATATGAGTCGGCTGCGGTGCACGTGCTGTAGCGCTAGTGGCTGGTTCGCTACCTTCTCTACCATAGAGACGACGTGCTCCGGGCGCAGCAGGTTCCCGTCGTTGCGACAGAGACCTACGGCTCTGAGCCAGACTCCAAGGCTATCTTTAGGATACTCCAGACCCACGGGTAAGGGGTGGTCTGGGCTAACCACCGCTAGCTCGTGCAGGCGCTCTCGCAGGTTAATTAGCTGTGTCTTCCCAGACTTAGTTTTCTTTTCCCACAGCACTTCATCGAGGGCTAGGATGCCCTCAATCCAGGTCTCCCAGGTTGGAGCTGCTGCGTCAATGTCTTCTAAGCTCACGTGCAGGTAGTATTCGGCCTGGTCGAGGAGCTTAGTCGCCGAGGGCTCGTCTAGGGGTACTTCAGCAATGGTGTAGAGCGGAATTTCGGGCGGCAGCTGGGCCGCGAGCTGCTGGAGAAAGTCGGCGGGGGCGATCGCCCGAGTCAGCTCAAAATCCACCACTTCACCGCTGCTGGTGGCCCCCAGCGGTAACGCGTTGGCAGGCGACAGGCGCGGCCCCGGATGGAAGCCGCCGGTAAAGGCAATGGGCAGCCCGGCCCGCCGTAGGGCGCGATCGAACAGGCGCACCATGTCCAGATGACCCAGCAGAGCCATCGACCCCAGCTTGCCCAAGGTCAACCGCAGGCGCTGCACCCGCTCAGAGCTGGGCTGGCCGTGGCCCAGGAAGGCGGGAATCGGCGGCGGCGGCACGACTACGTTATGGCCAAAGTCGGGGCCGCAGACGCCGCAGTGGCTACAGCCCTCAAAGGAGCAGTCCGGCACGGTGGCCGCCTCTAGGGCACGGAGCAAATCGTCTTTCAGCCAGGTCTTGTCGATGCCGGTGTCCAGGTGATCCCAGGGCAGGGGAGCATCGAGGCTTTGGTGTTCACTCAGGGTCCACGCAGGAGAATCGCCCCTGGGTGCGGTCCCATCGGTGTCCATCACGTTCCATTCGCCCTGCTCTACCTTGCGGTACTTCCAGGTCAGATCGGCCTCGTCAATGGCCTGGGTCCAGGCGTTGAAGGCATTTTCCAGGTTCTCCCACCAGCTGTCCATACCGGCCCCCAGTTCCCAGGCGCGGCGCACAACCGTGGCCAAGCGGCGATCGCCCCGGCCCACAAAGTCTTCCATCGCCGAGATCCGCACATCGGTAAAGTTGACCTTGGCCCAGCGCAAAACGCGAAATTCCTCCCGCAGCAGCCGCTGCTTGTGACGAAACTCCTCCGTTGAGACCGAGTGCCACTGGAAAGGGGTGTGGGGTTTTGGGGTGAAGTTAGAAATGGTGATGTTAAACGCCAGGGGCCGCCGTCCCGGCTGGGTGCAGGCCTGGCGCAGCCAGCGCACGGTTTCGGCAATGCCCAGCACGTCGGCATCGGTTTCGCCGGGCAGGCCAATCATAAAGTACAGCTTGACTCGGCCCCAACCCTGCTCGTGGGCGGTTTTGATGCCGCGCAGCAGCTCTTCGTTGGTTAGCCCTTTGTTGATGATGTCGCGCATGCGCTGGGTACCCGCCTCGGGGGCAAAGGTGAGCCCAGTGAGGCGGGTGCCGCCAATGATGTTGGCGATATTTTCGTCGAAGCGATCAACCCGCTGGCTGGGCAGCGACAGCGAAATATTTTCGTCTTTGAGGCGGTTTTTGACCTCGACTCCCACCGCTGGCAGGGCTAGGTAGTCAGAGCAGCTCAGCGACAGCAGCGAAAACTCGTCGTAGCCGGTCTTGCGCATGCCGGTCTCAATGGCCTCGACCACGGCCTCGGGCTCTACATCCCGAGCGGGGCGAGTCAGCATGCCAGGCTGGCAGAACCGACAGCCCCGGGTGCAGCCCCGCCGAATTTCTACCGTCAGGCGATCGTGGACGGTTTCCACGTAGGGCACCAAACCCATGGCGTAGGCTGGAATTGGGGTGGCCACCCGGCGCAGCACCCGAACCGGCACATCGGGCCGATTGGGGTGCACAGAGCCATCCTCAGCCATGTCATAGAACCGGGGCACGTAGACCCCCGGCACCTGGGCCAAATCAAGCAGCAGCGCTTCGCGGCTGAGGCCAGCGGCTTTGCCCTCTTCCATCACTAGGGCAATCTCTGGGAGCAGTTCTTCGCCGTCGCCCAGGGCCACAAAGTCAAAGAAGTCGGCGTAGGGCTCGGGGTTAGAGGTGGCGGTTTGCCCCCCGGCAAACACTAGTGGCCAAGCGCCCGACTCTGGGGCGAAGGCCTGGGCGCGTTCCTGCCAAGTCAGCGGGATGCCAGCCAGGGAAAGCATTTCGAGAATATTGGTGGCCCCAAGTTCATAGCTGAGGCTAAAGCCAAGAATGTCAAAGTCGCTCAGCGATCGCTGCGACTCTACCGCAAACAGCGGCGTCTGGGTGTCTTTGAGCTTAGCTGCCAAATCTGGGGCCGGTAGATAGGCGCGATCGCAAAGCTGCCGGGGCTGGGCATTCAAAATGCTGTAGAGAATGATATGGCCCAGGTTAGAGGCCCCAACCTCATAGACCTCAGGGTAGGTCAACACCCAGCGGACTGCCGCTTCAGACCACGGCTTATGGACAGCACCGAGTTCGTTACCTAGATAGCGACCCGGCCGGGAAATCCCGGCATTGACCAATGTATTAACTGATACAGACACAATCTAGATATCCCAAACACTCGCCAGCTTGACCACCATACTATAAGCGGGCAAGGGGGCGGGCTTGGCCGAGCCTAGGGCTAGGCGGCGGCGGGTAGCTCATCGACCATTTCAAAGGCGCGATCGAGCTGGGTGAGCTCAAACACAATGCGAATGGCCGGGGGCACAGAGCAAAGGCAGAGCCGCTTTTGCAGCTGACGAGCGTGCTTGAGCGCCGACACCAGGGAGATCAGCCCGGCGCTGTCGAGGGACTCGACCTGGCTCATGTCTACGAACAGGCCGTTGGCCTGGTCAGACTGAATTTCTTGTACCAAAGACGAGTGGAAATCGTGGGCATTAGAGGCGTTGAGCGAGCCCTGGGCTTGAAAAATAGCCATTTCCTTAGTCATAGTCTGCATACTCGGTACACTCCAATAATTATGGATAATGTTAAGAACTATTAAAGCCAGTTTGCTACATCCCGAAGGTAATCGGAATTACGTCATTTTGGATATGTCTAGGGGCAGAGTTGGTCGTATCTTGATATAGATTCAGACCTGGTTCATTTAACGCTTCCGTGAATCTACCGAACATATCCCCAACACTTGAATCATTTTGTGATTTGGATCACGAATTACTGTGGTAGAGTTCACACCTTTTTCGGGGTGTCATCACGCCCTAGGGCGTGATGACACCCGACAATGGCAGTAGTCAAAGCACGTTCAGGTAATGGTTCATGGCCCCCACATTTTCCATTCGTCGACTGGTAGAAAAAGCACTCCACAGCGGACTGCTAACCCCTGATATTGAACAGGGCATCAATGCTGAACTGTCTCGCCTCGGGTATTTGCCCATTGGTGACTCCGAAGCCTTGGAACTCCTTATGTACGAGATGGACGAAGGGCGCATCCGACTGGTTCCAAGTGGGCTATCCTACGGCGGTTCGCTACAGCAGACGGTATTGGGCTAGATAATTGGGGGGGATGTCTCCCTTGGTTATCCCCGTAGGACTTGGATCCCAAGCATTGTCAGGGCATCTCAGGAATTTCCCCAAGCTGGTTTCGTCGTCTTTATAAAAGCTTTATGAAATCTGTCCGGATCGCTACGGAGTCTCGGTACGTGAGATATCTCAGGACTGCGGTTGGCGATCGGCCCAGAGCCAGCGCACAAATTCGCTGACGGTGAGTTTGTGGAGGTCACTGTCTAAGGCTGGTGTGGTTCCTAAATCATCGGCTTTAGCCGAGAGGGTGGCGAGCAGCGGAATGACCTCAGTATCTAAGGCCGGCTGGAGCTGATCGAGGGGCCAGAGCATGTCAGGCACCGTTGCTTTATTGCCCGCTAGGGCTGAGGGGTCGAGCTCTGTTCCCAACGCGATTGTTTGGGTTTCGCTGACCATCGCCAGGGGGCGGATCCATCCCACGGGACGGGGCTCTAGCACCTGAATCACTTCGGCATAGAGTCGGGTCTGGCGACTCTCTAAAAAGACGATTTGGCCTGCAACCAGAGAGGTCATAGACAGTAAAACAGGGAAACAACGAAAGGCTAGCGATCGCTAGTCTGTTTCCTATGGTAGCCACTGCATAGAGCCGGCGGTTAAAGCCAGGATTGGAATAGGCGAGCCTGGGCCGATTGGCGTAACCCTAGGCCGGTGCTGCGAGGGTGTTTGTATCGGTCGAAAGGGCTACCCACCGTCAAGCCACTGATCAGCGGCTGAGATTTTCTGAGCCAGCCCCTGGGGTCATGCCAAAATCATCGTGAAGTTTTATGATGAGAAGGTTAGCCCAAGCAGAGGTGTTTCTGAAACACTGTTTGCCCTGGAGCTTCGCAAAGAGGTATTGCTGTGTCAGTTGAAACCATCGAGCGGACTACGACATCCACCGTTCGCAAGCCAGCCCCCCGCTACCGGGTGTTACTCCACAATGACCCCGTCAACTCAATGGAGCACGTGGTGGAATCGCTGCTGAAGGTAGTGCCCAGCTTGACGATGCCCCAGGCGGTTGACATTATGATGCAGGCCCACACCGCTGGGGTGGCTCTAGTGATTACTTGCGCCCTTGAACATGCTGAGTTTTACAGCGAGGGACTGTGTAATCTGGGGCTGACCAGCACCATTGAGCCGGATGAATAACTTCTTTGGGGTTAAGCTCCCCGGGGCCAAGCTTGCCCAGTATCCACCCCTGATGCGGGTAGTCGTTTTCTTACTAATCGTCGTGGTGCTCTGGGCACCCTTCGCGCTACCACTGTACGGCCTGGCCGGGCGTGGCTTGCTGCCAGGGGGCGATTTATTCCCAACGGCGCTGCTGTACGTTGTGTTTTTGCTGGTGCTGCCCCGCTGGGAACGGGCGGTGCGGGCCGAACCTCATCCCTGGGCCAAGATCGGGTTTGCTGGTGATAGGGCGCTGGCTCGGGGCATGGCAACCGGTGCTCCCCTCGGGGCCGTGAGCATAGCCATACTCGCTGGGGTGCAGTTGAGTTTGGGCTGGGCGCAGCTTGACCCAATCGGGGCACGAGGCTTTAGTCTGCTGCAAATTGCTCTGGTTGGGGCTTTAGCGGCTACGGCCGTCGGTTGGTCGGAAGAGGTACTGTTTCGAGGTTGGCTGCTGCGGGAGCTAGGGCAAGGTTGGTCGCCAGCCGTGGCCCTGGGGGGAACTAGCCTGATCTTTGCGATCGCCCATTTCATTAAGCCCCTCGACGCCATCTTGGCACTGCTGCCCCAGTTTGCTGGGCTGTTATTGCTGGGATTAGTGCTGGGCTGGGCTCGCCGCATACCTGTAGGAACCGACAAAACCGGATTGGGCCACCCGGTAGGGCTCCACGCCGGGCTGGTGTGGGGCTACTATCTGCTGGAGGTGGGTAACTTGATTCAGCCCACAGGGGTAGTTCCCGCCTGGGTGACGGGCCTGGACGGCAACCCCTTAGCCGGGCTGCTGGGGCTGACGCTGCTGTCAGGGCTGGGGGTGCTGGTGTTCCGCTGGAGCCGTTCACCTCGTTAGAGAATGGGCCGCGTTTGTGATTAGCTGCTCCTGAACGCTGCGGGTCTCCTCATCGACCCCAGGACGGCGTTGGCGATAGCTCCCATCAGCGGCCATGTCCCAGGCCTGACGGTTGTCTTTGAGGCATAACTCGAGAATGGCCTTGAGTTTCTCTTGCAGGGTTGGATCGGCGATGGGCACCATGACTTCTACCCGGCGATCGAGGTTGCGCGGCATCCAGTCAGCGCTGCCCAGTAGTACCACCTCTTGGTACCCCTGCTGAAAATACAGAATGCGCGAGTGCTCTAGGAGCTGTCCCACGATGCTAATGACGCGAATAGTTTCGCTGATCCCCGGTATCCCTGGCCGCAGACAGCAGATTCCCCGCACAATTAAATCGATCGACACGCCCGCCTGGGAAGCTCGATAGAGCAGCGCGATGAGGTCTGGATCCACTAGAGAATTCATCTTGAGGATGATACGCCCCCCCTTGTCCTTTTGTTGGCAAACGATTTCCTGCTCGATCAGACTTACCAACTGCTGGCGCAGGGTAACCGGGGCTACGAGCAGCTGTCGATAAACCTGCTGACGCGAATAGCCAGTGAGGTAGTTGAACAGATCAGAGATGTCAGCACCCACGTCATCTCGAGCGCTAAGCAAGCCGAGATCCGTGTAGACCCTGGCGGTTTTAGAATTGTAGTTGCCGGTGCCGATGTGGTAGTAGCGGCGAATATGCTGGTCTTCGCGACGCACCACTAGGGTGACCTTGCAGTGGGTCTTGAGCCCCACGAGGCCATAGACGACATGCACCCCAGACTGTTCTAACTTGCGGGCCCAGTTAATGTTGTTTTCTTCGTCAAAGCGCGCCTTGATCTCGACTAAGACCGTTACCTGCTTACCGTTTTCAGCCGCAGAAATTAGAGAATTAACGATTGGAGAATCGCCGGAGGTGCGGTAAAGCGTCATTTTAATGGCCAGCACCTGGGGGTCGTGGGCGGCCTGGGTAATAAAGCGTTGCACCGTTGCTGAAAACGAATGGTACGGATGGTGCAACAGCTGATCCTGTCGCCTCAGCAGGGAGAACAGATCTTCGGCTGTTTCGAGGGTGGTGTCGTCGTCATCTACCCCTGGGGGGCTGAGGCTGTTGAGAGCTGGGGGTACGGTGGCTGTCCAGCTTGGGGCTTTGAGGTCAGGCAGAGGCAGGGCCATAAAGGTCATCAAATCCCCTAACCCGAGCAGTCCGTCAATATCGTATACATCGGTCTGGGCCAGGCCCAGTTCTTCCACCAGCATGGCCCGCACCGGGCCTGGGGTGGTTCGCTGAATTTCTATGCGTACCGCTGATCCGCCCCGGCGGCGCTTGCGCAGCTCTTGCTCAATGGCCAGCATGAGATCGTCGGCTTCGTCTTCTTCCACAGCTAGATCGGCGTTGCGAGTGATGCGAAAGCTGTAGTGCTCTTGCACCGCCATACCCGGAAACAGGGTGGCAAGGTTAGCGGCAATCACCTGTTCAAGGGGAACCCCAAGCCAGTGATAGGTTTTGGGTTTCCGTGTTTTGGCCTGCGGCTCTGGCAGAGGAATAAACCGGGGCAGCACCCGAGGTACTTTAACGCGAGCAAAGTGGGACTGCTGGGTGCGGGGGTCTTGCACGACGACCGCTAGATTTAGGCTGAGGTTCGAAATGTGCGGGAAAGGGTGGCCCGGATCGACGGCTAGGGGCGTCAAAACCGGGAAGATTTGCTCTTCAAAGTAATTGTGGCAGTAGGTTTGCTGGGCCGTCGTCAGATCGGCATAGTCGAGTAGCCAGATGCCCTGGTCGGCCATCTGCTGCCGGAGGTCGGTGCTAAAGGCCAGGTGCTGCTGCTCGACAATGGGGCGCAGGGCGGCACTGATGGCGTCGAGATGCGCTTGGGGCGATCGCCCATCGGGCGATCGCCGGGTGACCTGAGCCTCGATCTGCTGCTTGAGGGCGGCTACTCGCACCATGAAGTATTCGTCCAGGTTGGTGCTAAAAATCGCCAAAAATTTCAGCGCTTCTAGGAGCGGAGTGCGCTCATCTAAGGCCTCGTGGAGCACCCGTCGGTTAAATTCTATCCAGCTCAGCTCGCGGCTGATGTAGTACTGAGGGTCGCTGAGATTGGCCGCTGGTTTACTACTGCGACGCTCTGCCGTGGCCATAGTGTCAAGATTCCCGTGAAAACGATTCCTGGTCACCCCATCCAGGGTGCTTTTGTCCTGGCCGTCAGTTTCCTAAGCCCATGTCTTGGGCCAGTCCTGGCTGTCCCTGGCGGTTGCTGTCAGGAGGGCACACCTGCTCCGAAGGCAGGTGTGTTAAGGCTAAGTTAACAATACTAGCGCGACAAAAGGCCGGAGGGAAAACCCCCCGGCCCTAGATGGTTATGAGATGGTCAAGGGCTGTGGCTACTGGCGTTGCTTAAAGGCCGCCAGCCATTCTCGCAGCTGGTCGGCGGCGACATCGCGCCCACCCAAGCCAAAGGCGATCGCGATCGCCACCGCGATCGCCCCCAGCAGTAGGCCAAAGGCCAGGTTGACGATGTCGGGGGCCACGCCCATCTGCTGGAGGGCCATGGCCCCCACAAAAATCAAAATGGCGATGCGGGCGGCCTGGGCCAGCACCCTGGCCTGCCCGGTGCCCATGGCGTTAACCAGGCGAAAGGCTAGGTTAGCCAGGTAGAGGCCTACCGCAAACACTACCACGCCGCTGAGCACCCGCGCCCCAATCCGCAGAATCGCCCGCACAATTTCCGTCAGCCCGGCAAAATTGAGAATTTCGGTGGCGGTCACGGCCCCAAACAGCACGATCGCCACCAGGGTGACAATGCCGACAATTTCTGAAGGGGTGCGGCTAGGGGTCTGCACCGTAGCCATGGGGCGACCTTCGGCATCGAGCCCTGGCTGTACCGTGGCCCCTGTGCTCAGGGTTAACTCCGGTAGCCCCAAAATGCCCATGATGTTGTCAAAGCCCGCGCCCCGCAGCACGCTGGTGACCAGATCGGCCACAAATCGCCCGACTACGTAGGCGGCGGCGATTACCACCCCGGCCATCAGCACCTGGGGAATGGCCGTCAGCACCCGCTCTAGCATGACAATGGCGGGGGTCGAAATGGCCTCGATATTGAGTTCGTTAAGGGCGGCTACCACAGCGGGGATGAGTACCAGCACGTAGGCTAGGGTGCCCGCCAGATTTGCTAGGGAAATGCCCCCTGTCGCGCCAGTCTGTAGCCCCATACGCCGACCCAGCTGATCGACCCCGGTGGCCAGCAGCAGATTGGTGACGACCCCGCGCACAATCCGAGCAATTACCCAGCCAATTGCCAGCACAATCCCGGCGGTGACAATGCGGGGAATGGCCTGGAGGAACGAGTTAATCAGCTCCTCCACTGGAGCCAGCAGTCCGGGCAGCTGCAGGGCACTCAAAATCAGCGGAATAAACAGCAGCAGAATGAACCAGTACAGCACGTTGCCGATGGTTTCATTCAGCACCACCGGAGAGCTGCCCTGGTCTAGGCCCGCCTGCTGGGCCAGACGATCGTCTAGATTAAAGCGGCCTAGGCCATTGACAACCAGCGATCGCACCAGAGTCGCAGCCAGCCAAGCGAGCCCCAGCAGCAGCAGCGCGCCGCCAATGCGAGGCAGGTAGAGAAAGATCTGGTTGAGAAAGTTGTTGAGCGGGGCGGACACCCCAGCCAGGTTAAGGGCATTGAGCGACGCCACAATGGCGAATAGGAAAATCACCCAATATACGAGAGTCGAGACCCATTTCTCAATGGGTATGGGCTGATCTGATGGACGACCCAGCGCCCAGTTAGCAATGCGGTTATCGATGTCGGTGCGCCGCAGTAGACTGCGCACCACTAGAGCCGCCACCGTGGCCACAAGCCAGCCCAGCAGCAGCAGTGCGATCGCCCCAATTAAGCTGGGTAAAAATCGCCCCAGTTGCCCAGTTGCCTCTTGCACAAAGCGGCTGGAAGACTCCACAGGGCTAGTTAGCGGCCCAGGGTCGGTAGGTTGAACCCTAGGCTCTGTAACCTGAAGCAGCGTTAGGGAGAGAAAATCTATCATGATCCTTGCAGTTGGGAGCATCCTGAAAGAGCATCGTATCGGGGGCCAGAGCGCGATCTCGACTGTTGGACGTTGACTACAGGCAAATAAACTGAGAGCCAGATCATGTCATCCCATGCATCACCGCGTCAGCTTAGAAACGAGACCGCCCAGGGCAGGTACGATAGAAACTTCCCAAAAATACAAGTTTTTGAGGATTTTGGTACCTTCACCCGGGCTGATTCTCTCAGGAGACCGCCAAGATGTCTACCCGTCAAGTCTTTGAGCACAGCATTTCTATTGACGCTAGCACCAGCCAGGTAGAGCAGTGTTTAACCCGCCAAGACCTCATGCACCGCTGGCTTAACCCGGCCCTGCGCTGTGACCCTATCGGCGACTGGAGTACAGAACTGGGAGCCAAGAGCCGATTTGTCATTCAGGTGCCGCTGTGGCAGCCCGCGCTGGTGAGCACGGTGGTTGAGCGCGGCCCAGGGCTAATTGTATGGGCGTTTGAAGGATTTTTTGACGGCTGCGATCGCTGGGAATGTACTCCTGAACCCGCTGGCACCCGACTGTTAAACCGGTTCGAGTTTGAGATTCCCAACCCGCTGGTGCAGGCTGGGTTCAACTGGTTTGCCGCCGCTTGGACTCAGCGGGATATGGCCGCCCAACTGCGCCGCCTCAAACAGGTGGCCGAAACCCAAACAAATCAGTGCTGACTCTGAGAATTCAACTGAGCCAACTAAAAAGGCCACAGAGACAACCGTCTCTGTGGCCTTAGAAAAATTGGAGATCAACCTCCCTGTGGAGCTTAGCTGGAGGTGGTTTGAGCCGCTAGCATCTGCTTCAGCTTTTCTAGCTCACCGGCCCAACGTGGATCGGGCTGCACTGAGGTACTGGTGGCAGCTGCCGCCGGAGTAGATGACTTACGAGTGCTTCCCTTGGCCGAGCGCTTGACGCTGCTGGGCTCACCGCCGCTCGGGCGTGTATCGCCTTCACCCTCTGGCTTGGTGCGGGGCAACGCCTTCTCAATTTTAATTGGCAGTTCCGCAAGGATTTGGCCGTTTAGCTTGTCTACGATCTCATCGGCCTTTTCGTCGGTTTTTACGGTTACAAAGCCGAATCCTCGGCATTTGCCGGTTTTTTTGTCAGCAATCAGCTTGACAGAAACTAGGTCATCGGTAAATTCAGCGAAAACGCTTTCAAACTCCTGCCGCTCTAGATCCTTAGAAAGGTTACCAACGTAAAGGCGAATTGACATTTGAGATACCTCTGGTGTTCTAAAACAAAGGGCAAAAATTTAGACCGATAACCTTGCCAAAAGAAATCTGAATAGCAAGTCAACCGACGCCTTTGACAATTCTATTCGCGCAGCCGACTCCTACTAGGATCGCAGATTCTGCCCCAAAAAACCCAGCGAAGTAGCATTAAAACGTCAAATCTAAATCCTTTGGCAGCTTTATAAATGTCTACTGTGGGCAACTGCTTCTGGGTCTTATTTACCGTCGGAGCTGACTCTAAAACCTCAAATTGCAGGTGGATGACTCTAGAGGTCGCCGTGGGAAGAATTGGTGTAGAAAACATCCTGAGTTTCTCAGAAGCCGTCTGTCTTAATCATCTTCCTAAGGAAAGACCTAGTATCCATAGGGCCATCAATCAGGCACCCTAGGTGACGAAAAACTAGCGCTCTATCCCACTGTTCAATCTTCTATCAAGGTAACACGTTAGACGCCCTGCAACTGGCAGTGCCGCGAACCATACTCAGTTCCTAAATAAAAACCAGCCGACAAGGGCTGGTTCATTTGCTGTGTTGAGAGTAGGAGAACCCATTACCTAACAACCCCATACATCAACCTTAGTTGGCCGATCAGGGAACCCAGGAATGTGTTTCTGTAAATTAATGTAACATCGAAGCGCTTTTGTTGCAACATAACTTCATTGGTTAGCCCCCTCTGAAAATAGTGAAAATCCCTAGCAGGCTGATGGAGAGGCTCAAAAGCGTCGCCCAGATCGGCCCATAGGCTGAAAAACTGCGGCGAGAATCGATCTGCACTTGGTGAATGTCAACCCATAGCATGCCGCCACCGTAGCGACTCCAGCCAGTG
This sequence comes from Tildeniella torsiva UHER 1998/13D, assembly GCA_019358835.1. Classification (GTDB taxonomy): domain Bacteria; phylum Cyanobacteriota; class Cyanobacteriia; order Phormidesmidales; family Phormidesmidaceae; genus Nodosilinea; species Nodosilinea torsiva. The sequence goes on from JAHHIH010000016.1 coordinate 41,121, forward strand.
ACCGTTGCGGCCTGTCCAATCCAGTGCAGTGGATGGCGGGAATGTTGCAACAGCCCCTGTAGACTGCCTAGGGGGACGGGGTTAGTTAGCTTTACCAGTCCTGAGCCATCGTCGAGATACAGGTCTTGGCAGCCCCAGTTTCCCAAGTCTGCGCGACCCGATAAGCGGCCCTGCAAGGTTACCGGCTTGCCCTGAACTGGTAGTGTCGAATTGCGGTGCAGTAGGCCTGAAATAGTGTCTGGGGCAGCAGCGCTGGTTGGCCTGGTAGCCGTTGGGCTACCCAGGTCGGGAAATAGCGCATTGATCCGCAGAAGGAGACCTAGCCCCAACCCCAGCCACAGGCCTCCCATCAGAACACTGGGGTCTTGGTAGAGCCAGCTCAACCGTTGCCAGCCCAGTCGATTGACGATGCCGCCGACAAACCAGAGCCCCATGGCAATGCCGCCCCCGAGCAGTAGCCCCGCTAAGGGCCCTTTTTGCAGTAGCAACAGAGACGGTGAAAGACGGCTGGATGGCGGTGACTCCAGCGATCGCGCGACTGAGGTGGGCTGCTGTCGCAGGCTTGCCTGCCGGTCTAGCTCGACTAGGCGCTCTCCCAGGGATGGATGGGAGGCGCTGACGCGCAGCCACTGGCGGTAGGGATTTAGGCTGTCTAGAGCTACCAGCGTAGCGACCGTGGTGGCGCGATGGGCGATGGTATCTTGGGGAATTCTTTCCGCTGGGTCAGGTTTTGGTCTGCCTCCAGCATTTGCCAGCAGACTGCCTGGGGTAATCGCCTGGCGACCGCTGACGGGCATCAAAACTTCCAGACTCGTATGGAGAGGGTGGAGGGTACCTCGCTGTTGCAGGTCGGCGGCGATCGCCTCAGTAAATTGCAGCAATCCCTCAGCCAGGTGGTCGGGGTGTTGGGTGAGGGCAATGGCGCGGCGATCGCCCCAGCTACAGCATAGCCGCGACAGCCACAGCACCAGCTGCCGCAGCAGCCAAAACAGGCCATAGAGCCCGCTGGCCTGTATTCCTAAAATATTGTGCCCGAGGGGCTGAGTTAACCGGTTCCCAACCTGGGCTAGGCGGTGGTAGCCCGTGTGAAGCAACAGCAGCAGTAATCCTATCGATGAGAGAACGGGTAGGCTGCCGTTTACCACGCGGGCGAGCTCATACCCGTACAGCGCTGTCAGGACTTCATCGGAGTGCTGGTCTAACATTCCCTGGCTGACGACGATGCGGCTATTGCGGGCCAGCCAGCCATAGCTAAAGCACAGGGGGGCTGGGTCAGGAATAACCCGCAGCTCGGGCAACTGCCAACCTCGCTGGCGGCAAACCTGGCGCAACAGGCGCAGGGCACCTGGGCTGTGCCCCTGGAGCTGGCGGGTTGACAAAGGCTTTTGGCCGTACCAAAGCGCCAGGGCAAAATCCATGATCCACGGGCTGGCCAAGGCCAATATCACCAGCCCGCTGACCACCCACGGCGTGTAGGTCTGGTAGGCCCCCGGCAGACTGAGCTGCACCGGCCACCGAATCCATCGCAGGGAGATATCCGCAGTTCTGAGGGTAAAGTGGAAGGCCCAGTTGATCAGCCAGAGCAGGGCGATCGCCGTGAAGCCCTGTCCTAGCCACAACCCCAGTGGGTACTGAGGTAAAGGAATCTGAGGATGCAGTTGAGCGGCTGGGCGAGGGCTAGCATCAGGAGGTCTTGACTCGCCAGGGGCAGCAATAGGGTGATAGTCATCGTTTGCGCCTCCGCCCGGCGGTTGGTTGAGCTGCTGAAAGTGAAACAGCGATTGGTACGTCTCCTCCGGCATCTTCGCGGTGTCTTGTTTCCTGACTTCCTGACCTGACCTAGTCGCTTTTCCCTGGGTTGGGCGCGAGGTGGGGCTGGGGGAGTCCGCAGCTTTGGGTGCCGAAGCGCCGGGTGGCTGGAAGGACTGAGCGGCGTTTGTCAACGGCACAAAACCGCTTAGGTCTGCTCCAGATGAGTCCGAAGCGGGTTCATCCTTTGAAGAAGACTTTGCCTCGGTCACCTCGGGCAGCTGGCAGAGCACCTGGCGAGCCCACGCTTGGGCCTGGGGCGAGGCACTTGCCGTCAAAGCTTGGCAACTGATCCGCGCCTGGTCAACCTGATTTAGTCGTTGATGCACCCGCACCTGGCCCATCAAAGCTTTGAGGTGGTAGGGCGAACTCGGCGGCAGCTGTTCCAAGCGCTTAAACAAATCCAGGGCCTGGGCATACTTTTGGGCTCTAAAGGCCGCCACTGCCCGTTGATAAACGCTCTCTACTGATGGAGTTGGGAGATTTTCAGGTTTTGGGGCATGAATTTTAGGGTCTATGGGCTGAGCCATACGCCAGGACAAGGGTAGAAAAGTTCAAGCATAACCAACTATGCCCGTTCTGTTTCTTCCGACTTGTCTCAAGGAGAAAGACAACAACCCAAGACAATCGGAGAGATCAACTCTGGCAGACGGCTATAGCTGCACTCTAGACTAAAAATCATTGCCAAAGGTGCCCCTGCCCCATGATTGCTCTCAGCCTGTTTGTTGCCAGTTTTCTGGCTTGGTTTCTCAGTATGCTGGCCGGGGGCGGCAGCCCGTTCATTCTGATTCCTATAATTTCGCTGCTGTTGGGAACCCCGGCGGTGGCCCCAGTAATTACAACGGGGCTATTGATCGGCAATACCCAGCGGGGGATTTCCTTTTGGCAGTATGTGGACTGGCAGGTCACCGCCTGGTACGTACCGGGGGCCACCGTAGGTGCGCTGATCGGCTGCTATGGGCTGACCCAAATTCATGTGGAAGGGCTGCAACTGCTGCTCGGTATGGGGTTGCTAATTATGGTAGCCAACTACCTTCTGGGCCCGAAGGATAATCAGTTTGCGGTCAAAGCCTGGTACTTTTTGCCGCTGGCCTTTGTCAATGCGATTGGGTCCGGGTTGATTGGCAGCACTGGCCCAGTCATGAACCCGCTGTATCTCAACTACGGGCTAGAAAAAGAAGCCATGGTGGCCACCAAGGCCTTTAATAAGGCGGTGCTGCACCTGGTTAAGCTAACGGCCTATGCCGCCTTTGGCAGCCTGAATTCTGAGTACTTAGCCTACGGCTTGGTGATTGGGTTGGGTGCCATACCGGCTAACTGGCTGGGGAAGATGGTGCTAGCCAAGCTGTCGGCCCAGCAATTTAGGCAGCTGGTCTTTACCTTTGTAGCAGTTAGCGGCGTGGCCATGATTTGGCAGCAGCGCCACTTTTTGACTGTCTGGTTGATGTAAACCGGTTATGTAGGCAGCGGATCGTTCAAGGTATCCTGAACCGTTTCTACCTGCTCAGGGTGTTCTGCCTGGCTATCTAAGCTCAGCAACGTTTCGACCAATCCATAGAGCGCAATTTCATCGGCTCCGGAGAGCTGGCGGTCTTTGAGGTCGGTGAGCCCCTGAGCCAGTTCAGGGGCTCGGCTTCTGTAGTCGCGGCGGGCGGTGAGCATATCCTCAAAGATGGATTGCTCAATTTCAACTCGATTTTGGCCGTCGTTGAGGGGCGTTTGGTAGGCGACATCTTCGACATCGTACTTAACCAGCACTATCAGGGCATCACTGGCGGCTTTAATGGCCTCCTGCAATCGGCGCGTGTCGAGTTCGAGACGGTCAAAACCAACCTGACCCGTGATTTTTAGCTCTACAATGGGCGGGATATCGTTCTGGTGCTTGGTGGCGGCGGCGATCGCCCGCTCCGTAGCCAATTCAGTCAGCTCATCCAAACTCTCTTGTCCCTTGGCCACCACCTCAACGCGCTCAATGGGCCGCTGGAAGTAGTCGCTCTTAAGCTGCGCGTCAACGCCCTGGGCCGAAAGCTCCACCAGGTAAGCCCCTCGCTGAAAGCGGCTCTCGTCCACATTATTGGCCTCGAGCGAGCCGGGGTTAAACACCCACCCCTCAGCGGTGTAGTTTTTATGGATATGACCCAGGGCTAGGTAATCTACCCCAGCTGCCTTGAGCGGCAGCAGTTCGCTGTAGCGCAGCGCCCCGGCGTAGCGAGAAATTTGCCCCTCTAGACCATGGTGAAACAGTAAAACAGTATGATCGGGGCCGGTAGGGAGGTCTTGAATGGCCTCGGCTAGCAGCTCAATGGCGCGGGGAGCTGTGGCCCCATACCAGCTAGAACCGATGACTCGTACGCCGCAGGGCAGGTCGATGTAGCCGCCGGAGCGGGTGCTATCGTCCCAGGGGGTGAGCCGATTTTCAGCATTAGCTCCATCGTTAGGCTCTAGCAGCTTGAGCAGATCCCACTCGGAGAGGTACTTGAGCCAGCTAGTGCGGGTGCCGTAGGGGCGATTGTCGTGGTTGCCCTCAATGGCCACCACCGGAATGTCGGCCTCCTTCAGCATCTGGAGACACACCTGGGCCTGGTTGAGGGTGGCAGGTTTGATGTTGCGGTGCTCGAACAGATCGCCTGCGATCGCCACAAAATCCACCCCTTCTTCAATGGCGTAGCGCTGCAGCACCGTTTGCAGGGCGCGAAAAAAGTCTTTGGTTCGCTCTGGAGTATCGTAGCGGTCAAACCCCAGATGAATATCGGCAATGTGGAGAAACTTGGCCATCGGGCAATCCGCAGCGCTACTTGCTCAGCCTAGTCTTAATTTTGGATTTTGGAATGGCGATTTTGGGTTGAAAAGACCTGGCTGGCAGCTTGATTGGCCTCAGCAGCCAGTATCGATCCTAACCTTCAAACCGCCGAGGACTCTGCTGCCAATTCTTCCAGGCGATCTTGCTGGTCGCGGCTCACGCAAGACTGAATCAAATCGTCAATATCCCCTTCTAAAACAGGGGTAAGGGTAAAGTTTTGGTTGAGGCGGTGATCGGTAACCCGATTGTCTTTGTAGTTGTAAGTGCGGATTTTTTCTGACCGCGATCCGCTGCCCACTTGAGACTTGCGCATCGACGATACCGCTTCTTGCTGCTCACGCATCTTGATGTCAAAGAGCTTAGCCCGCAGAATTTGCATGGCTCGTTCGCGGTTTTTGAGCTGCGATCGCTCCTCGGTACAAAATACCCGAATGCCCGTCGGCTTGTGGATCAAGTCAACCGCCGTTTCAACCTTGTTGACGTTTTGGCCGCCTGCACCGCCCGATCGCGCCGTGGTCAGCTCAATATCTTTAGGGTCAATCTGAACTTCTACCTCATCCACCTCAGGCATGATAGCTACGGTAGCCGTGGAGGTGTGAACCCGTCCACCCGCTTCCGTTACCGGAACGCGCTGGACGCGGTGAACCCCGGCCTCAAACTTAAGCTGGCTGTAGACGCGATCGCCCGCAATCTCTAGAATCGCTTCTTTAAAGCCACCCATGTCCGCCGCTGATTCGCTCAGCAGCTTTACCTTCCAGCCCTGGGTCTCGGCATACCGTGAATAAAGCCGCACCAAATCCCCAGCCCAAATGCTAGCTTCATCCCCGCCAGTACCGGCACGAATCTCTAGCATGATGTTTTTGTCATCGTTGGGGTCGCGAGGTAGCAGCAGCAGCTTCAACCGAGCTTCTAACCCCGCCAGCTTCTCTGCCAAGGTGTCTACCTCTAGGCCAGCCATTTCCTTCATTTCAGGATCGCTGTTGGCTTCCTTGTAAATTTCCCGTGCCTCAACTAACTCTTCCCCAGTAGCTTTCCACTCGGCATAGGTGGTAACCGTTTCTTCTAACGAAGACCGTGACTTGGCGATGCGCTGAAACTCATCCGGATCCTTAGCGACATCAGGGTCAGCCATCCTCCGGGTCAACTCTTGGAACGTTTGCTCCACAGAATTAAGCTTTTCAATCAGATACGCCTCAGCCATGGTCTCCTTATATCCGCTGCCTAGCCAGAATGGTTTGCCCTATGCACTACCGCAGCTAGGCTAAGCGTTGTCAGCATCCGTTTTGTCGGTACTGGTCTCCTGAGCTGCAGAGGCATCAGCCATCCCATACTTGCGCAAAAAGCGCTCTACGCGGCCCTCAGTGTCAATAATTTTCTGAGTTCCAGTGTAAAAGGGGTGATTGCCTGACCAAACATCTACGCTCAACTGAGGCTTAGTAGAGCCCACAGTCATAATTTCTTTACCGTCACAAAAAACCTTGGCTTCGGGGTACCAAGTAGGGTGAATGTCAGGCTTTGCCATAGCAGTGGGTTAAAACAACAACATCAACAACAGAACACAAACAGTGATTAGACAGAGCGAAAACCGAAAATCAAACCTGGATCTCCGGTCAGCAAATGTCTGAACCCAGCCAGATAAGTCTAACGCTTGGAGAACTGAGGTGCCTTACGGGCTTTCTTCAGACCGTACTTGCGGCGCTCCTTGGCTCGGGGGTCGCGGGTGAGATATCCCTCAACCTTTAGAGGCTTGCGGTTTTCAGGGTCAAGTTCACATAGGGCACGAGCCACTCCCAAACGAATGGCATCAGCTTGCCCCGTGAGTCCACCACCCTTAACATTCACCAGAATGTCGTAGGCATTCTCCAAACCCAGAACCTCTAGGGGCGCTTTAGTGGCATTGAGATAGGCCGGGTTGAACTGTAAATAGTCGTCGCCAGGGCGCTTATTAATTACCAACTGGCCGTTGCCGGGAACGAGGCGCACCCGCGCAATTGAGGTTTTACGGCGACCGGTACCCCAGTACACAGCTCGTTCAGATTGATCGGTAGCCTGCATTATTTCGCTTCTCCAGGAATAGTGTTGACAACGTGAATTTCAGGGTTCTGAGCCTGGTGGGAATGCTCCGGCCCAGCGTACACCTTGAGCTTGGTGAACTGCTTACGGCCCAAAGAAGTTTTCGGCAGCATGCCTTTTACAGCCTGCTCAATAATCCGCTCAGGGATACGGGCCTGAAGCTTTTCAAAGGTCTCAACCTTCATGCCGCCGGGGCGACCCGAGTGCCGCCGATAGAGCTTGGTGCTGGCCTTGCGACCGGTAACCACTACTTTCTCGGCGTTCACGACGATGACAAAGTCACCGGTATCCATATGAGGCGTAAACGTAGGCTTGTTCTTGCCGCGCAGAATGGTGGCAATTTCGGTGGCCAGCCGTCCCAGGCGCTGACCCTCAGCGTCGATCACATGCCACTGCCGCTGAATAGAATCGACAGGAGGAACATAAGTCTTAGTAGTCATAGCGCTTGAGCTGCCTTTCTTGAATGAACCACACGAATGAAACAAACGATCTAAACAAAACTGAACAAACCTCAGGCTACAGCTGAACCCCAAAAGAAATGGGGCTGGGTGTCGAACCAGACCTCTTGAGCAAAGGGAGGATCGTCGTAGCCGACCCGCAGTAGGCACAACCCTTGGGCCGGGGCCGCATACTTCACCCGATGGCGCTGACGCTGCTGCCACAGTTGACCAAATTCTGAGGGAGTGAGTTCACCACTGCCTACCTTTACCACTAGCCCCATAATGAGCCTCACCATGCCGTACAAAAACCCTTTAGCTTGAAGCTCAACGGTCAGGAATGTATCCTGTCGGCGGCACTCGGCAACCTGTAGATCTACCCAAGAATGGCTCTTGCCCGATCGCGCTCGATGAAAGGCCGTCATATCATGGTGGCCTACCATGGCATCAAGCGCAGTCTGAATCTTGCCCTGATCTAAGTATTGACGATAGTAGTGCCACACAAAGGGACGTACGAACAAGTTGGGCCGTTGTCCGGTGTAAAGGGTATAGCGATAGCGCCGCCAGCAGGCCGAAAACTGGGAATGCCAGGTGTCAGCTACCGCCGCCGAAGCCCGAATCAAAATATCCTCCGGTAGTCGAGCGTTGAGCACATCAGCCCAGCGGTGCGCCGGGATAAAGTCAGGAGCGTCGAAATGAGCCACTTGCGCTGCTGCATGCACCCCGGTATCGGTGCGCCCAGCGCCGCTGAGGCGTACATCGTAGCCCAATACCGATCGCACCGCTGCCTCAACCTCTCCCTGTACCGTCCGGGCATTGGGCTGCCACTGCCAACCGTGGAGATGGGTTCCTACATACTGCACCACCAAAGCGACCCGCTGAGTTGACTCTGCAAACTCAGCGGGCTGGCTTTCTAGGCTGTGCTGTATGGGCGACGGCTTCTCCATGGAATATGGGCAGATATTAGCTAACAAGTACAATGGGACAGCGGAACTAGGTCAACTCAATAATAGCCATCTCAGAGTTGTCGCCCCGGCGACGAACCGTCTTGACAATCCGGGTGTAGCCACCGTTGCGGCTACCGTAACGCTCAGCTGCCTGACTAAACAGAGCGTGGACGAGTTGTTTGTCGTAGATGTAGCCCATAGCCTGGCGACGGGCAGGTAAAGACCCATCTTTGGCGAGGGTAATCATACGGTCAGCTTCTTCACGCACGGCTTTAGCCCGAGTTTTAGTCGTGGTAATCCGACCGTGGCGAATAAGCTCTGTGGTCAGGGAACGCAGCAGAGCTTTGCGCTGGTCTGCGGGTTTCCCAAGTTGATGAACGCGACACTGGTGACGCATGGCACTGAACTCAGATGAACAACAAAATGAAAGAACGAATGCATCAAAGAAAAAAGTGGGGCGTCAACGCATTTCCCTATATTTCCCGATGCTTGCCCTCAAGCCAATTAAGCGGTCTTAGAGGCTTTCTCGAGTGGTAGGGTGATGCCTAAGCGCTCTTGAAGAGCCTCGATCACTTCTTCGGCGGATTTTTGGCCGAAGTTTTTTATCTCCAGCAGGTCCTCCTGACTAAAGTCGAGCAGATCGGCCACAGAGTTAATCTGAGCTCGCTTCAGACAGTTGTAAGCTCGCACCGAAAGCCTCAATTCCTCAATAGGAATCTGATTGTTCGGATCTTCCTCCTTGACCTCTTCGTCAAACTTAGGCTCTAGGGTGACATCCTTCAGGGGCATAAACAGGCTCACCAAAATATCAGCGGCCTGGCTCATGGCCTGCTGCGGGGTGATGCTGCCGTTCGTCCAGATGTCCATAATCAGCTGATCACGCTGCATAGACCCAGAAACCACAACCTCTTCAACGGTGTAGTTGACCTTTTTGACCGGCATAAATACCGAGTCAATTTGAATGAAGTCAAGCGCAGTGGCGTCATCTTTGCTGCGCACCACAGCTCGATAGCCCTGACCCCGCTCGACCCTAAACTCCATCTCGAGGGTATGGCCGTCGGCCACCGTAGCCACATACTGCTCCGGATTGACGACTTCTACTTCAGACGGTAGTTCGAAGTGACCCGCCGTCACCCGAGCCGGTCCCTGAACCAGAAGACGGCCAATTTGAGGCTGGCTGGTGTAGCTTCGCAGCACAATTTCCTTCATGTTGAGGAGAATGTCGAGAACATCTTCCCGCACCCCAACAATGGTTGAGAACTCGTGGGTTGCCCCAGCGATTCTCACCGCCGTAATCGCAATGCCTTCTAGGTTAGATAGAAGCACCCGTCGTAGGGCATTGCCTACGGTGGTACCCTGGCTGCGCTCTAAAGGCTCGATGACAAATCGACCGTACTGGCTTTGGTCGTTTTCAACGACAGACTCTACGCAATCAACATGAAACTGTGCCAAAATCCTATCTCCCTTAAACCTCGCGATACCCTGCCCGCCCACTGAGCTGACGACACCAATAATAAATGCCTAAACCCGACGGCGCTTGGGTGGCCGACAACCGTTGTGGGGAATAGGAGTCACATCTCTAATCAAGGTGATTTCTAGACCAGCTCCCTGCAGGGCACGAATGGCGGTTTCACGACCAGCGCCAGGGCCACTTACCATCACCTCAATCTGACGCATGCCCTGATCCATCGCTCGACGGGCAGCGCCATCGGCGGCCGTTTGAGCGGCGAAGGGCGTCCCTTTCTTAGCTCCCTTGAATCCGCTAGACCCTGCCGACGCCCAGGAAATCGCTTCCCCCGACTGGTCGGTAATGGTCACAATGGTGTTGTTGAAGGTCGAACGAATGTGGGCTACACCACTGGGTACGTTCTTCTTACTCTTGCGAGGTCCAGTCTTTCGGGTCGGTTTGGCCATAGCGTTGTCACTAAATTCAATTCGAGAAAACTTGATTCAATGGGGTTGTCGATGAGCGGCTAACGCTAAAAAACATCGGCAAACAGTCAGAAAAACTCGCTACGAAGCCTAGCGAGCTTTCTGCCTTTAAATCTCCAGGGCTAGCCGGAGGCTCAAGAAGCGAAGCAGCTCTACTTGCGAGGTGCCTTCTTCTTGCCAGCAACCGTGCGACGAGTACCGCCTCGACGGGTGCGAGAGTTTGTCCGGGTGCGTTGCCCCCGGACTGGTAGCCCAGCCCGATGCCGACGTCCACGGTAGGAACCGATGTCCATCAATCGCTTGATGTTCATGCTCTCAAGCCGCCGCAGGTCGCCTTCCACCTGGTAGTCGCTTTCGACGGAATCACGCAGCTTTGCCACGTCAGAATCAGTCAGGTCTTTGACGCGAATGTCAGGATTGACCCCAGTTTTAGCCAGGATCTCCTTAGAACGGGTTAGACCAATTCCATAGATGTAGGTCAAACCAATTTCAACTCGTTTGTCGCGTGGCAAATCCACGCCTGCTATCCGTGCCACCTTTAACTATCTCCCCCAGTGTGTGGTTTTAAACCCTGCAGCCCAATTGCGGCTACCTAGTCTATTCAGCTGGGCCGCTGCCCAAACCATCAAAAGCCCTATACAAAAACTAGAACAGCGAGTTTAGTCAGTTGTTCTTGGTCGTATACTCAGCATCATTTGGCACATTAAGATGGCATTCACAACGCTGTGAACGCCCTGCCAATTCAATCTTACCCCTGACGTTGCTTATGCTTGGGGTTTGAACATATCACCATGACCCTGCCACGGCGGCGGATCACACGACACTTATCACACATCTTGCGCACAGACGCACGGACTTTCATGTCCAACTCGCACTTCACTACAGAATTGCTATGCTAGCAAACTGACGCCAGCCCGTCAAATTAAATTTATCTTTAGGGTTGCTCTAGAGCAAAAAAGGCCGCCCCTAGGACGGCCTTTTTTGGAAAATTGTCTAAAAACAAGCCTGTTTTGGCCCTAGGCTCCGCGTTTGAGGGCAGATTCTACCTGCTTGAGCTCCTGCTCAACTCGGGTCTTGAGCTTTTCGGGCAGGGGTCGGTTGGGGTAGCTGCTGTAGTGGCCTGCGATCGCATTCAGTGCCGTCCGCATGGTCGTAAACGAGCTCAGATTAGCCACCGTGGTGTCCCGGCGGTAGCGGGAGGCAAAGTCGCTGATTACGGCTTTGGCCTCAGCCTGGGCTTCAACCTTAGCGGGGTCATCGTCGGCTAGGTTGATAGAGGTTCTGAGGCTATCTACTAGCATCAGCGTGTCTTGGCGATAGTCGCCAGTGAGCATGCCGCTGGTGCCTGCACTGCACCCTGTCAGGCCAATGAAGGCTACTAGTACTAGGGCAAAAAGACGGGCAATTAAAGATTTCATAGGATTCTTTGAAAGAGATCAGTCGAACGACAGGCACTCAGTCCCGCGCTAAAGCCGCGCTGGTGTCATTTCGGTGTTTTTATTCTATAGCGCCCGGTGTTCATAGTATTCTCTGTCTGGCTCGGGGCTCTCTGCCTCAGGCTGGATAGATCCGCAGCCGTCGGTTTGGTTCTTCGCCACAGCTGAGGGATTTGAGCCGGTAGTGCTCGGCTAGCTCGTGCTGCATTTTGCGAATGTGGGCAGAGCGTGGCAGCAGCTCTACCGGCTGGCCCTTGGGAATCACAATCTGCTCTACGGCTAGACGGGCTTCTTCTAGGGCCTCGAGTTCATCGTCGCCGCCGCTGTGGCTAAACAGCCCTAGATCGATGGCGGCAGGGTTGTCGTCCAGATCCAGCAGCCGCTGCAGGGCGCGGGTGATCTGAGGGATACTGTTGGACTTAACCAGATGGACTGGAATGTGGCGTCCTTGGGCCATGTGCTTGAGCTTGGCCTGGGCTTTGGCGTGCGATCGCAGCGCCAGCACCGCATCGGCGTTGTCTAAATCCTTCGTAATCACTACGGGCATGTGCAGGGTTTGAATCACCCGCTCGATCTGGTGACGACTGAGGCCGTAGGGATAGAGGCGCATAGCATCTTCCCCGTTGGGGCCGACGATGTCGTCCTCGGGGGTCGTCTCCAGCAGGTGGGCAAAGATGGGGTCGGTAGTGGGCTCTGAGCTATAGACCTGGCCCAGAGGCCGAACGTTGCTGCCGTTGCCCAGGGTGCGCTGGGCGATCGCTGAGCTAGCTGGCGGCACCATCTGCCCGGCGGCTCGCCAACCCATGCCGGTGCGCGACGGCTTAGAGACCTCACGCCCAGAGCCGGGTAGCTCATGAGTCACGATCACTTTCTGGTTCTCATCTACGGTGCGAATTTGCAGCCCTGGCTGTCGCCCCCGCAGCAGATTGTCGATAGTGACGGTGACATCTTCATGGATAGCCCAGCGCTGTCGCTCCAGCATTTCCACGGCGATGTCGAAGGTAGGGGGAGCCTTGCGCTCCAGCACGCTTTTTTGGCTACCTCGGCGGCGCGCTTCTTCATCCCCTAGGGTGACGGATTGAATGCCGCCAATTAAGTCTGAAAGGGTGGGATTTTTAATCAAGTTCTCAAGCTGGTTGCCGTGGGCGGTGCCCACCAGCTGTACGCCGCGCTCGGCGATGGTGCGGGCGGCCAAAGCCTCTAGCTCGGTGCCAATCTCATCGATGACGATAACTTCGGGCATGTGGTTTTCCACCGCTTCGATCATCACCCGATGCTGTTCTTCGGGACGGGCCACCTGCATGCGCCGGGCTCGACCAATAGCGGGGTGAGGAATGTCGCCGTCGCCAGCGATCTCGTTAGACGTGTCGATAATCACGACCCGCTTTTGCAAATCGTCGGCCAGTACGCGGGCAATTTCTCGCAGGGCCGTGGTTTTACCCACCCCAGGACGACCCAGCATTAGAATTGACCGGCCTGTTTCCACCAGGTCGCGAATCATGCCGATGGTGCCGAATATGGCCCGACCCACGCGGCAGGTGAGGCCAATCACTTCCCCAGAGCGATTGCGAATGGCGCTAATGCGGTGCAGGGTTTTCTCAATGCCGGCGCGGTTGTCCCCGCCAAAGATGCCCACCCGTTTGATGCAGTGGTCTAGATCGGCGTGGGTCACAGGGTCTTCAGACAGGTACTCAACGCTGCCGAAGAATCTGGCCTCGGGTAGACGACCCAGGTCTAAAACGACCTCAATCAGGCTCTGGCGCTGGGGGTGTTGCAGCAGCTGGGCACGAATAGAGGGGGGCAAAATGCTGAGAATTTGATCGAGGTCATCAATAGGTTGTTCTCGAGATTGGTCTTGGGCAGGGGCAGGCTGATGTTGGGCTGTCCCTTCAGATTCAGTGGGTAAAAAGTCCACGGCGAGGTTATTGAGGGCAAAAATGTCGTCGGCAGGGGCGTTGCTGCTCGATCCGTCACTCATCGAGCGGTCGTCGCTATAGCTAACCATAACGTGTTGGTAAAAAATGTCTATGGGATTTGAGCGGCCCTACCAGCTGTCGAGCCAGCGCTAGGCATTGGCCTAGGGCACTGCTATCTAGCCGCTGCCAGGGGGGGGATTTAGAAAGTCTGGCACCGGTTTGCGATAAGTCGCTTTGACCGTCGAAAGGCTGGTCTAGGGAGTCATTCCCTAGCCAGGATTGAATCTCTTGGTCTACGGCGTCGAGTAGCGGCAGCACCTGCGATCGCGCGTAGCTACCGTAGGCAATACCGGCAATGGTTTGGGGGGCTAACGCTAAATCAGGGTTGACGACCCCGGCACTCCAGAGAGAAGACCGCGCCTCACCCTGAGGCGCACTGGGTTGAAAAGGAGGCAATGCTGGATTGACCAAGCCAAGATTGAGCAGCTTATCTACAGTGTAGCCATTGGTACCGCCAGCGGGTTGCACGTAGCCCGGCGGCCCAGCTTCAAGCATCTTTTGGGTCAGGCGGATGGTGGCATGGGTGGTGCCTTTGCCCAGATCACCGCTCATGGGGCGACCGTCGGTTTGCCAGATCAGCGGCACTTCCAGCGGGGCCATGAGGTGGTAGAGATCCCATAGGTAGGGCACCACCTGATCGTGATCGGGGCAGCTAATGGAAACCAGCTTGAGGTAGGGTCGCCACGGTTGAAGCCGTTGCCAAAGCTGCGCAAACTGAGCCTGATGCCCGGTTTGAGTGTGAATTTCTACCGCGTCGATGGGGGAAAGTTGCTCGATTGAGAATGATTCGGGGCTAGCCAGATAGGGTTGGGCTTCGATATTGCCAATAGGGCAGACAGCAATGCAGCGACCGCAGCCGTAGCAGAGATCTGAGGCTACATTCCCCTGGGCAGGAGCCTGAAACTGAATGGCGGCGGTGGGGCAGATGGGCTCGCAGGGGCGATCGCACTCCGGTGGGCAGTGGGCCGCATCAAAGTGGGCCTTGCGAAAGTGGGGATCTTCGCTGTCATTGAGGCTAACCATCAGCCAGGGCAGGCCGGGAATCAGGTGGCTGCGATTACCCAAGTACCCTGCCAACCGGATCGCATCTTCTAACCCCTGACGGGCGGCGGCTACCACCGCCCCGTCGAGGGCCACATCCAGGCAATCTACCCCAGCCAGGGCGTAGATCATCACCAGCCGCCGTATTGTTGGCATGTCTTGGTAGCTGGCACCGCAAATTAGCTTAACCCACTGCCCCAGCTGTAGCGATTGATGGGGAAACGGCAGTGAGCTTTCTCGACGTTGGCTCCCAGATGCAGCTCCAGGGGCGATTTCAATGTCCATACGGAACTTCCGGCGGGATAAACCCAGCTTTTATGCCAGCTAGCCTTATAGACTCATCGCGGAGTCTAAATTAAGTTGGCCAAGGGCTCCCAGCTAAAGGCGCGATCGCCACCCATCTCCACCACCACCTTCACTCGCGGTTCAAGGGTGGGCAGGTTGACCAAGTAGGCCAGCTCCTGGCGCGACAGAATATGCCCCTCAATTAGCCATAGCACCATGCCCTTGGCCTTGGTTGACATCGTATCGAGGCGATAGGTGAGCATGGGTGGAATAAAGTAGGTATAGCCCACCGCTGCGCCGCTGCCCAGGCTTTTTTTGCCCAAGTGGGCCGGGCGCACGCCGTGAACAGCGGTGAGATAGGACGATACATCCCCCAACCCACGGGCGGTGAGGTTCATGGTTTCGTAACCAGTAGCCTTCAGCCGACGCTCGTAGCGACCTTCAAACCCTCCCTCTAGGGGCATGCGCACGGCGATCGCGCCGTTACTCTCCAGAGCCTTAATAAAAGGTTTGCCCGTTGTCAGCAGCGCCATAATTACCTCAGCCTTTGGCTATTCAGGTGACATTGTACTGTGTTGAAGTTGAGAGTAAACCCTATTATCAGGCGCGTTTGTCCGGCAATATCCCCGCCTGTGCTGCACCGCAGCGAGCCCTGGAACTTTTCTGAAAATAGGTGTGGACATGGGCCGATAAGGGGTGTACTATGGTAAATCGCCGACAAAGAAGGATACTGAGTAGTCCAGCGGGTTACCCAAGTCCTGGCATTTGACTGTTCTGATGCCCTAACACCAAGGTGTTTGCGGTTCTGGCCCAAGAGTCAGCTTTCATCGGAGCAAGTTAACTTTCTTTTGAATAGTGACCGGTTTAGGCCGGCAACGCTTACCCCCGGAGAGCTTTTTAGTCTGGGGTGTTCAAAAGTTGATGTCGTTGTAGATGCGCAAAGCTCTCCATTTTAGAGAGGCCTGCGCATTTCGTAGTGTGTTAGTAGGGAGACAGGACTGTGGCAGTCGGTATTCTCGGCAAAAAGCTGGGCATGACCCAAGTATTCGATGAGGCAGGCAATGCTATCCCCGTTACGGTGGTGCAGGCCGGTCCCTGTGTTGTTACTCAGATCAAAACCTCGGATACCGATGGCTATGCGGCTATCCAACTAGGTTTTGACGAGGTGACCGAAAAGAAGCTCAACAAGCCTGAGCTGGGCCATTTGGCTCGCTCAAGCAGCGCTCCTTTACGTCACTTAAAAGAGTATCGGGTTGATGCCGCCGATGGGTTTGAACTGGGGCAGTCTGTGACCGCTGACACCTTTACCCAAGGCCAGCTGGTGGATGTCACTGGCAAGAGCATGGGCCGTGGTTTTGCGGGCTATCAAAAGCGTCACAACTTCCGTCGTGGCCCCATGGCCCACGGTTCTAAGAACCACCGCGCTCCGGGTTCTACTGGTGCGGGCACAACACCCGGACGAGTTTACCCTGGCAAGCGTATGGCTGGTCAGATGGGCAACGCCCGAGTGACCATTCGCAAGTTGGAAGTGATTCGGGTGGATGGCGATCGCAACCTCCTGCTGATTAAAGGCGCAATCCCCGGTAAGCCCGGTGGATTGCTGAGCATCGCTCCAGCCAAGTGGGTTAAGGCGTAGATTTTAGGGTTGCAGTAAGCGGTTTAAGCCTTTGACTTTCGGGCATCCAAAGCTTTTTACAGAGATAGGTTCAGACAATGGTTGAGTGCGTCGTAAAAAACTGGGAGGGCCAAGAGGCGGGCACGGCATCCCTAGATCTTCAGGTTGCCAAAGAAGAGTCTGCCTCCCACATTGTTCACCGCGCCCTAGTGCGCCAGATGAACAATGCCCGTCAGGGTACGGTCTCGACGAAGACCCGTGCTGAAGTCAGGGGCGGTGGCCGCAAGCCCTGGCGTCAAAAGGGAACTGGTAGAGCTAGAGCTGGTTCCAACCGCTCTCCCCTGTGGCGTGGTGGCGGCGTTATCTTTGGCCCTAAGCCCCGCGACTACAGTGTCAAAATGAACCGCAAAGAGCGGCGGTTGGCACTGCGCACTGCGCTCCAAAGCCGGGTGGATGACTTGGTTGTGGTGGAGGGGTTTGAGGATAAGTTTTCTCGGCCTAAGACCCGCGATCTGCTCGATGCGATCGCCCGCTGGGGCATTGACCCCAACGCCAAGATTCTGCTGATCATTGCCGAGCGGCAAGAGTTGGTCTATCTCTCAGCCCGTAACCTTGAGAACGTCAAGCTAATTACCGCTGTCAATCTCAATGTTCACGACCTGCTAAATGCTGACCATCTTGTCATTACATCCCCTGCCCTAGAGGCCATTCAGGAGGTTTACAGTGATTAATGCCGCTAACACCCCGTCTTTAGCTGATCTTATCCGTCGGCCCCTGATTACCGAAAAGGCCACTCTTCTGTTAGAGAACAATCAGTACGTCTTTGAGGTTGACCCTCGGGCCAACAAGCTGCAAATCAAAGCAGCGATCGAGGAATTGTTTGACGTGAGAGTTGTCTCGGTCAATACCTACAATCCTCCTAAGAAAAAGCGACGGATGGGTCGTTTTGCTGGGCATCGTGCCCACTACAAGCGTTCTGTGGTCACGTTAGCCCCCGGAAGCTCCATCCCCCTCTTCCCTGATCTTTAGAATCCAGGGTTTCACTGTTCCGACCTTTAGCCGTGTAGCCAGCAAGTATTCCCATGGGCATCCGTTCCTATCGACCTTATACCCCTGGTACTCGTGAGCGAACCGTTTCTGAGTTTGCCGAGATTACCCGTAGCGAGCCTGAGAAGTCGCTAACGCACTCTACCCATCGCCCTAAAGGGCGTAACAACCGAGGGGTAATCACCTGTCGCCACCGGGGCGGCGGTCACAAACGCTTATATCGCGTCATCGATTTCCATCGCAACAAGCTCGGCGTGCTGGCTAAGGTCGCTTCCATTGAGTATGACCCCAACCGCAATGCGCGTATTTCCCTGCTTCATTACGAAGACGGTGAGAAGCGCTATATCCTCTGTCCTGCCGGGCTCTCGGTAGGGGCAACGGTTGTGGCTGGCCCCGATGCGCCTCTAGAGGTGGGCAATGCCTTGCCGCTTTACAAAATCCCCCTGGGCACCACGGTTCATAACGTGGAGATGCAGGCTGGGAAAGGCGGACAAATGGTTCGCTCTGCTGGTACTGGTGCCCAGGTTGTAGCCAAGGAAGGTGACTATGTCACCCTCAAGCTGCCCTCAACCGAAGTTCGCCTGGTGCGCCGTGAGTGCTACGCCACTATCGGGCAGGTCGGCAACGCTGATATCCGCAACGTCAGTCTTGGCAAAGCTGGCCGCAAGCGCTGGCTGGGGCGTCGTCCTGAAGTACGCGGCAGTGTGATGAACCCGGTCGACCACCCCCACGGCGGTGGTGAGGGTCGGGCTCCCATTGGGCGCTCTGGCCCTGTAACTCCTTGGGGTAAGCCGGCTTTAGGCTACAAAACCCGTAAGAAGAACAAGGACAGTGACAAGTACGTGGTACGTCGTCGCCGTCGCGTATCGAAGCGGGGTCGTGGCGGGCGTAACGCTTAGTTGGCATTTATTGGCTGTTTCTTGATTGTTGCTGTTGTGACTTTTATGGGGGCTGAAGCACCATGTCTCGCTCATTGAAAAAAGGGCCGTTTGTGGCCGATCATCTTCTCTCTAAAATCGAAGCCCTAAACACCAAGGGTGATAAGCAGGTGATTAAGACCTGGTCACGGGCATCGACAATTTTGCCCCAGATGATTGGTCACACCATTGCGGTGCACAACGGTCGCCAGCACGTGCCGGTCTACGTCACTGAGCAGATGGTGGGTCACAAACTGGGTGAATTTGCCCCCACGCGAACCTTTCGCGGCCACGCTAAATCCGATAAAAAAGCTCGTCGTTAGGTATTAGGTAGAGGAACTGGAGAAATGGCTGTGGATACCTCAGAGCAGGTTAAGGCGGTAGCCCGCTATGTGCGCATGTCGCCCCGCAAGGTGCGTCGGGTGCTAGACCAAATTCGTGGCAAGAGCTATCGGGATGCACTGATCATCTTGGAGTTTATGCCCTACAAAGCCTGCGAACCCATTATTAAAGTGTTGCGCTCTGCTGTGGCTAATGCTGAGCACAACAACGGTCTTGACCCTGCGGGCTTAGTGGTGAGCGAGGCTTTTGCCGATGCGGGGCCAGCCCTGAAGCGATTTCGCCCTCGGGCCCAGGGCCGGGCTTACCAAATTCGTAAGCCGACTTGCCATATCACTATTGCCGTGGCTCCTGCTGCCGAGTAGCTTGCCGGATTGATTCCATTGTTCAAACACCAGTTGCTCAAACACCAATTTCCAGAGGATTAGTTCGTGGGACACAAGATTCATCCAACCGGGTTTCGCCTTGGCATCGTTCAAGAGCACCGCTCTCGCTGGTTTGCAGAGGGCACTCGCTACCCTGATTTGCTTCAGGAAGACTATCGAATTCGCGAGTATGTTCAGAAAACTTTGAACAATGCTGGTATCGCCGATATTCGCATTGAACGCAAAGCGGATCAAATTGATCTTGAGTTGCGCACGGCTCGTCCTGGAGTTGTGGTAGGCCGGGGTGGAGCGGGTATTGAGTCTTTGCGGGTGGGTGTACAAAAGCTACTCAAGGACTCCAACCGTCAAATCCGCGTCAATGTGGTGGAAGTGAGCCGGGTTGATGCCGATGCGGCTCTGGTGGCTGAATATATTATTCAGCAGCTTGAGCGCCGGGTCTCCTTTCGTCGAGTAGTGCGCCAGGCCATTCAGCGAGCCCAGCGTGCTGGTGTAGAGGGTATCAAAATTCAGGTAAGCGGGCGCTTGAACGGTGCAGAAATTGCCCGTACTGAGTGGACTCGGGAAGGTCGGGTGCCTCTCCATACCCTGCGGGCTGATGTTGACTACGCCTACACCACGGCTCAAACTACCTACGGAATTTTGGGCGTCAAGGTTTGGATCTTCAAGGGCGAGATTATTCCAGGCCAAGAAGAAGCTCCGGCTGCGGCCCCCAACGCCCAACCTCGTCGCCGTCAGCCTCGCCGCCGTCAGCAGTTTGAAGACCGCTCTAACGACGATTAGACTGTCCCCGCGTTTCCTTGATTGATTTTGACCTGTGACTTCAAGAGTGCCGATCCATGCTTAGTCCAAAACGAACTAAATTTCGCAAGCAGCACCGCGGGCGTATGCGCGGAATGGCTCAGCGGGGTAGCGATATCAACTTTGGGGATTTTGCCCTTCAGGCAACTGAGCCTTGTTGGCTGACTGCGCGTCAGATTGAGGCGGCTCGTCGCGCCATGACTCGCTATGTACGGCGGGGCGGGAAAATATGGATTCGTGTTTTTCCTGACAAGCCTGTGACCATGCGCCCGGCAGAAACCCGCATGGGTTCTGGTAAGGGTAACCCTGAGTTTTGGGTAGCTGTGGTTAAACCTGGCCGCATTGTTTTTGAAATTGCTGGGGTCCCTGAAGCGACCGCTCGGGAAGCAATGCGGCTAGCTGCCTTCAAGCTGCCGTTTAAGACTAAGTTCATTGCGCGCGAAAGCAAGGAGGCATAGGTCAATGGCACTAACCAAGATCACAGAGGCGCGCAGCCTGAGCGATGAAGAGCTGTTAACTGCGATCGCTGAGACCAAACGCGAGCTGTTTCAACTGCGGTTTCAGAAAGCTACTCGCCAACTCGACAAGCAGGTACACCAGTTTAAGCATCTCCGTCATCGTCTGTCTCAGCTTATGACGGTTCAGCGGGAGCGCCAGCTAACTGCCCTGGAGGCAGAGGCAGAGGCCCAAGCCACCGCCGTGGCAGCAGCCACAACAGAATCGGTAACAGCGTAGGGAATAGGTGAATTAGATGGCGGTTAAAGAACGAGTGGGAATGGTCGTTAGTAACAAGATGGATAAAACCGTCGTAGTTGCTGTGGAAAGTCGCACCTCCCATCCTAAGTACGGCAAGATTGTGGTGCGGACAAAGCGCTATAAGGCCCATGACGAAGAGAATACGTGCCAGGAAGGCGATCAGGTGCGAATTCTTGAAACTCGTCCCCTGAGCCGAACCAAGCGCTGGACGGTGGCTGACATTGTTAATCGCGCAGCGGACGCATAGGGGGAATTGTGATTCAGCAGGAATCGTATTTAAATGTGGCGGATAACAGCGGTGCTCGGAAGCTAATGTGCATCCGTGTCCTGGGTGGTAACCGCCGCTACGCCGGAGTTGGCGATGTCATCATTGCCGTTGTCAAAGATGCACTGCCCAATATGGCTGTGAAGAAGTCAGATGTGGTACGGGCCGTAGTCGTGCGAACCAAGAAGGGTCTGCGCCGCAGTAGCGGTATGAGCATTCGCTTCGATGACAATGCTGCCGTGATTATCAACCAAGACGGCAACCCCAAAGGCACTCGCGTGTTTGGGCCGGTAGCCCGTGAGCTGCGCGACAAAAACTTTACCAAGATTGTGTCGCTGGCACCGGAGGTTCTCTAATGGCAACAACATCGAAACAGCCCGTGCGCCACAAGGTGCATGTGCGTAAAGGCGATACCGTGCAGGTGATTGCTGGGCGCGATCGCGGCAAAGTGGGGGAAGTACTAACCGTCATCCCCAAAACTAGCCAGGTGATTGTGCAGGGCGTCAATATCCGTACTAAGCACGTTAAGCCCCAGCAGGAAGGAGAATCGGGTCAGATTGTGACCCAAGAGGCTCCCATCCACAGCTCTAACGTGATGCTTTACTCCGAGAAGGAGAAGGTGGCCAGTCGAGTTGCCTACACCTTTACCGATGACGGTCGCAAGGTGCGAATGCTGAAAAAGACCGGTGAAATCATTGATTAAGGCTTTTAGTCTTACGCTCATCCTCTAGTCCTGACCAAGCCCAGGAAAGCGATAGAAACGACCCATGACCGACCAGTTAAAGACTATATACAAAGACACTGTTGTACCTAAGCTGATGGAACAGTTTAAGTACGACAACATTCACCAAGTGCCCAAGGTTGTTAAGGTAACCGTCAACCGAGGTTTGGGTGAAGCGTCTCAGAATGCCAAAGCGCTGGAGTCTTCTCTGAGCGAACTGGCTTTAATCACCGGTCAGCGCCCGGTGGTAACCCGCGCCAAAAAGGCGATCGCAGGGTTCAAAATTCGTCAAGGCATGCCCGTGGGGGTGATGGTCACCCTGCGTTCTGACCGCATGTACGCCTTTCTAAATCGCCTTATCAACCTGACCCTGCCTCGTATTCGTGACTTTCGCGGCATTAGCCCCAAGAGCTTCGATGGCCGTGGCAACTACACTCTGGGTCTACGGGAGCAACTGATTTTCCCTGAAATTGATTACGACACCATCGATCAAATCCGCGGTATGGATATCACCATTGTGACTACCGCCAGCACCGACGAAGAAGGCCGAGCGCTACTCAAGGAATTGGGTATGCCGTTCCGTGACAACTAACACAGGTTTATACGCGTACTAGAACTATGGCTGCTAACGACACAATTGCGGATATGTTGACTCGCATCAGAAATGCGAACCTGGCGCGGCACCAAACTGTGGGTATTCCTTCTACCCGGATGACCCGGAGTATTGCCAAGGTGCTCAAGGAAGAAGGTTTCATCACGGACTACTCCGAGACCACTGTCGAAGAACGTCCTCAGCTAGTGGTTGCCCTTAAGTACAAGGGCAAGACTCGTCAGCCCATCATTCGCAACCTTACTCGCGTTAGCAAGCCCGGTTTGCGCGTGTATTCCAATCGGAAAGAACTGCCTCGGGTACTGGGTGGTATCGGCATTGCGATTGTTTCCACCTCTAGCGGCATCATGACCGACCGCGATGCCCGTCGGCAGGGAATCGGTGGCGAAGTGCTTTGCTATGTCTGGTAGATCAGTCCAATAGCGATGTTACTGATCTATCGCTAGGAATCAAGGGCGTTATCGAGTGCTAAGGATTTAGGAGTTTTGCATCATGTCACGTATTGGCAAACGGCCAATTCCAGTCCCGGCTAAAGTGTCAATCACGATTGACGGTCAGGACATTCAGGTTAAAGGGCCTAAGGGTGAGCTATCTCGTACCCTGCCCAGCGGAGTAGTAGTGCTTCAGGACGGGGAAACGCTGCTGGTCAACCGCAAAGATGACTCACGCCTCGCTCGCGAGCGTCACGGTCTTTGCCGCACCCTAGTCGCTAATATGGTCGAGGGCGTGTCGAATGGTTATCAAAAGCGTTTAGAGATCCAGGGTATTGGCTACCGGGCGCAGCTCCAGGGCCGCAACCTCAACCTCAGCTTGGGATATAGCCATCCTGTTGTATTTGAGCCACCAGCAGGCATTGAATTTGTTGTTGAAAACAACACCAACGTTGTTATCAGCGGCATTGATAAAGAACTTGTAGGCAACATTGCTGCCAGTATCCGGGCAAGTCGTCCACCTGAACCCTACAAGGGCAAAGGCGTACGTTACGCCGGTGAACAAGTCAGACGTAAGGCCGGTAAGTCAGGGAAAAAATAAGCCATGAAAGCAAGTCGCAAAGAATTAACCCGTCGCCGTCACGTCCGCATTCGCCGTCGCGTATTCGGCACCTCTGAACGGCCCCGTTTGGCTGTATTTCGTTCAAATCAGCACATTTATGCGCAGATTATTGACGACACAGCTCACCATACCCTAGTGGCTGCCTCAACCGTTGAACCCGATGTTTTGAGAGATGAATCGGGCGCTACCCAGGACTCCGCAGCGGTAGTTGGCAAGCTTGTGGCCGAACGAGCCCTAAAGGCTGGTATTACTCAAGTTGTTTTTGACCGGGGCGGCAAGCTCTATCACGGGCGAGTGGCGGCTCTGGCCAATGCGGCTCGTGAAGCTGGCTTGAGCCTGTAGGTCAACGCCGTTTGTTCGATAGAGAAAACCTGATTTTGCTTGATGTAAACGAGGCTGGGGAAAGGTATGGCAAACCGTCGCAAAGAAGCGCGTACTAAAGAAAAGAAAACCGACTGGCAAGAGCGCGTCGTCCAAATTCGCCGTGTGACCAAGGTGGTGAAGGGAGGTAAAAAACTTAGCTTCCGCGCCATTGTGGTTGTTGGCAACGAGAAAGGCCAAGTCGGTGTTGGCGTTGGTAAGGCAGGCGATGTCATTGGCGCTGTGAAAAAAGGCGTGGCCGATGGCAAAAAGCATCTGGTAGATGTGCCTCTCACCCGTTCCTATTCCATTCCCCACCCCTCCAATGGGATTGGCGGCGGTGCTAAGGTGTTTATGCGCCCTGCGGCACCGGGTACTGGGGTGATTGCCGGTGGTGCCGTGCGTACGGTGCTCGAACTGGCTGGCGTACGGAATGTTCTAGCTAAGCAGCTAGGCTCTAACAACCCCCTCAATAACGCTCGAGCTGCCGCCGATGCTCTAGCTTCCCTGCGCACCTTCGCTGACGTAGCTGAAGAGCGGGATATTCCGGTCGAGAGTCTGTACGTTTAATTCCTTTCGGTATCGCTGTTTTTAATTTTCCTCAGCTATGAGAATCAACGACGCACAACCACAAGTCGGCTCTAAGCGCCGCCGTCGCCGCGTCGGTCGCGGTATTTCTGCTGGCCAGGGCGCGAGCTGTGGCTTCGGTATGCGAGGGCAAAAGTCGCGATCGGGTAGCGGTACTCGACCCGGCTTTGAGGGTGGCCAAATGCCCCTCTACCGCCGCATTCCTAAGCTTAAGCACTTTCCTCTGGTCAATCAGAAAGAGTACACCATTATCAATGTTAAAGGACTGTCTGATCTGGCCGCAGGGACTGAGGTTTCGCTTGAGTCGCTGTTGGAAGCAGGCATATTGACGACCAATGATGGTCCCCTGAAAGTACTAGGTCATGGTGACATCGCTGTGGCTTTGAATGTTAAAGCGGCGGCGTTTACCCAATCGGCTAAGGAGAAGATTGAACAGGCTGGCGGCACCTGGGAAGTCACTGCATAGCGAGATGACTCGCTCATCCCTTAAACTAAAGCTGGGGATCGCAACTATAGACCCTATAGTTGCCCGCTGCCGTCAATATATTGCTAAACGTAGGGCTGAGGTACTGTTGCATGGTTGTAAGTCGGGGTAAAAATCCAAGTGCCCAGGAAACATTTATGCAGATGGCTCAGGCCGCTGGTCTGCGTAGCCGTTTGCTAGTTACCCTGGGGCTATTGGTTTTAGTTAGGCTAGGGATTTTTATTCCGGTACCGGGCATTGATCGCCAGGCGTTTGCTGCGTCTATTCAATCGGGTAGTTTAGCTGGCTTTGTAGGGTTCTTAGATATTTTTGTGGGGGGTGGTTTATCTGCCCTCGGTATCTTTGCCCTAGGGATTTTACCCTTTATCAACGCTTCGATTATTATGCAGCTGCTGACGGCGGCTCTGCCCCAGCTAGAAGATCTGCAAAAGAATGAAGGAGAAGCGGGACGGCGTAAGATCTCCCAGATTACTCGTTACGTAGCTTTGGGATGGGCGATTTTGCAAAGTACTTTGCTGTCGTCCTTCTTGCTGTATCAGTTTGCCCAAGTTCCTGGCCCTGCCTTTGTTGCCCAGACCGTGATTGCCCTGACGGCGGGCTCCATGTTTGTGATGTGGGTGGGCGAGCTGATTACGGAGCGGGGTATTGGCAACGGGGCTTCCCTGCTTATTTTCCTGAACATTGTGTCTACCCTCCCGCGTTCTTTGGGACAAACTATTGAGCTGGCCCAGAGCGGCGATCGCGGCCTAGTCGGCGGCATCATCATTCTGATGCTGGCCTTCCTGGCAATGATTGTGGGGATTGTTTTTGTTCAGGAAGGGACTCGCCGCATTCCGATTATTTCTGCTCGTCGCCAGGTGGGTCGAAAGCTATACCTGGAGCAGAGCAACTACTTGCCTCTGCGGCTTAACCAGGGCGGAGTGATGCCAATCATTTTTGCCTCTGCGGTGCTAGTTCTGCCGATTTCGCTGACGCAGTACATCACGAATCCTGGGTTCAGTCAGTTTGTCAACAACTATCTGAATCCAACGTCTCTGTTCTACGTTTCGCTGTACTTAGTTCTCATTCTCTTCTTTAGCTATTTCTATTCGTCTTTGGTGATGAACCCTGACGATGTATCGCGAAATCTGAAGAAGATGGGGGCTAGCATCCCTGGTATTCGCCCCGGTAAAGCGACTACTGAGTACATCAGTCGTATTCTGAATCGCTTGACTTTTTTGGGCGCTATCTTTTTGGGTATGGTGGCTGTCGTCCCCAGTGCTGTAGAGAGTTTGACTCGGGTGCAGACTTTTCGAGGCTTTGGAGCTACTTCTTTGCT
This sequence comes from Tildeniella torsiva UHER 1998/13D, assembly GCA_019358835.1. Classification (GTDB taxonomy): domain Bacteria; phylum Cyanobacteriota; class Cyanobacteriia; order Phormidesmidales; family Phormidesmidaceae; genus Nodosilinea; species Nodosilinea torsiva. The sequence continues at coordinate 67,114 of JAHHIH010000016.1, forward strand.
GATTTTGGTGGGCGTTGCGATTGACACTGCTAAGCAAATTCAGACCTATGTAATCTCCCAACGCTACGAAGGGATGGTGAAGCAGTAGTGACTCGACTTATTTTTCTGGGCCCACCGGGGGCGGGCAAGGGTACTCAGGCTTTGCTACTGGCTAAGGACTGCGAGGTGCCGCATATTTCTACCGGAGATATTCTGCGATCGGCGGTGGCGGCTGGGAGTGAGCTGGGGCAGAAAGCAGACCAGTACATGAGCGCTGGGGAACTCGTACCCGACGATTTGATTTTAGATTTGATTCAGGAGCGCCTTGGCCAGGAGGATACCCAGAAAGGCTGGCTGCTAGATGGTTTTCCTCGCAATGTGGCCCAGGCTGAGTTTTTACAGAAGCTGCTGGAGCAGATTGAGCAACCCGTTGACTTTGTGGTCAATCTAGATGTTGAGGACGATGTAATTGTCGCCCGTCTTCTCCAGCGGGGCCGCGACGATGATGAAGAGTCGGTGATTCTCAATCGGCTTGAGGTGTATCGTCAGCAGACTGAACCGCTAATCGACTTTTATCGCAGCCGCCAGCAGCTGGTGTCGGTGGATGGGAATCAGACTATGGATGTAGTTTATGCTGATCTAAAGCGCCTAGTGATGGAGTAGTTACTAGGGTTATGCTAGAGTTCAGCCTGTTGATTGTGTACTGAGGGAGAGTTCAGCTTGTCTAAGCAAGACCTAATTGAAATGGAGGGCACCATTACTGAGTCGTTACCGAACGCGATGTTTCGGGTCGATTTGGATAATGGATTTAATGTGCTGGCCCACATTTCTGGGAAGATTCGTCGTAACTATATCAAGATTTTGCCGGGCGATCGCGTCAAGGTAGAGCTTACCCCCTACGACCTCACTAAGGGGCGTATTACCTATCGTCTTCGCAAAAAGTAGTCGGTCAGACTAGGATTGGTGCCAATAGCTTGTCGGCCCCTGTGCGGAAGATGTCTGCGCAGGGAAGCTTTGTTTGAGCTTCGGTTGACTGAATGGCGGCCTCGGCAGCTTCTGCGGTCAAATGGCCGGTGTTGAGAGCGATCGCTACCACTTTAGCCGGATAAAATGCCCCTGCCGCTGTTGCTACCTGTTCGTACAGCGCGACCACGCTGGGCAGGTCGGGGATTTTAACGGCGGGAAAGTTTTGGATATGGGTTTGTCCAGCTCGATGCACTAACACCAGATGGGTGGGCTGGGTACCTCGCAGCAAGGGCAGGGTAGCCGTTGAAGCTGGATTGAGCAACGATCCCTGGCCTTCCACAAAAATGAAGTCGTAATCGGAGCCATAACGCATTACCTGCTGTTCCACGGCTCCTGAGGCGTAATCGACCCGTACGGCATCAAGGGCGACGCCGTCATCTCCCAGCATGAGATTGGTTTGTCCGGTGGCAATTACCTTAGAGCGTAGCCCCCGTTGAAGACAGGCGCGGTGTAGCTCTAGGGTGGCGGACATTTTACCCACCGACATATCGGTACCCACGGTCAAAATGCGCTTACAGTCCAGCTGGCTGGCCTGACCCGACCCTACCGTCAGACCCTCTGGTTCTTGGCGTACGTCCCAAATCCATTGGTGGTCTTTCACCCAAGGTTGAAGCGCTGGGTGGTTAGCCATTGGGGTATGGAGGCCGTTGACAATACTTAGCCCAGCCTTGACCGCCTGCTCAATTTCTTGAAACCAGGCATCGGGCAGTTTTCCGCCAGAGGGGGCGATGCCGATCGCCAGCACGTCGGGGGTGTAGGTCAGCGCCTCGGTGAGCGATCCGACAACGGGGATAGGTTTGTCGATGCCGGTGAGGGTATGGGGCGATCGCCCCGCCGCCTGGTAATCTATTACGGCCACAATCGGCGATTGGCTAAAGCGCAGCAGGGCCAGGCCCGTTTTACCCATGGTGCTCTGGGTGCCCTCGTGCATGAGCAGGGCAATGCGGCTATCGGGCTTGAGGTACATAGCTAAGTCCAAGTCCTGGGTGGGCAGAGGGGAGGAGGCGTCCGTCAGACAGGGTAAGACCGCCGAAGGGGTCGTCACGTAGATTGAGGTGGCTGTCGAGGTCGAGGTAGTCGGCTAGGGGAGAGAGCTGGATCATGGCTCCATTCGCTAGGCTGCTGTCGGAATAGCAGCCAAACATCACCTGAAGGCTACAGGCCCGCGCGGTGTGGATCATCCTCAGCGCCTCGGTCAGGCCCCCGGCTTTCATCAGCTTAATGTTAATGCCATCAACTAAATCCGCTAGGCGAGGAATATCGGCACTGTTGAAGCAGCTCTCATCGACAAAAATTGGCAGCGGCGAATCCCGTTTGAGCTTAGCCAGATCGGCATCCTGGCTAACAGGTAGGGGCTGCTCCAGGTGGGTGACGCGGCGATCGCCCAGCCAATCCGCCATGCGTTTGGCGTCCTCTAAGCTCCAACCGCCGTTGGCATCGACGCTGAGGCTGACGGTTGTGGGGACATGGTCATACAAGGCCTGAAACATGGCTTGATCGGCTTCGATACCTTGGGGACTACCGAGTTTCACTTTAAGGGCGCGGGCGGAAGTTTGCTGTAGCCAATCCTGCGATCGCTGCTGGGCGGACTCGGGGGATGAAATCCCGACGGTGACGGAGGTGGGCTGAATGCGGCTTAGATCTAGACCCAGCAATCGCCAGATCGGCTGCCCGATGGCTTTGCCGCACCAGTCCCACAGGGCGACATCCAGTGCGGCGCGGGTGGCGGAGTGGAGCGATAGGGGAGCGATCGCGGACTCTATCGCCTGGCGATCGAAGGGATGGTAAGACTCTAGACTGCTCTGCACCAGAGCGATGTCTGCCGTGAGCATGGTCAGGGTTTGTCGGTGGGTGCCGATGGAAAAAGGCGCGGCTTCGCCCCAGCCCTCTAGGCCCTCGGCCCTGAGCCGCAGCCAAAGATTGGTCGATTTAGCCGTGGTGCCGCGACTGATGGTGAGGGGAACACGCTTATGGACAGTAAAGGGCTGGCAGGTGAATTCCATCAGTGATAGCTGGCTTAGGGGTAAAGGGGTACTTCACACGTATAGCGTTTTGAAGGGTATCTGGGCGATCGACTTAACGACTGTGAGCAGCGGGCAGACATTATTAGACTTGCTAATCCTGCCTGCCTGCTTGCATCCAATTGGTAGGGTGCTGCGTACTGGGTATGAGTCTTCCATCAGGAAACTTCTAGCCGTTTGTTGGATGAAAGCAAGCATCATGTTTAGAGAACGAAAGAATCTGCGCAATAGCTTAATTGCCCTCGCTACCTGTCTGTTTGTAACCGTGCTGTACTCCCCTATCATGGGGCGGGTGATGGCTCAGGCTCCCGCCGCTGTTTCAGCCGCTTCCTGGTCTGCTGCCTCCAGTGACACCTTTGCCCTAGGGGAACAGATTGATGCTAACCTGGCGGCGGCAACGGCTCCCCTGCTGGCCCAAGGGTTGAATGAACCCATCGTGACCTATATCGCCATGCTCAGCGGCCAAAATATTGTGCCCAAAGCGGTCATGACCGATTCTCGGGGCGTTGTTGGGGCAGCTCTGTCGGGCAATCGCCTGGTGGTACGCGGCAGCTTTCGCGAGCTGACCAGTGCCCCGCGCGACTACGCGACTGATCCGCTCGATCCGCCCAACCCCAATATTACTTCGGCGTTTCACGTCCATCGGGGCAGCCCCAGCGAAAATGGGCCGTTCCAGTACGCGCTGGATGTCACCCTGAATGCCAACGGACGCGGCGGCAGCGCTATGGGCGACTATACACTCACGCCTGAGCAGCTGCAGGCGCTGCAAAACGGCATGCTGTACATCGACTTCCACACCACGCGCTATCGGGCTGGTGAGCTGCGCGGCATTTTGATGCCGGCCTAGGCTAAGGCGATGCTCTCTATCTTGGTCGGGCAGTCGCTGGGATCGGTGACTGCCCGCCGGGGTGGCAATAGACACAAACCATGGCATTGTATAGAAAGTGGCAGTGGCAAAATTGCGCTTTTCTCAGTGGCAGAGGCAGGTCTAGTGTCTAAGCATCCGGCAATATGGATTTTGAGCAACTGACCTCGGCTGGCGCTGGGGCTCCCTCAGATGCGAGTCTTTGGTTGGCCCTCAAGGCGGGGCAAACCAACGCCCTAGGCACTCTGTACGATCGCCACGGCGGATTGGTCTACGGCATTGCTCTCAAAGTCCTGGGCCATGCCCAGGAAGCCGAAGACCTGACCCAGGATATTTTTGTCAAGCTGACCCATTCCACCGCCTACGACCCCCAGCGGGGCTCGTTTCGCACATTTTTAGCCATCCTGACGCGATCGCGCGCCATTGACCGCCTGCGATCGCATCAGGTGGCTCGGGCCTCGGTAGAGCGTCTGAAGTCTACCCAGGTGACTTCCCCAGCCCATACCCCCGCCGAGGCCATAGCCCAGACCGAGCGTACCCAAGAGGTGCAGGCTGCGCTGGCCCAGCTATCTGAAAGCCAGCAGACTATTTTGCGCCTCGCTTACTACGAAGGGCTGTCTCAGTCCACCATTGCCGAACAGCTTGACACCCCCCTAGGCACGGTTAAAACTCACTCTCGCCGAGGCTTGCTTAAGCTCCGGCAACTTCTCCAAGAGCATTGGGGTCAATAGCCTTATGACCGGGTCGATTTCACCAGAACAATTGCAGCATTTGCTGGCGGGCTACGTCCTCTACGACCTCAGCGCCGAAGAGTCGGCTACCCTGGCGGAACTACTGGCGACAAATCCTGCTCTACAGCACGATATTGACCAGCTTCAGCAGGCGTTGGAAATGGTCTATGACGGCGAACCAGTTAGCCCACCCGCCAATCTGAGAGCGGCTTTGCTGCAATCCGCTTCAGCATCGGCCAAGTCTGAGGCTGGCTCGGTTGGCACTACTCCGATGCTGCGGCCTCGCCGCTGGGGAGGTCTTTGGGGTGCAGCGGCAGCGGCCTTGATTGCAGGCCTCAGTTTGAGCAATCTGCTGCTCTGGCGCACGCTACAGCTTGAGCGCGCCAGCCAGCCCGAGACTGAAACTTTAACTATTGCGCTGGGTCCCCCGGAGAATGATGGGCCGGGACAGGCTCAGGTCGTGATCAACCCCGACACCTTAGCAGGCTCGCTCACCGTAGAGAACTTGCCGCCCCTAGAGCCAGGCAGCGTCTACGTGCTCTGGACGGTGGTAGACCCCAATGCCACCGCAACGGTAGATCAAAAAAACGCCATTTTGACCACCGTATTCACAGTAGATGAGCAGGGTCGGGTGTCGCAGCCCATTGATCTGCCGCCAGTGTACCGTCGCGATCGCAACCTAGTGCGGGCCGTAGCCATTACTAAAGAAAGCGCCGCTGCCCCCCAAGAACACCTGTCCACTCCTTTGCTGATCCAACCCCTGTAGAAACCCAGGTTCCTTTGGCAATGGCGAGAGCATTGGCGAGATAATTAAAGCCATAGTTCACGCGCGAGGTGTACGTTGGCTCCATCGGTTTTGCCTGCTACTGCGTTTATTGACCCCCAAGGCCACAACCGAGCGGCGATTGCAGCGATATTGCAGACGGTAGTCGAGCAAATTCTTGACTATTCCGCTGGGGCGAGTAGCCACGTCCCGCTGCCTGCGGTAAAAGACTTTGATTTTGGCGGTATTCCGGCTCAGCCGACGGCGATCGCCCCTCTGCTGGACGCCTTGGGCGACCTGATGGCCCAGTCGATGAACCCGGCCCATCCTGGCTATATGGGCCATATGGATCCTTTGCCTAGCACGGCATCGATTGTGGGCGACTGGGTGGCGGCGACTCTCAACAACAACATGCTCAGCGTGGAAATGTCGCCCGCTCTGTCGCGGCTAGAGCCGCTGCTGCTGGCGGAACTGGCCCAGATGTTTGGCCTAGGGGAGAAATCCGGAGGCCTGCTGACCAGCGGCGGTAGCCTGGCCAACTTGCAGGCGCTTACCGTGGCCCGAAATGTAAAGCTGGACTGCTTAAAAAAAGGGCTGGCTGGGGGGCCACCGCCAGTGATCTTGGCCTCGGAGATGGCCCACACCTCCATTCAAAAGGCGGCCATGGTTCTGGGGCTGGGATTAGAGGGGGTGGTGCTGGTGCCCACGAACGCGAACGCTCAGATGGATGGGGCGGCCCTGGAAGAGAAAATTCAGGGGGCGATCGCCCGAGGTCAGCGGCCCTTTGCGGTGGTGGCCACGGCGGGTACCACCGTCACCGGCAACATTGACCCGCTGTCTGCGATCGCCCGCATTGCCCAGAACTATGGGCTGTGGTTCCATGTGGATGCGGCCTACGGGGGGGCGATCGCCTTTTCACCCGAGCACCGCCACCGGCTGGCGGGGATTGAGCAGGCTGATTCGGTCACCTTCAACCCCCAAAAGTGGCTGTACGTCACTAAAACCTGTGCCTCGGTGCTGTTTCGCGATCTGGATTTGCTGCAAAGCTACTTTCGGGTGTCGGCCCCCTACATGAACAGCGAAGCTGACTGGGTCAACCTGGGGGAACTGTCGGTGCAGGGAACCCGCCATGCTGATGTGCTCAAGCTGTGGCTCACCCTCCAGCATTTGGGCAAGGCGGGCTGTGCCGAACTGATTGAGGCCAGCTACGCGCTGACCGACCACTTTGTCACCCAGGTGCGCGAGCGGCCCTACCTAGAACTGGCCAGCGAGCCCGAGATGAACCTGATCTGCTTTCGGGGCTGTCCGGCAGAGCTGCCGTCTGACCAGTGGGATGCCTGGAATATCGATTTGCAGGCCTATTTGTTGAGCCAGCACCAAACCTTTTTGTCGGTGCCTGGCTTTCGGGGACAGCGGTGGCTAAAGGCGGTGCTGCTCAACCCGTTTACTACGGCAGCCCAGGTCAATCAGCTATTTGCCGCTGTGGACCAGTATGCCGCTAGGGCGGTTGGCTAAAGGAGCGCGATCGCCCGCTGATTCACCCCAAATTAAGTTATCCACAGACTGCCAAAAAACTGTGGATAACCCGTTATTTTCGGAATTTAAGAAAATAAGTAGCCTTAAAAGCCCATACTGTGCAGGCTTTTTGACGTATCAATTAAAACTGAGGCTCAAAATCAGCCTGTGGAAAACTGGAGCTAAATTAAGCTTCTGCCAGCCGGGCTGACCACCAAAACTGAAGCAGCACAGGCCCGAGTCAGACTCTGGGTCTTTCATAGTAAGGAAGCGACCCCAGATAGCACTGTAAACCACAATACATTTCTTCGCAATTCACGGCTGCCCTGGCCCATCACTTACCTCTAGGCCAAGACCAGGGGAGGCTAGAATCGCTATGCTAGAGAAGCTCTAGCACAGCAGCAGGGCGCTGTTTGTGCACCAAACCTGAACCGGGAGAATTTTTTAATGGTTGGAACTCAACTTGCGGCACGGGACTACTTTCGCGCTGCCTACGAAAACCGCTACACCTGGGATGCAGCTTTCCCCGGTTACACCGCCGATGTTACCTTTACCCACAACGGCCAGACCTACACTGGCCAGGCCAAGATCGGCGCTGACCTCAAACTTGAAGTGAGCGGCATTGCCGATGAGGCGGCGCAAAAAATGGTGCACGGCCAGCTCTTTGAAGTCTCCATTCACCGGGTGCGGCGCGAGTTTGAAGATAGCCACGGCAACAACACCTTTCGCTATGGCGAGACCCTGGCCGATGGGTCGGTGGAAATTTTGATGGGCGGTAAGGCCGAGGGCGATCGCTACCAGCTCAAAGATAACGAGGTGTCGATGGTGCACCGCCACATCCACGGCGTGGTGGTGACCATTCACACCTACAGCAGCCACGACACTGGGTCGGGCTACCTGTCGCACCGCTACGACTCGGTCTACCACGACCCCAAAACCGGCGAACAAAAGGGTGGTCTCAGCGATTTTGAAGACGAATATACTGAGGTCGGTGGCTACTACATTCTCTCTCGCCGCACCATCGAAACCGGTGTTGACGACGACACCGATAAGCAGGAATTTGTGTTTTCTAACATCGCTCTGATCGAAGCGTAGAACTAGCCTCCATCCCCTTAGATGATGGCCTCTCACCCGTGCTGCCCAGGCAGTACGGGTTTTTGTTAATCTCAGGTTTTCGCGCATCGGGATGAACCATGGCGCTATTGCATACCCAATATCCAGATTTGCCCCGCCACCCTCTGGTGGTGTGTGCCTCTTTGGTTGAAAACCCGATCAACCTAGGCACGCTGTGCCGTACTGCCGAGGCCTTTCGGGTAGAGGCCTTGGTGTTAAGCGATTTAGCGCTGACCCAAAACCGCAAGTTTCGCCCAGGAGCGGTGGCGACCTACCGGTGGCAGCCTATGGAGGCCTGCGCTGTGGATCAGCTACCCCAGTGGTTGGCTGAGCGGCGGCGGCAGGGCTACACCCCGATTGCGCTGGATCTTCGGCCCCAGGCTATTCCCTTGCCTGAGATGCGCTTTCCTGAGCGTATGGTGCTGGTGTTGGGGCGAGAGCTGACGGGCATTCCCCCTGAGGTGGTGGCAGCCTGCGACCAAGCGGTGGTGATTCCTCAGTATGGCGTGGTGCAGTCGCTCAATGTGCAGACGGCGGCGGCTTTGGCGATCTACGCCTACCTGGGGCAGTGGGGAATGGCCCTGCGCCGTTCGCCCCCTGCGCCTTTAGAATGAAGGGTGTAGCGTAATTGTGATATTTGGCCTATGCCGCCCCGTTGGCCCCGTAAACCCACCCGAGAAGACCCCGCCTACCGCAAGTTAGAAGACCGCATCAATTTTGCGGTGCATGTGGCAGCGTTCACCGCCGTTAACTCTGGGCTTTGGTTTTTTCATACCCTAGACCCTGATTGGGTGCCCTGGGTAAGTAAGGTCACGCTGACCTGGCTGCCTGTTTTATTGGCCAACGCTGTGTATATTTTTGCGATCGCAGACTACTCCCCTGCGCCCCTGTCACCCACGGCTGACCCCGACCCCACCGCAGAGCCCTAGATGGAGACCCCAAGCCATGTCTGATGCCTCTACTGCCCGCGCCATAGAGTCCCTAGCCGCCACCATTGGCGATAAGGTGTATCTCGATGTAGCCAAGTGGCACCTGTATCTGGGCGATGCCAAACTGCACCAGCCCCTGGCCGAAAAGCTATATCCCCTAGTGGCGGGCGATAAGGTGACCGAATCTGCCGTAGCGGATATTTTGACCAGCACGTCGGTGGCCATTGGCGGCGGACAAAAAACCGTCACCCTGGCCGATTTAATCCCGCCTGCGGGTAAGGCCGATCTGCTGGAGGCGATCGCCGACTACCAGCGCGACCTGTAGCTAACGCCGCTCGGGCCGACGAATTGGGTGCTCTGGGGGTAAGTCATCCTCAGGCCACAGCTCCATAGCATCCACATCGATGGTGGGCATTTTGTCGTCGCGCAGGTTTGGTCCTTGGGGCAGCCCGGCGGTGACATCGCCAACCGCCTCCCGTAGCTGATTGCGCAGGCCCCGCGTGCGTTTTTTGACGCTGCCCAGCAGGCCACCCAGCTTGTCTTGGGCTTCGGCCTGGAGTTTTTGGCGGCGATCTTGGGCTTCGGCCCCCAGCTTGTGGCGACCTTCCTGAAACTGCTCATTCACCTGATCGCGCATGGTTTGGGTGCCCTTGACGGCGGCATCCCACCCCCGGCGAGGGTCGGGCATTTTATCTAGGGGAATGCGATCTAGGGGGATGTGGGCGAAGGGCGACCTGGTCGCCGCTGGCTCTGGGGGCTGGGGTAGCCCCTCGCGGACTAGGGACGCAGTCCGCAGGGCGGCATCTTCGGCCATCATGCGGCGGCGACCGGTACTGATTACTGCGATCGGGTCGAGGGCGTAGACGCCGGGGGGTAGGGCACTGGTGACTTCGGGGATAAACAGATATTCCAGAATATTGCCGCTAGTGGGGTCAAAGCGGTAGTCGGTGAGCTGGCCCATGCGATCGCCGTGGTCTGACCACAGCTCCACTTCCCCCAGGGGCAGGCAGTCCTGCAAATGCTCATCAATGGCCTCGACCCCGGCCCCCGCCTTGACGACCACACCATCGCGCCCGATCGAGCCAATCTGAGGCCACAGAAACCGCCGACTTTGGCGGTTCAATAGCCCGCCAGCACTACAGCCCACGCCCTGCACCTGGTGGGTGCGCCCGTTGACCCAGATTTCGGCAATGGGGCCAAACTCTTCAGCAGTGTCAAGGTTGATGGCCAGGCGGTGGAGCAACTCGCTCTTCAGCAGGCCCTGGGGAAATGACCCGTCCATAAATTAGCACTCCTACGATCGCTAGCCCAAGCCCAAACGCGTTTTTGGCCTGGAAGGGGTCTGTAACTAATGGTAGTCGATCAAAATTGGCGCTTGAAAACTCCTTGGGTCATGGCGTCGAGCTCATGGGTCATGAGGGTGGCAAAGCCCAGGTAAAACAGCGGGTTTTCCATTTTGCGGCACCGTTGGGTTAGCGTCTCGTTAGCTTCAGGGGTGGGAACTGATTCCGCCCTGACAATTCCGCGTTAAAGTGGGCATGAATAGGTCATCTGGGGCGATGTTATGTCTGAGCAAACCGGGAATATCTTACTGGTAGACGATGAGCCAGGTCTGCGCGAGGCGGTACAAGCCTACCTAGAAGACAGCGGTTTTACGGTGCGGGCCGCCAGCAACGCTAAAGAAGGCTGGGATCTGCTGCAACAGGAGACCCCCGACGTGCTGATTTCCGACATTATGATGCCCCAAGTCGATGGCTATGCCTTTTTGGCCCAGGTGCGCGACGACATTCGCTTTAAGGGGCTGCCGGTGCTGTTTTTGACGGCGCGGGGCATGACCACCGATCGCATCCACGGCTACAACGCGGGCTGCGATGCCTATCTCTCGAAACCCTTTGACCCCGAAGAACTGGTGGCGGTGGTCACCAATCTCATCGGTCGCCGCGCCGCCCAAACCATCGACGCGGGTGACGTGCCCGACATCGCCGTCATGGCCCGCCAGATCGAAGAAATTAAGGCCATGCTGACCCAAAAGGGCGGCATCGCCAAGGTGGCCTCAGACATTCGCATCGACCTCACCCCCCGCGAACAGAGCGTGCTCGATCTGGTGGCCGAAGGGTTGATGAACAAAGAAATCGCTAGCCGATTAGAGACCAGCGTGCGCAATGTGGAAAAGTACGTCAGCCGTCTGTTCAGCAAAACCGGCACCAACAGCCGCACAGAGCTGGTGCGCTTCGCACTAGAACACGGCATGGTGACAACTTGATAGGCTGAAGATACTGATGGCACCGAGGTAAATTGTGGCTGTTGCGATCGCTTAACCCATCCACCAGAAGCCCGTTAGCTTTGACGAATTTCTGGCCCGGTATGGCGGCGATAATCGCTACGAATTGATCGATGGCGAGGTTTTCGATTTGGAACCTACCGGCCCCCATGAGGAAGTTGCGGCTTTTATCACCGCGAAGCTCTGCGTGCAGATTGATAGATTAGACCTACCTTGGTTTGTGCTTCAGCGAGGGCTATTGCGCCCTTCTAACAGCGGCATGACGGCCTTTCGACTAGATGTTGCGATCGTCGATCGCAATGAGCTTTCTCAAGAGCCGCTTTGGGCTGAGCAGTCAATTTTGACCTTGGGTAGCTCAATTAAGTTTATGGCAGAGGTGGTGAGCGGCAACTGGCAAAATGACTATGCCCGCAAGGTTGAAGACTACGCTGTTTTAGGCATTTCAGAGTATTGGATTGCAGACTATGCAGGGTTGGGGGGCACTCGACACATTGGCAAGCCCAAACAACCAACTTTCTCTATTTGCACGTTAGTGAATGGAGATTACGAAATCCAGCAGCTTCGAGGCGATCAAACAGTTGCTTCGCTCACGTTTCCAGATCTGAAGCTGACGGCTGACCAAATCCTAAAAGCTGGTCGATAAAATTGCGATAGATAAAGTTTGTAGAACGAGTGGAATGTGCCGGGGATTTTGGATTGGTACTGGCCCGATTCTGGACGACAAAACGGTCAACCCCTCCAAAATTAAACTCCAAAATCAAACCACTGCTCCTGCAATCAGTCCCACGATCGCCCCAGCGGGCACCAGTTGCCAGGTGGGGCGGCGAAATTGCACCAGGGCGATCAGGGCAGCAAGACCCACGACAATCGCAACAACTGTGCGGGGCACAGTGTCTTGCAGCAGCGCAGCGGCGGCGAGGGGGATGGCGGCGGCGGCGATTGCCCCCAACACCCCCGGCATCACCCCTTTGAGAAAGCTCTTGACCCAGGGGTTTTGCCGCAGCCGCACCAAAAACGGCGAGGCAAACATGATGAAGAGAAACGACGGGGTAAAAATCGCTACGGTGGCGACCAGCGCCCCCAGCGCCCCCGCCACCTTGTAGCCCACAAAGGCCGCCGTAATCACCACCGGGCCGGGGGTGAGTTCGCCCAGGGCAACACCGTCGATAAACTCGTTGCGGGTCATCCAGCCAAAGTCATCCACCACGGCGGTTTCGAGGAGGGGGATGATCACCAGGCCGCCTCCGAATATAAAGGCTCCGGTCTTGAGGAAAAAGGTGGCGAGGGGCAGGAAGTAGTCTTGGATGCGATCGAGCCCCCAAAAGCTCGTGACGGCCAAGGGTTCAGTGGGGAGATTTGCCAGCAGGTTAGGGATGCCCTGGGTGATAGGCAGCAGCGGGGCGAGCGAGGCGCTGGTGTGGGAAGATGGCCCGGCGGGGGGTTGGGTCGTAGGCCGATAGATGACGAGTCCGGCCAGACCTGCCAGCAGGAAGAGCAGCAGAATGTTGGTACGGAAGGTGAGGGAGAGGATGAGGACGGTGAGGGCGATCGCTATTCCCTGCCAATCCTTAATCGCCTTTTTGCCCAGCTTCCAGCAGAAGCCAAAAACAATGGCGATCACCACGGGCGAAATCCCCAAAAATAAATCCTCGATTTGGGGTACGCCCTGGAATTTGAAATAGGCCCACGACAGCGCCAGCACAATCAAAAATGCTGGGGTAATAAAGCACAGGCCCGCCACCAGAGCCCCCAATTGCCCCGCCCGCAGGTAGCCAGTGTAAATGCCGGTTTGGGTCGAAGCGGGGCCGGGCAGCATTTCGCAGATCGCTACCCCTTCGAGAAACTGCTCTTCGCTGAGCCAGCCGCGTTGCACCACCGCCTCATCGTGAATCATGGCGATGTGGGCCTGGGGCCCGCCGAAGCCGATCGCCCCTAGCCTTAGAAAGAGTCGGGCTAGCTCGCTTAGCCGAGTGGATAGACGTTCTTGGGGCAATTCTGCGGTTGTGGAATCTAACTTTGGTGGCTGGCTCATGGGGCAAATGGATAAAGCTGAAGCCACTGTATCGGAATTCGATAACGAAGCCCTATATCGGGCGCTACATTCTACGAGTCTGCATCTTCAAACAGTTCGCCAAATAGCTCTTGAACCTTTTGTTTGGCGTCTTCTAACCGCAGCTTGCCCAGCGCGGTGGCAGAGTAAAATCGCCGACTCTGGCGTCCGTCTTTCTCTTCTACGGAGACCAGATACCCCTTGCGCTCCATATCGTGGAGCATGGGGTAGAGGGTGCCAGCGCTGAGTTTGTAGCCGTGGCGACCTAGCTCTTCAATAATGCCGAGGCCAAAAATCGGCTCTTGGGCCGCGTGGTGAAGAATGTGTAGGCGAATCAGGCTGGAGTAAAATTCGCGTCCATCCATAGCAGGTAGGCAGGGCCATTGGCGAAGGCGTTATTGCCCCCAGAAACCGGGTTTTTCTAGGGAATTGACCAAAACTTAGGCTGTTTTAGAAGCCTGGTTTCTAGCCCTCACTATAGCCATAGTCACGTTGCTCAAGACATCCAGAAACCCCAGTGAACGTTAAAACGTTAGTTACCAATGCCTCGAAAGTGGCCGGGCAGCAGGTCGATGCCAAGGGCCGACTTAATCAGGTAGGCTGCCATCAACACGCTAGTGCTGATGGCCAGATTAAACCCCAACAGCAGTATGACTGCCGCCATCCAGTTGCCAAGCTGAGTGAACCGTGAGACTGGCACACTGCGGGGGGTGCGGCGGCGGTCTTTGCCGACCATCAGCACAATAAAGTAGCGGCTGATCAGCAGGTCAACCTCAAACCTGAGATCCACCAATTTAGGGGCTGGTTTAGGAATCGCTAGGTCAATCACCCGTTCAAGTTCTGCCCACTGCTGGGAGTTCAGGCTGGCCTGCACGTTGGGATCAATCTGGGTTAAGTAGGTGGCGGGGGTGGGTAAAGGCCGTCTGACGGCAGTGTTGCCAGAGATGTTCAGCCGGCGCAGATGTTGGAAGTAGGCTTTCATGGAATGGTTAGAACCCGTTGCTACAGTTTCCCTAAAGCCCGATCTATGGGTAGATGAAGCTCGCTAAGACCAGGGTATCCACTCCGGCCACTGGGCTTGGTAGAGCCTGGCTCCGACCCACAGCATGCCCAGCAAACTAGCCAATAGGGTCAACCGCCCGCCCCAGCGATGGGCAGATTTTGTGTGGCGCAGGCGCTGACCGATGGCGGCCAGCAGACACACCAAGGCCACACTGGCCGTCCACAGCAGCAGTACGGTGTAAGCCCAATATTTGTAGTGGCTGTTGTCGGGCCAAAAGGGCGGAAAGATGTCAAAGGTGACCACTAGGGCGATCGCCATAGAAACCGCCGCACTGGCTGGCACTACGCTGCCCCATCCCACCCCCAGCCCATAGGCCAGCAGCAGTCCGGTCATGAGAACGACGGATTTTGGGGCAGCAAGGGCGGCTAGCCACCACCCCCAAACCCCTACGCCTAAAATGAGGCTGCCTAACCGTCCAGTTAGGGACAAGATTGTGCCAATGTTCATTCGAAGGACTGCCAGAGCACAATCAATACTAGTAACCACCACGGTGGCCTGCTGCCTTCTGACTATCGATGCTTTTGGGGTTGGCCAGTGGCCCAATGATGGAATTAGGCTAACTATTTACGAATTCTTCAAGCTGGGGAAAAGTGTTATGAAACCCTACCAGGCGATTCCCATCTGCGATCGCGGCGAGCCGCTGGTGTCTATTCCTCGCGATCGCTTTGCGGTGGTGCAGCCCCATCCGTATCAGGTGCTAGGAGCACCCTACGGCGACCAGTCGCCCTATTCCCTCAGAGCAGGCGTGCTTACCGCTCTGATCCAAGCTCAGGGTTGCCTTCAGCAGCAGCATCGCGGCTGGCGCATTCAAATTTTTGACGCCTTTCGCCCACTGGCGGTGCAGCAATTTATGGTGGAGCACACGTTTGCAGAACAGGCGCAGGCTCGGGGATGGGTGAGCGAGGCGCTAACCCCTGCCCAGCGCAGTGAGGTAATGGCGGAGGTGGCCCAGTTTTGGGCCATGCCCAGCGATGACCCGGCAACGCCGCCGCCCCATAGCACGGGTGCCGCGCTGGATGTGACGCTGATCGATGCTGCCGGGATCGTGGTTGATATGGGGTCACCCATTGACGAGGTGTCGCTGCGATCGCACCCCAACCATTTTGCCAACCGCACAATCCCTGCTGAGCAAACCTTCCATGCCCACCGCACCCTGCTTAACCAGGTAATGGAGTCGGCGGGGTTTCGTCGCCATCCCAACGAGTGGTGGCACTTTTCGCTAGGCGATCAGCTTTGGGCCTGGCTGCGGCGGCAAGAAACCGGCAGCGACAAGTTTTTGGCCCACTATGGGCGAGCCTCGGTAGACTTGTGGGTACAGTGAGGCCAGCGGATTCGGCAGTACTTACAGGAGCCAGAGACGATGGAAGGGGCGATGCACGTTAGGTCATGGTTACGCCTGTCGGCGATTTGGGGAGGGCTTTCCTTAGGCATTGCTCTAGTGGCTGCCCTTGCTGCTGCCGCCCCGGTGCGCGCTCAGTCTACGGCGACGCTGCAAAACTCACTCCAGCTAGCGGTCTGCCTGAATGACTGGGATACGGCGATCGCCCACGCCAACCAGCTCGAACAAGTCCCTGGCCTGCCCATCA
Source organism: Tildeniella torsiva UHER 1998/13D (assembly GCA_019358835.1). Lineage (GTDB taxonomy): Bacteria > Cyanobacteriota > Cyanobacteriia > Phormidesmidales > Phormidesmidaceae > Nodosilinea > Nodosilinea torsiva. The sequence continues at coordinate 83,036 of JAHHIH010000016.1, forward strand.
AGACCCTAGCCCAGCTCGTGGCGTTTCGCCGCCAAATGCAGCTATTTCGCCAAAACCAAACTGTGGTGAACCCGATTGATGGCTGTGAACCCGTGCTAGCCGGGTTCGGCCTGCCGGGCTACACCGGTCGGCCGCTCGATTTTGACCGAGGGGTCTACTCCAGCGTGGGAACGGGGACTCCTGTTGTTGCCGCCGACCAGACCCTGCGGCAGTATGAAGCTCTTTGGCAGGCGGGGTTGGGCGTTACTGCCGACACGACCTTAGACCCGCTAGCCGAGGCCCAGCGCATTAACACCCGCAGCGGCAGTGGTGTCACCACGGGTGCCGTGAGCCGCCGCATCGACATCTACGCCTTTCTGGGTGCCCAGGGAGACAGTGCCGACCTAGATTTAACCGTCATTCAGCAGCGCCCAGGGGTGCTCTACACCGACGATGCGGCCCAGCTATTCCTGTTCGACGCCGAAGGCCGACTCTTGGCCGAAGCCCGCACCACCCAAGGCATTCAACCCCGCCTGGCGGCTACAACCCTACCCGCTAACGGGGTGTACTATGCCGCCGTCACCACCCCTCAGCACCGTCCCCTATTGGATGAAGGTGGGTTTATCACCAGCTGGCAAGGCATTGGCACCAGCGCTATTACCTACACCCTTATCATCGACGGCCTGACGCCCTCGCCGGAGTTGGGTTTGCGGTAAGGAAGGTAGGTGGGTAGGTGAGGAGGTGGGTAGGTGGGTAGGTGAGGAGGTTGAAAACTTTTTTACACACCCACACACCCACACACCTACGGCTGCCGACAAATCCCAAACACCGACGTAAACCCGTGCAAAAAGGTCGTCTGCCCCACGGGGCCGATCTCGCCGCCGCAGAAAAAGCCCCCTAGGGGAAGCCCAGGCAAATATTGGGCAAACAGACCGGAGTCAAAGTTGGCCTGGTTATAGAGCCCGGCACCGCGCCCCATGCAGGAAAACATCATCGCTCCGGCGGGGACGGTTGATGCGGGAGCCTGCTGCTGATAGCGCTGGAGCAGGGTTTCGAGATCGGTGGCGGAGGTGTGGGCATCGCGGAGGTGAAACTGCACGCGCTGGCCAGGGCGCAGGCGATCGCCCACGGCGATCGCGCCCATTTTTGGGTCAACCCCCAGCAGGGTGCGAATCAAAAAGTCGCCGGGGCTGAGGCTGAGTTTAAAGCTGTCCTGGGCCATGCCAATAAAGAGTGAACTCTGGGCCAGCTTGCGATCGCCCTCGGGCAGGGTTTCAAACAGCTCTTGCAGCAGTTCTAGGGGGGGGCGCGCCGATTCGCCGTCCTTGGGGTCGCTTAAAGACAGCAAAATGTTGCGCTCGGCTTTGTCTACTCGGTAGACCGGGCCGATGGGTCGGCAGCCCTGGGCGACAATGGTGTCGAGCACGATTGGCCCTGCTAGGGCGACCCCGACCAAGCCTTCGGTGTGGAGGGTGCGATCGCAAAATAGACCACTGTGGCGATTGAACCCGTCAACGCTCGCCAAACCGCCAATCTTCACGCCGCTGGGGTAGGCAAAATCTAGCCCCTGTAGCAGATCCGTCACGTTAGACGAAAACGGGTCGGCCATCAAAATAAACTGAGGATTGTCCTCCGGCGCGATCCCGATCAGCTCAGACCAGGCGGCGGGCGGGCTATCTAAATCTGGCAGGTCATCGCTCGACAGATGAAAGCTCCGCACCGTGACCCCCGGCAGCCGCGCCAGGGTCAGGCTCAGGGCCGGGGTATCCTCCAGCTCCTGGGGATCGCCCTGGGCATCCATGCCCACAATGCCGCCGCCGCTGCACCCCACCAGAGCCGGCAGGGGTAGCAGGTCTTGCAGCAGGGGCAGCAGGCGGGCAAATTCGCTGGTAAACGAGGATGAAATAAACACAATGCCCAGATCCGGTGCCCCCGTCAGCCTATGCCTGAGCTGCTCTACCACGTCCTTCACAGCTCCCTCCAGAGAGGGACGGGTCGAGACCGCGTTGGCCCACTCCATGGAGGGGTGGTCGAGTTGGGGAATGTCGGTCATTGGGTTCGCCCCTGCTTGGGTGGTTCCAGTCTAGATCGGATTGCTCCTCCCCCCGAGTAAATTGCCCCTGGCCCGTCGTGTTCACTGGCCCGTAATGTTCAGCGGTTACCCCGGCTATTGTGGAGATGTGTACAATAAAGAATGAGTACTTATACTGACCTGTCCCAGGATAATTCTGGGCGCTGTCAAGGGCGTAACCCTGCCTCTATGGGGTAGAGGTTTCCCGGTCAGACCCCCCCGAATCGGTGCAGTATACTAGGTCCTGGAGTCGGGATATGCCAATCTACTCAATGGTTTGCTCCCTCGCTGACCAGGCCCCCGCTAGTTGTTTATATACGGTAAAGAAAGGACATGAGCGAGAACATCAAAGAGCGCATTGAAAAAGAAATTGAAGGTGCCCGGGCCGCCTGCGATGCCACGGGTGGCAGCTCCCAGGAGTGCGCCGCTGCTTGGGATGCGGTAGAAGAGCTTCAGGCAGAGGCTTCCCACCAGCGCGACAAAGGCACTGACAAAACCTCCCTAGAAGCCTATTGCGACAGCAACCCTGAAGCCGACGAGTGCCGGGTTTACGACAACTAGGCCGACAGGCTGTTCTCGTAGAGCTAAAACGCCAGAAACGTCTCGATCGCCGGGGCGTTTCTGGCGTTTTTATCCTTCTATTTGAGTCTTCTACCTATGCCTCACCGTCCTTTCAATTCCATCATGTCAATTTAGTCTTCAATTCTTCAATCCAGTATCGCTATGACGCTAACGGTCTACGGCATTCCCACCTGTGGAACCTGCAAGAAAGCCCTGCAATGGTTGGATAGTCGCGCCATTGCCTACGACTTTATCAACACCAAAGAGCATCCCCCCAGCCAAGCCATGGTGACGGCTTGGGTAAACAGCCTGGGCAGCAAGCCCATGCGCAATACCTCAGGGCAGTCCTACCGCGCGTTGGGAGATGACAAGCAAACCTGGGGCGACCCCGAGTGGATTGATGCCTTCAGCCGCGATGCCATGCTGCTGAAGCGCCCTCTCTTTGTCAAAGACGGCCAGGCGGTGCTCGTGGGGTTTCGGGCCACCGAGGCCGAGCTTAACGACATTTTGAATCGCTTAGATAACGCCTAGATAACTTGTAATCATCCCTGGGGCTTAGCTGGCTGAGCGAAGTCGTTCGTGGATCGTCTCCCCAAGAGAGAAAGCCAAAACTCCTTAGGCCGTCCCCTTCGACTCCGCTCAGGGGGCAGTTACGATAACTTTGACCGGGGCTAGGAGAAATTAGGACTGCAATGCCCCTCAGGGGGCGATCGCGATGGCCAGCTCCCCCGAAGCAAATAAAAAGCTCCGGCCCGTGGAGGGTCGGAGCTTTTTAGGTTAAACAACCTGACTTAGCGTCGCTAAGTCACTAGTCGATGGCGCGCTTGACACCGTCTTTAGCATCTTCTACGCCGTGGCGTACATCGGCTTCGGCTTGCTTGGCCTTACCCTTGGCTTGGGCTTCGCGATCGCCGGTCACTTTGCCGACGCCTTCTTGCAGCTTGCCTTCAACATCTTTAGCGGTAGCTTTAGCTCTATCTTCAATAGACATGATGTAATTGTCTCCTGAGAGGTTACTTCTATAGAGTAGAGCGAGACCCAAGCAGCCCCATCTACAGCAGGGCAGAGAGGAGCCTCTGTCAAAATGTAGGCATTGTTACGGTTGGGCTCTGAATGTTTGCTGGGGTGAACAGTGCGGGTTTGCCTCTAGGGAGTATCCTGAAGCATCATGGGTGGCTTGTCTCCTGACAGACTTTAAACTCAGGACTTAAACTGGGGCTTGAACTATGGAGTATTGGGAATTTCTGCTGCAAAAGGAGGGTGACCAGAGCTGGTTGCCCCTCGATACCTCCCAGGTAGAAATTTTAGAGGGCCGCTACCGCGTGATGGCCCACACCAGCCATGCCAACACCCCGGTGCACATTCAAATCGACCAGGTACTGCCCGATCGCGAGCCGGGAGCGCGCCGCAGCCTGCGTCGTCAGGGTCAAATCAATGAAAATGGCCTGATGGTTGTGATGCCCTTTACCCGTTTGGGCGAGGGAGCTTGGGATATTCAGTGCGCTAGCGCGATCGCCGCAGACGCAGACGCAGATTCAGAAAACGCCCCAGAAAACGCTCCAGAAAACGCCAATGCCACCGCCCCTTCGCCCTGGTGCTACGCGGTGCAGCTGCGGGTGGTGGCCCAAGACTCGGCTGACGACGGCGACTGGTTTGCCGATGACGGCAGCGCTGGCCTCGGGGTGATCGCTGCTCCTCCCCCATCCCTGGGTGACAGAACGCCCGCCCCGGCCCCGGTGATTGATTTACAAACTGCCGCCGCTGCCATAGATGCGTTTCAAATCGAACTCGCCAATGGCCTGGCCGAGGACATCTTGCCCTACAGGTTAACCCTGCCCCACACGGCGCTTCTTGGCAGCGCTGGGGAAAGCCTAGGGCTCGTGGCAACGGTGACGGGCCGTACCGACGGTGAGCCATGCCCGCCCCTAACCTTGGTAGTGCGCCTATCGGATCCTCAAACGTCGGCGACTGTGGCCATGGCTCCGGTGCCGCTGGCGGTGGCGACGCTGCCCAGCACCATGACGCTGACGGTGACCATCCCCATGCAGCTGTCAACCCGGCTGCTGCTGGGGGAGGTGGGTCTATTTGTGGGGGCTGAGGTGATGGCCCTGCAGCGATTTACGGTGACGGTGGATGTGGCCTCGCTGTTTGATGCGATCGCCAACCAGGCCGAGGCTGACACTGATCTGGTTGTTTTTCCCGTCGATGATCCAGAGGAGGGCGCTGACTCTCCCCCGCGCCCCGCCCCCGATATCAAAGCCTGGGATATGGCAAACCGCGCGGCTCCTCCCCGGGAGATGCCCATTCTCACCCTGCCTCGCAACAGCCCTGAGCTGCCGCCCAAAATTTACTATCCCTCTCCCCACGAGGCGGCGGCTCACCAGCCGTCGCTGCCCCCAGTAGGTCGTCCTCGCCCTGTTCCACTGTCTCCTGACGAAGGCAGCCCTGCTAACTCTGCTACCCCCACTTCGCCCAGCCCTGAGCCAGTGCGAGGGCTTAGCTTGCCCCCCCTTGCTCCTTCCCCCAAGGCCGACGACCCGATCGCGATTCTGTCCGGGCAGTCTCCCACCAGCGGTAGCCGTCAACCCCGCGACTCGGCCCCCCAGCTCATTTCCCACGAGGCCATGGGGTTTAAAGACCTCAAGCTCCAAGACCGCTTTTGGAGTCGGCTCAATGAGCTGGCCGTCAATCTCCAGCAGGAGGCGATCGACCAGCGCAGCGAGATCGCGGTTCCCCCTGCCCCCGTCGAGGCAGACCCGGTTGATCTGCCGCCACCCTTTGTCCCCTTTGCGGGAGAGGTGGTGATCTATGAGGATGAAGACCCTACGCTGCAAGCTTTAGCAACCGCCTCAGCGGTGCTTGCCCCGGAGGGCGAGGAGCCGTCTGAAGTGGTGACTCCGCCTATGCCCAGCCTAGAGCTGCCGGAGGGCGATCTCACCGCTGGTGGGCCGGTGGTCGTGACCCTGCGGGTGCCCTTTCACCCTAACCGCTTGTACCTCAAAGTGTGGATTACTGACCCCCAAACCCGCACCCTGGCCGACGAACCTCGCCAGGTGCTCAACCTGTTGCCCAATGGCCAGGGGCAGCTTGAGGGCAGTCTACAGCTAACGGCTCCCTTAGGCTGTCTAGAGGCCTGGTTTGAGGCAATTTCGGTAGACATGGTCACTCAGCAAGAGAGCTATAAAGCCTCGGTTAGCCGCGCGATCGCCCCCCCAGGGCTACCCTCAACCTCCCTAGACGAGTTTGAGCTTTAGCAAGACCTTGCCGTGGGCTAAGGAGCCTGGGGCTAAGGAATAGGGCAGAGCGTTGAGGGTGAGGTTTTGCAACGAATCCTAAGCAATTCCTACAAAAAGTAGGGTTGTCTATCGGGGATGCCCCTACAATAATGGCGGCTTTTCTAAGCTAGAACGGTGAATTAGGTTGCTGGCCTGGTTTGTCTTGATTGAGCTTAGGACAGTTCGGTCGTGCCCCATGGCTATGGTTGGTTTAGGTCTGGCAAACCAGTTTTTTTAGGGCTGGACAAATTGAACCCGGTATCTGATATTGGGCCGCTATCTTGACTCTCAGACGGTCTGATAAGTGGTTGAGGTCAAAGGTTTGCCCCCGGTTGCCAGGGCTAAGGTAGAGAAACTATCCCCACATCACAAATCGCTATCTAGGACGGGTGACAATGAATCCTATGTCAATGCTGAAAGCGGCTGCGCTGACCGCCGCTACCCTCGGGGTGCTGGGCGGAGCGGGGCAGGCCGTTGCCCCCAACCCAACCTCAGCCCAGCCCATGGTGCGTGAGACGGGTACGCTGCTGGCCCAGACCTTTGGCAATATCGCCGTCAATGAGGCCAGCCTTTTGGTGGTTTCGGTACCCGGTAGCACGTCTCAACCCCACAAGCTCTACATTGTTGAGCAGGTGCAGGCCAGCCCCGCCTGCTGGAGCATTGCGAACCCCGGTGCTGAGCCGACTCAAGTTAACGCTCTGTGGAATTCCTTCGACTTTACCGGCGTGTGCCGCCTACAGCGCGACAGCAACGGCTATGCGATTCGCCTCAACGGCCAAGACCTGGCTGGGGCGCGGTTTGAAATCAACCAGCGCGACGGCGATCTGCTGCTCCAGTTTGCGCCCAGCACAATTTCGCGCGATCGCATCACCATTGGCCGAGGCAACGGCATCAGCCCCACCGGTTTTACCCAAATTGACCTCAACCCCGGCTGGTCGCTGACCAAGCGCACCTTTAACGGGGCGATCGTCAGCTCGCACCTGGTCTACTTCACCAACGACCTGACCCTGGCCCAGCTTCAAAGTGGTCAGACCGGCGGTGGGACGCCGCCCGTGACACCACCCGTGACGCCGCCTGCCCTGGCCTTCAACGATATTCGGGGTAACCGCTATGCCGCCGAGATTACCCGTGCGTCCAGTCTCGGGGTAATCTCCGGATTCCCTGAAGACGGCACCTTCCGACCCACCGCGCCGCTGACCCGCGAGCAGGCGGTCTCCGTAATGATGGAAACCGCCAAAAAAGTACTGCCGACCTCGGCGCTGGCCAACCTGCCCCAGTCGGTTTTCAACGCTCCCTTTGCTGACGTCGCCGCCAACCGCTGGAGCGCGGTTAAAATTCAGCAGGCTAAGCAGTTGGGCATCGTGACAGGGGACGCAGGCACCAGCAACTTCCGACCGACCGACAATGTCTCTCGGGCTGAGCTGATGGCGATGACCTACAAGCTGGCCCTGGTGCGAGCTAACGCGGGCGCGGGCGACACCACCAGCACCAGCCCAGTGCCTGGCATTGAGCAGACCACTGGAGGGATCATTCCCAACATCGGCAACCCGCCCACCTTCACCGACATTAGCGGTCACTGGGGCGAGGCCACGATTAAGCAGATGGCGGCCTTCTGCGCGATCGCAACCCCCCTCAACGAAACCGGCACCAGCTTTGCACCCAACACTAACGCGCTGCGCGACTACACCGCTGCGGTAGCTGTACGGGCCATTGACTGTCCCGCCGCGCGGCCCCAGTAAGGCTGCAAGGCCACAGCTAAGCACCACTCTAGGGTGAGTTCCACACGGAACTCACCCTTTTTTACGGTCTGGCTATCGCACCGCGCACAGCAGCCCATAGCGGATTAGACCGCTGTACAGACCCTGGCGCATTGGTGCCAGGGCTAGCGCGCCCTGAAGGGTGCCAGGGCCTGCCTGAAGCAATCCCGCCAGGCCCTCAAGGCTTAGAGCCGAGGCAATCACCTCATCCCAAAAGGGGGCCACCGCCAGCGACCAGTCGGCCGCTTTGAGCTGGCTAAAGCCGCAGTTTTGTGCGATCGCCTCATAGTCCGGCAGAGAAATCACGTAGGGCAGGCCGTAGACGCGGTAGATCCAGTCGAGCTGCCGCTGCTCGAGCCAGGTCAACGGCCCCCCCAGCGAATCGGTAGGGCGATGGCACCAGGTGGCCATCAGCAGTTTGCCCCCTGGCTTTAGCACCCGATAGCACTCCTGCAAAAAGGCCACCTTGTCGGGCATGTGCTCCCCACTCTCCATCGACCACACCAGGTCAAAGCTGTGGTCTGCAAACGGGGTATTTAAAGCATCCGCTACCTGAAACGTGGCACAGGGCGCGACATCACCCCCCAGATTGGCCGCTATAGCTCGCTCTGTGGCCCGCTGGGCCTGCACTGGGCTGAGGGTAATACCCATAACCCTGCCCCCAAACCGGGTGGCCAGCTCAAGGGAACTGCCGCCAATGCCGCAGCCGCAGTCGAGAATGTCCTCCGCCTGGCTGACCTCTGCCCAGGTCAAACACTCGTCAATCAGGTCAATCTGGGCCTGGCGACGGTCTTTGCGCTGGCGACCATCGGCCCCGTAGTAGCCGTGGTGCATGTGCTCACCCCAAATCTGCTCCCACAGCCCAGAGGAGTCGTCGTAGAAGGTCTGAATCTTTTTGTACAGAACATTGGTCATGACAACTCGACACCTAGAGAACAGCGCGGCCTAGCCGGTTAAATCTTGCGGCATAGTGGTCGAGAGCGTCAACTCATGGAAATATAGGGTTGCCTCTCTAATCCGTATTTCGCGGAATGCTCAGCCTATGCAAATGACGGTTCCGCGCACCATATGCCTCGGCTTTTTAGTGTTAATCACTGTGGGCACCCTGCTCTTGACGCTGCCCATATCGACCACTAACCAAGGCTGGGGTGATCCTCTAGTGGCTCTGTTTACGTCCACCTCTGCCGTCTGCGTAACCGGGCTAGTTGTAGTGGATACGGGTACCTACTTCTCCAATTTTGGCGAAGCGACCATTCTGGCGCTGATTCAGGTGGGGGGGCTAGGCTACATGACCGTCAACACCTTCCTGCTGCTGCTGCTGGGGCGACGGTTGGGGCTGCGAGAACGGCTCGCCATTCAGCAATCCATGGATAACTCGGTGCTGGCGGGTGGTAAGCCTCTAATCCTCTCCATCATTGCCATGACGTTGGTCATTGAACTGACAGGCCTGTTTTGTCTGTATCCGATCTTCAGCCGAGATTACGGGCCTGGCTATGGGCTGTGGCTCTCTATGTTCCACAGCGTCAGCGCTTTCAACAATGCGGGTTTTGGCCTGTTTAAAGACAATATTGTTGGCTATGCGCTCGACCCCTGGGTCAACGCGGTGATCACCGCTCTAGTCATCCTGGGTGGCATTGGCTACCAAGTGATTATGGAGTTCCTGGCCTGGCTCCGACATCGCCTGAGCGGCAATCGCTGCCGCAACCCGTTTTCCCTTCACTTTAAGATTGTTACCAGCACTACCGCTGTGCTTTTGGTACTAGGCACCCTGGCCTTGTTTCTAATCGAGTACCAAAACCCCGACACTTTAGGGCCGGTGGCTCCTCAGTACAAGCTGTTGATGGCTTGGTTTCAGTCTGTTATTACCCGCACTGCCGGATTTAACAGCATTGACATTGGTGCGATGGGCAACGCCTCACTGTTCATTATGATTGCCCTCATGTTTGTTGGGGCTAGCCCCGGCAGCACTGGCGGCGGCATTAAAACCACTACCCTTAGCATTTTGCTAGCCTGCACTCGTATGGCACTTCAAGGCAAAGAGCAGGTTCTCGTGTTTCGGCGGCAGATTGCTACTACTCGGGTACTGAAGGCGATCGCCGTAGTTGTCGGGTCGGGTCTTGTCGTCGTCGCAGCTACTGCTTTAGTCTCGCTTACCAATCCAACGGTGAGCTTTATTGATATTCTTTTTGAGGCCGTGTCAGCATTTGCCACAGTCGGGCTTTCCACCGGCATTACCGCCGACCTGTCTGACGTTGGCAAGTACGTGATTGTTTTCACCATGTACCTAGGTCGGGTTGGCGTACTGCTGTTTATGGCGGCCCTGCTGGGTGATCCTAAACCGTCTTCTATTCAGTATCCCGAAGAAGAACTGCTGATTGGCTAGACCCTAAAGCAGCCCTAAGGGTAAACAGCAAAAAGGGGAGCCGTTGACTCCCCTGGGTTAGTATTTGTTTGATCGGACGGCGATCGCTCGATTAGGTGTTTACGCAAGGTTTGCTGTCGCTTTTGCAGCTGTCGCTGGCGGGCAGAGCCGCCTCGGCCCTTGTCATTGCGGCCTGGCTTGCGGGGCGACTCCCATCGTTTCAGGTGTTGTGCCATGGGTAGCTCCATCGATACATCCCTAATCTAGCGCTCCTAAGATTAGTTGAATACCCAGAAGCCCGATATCTGAGGTAGGGAAAAACCACCCTGGGAATTGCCGCACCCATTTGGGACTTTGGCCGCAGGGGACTAATAGACTGGGCCTGCCTCTCTACATAGGGTATTGATTGAGAGGAATCGAGAGGACATAGGCTAAACGAAAAAGCTCCCCGTGAACCACGGGGAGCTGCCAAACATCTTAGCCCTGGGGGGAAAGCGTGAGGTTACTTGATAGCTACCTTGCCGCCCGCTTCTTCGAGCTGCTTCTTGGCATCTTCAGCGTCGTCCTTGGTGGTAGCTTCCTTAACGGCCTTAGGAGCGGCTTCCACCAGTTCCTTGGCTTCCTTCAGACCTAGACCGGTCAGGCTGCGCACAACCTTAAGAACGGCGATCTTCTTGTCGGCGGGCACTTCTTCGAGCACGACGTCAAATTCGGTCTTCTCTTCTTCGGGCTCGGCAGCAGCGGCAGGAGCTGCACCGGGAGCCATCATCATCATGCCGCCGCCAGCGGAGGCAGAGGCGTCAACACCAAAGGCTTCCTCAATTTGCTTGACCAGTTCAGAGGCCTCTAGCAGAGAGAGGGTCTTTAGCTGTTCGAGAATTTCATCAGTTTTAGCAGACATAGTTACCGGTTAACTCCTGGTTGAAAACAATTAAACAGAGAAAAATCTAGGCACAGGCAAAATCGTTGCAGATGGGCCTAGGCCGCATCTTTTTCGGAGACTGCCTTGAGAGCACGGGCCAGAGAAGCAGGTACCTCTTTGACACCCACCGCCAACTTGGTTGGCACGGCGTTGACGCCCACCGCCAGACGGGTCGGCATCGCCTTGATGGCCCCGGCCAGACGAGCCATAAGCTCTTCCTTGGTGGGGAGTTCGGTGATGGCCTTGATCTGGTCTTCGTTCAGAGCCTGGCCTTCCATGACACCGCCCCGCAGGGTAGTTTTTTTGGTGTCTTTTTGGAACGCCTGGTACTCCTTAATGGCCCCGCCAAAGTCTTCTTTAACCAGCACAAAGGCTGAAGAATCTTTGAGAAACTCAGTGATCGGCTGCCAGGTTTCGTTGCCGTCCACGGCGATCCGCATCAGCGTGTTCTTGGCAATCTTGCACTCGGCACCCTTGGGTCGCAGCCGGTTGCGCAGGTCGCTAATTTCGGATACCGTCAGACCTTTGTAATCGATCACAAAGGCTAGCTGGGCATCGTTTAGCAGCGCCTGAATTTCGGCTACCAGCTCTTTCTTATTCGCTAGGGTTCTCCCCATATCGATCTCACCTCCTTTTAGTTGGGGATTGGGACTTAGTTACCCGATCCAGGTTTGGGCTACGCCCTTGACTAAACTGAACCTAAAAAACAAAACCCCGACAGCCATGCCGGGGTAGACCAACAACCAGGAGTGCTCAGCCGGGGCAAGAGCACCATAGTCATCCATGTCAACCTCGGCAGGGTTTATGCAGCACTGAGCGGCTACCTGCTGTCTCTGGTCGTCTATGAAGTTGTAGGGGTTGTGTCAGTGGGCGTAACTCCTGGTTGGGTAAAACTTGTTAGGCCGAGACCGCATCGGCCAGTTTAAAGTCGCGCAGGGCATTCACATCGAGGCGAATAGATGGCCCCATGGTGGGGGCGATCGCTACGGTTCTCCAGTAGCGGCCCTTAGCTCCAGACGGGCGGTTGCGATCAACACACTCTTGCAGCGCTTTAAGGTTAACCAACAAATCTTCAGCGCTGAAGTCGGCCTTGCCAAAGATAACATGGACAATGCCCGTTTTGTCGGCGCGAAACTCTAACTTACCCGCTTTAAACTCGTCAATCGCCTTGGACAGGTCAAAGGTTACCGTGCCACCCTTAGGGGAGGGCATCAGGCCACGGGGGCCAAGCTGACGACCGAGCTTGGCTACCTGAGGCATCACGTCGGGGGTAGCAATCAGAACATCAAAGTCCATCATGCCCTTCTGAATTTCGTCAATGAGTTCTTCAGAACCTGCCAAGTCAGCTCCAGCGGCGGTGGCTTCGGCCACTTTTTCACCCTTAGCGATGACGGCGACCCGAATGGTTTGGCCGGTGCCCTTGGGCAAAATGACCGTAGTACGCAGCTGCTGGTCGGTGTATTTGGGGTCAATACCCAGGCGAATGTGGGCCTCGGCTGATTCAACAAACTTGGCGGTCGCGATCTCTTTAAGCAGTTGCAGAGCCTCCAGGGGCTCGTAAAGCCGGTCTTCTACTTTAGCCTGAGCATCGCGCAGGCGCTTAGATACTTTAACCATGGTGATCTCCTTGGGGTCAAACGAAGCAACGCCTCTTCCCCGTAGCGTGGATAAGTGAAATTTAGATGACAGCGAACGATCTAGGGCAACGGCCTAGTTAGAAACGGTCACGCCCATGTTGCGGGCAGTACCCTCAACAATATTCATGGCCGCCTCAATGTCGTTGGCGTTGAGGTCAGGCATTTTGGTCTCGGCAATCTCTTTCAGCTGAGCCCGGGTGATGGAACCCACTTTTTTAGTGCGGGGCTCGCCCGAACCGCGCTCGATACCAGCCGCCTTTTTAATTAATACCGAGGCCGGTGGCGTTTTGAGAATAAAGGTAAAGCTACGGTCTTCAAAAACCGAGATTTCAACCGGTATCACCAGACCCACTTTCTCCTGAGTACGGGCGTTGTACTCTTTGCAGAAGGCCATGATGTTAACTCCGTGCTGACCCAGTGCTGGGCCGACAGGAGGAGCTGGGTTGGCCTTTCCAGCGGGAAGTGCCAGCTTGATCAGCGCTACAACTTTCTTAGCCATTAATTAACTCTCTTTTTCCACTTGGTTAAATTCCAGCTCAACTGGGGTGTCGCGCCCAAAGATCGACAGCAGAGCCTTCAGCTTGCTGCGCTCGGGGCTGACCTCCACCACCTCGCCCTCAAAGTCTTTGAAGGGGCCGGAGAGCACGGTAATTTTGTCTCCCGGAGCCATATCGACTTTGACTACAGGCTTTTGCTCTTCGGTGCGCTTGAAAATACGCTTTACCTCGCTCATGCCTAAGGGCATAGGCTTGACGTGGCCACGACCGCGACCGTAGGCCCGACGCTGCTCAGCCCCAACGAAGTTGATGACGTGGGGGGTGTTCTTAACCACCGACCAAGCCTCATCATCCATGTACATACGCACCAAGACGTAGCCTGGAAAGACTTTCTCATCGATGTTTTGGCGGCTGCCATCTTTGCGGAGCTTAACCGCTGGCGTTTGGGGAATCTCAACCTGGAAAATCCGGTTGACCACGTCTAACGTGCCAATCCGCTGTTCGAGATTGAGCTTGACCCGCTTTTCGCACCCAGAAGCAACCTGCACGGCGTACCACCGAGCTTTGCGCTGGTAATAACGGGCCGCTTCGCCATCATTGCCATCCTCTGAAACTGACCCAGAACTGCTTTCTGGAGTTTCAGTCTCCAGATCACTATCTAAAGGCTCATCAAGGGGATCGTCGTCGTAGTTGAAGTCTTCTTCAGTTACCGCCATTAGAATACTTGCCCCGAAACCCACCCAAATAGCCGGTCAACCAGATAAATCAGCGTTGCGGACAGGCTAACCATGAGAATGACGGCAGCAGACTCACTAATCAGCTGCTGTCGACTGGGCCAAACCACTTTTCCCAGTTCTTCTTTGGTGCCCTGTAAGAAGGCACCTACGCTAAAGCCCTGCTCAGCAACCTGGGCGTCTGCGGGCTTGCCCTTAGACTCTATTGCGGCGTCTTTTTTTACCACTGGCTTGGCTCCTGTTGGCGCTTATCCACACTGACGGACTGGAAAGCATAGGCCGGTTTGCCGACTTAGCTGACCTGGAAAACATTGGACTGGAAGACTAAGGGCTCCTGGTTTTTTAGGAGCTAAGGGCAGTGACAATCACCGTCGCTTCGGCCAACCCTGGGGTCTGAGGCCTAAAAGCTTTAGAAATTGTCGCTGCCCCTACTCAGCGCGCCCTGGAGGACTCGAACCCCCGACATCGGGTTTTGGAGACCCGCGTTCTACCAACTGAACTAAGGACGCATGAAACCAGGTGCTACTTTAGCACCGTTGCCCAACTTTCCCAATTCTAATTGATTGGGCGATCAAAACGCTGTTTCAAACGAGTGGCCTTACCGACGCGATCGCGCAGGTAGTAGAGCTTGGCTCGCCGAGCTTTACCCCGACGCAGCACAGCAATGCTGGCCACCTTGGGAGCATGGACGAGAAAAACTCGCTCAACGCCGACCCCCTGAAAAATCTTTCGCACCGTGATGGAGCGATTGATGCCGCCATTGCGCATGGCGATAACGGTGCCCTCGTAGGGCTGAATCCGCTCTTTGCCACCCTCTTGAATGCGTACGCCAACACGAATGGTGTCACCGACGTAGATGGTGGGAAGGTCGGTCTTTAGCTGCTCCGCCTCAATTGAGCGGATGATTTCCTCTGCGTTCATAGGGCCTGCAAATGTGCACGGTCTACGATTATAGACCATGGGAGGTGCTAAGCAAATAGCTGGAGGCAATGTTTTTTGGCAGCGGATTTTTGTGGGGCTGGGCTGGGTATTCTCTAGTGGCTCTGGGCATAGTGTTTATAGAGCATGCGCCCCGTTTTGCCAAGGTTGCTGTTACTGAAATCTTCCTGAGCCCCCATGGTTATGTCTATGCTGCCCCTTGACCCGCTGCCTGAGGGAGAGCGGCCTCAACCTGAGGTCGCCGCCGCTGCCCTGAGGGAGGTGCTCGATGCGATCGCGACGCCGCTCTGGATCACGGATGAGCACGACCGCTGGCACGTTTGCAACCGAGCCTGTGCGGTTTTGCTGGGGGGCGAGGGGCTGGCGGTTGGCGGCCCCTTAGGGACGGAGGTTTTGCCGCCGGAGGTTGGCCAGCCGCTGCTGGCGGCGGGGCAGCGGGCGCTGGCTAGCGGCGACGAGCAAACCGCCGTGGTCGAAATGACCGATGCCGCAGGCGATCGCCGCCGCCTACGGGCTACCGTGCGCCGATTTTGGGCCGACCACAGTGAGCCTCGGCTGCTGGTCAGCCTCCAGGATGTGACCCCGCTGCACGAGGTGGAGCAAACGCTGCAGCGCCAGTCTGAGCGGGAGCGGCTGCTGGGGGCGATCGCCCAGCACTTGCTGCAATCGCTCAACTCTGAAGATTTGTTGCAGACGACGGTTAATGAGGTGCGTCGCTTTTTGCGCATCGACCGGGTGCTGTTCTACAGCTTTGACCCTGACTACAACGGGGTGGTGGCTGAGTCGGCCAGTGGCGCAATGGCAATCTCAGGGGATGCCCAGACAGACCTCAGCTTTATTCCTGCCGATCTAATGCGCTATCGCCAGGGTGAGATGGAGGTGATCGACGACATTGCCACGGCCCACCTGCCGCCAGCCTGCCTGGCTAAGTTTGACCAGGCCAAAGTGAAGGCCTGCCTGATTATGCCAATCGTTCAGGGAGACGCTCTCTACGGACTGGTGTGTGCCTTAAATTGCAGCGGCCCCCGCCCCTGGGCTGCCTGGGAAATTGAGACCCTGCGGGAGGTGTCTACCCAGGTGGGGGGGGCCATTAAGCAGGCCCGCCTCTATAACCAGGTGCAGCGGCTGAACACCGACCTAGAGCAGCAGGTGGCCCAGCGCACCGAGGAGTTGCAGACCGCCCTAGAGTTTGAAGCAACCCTAAAACGCATTACCGACCGGGTGCGCGACAGTCTAGATGTCAACCAGATCATGCTGACGGCGGTGAAGGAGCTAACCGAGGCGCTGGATGTGAAGGGGTCAAACACCTCACTCTATGACCTGGAGCAGGGCACCTCGACCATCTATTACGAGTACAACAGCTCTAGCCCGTCTTACCAGGGGCGCGTTGCCCAGATGGAAGCGTTTCCGGAGGTGTACCATCAGCTGCTGGACGGGCAATATTTTCAGTTTTGCTCGGTGGAGCCGAATCCGGTGCGGGGCTACGTGGCCATGCTGGCCTGTCCGGTGGTGGACGACCGGGGTGTGCTGGGGGATCTGTGGCTGATCAACGATCGCGACTACGGCTTTAACGACATTGAGATTCGCCTGGTGCAGCAGGTGGCGAATCAGTGTGCGATCGCCATTCGCCAAGCCCGGCTGTACCAGGCGGCCCAGTCTCAGGTGGCCGAGCTAGAGCGGCTCAACACGCTAAAAGACGACTTTCTCAGCACGGTTTCCCACGAGTTGCGCACCCCGGTGACTAGCATGCGGGTGGCTCTACAGCTGCTGGGGGTCACCCTCAACCAGGAACTTGACCTCACCGCCGACCTGCAAAAGCCCAAGACTGAGCAGACGCGTATTGGGCGCTACTACAGCATTTTGCAGGAGGAGTGCGAGCGCGAGATCAGCCTGATCAACGACCTGCTCGATCTCCAGCGACTCGACGTGGGCAATCATCCCATTCAGCCTGAGCCGATTTTGCTAGAAACCTGGCTAGCCAGCTGGATTGACAGCTTTGTAACCCGTGCCAAAAGCCGTAATCAAACCCTGCGGCTAGTGACCACCTCGACTCTGCCGGTGCTGCACACCGACCTGGCCAGCCTGGAGCGGGTACTGGCCGAATTGCTCAATAATGCCTGTAAGTACACCCCGCCGGGGGAATATATCACCTTGGAAGTGCTGCCCGATCCGAAAGCTCCCAACGATCAGGTGTGTTTGGCGCTGACCAACACGGGGGTGACGATTCCGGCGGCAGAAATGACGCGGATTTTTGACAAGTTTTACCGGGTGCCTAGCGCCGATCCCTGGAAGCAGGGGGGCACCGGTCTGGGGCTGGCCCTGGTGAAAAAGCTGGTCGCGCACCTGGGGGGAGATATTGCAGTGGCCAGCGACGCCAGCCAAACCTGCTTTACCATTACTCTGCCTACGCAACCGGCCCTAACTCGATAAGCTCTTGACTCGATAAGATAGAGACACGGGTTAACCGTAGATTTCTCTACTGGACAAATGGCAATGGACAGCGTTGTGAACGATACCCCCCTGCCGCTCCCGGTGGTCTACACCGGGCAATTTGGCGACTACACCATCACCCAGGGCGATCGCCGAGGGGTAGTGCTCTACCGCACCGGCCTCATGGTGGCGGCGGTGGCCTTCGGAATAGGGACTATTCTGGCGCTGGGGTTTAATCAAAACTCTGCCCTGGTGCAGGCCATCAGCCTGCTTTACACGCTGTTTTGGCTGGGGTTGGGGCTGAGCCTGGCCACCATTCACATCTATCTGGTGCCGCTGCATCGGTTGCTGCAAGGTGTTTGGCTGGTGGGAGGGCTGGCGTCGCTGGCCTTCTCCCACGGTATTGACGGCCCCCTGGCTCAAACGGTGGTAGAGACGCCTGGGGTGCTGTGGGGAATTGGGTTTACCTTTGTGGCCCTGACCGGCATTTTCTTCAAGGAAGCGTTCTGCTTTGACCGTTTAGAAACCAAGCTGCTGACGCTGCTGGTGCCGCTGCTGCTGTTAGGGCACCTGTTTGGCGTGCTGCCCATGGCGACAGAGCAGGTGCTGCTAGGAGCCTGGGCCGTTTTATTTGGGGTGTTTGCCCTGCGCAAGGCCTTGCAGCCCATTGTGCCCGACATTGGTGATAAGTCGGTTTTTGTCTACCTAAAGCAGCAGCGCTCCAATGCCTGAGTTTCTTGCTGCTCCCTTTGTAACAGCGGATTAGGGATGGATTAATCGGTTCGCCTCCGCATTTATACTGAGGATACGTCTATGGGCGAACCTGGTAGGTCTACGACCTGCTAGGGATGTTGTGCTAGCGGAACGTGACGGCTTTGGGGTCTCACTTTCTTCGGCAGACCCTTATTTCCCTGGAGCAATATGAGCAACGTCTCTGGCCCTGTGGCAGCCCTGCCCCCTGCGAAATCTGCGTCAGGGTTGAACGCGTCTAGTCTAGAGCAGGCTCGCCCCGGTTTAGGTACAGAGTCGCTGAATACTGACCCATGGGTTAAGGCCCTGTTTAGCTATAGCCAGACTGCGGCGGCTAAGCTGCGATCGCCCAGCTCCCGGCCAGAACCGACCGCTGCTAAATCATCAGCTGTCAGTGGCCATGCGACGTTCTATTCTCTGGCAGATGCGGCACCTCAGTTAGCCAACCCCCTGGCTCCGCTGCGCGATCGCGATCGCGCAGCGCTAAGCGAACTCTTCACCCACGATCACATGGCCACCATCGAATCCGATATTCTGACTCGCCTCAGTTATCTGGTGCCTGAGCCCCCTTGGGATGTAGAACCCTACGAGTTTCTGCGAGAGTTTTTGTAGCTTCAATCTAAGAATCACTCATCTGAAGTCTGTAGCAGAACAAAAACTCAGTGTGGGCCTATCTTCTTGAGGTAGGCATGTTGTGCATAACTTCTAATTAAAAGGCATAAATCTATCCCAAGATAGATTTATGCCTTTTAATTAGGTTTGTTTCTAAGTGTTCGCAGATCGAAAAGGCACACTGTCGGAAGTTTGATTATCTTGGGCTTGATTTAAGACAGTGTTTTGCTTAGCAGATTGGCCGCGAATTTGCCGGGACTGCTGCCATTCTAGAACCTTAATTTCTTTAGCTTTAAATAAGTTTACATACTTGAAGCTTGTCTAAAGCTTCTCCTTCTCTCAGCTCTTTTTGTGTTGGAGTGATTAGCTTGTAGCTGGAACCTGCCTGCTTGATGTCTGCTGCGGATTGGCTTGCCTAAATAGAGAGTTGAACTGCCTTTAGATATTTTTGGCCTCTCCTAGGTTCAAGAATTTGGCGAGGTAGGCTGCAATATGAGTTTTTGCGATATTAGCTATTTGGTCAGCGTAGAGAATCCTGTAGGAACACTATTTTTATCCGATCAAGGGGAACTGGCGGATTTATGAGTACGTCTTTTTTCTCTAAGAGATCCCAATGTATGGAATGGCTTTTTGCTTGAGGGTTTACCCCTGGATTTGGATCTGTGGCTTGCGTGGTAAATCCCTGGGTCAAAGATTTTTGGGGATGTCTGTGCAGTGTTTGAGCGGTTGAGTTCTTGACAAGTATCGTTGTAACTTTAGCAATCTGAGTAATCATGTCTACCTTGGCCCAGGTTCGGTTAGTAATACTTCAATATGCTGGTGATTTGAGAGAGGCTTATAACTTGCTGACTCAGTCGGGTGAGCAAGAATATTTTAGCCACCGCTACACCATAGAAAGCTCTGTTGAAATAGGCAGCCGAATCGACGAAGTTATTCATGTTTGCTGCAAGACCAGTGCTGAGTATAGCGAAGTCTTAGAGCCTGGCCTGCGAGCTGTGGGCGGAAATCTTGACCCTTATCAGGAGACAGGGCGGCTGCTAGATTTGCTTCGGCAGCAGCAGCCCACCCACTTAGTGGTTCATTTTCCTTTGCCTGCTGCGTTCAAGTGGGCTAAGCAAAATAACGTGAAAGTGATGGGCCTATTTGCCGATTCTTTTCAGGGAAGCGGCCTGTCGGATAAACTTCGAAACTTTCGCTTATCTAGCATGTTGAACAGTGAGGCTGTTGACCTAGTGGCGAATCATGGGTTGAGCTCATGTCATTCCCTGAGGCAGATTGGTGTCAAACCCAGCAAAATTATCCCTTGGGACTTTCCCTATGAAATTACCCCCAATGATTTTGGGCCGAAGAGTCTAGGGGATTCAGCTATTAACGATAAAAACATTGTTTACGTTGGCCGCATCAATAAAGTGAAGGGGGTTGGCGATGTCCTAAACGCCCTAGCGGAATTGAAGCGGTCGGGTATAACCCCTAGCCTCACGTTGATTGGCAAGGGAGAATTAGACTGGTTTGGCGCTGAAATTCATCGTTTGGGGTTGGGTGGTCAGGTGACGCTGGCGGGAGGCTTACCCCATGATCAGGTTTTGGCAAAAATGCGCTGGGCGGATGTTGTGTTGGTTCCGAGCCGCCATGCCTATCCTGAGGGCTTGCCGCTGACCATTTATGAAGCCCTAACCGTTAGAACGCCGCTGATTGTCTCAGACCACCCCATGTTTTTGGGTAAATTCGAGCTGGGACGGGACGTGCTGATGTTTCCTGAAAAAGATACGGCTGCTCTGGCTCACTGTATTCAAACGCTGCTGACCAATGCGGAGTTGTATCGGACTCTATCTCTCAGCTCCGCTGCTGCCTGGTCGAGATTGCAGCTGCCGGTAAAGTGGCATCAGCTGATCGGACAGTGGATAAATGATACGCCCGACAGCCGTCGATGGTTGTTTCAGCACAGTCTAGGGCAGTGCTCCTATCCACAGCAGCAGCTGAGTTCTAGCCGTTTACAGCCAGTGCTCAACTGAGGGCTGCGAGGCTGTAGAACTGGGCAGGCCGTTGAGGTGGTCTAGCATTGAGGTGGCTGGATTAACGCTTGCCCTTTCAATGCTCTACATTTTTTAAGTATGCCTGCTCTCCCCGGCTCTAAGACTCCCTTTTGGCGGCGCGCGCCCAGGCTCATTTTGCGCCCGCTGGATTATTTTGAAGACAACTATCGCCGCTACGGGGCGGTGTTTCAAGTTGGGGCAGGATCGCCGCCGTCGATCTATGTGGCTGACCCGGCGGTAATTCAAGGAATTTTTCAGGCCGATGCGGCCCAGTTCCACATTCCAGCCCAGGGGGTGGGCAGCGGGTTGACCTTTTTGCTGGGCGATCAGTCGCTGCTGCTGCTGGATGGAGAGCGCCACCGCCGCCACCGTCGCCTGCTGATGCCGCCGTTCCATGGCGATCGCCTGCGAGCCTACGGCGACCTAATCTGCACCCTAACCCAACAGGCCATGGCTGGCTGGCAGCCGAGTACCGCTTTTAATGTGCGGGGCGCAATGCAGGACATTACCCTGCGGGTGATTCTCAAAGCGGTGTTTGGTCTGGGGGACGGCGATCGCTACAATCGCCTGCGACACCTACTTAGCACTCTGCTAGAGGGGCTGGGCACTCCCTTCAGCGCTTTTTTTATTTTCTTTCCAGGGCTACAGAAAGACTGGGGGCCGCTTAGCCCTTGGGGAAGGTTTGTGCGAATCAAAGCTGAGATTGACGCGCTGATCTACGCCGAAATTGGCGATCGCCGCCAGCACCCCCAGCCCAACAGCGCCGATGTTCTCTCGCTGATGATCAGCGCCCGCGACGAGCAGGGTGAGCCCCTCAGCGACGGTGAACTCCACGACGAGCTAATGACGCTGCTGGTGGCGGGGCACGAAACCACAGCATCTGCGCTGCCCTGGGCGCTGTACTGGGCTCATTGGCTACCGGCAGTGGGCGACCGCCTCCACCAAGAGTTAGACAGTGTGAGGCCATCCCCCGATCCCCTCAGCTATGCCAGCCTGCCTTACCTGACGGCGGTCTGCCAAGAAACCCTGCGCATCTACCCCGTTGCGCCCACTACAGGCATTCGCATCGTCAGCCAGCCGCTGACGGTGGCGGGCTACGAGTTTGCCGCTGGGTCGGTGCTATTTCTCAACATTTACCTGGTGCACCACCGGGAAGACCTCTACCCCGACCCCGACACCTTTCGGCCAGAACGCTTTTTAGAACGGCAGTATTCGCCCTACGAGTACTTTCCCTTTGGGGGCGGGCACCGCAGCTGCATCGGCTCGGCCTTCGCGCTAATGGAAATGAAGCTGGTGCTGGCAACCATTCTGCGGCACTGGCAGCTAGCCTTGCCTGAGGGCGATCGCCGCCCTCTAAAACCCGTGCGGCGCGGTCTGACCCTCGCGCCGCCGGGAAATCTGCGGCTGGTGCCCCTGGCCCGCGTTGCTCAACCTCAGGCACTACCGCTCGGCTAAGGCTGCATCGACGGGGGGCACGCCCCCTTGGTCGAGAATTTGGGGAATCAAATCTTCGCGGCGCACGGCCATTAGGTGCACACCCTGACACAGATCGCGAGCGGCCTGAACCTGTTCGGCGGCGATCTGTACCCCCTCTTGCAGCGGGTCGGCGGCGGCGGCTAAGCGGTCAACGATGGTCTGGGGAATGTGGACACCGGGAACGTTGCGGTTGATGAAGCTGGCGTTTTTTGCTGACTTGAGCAGAAAAATTCCTGCCATCACCGGTCGCTGGTAGCCTGCGGCCACCTGATCCATAAACTTGGCAAGTCGATCGAAGTCAGTAATCATCTGGCTTTGAAAGAACTGCGCCCCCGCTTTGACTTTGGCCTCAAACCGGCGCTGCAACCCCGACCAGCTAGGCGATTGCGGATCGATCGCAGCTCCGGCAAACAAATCTAGCGCGCCATCGGTGAGGGGCTTGTCGTGGCTGTCTACGCCAAAGTTGAGTTTTTCGAGCAGCTTGAGCAGCCGCACTGACTCTAGATCAAACACCGATCGCGCGTCGGGGTGGTCGCCCGCCTTGACCGGGTCGCCCGTGAGCGCCAGAATGTTGCGCAGCCCCAGGGCGTGGGCACCCATCAGGTCGGCCTGGAGGGCAATGCGGTTGCGATCGCGGCAGGCCACCTGGCACACCGCCTCAACCCCCTGCTGTTGCAGCAGCAGCGCCGCCGCCCATGATGACATGCGCATGACCGCCCGGCTGCCGTCGGTGACATTGACCGCATGCACGCGACCCTTGAGCAGCTGGCCCATGGCCAGCATGTGCTCTGGGTTGCCCCCCTTGGGCGGCATCACCTCTGCCGTCACCAAAAACTGGTCGGCTTGGGCCGCCGTGCGCAGCCGATAACCCAGGGGTGCAGAAGCCAAACAATCCTCCTCAGGATCTGGGAAACAGGGGTGATTGATTAGTATATCTCGCCAGCTACAGCGGTCTAGAGTAGCCCAGGGCGTCTTTTACCCGAGTCAGGGTAGCGTTGGCCACATCGCCCGCTTTTTCGCGCCCGGTGCGCAGAATGCTTTCGAGGTAGGTGCGATCGCCCATCAGCTCGTTAAACCGGCTCTGAATTGGCTCTAGGGCCGCCACCGCCGTGTCGGCCAGCAGCGGCTTAAACTGGCCCCAGCCCATCTCTTTGCACTCTGCCGCCACCGCCTCTTTGGTCTGGTTCGACAGCAGCATATACAGCGTCAGCAGGTTGTTGCACTCGGGCCGGGCCGGGTCATCGAACCACAGTCCCCGCTCAGGGTCGGTTTTAGCCCGCTTAATCTTTTTGACGATCGCATCGGTGGAGTCAGTCAGGTCAACGCGGCTCTGGTCAGAGGGGTCTGACTTCGACATTTTCTTAGTGCCGTCGGTCAGGCTCATTACCCTAGCCCCTTCGGCGCGAATCATCGGTTCGGGTACCTTGAGCACCGGGTTTTCTTCACTGCCAAACTGAAAATTGAGCCGGGCGGCGATGTCGCGGGTAAGCTCTAGGTGCTGCTTTTGGTCTTCGCCCACGGGCACCAAATCGGGCTCGTAGAGCAAAATGTCGGCGGCTTGCAGCACTGGGTAGTCGAGCAGGCCAATGCTGACGTTCTCCCCCTGCTTAATCGCCTTTTCTTTGAACTGAATCATGCGCTCTAGCCAGTTGAGCGGGGTGATGCAGTTAAATAGCCAGGCCAGTTCTGAGTGGGCTGACAGGTGCGATTGCACAAAAATAGTGGCCTTCTCGGGGTCAATGCCGCAGGCAATGTAGGTAGCCGCCACCTTGTAGGTATCTTCTGCCAGCCGCTTGGGGTCGTGGGGCACCGTAATGGCGTGGAGGTCAGCCATAAAGAGAAAGGCGTCGTAGTCTTCTTGGAGGTCAACCCAGTTGCGAATTGCCCCCAGATAGTTGCCTAGGTGAAGGTTGCCCGTGGGCTGAATGCCTGAAAGAATGCGCTGTTTGGCCATAGGTCTGGGGAAAGGTGTAGCTAACGTGAGAAGGATTGGCGGAAGGCCAGCAGGCGAACCCCCTATGAATCTACCCCAATCTCTGCCCGCCGCAGTAGCCAGGCCTGGGCCGATAGATAGGCTTTCCTTGTCGGGATAGATGAAATTGCTTAGATTTGTAACATCCAATCATAAAGCTATTATCCCCATGACTCTCCCCACCGATCTATCGACCCGTCTGCAAACGGCCATTGGCTTAGCCAAAACAGTGCAGCAGCATCCTGAAGCCAATCAAGCATTTGAGGAAATTGTGGGGGAGCTCAAGGCTGAAAGCCCCGTCGCCGCTGAGCTGCTAGAACAGCTCTGGCGCGAGTACATTGGCACCCAGCGCTCTTCGCTATTTTGGGAGCAGCTGTCGGATGTAGAAAAGAACCTCTCTGATCGCCTCAGCGAGAGCCACATTCAGCTCAAGCAAAACTACTTGCGGCTGATTCAAGAGCAGTAGAGGTGCAGGCCGCCGCTCGGTCAGATCAACTGCGATCGCCCCGGCTGATGCACTCCATACAGAGGCGGAACAGGACAATTACTAAAACTACCTCAACCACAATTTGGAGACCGTCAGGAGCTGCAATTAGACCGGCCAGCACTAATCCAGAGCCAACTAGCATCGTCACGATGAGTATTGCCTCATCGTCAAACAGCTTGAGCCCCGACCAGAGAATGCCAAAGCCAAGAATCCAGAAGATCAGGTAGTTGTTCATTCACGTTGCGTTGCAAGGTGCAGCACTGTGCAGTGGAGAGACGATCATCTTACGCCTTTCAGCCGCCGCGCGGCTTTCCTATCGTTCCTATGCTCCTTGTGGAAATGTCATCATGGGCTCTCCTGTGTCTAGAGTTATAGGACGCTGAAGCATCTGGGGGAGTGTCTCCATACCAGAGTGTGGGGAAGAGATTGTAGGGATAGGCAAGCTGGGGCGATCGCCCCCCTATTTGCAGGGTGAGTAGGCCAGCGCAGAAAGACGCGGAGCCTTCCGGAAAAAGGCCCGCTATCTTGGTGGTATATCTGTGGGCGATGGCCAAAGGTAGCCAGCGCTCAGCCACCACCTCGCTAGGGCAAGCCAGAGCATGGGCGACCATATTTTTATCTCCCATTCCACCAAAAACGACTCAATAGTTCAGCAGCTGCGGCAAATGCTAGAGCTGCACGGCCAGCTGCCCTGGGTGGATTCTCGTGAGATGACTGGCGGTGATGATCTAGAGACCGTCATTGAAACCAGCATTCGTACGGCCCGCTATTTTTTGGTGGTGGTCAGCATTGATGCTTTAAGTTCTGAGTGGGTGCAGCGAGAACTGGATATTGCTCAGTCCACAGCCCAGCAGCGCACCGACGGCTACAAAGTGATTTCTGTGGTGCTGCCGGGGATACCGCTAGGGTTGCTAAAGCGCTTCTTCCCCGGCAGCCCGCTGCACATTGTGGTGGGTGATAGCCCCAATGGTCTGGCCGAGGCCATTCCGCAAATCTCAGCAGCTTTGGGGCTAGAGCTACCTATCGATCGCCAACCCGGCCAACTTGTTACGGTCGAGCCCGTCGAAGAACTACTGCTGGCCCTTACCAATCCGCAAATCATTGAGCAGGACGGGATTCGTAGGGCAAGCGCCATTGCTCAACTCACCTACATACCTGCTGACAACAGCCGCCAGATTACCAGCCGCACCTACCGCTTCACCGCGCCCTTAGGGCCATTGGAACTGGAGGAAATTCGCTGGTACATCGAGCGGTATTACCAGTGGCCAACGGGAGTGTTTAAGCAGCGGGCCAATCGGCTAGAAGCCTCATTGCCTCAATGGGGCCAGGCGCTTTACCAGGCGGCGATCGCGGGAGAATCTGCCCGCCCTGCCCTGGAAACCTGGCAACGGACGACGGGCAGCCGCCGCTTTTCGGTACAGGTGG
The DNA here is from genome assembly GCA_019358835.1 of Tildeniella torsiva UHER 1998/13D. Classification (GTDB taxonomy): domain Bacteria; phylum Cyanobacteriota; class Cyanobacteriia; order Phormidesmidales; family Phormidesmidaceae; genus Nodosilinea; species Nodosilinea torsiva. Next base: position 108,955 of record JAHHIH010000016.1, read on the forward strand.
ATGCTGAGCCGATGGAAGGCACCCCAGAAGAGGAAGCCGCCCTGGCGCGCGAAGCCGCCAACGATTTGCTATCGCTGCCCTGGGAGATTTTGCACAGTGGCAAAGGTTACCTATCCCAGGGAGCCAAGGGGGTGAGGGTGCGCCGCCGCCTGCCCAACCGCGAAGCCACCCCCACCCGCCAGGCCGATCTGCCTATTCGGGTGCTGTTGATTAGCCCCCGCCCCGAGATTGATGAGAACGGCCAGCCCGTAGGCTACATTGACCACCGTATTAGCGCCCTGGCCCTGGTAGAGGCCGTGGAAGCCCTGGGCGAAGGGCTAGTGAAGGTAGACCTGTTGCAGCCGCCCACCTTTTTGGCCATGCAGCAGGCGCTAGAGCGGGGCATTGCCGAAAACGACCCCTACGAAATCGTCCACTTCGACGGCCATGGCGTGTATGACCGCCGGGTGGGGTTGGGTGCCCTGTGCTTTGAAGACCCCCGCGACAGCCAAAAGCTAGGGCAGCGCCTGCTCAAGCTCATCCACGCCCCAGAGCTGGCGGCGGAGCTAAACCAATACAGCGTGCCGCTGATCTTTTTAGAAGCCTGCCAGACGGCCCAGTCTACCGCCGACCCTATGGCCTCGGTGGCGGCCCGACTGCTGGAAGAAGGGGTGGGCTCGGTGGTGGCCATGAGCCACTCGGTGCTGGTGGAAACCGCCCGCCGCTTTGTGGAGCCCTTTTATCGCACCCTGGCGGAAGGCAAACGGGTGGGAGATGCCATGCTGGCGGGGCAAGCGGCCCTCTATGGCGATCCCTACCGATTCAAAATTATGGGGGCAGGCAACCTGGAGCTGCAAGACTGGTTTGTGCCCGTGCTCTACCAGGATGAAGCCGACCCCCAGCTGTTTACCGTCACCGTGGGGGAAGCTGCCGCCCGCCTGGCCCGAGAGCGACGCCATACTCAACTGGGCCAGCTGCCTCCAGAACCGGAGCACCATTTTGTTGGTCGCAGCCGTCAATTGCTGCACCTGGAGCGCCTGCTACAGCAGGAACCCTATGCCGTGATTCGCGGCAGCGGCGGCCTGGGCAAAACCGCCCTGACCACAGAACTCGCCCGCTGGCTGGTGCAGTCGGGCCGGTTTGGGCGCGCCGCCTTTGTCAGCGTAGAGCCGCAGAACGTGCAGGATGTGAAGGGCGTTTTGCAGGTCATCGGAGGGCAGCTGGTGCCCAACTATCTGGTGGCCCAGTACGGCGACGACCTCACCGCTGCCCTGCAACCCATCGAACGCGCACTGCGGGACTACTCCACGGTGATCGTGCTCGACAACATGGAAAGTGTGCTGCCCGATGCCCAGGGCCACAACCCCGCTGGCGTGGCGGATGTGACCGAACTGCTGGCCCTCTGTCAGAAATTTCTTGCCGCCGACCCTCGCTGCCGCCTGCTGTTCACCAGCCGCGAACCCCTGCCCGCCCCCTTTGCCAGGGGAAAATGCACCGTGGAACTGGATCGGCTGAGCGAACGGGAAGCTATTCAATTGGTAGAGCAGGTGATGGCCCAGCACGGCTGGGAGCCCCCCGCTAGCGACAACGCCATCACCCCAGCAGAAATTACCGAACTGGTGGAAACCGTGAACCGCCACCCCCGCGCCCTGGTGCTGCTGGCGCGAGAAGTGGCCCACGGGGTGCGGGCGACGACGCAGAATGTGGCGGCGCTGATGGCGAAGCTAGAGCGAGAGAATGCGGGCGACCGAGAGAACTCGCTCTATGCCAGCGTGGAGCTGTCGCTGCGGCGATTGCCCGATGAGGTGCGCGAGCGGGTAAATCGGCTGGCGGTATTCCATGGGGGTGGGCATTTAGCAATCATGGCCACCGTTATGGGGATTGAAACTGAAAGCATTGCTGAAGTAGCCAGAATGCTGATCGATGTGGGGATGGCGGAAGCCCAGGAGTACAACTACCTGCGGCTCGACCCGGCCCTGCCCGCCTACCTACAGCTGGGGCAACCCCCAGAGCACCTGGCCCAGCTCACCACCACCTGGGCCGAGGCGATGGTGCAACTGGTCGGTTTTCTGGTTCAGCAAATGTTCAAAAATAGCCGACTGGCGTTTCGGCTGACGCTGCTGGAGCTGCCCAACCTGATCGCCCTGCTCGACTACCTGGGGCAGCGGGTCGAGGCGGATAGTGCAACTGCTGAACAAGTCGCCAACACTGCCGGGAAGGTTGAGCAACTGCTGGCCAACCTGAACCGCCCCCAGTCCCTGGCGAGGGCAGTGGCCCTGCGGGAACGGGCAGCGGCGGCCCTGCCCGAGTGGGGCAATACCCGCTTTGAGAATGAGCGCCTGCAAATTGAGCGCCTGCTGGGCCAGGGGCAACTGCAAGCCGCCTACGACCAGGCCCAGGTGCTGCTGACCCAAGCCCAGGCGGTGGGGCCAACCGCCTACAGCGGCGCGGATTATGATTTGGCAGGTGCCCATTGGCTGCTCGGTCGAGTGCTGAAAAAGGCTGGACAGGCAGCCCCGGCGCTGGATCTGTTTGTAGAGGCCCAGCGACTGTTTGAGAAAATGGATGGTGGTGCCAGCATGGCCTCCGTTGCCCTGGGTGAGCAGGCCGACTGCCTTGCGGACTTGGGGCGGCTGGAGGATGCGGCGGCGAAGTACGAGGACGCGATCGCACAGTCGGAAAATCTGGAAGACTTTCGGCAAGTGGCGGTTGGGAAGGGGCAGTTGGCTGGTGTGAGAAGGATGCAGAAGCGTTATGAGGAGGCGATCGCAGCGTACGCCGCCGCCCGTACCTTGTTTGAACAGCAAAACGAACCCCAATCGGTGGCCGTCATCTGGCACCTGACCGGCATGGTCTACCAAAATGCCGGACAGTACGCCGCCGCCGAAGCCGCCTACCGCCAGTCCCTGGAATTAAAAATTAGAACCCAGATGACCGCAAACGGGCCAGCAAGCACTTTGACTCAGCTCGGGAATCTCTATGACGACTGCTTAAATCGCCCCGAAGATGCGGTGACCTTTTACCGACAGGCGGCGGATATTTTTGTAGAGCAAGGGGACTTGCGGTACGAAGGTGTAGCCCGCAACAACATTGCCAGTACGCTATGCAAGCTCCAGCGGTACGACGAAGCGCGAGGGGAGATCCGGCGGGCGATCGAGTGTAAGCAGCAGTTTGGTCATGCAGCTACTCCCTGGACATCCTTCGACATTCTGCACGACATCGAAACCGCCACGGGCAACCCAGCGGCGGCGCGGGCGGCGTGGCAGCAGGCCCGCGATGCCTACCTCGCCTACCGGCAGCAGGGCGGCTACGCGCAGTTTGGTGGCGGCGAGCTAGTCGATCACGTTTTGGGGCTGCTGGCCCAGCAACAGGTCGATGACATGCAATCTCTGTGCAATGAGCTTCTTCAGCTTGCCGACCAATCCAATACCTCAGACTCCCTTAAACAGCTCATCCAGGCCATGGTCGCTATTCTCAACGGCTCCCGCGACCCCGCCCTCGCCGACGACCCCGCCCTCGATTATGACGATGCCGCCGAGGTGTTGTTCTTGATTGAGCGGCTATCGTCCCAGGGACCGGGTGCCTAATTTGGCTGTGTGGCAGGTTCACAGCTTTGCCCAGGCACCCGGCACCTCACCCGTGAGATGGCTGAGACGTTAGGGGTTGTGGTTGGTAGGAGATTCTACAATTGAAGAAACGAGGACTATGAAAGGCAATGATTTCAGTCCCGATTACGCTAGAACAACTGATTCAAGCGGTTCGCCAACTGGAGCCAGACGATCGGGCTCGGGTCGCTAATGCTCTGCTTGAATTAGACTTGCGCTCTGACCTGGCCGTACTACTCGCGGAACTCTATGCTCAGCCGCCCGTAGACGAAGTGACCGACGACAACATCATGGCGGAAATCAAGGCAGTGCGCCAACGGCCCCATCAAGCATGACCCCGCGTGCTGTCATTGACACCAACATTTGGATTCGCATTTTGCTGAAAGGGCGCACCACGCTGCCGGTATTGGCAGCATTTAATCTTGCCCGTGGGTTTTGTGGTTTCGCATCACGCTATGGGCTCAGGAGGCGAGGGTATGCTAGTGGCAGGGCAGGCGGGTAGAGTCGCCACCGATGGTATCGTCCCTGGTCCAACGTTGCGTCAACGACATTCTTATGAATTTTTCTGCCCTTAACCGTCCCCTATTTTTGGCCGCCAATTATCCCCCTCACAGGGCCTGGAAGTTCTGTTCCCTCTGGGTTAGCCTGACGGTTTTAGGCTGTGGATTAGCCACAATTAGCATCCCCGCTGAGCAACCCCGAATCACTCCCTATGTTCTGGGAGCTGTAGTCGGTCTCTTGCAGGGTTCAATGCTGCGTTTGGGGGCTTCGGGGACGGTGCGATGGACCCTGGCCACTATGTTAGGGGTAGTGCTGAGCAGAATGGTGCGGCCTTATATTGCCTTTCACAGCAGCTTAATCATGAGTGGAGCCGTTGGGGGCCTGATAATTGGTGGTATTCAGGGGCTGGTGTTTTATACCCAGATTCCTGGCATGGCCTGGTGGGTTTTAGTTCAAGTCATTAGCGGTGCGGTTAGCTGGGGGCTGGGCTGGTTTATTTTGAGTTCTGTTACCCGAGCTATCGGCCATACAACCACCGGGTTGATTTTGACGAGCCCTGTTGCGATCGCCACGATGTGGGGTATTTCTGCCACCATGACAGGTATGGTGATGTATCGGTTACTGGCTCTACGCCATGGTCGCCGTAGGCCATTGCCACCCCCTGAATCGTGATGGGTCCGGACGTTGCTGCTGTCTCCCTCGACCCGATGCAGGTAGGCGTGAATCAGGCAGGCATTGCGATCGCAGTAGGGCTGCACCAGCTCGTGAGCGGCATCCCACTGGCCTGCTTTAGCGAGGGCTAATGCTTTGGTATGGTCACAGGTCACAACCTATCCTCCTTCCTCGGTTACGACGACGCGGCGGCGGTGTTGCTCTTGTTTACAGCGGGTGAGCCGTTCTCCTAACCCGTAAGATACGCAAATCAGCACCTGCCGATCGCGTCCAATGTCGAAGCATTACTCGATATCACCCTCTTGTTATAAAGCAACGCTTCCCTGTTACTCTGTGATGCGCTTCCATGACAAAGAAACAGCCTCTTGTTATAAAGCAACGCGCTTCCGTTATGAAGCAATAGCCTTCCATTGCGAAGTAACGTCCTTCCGTCATAGAGCAACAGCCTCCCGTTACCAAAAAACGGCCTTTCGTTACAAAGAAACGCTTCCCTGTTACAAAGCTACGCCCTCTAGTTCTTCTCGATCACTTCGCCCTTACCTGGCTCTCTGGGGATACCCACCTCGATTTAGGCAGTCAACTTCTGTCAATTGAGCTCCCAATTTTGGCCTCGCCCGCACTAGCGTAGAAGTAGGGTCGGGCAGCTAGCCCGCACCGAGATCCCAAGAGGTCAGACATGATAGAACTCTTACCCATGCAGAGCGCCCATGCAGAGCGATCGCGTGGTTGGCGTCAAAAGTGACGGCACGATTCACAAAGCTGCCTGATATCAGCGCAAAGCTTCCCTCAGAGAGTAAGGTTTCACCATGGTCTTACCCCTCACCCTTCAGCACCTCACGGCGCGACCCATTACCCCAGAGAACTTTGCCCCCTTTGGCCAGGTCATCTTTCCCAGCGCCGACGGAGCCACCTTTGGCCCCGCGGAAGCCCAGCTCAAGCTGGATGCTGGTATCCCCCGCTTCTACATCATGACCCTGGTCAATAAAGGCACCCGGTTTCGCGCCATTACCCGCCACCAGCGCTGCACTCAATGTCTCGGGGCGCTAGAGGGCAAAGACTGGCTGATGGGGGTGGCCCCACCGGGCAGCTCTAACCAGCCCGACCCACAGAGCATCCAGGCCTTTCACATTCCCGGAAACTGTTTTATCAAGCTGGAGGTGGGCACCTGGCACGCGGGGCCATATTTCCGCCATCCTACCGTCAGCTTCTACAACCTGGAGTTGAGCGACACCAACATTACCGACCATCAGACCTGTCATTTGGCGAAGGAGTTTGGGGTGGAGTTTGAGATTGTGGGGGAGTAGTGGGTAGATGAGTGGATGGGTAGATGGGTAGGTGGGTAATTCAGGTTCCCCCCACTCATCCACTCATCCACTCACCCACTACCGGGCTACCGCCATCTCCTCCACCGACAGTGGCGGCAGCACGTAGGCAGTAGATTGCTTGATGGCGGGCGATCGCAGCCCATAGGGCACCTTGCCATTTGCCGTGGCAGCGTACTGGCGGCAAAACTCGGCCAGGTCGGGGGCCGACTGGCTGGGCGACAGACCGTTGAAAATAAACGTCAGCTTACCGGGGGCGCTGAGGGCGGCATTGCAGGCGCGATCGCAGGCGGCCATACAGCGCACCGGCTGAAGGGTAATTTCGCCCTGGCTGGTTTCAGCTTGCAAGCAGTCGGTGAGTTGGTCGATCAGGTGCTGCCCTCCAGGAGTGTCGCCCGCCCCAGACTCGGCAGCGGGGAATTTGCACAGGGCGCAGACAAATAGCGTCGGTTGGGTCATTGGGTTCAAACCATAGGTGAATAGGGTTGCCAGCCAGCCTCGAAGCTTGGGCGGCTGACAACACCGAGAAATTAAGATTTGGGCGTGACGGTAAACTCGGCCTGGCGACTGCCCATCTGGCGAGAGCACTCCGGCGGCGGCACCGCCCAGCCCTTTAAGCAAGAGATGTAGGGCTGCGAGTCACCGAGCAGCAGCAGTATGGCGTCCCGCGCCGGGTCGTAGGTGGCGACGGCATGTTCTACCGCTGGGTGCTGATCGGCGGCCAGGCTTAGATCGTGCCAGCAGGTTGCCAGGGCGGCCTGGGGCAAAAAGCGGGCGGTGTGGGGCACCGCCGTGCAGCTCCAGTCCACCGTGGCGGTGACAGCGTGAATTTCGCAGGCCACCATGCCGCGACCATGTTCCAGGAACCCCTGCCAAGCCATATGGCCCAGGGGCAGCCAGTATTCTCGAATAAACAGCGGCTGCCAGTCGCCAAAACAGCCCTGCCAAACCGTGTCTTGTACGCGCATGGCCATTACCCTGCGCGACTAAAAACGGCTAAAACCTGTGACCCAGGGCACCAGCGCCCCAGGACAAAACAAAGACTATTAGTCATCTGTACCTCGCAGATGGATATGGAGTGGGCATCCATCGGCGGGCATTCTGACTTGGCTACATAGCCTCACAGCTGCGGGACAGTGGCAGATTTGCGCTGCGCTTTCCCCGTTTCCTTCAGCGGCTGACCCCCGCTAAAACCGACAGAGCTGCATCCTAACACCTCAGGGGCAAAGCGATCTGCAACAAATCGTTGCGGTTTGTAGGGCCATTAGGTGGTCAGGCTAACGCCCGTGGGGAGCCTGACGGCGACGATAGGCATCCATATAGACCACATTGGCTCCAGCGCGGTAGTCGCCGTGGCCAGCGAGCAACCCCGAGGCTTTGACCTGCTTGGCCAGCGCCACGGTGAGGGTTGAGCCCGCCTCTGGCGGCACCCAGAGCTGTTTGAAACTGACGTTAATCTCAGTGCCTGGTGCCCAGCCGTCCTGGCGCACCCAGCAGCGATCGCGATCGCACCGCACTACTACAAAATCGGGGACATGGTCATCTTGACCTTTGAGGCGAACCCGTGACCCTGGCCGAATCGTTAAGGAAGCCATAGCGCTGCACCTGAAATAGGCTAGCCGTTATAGATCCAACATAGTTCATTTGAACTGAATTTTGAACGGGAAATTCACAAAAAAATAATTTATTGGTTTCATTTTAGGGGATGTTTCTCCCCTTTGGGGTTAACGGCGGGCAATGGGGGGTTAACGCTAGATTTAGACTGTCTATCCTGCTACCTCTCCAGGGCTGGTGGGCTGTGGCAGACTAAAGAGGTCGTCGGCCTTGGTTGTCTATGCCCCTTCAGACCAACCCGTTACCGCTGGCTGCGGTGCTGCGGCAGCGCCGCGATCGCTTAGCCGAACTCTACTCTGGGCCGGTGGTGCTGGAGTCGGGTAGGTCGGTGTCGCGCAACTTTCCGGCCAATACCTATCCCTTTCGGGCCAACAGCCATTTCTTGTATTTTGCGGGCCTGCCCCTGGCCCACGCCGCCATCCATCTTGAAGGAGGCAAGTTGACGCTATTTATGGATGACACCTCTCCCGAAGCCGCCCTCTGGCACGGGCCAAGCCCAAGCCGAGATGCGATCGCCGCTGAAATCGGGGCTGACGCCGCCTATCCTTACCAAGATTTAGATGCCAAATGGGCTGAAGCGGCAACCTTGCCCCTCCAAGCTGCCGCCAATCCAGAGCCGAGCCAATCCCTGATTGAAGCCCTGGTGGCGCTGCGGCTTCACCACGACGACTACGCCCTCGACCAAATTAAACGGGCGGCGGCGGTTTCTGTTGCTGCCCACAAAGCCGGTATGGCCGCCACCCCAAAGGCCACTACCGAGGCTCAGGTGCGGGCCGCTATGGAGCAGGTGATTATCGGTCAGGGCATGGCCTGCGCCTACAACAGCATCGTCACCGTCCATGGCGAAGTGCTGCACAACGAGCAGTACCACCACGCCCTCAGTCCCGGCGATCTATTGCTGACCGACGTGGGGGCCGAAGCGGCGAGCGGGTGGGCCTCCGATATTACCCGCACCTGGCCGGTGTCAGGGCGATTCACCTCTGCCCAGCGGGATTTATACGACCTGGTGCTGGCTGCCCACGATGCCTGCATTGCCGCCGCCCGTCCTGGGGTCGAGTACCGAGATCTGCACCTGCTGGCCTGCCGCACGCTAGCGGCGGGGCTAGTCGATCTAGGCGTCCTGAAGGGAAATCCAGAGACTTTAGTCGAGCGCGATGTGCATGCCCTGTTCTTTCCTCACGGGGTGGGGCACCTGCTGGGGCTAGATGTCCACGACATGGAGGATTTAGGGGATGTGGCGGGCTATGCGGCGGGGCGATCGCGCAGCGATCGCTTTGGGCTGAAGTTTCTCCGTCTCGACCGGCCCCTGGTGGCCAACATGGTGGTCACTATTGAGCCCGGCTTTTACCAGGTGCCCGGCATTTTAGGCCCGGCCCGGCAGTCGGGCCAGTACGACGACGCCATCAGCTGGAGCCGCCTGGAGGAATTTCAAGGGGTGCGCGGCATTCGCATCGAAAACGATGTGCAGATTACCGCCACCGGTTGCAGCGTTTTGACCGACGCCCTACCTACCCATGGTGATGCCGTAGAAGCGCTGGTGAGCGGGCGGTAGAAAACTTTTTTGCCTCCCCTGCAAGCCTCAATTCAAATTTGAGTTTACAAAGTCTTAGCGTTTGCCAGGCGGTTCACCCTTCTGGGGGCTGATATGATTTCAGTGAGCAGTTTTTAACCGTTTCCTATGGATTCTGTAGATCTCGCACCCCAGGCTCAGCCAAACCTACGGGTTGGCCTAGGGCGGGTACTCATCGTCGAAGACGAAGAACTGATTCGAGAAACGGTAGCCCTCGGGCTGGCCGAAGAGGGGTTTGATATTCTCGTCGCCGAAGATGGTCTGACGGCCCTCGACATGCTGGGGGGCACGTCGGCTTCGAGTCGCACCAGCAGGCCCGAGGTCAACCTTGTGGTGCTCGACCTCATGCTGCCGGGGATGAACGGGCTCGACCTCTGTCGGTTGCTGCGCCACCAGGGCATCGATGTGCCCATTCTGGTGCTGAGCGCTAAGGGCACCGAAACCGATCGAGTGGTTGGGCTTGAAATTGGCGCGGACGACTATCTGACTAAGCCCTTTGGCATGCGGGAGCTGGTGGCGCGGTGTCGAGCGCTGCTGCGGCGGCAGCGGGGCAAAACAAACGCTGAGAAAGACAACGTGCTGCGGTTTGAAGACATCACTCTGCACCCCCAAGAGTGCCGCGTGTTTCTCAAGGGTGAAGAAGTCAGTCTCTCCCCCAAGGAGTTCCGAATTCTGGAACTGTTCATGAGCCAGCCCCGCCGGGTGTGGTCGCGCGATCAGATTATTGACCAGGTTTGGGGACACGACTTTATGGGTGACAACAAAACCGTAGATGTCCACATTCGCTGGATCCGCGAGAAGCTTGAGACAGACCCCAGCCATCCCCACTACCTCAAAACCGTGCGGGGCTTTGGCTATCGTTTGGGCTAAAGCCCTTAGAACACGCCGATCTGGGGGGTTGTTAACAAAGGCGGAGTGTCTGCTTCACAGTACTTTAACTTCAGCAACAAATAAACCGAGTCCTTAATTTCTCGTTTAGGCTTAGGGGGTAGGGGTTCAAAATCGGCTGCGTGCCTAGGTCTAGGTCATGGCCACAGGCCGTGGAGGTTTACCCGCAAACAGCCTTAGATCTGGTAGAACGCTATGCCGCTCACCATCTTAATTGCGGAAGACGACGAGGGGACTCGTCTTTCGCTGTGCGACTACCTTGAGCTCGAGGGCTACTCTGTGCTGATGGCCAGCCATGGTGAAATGGCGCTGCGTCAGGTGTTTAGCCATCAGCCTCAGCTCATTATTACTGACATTGGCATGCCTGGCCTCGACGGCTTTAGCCTGGTGCAAAAGGTGCGGCAGCACCCCGCCTTCCGGCTGCTGCCGGTGATTTTTCTCACGGCCCACAATCAAACCCAAGATCGCATTCGGGGCTATCAGCTGGGCTGCGACCTGTATTTGCCCAAACCCTTTGAGCTGCGGGAGTTGGGGGCGATCGTGCGAAATTTGCTGGAGCGATCGCAGCTGATTCAGTCGGCTTGGATTCAGCAGGTGGCCCTTAGCACTGCCCAGCAGCGAGCGATGCAGTCCAGCGAAGTCAGCGAGGAGATTACTCCTTGGGTCCCTGACCCCTGCGATCTAGTGGCTGACTTCACCGCCCGCGAGCAGGATGTGCTCACGCTGCTGTCGGATGGGCTGTCGAATGCTCAAATTGGCGATCGCCTGTTTTTAAGCCCCCGCACCGTCGAGAAGTATGTCAGCAGCCTGCTGCGCAAAACTGAGACCAGCAACCGTTCAGAGCTGTTACGGTTTGCCATTAGTCACCACCTGGTGCCCTAGACTTCAATCCTTCCGGAGGCGCTGGGCTTGGTTTTGATTAGGGAAAATAGCCTGCTAACGGGCTCAGGCCGCTCGACTCAGTGAATCACCATGGCGCGATTATGGATGACAGTAATTTTAGGGCTGGCCCTGGTAACGCTAACCGCCTGCCAACCCCCGAATGTTCAGCGGCCTGAATCTCAGCCCTCGGATACGCCGACCCCTGAACCAACCGCCTCCCCGGCACCCAATACACCTGGTGAAGATGCCGATGGGTTGGTCATCCCCGGCCAGCGGGTGGGGCCGGTTACCGCTCAAACGAGCCGCGCCGATTTAGCCGATTTCTATGGTGAGGCTGCCCTAGACGATCGCCCCATTTTTCTGGGAGAAGGCACCACAGAGTTGGGCACCGTCGTCAACGCCGACTCTGACCAGCAGTTTGCAGTGGTCTGGGACGATGCCGCCCAAACTCGGCCTCGGCTGATCAAAGACTTCGGCCCGGCCTGGCAGATCCCCGAGGGCCTTGGGGTGGGCGCACCCTATGCGGCGGTCGAAGCGGCCCTCGGCAACTTTGAACTCTACGGCTTTGCCTGGGACTATGGCGGCACCATTGTGCTTGAGGGCACTGGGCTCGCCCAGTACGACGACCTTTTATGGCTACGCCTAGCCCCTTCAGATGAGGCTGTGGCCGCCCATCTTAACGCCTACCAGGCGGTCATGGGCGACGGACTGTTTGCCAGCACTAACCCCAACTTAGCGGTGCTCGATCTGTCGGTGTATGAAATGGTAGTAGCCATCGAACTAGCGCCCTAGCCCGCCAGACTGCTGCGAGTCGGGTAGCGGCGCAGTTGGCCAAAGAAGCTGGAGGAATTGAAGCTGCGTGGATCCATGCGGTTGCCGGAGCGATCGACCGCCTGGTGGGTAGTAATGCGGTTGTCGGGAATTGTGGTCTGGGCCAGCAGCCACGCCAGGGAATTGTACTGGGCCTGGGTATAGCCGCTGTGGCTGCGACGGTTGTTGAAGCCATCGCCGGGGGTCTCTAGGGAGACATGGTAGGCAAAATTGTTGACCGACGGGGGAAACGCAGCATTGGTGCGCACGGTCTCTGGCCCATTGGGGCCGTTAAATACCGAGTTACCAGCCCCAAAGGCCCGTTTTTCGGGGGGGACGATGTAGTACACCGTGCCATCGCGGCCAATTAAGGCGTGGTAGCTGACCTGGTCTTGATCGCGGGGGTGCCGCGTGCGGAATAGATTGAGGGCACTCTGGGCCGAGCCCACGGTTTCGTGTAGTACGGCAATGAAGTCGTTGCGCACCGCCTGGCCATTGACGTCGGTGAGAAAGCGATCGCCGTAGTTGGTTGGGTCGGCTAGGGCGGTCACCTGGCGTGGTGGGGTCGCCTGGGCCAGCTCTAGCTCGGGGGCGGCAAAATCTGTTGGGCCGGGCTGGTCGGCTTTAAGCGGCTGTAGCGCTGTCGCCGCCGTCGTTTGCATGGGTGGCAGCCCCCTGACGGTGAGCACGGGTTCTAGGGGGCCTGCCGCACGGGCCGAACCGAGACCCAGGCTCAGCATCGCCACTAGCACCCCCCCTAACCCGATCCAAATCCAGCGACGAACCACGGCAACCTCCCCAGGTGCATTGTCAAGCTATAGCCATCCATAGAACCGTTAGCGTATGGCGTATTCCCCCTGGAACGAGGGTTACAGGCCATGGCGCTGTCCCAGTTCTCACCAGTGGCGGGGCCAGCGTCCTCATTGCAACGGCTATCGATACATTTTGTAGCGCGAAATGAGCTGAATGAACGCTCATTCTGCGACGAACCCCGTAAACTACTCTGAAAAGTTAAGAGGCCCAGCGATCGAGGGCCCGTTGCCCTCCCCAGCGGGCCACAATTTCGTCGTCGTAGCTGTCGGCAATACGAATGACGGTTGCAACCGAGTGGTTTAGATCGAGGCGATCGCAGGTTTCACCCACCAGACTGTGCTCAAACACAATGTCATCTTCAGCGTCGTAGGCAAAGCGGCCAAAGTAGATGCCGTTGTTTTCCCGCAGCAGGTAGTAGCTAAGTTCGGGGGTGAGGTCGATCGCCGTCACCACGTAGGCCCGCGTTGTAATCAGGGTTTCATCGGCATGCCAGGGCACCACCCGAGTCGAGGCCACCGCCGACCCCAAATTTACGATAAAGAGGGGTTCATCCTCAAATACCACCAGCGCTTCGCCAAACAGTTCATGCATCCAGGGCAAAATTCGATGGTAAACCGCCTCTTGTCCAGGGGTCTTAAACTCCATACAACCCTCGTAGAGGTACAAACAGAAAAGCCTTAGCCGCAAACTAAAGCCTTAACAGATTAGCCCTAGAACGGACTTAAGTAAAAGCGGTAGCCCATTGTCTTATGCTTGCTTCAACGTCAGCTTGGGCAGAGAGCAAATTGGCTAGTCAGCGTCCTTGGCGGTGGGTGAAATATTGGCAATTTCGACGGTTTAGGCAGGTCGCCTCGGACGGCGGCAGGCTTTCCTAGAGCCTGCATTCAGGCCGTTCTAGATCCCAAAGGGCGATCGCAGTTGAGAACACCCCAGCTCCAGTATCTAAGCCGCCGGGGTTAAGCGCGACCCTTACGGTAGTCTTTGGATAGGTCTCCCTGTCCCTTCATGAGGCATCCCTCATTCTTCCCTATGGCCTGCATTATCTTCACCGACCTCGACGGCACCCTGCTCAATGGCGAAACCTACGCCTACCAGGCGGCTTTGCCTACCCTGGCTAAGCTCACCGAACAGGATATTCCGGTAGTGCCAGTCACCAGCAAAACCCGCCAGGAGGTAGCCCAGCTCCGTCAGGATGTTGGCCTGCGCGACCCCTTTGTGGTGGAAAACGGCAGTGCGATCTACATTCCTATCGACCAGGTGCGCTTCGCTCTGCCGCCGGGGGACGATATAGACGGCTACCGAGTTCTGCAACTGGGCTGCAACTACGTCACCGCTCGCGCCGGGCTGAAGGCGATCGCCCAAGATCTGGGCCGCCCCCTCAAGGGCTTTGGCGACTGGAGCGTCGATCAGGTCGTACAGCTCACTGGTCTGTCTCCCCAAGAGGCCAAGCAGGCCAAAGCCCGAGAGTTTACCGAACCCTTTATGACCCCCAAAAATGTGCCCGCCGATCAGCTGCGCGAGGCCGTAGAAGCCATGGGGTTTCGGGTGGTAATTGGCGATCGCTTCTCCCACCTAATTGGGGCCGGGGCGGGCAAGGGCCGCGCGGTTCATCAACTGGTGCAGCTCTACCAGATCAGCAATTCTGAGGCCCCCACCATCACCACCATCGGGTTAGGCAACAGCCCCAACGACCTCGATATGCTAGACAACGTCGATTACCCCATTGTGCTGCCCGGTGTCCACGGCCCCCATCCCCAACTGGCCGACCGCGGTTGGCCGGTTGCTCCGGCGGCGGCACCCGAGGGGTGGGCGCAGGCCGTAGAGGCGGCTCTAGTCAAAGTTATTCCGCCAAGATAGGTCATAACTACTCAGACTACATAGGTTTTTGAAGCTCCTGTAAACCTGATAGCGACGATGTTCATAGCCCGATCAGGTTTCGATAGGGTACCTAAACACGCGTTAACGCTAGTTTCGAGCGACAGCCCGGCCTAGCAATCTGGGCAACCTAGAACAACCACTAAGTCAGAACACAGTTGGGTAGATATGAACGCAAGTCTAGGCAGCCTGATCACGATATTGCTGTCGGTTTTTCCGCTGCTGCTGCTGACCACCTCAGCTTTTTTAGCCCTTGAATGCCTAGTAGCCCTAGGGGGCAGCAAAGCCTCCTTTGCCCCTGCTTCTCTACCGGACGATCTCTCCCTGGCGGTGCTGGTGCCCGCCCACAACGAAGCCGAGGGGATTGCCACCACTCTGGCCACGATTCTGCCGCAGCTGCGCCCTAGCGATCGCCTGGTGGTGATCGCTGACAACTGCACCGACACCACTGCCGCCGCCGCCCGGCAAGCCGGAGCCACCGTGATTGAGCGCCACAACCTCACCCAGCGTGGCAAGGGCTATGCCCTTGATTTTGGCCTGCGCCATCTCATGGCTGACCCGCCCGACGTGGTGGTTTTTATCGACGCCGACTGTGACCTACAGCCCAACAGCCTAGCCGCCCTGGCCCTCCAGGCTCAGCATAGCCAGAGCCCAGCCCAAGCCATTTATTTGATGGAAAAGCCCCCCAGCCCTGGGCTAAAGGACGGCATTTCAGCCTTCGCCTTCAAAGTGAAAAATTGGGTGCGTCCCCTCGGGCTACATCGTCTGGGGCAGCCCTGCCTGCTGACCGGCACTGGCATTGCCCTCCCCTGGGCCGCTGCTACCGCCGTCACGATCGCCAGCGGTCACATCGTCGAAGACATGAAGCTGGGCCTCGATTTAGCTCTGGTAGGCTACGCGCCCCGGTTTTGCAAAAGTGCTTGGGTCACCAGCCGACTCCCCAGCGGCAGTCAGGCTGCCACCACCCAGCGCACCCGTTGGGAGCATGGGCATCTCCAGATGTTGAGCGAGTACGTGCCCAGGCTGCTGGGTCAGGCTCTGCGGCAGGGTCGTCTTGACCTACTCGTGCTGGCCCTAGAGCTAGCGGTGCTGCCAATTTCGCTGCAAGTTATGGTAGTTTTGGCGATCGCAGCCCTTTCCCTAGGTATTGCCCTGTCCGGGGTCAGCTGGCTGCCCGCCTGCCTAGCCCTAGGAGCGGTGCTAGCTCTGATCTTTGGCGTCACCTTAGCCTGGATTGGCTACGGGCGCAGCGATCTTTCCCTCACCGATCTGCTGACGATTCCCATCTATATACTCAACAAAATTCCTCTGTACTTCAAGTTTTTAGTCAATCCTGAGAAAAGCTGGGTGCGCACCGAGCGCGATGGGTGATTCCAAACTATAGCGTTGGCCACTGCAACTCGGACACAGGTCACTACCCTGGGCAAAAACTGGGGCAGCGCACTGGCGCATAGCCATCGCTCCAAGGGATTGTGCAGAATGTCTTAAGCGATCTGGCGACGACTATAGCTTTACGTTTGGTAACGACTTTCCCAGGTCTCCTCATAAAAGTGCCGAAAAATAGCGCTCCATTTCAAAGCAATGGTGAGGGAGGTCGCAGTGTTGATGTGCCCTGGGTACCCTACAGGTAATCTTGAGGGGTGTCACCCCCCACAGCCCCACCCCATGAACCTGCGTCAAAAAACGTTGCTGCTGACCACGCTGCCCCTGCTGGGGCTGATGATGATTCTCTACGGCAGTTTTTCTCTGATATTGCAGCGCAGCTATGGTCGCCTTGAACAGCAGGACGCCCAGCGCAACCTGCAGCGGGTAGACGAGGTGTTAGCGGGCGACCTGGCCCAGATGCAGAGCCTTACCGAGGACTGGGCGGCCTGGAATGATACCTATGCATTTATTCAAGACGGCAATGCCGACTACATTGAATCGAATCTCAGCAAATACGCCTTTGAGAGCCTACAAATCAATGTTGTAGCCTTTATTAATTCCGACGGAAAGATTCTCTACGGTACCAGCTACGACCTAGAAAACCGTACCTTTGCGCCCTTACCAGCCAGTCTGATTCAGCAGCTTACCCCTGCCAGTCCACTGATGCAGTTTGAGCATTTGGCCTCCCACCACCAGGGGTTAATGATGGTGAACGGCCACCTTACGCTGGTTGTTGTGGAGCCCATTTTACGCAGCGATGCCACCGGCCCCTCTAGGGGAGCGTTGCTCATGGGGCGTACCCTCAGTCCCAGCATCGTCGAATCTTTGGCGGAGCGCACCCGGCTAACGCTACAGATCCATCCCTTAGGTCAGGGTGCACCGCCGGAGTTACAGCCGGTTCTGACGGCCCTCGGCGACATCACCGACCCAGAAACTCGACCTACCACCCTAATTCAACCGCAGGATGCGGATACCCTAGCGGGCTACGCCCTCTGGCCCGATGTCTACGGTAAGCCTCAAGCGCTTCTAGAGGTCGAGCTGCCCCGCGATATTTACCGGCAGGGGCAGATTAGCCGCCACTACCTGGGCTGGTCGCTGCTGGGTTCATGCCTCGCGTTTACGGGCGGCATGCTGCTGCTGCTCGATCGCGTTATTTTGCGGCGACTGCTAGCGCTGAGTCAGCAGGTGCAGCACATCGGGCGTTCTAACGATCTTACCCAGCGGGTGCCGGTACAGGGGAACGATGAACTCAGCCACCTGGGAAACCAGATCAACGACATGCTGGGGGAGCTGCAAATCAGCAACGAAAAGGTTGCCCAGGAGCAGCAAAAGGCTGAGCAGCTCTTGCTCAATATTCTGCCCGCTGCGATCGCGGGCGAGCTGATGCAGACTAAGGCCTCTATTCCCCAGCACTTCGATGAGGTGACGATTTTGTTCGCTGACATTGTGGGGTTCACCAGCCTGTCGCATCACCTGTCGCCTATTAAGCTGGTCGATCTGCTCAACCAAATCTTTTCAGCCTTTGACAGTCTGGCCGAACAGCTCAATTTGGAGAAAATCAAAACCATTGGCGATGCCTACATGGTGGCGGCGGGGCTGCCGACGCCTCGCAGCGATCATGCGGAGGCGATCGCCGAGATGGCCCTGGCCATGCAGCAGGTCACCGCTTCCTTTCAAGCTGAGTCAGGGGAACCCCTAGAGATTCGCATCGGCATTAACACTGGGGTGGTGGTGGCTGGGGTGATTGGCACTAAGAAATTTATCTACGACCTCTGGGGCGATGCGGTCAATGTAGCCAGCCGTATGGAGGCCTCCAGCGAGCCGGGCCAAATCCAAGTTACGGCCGCCACCTACGAGCGATTGAAAGACAGCTATCGGTTCGAGCGGCGGGGCAGCATTGCCGTCAAGGGCAGGGGCGAAATGGAAACCTACTGGCTGCGCGGACATCGGCCCGAAGCCCTGTTCTGCGCCCTGCGCAGGGGAGACATTCAACCCACGGCCCGTTAGCCTATGAACGACTGCTAGACCGTCGAGGAGAAGATGACGGGTGGATAAGGGTAGCGGATACAGGGCACAGGCTGTGTAGCACACCGTAAACTTGTAGCCCTAGCATCCGCGTAAAAAGGGCCGACCGACGGAGTGCTGAATAAACCGCACCAAAATTTAATAAGCGGGTAACGCGATTCGAACGCGCGACATTCACCTTGGCAAGGTGACGCTCTACCACTGAGCTATACCCGCATTAAAAACCAGAGTTAGGAGGCATCCGTTTCGCTGGTTTCGACTTTATCTAGAATCTCAAAAAAGTGTAACTATGTCAACATTTTTTTGAGGTTTCTCCGATGGTCTTGAACTCTAGACTGAGTCCGAATCAGGGACGACGACGGCCTGGGTGGACACCGGCATCCCAGGCCCTAGGCGGGCTGAGCCGTTGCTGGCACCGCTACCCATAGCCGAGTGAATCACCCCCATCAGACTGGCCATTTCCAGAGCGCTCATGGCGTAGTCCCAGCCGTGGTTAGCCTTGATGCCTGCCCGTTCTAGGGCCTGCTGTAGGGTATCGGTAGTGAGTACGCCAAAGATGACGGGCACCCCAGTTTGGAAACCGGCCGCCGCCACCCCCTTGGCCACTTCCGCCGCCACGTAGTCAAAGTGGGGCGTTGAGCCCCGAATGACGGCTCCCAGGCAAATAATCGCGTTGTAGCGACCGCTGAGGGCCAGCTGCCGCGCCACCAGTGGAATTTCAAAGCTGCCGGGTACCCAGGCATAGTCAACCTGGGTGCCCTCAGGGTTAACGTCTATCCCATGGCGCTTTAGGCAATCCTGGCAGCCCTCAAGCAGTTTACCTGTGACTAAATCGTTAAATCGGCCTAGCACAATGGCAAACCGGGGAGAGCCTGTGGAGACTAACGTGCCTTCAAAAACCGCCATAAATTATGTTTATCTACACCACAAAGTAGTTGAGGCCGCCAACGACCACCACCAGAGCGCCCCAAATCACAGAGCCAAAGAGGATCAGGCGTTTGGACTGATCCCAGTCTTGGGGAGAGGCGTAGGCCACGGGCACGTACACCACCAGCACAAACGACATCAAGACCAGGGCAAACAGCGCGAGTTGAAACAGAATTACCATGGGTTTATATATGCTCTCTCAAACACAGCAGCGGAGACGGCGGTGAACAACCTGATTCATAGCCCAGGCTAACAGCCACACTACCCTAACCAGTACGCTATCAGAAAGCGGCCCCGCCGGAAAGTCTGGCCTCAAAAACCTACGGCCTCAAAACCCTGGCCCTAACCCTATGGATCTTGTCCTTTGCCACACCACCGCTGACTTCGATACCCTGGGGGCTGCTGTGGGGCTGGCACGCCTGCAGCCGGGGCGGCGTATCGTGCTGACCGGGGGCGCTCACCCGACGGTGCAGCGATTTTTGGCCCTCCACCGCGATGAGTACCCGCTGCTTGAGCGACGGGCTGTGGATCCCAGTCAAATTAGCCATCTCACGTTGGTCGATGCCCAGCAGCGCGATCGCTTTGGCCCAGCGGCCGACTGGATCACTCAGTCCGAACACCGCCAGGTGCCCATCGAGATTTACGATCACCATCCCACCAGTGCTGAAACGGTATTGGCTCAGGAGAGCACAGTCGCTGCCGTTGGGGCGGCTACAACCTTAGTAGTGGAATCCCTGCAACAGGCCGGAATTGAGCCCAGCTTGGCCGAAGCAACGGTTATGGCCCTGGGCATCCACGTCGATACAGGGTCGCTGCTGTATGAGGGAGCTACGGCGCGGGATGCCGCTGCGCTAGCCTGGCTCATGGCCCACGGCGCCAGCCTCTCAATTATTGCCGACTTTGTCGAACCAGAGCTTAGCCCAACCCTACAAGCGTTATTGACCGAGGCCATGACCGCTTTACAGGTCGAAGCGGTGGGGGATCACACGCTGGCCTGGGTTTTGCTAAAAGTCGGTGGCTATGTGCCAGGGCTGTCGGGGTTAGCAGAGCGGCTGATCTCCCTCGCCGATGCCGATGCGCTGCTGTTTGGGGCCTATTACCCTGCTAAAGAGGCGGGGAATTTTAACCTGCTGGAGCCAGAGTCGTCTGATGCACCGCTGTATCCGCAAAAACTGACGCTGATTGGCCGTGCCCGAGGCCGGATGAGCGATCGCATCGACTGGGGCACGGTGCTGACTGCCCTGGGCGGAGGCGGCCATCCGGCGGCGGCCGCCGCCAGCCTCACCACTGAGGATTCGCTGGCGACGGTGCAGGAGGTGATTGAGGCGGTGCGATCGCACTGGCCCCCGCCGCCTACCGCCCGCGATCTGATGTCCTCGCCGGTACGCACCATTCGGCCCGACACCACGATCCATGAAGCCCAGCGCATTTTGCTGCGCTACGGCCATTCGGGGCTGTCGGTGGTCGATGAGGGCGATCGCCTCATCGGCATCATCTCTCGCCGCGATCTTGACCTGGCACTCCACCACGGCTTTAGCCATGCCCCAGTGAAGGGGTATATGGCGACCAATGTTAAAACCATTACCCCCGACACCTCCCTGACGGAGATTGAGCACCTGATGGTGACCTACGATATTGGTCGCCTGCCGGTGCTGCACCAGGAGGCCCTGGTGGGCATCGTGACCCGCACCGATCTGCTGCGCCACCTGCACCAGGGGCAGCCCTCCCCCGCGATCGCATCAGCTCTGCTAGAGCCGCCCGCCGCCGTGACTCTGCGGCAGGCCCTAGAAGCCAGTCTGGCACCAGTCTTACAGGACATTTTGCAGCAAATCACCCTGGCCGCCGAAGAGCGAGGCTGGCACCTCTATTTGGTGGGCGGTGCCGTGCGCGACCTGCTGATCTGCACTGACCCGGCCTCAGCGGCCTTACCCGACCTCGATCTGGTGGTTGATGGGTTCTTCAGCGCTGCGCAGGTGGGGGCTGGGGTAGACCTGGCCACTGTGATTAAGGACAAGTTCCCGGAAGTCGATTTGCAGGTGCATGGGCGGTTTCAGACGGCATCCCTGGTCTGGCGCAAAGAATTGGATCACCCCCTAGCCGGGCTAATGGTGGACATTGCCACCGCCCGGACAGAGTTTTACCCCTATCCCGCCGCCAATCCTGAGGTGGAAGCCAGCTCCATTCAGCAGGATCTGTACCGCCGCGACTTTACCATCAACGCCCTGGCACTGCGGCTCACCCATCCTGGGGCCGGTCAGCTGCTTGACTACTTCGGTGGCCTCATCGACCTGCGCCAGGGCACCATTCGGGTGCTGCACGCCAACAGCTTTATTGAAGACCCGACGCGCATCTACCGGGCGGTGCGCTTTGCGGTGCGGCTGGGGTTCCACCTCGACGCCCAGACCGAGGGCTACATTCACCACGCCATGGCTAGCGGGGTCTATGCCCAAATGCAGCAGCAGATGCGGCGAGCGCCAGCGCTCCAGGTGCGGCTTAAGAACGAGCTGAAATACATTCTTGAGGCTCCCTACTGGCCGTCCGCCCTGGCTCTGCTCGATCGGATGGGGGCGCTGCGCTGCCTGCACGGCGATTTGGCCATGACTCCTGCCCTGTGGCAACAGCTGGGACGCCTCAGCCGCTGGTCAGAGCGCTTTGGCTGGCCCGAACTCGGGCCGCCCTGGCTGCTGCGGCTCCAGGGGCTGCTGGCCGCCGTATCGGCTGCTGCGCGATCGCCCCTCGCCACCGATTTACAGCTGCCCGAACCCGTAATTGAGCGCCTGACCCGCCTAGATGATTGGGAACACCAGTGGCAGTCCCTGCTGGCAACAGATCCCACCCCCAGCACCCTTTACACCGCCTTTAGCAAAGCTGACACCGCCACTCATCTTCTCGTCAGTGCCCGCCATCCCCGACAGCTAGGCCCTGCCCTGTGGCGTTACCTCATGCAGTGGGCTCCTACCCAGCCCCTGATCGACGGCGATCGGCTCAAGGGGCTGGGATATCGACCTGGCCCTAGCTTTAGGCCCATGCTAGAGACTCTGTTTGCGGCTCAGCTCGACGGCGCGATCGCCACCCAGGCCGAGGCCAAAGCCTTCTTAGCTCAGCACTATCCTCAGCCCTAGAAAGCCCCAAGATATTGGCACACCTGCCCCCTGGCTGGGCAGAGAACGGGGTACAGTGACAGGGTTATTGACCGCTGTGGCTACTCCTATGACCCTAGCCGTGGGCACTGCCCTGCAAAATGGCACCTACGTAATTGATGCCTGGGTGGCCGAAGATGCCATTGGCCCGGTGTACTTAGCCATGGATGTGCCCGAGGGGCAGTGGATACAGCTGCGAATCCTGGGCAGCCGCAGTCCAGAAACGCTGCCCGATGCCCCCCAGCGGCAGGCGTTTTACCAGTACCTCGATCGGGTGGCTGAGCTAAAACTGGCCGCGTTTCCAGCCCGCCTGGGGGGCTTTGAAGAAGAGGGCGTCTGCTATCAAATCCTGGGCAACCTCCCCGGCACTCCCCTCGATCGCCTGGTGACTGAGGCTAGCCCCTTGGCTCCCCAATCCGCGCTGACCATCATGCGCCATCTGATAGAAATTTTTGAAACGCTTCGCCCCCTGGGCTGGACGGGGCTGCGGTTAACTCCCGACCAGGTGTGGTACGCCCCTCAGGAGCAAACCGTCACGTTTGTGGGCTTTGATCTACCGCAATCCGCTGTCCCTCAGGCTGTCGATAACGATGCGATCGCTTCTAAAGAAGCGGCTCTCGTTCGCGAACTCACCTATCTTCTGTACTTTTTGGTAACCGGCCAGCGGGCAGAGGCCACCCAGGCCCCGCTGGCGGTCGAGGTTCGCCGCCGACATCCTGAGCTTCCGACGACTGTCGATACCGCGATGGCTCTGGGCAGCCCCAGGCCCTTAAAGGGAGCCACACCAGACCTTCAGCCGCCGGAGCCTACCATTACCCTGGCCGAGTGGAAAGCCCTCCTGCCCTCCGCCCAACAACTTCCTTCGGCCCCAGTCCCCAGCGCCGTGCCCCAGCCTCTGACCAGCCCGGCTAGGGCAGTGCCTCAGCCTTTCACTGGCCCGGCGACGGTAGCGGTAGGTGGCCGGTTCGACCTCGGCGCCCAGCCCCAGGCGCGGATTGACCATCCTCTGAAAGCCACTGCCCCTGCTGGTTCAGCCCCGCGGCGATCGCTGCCAGCGTTGGCCCTAGTTATGACCGGCCTAGCGGCTACGGCTAGCGGCCTGGGGTTTGGCCTCTATGCTCGTCTCCAGCCCGCCAGTTCTGCCAGCCAAGAGCGCCTCAATCCCAACCAGTCGTTTCCGCCCCAGCCCGACTGGAATGGCAAGGATCTCTGGCAGCCCTGGAGCGATGCTCCAGCCCAGCGCGATCGCCCCGACTATGGCAGCACGCCGCCACCGGGCTCTGCGCCAGTGCCTGACTTTGCTCCCGACCCCCAGGAACCTGCCGCCCCGCCCCCAGCGGTGCCCCAGCCCGAGATCGTTCCTGAACCGATCCCTGAGCCCATAGAAAACTGGGAGACCCCAGTAGAGCCCCAGCCTCAACCCGAATTTGAGCCCCTACCGCCCAGTGAACCCGCGCCACCGCCAGTGGTTGAGCCAGATCCCGCCCCGCCGCCCCTGCCGGCTCCCGTACCGGTAGAACCGGCTCCGGCGGAGGGGGCCGCCCCGCCGCCCCTAGTTCCCCCGCTGCGATCGCCAGACCCAGCGCCGTCATCTAGCTAAGCTGTCTGGCGGCGCTATACTTTGCCGAGCGACCCAGAATTTAACCCAATATCCGCCCAGTGCTAGAGGAATAAGGACGTTATAATTCTCTACAGTCAAACTAATTCCGTTACATCCCCCGTTTTTCCTGAGGTTCACCATGAGTAGCCCCGTGCTGCATGCATTTTACGTCGGTCGTGCCCTGGCCGATGCGGTAAATGAACGCGCCGAGCGGTTGTTGACCGATGGCCTGAGCCTGGTGGGCAAATTCGACGCCGAGCAGCGGGAGTACTTCCGGCAGTTTACAGATGAGGTCATGGCTCGCGCCCAGCAGGCAGAGGCAGAAGCCGGAGAAACCTACACCGGAGGCCCAGCATCTGCTGGAGCTGGTTCGGCTACCGATCTTCAAGCCACCATTGATACGCTGCGAGCAGAGATTGCTCAAGTGCGGGTCGCTCTGCAACAATATCGGGCTACGTCTCAGGTTTAGAGACGGTTTCAGCCTGCCGGGGCTGTGTTGATCTATATGCCAATGCCATCCCTTCTGTTCTAGGAACCTGAGTGTCTGCTGTTTCTGATCCCTCTGCATCGGCCAAGCTGCCCTCCTCCCTCGGCGACCACGAGGGTGACTTGAATTATGTTGAGGGCATCAACGATAGCTCGAATAATTCAGCCGTAGAGGCTAGGCTAGATGGGGCTTCCGCTCCCCTGGGGTTGGCCAGCACGGCGAGCCTTGATCCTGACTATGGGGAAAAGACACTGCCTTTTCGTCAGGATGCCTACCGCTGGAACCGGGGTCACTACTCCCGCCAGCGCCGCTTTGTTGACATTTGGGGGTTTGTGCTGCGGCTGCTGTGGGCCCGATGGCTTTACGGCAAAGCCTGGAGCTATGGTGGCACCATTACGGCTGAGGCCCAAACCGCCCGACGTCGTCAGCTCGCCGTTTGGATCCGTGAAACCCTGCTCGATTTAGGGCCTACTTTTATCAAGGTAGGGCAGCTATTCTCGACTCGGGCCGATATTTTTCCCATCGAGTTTGTCGAGGAGCTGTCTAAGCTCCAGGATCGGGTGCCCGCCTTTAGCTACGAGAAGGCCCGCGACATTATCGAGGCCGATCTGGGCAAGCCCGTCCACACCCTGTACCGCACCTTTGACCCGATTCCGCTGGCGGCGGCAAGCCTGGGTCAGGTTCATCGGGCTCAGCTGCACAGCGGTGACGAGGTGGTGGTTAAGGTGCAGCGTCCGGGGCTGCGATCGCTCTTCACCATTGACTTATCCATTCTCAAGGGCATTGCTCGCTACTTTCAAAGTCATCCCAGCTGGGGTAAAGGCCGCGACTGGCTCGGCATCTACGAAGAGTGCTGCCGCATTCTTTGGGAGGAAATTGACTATCTCAATGAGGGCCGTAACGCCGACACCTTTCGCCGCAATTTTCGAGGCGAAGACTGGGTCAACGTGCCCCGCGTCTTCTGGCGGTTGACCTCCTCCCGGGTGGTGACCCTGGAATATATGCCCGGTATCAAAATCAGCCACTACGACGCCCTTGAGGCCGCCGGGCTAGACCGCAAACGGCTGGCCCGACTGGGTGCCCAGGCCTATCTCCACCAGCTGCTCAACAACGGCTTCTTCCATGCTGACCCCCACCCTGGCAACATTGCCGTCAGCCTTGACGGGTCGCTGATTTTCTACGATTTTGGCATGATGGGCCAGGTGCAGCCGGTGACTCGCCAGCGGCTGATGAGCACCTTTATGGGCGTCGCCCAGCGCAACGCCGGGCAGGTGATGGATTCCCTGGTTGAACTGGGGGCTCTGGCTGAAATTGAGGATATGAGTCCAGTGCGTCGCTCTATCCAGTATATTTTGGATAACTTTATGGACAAGCCCTTCGAGGAGCAGTCCATAAACGCGATCAGCGATGACCTGTATGCGGTCGCCTACGACCAGCCCTTTCGCTTTCCCGCCACCTTTACTTTTGTGATGCGGGCATTTTCTACCCTGGAAGGGGTGGGAAAAGGGCTCGACCCTGAGTTTAACTTTATGGAAGCGGCTAAGCCGTTTGCTGCACAGCTTATGTCTAATGGCAATCCGACCGATGGGGCGAACAGCCTGCTGGGAGAACTTAGCCGCCAGGCCGCCCAAGTTAGCACCTCGGCCCTGGGCCTACCCCGGCGCATTGAAGACACCCTCGACAAGCTAGAGCGCGGCGACATTCGCGTGCGAGTGCGCTCCATCGAGACCGATCGCGCCCTGCGGCGGATTAGCGGGGTGACGATGGCCAACAGTTATGCCATTTTGGTAGGGGCATTTACCCTTTCGGCAACGGTGCTATTGCTGTCGGAGTTTGTCTGGCTGGCTCTGGTGCCTGGGGTACTGGCGGTGGGTACCGGCATCGCGTTTTTGCGATCGGTGCTCACCGTCAACCGGGCCGATCGTCTGCCCTAATGGTTTAGCCCGAGTTTGCTATGGTAGATCGCATTTTTTCAGGGCTATCGGATCCGGGCCTGCTGCGTACCAGCAACCAGGATGATTACTACATCGACCCCGAGGGGCGATTTTTTATTGTGGCAGACGGCATGGGCGGGCATGCGGGCGGGCAGGAAGCCAGTCGCCTGGCCACGGCGGCTATCAAGACTTTTTTGCATCAGCACTGGCCCTCCGAGACAGCGACGGCTCAGCTGTTAGAACAGGCCCTGCGCCAGGCCAATAACGCTATTCTTGACGACCAGCGGCGTCACCCCGAGCGGGGCGACATGGGCACTACCGTGGTGTTGGTCACCTTTCGCGATCGCGACCCGCAGCCCTGGTGTGCACACGTGGGCGACTCTCGCCTCTACCGTCTGCGGGGCCACCAGCTCGATCAGCTCACCGAAGACCACACCTGGATTGCTAAGGCCATTCGGGCGGGAGAAGTCACCCCAGCCCAGTCGCGCAGCCATCCGTGGCGCCATGTGCTGTCGCAGTGTCTAGGGCGTGACGACCTCACCGAAATCGATATTCAGCCCATTGAGGTGCACAGCGGCGATCGCCTACTGCTGTGCAGTGATGGGCTTACCGAAGAATTGTCAGATCATCTGATTGCCTCTCACCTGAAGTCAATTCGCGCCTCTGAGGCAGCTGCAACAGCCCTGGTCAACTCTGCCAAGCAGCGGGGGGGACGAGACAATATCACCGTGGTAGTGGTGAACCTATCGTCGCCGCTAGGTGGCAGCGACAGCTAATGTTGGCCGACAACCCGACTCCCCCAAGGGTAGGTATTTTAGGCGAAACAGATAAGCCTTTCGGGGGATGTGATTGGGTTAGCGAGGGCACTGACAGCGGCTAGTCATGGTGACCTAACGCACTGCCTCTATGGCGTAATGCGGGTGGAGGGCTCCTACGCTTGCGCCATCTCGGTCTAAACGAAGAATATGTTAAGAAGTTTGCCCTGAGCATTTTTACTTAACCGACATTGCTAAAAATTGTAAATTCTCGACCGGCAGATGACGGTTTGGGGATGACTTGTTATATTCGCTCATAAGACCCGTGAGTGTATCTTTGTCAAATGATCGTTATAATTTGTAAACCATGCGCGTATCGGCTAAGGTCAACGCTGTGGTTACAGCCTACTCAGGTAGAGACCCTAACGGGCTGAAATTAGTCCTTCTTCGGGAGGGTTAATCCGGGACGTAGGGCAGTAACTCAGGCTAAGCCTGCATGTTACGACTCACTACAGGGGTGTTGTTCTCTCTCTCAGGAGTAAATCCATGAACGAACCGATGCAACTTTCTTTGGAGCAGCAGTTTAGCCTCAAGTCGTTTGAAACCCAGGTTGACAAAATGAGTCGGGAACAGGCCCAGCAGTTCCTGGTCAAAATGTACGAACAGATGATGATGCGAGAAACGATGTACAAGCACTTTCTCAAGCACGAGTGGGGGATTGGGCCAAATCCTCAAATGTAGTGTCTAGCGTCGCCAAAACAGCATGAAGACGGCGACCTCCCTCTCTTGCAGGATTCTTTAGAATCGGGCCGGGGCTGCCGGGGCGTCACCTTCGATGCTACTGAACGTTTCAACAACGGCAAATTTTGCGTCTGTCTCAAGTCAATGTCCGTCTCTGTCAATGTCTGTTTCTGTCAACGCGACGGTCGTTAGTAAATATTTTTTCCCGCACAGCGGTGCTACGGGTTAGCTCAGGCGATCGCACCGAATGCGCCCTCAATCCCTAAAATAGCTAGTTTCAGCAGACCACAGTTTCTCTTGCAGCGAGGGCAGAGAAAGACGGTTCATTTGGTTTTCTCTGGCACTCAAGTCTTCTCGGGTTAAGCATTCGAACGGTTGACATCGCTACGGTCACCGGCTGAGCGCTTTGGCCAGGCCCACAGAACCTCGGAGTGGGGAGGGTTAACGACCCGAAGGGGGGGTGAAACAGCCCTGTCTAACGTTATGGTAATGGAAAGGGCCTCTCCGATGGCTGACGATAGTCTGAAGGGAGAGGTCACACCGATTGCCGGATGGGCGATCGCGAATCTTGTCAGCTTTGTTGCACCTGAACGGGGGACCTATGTTTCAGCGCGCGCTCATTTGTACCGACTTTACCGATGGCATCTACCGTCTCGCCCAGTTTGTGCCGAGCCTCGCCGCTGGAGGGTTCAAATCCCTGGTGTTTTTTCACAATGTGTCGGTAGATGGCGAGCGGGAGATTCCGCGAGACAACCCAGAATTGCTAGAGGAGCCTCGACAACGCCTGCAAACGCTGCTGCGAGATATCCCCAACGGTATTGATGTAACCGTTGAGGTGCAGATGGGCCGCGCCAGCGAGAGTATTTTGCGCCTGGCTAAAAAGCACCAGGCCGACGTAATTTTTCTGGGTAGCCCAACCCGCACGCTGCTGGAGGAAAAGCTGTTTGGCAGCACTACCGCTGGCCTAGCCGAAAAGACCGCGATTCCCATTGTTATTTTGCGGCCCCAGCTCGTATCGACCTACACTACCGCTGAGCTAGAGCTGCGCTGTGCTCACCTGTTTCGCTATTTGCTGGTGCCCTACGACGGCACCCAGGGCGGCAAAAATTTAATTAAAAAGATTCACCAGCAGGTAAAAAGCAACCCCAACTCGGTGCTGGAACGGGTGCGCCTGCTGTGGGTCATTGATGACAACGTGCGCCGGGAGTTGCGGGGCGATAACCCTATGAAGCAGGCCGAGCAGGAACTCGATCAGCTCCAGGCGGAGCTGGCGGCTCTCAACCTGGTGGTCAACACGACCATCGTTGAGGGCAGCCCCTTAGCGGAAATTCTAAAAACTGCCGAGATGCACGATATCGGGGCGATCGCCACCTGCTCCGGCAACGCTGGCGGCATTCTCAAGTGGTCAGCCCCTAGCCTGACCCGTGAAATCATGCGGGGCAGCTGGCATCCGGTGTTGTTTTTTCCCAGCTAGGCCTAGCGCGCTAGGGCTCTAGTCAGAGAGGCTAGAGCCCGTATCGACGTAAATCGACTCTAGCTTTTGCAGCACCTTGGCCTTGAGTTTAGTCTGCAATTCGTTGCGCAACAGGTCGCGGCTGGTGGCGATCGCCCCGGTGGAGGGACGGCTGCGGGCCGTCAGTACCCACTCCTGGAGAAGGCTGCGCTGGGGGTCAGAGACATTACAGCTCAGCACATGGGCACAGGGACGCGGGTTTTCTAGGGCAAAGAGCAGCAGTTTATAGCTGCCGGTTTTGCCCAACAGCCCGGCCATGTCTTGCCCCAAAGCCATTTTGAGATCGAGGTAGCAGGGCA
The DNA here is from genome assembly GCA_019358835.1 of Tildeniella torsiva UHER 1998/13D. GTDB lineage: Bacteria > Cyanobacteriota > Cyanobacteriia > Phormidesmidales > Phormidesmidaceae > Nodosilinea > Nodosilinea torsiva. The sequence goes on from JAHHIH010000016.1 coordinate 138,332, forward strand.
GCCAGCGGGCACCGTGGGTGCTGCTGTAGAGCACCGTTAGCCAAAGCATCATGGGGTGAGGGGCCATGGTGCAGATAAACGTGTTGTAGCGGGTGCTGACCAGCCGCCGATTGATTTCGGCTTCGGGCATCATCGCCCACAGGGTGGCCAGTGGCCCCTGGCTGGTGGGCAATGGGTGAGGAAAAACAATCTCGGCTAAGGGCTTAGCGCTGGGCCACACCGTCAGTTTGCAGACCTGGTCGTCTTTGAGCGACTCGGTGGCCGTTGGCTGGCGAGTGACAGGCACCCGATTGAGGGTGGTGCCAATCCGCTGGCTAATGCGAAAACCGTTGACGTAGCGAGCCTGGAGGGGCTCTAGAATTTGCAAAATTTCCTGGGTGCTCTGGGGGCGCTCGGCAGCGGGCTTGGCCATACAGGCCATCACCAAATCTTCGAGCAGCTTGGGAATTTTGATGCTGCTGGCCACCTCGCTCATGAGCTTGGGAGACTGGGTCTGGTGCACCTTATACCAGCCGCCAAAGGTATGGCTGCTGGCCCGCAGAGGCAGGTGGCCCGTCAGCATTTGAAACATCATCACCCCAAGGCTGTAGATGTCGGAGCGACTGTCAAGTTCCTGCCCTTCCATTTGCTCAGGGGAAGCGTAGGCCAGGGTGCCCATAAAGCAGTTGGTTTGATCGCTGTCGATTTGCACCAGCTTGGCGATGCCAAAATCGAGGATCTTGGCCAGTTCCCCCAGGGTGGGGTCTTGCACAATCATGATGTTGCTGGGCTTGATGTCGCGGTGAATAATGGGCACCGGCTGGGGCTGGCTTTTGAGAATAATCCCCTCATGGGCGGCCTGCAGACCCAGGCAAATCTGCCGAATTAGGCCTAAAAAGCGGGGAATAGGCAGGGGTTGGAGGTTGATCATTTGGCTCAAACTCTGGCCCTGGAGGTACTCCATGACGTAGAAAGGTACCCCTTCGTCACTTACCCCATAGTCGGTGACGCGCACCACGTGAATACTTTTTTGGCCCAGCTGAGCGCAGGTCATGGCCTCTTGCATGAAGCGATCGCGCATTTTTTCGCCGGGCAGGGTTTGGGAAAGCAGCTTAATCGCCACCTTAACGCTGCCCAGCAGCAGATCTTCAGCTAGATACACCCGCCCCATCGAACCTTGGCCAATGGGTTCTAATAGTTCGTAGCGATTTGCTAATTTACAGCCTAGGTTTGAGTCAGCCATAGAACGGTATTAGCCAGTAGGCGGGGAGGGCGGGCAAGACGAGGGGGTATGCATCAAAGCAGGATATCAACCAGGAGCAGCGACAGGCTGGGGATCCGACATCCCGCTTTTTCCTAGGCTTGGCAGCTCTCCATTGGCAGGCGGTGCACAAACTGTAGCTGAGCTGGCCCTGCCCCATCGTTCTGACCTATAGAACAAGGGTGCCCGCTAAGGCCAGACCGACTCAAATTCCATCCGAATTTTGCACCCTGCAATACCTCGGATCGGGCTCAGCCCCAGGCGACAGGTTATAGAGTTACTATTCCCAACTGCGCCTAAAAGGTGTTGTTTTCACTGTAGTACATTCTGCTTGAAGCATTTATAGCGAGACTGTTTACATCCCTGACGGAGAAGCGCCCTGCAGATGAAGGGTAGCTTCCATGGCGCTGGTCAGATAGTGCCCCGTCATAATGCCGCTAGAGAGGTGGTAGCGATCGTGGTCGAGGCGGTAGAGGGTCTCAAACCCGGTGCGACGCTGGCGATCGCCCAGGGCCCAGTAGCGCTGAATAATCGAGTCCGGGGCCACCCACCCCTCTCCTTCTACCCGACCCAGCAGGCTGTGCTGCAGTACAAAGGTGTACTGACAGTCGCCGCTGGTCAGCCGCCCCCGATACTGAAGCGCCATCTCGCTGGGCTGAGTGTCGGGCAGCACCAGCTTCATCACCATGGTGAACCAGTCGTCGCGGCTCCAGGCGACTAGAATTTTTCCCTTCACTGGGGTAGGCAGCCGATCGCGCTCCATCCAGCTGCCCTGAAGCGTCCATCGGCCAGGCTCAATTAAAAAGCTATGGTCCACACATTGCTCCCTCAGACCTTGACTGGCCGGTGACATCCGCTGTGTCGTTGGTGATGTCCGCCATGGCCCGCTGTCCTTCGTCCTTTGCCTCTCAAGCATACGCCCTATTGTTCAGACTGGGGTATGGGGCTTCGGCACCCTTGTCCCTAACGGAGCAGAGCCCCATCATTGCCGTGGCCGAGCACCACGGGGCGAGCGGCCCCGGTGACCGTGGGCAAATTGCCGGGGAAGCCCTGGTGGTGCCAGTAGCCGAGCACCGCAAAGGCGATCGCCTCTTTGTAGCTGGCCGACACGCCGACAGCATCGGTAGGCTGCACCGCCATCTCGGGCAGATGGGCCTGGAGGCGCGCCATCAGTACTGGGTTATGGCTGCCCCCGCCGCTCACCAGCAGGCGATCGGGCAGGGCGGGCAAAAAGGTGCGATATTCGTGGGCTACCGAAGCCGCCGTGAATTCGGTCAGGGTGGCCACCAAATCCTGAGCAGTTAACCCCTGCCCCTGGGCATCCTGGCGGCACTGGTTAAAGAACTCCCAGCCAAACAACTCGCGACCGGTAGATTTTGGCGGTGGCTGGGTGAAGTAGGGGTGCTCTAGCCACCGCTTGACCAGCGGCAGGCAGGGGGTGCCCTGGGCCGCCCAGGCACCGTCCACATCGTAGGTGAGGGAGCCCGCCGAGAGAGTATGCACAGCGATGTCGATCAGGGAATTGGCTGGCCCTGTATCCCACCCCAGTACCTTGGGGGCGCTGTCCTGGCGGTTCCAGGGGGGCAGGTAGGCAACATTGCCAATGCCGCCCAGGTTTTGCACGCAGCGCCGCTCGGTGGGGTGGCTGAGCAGACAGAGATCGACAATCGGCGCGAGCGGTGCCCCCTCTCCTCCAGCTTCAATGTCGGCCTGGCGAAAGTTGCTGACGGTGGGTAGGCCGGTGTGCTGGGCGATCGCCACCCCCCGCCCCAGCTGCACCGTGTAGGCCAGCCGCATGGGCCCCTGGCCGGGCCGCGCCGGGCGACCCAGCGGGCGGTGAAACACCGTCTGCCCGTGGGAGGCGATCAGGTCGGCGGGGCCAGCCTGGGCGATCAGTGCCTGGGCGGCCGCGGCAAAGGTTTGGGCCACGGCATCGTCGAGGGCGGCCAGCTGCTCTAGGGCGATCGCCTCCCCCGCGCACAGCGCCAAAATCTGCTGGCGCAGATCGTCGGGATAGGGGTAAGCCAGCCCCTCAATAAACGACACCGTCAGGTCGTAGCCATGCCCCTCTAGCTCAACTAGGGCAGCGTCGATGCCGTCTACGGAGGTGCCGCTAATTAGACCAATTACGCGCATGGGCTATACCGGTAAACGCTCTAAACCCTTGTTGCTGCCAATCACCACCATCAGCCCCCCCGCTTTCAGCCGGGTGACGGGGCTGGGGTTGATCTCAAACTGGTCGGGCTCGTTGTCTTGGCTGATAGCCAGCAGAGTGAGCTCATAGCGGTTGCGCAGGTCGAGGTCAACGATGGTTTTTTGGTCAAAGGCCTGGGGCACGATGATCTCGGCAATGCAATGGTTGGGGTCAATCTCAAAGCGATCGAGAATACCGGGGGACGTGAGAGAGCGGGCCAGCTCGCAGCCCATCTCGTGCTCTGGAAAGACCACATGGTCGGCCCCGACGCGATCGAGCAGCTTGCCGTGAATCTCAGACGATGCCTTGGCCACCACATTCTTGACCCCCGCCTCTTTCAGATTGAGAGTGGTGATAATGCTTTCTTCGACATAGTTGCCGATCGCCACAATTACCGTGTCAAAGTCGGTAATGCCCGCTTCGCGCAGGGCCGAGGGCTGGGTGGTGTCGAGCTGGAGGGCATGGGCTGCAATCTGGTCGGTGAGGGCCTGGCTGACCCGGCGCTCGTCGGTATCGGCGGCCAGTACCTCGTAGCCCAGGTTGTTGAGGGTGCCGCACACCGCCCGCCCAAACCGCCCTAAACCAATTACGGCAAACTGGCGATTAGGCGATCGCATTTTGCGCAAAAACGTCAGCGATGACAAATTCACAACCCTATTTTTACCCCGTTAAAAACTATCGCTCTGGCCTGAGTCTGACCAATATTATCACCCACCATCGGTATCCCTGTTGACAACAGGGTTTCAGTCAGGGCAAACGCATACTCGGCGAGTAGGGATACTAATGGATAAGTTTGATCTCAAGGCTATCCATGTCCCCTTCAGTGCCACCGACCGCTTCACTGCTAAGCCACTTTGAGGAACTAGAGGATCCT
>JAHHIH010000017.1 GCA_019358835.1 Tildeniella torsiva UHER 1998/13D
GTGTCTTTCAACAACACCTTGAGGCTATCGGTTAACGCTAGAGGGGCAACATCCATCATCGAAGCTCGACAACAACACAGCTCTCTCCTAATCTAATGGATAGTTATTTGCTTGGGATACTCTAAGCGGTTCATAGCAGACCTCCTGATCTAAGCAGTTGCATTCATTTTGCCGAGCAAATAGAGCGTTGCCGTCCTTCAAAAGGGTTAAATCGGTCTGGAGTAGAGGTGCGCTTTGCAACCTGCCCCACAACTCTCTACCTTTTGGCTGACTTTCTAGCACCTGGCACCCTCGCTATAGTGATAGACGGCGGCTGTTGCGAGACTTTGACCATGACCCAACTTGACCAGACCGAGGATTCCGCTCCTTCGACTGCCGCCAGCGATCGCGACTCGCCCCCAAGCCCTCCTGTTGCCGAGCCCACTGCTGACTCTATGCCAATCGGCGGTGGTCTGCCGATCATTCAATATTGGGCACAAAAGACCCTCTCCCCCCAGGGGCCGCAAATTTGGAAAACCCTGTTTCACAAGAGCGCTTGCCTGTCGTGCGCCTGGGGCACCGGGGGGCAAAATGGCGGCTTTATCAATGAGCTAGAAGAACCGCTCCAGCGCTGCATGAAGAGCGTGCAGGCTATCTCGTCAGAGCTGCAACCGGGCCTGAGCGATCATTTCTTTGCCCGCCACACCATTGCAGAACTGCAAGCGCTCACCTCCCGCGAGGCCGATCGCCTGGGTCGCCTCAGCTTTCCGGTGATTCGCCGCGCCGGGTCTGACCACTACGAACGGGTGAGGTGGGACGAGATCTACCAGCTCACCACCGTTGGCTTTTCGCTGCCGCCAGAGCGGGTGGCCTCCTACAGTTCGGGGCGATCGTCCAACGAGGCGGCTTTTCTATTGCAGCTGATGGTGCGGGCCTTGGGTTCTAACAACCTGGCCGACTGTTCTGACCTGTGCCACGCCCCCTCAACGGTCAGCTTGAATAAGGTCTTTGGCACAGGCACCTCGCTAGTCAGCCTGGAAAGTCTGCGCCAAGCCGACTGCGTGGTGCTGGTGGGGTCAAACGCCCCCGCCAACCACCCCCGGCTGATGAATGAGCTGATTGAACTGCGCGATCGCGGCGGCAAAGTCATCGCCATCAACCCGGTCAAAGAGGTGGGCCTGGTCAAGTTTGGCTCCCCGGCCCATCCGCTGCGGCTGGTGCAGGGCGAAGAGATTGCCTCGCTGTTTTTGCAACCGATACCCGGCAGCGACCTGGCCCTGTTTGTGGGCATTCAAAAGGTGCTGTTAGAGCGGGGCTGGGTGCAGTTTGACTACCTCAAGGCCCATACCGAGAACTGGCAGGATGTGATCGACCAGGTGGCCGCTACCGGGTGGGAGGCGATCGTCGCCACCTGCGGCCTGACGCTGACGGAAATTGTTGCCGCTGCGGAGATGATTCACAGCAGCCAGAACGTGGTTTTTGCCTGGGCTATGGGCATCACCCACCAGGCCAATAGCGTTGACAACATCTATAGCATCGCCAATACCGCCCTGATGACCGGCAACGTCGGCAAACCCGGCGCGGGCCTAATGCCCATTCGCGGCCATTCCAACGTGCAGGGTTTTGGCTCGATGGGGGTGACGGCCCACCTCAAAGACAACATTCGCGAGGCGCTGGAGAAACTGCTGGGTAAATCGCTCAAGCGCGAACCGGGCTACGACGCTCGCGCCCTGATCGAAGCGGCGGATGCGGGCGAAGTCGATGCCCTGCTGTGTCTGGGGGGCAACCTCTACGCCGCCAACCCCGACCTCACCCAGGCCAAACGCGCCCTCGGCAACATCGACACAATTGTCTACCTGGCCACCAAACCCAATCAGGGCCACTTCCACGGGCTGGCGCGACAAAACACCATTATTGTGCCGGTCTTTGCCCGCTTTGAGAACCCTCACAAAACCACCGTCGAGTCGGGCAACAACTTTGTGCGGCTCAACAGCCCCGGCAAAACCCATCTAAAGGGGGCCGATTTGGTGACGGAGATCGACTTTTTGGCAGAGCTGGCCCACCGCCTCCACGGTGACCAGCCCATCAACTGGCGACGACTGCACGATACCCGCTACGTGCGCCAGCTGATCGCCCAGACCATTCCCGGCTACGAAAAAATTGGCGAGATTGATGACACCAATGCCGAGTTCACTATTAGCGGGCGCATTTTTCTAGAGCCAAAATTTCCCACAACCTCAGGGAAGGCCGAAATGCAGCCGACGCCGCTGCCCAACCTGACGCTGCCGACGCTGCAAGACTTTGGCCTATCTGATGCCCAGCATCCCGCTTTGGTACTGGCTTTGATCACCGGACGCAGCTACGGTCAGCACAACACGGTGGTTTACAAAGAAGCCGATGAGTATCGGGGCATGCCCCACCGCCACTGCATTTTGATGCACCCTGACGATGCTCAGCGGGCAGGCTTTAGCCAAAATCAGCGGGTGAGCGTGCGGGGGGATGCGGGCCAGCTCGACGGCATTGAGATTATTTTTGGAGAGGTGCGATCGGGCGCAGCACTGATGTTTTACCCCGAGGCAAATGTGCTGATGAAAGCGCGAATTGAGCCGAGGGCTGGGACACCTGCCTATAAACGCGTACCTGTAGCGGTGTTCTTACGCTGATCTTAAAATAGGTATACAGGAACGATGGCCTAGGAGTTCTCCCATGACCGCAGTTTTAGTTCCGCCCCAGCGCCAGGTGGTCTTGCAGGGGGTAAGCTGGGCCACTTACCAAAGCTTAAGCCGCGATTTGGAGGCCGCCCCCGGTAAGCGCCTCACCTATGACCAGGGAGCCTTAGAAATTATGGTGCCACTGCCTCCCCACGAAATCTACAAAAAGCTGATGGGCCGTATGGTAGAGGTCACTACCGAAGAAACCGACACCGAAATTCGCAGCCTGGGCTCTACCACTTGGAGTCGAGAAGACCTGAGCAAAGGGCTGGAACCCGACCAGTGCTACTACATTCAGCACGAGCAGGCGGTGCGCGGCAAGGATGAGATCGATTTGACCGTTGACCCGCCGCCTGATTTGGCTATTGAGGTCGATAACACCAGCAGCTCTCTAAATCGTATGGCGATCTATGCGGCTTTGAGCGTACCGGAAGTCTGGCGGTTTGACGGCGTAACGCTGACGATATTCGCCTTGATCAACGGCGAGTATTGCTCTCAAGCGGTATCGACTGTCTTACCACTCCTGAGGCAAGAGACTCTGCTGCGGTTTTTGCAAACCAGCCAAACTATGGGCGAAACCAGCTGGGTTAAAGTCTTTCGCCAATGGATTAGAGAACAGCACCGCAATACCAATTGACCACTACAGGCGATCTTTGTTTTTGTTGCGTATGCGATCGTACAAACCCTCCATCGCTTCAATGAACGAGTTGTCGCGAGTCCAGAAGGCGGGGAAGTCACCCTGTTTCTTGACCAAAATGGCCGGAACTGCTGATGGCGTAGCCACTTCAACGGTTTGAGGCAGTCGCTTCTCCCCTTGCCAAAATTCCTTTAAGTCGGGAGCTGATGCCTCAACAATTTGGGGCTGAGTGTAGTAGTGCTCTACCGGGACAGGAGGACGCTGCTGGGCCGAAAGCTCTGCCGAGAGCGCTTGCCCCAGGGGCGACTTGGCCAGCTCGGCTTTGAACTCTTCCCTGGGCAAACCCCGCAGCTCAAAGAGCAGGAAGGGATCGCGATCGAGTTCGGCGGCGATCAGGTAATAGACCCCGGCGATGTGTTTGCAGGGGTTGCTGTAGTCGGGGCAAGAGCATTTGGTTTTAAAGTCTTTGTCGCTGGCGGGCAGCAGATTCAGCCCCAGGGTCTTAAAGCTGTCTTCAATGTTGTCGGGAATTTCGTTGAGCAGCAGCCGAGAGATGAGGCTGGCTTTGGAGGCAATGAGGGCGATCGCAGCCGCCCACTTGGCTTTGCTAATGGGCGCAAAGTCAATGGTGGTGGTGTACAGCGGTTCTTTAGTCACCCCAAAGTAGGGGTTCACCGACCCGCGCACTTTAGCGGTAACCAGTCCGCCGTTGATCTCGAAGCTCTTGACCTTGCCACCACTGGCGTAGGATCGCCCCCGCTGCAATCGGCCCGAGTCGGTCAGGCGCTCGATCGCATCAATAAACCTCTTTCCCCACCAGGTGCGGCTAAAGTTTGCCATCGCTAGCCTCCAGTGCTGGTTTTATTGTAGGTGAACCTGTAGATCGGACAAGAAATCAGAATTTAGAGTGGCTTCAATGCTGTCGGAAGATGTAGCTACCAGATGAGTTGGCAGTCGTAGCTTTTGAAGATGTCGTCGCGGCTGACTATCGTTGTCGATTCAACCCGACCTTGGGCAATAAGTAAGCGGTCAAATGGATCTCGATGGTATTGAGGCAGTTGCTCTAACGCCAGAATGTGCGGCAGGCTGATTGCCAACAACGCCATGCCGTTTTCCTGATGGTGCTCTACGAGATCCGGTAGAGACATGTTTAGATTGAGTTTGCCAAGCTGCGTTTTGATTTGAATTTCCCAGAGCGACACCAGGCTTAACAGCAGTTGTGGCTGGCGCATGAGTTGGAGGGTTGCTGGTGGAATTAAATTGGGTTCTCTATCCCACCAGATGAAGGTGTGGGTATCGAGGAGGAGTTTCATGATTCTCCCAGCCAAAACTCGTCTGGTAAGGGAGCATCAAAATCATCGGCCATCCAATAGGGAATATCTTTGTGCAGGCCAGGTATAGGCTCTTTGAGAGCCATAGGTACCTTCTGTTGGAGGAAGGCGGCAAAGTCTAAAACGGCCTGCTGTTGTGCTGGGGTGAGAGAGCGTACCCGCTCTAGCAAGGCTTGTTCAATGTTCACGATATCTCTCTGGCGTGAAAGTGCTGTCTCAATTATGGAAGATGTCTAGGGCATCAATCCATGATGGCGCTTTTGTTGAGGGCGATCAGTTTTTTGAATGCGTCGTTGTCTAGCTCGGTCAGCCACGATTCATCGGCTCCGACGATCGCCCCCGCCAGCTTTTTCTTATCCTCAATCATCTGATCGATGCGTTCTTCCAACGTGCCCATGGCGACAAACTTGTGGACGAAGACATTTTTCTTTTGGCCAATGCGGAAGGCGCGATCGGTGGCCTGGTCTTCGACGGCGGGGTTCCACCAGCGATCGAAGTGGAAGACGTGGTTGGCCTGGGTGAGGGTGATGCCTACACCAGCGGCTTTTAGGGACAGCACAAAGATCGCTGGCTCGGTGTCGGGGTTTTGAAAGTCGGCGATCATCTGTTCGCGCTTGTTGCGGTTGGTGCCGCCGTGGATGTAGTAGGTGTTGTAGTGGCAGGTGTGGCGTAGATGGTGTTCCAGGGCGTCACCAATTTCGCGAAACTGGCTGAAGACCAAGGCGCTTTCGCCTTCGGACACCACTTCGTCGAGCATTTCCAGCAGGCGGCTGAGCTTGTGCGATCGCTCCGGCGTAAAGTCGCTGTTGTCCTGCAAAAACTGGCGGGGGTGGTTGCAGATTTGCTTCAGCTTGGTCAGGGTGGCGAGAATTAGCCCCTTGCGCTGAATGCCCTCGCTGGTTTCGAGCTGCTCGGTGACATCCTTGAGCACCGCTTCGTAGAGAGAGGCCTGCTCAGGGGTGAGGTTGCAGAACAGCTTTTGCTCGACCTTGTCGGGCAGGTCTTTGATGATCGACTGGTCGGTTTTGAGCCGCCGCAGAATGAAGGGTTCCACCAGCTTTTTGAGGGTGGTGGAGCGGGTGGAGTTGTTTTCTTTTTGGATCGGCAGCTCGAACTGTTTGCGAAACTGGGTCTGGGTGCCCAGGTAGCCGGGGTTGAGGAAGTTGAAGATCGACCACAGATCCATCAGGCGGTTTTCGACCGGGGTGCCGGTGAGGGCGAGGCGATGGTTGGCGTTGAGCTTGAGAATGGCCTTGGTCTGGGCGGTTTTGGGGTTTTTGATGTTTTGGGCTTCGTCGAGCACAATGCGGTGCCAGGTGACGCCCTCCAGCAGCTTGACGTCTTTGCGGGCCAAAGTAAAAGAGGTGATCACCACGTCGTGGTCGCGGCAGAGGGCTTTGAAGGCTTTGGTGTCTTGGTTGCGATCGCCCCCGTGGTGCACCACCGCCCGCAGATGCGGCGCAAACTTTTCGATCTCGTGGTACCAGTTGCCGACCACAGAAGTCGGCGCAATCAGCAGCGTGGGAGGAATCGGCTGGGCCGTTTTTTCTCGTTCTTGAATCAGGCGGGCGATCACCTGAATGGTCTTGCCCAGGCCCATGTCGTCAGCCAAACACCCGTTCAGGCCTAGATTTTCTAGGTAGTGCAGCCAGGACAGCCCGCGCTTTTGGTAGTCGCGCAGATTGCCCTGGAGCTGGTCGGGGTCGGGGGTGAGTGCGAGGCGAGTTTTGTCGCTGAGCTGGGTGAGCATGGTGGCCAGGGTGTCGTTGCGATCGAACTCGACCTCTAGGCTGTCGTCGGCCTCGCCGCTGGTCAGGCGCATGAAGTCGAGCAGGCTCATTTCGGGGTTTTCGGCCTGCTGCTGCTGCCAAAACTCCAGCATTTGCTGCATTTTGTCCTGGTCTAGCTCCATCCACTGGCCGCGAAACTTGACCAGGGGCGACTTGGCGTTGACGAGCTGCTGCCACTCTTGCTCGGTGACGGGCTGGTCACCAATGGAGAGGTCGTACTGGTACTGCACCAGGGTGTCGTAGGAAAAGTAGCCCTTCGATTTGTCGCTGCCGCCCGCCGATTTGCCCTTGGCCCGCAGCCGTACTTTGGCCCGCTGGCGACCCTTGGGCGTCCACCAGGCGGGGACGATCACCTTGTAGCCCGCGTCTTCCAGCACCCAAGCAGATTCTTTTAGAAAAGTGAAGGCGGTATCGAGGTTGAGGTGGATGCCAATGGGCTGATCGGTCTCTAGACCACGCCACAGGTCTGGGTAGATGCGGGCAGCGTAGCCCAGATTCATCAGCAGGTTTTGTTCAAACCTATCTCCCATCTGAGCTTTGACCTGGGCCTGCTGCTTGGGGCGCATGCGCCAGTAGTCATCCAATGAGACTCTGAGGGAGGGATCGTGCTTGGGGGCAACCTGAAAGAGAAGTTGCCAGGGATCTTCTGGCTTGAACGGGTCTTGCAGATGAAAGTACAGATAAAAGGTCTGGTCGGTTTGGGTGCGAACAATGCGATCGCGCCAGCCCTGCCAATGCTGATACCGCTCCAACGCCGCTGCCGATTTTCCTGGAGCATTGACTTGCAAGCAATCTTGAATCAGCGTATTCTCAACAGTCTTGAGGTAATTCTGGGGGATATTGGTACCCCGCACTAAGTCGGTTACGAAGCACTCAGAGAAGTGGCGGAGTAGAGTTTCGCGGTTGTAGAAGGCGGGTGGGGCTGGTGGCTCCTCAAACCCGGCGACGCAGAGCAGGGGCATATAGTCGATATAGGTTTGAATGTGCTCGGTGTAGCGATCGCCAACGATCTCCCACCCCGGATAAATCTCAAACCCTGGCTCTGGCCCTGATTTTGATGTAGCCGTCTGCTTTTTGGTCGCTGCCTTCGTCCCCGCTGCTTTGCGCCGAGTGGATGCCTTGGCAGCTGCAACCTGTCGATACTTCAGGGCCGGAATGTACTGATCGCGCAAGATTACCTGCTTAAACGCCTGGGTGTAGTGGTACCAAAACAGCAGGTCGGCCCCCAGTTGCACCTCCGCCAGGTTGTAGACGGCAAGAAAGTGCAGATTATTCAGCACCGTGATCAGGTCAGAGAGCACCGGAATTTGGTAGCAATCGACCTGCCAGTACTGCCAGTCAAAGCGCTCTGGGGTTTCCACCTCCAGGTAGCGGGATAGCTCTAGGGAAGGCAGCGGCTGGTTGTCTACCGTGGGGAGTAAAAAGGTGCGGGGAGTGATGAAGGCGACTAGGGGGCGGCGATCGGGAGATTTTAGACCCAGCTCATCGCTTAGCACCGCCGCCAGGTCGGATTCTGGCAGGTGGCAGGGGTGGGTTTCTGGTGACAGGCGGCGACGGCTTTTTGCCTCGGTTTCTACCCACAGGTAAAAGTCCCCCGTCTGCACAAAGTCGGCGGCGGGCTGAGGTATCCAAGTGCCGTGGAGGATTTGCATGATTCGATCTCGACAGTGGGGCGAACTGTCTAGTCAGCCCTGGTTCAGCTCTGCTCAAAGCAAGTGTCCCCAGGCTAGCAAGCATAGCAAGTGCTTACTTTTTACCATAAGCGCTTCGGGACTGTGCAGTTTGCCGTTACCCAACTTGATTAGCGCGGCAGAACTCGACCGCAGTGGGGAGAAATCTGAGCTGATGCTCAACTATGATCTAACCGCAGACGCTACGGATAGTTCTATGCTTGTGCTCTTCAATCGAATCAAGCTTCTCTGTTGTGCGGTGGGCCTTGGGTGCCTGATCTGGATGGCTGGCCCAGCCTACGCCGATGCGCTAACGACCCAAGCCGACCTGATTGATAACAGCGGCACCACCATTGGCACGGTGCAGGTTGAGCAGGGGCACAAAGGGGTTTTGGTAAATCTCAAGGCCAAAGATTTGCCCCCCGGCTACCACGGCATGCACTTCCACGCCGTGGGCGACTGCTCTGATGTAGCGGCGTTTAAATCGGCGGGTGGGCATGTGAACCCCTTCGACCAACCCCACGGGTTTCGTAACCCCGATGGCCCCCATGAAGGCAATTTGCCCAACCTGGTGGTCGCCGCCGATGGCACGGTGGAAGTTGAGCTGTACAGCGACCTGGTAGCGCTAGATTCTGGAGCGGCCAAACTGCTGGATGAGGACGGCACGGCGCTGATCATCCACACCGATAAGGATGATCACTATTCACAACCCATTGGCGGCTCGGGTGGGCGCATCGCCTGTGCCGTGATTAAGTAGTGCCAGTGCGTGGGATGAGTATTAATCTCGCAAATTTACGAAGCTGAGTTCGCCATTCATGAAGCTAGGTTCGCCACTCACGAGGCTGGGTCTGCCATCCACGAGGCTGAGTTCGTCACCCGTGAAGCTGGGTTCGTTACTACTGAAGCTGGCTTCGTCATCGATGAAGCTGAGTTCGCTACTTACGAAGTTGGGTTCGTCAATGATTGGGTTAGATCCGTCACCGAGTAAGCTGAGTTTGTCACCCACGAAGCTGGGTTGGTGTCTCGTGGAACTTCCTGCTGCAAGCTTAGGTGGGGGCCTATTGTGGGCATCAACCCTTTAGCCACAGGCCAAAAAAAGATACGGAACGGATGAGCGACAGCGCGTAGTCTAGGGTGAAGTGACAATGCAGGCTCAACGGCGATGGCAAATGAAGAACAGGTCGCTTTGCTAAGGCAGGGTAGCAAGGTCTGGAATGCATGGAGAAAGGAAAATTCCGGCATTGAGATAGATCTTGAATCTGCCAAACTGACTGGAGTCAATCTTAGCTTTGCCGATCTCAGGGCTGCCAACCTTGAATACGCTGATCTCAGAGCTGCCAACCTCACATACGCTGACCTTAGCAAGGCCTACTTAAACTCCACTAACCTTAACAATGCAGATCTGAATGAAGCCAACCTCACACAGGCTCGCCTTGTCGGCGCTTATCTCTTCTCTGCCAATCTCAGATCCACCAATCTAAGAGAAGCCACCTTATTTTACGCTAATCTGGAATCCGCTGATCTCAGCGAGGCTAGACTCAGCTTCGCCGACCTCAATACATCGAACCTCACCTTTACAAACTTCAAATCTGCTGATCTCAGCAAAGCTAATCTGAATGCATCTCAGGTCCTGTATGCTAATTTCACAAAGGCAACACTTACAGGAGCCTGTATAGCGGACTGGCAAATTAACAGTTTCACCAATCTTAAAGATGTGAAATGCGAATATGTTTTTCGCACATATGACTTTGAAGCGGAACAATTCTTGAGCCGTCTCCCCGTCGATCCTGGGAGCACCTTTGCCCCAGGGGAGTTCACTCAGCGATTTCAGATTATCGCCAGTGCTCTAGAAACCATTGACATCACCTTCACTGAGGGCATCGACTGGCAAGCCTTCTTCCAATCCTTCCAAGACCTGCGAGCCAGTCACCCCAACGAAGGCATTTCAATTCAAGGTATGGAGCGCAAGGGCGATGCCTTTATTGTGCGGTTAGAGGTTGAGGCCGAGGCCGATAAAGCCGCCATTGAGACAGAGGTAAAGCGGCGCTACGCCCACCAACTCGCCGCCCTCGAAGCGCAGTATCGAGAGCGGCTGCGCCTACAATCAGACGAAATTGCCCACCATCGGCAAACACAATCCTCGCTCCTTCACATTGTTCAAACCATGGCAGAAAAAGACTCTATTTCTCAAACTTTCCATGGCCCAGTAGGCAATGTGGCAGGCACCAACCAGGGTCAAATGACCGCCTACATCAACCAAAATAATGAGGCCATCAGCCAGCTCATCGCCGCGCTGCGGGCATCAGCCCAGACCTTCCCCCCAGAGCAAAAAGACGACGTGCTCATGGAGCTAGAAGACCTGGAAGGCGATCTCAGCAAGCCAGAAAAGCAAGAGCCAAAACGCATCGGCAAACGCCTCCAACGGCTGATCGCAGCAGGGACAGCTGCCGCAACCCTTGCTGGGGGAGCCGCTACCTTTGCTGGCAACATCAACGAATTTACAGAAAACGTATTTGAGTTAGGCGAGAAAATTGGCTTGTCCAGAGACGCCGTACAGCCTTGATTCAATGCCTCCGCTAGGTTGCATTTGCGGCTTGTCATCCTCAGTCAACTGTCCAAGAATAGATCTTTTGGCTGCAAGGCAACGCCTACGGTGCCGATGTATCTGGGTCTACAGGATGAAAGCGCGGATGGAGGCGATCGCGCACCAATTCCCCTTTTCCTAAATGCTCTTCAACAATGCGCGGCACATCTTCCGGGGTGACCCGGCAGTACCAGGTGTTGCCGGGCATCACCTTCACCGTAGGCCCAGCGCTGCACTGGCCCATGCAGTCGCTCTCGGCCACCAAAATGTTGGGGCTCTGGTGCTGCTCAAACGCCGCCAGCACCGTTGCCGAACCGCCGCGATCGCACGATCGATGCCGACAGACCTGCACCAGCCAGCGCTTAGAAATCACAGTATAGATATCCCTCTCGATTGAGCGAGTGTCTTACCGTTATAGCTGTCGCTAGTCTGGTTGAGGCATTTCCCCTAAAACGTTCAAACGTTTGAACGTTTTGAAGCGGGCTTAGGAGCACGGCCCGCAGGCTGCCAGCACTTCGTTTACCCAGAGGGCATCGATCGCCGCCTGAAGTCGCCGCTGCTGCTGGTGAAGATTTTGGGGGCCAAGGCAGGGCTGCAAGCGTGCCACCAGCCCATCGGCCTCGTCGATTAAAAAATTGAGCAACGGCTCTGCTTCGGCTCGCTGCAAAATCTCGCCCATGCGCTCGGCAGCCGCTTGGTCGAGGGTGGGGCGCAGGGCAAGCTGGCAATATTCATAGACCGTGGGGCGGTAGGCCAGGGCGCTACCGAGCCATTCGTCAGAGTCTGGCATGGGGATTCTCCTACAGCCAATGGCCCGAGCCGCCGTGGCCCAGCCCAGGGTTTGCTCGACCAACACAGCGCAGATTGCCGTCGTGGGCAATCCACAAAACGCCAACTCTGGCCCATGACGATACCCAGGCCAAGGTTGGTTCCTTGAGGGTTAAGTGTACCCATCTGCATCGCCGTGACAAGGGTTTTGGTGAAGTTTATGCCCTGAGCAGCAGATCTGTTTGAAGGAATGACGAAGCCTGCCTTAGGCAGCTACTAGCGATCGCACCAAACCCTCAAACAGCGGCAGCCCGTCTACCCCGCCCAGCACCGCATCGGCGGCCCGCTCGGGGTGGGGCATGAGGCCCAGCACGTTGCCCGCTCGGTTGCAGATACCTGCAATGTTGCCCAGGGAGCCATTGGGGTTGGCTTTCTCATCCACCGAACCATCTGGGCTACTGTAGCGAAACACAATTTGCCGGTTGGCTTCTAGCTCGGCCAGGGTGGCCTCGTCAGCGTAGTAGCAGCCCTCCCCGTGGGCGATGGGCAGGGTAATCACCTGGCCCGCAGAATAGTTAGCTGTCCACAGCAGGTCGGTGCGCTCGACTCTGAGGGGCACGCGATCGCAGATAAACCGCATATCCCGGTTCCTTACTAACGCCCCCGGCAGCAGCCCCACCTCGGTCAAAATCTGGAAGCCGTTGCAGATGCCCAGCACTGGCTTGCCCGCCTTGGCGTGCTCCACTGTGGCCTGCATAGCGGGCGAAAAACGGGCGATCGCCCCACAGCGCAGGTAATCCCCATAGCTAAAGCCCCCCGGTACCACCACCACATCCACATCGCCCAAGTCGCTGTCTTCATGCCAGACCATACGGGTAGGCTGGCCAAGAATGTCGCGGGTGACGTAGGCCACATCGCGATCGCAGTTGGCTCCGGGGAAGACGATGACGGCAAATTTCATGGGGAAGGGGGAGTAAGGGGAAAATTTTGAATTTTGAATTTTGAGTGTTGAATGGGTTCCCCTGAACTCAAAACTAAACACTCAAAACTCAAAACTTCTAAGCCGTTGCCAGGGTCTGTAGCTCAAAGCGATAGTTCTCAATCACCGGGTTGGCCAGGAGCTGGTCGCACATGCGATCGAGCTGCTGGCTGGCGGCGGCTTCATTCTCAGCCTCTAGGGTTAGCTCAATGTATTTGCCAATGCGAATGGGGCCAACGTTGGTGTAGCCCATGTGGGCCAGCCCAGACTGCACCGCCGTGCCCGCTGGGTCGAGTACCGAGGGGCGCAGGGTGACGTAGATGCGGGCGCTGTAGTGGGGCACGGCTGACTCCGGTGGCGGGGAAAATCATAATATATTGGCACCCCTCATCCTACCGTATCAACCGATTGATAAAATTGAGTCAGTACAAGTGAGCCAGCATGGTACGACGCACCCGCAGCCAAGAGAAAGTTTTGACCGTTCTGAAGGGGTTGAGTAAGCCAATTTCGGCCCAAGATCTCTACGTTGAAATGCGGCAAGACGGCAACACCACGGGGCTTGCCACGGTCTACCGAGCGCTCGATGCCCTCAAGCTGGAGGGGTCTGTGCAAATGCGCACTCTGCCCTCGGGTGAGGCCCTCTACAGCCTGCCCCAAGAAGACCGCCATCACCTCACCTGCCTTCAGTGCGGCAACACCATTGCCATTGACCAGTGCCCCGTCCACGACTTAGAGAAACAGCTGCACAAGGCCCACGAGTTCAAAATTTTCTACCACACCCTAGAGTTCTTCGGCCTCTGTCCCCGTTGCCAGGGCAGCCTATCCACCACCGAAGCTTCGGTCTCCTGAGGCTGTGGTGAATGGATTGGACTCCGGTTTCTATTAGTGCTGGCGCGGTTGTGGGTGCCCTTGGGCGCTACTACGCCAACCAGTTTTGGGTAGCCCGTCAGGGCACCGGCTTTCCCTATGGCACGCTGTTTGTAAACTTGACCGGGGCCTTTGGGATTGGTTTCGCGGCCACCGTGCTAGAGCAATGGCTGAACTCACCTCCTCAGCTGACCAATGTTCTGCTGGTGGGTTTTTTAGGGGCCTACACCACGTTTTCTACCTATGTTCTAGAGATCGACAACCTGCGGCGGGCCAAGGTCTATGGGGTGGTTTTGCTCTACGGCTTGGGTACCCCAGCGCTGGGTTTTTTGTTGGTTGAACTCGGTCGGCTATTGGCGCTGGGTTATTTAGGCTTTAGCCTGTAGGTCTGCGACCAAACCCTAATCACACAACGCCGCTCCCCAACAGGCCAAACTTTGGAATCATGGCGCTGTGCTCGTTCTCAGATGACTCAATTGCCGGACTGGCCTTCGGGGTGGGATTTTCGGCCCAGGGCTATGCCGCTCCATAGGCACAGCAGCCCCAGCAGAGGGCTGCCCACCCAGTAGATTCCGGCTAGCCACCCTTGGCGCATTGCCGTCAGATGGGCCACGTCTAACTCGTAGGATGAAAAGGTGGTAAACGAGCCGATGAACCCCGTCACCACCATGAGTCTAAATTCGGGGCTGACGGGCCATTTTTTTAGGGTTAGGGTCAAAAAGAGACCCAGCAAAAAACAGCCCAGCAGGTTGACGCCCAGGGTGCCTATAGGGAAGTCGGGCATTCCTGCCATGGTGGCTAAGCCTTTGCCGAGATAGTACCGGCTCAATGCCCCAGGGATCGCCCCGAGGGCCACGGCGATGGGGGCTCTTAACCCAGGTGAGACCATAACCGGCTGATCCTTTGAGGCGGGTGGCAGTTAACGGCAGTCTTCCATGGGATGCTGCCTACACTTAATCGTAGCGATCGCGATCGCACCCCACTACCTCAGCCGTAGTATTCGCCTGAAAAAAGTCATGCTTCAGACAGGTGCAATCTCTTCGCAGCAGCGCAACTCTGTAGACAGTTAAAGTTTGCAGGCTTTGCTGGAAAGATGCCCTGGACCTACGACGACTATCCAACCTCCCTGAAAAATTTGACCGCTGAGGTGCGGCGCAAGGCGATTGATATTGCCAACGCTCTGCTGGAGGATGGCTATGGAGACGGTCGGGCGATCGCGATCGCCACCGCCCAGGCGGAAAAATGGGCCAAACGTCGCGACAAACAAATTGCTAAGAAAAATACTGGCGGCACCACGGGTCAGGCCGTAGCTGACGACGCTGATAAAGGCGATGAAGAATCCATTCACGTCTTGGCTGACCCGGAAGAGTCGGGCTGGATTGCCACCCAGGGCCAAAAACGAGTCGCCCAGGGCCGCACAAAAGCCGATGTAGTAGACAAAGCGAAAGAAAAAGCTAAATCCCAAAAGACAGAACTCTGCATTCACAACAAGCAGGGCGATCTCATTGAAGAGCGGGACTATTCCTAATATTGTTGCTTCAGCATGCAAGCATCACCCCCTGGTTAGAAGCCATAGACTAGGTTGCCGCCCTGCTGCGGGTGATTCTTAGGGGATTCTAAGAATTTGTGGAGCCTTAACCTGAAGCCGGTACTATGCAGAGGCATCAACGGTTCCCATCGAGATGCGATCGCAGGCCAGAATTTGCGCCTAGACAGATTTCTGCAAGTATGGGCCTGGTTGGTTTACTGGGGTGTCAAGCCGTCGCCCCAGAATTAGATGACTCGCTGCACCGATCGCCTAAACGGTGGCCGAAGTGACGTTAGAAGAAGGCTTTCACCCGGTAGGATACTACAGGATAATTGAACGCTTCAGCGCGATCGCCCGAAATGGCGGGGTCTGCAACGGTCTATGGAATTACCAACGGAGTAATGGTTATGGTCGCAATTACATCGGTTCACAGCAGGCAGATTCTAGACTCGCGAGGCAACCCCACGGTTGAGGTCGATGTGGTGCTAGAGGGTGGGGCCAAGGGTCGGGCTGGCGTGCCCTCTGGGGCCTCCACCGGCATTCGCGAAGCCCTAGAACTGCGGGATGGCGACAAGGCTGTCTACGGCGGCAAGGGCGTGCTCAAGGCCGTAGCCAACGTCAATGACACCATTGCCCCCGCCATTCTGGGTATGGATGCGATGGATCTCGCCGCCGTAGACCACAAAATGCTGGCCCTAGATGGCACCGACAACAAGGGCACCCTGGGCGCTAACGCCATTTTAGGGGTGTCGATGGCCGTGGCTCGGGCGGCCTCGGTTGCCGCCGATATTCCCCTCTACGTGCATCTGGGTGGCCCCGATTCGGTGCTGCTGCCGGTGCCCTGCTTCAACATCATCAACGGCGGTGCCCACGCCGACAACAGCGTTGATTTTCAAGAATTTATGATTGCCCCGGTGGGTGCGCCGACCTTTTCTGAGGCGCTGCGCTACGGGGCCGAGGTCTACCACGCCCTCAAATCGGTGCTCAAAGACGCGGGCTACAGCACCGCCATTGGCGACGAGGGCGGCTTTGCCCCCAACCTCAAGAGCAATGTAGAGGCGATCGAGGTGATTCTCAAGGGCATTGAGAAGGCGGGGCTCAAGCCGGGGGATGACATTGCGATCGCCCTCGACCCCGCCGTCAGCGAGCTGTACCAAGAGGACGGCAGCTACCTGTTTTACAAATCAGACAACAGCCGCAAGTCCACCGCCGACATGATCGACCTGTGGGAAAGCTGGGTTGACCAGTTCCCCATTGTGTCGATTGAAGACGGTCTCGGTGAGCAAGACTGGGCGGGCTGGCAGGCCATGACCCAGCGACTGGGCGATCGCATTCAGCTGGTGGGCGACGATGCTTTTGTCACTAACCCCGCCATCATTGCCCAGGCGATCAAAGACGGCGTTGGCAACTCGACCCTGGTCAAGGTCAACCAAATTGGCTCCATTACCGAAACCCTCGAAGCCATCAAAATGTCCCACGATGCGGGCTACACCTGCATGGTCAGCCACCGCTCCGGCGAAACCCCCGACGACTTCATCGCCGACCTAGTGGTGGGTGCCATGACCGGCCAGATCAAGTCCGGTGCCCCCTGCCGGGGCGAGCGCCTTTCAAAGTACAACCAGCTCCTGCGCATCGAAGAAGAACTGGGTGCTAAGGCCCAATACGCTGGTCTCAACACCTTCAAGCGCAAAACTCTGGCGGCCTAAAGACGCCCCATCATCCTCTAAATCCCTCCCGTAGGTGCTGAGCATGCTCAGCACCTACGGAGTTCACCAAACAGCATTCGGTGAGAATAAAAAATCCCGGCTTGACCCAGCCGGGATACTCATGCCTTTTTAGTCCGAACGACTGCACCTTAGGGATCGCTCAGATGAAACCCCTCTGGCAGTTCACACTGCCCTCCTGGCCCCATTACCCTGACGTACCCTCTGCCATCCTGCAATTCCATCTCAAACTCCCCCTGAAATTCAGACAGCACCAGCGCCACTAGCGCCCCGACCAACACAAACCCCGCCGCCGCTGCCACCCCTTTCAAACCCTGCTGAAACGATTCACTCAACATCCCCGCCCCCTCGGCAATGCCTAAACAACCCTCTAGTGGTTAGTAAACATTGGTGAGCAACTGAGACAGTGGGCTAGGTGCGGTTATCTTTGCCTAGGGTCGCAAATATTGCCGAAAAAACTCGATTTGCAGCTGTGCCGCCAGGGGTTGATAGCCCGACCCGTATAGACTGTGCCCTACCCCCTGAAACTCGTAGAGGGTGACGGGTACCTCGGCTCGGTCAATCACATCGTGGAAGTTGCGGGCCACATCGACCTGCAAAAAATCCTCAGACCCGTGGAACAGCAGCGTCGGGGTACGAATCGAGTCAGCGTTATAGAGGGGGGATGCCTGGAGGTAGGCGTTGGGGGCTTCCATCGGCGTTTGCCCCACCAGGTACGACAGCAGCGACGAATAGCCCAGCTGCCACTCGGTCAGCGTATCAAGCAGCGAGCACTGGGGGTTAGCCGCCGCCGCTAGCCGAGGGAACTGGCTCGTAAATTGGGCCGTGTAGTAGCCCCCGTAGGAGCAGCCCGTGATCCCCACCTGGGCGGCGGTTGTCCACCCCTGCTCAATCATTTGCCGAACGATCTCAGCCCCCTCTTGGAGGTCGATCTGGCCAAAGTTTTGGTTGTCGGCCAGGGCGCGGTAAAACTCTGGGCCAAACCCCTCCCGCCCCGACAGGGGCACCACCAGCACCGCCAGGCCAAAGTTGGGCAGCAGATTCAGCGGCATCTCGACCTCGGTGGCAAACTCATTCACCATCGAGAAGCCCGGCCCCCCCTGCTGCCAAACGACGATCGGCACCCCCTGGGGCGGAAAGGCGCTGCCCGCAGGCTGAACTAAGAAGCCTTGGCGATCGCCCTGACCAGTGGTAAAGCTCACCGGATCCATTCGCACCCGGTTGCTGCTGGCAACGGCCTCGTTGAGGGTGGTGAGCGATCGCGGCTCCGACCCGCCATCGGTTGCGAGCGCAAATAGTGCTGGCGGCTGCGTCACCGATGAAAAGCCGTAGACCACGGTATCGCCATTCTCACTGGCAACAATAGATGCCGGATCCACAGCACCGGGTGGTAACGGTAGGGGCGTGAGGGTGCGCTGGCCTAGGTCATAGACATGCAGGTGGCGGTTGATGCTTTCGGTGCCCCAAAACAGCAGGCGCTCCCCCCCCAAAAACTGCCCCCCCGACTCTGTTGGCCCCCGCAGGGCGTCAGCCGTAATAGTATCCAGCACCGTCCCCGCCAGGTCATAGACCTCGAAATAGGCCGACTCAGGAAACACGTAGGAGGGGTATTCTCGGCCCGCCACTGCGCTGGGCCGATAGCGCTTCAGTAGCAGCCGTTGGCCATCGGGGCTGAGGCTGGCCCCGGCAAAGGGGTCGCCGCCATAGGCTGGGGCTGTTAGCTCTAGGCGCAGCGGTTCAGTCTGGGTAAAGTCGAATACCCGCACGGTGCTGTGCTGGTGGAAAGGGTTGTCTGCCGGAGCTAGGCGACCCAGGGCGTCTTGCACCACGGGCTGGGCCAGGCTGGGGGTGTTGGGGGTGCGATCGTAAAGCTGGCGTTCTTCCCCCGACGACATCACCAGAGCCACCTGGTCGCCGCTCTCTGACCAGGTCAGCGGTTGAATCTGCAATTCCTCCGGCAGTTTGGCCACCTCCAGGCGACGCAGCGAGGGCAAAAACACCACGTAGATGGTGTCTTCGTCTTCGCCGTAGACCCGCAGGGCAAACTTAGAAAAGTCTGGGGCCATCCCCAAAATTTCCCCCTCCTCGGGCTGGGTGGGGTAGACCTGGGTGCGCGACGCAATCTCCGTCACCCGGTTCACGCTGATGATCTCCCACGGGCCGTAGGGATCCTGCTGTACAAACCGCAGGGTGTCGTTGTTAATCCAGCGCAGGGGCAGGTCGGGGTTGACCAGGTCATACTCCAACGCGAGGGCATCGCTCAGGGCACCCGTGCGCAGGTTGAGGAAATGCAGACTGCGCTCCTCGGTAAAAATGCGGCTGCTGACGGCCACTACCAGAGTAGAATCGTCGGGGCTGAGGGTGCTGAGCACCTCAATCTGCCGCACCCCGAGCAGGGCGTCGAGCCGGGCTTGCTCGGCCTCGGGCAGGGGCGGCACCTCGAATCCATCCAGCTCCACAGAGATAATTTCCGCCTGCCCAGCAGTAGCCGCGATCAGAGCTGTGAGCACGGCCAGGGTGAGCGATCGCAACCTCCCAGCCCGAGCCAGCCCCCTCAATCCACTGCCCCAACCACCCAAATTACGCCAGGAATTCGCCACCGAGGCCCTGTAAATAAAGACAAGTCATCATAGCGCCATCCCTCCAACGGGCGGGCAATCTAACCGGAGTTTGTTAACAACCCCGCCGCCCCTATCCCCGAGATCAACCCAGCAAGCTACCGTGAAAGAAACTCACCCCCTACCGCCCGTGACCCAGGCCGCGACCCAGGAATTTCAGCTTTCGATCACCCCTGTTGGGCCAGATGCCTATCTGCTGCGCACCGAAGACGTGGCCTCTGGGGTACCCCTGGCCGAGGCCCAGGTCACCTGGCCTCTGGAGACTTGGCTGGCCCAGGCCGAGGAACTGTTTCAAGATCCTCTCCAGGCTCTGTTGACTACACCCGCCCCCCTTGCCCTTGGCCCCGACAGCCCCTGGATTCAGCTTGGCCAGACTCTGTATCAGGGTCTTTTTCAGGGCCGGATCCGCGATAGCTGGGTCGCCGCCCAGGGAGTGGCCCAAAACCGGCGACAGCCTTTGCGCCTACGCTTGGGGTTTAAAGACAGCCGGGTGCAGCGCCTGCCTTGGGAACTGCTGTACGACGGCGATCGCCCCCTGGCCACCGGGCTCGATGTCACCCTGTGCCGCTACTACCAAGCTCAGACGGTAACCGACCTGGCGGCGATGGTGCCCCTCTCTCCCGCCAGCGATCCCATCCGCTTACTGGTGATTATCTCGGCCCCCAGCGATCAGGAGCGTCTAGCCCTGCGCCAGGAGGTGCAAAATCTCAGCGAAAGCCTCCGAGCGACTCGACCCGGCCATCCAGCGTTAGATCTGACGATTTTAGAACAGCCGGGGCGGCCTGAGCTTGCCCAGGCTCTAGAGCAGGGCAAGTTCCAGATTCTTCACTACGCGGGCCACAGCGACGCGGGCGAGACCGGCGGCGATCTGTTTTTAGTGAATCGGCAAACGGGTCTGACGGAGCGGCTCAGCGGCGAAGACCTGGCGGGTCTGCTGGTCAACAACGGCGTCCGCCTAGCGGTGTTTAACTCCTGCCGGGGTGCCTATACCCCCCACGACGATGCCCAGGCGGGTTGGCGCGACCAAAACCTGGTGCAGGCCCTGGTTAACCGGGGGGTACCCGGCATCATCGCCATGGCCGATCGCATTTCCGACGACGTGGCCCTCACCTTTACCCAACTGCTCTACCGCAACCTGCACCAGGGGCACCCCATCGACCTGTGTCTCAGCCGGGTGCGCCAGGGGCTGATGTCGGCCTACGGCTCAGACCAGCCCTTCTGGATGCTGCCTCTGCTCTATCTGCGCCCCGACTTCGACGGCTATCTTTACGCCCATGATGGCTCTGCGGCTTCAGGCAATGACTTGGGTGATGATGGTCTAGCCGAGTCCGCCCTGCTGCTGCCTGACTACAGCAGTGACCCCGAGATCTCCAGTCTGGCGGCGGAGGTGTTTACGCAGCAGGCTCAGGATACCGCCAGCGATCGCGCTGCCTCACCCCTCTACGACTGGCTGCAAGATCTAGAGCAGCCCGAACCTGGCGATGCCGATACTGCTGTGATCAACCTTGTGCAGCAGTTGTCTCAGCCCCAGCCGACCTCGACCAACGGGGCGGTTTCTGGCGATCGCCCTCTGCTGGCTGACCCCGCCGAAAGTCTGCTGCCCCAGGCGCAGCCCGTGCCTACGGCTCTATACCCTTCCCCTCCCCAACCATCCCTCGATGCGACAACCGCAGCCCCTGTGCCGCCGCTGACCTGGCCCCTCCTGCGCCGCTGGTCGGTATCCCCTAAGCTGCTGGTGTGGGGCAGCCTGGGTCTGGCGGGTCTAGGGGCGGCGCTGGGGCTGGCCATCATCACCCTGACCACAATCAATCGCCCAACGGTGAGCGATCCCGCCGAGCTACCGGTGGCCAGCGGCGATCTCGCGGGTTCCTCTGTCAACAGTTCAGCGCTGCTGTCGGGGGCGCTGAATGCGATCGCCCTGGGGCGCAACGACACTGCTCGCACCCTGCTCGAACAACTGCTCGAACGCGGTGATCTGACCGCCGTCGAGTCAGTGGTGAGCGCTATTCCTGGATCTCAACTGCTCGATCCCGATATTGCCTACGTGCGGGGGCGACTGGCCTGGCAGCAAATGGTCGCTGGCAGCGCCGCCGAAACCTCCCCCAGCGATGCCCTGCGCGCCTGGACTGATGCCGTTGAGGGTCGCCCCGCCTTTCTCGAAGCCTGGGTGGCGCTGGGGTTTGCCCACATGGCTATGAATGACTACGACCAGGCTATAACGGCCTGGCAGCGGGCGATCGACATTGACCAGCGTCAGCGGCGCGACATTAATCCCAACAGCCCTCAGGTGGCCCTTCCTATCACGGTCAATGCCTACGCGGGGCTGGCCCTGGC
Source organism: Tildeniella torsiva UHER 1998/13D (assembly GCA_019358835.1). Taxonomy (GTDB): domain Bacteria; phylum Cyanobacteriota; class Cyanobacteriia; order Phormidesmidales; family Phormidesmidaceae; genus Nodosilinea; species Nodosilinea torsiva. The sequence continues at coordinate 21,521 of JAHHIH010000017.1, forward strand.
CTACCACAAAAACAGCGAGCTGGCCATTGTGGCCGCAGAGCAGGCGCAGCTCCAGCAGCAGGCGCAGGCCTATTTTGCCCAGACCCTCGCCCTCGATTCCACCATGGTCAACCCCAATACCCTATCCCTCCACTGGCAATGGTCACCAGCTTTGATCGGCAACTGGCAAACCGCCATTGCGCAATTGGCCGTCAGCAGCAGCGAGCTACCCTAAGGCCCCAGAACGGAGCTTTTCTGACCACCTAACGGGGGTGGTAGCATAGGTAGATTACTGAGATTCCTCTATGCCCAGCACCCTCGCTATTCTGGCCCATCCCACCCAGGTTACCTTCGTCCTAGATTGGCTCTCGAAGCACGAAGGGGTGTTGACCCACTTTCAAATCATGGCTCCGGCAGAAATGGCCCGGGGCATTGAACAGGGCTGGGATCTCAAAAATATTGAGCTTATTGCCCTGAAAGAATCTAGTCAGGGGGGCGACATTGAGCTGGCCAGCCATATTATTGCTGGGGATGTGGCTGGGGTAATTTTCTTTACCGATCCAGAGGCGATCGCCACCGCCTTTCCCAGCTTTAGCCTAGTGCTGCGGGCCTGCCAGATCCAGGGCATTCCCGCTGCCCTCAACGATGTGTCAGCTACCCTGCTGCTGCGGGGCATTGCCGAAAGCCAAATTGCCTACCTGATCTTCAACCCGGTGGCGGGGCAGGGCAACCCCAACGCCGACCTAGCGCTGATTAAAGAGGTGCTTGAGCCCCAGATCCTCGTCAATGTGATCATGACCAAGCCTGACGCGGATCCGGCAGAGCAGGCGCGGGAGGTAATTGACCACATCCACTCCAAAAACGAGCACGACATGGGCCGCAGCCTGATTATTGCCTCCGGCGGCGACGGTACGGTGTCGGCGGTGGCGGGGGCCACTATCGGCACCGGCATTCCCCTGGGCGTTGTTCCACGGGGTACCGCCAACGCGTTTTCGGTGGGGTTGGGCATACCGACCAATCTGCGCGCCGCCTGCGAAACGATTTTGGCTGGCAATACCCACGTGATCGACGCTGCCCGCTGTAACGACATCCCGATGATTTTGCTGGCGGGGGTAGGGTTTGAGGCCGGTATGGTTGACGGGGCAAGTCGCCAGCTCAAAAACGAGCTGGGCAACCTGGCCTACGTGCTCTCGGGGGTTCGGCAGCTGGCTGCTGCCGAACCCTTTACCGCCACCCTCGAAATCGAAGGTGAGGTCTCAACTGTCACTACCAACGCCATTACGATCGCCAATGTGGCTCCCCCAACCTCAGTACTGGCCCAGGGTATGGGCGAAGTCATTCCCGATGACGGCCTGCTTGAGGTAACGATTGCCACCAGCACCACCCGGCTCCAGGGGATCAATGCCCTGGCCTCGCTGATGGCCGCTGCCGCCTGGGGCAATCCGACTCAGCGAGACGACATCACCTGCCTGCGCACCAATCGCATCAAGGTCACCACCGACCCACCGCAAAAGCTGGTGATCGACGGCGAGATTTTGGAAGCCAACCCTATGGTGTTTGAGTGTCTGCCCGATGCACTTACGGTCTTTGCACCCCTCAAAACCTTGTAGCTGTGACCCCACGGCAAGGGCACAAGAGACAGCTGCCTGGCTAGCGCCAATCCTATGCACCCAGTCTGAACCTAGGATCCAAAGTTACACAAGGGTGATCTTTAGGGGCGATCGCATTCCCTACAACTTTTGCTGAGCCATCGCGCTGAGCAGCCTACCCACCCGAGACAGTCAGCACTTGCCGTTAAGAGCTATGGTGGCGCTCGGGTCGATACTCTCGCAGCCAGCAGCGTTCGAGGTAGCGCACCTGGTGCAAGTACCAAAACCGCCAAGGATTCAGAACGGTTTTGTAATTGCGACAGAAAACCGGTTGGTAAAGATAAGGCAAGATAGGAAACCGCATTGTTCTAAATAGGTTTGATCAATAGTGACGAAGCTGGACTAGCGTTCGCTCAAGGGCTTATTGGAAGGGCAACACAGCAGTCAGCCAGGGCTGCTTTCTCAGTATAGGCAGATGAAAAAAGAGACCCAACACTGGGTCTCTCAGATGGAAAGATAATTAATAATCGAACACAGATTTATACTGTTGGCCGAGTAGCTTGCCCCGTCAGCGGTCTATCAACGCGACGACTGGGAGCTACCTGGCGTGGGAAATGGAGCTGACGGGAGTCGAACCCGTGTCCGCTCTGAGTATTAACACACCACTCATTCACAGGCTTAGCCCCTCTAACCCTCGGGGCCGGAACCGCCACTTATCCCGGACGGCGGGATTCTCTGGCTAAGTCTTAGTCAATGAATCCACCAGAGGAGAACCATTGAAGCATCCGTTGGGGTTTGTCCATAGCTCTTAACGGAGTCAAACTATGAACGCTCGCTAACTAGGTTAGAACTAAACTAGGTTTAGATTAAGCGGCAACAGGTGCAGCTTTACGAGCAAAAGGAACGATGTTGTTCGCATTTACGTTTGTTTTGAGCCTTGATTTGCGAGAGTAGACTCCCTCTCGGCCTGTATCACAGCGTGACTTTCGTCAAAACGTCGAAACCGTTACAGCCCCACGATGTTGCTTACCCATCCATTATAGATCATTGTTTTGGATGATCAGAGGTTCCTTGTGACCTGGATCCTTTGAGCAAGCTTTGTGAACGACTCCGTCCATAGGACGGAGATGGCTGGCTGAGCGGAGTCGAAGCCAGCGTACTGGGGCTATCCCCGGTAGAAATCTCTTATGCCGACAATAACCTTTCGTAAACTCGATGGTGTAGTCATCAAAGTATAATAATTGCTTAATGGTTCTGCTTATGGCGGGGGTTGCCCACTGGCAGCATGCGCCGAGGCAGTCTCTCGATTATTAATCACTTTTCATAGTCATAACCAGCGTTGTGCCCACCGGGCCGCTGTTTGCAGCAATAAGGACTTGTTTACCCCTATGACCACGACCAACGACTCTAGCAACGGCAGTGCCGACACCCCTGAGAAAGAACCCGCCCGCTCTACTCGAGGCACCCGCAACAAGCGTAGTGCGGCCTCCGAAGGCGGAATCGTGAAGGCCAGCCCGAAAAACAGCGATGTTCTGGTGCTGTCTGACAATACTCGGGTGGTTGAAACCGATAGCCTGCCGAATCACCGCCCCATTGCCCTGAGCAACTTTGAAATAGTGGGCACCCTCGGCCCTAGTCGCCCCATGGGTCGTCCCATCGGGGCCAATACCTTTGAGATTTCGACTGTCGATACCCTGCCGGGTCACCGTCCGGTCGGCGTTAGCACGCTGCACATTGCCGATATCCACACCCTGCCCGGCGATCGCCCCATTGCCCCTAATGACGAGTTGGATCCCCATCCTTCTATTTTGATGGGCTATTTAGACTAAGCATCCGCCAATAAAAAATCGCCTCGATATCGAGGCGATTTTTTATTGGTGTTTTTGAAAGCTGCAATCTATTCAGCAGCTACAGCAGGAATCGCAGCGGGATAAACGCTGACTTTCTTGCCGTTTTTGCCCCGACGCTCGAAGGTGACAATGCCTTCTATGAGCGCAAACAAAGTGTCATCACCGCCGCGACCCACGTTGTTGCCAGGGTGAATTTTGGTGCCCCGCTGCCGAATCAGAATGTTGCCCGCGATCACGGCTTCGCCACCGTAGCGCTTGACGCCGAGGCGCTTAGAGTTTGAGTCGCGCCCGTTGCGAGTACTGCCTGTACCTTTCTTGTGAGCCATGGGTGTATTCCTTCAACCTACCTACTGTTTAATCTAGCGCGAGTTGGGGAGGCTTAGCTCTCGGCTTCGGCCTCAACCGCTGTCTGCTCAGGGGCAGTTTCTTGAGCGGCGGCAGCTTCGCCTGCGATCGCCTTGCCGTTCATCTCAATGGAGTTGATCATCACTCGGGTGAGTTCTTGGCGGTGGCCCTGCTTTTTGCGGGTTTTCTTTTTGGGCTGCATCTTATAGACGATGATTTTGCGACCCCGCAGGTGGCTGACTACGCTGCCTACCACGGTTGCCCCTTCTACCACGGGCTGCCCCACGAGAGATTCGCCATCGTTGTTGACAAACAGCACCCGCTCAAGGGTGACCTGGTCATCTACCTCTAAGGCTAAGCGATCCACGTCGTAGAAGCGACCGGGCTCTACCCGCAGCTGCTTTCCACTGGTTTCAACAATTGCGTACGTCATTTTTTACCTCATAACCGCCGTACAGGTGCCAACTGACCCCAGGTCTGGGGCTCCACTGCGGGAGGCGTTAGCCTTAGGAACCTGATCCGAGCGCATAAACACAGTCTTCCATTATTACGAAGCGGTTCCGGCTCTGTCAAGGGGTAAGGCAACTCTCTAGGAGTGCCGCTGGAGTGAATTTAGGGTTGCCCATCGTCTGGTGGTCTAAATAGCGGCAGAATACGGCGTTTCATCCTGATGGGCGATCGCCTGGCCTGGAGAAAGAATTGGCATGGTGAGGCAAAGCGCAGGCATGGATATTTGGCTATTGGCGGCTCAGCTGGCGTTGGGCAGTGGAGCAACCCCTTTAGGGATGGCGGAGACAGAGGCCCCGCTCCCGTGGAGCGGCGGCGTCGCCAACGCGGCCCTGCCCTCCCTATCTGACCCAGAACTGTGCTCCACGGCTGTCAACCCTAACGGGGCTGAGGCCTGCCCCGCTCGTGGGAGCGGTATGGCGACGGCTGCCCCCCAACAGCGGTCTGGGTCGATGGGGGCCGCCGCCCGCTGGCCCAGACCCGAACAGGTGATGACCCCTAGCCGTCGCCCCACCGTTCCTCAAATAGACCCTGGAGCGCGCCCTGTTACCGGCGCTCAGCTATACCAGTTTCGTGCCGCCGCCCTCCAGGCTGGAGAACTCTATACCCAGGTGGCTCCGTACCAATACATACATCAGTGGCAGCGGGCGTTTGTCTCCCCTACCCATGGCGATTGGCAAGCGCTGCTGGCGGCAGAGGCCACGGCTATGGCGCACCGCCAGGGACAGGCCCCGCTGACGGTGATGGTGGGCGATTCGCTGGCGCTGTGGCTACCGGTCAACGAACTGCCCAGTGGCCAGCTGTGGCTGAACCAGAGCATCTCGGGAGAAACCACGACCCACATGCTGGGGCGGCTGCACTACTTTGCCGATACCCGGCCCCAAACCATTCACCTGATGGCCGGAATTAACGACCTGAAGAATGGGGTACCCGAGGCCCAGGTCATCGACAATCTCTATCAAATGATGGCCCGTCTCAAGCAGCAGCATCCCCAGGCGCGGTTGGTGGTGTACTCCGTTTTGCCGACGCGGCTGCGGGAGGTGTCAAGCGATCGCATTCAGCGAGTCAACCGGCAGCTGGCTGCCCTGGCCACCCACCAGGGTGCAACCTACGTTGACCTATACACCATCTTTAGCGACAGCCAGGGGCTATTGCGGACAGACCTCACCACCGACGGCCTGCACCTGAGTTCCCAGGGCTACACCCTGTGGCAGGCGGCACTAGCCAGCTATTGATTGGCCCCACATTCTAGGGTGGCTAAGGTGAAACGCAGCCAGGACGGGGCATCGTTGTGGGTCGGCGGCACGCCATAATAGGATCAACAACTGCCCTCTGCCAGAGCGAATTACCTGTGCCTAAGCGAGCTGCCAAACCCAAGCTGGGACGACTGGAAAAACTCGACCCCACCGACTATTGGCAAACCCAGGCCGATTTTCAGCAGTGGCTCACCGAGGCAGAAACCCTAGACCTACTCGGTGAAGCGGCGGGGCTGAGCTTAGACCCGCCCGACGACGATCCTCTCCCTGAACTCGACTACGCCCTGCTAACCGAGGCCGACAGTGGGGCACTGGTGCTGGTGGCGGCTCACCGGTCGGGGGCTGAGCTGAGCGATCTGGGCCAGCTATTGGCTTGGGCCGCTGCCGAGAACGCGGCTACGGTGGTTTGGGTCGCCTCGGATTTTGCTGCGTCAGTGGCACTGACCCTGGATTGGCTCAACCAGAGCAGCGAGATCACGTTTTTAGGCCTGACGGTTGAGCTGTGGCAAATTGGCCAGACGGCGCTGGCCGCCAACTTTATTTCGGTGTGCGGGGCTGTGGAAAGCGGCGAGAGCGATCCAGAGGCCGAGGAACTTGAGGAAACCGTCGTGAGTGAGCCGGAGCCGGAACCCCTGACGCCCCTACAGCAGGAGAATGTGGAATTTTGGAGCGGGTTGTGCGATCGCATGGATCGCCAGGGCAGCCTGGTGAAACCAGGTTCCCCCACCCCTGAGGTCTCGATGGGCTTTGCGATTGCCCGAGCTGGGTTTCGCCTCAACGCCATTCTCGATCGCGACCACGGCAGCCTCTACACCGAGCTGCTGCTCTCGGGCATTGATGCCCAGCCCCACTTTCACCTGCTAGCCGAGGAGCGCGAGGCCATCGCCGACGAAATGGGCCTGCCCCTGATCTGGGATGGGGCGGGCGACCAGGCCTGCATGATTGCCAGTACCCTAGCGGCGGTAGATTTGGGCGATCGCGATCGCTGGCCCGAGTATCAGTCCTGGTTTTGTGACTGCCTGGAGCGGTTCTACGAAGCCTTCTTTGACCGCATTAAGCGGCTCGATGCCAACGGCTATCAGCCCCTGCCCAAGCGGGCGAGTTTGACGGATACGCTGGTTTTGCCGGCGCGGCCTCGGGGGTAGAAGAGTGGATGGGTGAGTGAGTGGATGGGTGGGTGGGTAGCGCATGGGGATAGGGGCTGCGGAGCGGTGTCCTTGCGGCAGTGGGGACTTTGGGAATTGTTGTCAGCCGTATCTATTGGGTGATGCCAATGCGCCGACGGCAGAGGTGCTGATGCGATCGCGCTATACGGCCTACCACCAGGGCAACATCGACTATCTGATCGCTACCCACCACCCGACCCAGCGGTATGGAGGGCAGCGGGCGGCGATCGCGCAAAGCGTGGCGACTACCACCTGGCTGGGGCTGCGGGTAATAACGACCGAGGCCGGACAGGCGGCTGACAACAAAGGCGTTGTCGAGTTTATTGCCTACCACCAAGATCCTAAACCGGGTCAAGTGCATGAGCGATCGCGCTTTGTGCGGCAAAAAGACCGCTGGTTTTATATGGATGGCGATGCGCTGCCCCCGGTGGAGCCCAAGCGCAGCGATCCCTGTTGGTGCGGCAGCGGCCAAAAGTACAAAGCCTGCCACGGTCGCTGAGGAAACTTGAAGAATTACCGGCAACTTTAGCCATCCTCGGCGGCGGCAATTCATACTCATGGCAATTCTGTCCTGGGGCTTTGTCAGGACGCACCTAGGCCACTGCCATGACCGACACCCTCCAGCCCGCTGAGCTGACCGCTGCATCGACGCCATTGACGCCAGAAGCCATCGCTCGGGTGCGTGAGGGGGTAGCCACATCGCAAAATTCAGCAGTGCGCCAGTGCATTGAGCTGGATCTGGCTGAGCTGAGCGCGATCGCCCAGGGCACCGCTGACCGGCGAGTCAGCGGCCCCGTGCGTCGCTGGCTGATGCGGCGCTTTATCAAAGCCTGCTTTCAGGTACGCATCGAGAATCCAGAGCATATTCCCACCGAACCCAACGTGCTCACTGCCAACCATCTCAGCCATTTAGACCCGTTTCTGCTGCTGGCCTTTTGCCCTCCCACCCCCTATTACTACATTCTGGGTGATGCCCGCACCCTCTACAACAAACGCTGGAAGCGCTGGCTGATCGGCTGGGCCGGAGGCGTCATCCCCCTAGAGCGCTGGTGGAAAGAAGAAATGGCCGTCATGGCCGCCGCAGACAGTGGGCAGTATGACCTAAAACCGCTGGCAGCCGAAATTCGCGCTCACGTGCCCAACGGCAGCTCCATTCAGCAGATGCGGCAGATCGACCAGGCGGTGCAGGCTCTGCTCGCCCGAGGCGACGGCATTATGCTGTTTCCCGAAGGTCGCCTGGGAGAGCGGGAAGGACATATGCATTCCCTTCGGCGCGGTACCGTGCTCTACGCCATGCGCTCTGGAGTCCCCATCTACCCGGTGGCGATTATCGGCACCAAAATCCTCTACTTTCGCAAACAAATTACCCTGAGGTTTGGCCCGGCAGTTCATGTGCCCCATCAACCTCGACCCAAGCGAGTGGCCATTGACGCCGCCCTAGACGAACTAGAGACAGCCTTTCAAGCCTTGTTGCCAGCTCACTACCAAGAGCCAGTGGGGCCGCAGCCGCTGCGCCACTGGCTTAATCGCCTATTCTGGTAAGCGACTCAGCCGCTTTGCCGGGCAGTAATATAAAAAACGAATTTTGTAGGTGCCGCTGCAGCCCTTGGGGCGATCGCCCTGGGGAATTATCATTAATTCCCCAGGGTTTGTCACGAATTTTGCCTGCAAGCCTGCGGGGTAGCCTGTAGGGCAGCTTTAATCTGCTCTGCCACAATCTGCATGAGTCTTGGGAAGCCCTTAACGAGATTTGAACTCGTGACCTCTCCCTTACCAAGGGAGTGCTCTACCACTGAGCTATAAGGGCAAGTTGTCGTGGATGGGCCGGGCTGGATTTGAACCAGCGTAGGCGTAGCCAGCGGATTTACAGTCCGCCCCCATTAACCACTCGGGCACCGACCCGCTCTATCCACGATTTATAATCCTAGCATGGTAAGGGAATTACTTTTGGGCAACTTAAAAAAGTTCTGCTTGTTTTTTGCCGAGTAGGTTATTGGGCATAGACAAACCAGGCCAAAACCCAGCCCAGCAATAGCCCCAGCCCACCAAACCGCACCGCCTGCCAGAACGGTTCTTGGAGATGCTGCCACGATACAACTCGGCTGGCCAGCTCCATCTCAAAGCTATCGGCGGCTTCCTGTAAACGCATCACCTCCTGGGCCGAATGCTGAGCATCCTCCTCCGCACCGTTTGCTTGAATCTGCTGGAGCTGTAGCAAATTCGAGACGCCGACCCTAAGCTGGTGTAGGCGTGCTTCTAGCCCCTCTAGCTGGTGCATCAGCTCAGCCAGAGAACGGGGGGCATCGTCGGCGGTACCGCCTAGGGCGCCTCTCTGACTGTGGTATCGCTTTTGCCGGTGGCCTGGGTTCATGGTGCAAAATAGAGGAAGGTGTCTGCCCTAGCGGAGTTGCCGAGGCAGGGTATATCTTCTAGTTAACCCCAACTGGTTTCAGTAACTATGGCTTTTTCGTTTGATCCGTCGATGACACCTCAGGCGATCGCCAGGGCAGCTAAACCTGCCGCCGATCTGAGCGACCTGGAACTGGCTCAAATCCTGGCGGAGCGTTTAGCCGTCAAGCCCGCTGATTGGCACCGTCTCAACCGCGATCGCCGGGTGCGCGCTAGGGAACAACTGGCGGCGGCGCTAGTGTTTTTGCTCAAGCAAAATTCTGAGGAAGCCCTGGTGCGGGTCGAGCAGGCGGCTGGCTGGCTGAACCGCAGTCTGCAAGCGCCTCCTTGCCCCACCCACGGCGATCGCAAGACCCCCTGAGCTAGTCATAGGAATTCTCCCCACAAGAATGAGTTCAGCCTCAACCAGCTTGAACAGATGGCCCCAGCGATTAACAGGCCAATCAGCGAATAAGTGGTAGCCTGCGGGGCTGCCGCACGACCTTGCCTAGATGCAGCTCACAGCCTCCGTTGTACCAGGTCACCTGGTCAAATATTTGGTAAAGAATATAAAGACCTCTACCGCATTCCCCAGGGTGAGAGGAGCAGTCGCCGCTATCGGTTTCGTCGCACCCGCAGGGATGGCTAAAGCCACCTCCCTGGTCTGTGATGACCCACCATAGGTGAGAGGCCGATGCCGTGTACTTAACAGAAATGCACTTAGCTGGGTCAAGACGATTGCCGTGTTTGGCAGCATTTACAAGAGCTTCTTGTAGCCCTAATCGCACCTCGGCTTGCCATGTTGTTGGCACATTTCTCAGCAGAAGTTCTAGAACAGGCTGCAAGTATAGGGTGGACACGAAACTCAGGGTGTCCCACTTTTGCTGCTGTGCAGATGGAGAAGTTGCTATCACTCAGGCCATCTCCAATGTCTTGAGTTGAATGATGGTTTGGGACTCTAACTTTTCGGCCAGAGATTAACCAGTAAAAACGAATGGTAACGACTGATAAAATATTTGTATTTTTTATGGCTTGCTTAGGGATGGCTTTTGTGCATATCCCTTAACAACGCTTTCCCTACATAAAGCCTAATCCCAAACAGTATTTGGGCTAGAAACTTCGGGGGATGAAATTGCTGTGGGCGGAGCAATACGACCACTACTTAACTATAGCAAACTTTGCCGGGGCTTCGTCAATGGCCGGTACATTGTGGGTCAATTCCCTATTTCAGAGCCCTTTTATCTGCATAGGCGCTGGTTTGGGCTGATCTAACGTTTGCCACAACAAGCACAACGCTATCTACGCTAAACGCGATCTTGCGGCGGGGAAACGCATCCTGAAGGAGAGGTTGCGTAATATTAAGCCGGTTAATATTGGTCAGCTCATCTGGACAAAGGCCATATTGCTAAAGGCCTAGGTGCTGTCGAGCAGTGCCAGCGACAATGTCAGAGTCATCGTGGGTGAGCTGTTGCAGGGCCGCCTCAGCGTCTGGCCCAGAGAACTGCGCTAGGGACTGCACCAAACGATGGCGCACCTGCCAATCGGGATGAGTGGTGTAGTTGAGCAGCAAGGGTAGGGCGCGGCGATCGCCCAGTTCACCCAGGGCACCAATGGCGGCCGTGGCAATCAGCTCGTTATCTGAGGTGAGGGCTTCTTGCAAAAGGTCAAAGGCCTGGGGTTCACCCAGCTCGCCCAGAGCTGCCACAATGCTAAATTTCACCAGCCACTCGTCGGTGCTGTGGTAGAGCGCGGCCAGTTCGGGGTAGGCACTTTTGAGTTTGAGCCCGCCAATGGTGTCGGCGGCGGCGGCCTGGACATCGGGGTCAGGGTCTTCGGTGAGCGATCGCCGCAGCAACGGCTCTACGGTAGCTATATCCTGCTGCCCCAAACTGGCGATTTGGCTAATGGCGGCATAGCGAACTCGGGCGTTGCCATCGTTAGCGGCCAGTTGCACTAGCTCAAAGGCAGCGGCGGAGTCTAATTCACGCATTTGGTTGACCGCCCGCAGCCGATCCCCGTAGTCGTCAGAGTGGAGCAGTTCTCGAACCGAATCTGGGGTAATAGCCATTTTGTAGAGATAAATACAAATTTGCTTTCTCTACTATCGGCCATTTTGGGGATCAGCGATAGGGATATGTGGGGAGTAAGTGGGTGGATGAGTAGGTGGGTAGATGGATATTAACTCACCCACTCATCCACTCACCTACTCACTCACCCTAAGCGTAGCTATTCGCCATTTCGCGGACAATATCGCCTCGCGTGAGAATGCCGACCACCTGTTGGTCACCATCCACAACGGGCAGACGGCGCACCTGCTTGTCGTGCATCAGGTGGGCGGCTTCGCGGAGAGATTTGTCGGGGGCAATGGTGACGACGTGATCGGTCATGACGTCTTTGACCAGTTGGCCGAGGGCTTTGTGGAGTTCTTGGTTGTACTGGGTAGGGTTCTTCAGATAAATCACGCTGTCGAGCAGCATGATATAAGCGGGCATATCGACCCCGGTAGTTTGCCACATCAGGTCAGACTCTGACAAAATGCCGACTAGATGATTGTCTGCATTGATCACCGGCAGCCCGCCCACATGGTTGTCGGCCATCAGCTGAATGGCATCCTTCAGCACGGTGTCGGGGGCTACCGAGATCGGGTTTGAGGTCATTACATCCGCGACGGTTTTGGCCATAGGTTAATTCGATAGGGGTTTGATGGGTTAGCTGGCTGATTTCATTCTAGAAAAGGTTCACAGCCAACCGTGGGGCTGTCACAGGTCGTTACAGTAGTGCTCTAGAATGTCGGTGCAGTGGGCGATCGCCCCTAAATGCGCGATCTCATAGCCGTGGGTGTTGTGGGTGGGGAAGCTGAGGCAGGCGGCCCGCGACACATGGCCAAACTTCATAGCGATCGAGGCATCGCTGCCAAAACCGCTAATCACCGCCATTTGAATGGGCAGATCGTGGGCGGTTGCAGCCCGGCGCAATTCTGCGTTTAGGCCTTCATCGTAGAGGCCGTAGCCATCCTGACTCAGCAGCACCGGCACCTCGCCCGGCTGAATGGAATACTCCGCTGCCAGAGGGCAAATCTCTAGGGCAATCAACGCTTCTAGTCGGTGGCGCTGGGAGAAATACAGAGCGCCGATCGCCCCCACTTCTTCCTTAGCAGAAGCCACCAGATAGACGGTCAAAGGCGGCTCCTTCAGCCGCTCGGCTAGCCTCAGCAAAATCGCCAGAGAGGCCTTGTTGTCGAGGGTGTAGCTGGCGATATAGTCGCCCATGCGAAAGGGCTGTTTGCGGTGCTTGCCCACCACTACCCTGGTGCCGGGGCGAATGCCAGCGGCAGCGAGTTCTTGGGGCGATCGCTTGGTTTCAACCCAGGCCGTTTCCCAGGTGACGGGCTTGCTCTCCTGCTGCAATTTCTGGGGCGACTCGTGGGAAACATGGCGCGAACCAAAGCTCAAAATGCCACTAATGGTCTGATGATCCCCGAGTAGATCCATCACACCTTCGCCATAGACCCAAGGGAACGAGCCGCCTAGCTTGCGTACCGATACCCGACCGTCGGCGTAGATGCTTTTGACTAGGGTGCCAATCTCGTCCTTGTGGGCGGTGATGGCGATCGCTCGGCTATCGTCGCGCCCTGGGATCTTGGCGATCACGTTGTCGGCCTCATCCCGCCAGTGCTCTACCCCTAGACGCGCTAGATCAGCCATTAAATGCTGATTGATTTCATCCTCCGCACCGCTGGGCGAATGGCACATGACGAGGTCTGAAATTTTCGTAAATAGAGCGTCGTAGGGCATGGGGTAGTTGAGTAAGTGGGTAGGTGAGTAGGTGAGTGTTGCTGCCTCTATTTTCACACCCACACACCTACTCACCCGCACCCACCCACATCTCCCTCCCCGTTAGCCAATCCGTTCTCGTGGGCTGACTATAAACAGAAAAGTTCTCTTAAAGCTTGTGCATCTACTACCAAAATCTCCCTGGGTGCGCTGGGGGATCGGGTTTGGGATTGGACTCCTGCTGTTTGTGGGGGTCAGTAGCCAGTTTCGCAGCGAGGCTACGCTTCCCACGCTCGATCCTCTGCCGCAGGATCCGTATATTCAAGCGTACTTTAACCACAACCAGGCGGCAGTCTACACCGATCCCTACCGCAAGATTACCCGCCACGGCGATAATTTGGAGCAGGTAGTTGTGGATGCGATCGCCACCGCCCAAACCTCCATTGACGTAGCGGTGCATGAGTTCTCGCTGCCGGGGATCGCCCACGCCCTGGCCGATCGCAAGGCTGCCGGGGTAGCGGTGAGGGTGGTTGTCGAGAATACCTACAGCACGCCGGTAGCCCAGCGAAATTCTGGGGCATTGGCTGAGCTAGACGAGCATTCCCAGGACAAAGTCAACGATCTGTACGCCTTCATCGATGTTGATCAAGACGGGGTGCTGAGTGATGGAGAGTTGCGCGATCGCGATGCCCTCACCATCCTCACCCAAGCCAACATCCCCCTGATTGACGACACCGCCGATGGCAGCAAGGGCAGTGGCCTGATGCACCACAAATTTATGGTGATCGATGGTCGCACCGTCGTCACTGGCTCGGCTAATTGGACGTTGAGTTGCACTCACGGAGATTTTTCGGATCCAGATAGCCGGGGAAACGCTAACAGTATTTTGGTGATCGACAGCCAGCCCCTGGCCCAGCGATTTCAGACAGAATTTAGCATGATGTGGGGCGACGGTTCTGGGGGCCGAGACGATAGCCTATTTGGCCTGCAAAAACCCCATCGCACCTCGGCTTTGGTTTCGACCCCTGGCTCGGTGCTGGAGGTGCAGTTTTCGCCGACTTCAAAGACTCAGCCCTGGGCGCAGAGCGTCAACGGGCTAATTGCCAAAACTCTGGGCCAAGCGACCCAGAGCGTTCACCTGGCGCTGTTCGTGTTCTCTGAACAGGCAATTAGCAACCAGCTTTTGCCGTTGGCCAACCGGGGAGTGCCCATCAAAACTCTAATTGACCCCGGTTTTGCCTACCGCAGCTATAGCGAAGGGCTCGACATGCTGGGGATCACGCTGCCCGACCACAACTGCAAGCGAGACAATAGCGTGCCCTGGGCGAATCCCATTACTACTGTGGGGGTACCGGCGCTGCCGCCTAGCGATAAGCTGCACCACAAGTTTGCGGTGCTCGACCAAAACATTGTGATGGTTGGCTCGCAAAACTGGAGCCAGGCCGCCAACACCACCAACGATGAAAACCTGCTGGTGATTCGCAATGCCACGGTGGCGGCTCACTTTGAGCGCGAGTTTCAGCGGCTGTACGATGGGGCTGAGCTGGGCATGACGCCGCAGCTGCAAGGGGCGATCGCCCGGCAGCAAGAAAAATGTGGCCTGTAGCGTCACGCCACTGACTTACCAAACCAAAGCGCCTTGGCATCGTCCCAGCTAACGCGATCGCCCAGCGGATCTTCCTCAATCAGCGTATCGACATGGGCTGGCTGGAGTTCTAGCCAGCGCAGAGTTTGGCGCAGGCTCCAGCCTCGATATTGGGCAATGCCGTAAATGTCTTGCAGAGTAATGACTGGCCAAGCCGCCTTGAGCCAATGGCTGAGGGTATGGGGATGCACCTGCAATGCCGTTGATAGATCGCGATAACTACCGTGGTAGCTCAGTTCTAGCTCAAGCCATTCGACCAGGGCCTGTACATTCCAAGGGTAATACGCGGTGCTCATGGGTAAAACCTCGCTGGGTTAGCCCCATCAAACTATAGATATAGACCTATGTTCCTCGGCACCATACTTGGGCAGCAGGTTTTTACAATCCAGTTGATTTTCTCAATTCGATGCTTGAGAACTGCATCCACTTGTCTTAGTGGCACGTATCTAAAAATGCCTGTTTGACTCGATAGGAATACGTTTTCAGAAAAAGCATCCTCAGGACTGTCCAGGAGACGGGTTTTTAGGCGATACTGGTTCAACATCCTGAGGATTGTCCAAAGGACAGCGATGAACCCTGGGGAAATTGATCAGTTTCCGGTTAGCCAACTGCAAAGCCGCTACGACTTAGCCCGCAGCGCCGTGTATAAACGCATGGAGCAGTTGGGCATTGTGCCTAAGCGCGTGGGGAAGCATTCGCACATTAGCGGCCAGCAACTGCGGCTGATGGATGAACTGCACGTATTTATTAACCAGGGTGGCAGTGCCGCTGAGTTTGTGGAGGCGCGCGGGCTACAACAGCGACCGGGCAACAACAACGGTAACGGCCAATCGGGGGGTGGCTCTGCCTTGACCACCACCCCCGGAGACTTTGGCGGATTGATCAGCGCCATCGTTTCGGAGGTGATGAGTCGCGTTGGCCTAGGGCCTGAACCCGACCCGCTTAAATATTTTGAAACCCTAGAGAATGCGGCCAGAAATGGCTGGCTGTTTAGCACTAGCGAACTGGCTGGGCTAGTTGACCTGTCGCCTAGGGAAATTGAGCGCTACGGCGATCGCTTCTCTGAGGCTGGGTTCATCTTTAGCCGCTCTGGGTACCGAAAAAATGGTGAAATTGCCTGGAAGGTCACAAAGCGTTTAAAATAAAAAGACCAGCAGTTCCAGTGCTGGTCTAAATGCAAGTTAGTTGTTTTCTTTTTTTCCTTTGGTGGTGATGTTGGTGGTAGCACTGGCATCACCTCTCTTTTGGGGAGGGTGACGGGCTGTCAGCCGCTCTGGCGTCAAGAGTTTGCCAGCGGGAGCTTGACCCACCAGTGGGGGCGGTGTCTCCCTAGGCCCTTCAACCTTGGTCTTATACTAACACGTCCTCAGGAATATCCTGAGGACGTGTTCAAGAAATTCCTGAGGATATTCCTGAGGACAGCTGATTATTCAGCTTCACTCCCTAGCTGGGCCTATTGTCGCTTCAGCGTCACATCTCGGTGATAGGGTTCATCTGAATGATAAGGGGTTCAGACGGCCGAGATTCTGTGAGTGCTGCACTATGCTAATGCCGTAGCGCCCTGGACTAAACGCTGCAGGGAGAAAGTTTTGAGTAGGCGGGCGAGTGAGCTGTCCTAGGATTACTCGGGCTGAGCCTGTTGCCAGTGCTTCAGTTCTTCGGCGATGAAGTGGTTGACCAGGTCGCGGTATAAGGATGCGATCGCATCCCCATTCAGCCCTTCTTCCTCGGCCCACACCCGGCGCTGCTGGAGCATGGCCTGAACGCGATCAGGGGCTTTGACCGCCGCTCCACTGGTTTTGAATTTAGATGCGGCTTTGACATAGGCAAACCGCTGGCCCAGCAGGGCAATTACCTGGCGATCGAGGCGATCGATCTCGGCGCGAATGTCGGCCATAGTTTGGCACTGGTCGGGAGTAGGCATGGGTTTAGGGTAGGGCGATGTTGCTTAGCTCGGCTTGCAGGGCAGCGATCGCATCATACTCCCGCTCAAACACCACCGTCAGGTGCTCGAACAGAGGCAAAATCTTCTGGTAAGCCGTCACATTCTCTGCGATCGGCTGATGGCGATAGGTTTCGCCAATCATCGTAGTCACCGCTTCTAGCGACGGCACCCGGCCCAGGGCGTAGAGGCCCAGCACGGCGGCTCCCAGGCAAGAGCTTTCGTAATGCTCGGGAATAGTTACCTCGCGGTTAAAAATATCGGCCATCATCTGCCGCCACAGGGCCGACTCGGCAAAGCCCCCCGTCGCCTGAATGAGGGTGGCCGGGCCAGCGAAGGCTTCCAGCGCTTTAAGCACCAGGTAGAGGTTGTAGACAATACCCTCCAGCACCGATCGCACCAGGTGCGACTTGGTGTGCTTGACGCTGAGGCCAAAGAATGAGGCCCGCGCGTTGGCGTTCCACAGGGGCGATCGCTCGCCCATCAGGTAGGGATGAAACAGCAGCCCCTCGGAACCGGGAGACACGGTTCCAGCCATGGTCATTAGCAGACTGTACACGTCTTGGCCGAGGCGTTTGGCGGTGGCCACCTCGGCATCGGCGAGCTGATCGCGCACCCAGCGCAGGGCGATGCCGCCGTTGTTGACCGCGCCGCCAATCACCCAGTGGTGCTCGGTGAGAGGGTAGCAAAATAGCCGCTCTTGGGGATCGGTCATGGGGCGATCGACCACAGCCCGCACCGCACCGCTGGTGCCCACGGTAACGGCCACCAATCCGGGAGAAATCGCTCCCACCCCTAAATTCGACAGCACGCCATCGCTGGCCCCAGCGATCAGCGGGGTTTCCACTCGCAGGCCCATGGCCTCGGCCATAGTGGGTTTCAACCCGGTGAGCACGGCGGTGGTGGGCACCAGCTCGGATAGGGAAGCGAGGCTGACTCCGGCGATCGCCAGCGCCTCCGGATCCCAATCCAACGTTTCTAGATTCAGCAGCCCCATGGCCGTGGCAATAGAGTGATCGACCACGTAGCGGCCCAGCAGCCGGTAAAACACAAATTCTTTGATCGAAATAAACCGCGCCGCCTGCTGAAACAGTTCGGGCTGCTCGTGGCGCAGCCAGGTGAGTTTGACCAGCGGCGACATCGGATGCAGGGGCATGCCCGTGCGCCGATAGACGGCGTGGCCATTCATATCGTTTTTAATGCGCTTTTCCCACCCGGCGCTGCGGTTGTCGGCCCAGGTGATGCTGCGGGTGAGGGGCTGATCGGCGGCATCGACCAAGATCAGGCTGTGCATGGCCGAGCTAAAGCACAGCCCCAACACCTGCGCTGGGGCAAGGGCGTGGGCATCGACTAGCCCCCGCACAGTTTTGACCACGGCGGCAAAAATTTCTTCAGGGTCTTGCTCGGCGGTGGCTACGTTGGGGGTGTAGAGCGGGTAGGTGACTAGGGCTTTGCCCACCACCTGCCCCGCTTCGGTAAACAGCACTGACTTGGTGCTGGTGGTGCCAATATCGACCCCGATTATGTAGTTCTGGTTGGTCATAGGTCATGGCCTAGTACAGCAGCGATCGCCCGGTGCGCTTAATCAGGCTATACCCCAGTGGCACCGACGACAAAACCAACGCCGCGTCAAATTATGTTGCAGGCCATACAACTCGGCCCCATACCCAGTGGGGAGGAGGCCGAGCCGCAGGTTAAGCGGCGATCGCTACCCTTTGGTATGGTTTCGCATGGCCTTGTGGATGGTCTTCCAGCGGCGCTTGCTGTTGATCGCGGCGCGGGTATCTTGGCGCTGGTCGATCCACTGCTGCTCGCGCTGGAGTTTGTGGTAGCTGTGGAGGCGATCGCGCCCTAGCCCACCGGCCCCAATGGCCCCCTCCACCGCACAGCCCGGTTCTCCCTGGTGCCGACAGTCACGAAACCGACAGTTCTCTGCCAGTTCCTCAATGTCGGCAAAGGTGGCCTCCAGCCCCTCGCTGGTCGTCCAGAGCTGGAGCTCGCGCATCCCCGGCGTGTCGATCAGCAGCGCCCCCGAGGGCAGGGGCAGCAGGTGCCGCCCGGTGGTGGTGTGTCGCCCACGACTGTCGTCGTCGCGCACCACCTGGGTGGGTTGTTGCGGGCTGCCCAAGAAGAAGTTCGTCAGCGTCGATTTGCCCACCCCCGATGACCCAATCAGCGCCACGGTTTGCCCTGGCCCCAGGTAGGGTTCTAGCTGCTCTAGCCCGGCTCCCGTGACGGCGCTGACGGCGTGAACCGGCACGCCCAAGGCAATAGATTCAACCTGATTCACCAGCTCGTCCAAGTCGGGGCAGGTGTCGGCCTTGTTCAACACAATCACAGGGGTAGCCCGGCTTTCCCAGGCGGCCACCAGGTAGCGCTCAAGGCGGCGCAGATTGAAGTCGCCATCGAGACCCGTCACCAAAAACACCGTGTCGATATTGGCGGCCACTACCTGTCCTTCGGTTTTGCCGCCTGCCGCCTTGCGCACAAACTCGCTCTGGCGGGGCAGCACCGCATGGATGACGGCGTGGGCACCCTCATCCTGCCGCTGCATTACCACCCAATCGCCCACCGCCGGGAAGGTCTGAATGTCTTCAGCCTGGTGACGAAACTGCCCAGCTATTTCTGCTGACAGCTCTCCGTCTGGGGTTAAGAGTCGGTAGGCACCGCGATGCTCCAGCGCGACTCGGCCCGCTTCAAAACTCGCCTCTGCCCAAGGGGCAAAGGCGCGATCGCAGGTGGCATTCCACCCGCCTAATTCAGTTAAGTTCAAGGGTCTTTCCTCAAATGAAGCCTACGTGGGGCAAGGCTTCACGCGGTCTGCCCAATCTTAGGTACCGCCTAGCCTTGCCAAGAAAAATGTTGGTTGCCGCACAATACCGACTCAGCCATAGGTCACCTTCTTAGCACTTGTTTGCAGGGCTCCAAAACCATTCATGGCTTGGTTGTGGGTTCGCCCAGATTCAAGCATAGAGCGATCGCTCTAACACTGGGGATAGTACCGTTGACTTTGAAGCAAATCTACAAATATGGAGGCAGGGGCTAAAATTCTGCTCCGTTAGGGGAACACTAGCGCCCAGAGAACTTTCTCTAGTAAACCAGTGACTGTTTAAGGGATAGTGATGATCAATGTTACTGCGGCTATCTTGTTGGCGCTTGGCATAACACTAGATTCTCTAGGAGAAAACTATACGCTTTTGGCGGCGATTGGCATTCTATTTGCCATGGCGTTCTTTTTATTGATGTATCTCCAATATCCGGTGATGTTTACCGGCGCGGCGCGATATCCCTTAGCTAGAAAGTATTTTCCGCTGGTTCGCTGGGCCATCTTTGGCATTTACTTCGCTGACCTGTCTATGACGCTCATGCGCTACTACGATGGCCCTGAGATGAGCGTTTCTGTCCATGCCTACAGCATTTGGGCTGGGGTTTACTTGGTGGCCTATAGCCTGGCGATCTTGACGGGGCCGCCCAAGCAGCGGCGGCGCAAGAAGATTTTTCGCCACTACCAAGGGCGGCAGTGGGAAGGGCAACTGGTTCCAGTACGAATTTCGACGCTACGGTAGCCAAAACTGCGGCAACCCCTGCAATCCCTGCCTTAGCAAACGATTGACCGATCGCATCACCTGAATATGCGGCTCGTCAGGGATCACCGGCAAAATCTCCGCAGGCTGTCCTTGTCCCAGGTTCGCAATCACTCGGTTCGCCGCCTCTAACCCCGTCACGTAGGCCTTCTCCTGCGACCAAGAGCCGTGGCGGGTGACAATCCAATCGCCCGCCATAAACAGGTTGTCGAAGCTGGTGGTGGTTGGCAGCAGGTAGCGGTAGCTACCGGGGGCAAAGTGCGTCACCCCCTGAGGAATGCGCACCACAGCATGATCGATAATCTTGGCTTCCCCAAAGGCAGGAATGCACCTGGCCAAATCTTGCTGCACCTGCTGGAGCACCTGGTCGTCATCCATCGCTAGGAGCTGGTTGGCGTGGTAGTAGTCGGCCTCAACCACGGTGCCCGGCTCGTCGCGATACTCATCGTGCAGGGTGTTGAGGTCAAAGAAGGTCCACCCCGTGGTGGGGTGAAAGCCAAAGCAGGCGTTTGAGGGCAGGGGAATGTTGACTTTGCGATCGAGCCAGAGGCGGGTGGCGAGAACGTCAACCGCTCCCAAATTGCGGATATTGCTAAACTCGGTACGATCTCTGAGTTGCGGCGACTGCTCCACAATTTTCTTCAGCCCGCTGATGCCAACGGCAAACACCACCGCATCAGCCTCAAACACCTCGTCGCCGCAGACCACCGCCGTCACTCGGTTATTCTCCACCCGCACATCCGACACCCGGTGGTTGGCGAGAATTTTGCCCCCTGCTTGCTCGATTGCCTCAGTCCAGGGCCGAAAGATCTGCGCCCCCACCGTGCCCCGACACCAGCGCACGTCAAAATCGGGTTGGTGGGCGAGGATGAAGTAGTAGAGCATCCCTAATGCCGCCGCCGCCGAGCACTGCTCCCCAGGGGCAAACAGCCCCACCAGCAGCATCGGCTCAAACGATTCGTGGTAGAGCCGGGCCGATACACCGTACTGGCGAAACAGCTCACGGGCGGTGATGCGATCGTACTTTTGCCAGGCCTCGTCAGAGTTGTCGAAGTCGATCAGCGCTTGCAGCAGAGGCAGGGCCGAGAGGCGATCGATCAGTGGCAGGCGCTTAAAGTCGGTGTAGAGAAACGTGCCCAGGGGCGTCGGCAGGTAGGGCTGATCCTGAAACAGCGGCGACTCGACCTCTAGCCCCTGGGGCGAATACTGGGCCGATCGCGTCCACTCGGTAAAGGGCTGAATGCCCAGATGGTCGGTGAGGGCAAAAATGTTGCGGTAGGGGTACCAAAACCCGTGGATACCGGCCTCGACGGCGCGACCCTGGGGCGTTTGCCAGCCCGCGACCAGGCCGCCGGGGTAGGCTCCGGCTTCTAGCAGCGTCACGGCGTAGCCCTGGCGGGCCAGGTGATAGGCGGATCCCAATCCGGCCCAGCCTGCGCCCACGACTACCACTCGCTTTTGTCCGGTACCTTCCATGTTCTCGCCCCCGTTGCCCATAGACCTTCTTTACTCTATCGGTAGCGGCGTCGGGTAGGGTTTAGGATCAGGGGTAGGCTGGGGGCTAACTGGTATGCCAACTTCTCGAATCCCCTCACCCCCAACCCCTCTCCCAGGGGGAGCAAGGAGCCGAACCATCTCTGATAAACCACTTTTTTAGCCTGATGAGCAATAACAAACTTGTGAAAAGCGGCGTCAATAGGGTGATGGGGGTCAATGAAGCCACCCGCGACACCACTATTCGCACTAATCTAGAAAATCCTCAGTGGGATAAGAAAGCCACGCTGACCTACCTGGGGGCGACGATCGCCCAGATAGCCGCGATGTCAACGCTGCTATGGGCTATGGATGTGGTCTTTGGATACTTCGACCTGGGTGCGTTAGCTCCTTGGGCAACGACAGCGATCGCCTGCGCGTTTTTTGTCTTTGTGACGCTGCGATCGCGCTTCTTCTCTCTGCTCGACAACACCCGCAACAGCGGTCGCTACAAGTCGCTCCAGCGTCCCGGCTGGGCACCGCCGCCCCTGGCCTTTCCCATCGTGTGGATGAGTATTGCCGTGCTGCGGGTGGTCTCGGCCTACCTGGTATGGTCGGCGATGGGGCAGACCTTTTTGAGCTGGCCACTGATTCTCTACGTGGTGCACCTTAGCCTAGGCGACACCTGGAACACAATTTTCACGGTGGAAGGTCGTTTGGGTGCAGCGGTGCCAATGGTAATTCTGGGGCCGTTGCTCTCGGTGGTAGCAGTGACAGTTGGCTACTTTCAGGTGGTGCCGCTGGCGGGATGGATTATTTTGCCGTCGCTGGTGTGGCTAGCGATCGCCACTGCCCTATGCATCAGCCTCTGGCGCTTAAATGGCCAGGAGCCTTTGTATCCAGTGGTATCGGCGCCCCAAGGCTCGTAGCAAAGCGCCTGATTTTGTGCTTCTGCAACAACCCAAGTAGATGCGATCGCACCGATGCCGACTCCTGCTGCGGTATCAAATGGGAAATCCTTGAGGACGCAGCATGTCACGCCCTCAAGGATTGGCGAAACCAGACGGCGTGCCGCCGATCGCAGCTAGGCTATTCGGCCTCAGCCGTCAGATCGCTCCAGGCTTGCACTACGGTTTGGAGTGCGGGTGGGGCATCGTCGATGGCTAGGTCAATGTAGGTGGTTTCGTAATACATGGCCGATAGCTGCACCGTGGGGTAATCGGCAAAGGCCGCATCGGTGATGTAGCGCAGGCGGTTGAGGTTGGGGAAGCGCTGGTCTGCTAAAACCTGCTCAAAGGCTGCTACTTGCCCTGCCGAGAGCTGCCTTTCTGAAACAACTTTGTCGTTCTCTTTCCGCAAAAGTCGCCCGTCGGGTAGAAGCACGGTCTCAAACTGGGTGCCCATTAAGCTGCCCGATTCGACCGAGCGAAAGATGTAGGGTTCGGGGTCTGCTTCAGGCTCCGACATCACCGGGGGAATAAAGTCGGGAATCAAACCGTTGCGGCTAATGGCCGTGGGGTTTTGCACCATGCCCTGGCCATCTTGGCGGGCGTGGTAGACCCAGCTTTGATCGCCATCGGTAATGACGAGGCGCAGCCCCGCAATGGCGATCGCAGTGCAGAGCTGGTCGGGCTCATAGATGCCCATGCAGCCATCCCAGGTGGCGGTTTCGGCGGCGGCAATGCGCAGGTCGGCAACGGGGCGATCGACCTCGGCGGCAGCGGTTTGCATAATGCGATCGCGCACCTCTGGTGACAGCAGTTCATCTGCTGTCACATCTTCCCAGTTCTCGGCGATGGGCTCTAGGGCGGGGCGGGGTTCGCTCTGTTCTAGAAACTCGCCGGGTTCTGCGCCAGGGGGCATACAGGCCGCTGCCACGCCTTGAACGGCGATCGTACCCAGGGCCAGCAGCGCAATTAGAGACTTAGTTTTAAGAGGTAAGGGAGCCATAGTCTTAACACTGATTTAGCTTTGCCCCATCACCATAGCCAGCTCTCTTTGGCCTCAAGGCGTGGTTACAAAATTGGCTACGGGTTTTCCGCAGCGCGCTAGCCGCTCAACCTGAACCCCCTTGAGCGACCCCGATTTAGGACAGGTAATCTGCGCCCTAGGAGCCATAGCCAAGGTTGTCGGTTAGGCAAAACGGCAAAACGTCTGGGCCGGTGGCCTGCTGTTTTACGCCCATGCAGGCCGTATCTGACAACGACTGCTCTAGCTCCACTAGATATACATTGGTAAACAGGCGGGCTATGACCTCACGCCCCTGGGCCGTGACCGCCAAATACCGCAGTGCCGCCTGAATAAACGGATACACCACATACCAATAAAAGTGGGGATAGTTAGCCCGCAAATCGGCTACCGATTCATACCCCAGGGCGGCGTTAGTGCCGGTTTCCGCAAATTCGCAAAAGAGTGACGAGAGCTTCTTTAAATAGTCTGGATCGCTTAGCTGCCCCAGCAAATCGGCGGCTCGGCACAGCCCCGGCAGATCGTTGGTGGTTTGATATTTAGCCCCAGGTGGAACCGGGAACCGGGTATGTTCAATACAGTTTACTACGGTGTCAAGATCGATCAGGGGATGTGCGGCCAAACGATGGCGCACAAACCGCTGCCCTCGGCCCACATGGTAGGGGGTTAAGCTGGCATCCGTTGAACGAGAGGTCAGCGTTACCCAGTTGTCTTCTTGCCCGGTGACAAAGTGGTTAATAGAGCCATCATCGCCAGGGCAAATACCTCGCACATAGCCGATGTCGTGGCAAAGTAGGGCCACCATAACATTGAGCCAGTCTTGGGGCGTAAGGTCGTGGTGTTGTAGATAGCGCCCCTCTAAAACTGTCTGCCCTACCAGCATCACTTGCAGCGTGTGGTCAGCATTGTGGTAAGGGGCATCAGTCCCTTGTAGGTAGGGCATAATCTCATTGGCCACGGCGGCAAAACATTGCCAATAGCCCAGTGCGGTACAGCCGAACATGGCGCTGTAGCTCTTCCAAAGATGGCCTTCTATCGACTTAAAAAGATTCTGAGACATGGTTTCCCTCCGCTAATCTAATGCAATGTTTAACCGAGCCGAAGTGGCACCCTAGGAAGAGAGAACATAGCCATAGTGTTCCTATTTTGAGCAATTTTATCAACCATAAAAACTCACCTATCCAGCTAAGAGGTATGAGCATGAATTTGCCTTTATAGGCTGCTATGAAAACCGCTTGCCTGCTGAAAAACTCTTAAAATCTCACGGTTCCCCTCAATTTCTCAACAGAGGTTTGAGTCCCTGATTAGTTGTGGGTAAAGCCTAACGAAATCCATAGGATTTGAGTGTGATTTTTGTGACTTTGTAGGCCCGTATTATCACGCTTGAATGTGATCTGGATCAGCTTTTGGCATGGCTGCCAGGCCTAGACTAATGCATAAATTTCAGTCTCTACAACCCTGTGCTTTGCCATCTCACATGGAGAGAACTCTTTTTAATGCGGCTTAAGAGGTACCCACAATGCGAGATCAGTTAAGTACAATAAACCCCGAAGATGTTACACCTCATGAGGCCCTCACCCTTGTCGATAATGCTCTTTTTAAGGCTGTGGGGCGACGCCTTAACGATTTGGAAAGCAGTGTGTTTCTCGGCTCTTGGGAAGGCAAAACCTATGAAGAAATCTATCCCTCTAACCCTGAATATATTGAAAAATCGGTGGGCTATAAGCTGTGGCAAAAGCTATCGATCGCACTGGGAGAGAAGGTGAGCAAAAAACGCATCCGCAGTGCGGTCATGCGCCACTATCGAGAGCTAGAACGAAATCTGGGGCGAAATCTGAGGAGTGCCCCCTGTGCGGCTGAAACTCTGGCTCAAGAGGCAAAGCACGCTGTCATCTGGCAGAGAGAGCCCGCTTTGGCGGATCAATCGGCGATTCAGGCCTTGAGCGGTTGCCTCGAAGATATGGGCTACCGGGTGCGCTGCGGCGTCAGCAGCCAAGCTCCAGGGGTTGAATCGCCACATCCCGAATTTTTGCGCGGGCTTGCTGAAACTCAGTGTGACGATGTGCTAGTAATCACGTTTTTAGCTCAGGGCGGCATGACGGACGCAATGACCTTGTTTAGCCGCGACTGAGGCAGCGATCGGCGCTTTGGCGATGAAGTTTTTCCCATTGAGGGCAGCGCCAGCAGCGCCTAGGAACGGCGCGGTCAAGGGAGTAATACTCTAGGTATTTCTTCCCTTAGATATATTCCTGTTGTGCTGGCAGACACTATAAAATCCCCTCAGCAATCTGCGGCTTAGCCTTGCCTTCGAGGCTTGCGGCTTTTTCTAAAGTTGTGCATGGCTTGACTGTTAGGGTTCAGGGATCGATTCACGTTGCCTAAAGTCTGTGACATTCCATAAATGGGAACCGACTCAGCACGAGTACTCCTCCGCCCATTGCAGTGCAGAGGAGCAAATTCAAGGTTTGAACTATCAGTCTTGCCATGTCATCCCCAGAGCACACAGTTCTATTGGTCACTAGCTTGCCTGGGCAGGCCAATAGTTATGGGCAGATGCTGCGGGGTGAGACGGCGGTCTGCTATCGGGTCGTTGAAGCAACCGGCGATGGGCAGATGGCTAACCAGTACCAGCCTGGCCAGATCAAGGGTGTGCTGATTGACGCTGATGGCTCAGAGGGATGTGGCTTAAACCTGCTCCAGCAGCTGAAACAAACATGGGGAAACGCCTGCCCGCCCGTCCTTGTGATGGGTGGGGACGATCTTAAAACGGCGGTGGCGGCTATTAAGGCCGGGGCGGCTGACTATTTGGTAAAAGACCACCTCACTCCAGAGGGACTGTGCTTGGCGTTGCGAGACGCGATTTTTGGGGGAAACGCTGCGCGAAGCGCCCCAACACCCAGTGAGCCCCAGACAGCAGCGGCGATCGCGCCTCCCCAGCCGCCCCCTGTAGTGCTGGCGGATGTAGCGCTGGCGGAGGCTCTGCCCCAAATGGTGTGGATGGCCGATCGCACCGGAGCCATCCACTACTGGAACCAACGTTGGTATGAGTACACCGGGTTGAGCGCCGCCGAGTCGGTGGGTCTGGCCGGAGCCAGCTACGTTCATTCCCAGGACTATTGCCCGACCCTGGTGAAGTGGACTGAAGCCATTACCGCAGGCACCGCCTTTGAAATCGAGCACCGCCTTCGCCGCCACGATGGCGTCTACCGCTGGTTTATGAACCGGGGCTTACCAACGCGCGATCGCGATGGGCAGATCACCGGCTGGGTGGGCACCGTCGTCGATATCGACGGGCACAAGCAGCTAGAGGAGCGCTTGCAGCTGGTGGTGCAGGCGGTGAACGGGATGGTGTTTGACGCCAGCGAGGTCAACCTAAGCGGAGACGACTGCGTCTACCGCTCTGAGCAATTGTTCGATCTCATTGGAGTGTCTGCCAGCGAGGCCCCGCCCACCTCTCGGTGGTGGGAAGAGCGCATTCACCCTGACGATCGAGCGCGGTTGCGCCACCGCATGGAGGAACTCTTCGCCAGCGAGAGCCAGCTCTACGAGTCAGACTATCGGGTGCGCCACCAAGACAGTCGCTGGGTCGATGTCTGGGAGCGGGGCTGCCTGGTGCGCGACGAGCAGGGGCAAGTGATTCGCGTGGTGGGCTCTACGGTTGATATCAGCCAGCAGCAGGCGGCCCTGCGCGATCGCAACAAAGCTGAGCGGCGGCTGCAAAAGGCCCATATTCAGCTCGAAGCCGCCCTTTCGGCTGGCTCAATCTACACCTGGTGCTGGAATATTTTAGAGAATCGGGTGGTGGCCAACCGCAGCTTTGCCCAGCTGTTTGGCCTCGACCCCGAGCGCGTTGCCGCCGGAGTGCGCCTGGAGAAATTTATCAACATCATTCATGCCGACGATCAGGCGCGGGTGGCGGCGGCCATTGACCAGGCGATCGCCAGCGGCGAGAGCTGCGCCACCGAGTTTCGCATCTGCAATCCCCAGGGAGAAGAGCGCTGGGTGATTGCGCGGGGGCAGGTGGAGTACGACAGCCAGGGCCGAGCCGTGACCTTTCCCGGTGCCCTGGCGGACATTAGCGATCGCAAGCAGGCCGAGCTGCGGCTGCAAGAAAACGAAGAGCGCTTTCGCACCCTGGCCGATAACATCTCGCAATTTACCTGGATGACCGACGCCACCGGGTGGATTTTTTGGTACAACCAGCGGTGGTTTGACTACACCGGCACCACCTTCGACGCCATGCAGGGCTGGGGCTGGCAGCAGGTTCACCATCCCGACCATGTCGATCGCGTGGTGAGCAAGTTTCGGCGCTGCATTGCAACCGGCGAAACCTGGGAAGACACCTTTCCCCTGCGCGGCAAAGACGGCACCTATCGCTGGTTTCTCTCCCGTGCCATTCCGGTGCGCGACGAGCAGGGTCAGGTGGTGCGCTGGTTTGGCACCAACACCGACATCACCGATCTGCGCCAGACCGAGCAGACGCTGCAACAGACCACAGAGCGCCTCAACATTGCCCTCAAGAGTGCGCCCATCAGTCTGTTTAACCACGATCTTGACCTGCGCTACACCTGGATTTACAACCCCACCCACGATTTATCTGTAGACCAAGTAATTGGCCAGCGCGACGAAGATCTCGCGTCGCCCGAGACTGCCGCCCGCCTGACCCACCTCAAGCGCCGGGTAATCGCCACCGGCATTGGCCTGCGCGAAGAAGTCAAGGTGGTCAGCAATGGCCAGACCGCCTACTACGATCTGACCATCGACCCCATTCACGATGCCCAAAATGCCATCGTCGGCGTCACCTGCGCCGCCGTGGATATCAGCGAAAGAATCTACATTGCCACCGAACACCAGCAGGCCGAACTGGCCCTTCAGGAAAGCGAAGACTGCCTGCGCATGGCGATCGAGTCGGCCCGCATAGGCATTTGGGACTGGAACCTGACGACTAACAGTCTCACCTGGGATGCAGGCTGCAAAGCCATCTTTGGTCTGCCGCCCGCCGCCGACAGCAGCGTTGAGCGGTTTTACGAGGGGCTGCATCCCGACGATCGCGATCGCGTTCAAGCGGTCATCGCAGACTCGCTAACCGTGGCCAGCGGCGGCAGTTACGATGTCGAATACCGCGTGATTGGCCTGCAAGACCGGGTGGAGCGGTGGGTGAGGGCCAGGGGGCAAGTCTATTTTGACGACGATGGCACCCCCCTGCGCTTTATTGGCACCGTGCTAGACATTACCCAGAAAAAACAGGCCGAAGCCGTCCGCGAGCAGATGCTGCGCCAAGAGCAGGCCGCCCGCGAGGCCGCTGAGCGAGCCAACCGCATTAAAGATGAATTTTTGGCGATTTTATCCCACGAGCTGAGGTCGCCCCTCAACCCAATTTTGGGCTGGGCCAAGCTCCTGCAAACCAAAAAACTCGATGCCGAAAAAACCGCCCGCGCCCTGGCCACCATTGAGCGCAATGCCAAGCTGCAAACCCAGCTGATCGACGACCTGTTGGATATCGCCAAGATCCTGCGCGGCAAGCTCAAGATCGAACCCGCCTCGGTCGATCCGGTGTTTGTGATCGAGTCGGCGATCGAAACGGTTCAGGCCGCCGCCGATGCCAAGGGGATCCGCATCCAGAGCGATCTGCCCGACATTGGGTTAATCCAGGGCGACGGGGCGCGCATTCAGCAAATCGTCTGGAATCTGCTGACCAACGCCATCAAATTCACCCCCGAGCAGGGCCAGATTACGATTCAGCTGGCTCAGGTCGGCCACTGGGCTCAGCTCAAGGTCATCGACACCGGCCGAGGCATTTCTCCAGAATTTCTGCCCCACATTTTTGACTCCTTTCGCCAGGCCGATACCTCGATTACCCGGCAATTCGGCGGCCTGGGGCTAGGGCTGGCGATCGTGCGCTACCTGGCGGAGGCCCACGGCGGCACCATTGCCGCCGATAGCCCCGGCGAGGGACAGGGAGCCGCCTTTACCGTGAGTTTGCCGCTGCTGAGCGATCGCCCAAACCAGCGGGTAGCAACGGTTTTGCCCGGCCAGATCGATCTGACTGGCGTGCGGGTGATTGCTGTGGATGACAACCCCGATGGGTTGGCCCTGCTGACTCTGCTGTTAGGCGAGTACGGGGCCGAGGTGGTGGGCCTTGAGTCTGCCGCTGAAGTGCTCACCACCCTAGACGGCTTCAACCCCCACGTATTGGTCAGCGACATCGGCATGCCCGAGATGGATGGCTATGCGCTGATTCAGCAGATTCGCGCTCTGCCCCCAGAGCAGGGAGGGCAGGTGCCGGCGATCGCCCTCACTGCCTATGTGCGCGAAGAAGACGCCCAAAAAGCCATCGACAGCGGCTTTCAGCTGCACCTGGCTAAGCCCATCGAGCCCGACACCATTGCTCGGGCCGTCGCCCGGCTAGCCAAGGCATAATTTTCTGGAACTGGTGCGATCGGGCCGGATGCCGCGATCGGTTGGGGATGTCCCGCCGAACTTTTAAAGAATATAGACGCTCTTTAACCAGCCGGATGCCCCACCTGAAACCAGCGGTAGCCATACCCAGGCAGGTGAATGTCGTAGGCAGGCTCTGAGATCACATCCTCCGGCTGGTCTTCGAATAGATCGATCAGGCATTTGCCCACGTCATCCTTTAGCTTTAGCGTGGCCTTGCAGTCAGATTTGCTGAAGTTGTGTACCGCGATCACCGCCTTGCCTCGCCACTCGCAGCGGTGGGCAAAAACGCTGTTATGGCCAGTGTCTAATAGTTGCGATTGGCCCCAGCCAAACTCCGGGCATTCCTTACGTAGGCGAATCGCCCGCTCCATCCAGTTCAGTAGCGAGTTGGGGTCGCGCTGCTGGGTGTTGACGTTGAGCCGCTTGTAACTGTAGTCGCCGGAGGAAACCACCGGCAGCACCACCTGGTCAACGGGCGCGGTCGAAAATCCGCCATTGGGGGCCTTTGACCACTGCATGGGGGTGCGGGCGGGCTTGCGTTCCTCTAGCGATAGGTCGTCGCCCATGCCGAGCTCTTCGCCGTAGTTGACTACGGGCGTGCCGGGCAGGGTGAACAGCAGGCTGTAGGTGAGCTTGAGCCGTTGCAAATTGCCGTCGAGCAGCGGCGCAAACCGACGACGAATGCCGCGATCGAAGATCCACATGGTGTCGCGATCGGGGGCAAAGGCCGCCGCAATCTCGTCCTGCTCGTCAGCGGAGAGTTTGTCTAGACTCAGCTCATCGTGGTTGCGCACAAAATTGGCCCACTGCCCGGTGGGCGGCGATGGGGGCAACTCCGTCATGGCCTGGGCTAGGGGAGCCGCTGATTGGCGAGCGAGGGCCAGCATCAGGTATTGGTTGCCCCAAAAGTTAAACAACATCTGCATGCGATCGCCGTCACCGAAGTATTTCGGCAATTTTTCTAGAGACTCGTTGGCCTCAGCCAGCAAAATAGCATCGCCCCGCCGCCACGAGAGAAAATCACGTAGTTCGTTGATGTAAATAAAGGGATTCTCAACCTTTTCGAATACGTTATCGGCCTGGGTCAGCTCAATTAAGAACGGGGCGGCGTCGATGCGAAATCCAGATACCCCCAGCTCTAGCCAAAAGCCCATCATCTTTTTGATTTCTGTTCTGACTTCAGGATTGGTAATATTTAAGTCGGCTTGGTGACTATAAAATCTATGGGCATAATAAGCACCCACCTCGGGCTGATAGGTCCAGGTTGACTTTTGTAAACCCGGAAAAACAATACCTTCATCAATATCTTCGGGTTCTTTCTCGGACCAAAAATAGTAGTCAAAATATTTTGAGTTCTTGTCTTTAATTGCGGCCTGAAACCAGGGGTGCTGGTCAGAGGTGTGGTTGACTACCAGGTCGATCAGAATGCGAATGCCCCGTTCGCTGGCTTGGCGGGCGAACTCCACAAAATCGCCCAGCGAACCCAGCCGAGGGTCAACGGTGTAATAATCCATTACGTCGTAGCCGTTGTCTTTGTTGGGCGATGGGTAAAAGGGCATCAGCCAAACGCAGGTAATGCCGAGGCCAGCAATGTAGTCTAAACGCTGGGTCAGCCCCACGAAATCGCCCACGCCATCCCCGTTGCCATCCATGTAGGTCTCTACATCGAGGCAATACAGAACTGCATTTTTGTACCAAAGATCTAACATAGGAAACCTAAACAAACCGACATATAGGAAAAGATCGAAGATAGAAGAGTAAAAAATGAAAAGCTACTGGCAGGCTTTGGCTTTGAGGTGTCTCAATTCAGATTTCATTAAAGCCTAGTTCTTAGATGTCCTTGGCTTTTGACTAAGGCCCAGAGAATCGTCCACTACGCGCAAGATAAATCCTCCCTGTTCAACTATTTGAGAAGCGGCAAGACCTTCTCGCCAAAGACCTCGATAAACTGCTGCTGTTCGCGATTGACGTTGTGCAAAGAAATGGTCTCAAAGCCCAGTTCTATATCCTTTTGCAGCCACTCAATGTGCTGCTGAGGGTCAGCGGAAACGCGCACATGGTGGTACATGTCGTCGGGTTTGACAAAGGTGGCAGCGGCATCAAACTGGCTAGGCACCCTAAAATCGGCCAGCACCTGGCTTTCAAAAATATTGGTGCGCCACTGGTCGTAGGCCCCTTGCAGAGCCGTCTCTTGATCGGAGGCGTAGGAGAGCTGCACCTTTAGATACATGGGTTTGTGCTCACCGCCGCCGCGTCGAAAGGCTTCGACTATCTCCCGCAGTTTGTCTTGGGGGTGAGAAATGGTGATCAAGCCATCGGCCCAGCTCCCCACCCACTCAGCGGTTTTGGGGGTAATGGCGGCCCCCATAATGCGGGGCGGGTTGGCGGGGCGGGAGTAGAGTTTGGCCTCTTCTACCTGCACTAGACCGTGGTGGGTGACGGTTTCGCCAGCCCAGAGGGCGCGGATCACCTCGACGCATTCTTTGAGTCGGGCATTGCGCTCGGCTTTGACCGGCCAGGGCTGGCCGGTAATCGCTTCATTCATCGCCTGGCCGCTGCCGAGGGCGACCCAAAAGCGATCGCGAAACATTTCCCCCAGGGTCGCTGCCGCCTGGGCAATGATGGCGGGGTGGTAGCGCTGACCGGGGGCACACACAACGCCAAAGGGCAGCGAGGTTGCCTGCATCGCCGCCCCTAGCCAAGTCCAGGCAAAGCCGCATTCTCCCTGGCGCTCGCTCCAGGGGTGAAAGTGGTCAGAGGAGGTGACAGCGGTAAAGCCAGCCTGCTCTGCCTGCTGAGCCCAGCCCAGCAGCGCACTGGGAGCAAACTGCTCGTGGGAGGCGTGGTAAGCAAATTTCACCATAATTTTGTAGCCCTGAGCTTGGTTCTGTCTGGCCGGTCTAACCTGGGTTTTATGCCCAACAGTTTTGCAAGAGTGCGATTTTTCAACATCTATCAAATGCGGTAGTTCAGGCTTTAGAAAGCTGGCTGGCTACAAATCGTGGTGCTGATAATCTTCAGCAGTTTTATTGGGCGAACAGCTTTGGGGAACCGGGCATAGGGGCGATCGCATCTACACCGAAATGCCTACCAAGCCTGACAGCGAGTTACTGTCCCCATGCACAACCAAGTACGCTGCAAGGCTGCGGCGCGGCTCCCCGACAGGGTAAAATCTGACGTTGGTTGAGCAACTTGAGAGGACAGACCCCTGAAAACCCGCGTAATTATCGTTCGTCACGGGCAGAGCACCTACAATCAGCAAAAGCGCATTCAAGGCCACTGCGACGAGTCAGAGCTAACCCCGGCGGGCGAGGCCCAGGCGCTGCAAGTGGGTCAGGCGCTGGTGGGCATTCCCTTTGATGCGGTGTGGGCCAGTCCATTCAAGCGCGCCCGAAAAACGGCAGAAATTATCACGGCAGAACTGCAAAAGGCGACCCCCGACCTGGCGTCACCGACATTTTCAGACAACCTCAAAGAAATCAGCCTGCCGCTGTGGGAGGGGGTGCCCTTTACCGAGGCCGAGGCTCAACATCCTGAAATCTTTGATCAGTGGCGCACTGACCCCGCCAATATGGTCATGGCTGTGCCCCAGCCCGATGGCGCGATCGTAGACTTTTACCCCATTCGCGAGCTGTATCAGCAGGCGGCGCGGTTTTGGCCAGAGCTGTTGGCGGCTTACCAGGGCAAGACTATTCTCATCGTGGCCCACAGCGCCATTAACCGAGCGCTGATTAGCACCGCCATTGGCCTGGGGCCAGAATATTTCAACAACCTCAACCAGGCCAACTGCAACATCAGCGTGCTCAACTTTGAGGGCGGCTGGGGCAGCCCAGTGCAGGTCGAGGCCATGAACCTGACCAGCCACATGGGGGCACCGCTGCCGGAAATGCGGCGCGGCCACAAAGGCCCGCGCATGCTGCTGGTGCGCCACGGCGAAACCGAGTGGAACCGCCAGGGTCGCTTTCAGGGCCAGATCGATGTGCCGCTGAACGACAACGGTCGCGCCCAGGGGGCGAAGGCGGCGGAGTTTCTCAAACCCGTGGCGATCGATGCGGCCTACACCAGCTTTATGGCGCGACCGAAGGAAACGGCAGAAATCATTCTTCAGCACCATCCAGGGCTGACGCTGCACTCGGTGAACGAGCTGCAAGAGATTAGCCACGGCGAATGGGAAGGGCTCTACGAATCGGAGATCGAGAGCAACTATCCGGGGATGTTGGAGCAGTGGCAGAGTGCTCCCGAAACGGTGCAAATGCCGGGGGGCGAAAACCTGGAGCAGGTGTGGGTGCGATCGATCGCCGCCTGGAAGGAAATCGTCGCGGCCCACAGCGGCGGCGACACGGTGCAGACCATTCTCGTTGTCGCCCACGATGCGGTCAACAAGGCGCTGCTCTGCCACGTGCTGGGGATGGGGCCAGAGTCGTTTTGGCGGTTTAAGCAGGGCAATGGGGCGGTGAGCGTGATTGACTACCCTAACGGCATCGACAGCGCCCCGGTGCTGGTCACGGCCAACATTACCATTCACCTATCGGGCAGCGTGCTCGATAAGACCGCAGCGGGGGCCCTGTGACCGAGGTTGTTGGGAGCGGGGCGCAGCTAATTCAGCAGGTGCGGGTGCTGGATGCGGTGACCCAGACCGATCAGGTCGCCGATGTGCTGGTGCAGGACGGTGTGGTGACGGAAATCGCCGCATCTCTGACCGTCATCCCCGCCAGCGCTGAAATGGTTCAGGGCCAGGGAAAGGTCTTGCTGCCGGGCCTGGTCGATCTCTACAGCCACTCGGGGGAGCCGGGCCACGAGCCGAGGGAAACCCTGGCCTCGCTGCTGGCAGCGGGGCAGGCGGGCGGCTTTACCCGACTGGGCATTTTGCCGAATACCGAGCCTGCGATCGACCATCCGGCAATGGTCGAGAAGCTGCTGGGGCGGCGAGCAACCCTTGCCCAAACTAATCCCTCTCTACCGCATCTATATCCCTGGGGTGCGCTGACCCAGGGTGCCCAGGGCCAGCAAATGGTGGAGTTGGTGGAGCTGTCTGAGGCGGCGATCGCAGGCTTTGCCGACGGTCGAGCGATTCAAAATCCACTACTGACCCAGCGGCTGTTGCAGTACCTAAAGCCCTTGGGTAAGCCGGTGGCGCTGTACTGCTGCGATCGCACCCTGCGCGACAGCGGCGTGGCCCGCGAAGGCCCGTTTTCGCTGATCTACGGCCTGGTGGGCGACCCGGCCAGCTCTGAGACCGCCGCCCTGGCGGCGCTGTTGGAATGCGTCGCCGAGGTGGGCACCCCCGTTCACCTGATGCGGATTTCTACGGGGCGCGGGGTCGAGCTGGTGCGCCAGGCCAAGGAGCGCGGCTTGCCTGTCACCGCCAGCACCACCTGGATGCATCTGCTGTGGAGCGCCAAGGATCTGGGTGGCTACGACCCCAACCTGCGCTTGTCGCCGCCGTTGGGCAATCCCGAAGACCAGGCGGCGCTGATTGAGGGGGTGAAGGCGGGGGTGGTGGATGCGATCGCGATCGACCATACTCCCCACACCTACGAAGACAAAACCGTGGGCTTTCCTTCGGCCCCGCCTGGAGCCATTGGCCTGGAGCTGGCCTTGGGCATTTTGTGGGATACCTTTGTCACCCAGGGCGACTGGTCGCCGCTGACGCTGGTGCAGGCGCTGAGCACAAACTCTGCTGCGTGCTGGGGTCAGACGCCGCCGACTATTCAGCCCCAGCAGCCTGCGGAAATGATTTTGTTTGACCCCGGCACTACCTGGACGGTTACGCCCTCAACCCTGTGCTCTTTATCTGCCAAT
This sequence comes from Tildeniella torsiva UHER 1998/13D, assembly GCA_019358835.1. GTDB lineage: Bacteria > Cyanobacteriota > Cyanobacteriia > Phormidesmidales > Phormidesmidaceae > Nodosilinea > Nodosilinea torsiva. The sequence goes on from JAHHIH010000017.1 coordinate 57,229, forward strand.
ACCCCCTGGTTGGGGAAAGCGATCCCCGGTCGAGTTCTGCGTACTTGGGTGCCGCCGCGTTAGCCGCCTTTTACTTACTCAACCTCAATTTGGGTTAGGCATAGTTAGCGATGTTCCCCGGCAGCCCTTTTCCCCCAGCCCCTCTCCCACAAGGAGAGGGGCCACAACGCCAGCCAAGCGAAGGCACACAGCGGTTGCAATGCCGGGCTTATCCCAAACTCAGGTTACTCACTTAGCTCAACCTGACTATTGGATTCACCAGCCTGATGTTGCGTAGGTTAGAGCATTAGCGGCAGCGTTCGAAAAGGCCGGGTTTGAGGAACGATAAGGCAGAGGCTTTTGCCAGTGAGGCCATCACGGTCTATCGACGGCGCAAAGGCAACCCCTTTGAGGACCCTGGATCATGATGCAACACGAGCCCCCGCCAGTTTGGCAGACTGCTTTGTTTCACATCCTGCTATCGGTGATTTCTGGAGCAACGAGTGTCATGTTTGGTGGCACGATCGCTGCCTTGAGAAACGGGGCCGCTCGCGTGACGGAGGCCTGTGGTATGGGCATTGCGGGTTGCGGAGCCTCACAGCACTGGGCTATGTGGAGTTTGCAGTGGCTGTTCTCTTCTATGCCGGAATCATGAATAGCCTGATTTTGGGGAGTATCCATGGGTCTGCAATGACCTCTACGCGGGGTTCAGACCTGTCATTGGTACTGATTAGATGGATGGGACGTAATCTCGATGCTGCCAAAGCTTCACCTCGCGTCAAGCAGGGGCTGATATTGAGCGTGCTGCTTGGCCTGCTCGGGGTCATGGCTAGTGCTGCGATCGGGGGAGCCGTTGGTGGGTTTGTGTACGGCAACTTTATCACTGGTCTGGGAGCCGCCCATGGGGTTTCTGCTGTTGGCTGGCTCTTTGGCATCATGTTTGGCCTGACTGCTGCTGCATTCAGTGCAATGCTGTTTGGCGGCATTTCTGGAGTCGTCTCAGGCGTGATGCTGCGGCACCAACCGCGATCGCCCAGGCGGTCTTGAGAGAACGTTTGAACAGTCTGATTTCTTGAAGCGAAAATGAAGATCCCCCTGATCCCTTTTCAAGGGGGATCAGGGGGATCAGCAGGCGACTAAAAGCTACAGCAGATCGCTTTTAAACGCCCTCTTGGGGTTAAGCAACGTTCATAGTATTGGCGGTGCGGCGAGTGCGCTTTTGGCGGTCAGATTTGCGGCGGCCTCCGGCCATTTCGTATTCAGAGCTGTCTTTTCCATAGCGAACGCCGAAGCCGGAGAGCATGTGGTCAGAAAAATCCATTAGCTTGCGCTCGGCCATCAGCATGTCGTTGTAGGCACCGTCTACCATCGACAGCATGCGGTTGTAGGCCATGAGCTTTTCTTGCATAGTCTGAATGTGCTCTTCATAGGCTTCTATGGTGTAGCCGTTACCAAAATCAACAGCCCTGGTGACAGACTGCATACCGGCGAGGCGGCGATGGGCTTTTTCTAGAGTTGGGGAACTTCTCTTTTGTCTAGGCATTTGGGTGTCTCCACAATAAAAACGGTAAGACTGAGTTTTGCAGCAGTCGGGTAATGGATTTGGCAATCTCAACGGGCTTTTATAGGTAACTAAAAAAGCGTTATGGCTTACCGTTTCCAAGATGCATCCCTGGATTTGTGCGGCTCAGTTATTTACCCAATTTAGGCGGCAGAAAAGGGCAATTGCTTGAGTAGCTATTCGGAATTGCCGATGTCTCAAATTTCTCCGCTAGATCTGTGTAGATACGGAAAATTAGCGCTGAGATGCAAGCCATAGTCGCTAATGCCTGGGCGTTTGGTCAAACCGGGTAGGCAATGTGGACTATTGCTTATACGTTAGTAGCTATGGCTTAAGCAATGCTAATTCTTAGGGCTTAGGCTCTGTGGTTAGTACGGAGGTGGGTTTTGATAGGGTTGGCGATCGGTCAAATCTTTGGGTCAACTATAGGCATTTTTTAAGCGTTAGTTTATATTGCTTAAGCGCTAGTTATAATTCGTGTGCTTTTTCCTCGCTCACCTCAGTAAATCAAGGGTGGGTGGTAAGTAAATGGGATGGCTGGTAGTGCCCACTACTGATGCAAGATCCCAGCGTAGATGTAAATATCATTTGCAGTTTCTTAGCCAGAACGTCGGACGAATGCCTACACACAAAAAAGGGCTGGAAGCCGTGATACCCGACAGAATTCAAACTGAACGACTCCTACTGCGGCCTTGGGTGCTCGAGGATGTGGGTGATGTTCTTCTCTATGCGACGGACGAGGAGTGGGGGCGATTTTTGCCGCTTCCTCAGCCCTATGGAGAGGAAGACGCTCGCAGATTCGTCGCAACCCAAGTGCTGTTGAATTGGCATGAGCACCCTTCCTGGGCCATAGAGCACCAGGGTTCCGTACTTGGCGGCATCAATATGCGTCTGTTCTTGGGTGGGCGCATCGGCGAGATCGGCTACTCTATCTCCAGGTCGCACTGGCGACGCGGCTTTGCTACGGAGGCAGCACGCGCAGTCGTGAATTCCGCCTTCCACAGTTGCCCTGACCTATTGAAGTTGAGGGCTATGGCGGATTTTCGCAACCAAGCATCCATTCGGGTACTAGAGAAGATTCCCATGCAGCGGGAGGGTGTTCTACGCTTAAACCAGCTTACCCGCGACCAACTCGTTGATGAGGTCTGGTTCGGCCTCTTGCGATCGGAATGGATTCCCGATTGAGTCTTTTTCAGTGCTTTGACGACAGCGAGCAGTGCGGACGAGACCAGTTTGCTAACTCCTTTACCGTAGAGGACAGTATTAGGGTAGGCAATGCCCACTTTCAATGACCTTGTAAATGGGCAGAACGATAGTATTGGGAGGCAGCTGAGATGGCTATAGATCAAGCCGAGATCGAGCAAATATTGAATATTTCTATTGAAGAGCAGGCTTTTTCAGGGGTTATCTCTATTCGTCAAAAGGATCATGTTCTCTATGCGAGAGCGGCAGGCTATGCCGATCGGAGCAACAAGATCGAGAATTCGCTAGAAACACGCTTCGGCATCGCTTCAGGAACAAAATTCTTCACCGCCTTAGCTATTGGCAAACTAATTGAGGCTCAGAAACTCTCGTTTTCCACTCCACTGAAGGATTGTATCACTCTCGATTTCCCACGCTATTCCCAGGAGATCACGATACAGCACTTGCTCACCCATACATCTGGTATTCCTGACTACTATGATGAAGACAGAATAGAAGACTTTGACAACGTTACCCTCAGCATCCCATGGTATTCCTTGAGAGGGCCAAAAGACTACCTAGCTACATTTCCAGATGAGGCGATGAAATTCGCACCTGGAGAACGGTTCTCCTATTCAAATGGCGGCTATATCCTTCTGGGAGTAGTGATTGAAGAACTGACTGGCATGAAGTATCAGGATTTTGTTGAACAGGCCATATTTAAGGCGATCGGCATGAATCACTCCGGATATTTCGCGCTGAATAAACTTCCCGAAAAGACGGCGATGGGTTATGTGGAAGAAGAGAATAGCTGGCGAACGAATATCTATAATCTTCCCATTGTCGGGGCATCCGATGGAGGGGCATTTACAACAGTGGACGATATCACGACTTTATGGAAGGTATTCTGGGGTTATCAGATCTTGCCGAAAGAACTAGTCGAGATCTATGCCCAGCCTTATGTGAAAGCTGAGACGGAAGGTGAGCATACGTATTACGGTCACGGGCTCTGGATCTGTGAGAAAGAGGATTGCAACCGTGAAGAATACATTATCGGTTGCGACGCGGGGGTTTCATTCATGTCGACTGTAAATCGCGTCAACGAGATGCAGGTTACTGTGATATCCAATACTACCGATGGAGCATGGTCAATGTTGAGAGATATTGATGCCACCTTGAAGGAAGAAAGCGTGCGGTGATGGAAGGCCGCCTAAGGTGGTCTCACACATACTAGAAGCGACAGATCCTTCAATGCTGAGTAAACGTAAGATCGTTAAAATCCAATCATACGGAGCGATCTGACAAGTTAAATGTAGCGGATGGTAGAAAGCTGCTAATGGATTGCCGAGGTTCTCACTTCACTGTTCGCTGGCCGAGACCTGTCTATGGGCGATCGCTAACTTCCTAAACGAACTGGCCAGCACTATATTTACTCACTCATCCAAGTGCCGTGAAAACTGTGGGACACCACCTCCGGCAGCCCTAGTCGACAGATCGGCCCCTTCTCCAGGTCGTGTCCTTCATAAACCCACAGTTCGCTGGCATGCTGGGTGCCGTCGTAGACCACGGTGAGCACCCAGGGCTGCTGGGGGTTCGCCGGGTTCGCGACAACGATCGGTTCAGAAGGGTAGCGGCCCTCCCCAGCATCGGCAACGGTGAGGCCAGTTTTAGGGTCAAGGCGGGCGATCGCCCCAAACAGCTCATCTACCGGGGTGGGCACTGTGCGATGCACATTTAGATAGGTGGTCGCCGTCTCATCGTCGCCAAACGCGACCGGAAACTCGCAGTGGCGATCGATCAAACAATTCTGGTCGAGAATCTTGCCGGTTTTGGGGTCGATGCGGTACTGCCAAAGCTGGGCATCAGCGGGGGTAGAGGTCTGGCCCGAGGCCACTTCTTTGAAGAACTGGTTGCTGGCAAAATCGTTGTAGCGAGCCACATCAAACACGATAGAGCCGTCAAAATCGAGGTAGCTGTGGCCAAAGTGCCACTGAAACCAGGGGTCGGCGGCCTCCAGGGCGATCGCCTCCAGACTGTCGGCATCCACCACAATAATCTGGGTGCCCTGCTGGGGCTGCCACTGAAGCGCATCGCTAAAGCTAGAGAGACCAAACAGCGCGGGCAACGGGCTGAGTCGCACGGGCGACACGCAAAACACCAGGTAGCGATCGGCCAGCACAAAGTCGTGCAGCAGCGGAATCCCCGCCAGGGGAATCGTGCCTGTTTTCTCTACGACCCCAGCGGCGCTACAGCGGTAAATCTGAAGAGTGGCATTGCCCCCCGGAATCGTGCCAAAGCTAAAGATCTGGCCGGTGCGGGGGTGGCGCTTAGGGTGGGCCGTAAAGGTGTCGCTGGCCTTGAGGCTCCCCAGATTGTCTAGGCCAAGGGTCTCCAGGGTCTCTAGATCCATGCGGTGAGGTAGGCCCCCTTCCCACAGGGCCAGCAGGCGATCGGGCAGGGCCAGCACCGAGGTATTCGCGGCATTTTTGACCTGGGTCTGCCAGTGCTGCCAGAACGGGCCGGGGGGCAGACTGCCATAGCCCCGATAGAGACACCGCTCGGCCTCCTCTTCCTCCACATATCCAGCCGAGCGCACGTAGCGGTAGGTGGCCACGGCACTGTCACCATCAAAATTCACCCGCAGCACCGCCCCATCGCCATCGAACCAGTGGTTCACTCGGGTGCCGCTGCGCTCAAACCGGGCCGGGCCGTTGCGGTAGAGGGTGCCCCGCAGGCCATCCGGTAACTGCCCCTCCAGCACAGACAGCGTGGTGGCAGTAAATTCTGTCGCGGGCTGGGCGATCGCCCCCGCCCACAGAGCCGCAGCGGGTGCAGCAGCAGGTTGCGATCGCGACGGTGCCAAAGGAGCCATAGGTAGAGCGGTAAATATTGCTTGCTCTATTGTGACCCAGGATGCCCTAAAGGGTTGGGCGATCGCCCCCTCACCCCCTACTCCCTACCCCTCACTCTGCATTACCAAATCCCCTGCCGGTACCGGTGGATCGTCCGCCCGCTCGGTCGTAATCAACATCTGCACTGGGGCAGTGCCACACACAGCATCGGGCAGCGCCCACTGATTCGTGTCTTCAGCCGTGGCTGGGTTAAATTCTCCGCAAAACACAGGGTCGCTGTCGGCCAGCGCCCAGAGCCGGTAGATCTGCTCCTCACCCAGAGGCGGCAGATCGGTGGTGACGATCAGCGCGGTTTGGTCGGCGGGGTTGACCACCAGGCGGGCGTTGGCCTGGGGCTCGGCCTCGGTGCCCGCCAGGGTGTAGAGGCGGTTGGCGGGCTGGCTAAAGCTGGCCACCACAGTCTCGGTTTGGCGCAGGGCCAGGCGCAGGCGCTGGTTTTCTTGCAGGGCAAAGGCCAGGGCCAGGGCGGTGGCGGCCCAGCCTAGGGCTAGCCCGACTCGACCCCAAGGGAATCGGCGGCGAGGTATCGGCGCTGCACTTGGGAACTGATTCGGAATGAGGATCTCTGCGGGACTTGCAGGCTCAGCAGGCACGGCGGCAGCGGCTATAGCGGCGGCTAAGGTGCGATCGCGCAGTTCGGGTGGCGGCGCTACGGTCGAAAGGCCTAGGGGAAGGCAATCCCAGGTGGCCTGGAGGGACGCCAGTTCAGTTGTCACTTCGGGATGGTGCTCGATCCACTGCTCGACCTGGGCCGCTTCTTCAGCGGTGAGGTCGTCGAGCACATACCCGGCCAGCAGCGATCGCCAGTTTTCAGGAAGGGGAGGGGAGGTCATCGGTGGGAGGGGTGAGGGGTGGAGGGTGTGGTGTGGGGGGTAGGGAGTAGGGGGTTAGTTTTGGTGGGGTTGGAGGAGGGTGCGGAGGCGGAGGAGGCCTTGGCGGCAGCGAGATTTGACGGTGCCTAGGGGAATACCGAGCTGGGCGGAGATTTCGGCTTGGGTGAGGCCTTGAAAGTAGGCGATTTCTAGCACTTCGCGTTCGGTGGAGGGGAGCTGGGCGAGGGCGGCGCGTAGGTGCTCATGCTGTTCATGTTGGGTGGCGTAGTCAACCGGGCTGGGCGATCGCGCCGAGGCTTCGGTAATGCGCTGAAACCGCTGCAAAATCACGGCCCGCCCGCTGCTGATTCGCAGGCGATCGAGGGCGCGGGAGCGGGTGTTGGTAGCCAGGTAGCTGCCCACGCTGCCCCGGTTGGCGTCGTACTGTTGCCGCTGCCAAAAGTTGACGAACACCTCCTGGGTGAGGTCTTCGGCTTCGGCGGGGTTAGACAGCATTTTGAGGGCCAGGGTATAGACCATCGGCGAATAGCGGTCGTAGAGGGTGGCCAGGGCAGCGGTATCACCGGCCCACAGACGGGTAACCAGGTCGCGATCGCTAACTGGAGAGGGCATCTGGGGGTCGGGGGGCGGCAGTGGGGGCATTAACTACACATTAGGAATACGACTCAGACCACCGTTATGGATGGCTGGGGGAGAAACAGATACAGAACGCCATGGATGGGCCTAACTCAAAACTCAACCGTCAATTGGGATCGTTCGCCATCCACAGACCAAAGCTAGTCGTATTGTGGCGGGTCTGATAGCAATTACGCTTGCCCACGACATTAGCGCAAAGGATACTGCAATGAATCACGATTTCATGTCTGACGATCTAGCTGCCCCCCGAGCAGGGGTTTCTCGCCGTCGGGTGATGGTGGGCGGCACGATCGCGGGTCTAGTTGGCACCCTCGGCTTCTCTGCCTTAACCAAGAGCGCAGCCCAGGCCCAGAACGGTAGCGCGGAGAACCGCATCCTAGGGGGAATCCGCAGCAGAGCCGCCGCCAACGACGCGGCCATTCTCAACGGAGCGCTCTTCTACGAGCACCAGGCGATCTGGGCTTACGGGGCTGCCGCTGGGGGGCTCAGCGACACCGATGTGGGCAAAGCCGTGCTGGCGATCGCCCTGGCTAACCAGGCCGACCACATGGCCCACCGCGACCTGCTCATCCAGGTCGTGGGCGACCTGGGCGGCACCCCCGTCATGGCCGAAGACAGCTACGACCTGTCGGCCTACCTGGAGCGGGGCGACGGCGGCCTCGACTCGGATGTCAACATCGCCAAGCTGGCTCTGGCTCTCGAAACCGACGCTGCGATCGCCTACGCGGGTGAGGTCTCCCGGCTCAAAACCCCTGCGCTGATCTCCGCTGGGGCCTCCATTGCCGCCGCTGAGGCCGCTCACGCCACCACCATTCGCGCTGCCTTCATTTCTCTGGGGGTCGAGATTCCCTTTGTGCCTGCCCCCTTTGTCAGCGCCGACACCCGCGAGCAGTGGGTGCTCAAGGTGTGAGCCATCTGAGGATAGTATCCAACAGTCTTTCCTGAAATCGTCACCATCCAGATCGTCAAGTCACTCCTGAATGTTGCCCGGGGCCTCGCCTCGGGCTTTTTTATTTAGGAGAGAGAGATGGCTGCGACCTCAACCGATTGGGCGATCGCCTGCCAGTCTTCCGTTGCGCTTAGGTAGCCCACCTCGACCACATAGATGCGATCGCGCTGGGGAATCGGCAGGTACCAGTCTTGGGCAAAGTCGTCGCGGCAGCGCTGTTCTACCACCGCTGGGGGCAAGGGCATTTGGGTGGTCTGGCCAGTGACATCGTAGAGGCGCAGGGTCATGGTTTCGCCGCCGTCGGCTTTGGCCTGGGCGCGATCGCCCTCGTCGATCTGCCATACCGCATAGAATCGATCCCCATCCTGGTCAATGGAGAGGCGAATCCAGCTGTCGGCAGCCACTTCTGCTTCCGGCTCAGGGCTAGAGGGCACCACTCCAAAGCTGTCGGGCGAGCTGGCCGGAATGCTGGATAGAGCCGCTACAACCTCTGGCGGTAGCCCCTCTATCCCGGACAGATCCTCGACCCCAGCCACCTCTTCCGGCGGGGGAACATAGTCGCCGGGCTCTAGGGGCACTGGCGGCGGCACCGGCATGGGGGCCGGTCGCAGGGGAGGCATTGTCATGGCAGAGTCAGCCAGATCGCTCTCCAGCGGCGGTTGGTCAGGGTCGGTATTCGGGATCGGGTCATCCCCCAGATGCACCTGACTGAGCAATTCTTCCTCTAGGGTGCTGGTCATCGGCTCCGACCCCACAAAACCGGCTTCTACAAAACCGGGGGGCATCGTCTCTGGGGTGGTCTCGTCTGGGAAAACAGGCCCCGGAGCAGTAGGCAGCGAGCCTTGGCCGCCCGCGTCTTCAGCGCGATCGGGCAAACTAGCGGCCTCTGCGGCTAGGTCTGGTGGTACATCGAAGCTGAGGGTGGAGGTGCCAACCATTTCCACATCGGCGGACGGTAGCCCCTGCACCATCTGTTGTAGCTCTAGGGGCACATCGGGGTCGTAGCCGCCGTAGTCAGCGGGGGGAGCATACTCGGGCACCACCGCGCCCGGCCCAGGGGCGATGCCTAGATTTGGAGACCCTGGAGCTGTAGATATCCCGTCTCCAGGGATTGGGGTAACCTCCACCCCAGGTAGCCCCCAGGTGGGCTCGTCACTGCCCAGGGCAGCGGCCCGATCCAGACAGGCCTGTCCCTCGCTCTGGCGGCCCATCGCAATCAGCGCTTCCCCTTTGCCCAAAAGAGCTGCTGCCGATGTCGGGTCGAGCTCTAGGGCGGTGTCGAAGCAGAAGATCGATTCTTCGTAGCGGGCCATGGTGTTGAGCAACCGGCCCTTGCCAATCCAGGCGTCGATGACGCTAGCGTCGAGCCGCAGGGCGGCGTTAAAGCTATCCATTGCGTCGTTAGCCTGACCGAGAAGCGCCAGGGCATTGCCCCGTTCGGCCTGGGCCTGGGCGGCAATGGCGTTGATGCCTCCGGCTGATGTCCCAGTAGAGTCGGTCTTGCGGCGTTCCACTTCGGTCGCCTCCACCGCCTGGTTGAAATAGATCAGGGCGTTGTCGTAGCGGCCCTCGCGCATCAGTCGGCGACCCTCGGCCAGATCCATGCGAGCCTGCTCTAGCTTGCCGGGAGGCACTGCCACCGGGTACTCGTCGCTGGGCACTAGTTCGGCCTCGGGGGGCAAAAGGCCCACCTCGGGCAGGTCGGTTGCGGGGGGAACTGGCCCAGAGGTAATTGGGGCCTGGCTGCCTACTCCAGAAAAGTCAATATCTAGATCGGGGACAAGACCCACCGCCGGGCTGCGATCGGCGTCGGCATCGGCCTCTAGCTCTTCATCCTCATCGTCTTGGTCTTTGCCAAACAGCGACCCCGCAATGCCTGCCAGCAGCAGCAGAGCCGGAATTGCCGCCAGCATCCACCAGGCGCTGGGGGGCAGGTTTTGCAGGCGCTGCCAAAAATCACCCAGGGCGGTAGCGGGGCCGTTGGCATCTGAGCCGCCATCGGCGTTAGACACCAGCTCGCCCTGGGCGTTGCGAAGCTCGATGGCGCGATCGCTCCCGCCCACCACCAGCAGCCCCTCGGGGGTATAGCCCAGGGAGGCTGCGGGCTCATCGAGCTGTACCGGTTCTGCTAGCTGCTTACTGCCATCGGGCGACCAGAGTTGAAGGGTGCCATCGGTACCGGCGGTGGCCAGAGTGCTGCCGTCAGGGCTGTAGGCTACGGCGCTGACGGCACCCTCATGGGCTTGAATGGTATTCCCCCTAGGCTGAAGAGTGGCGCGATCCCAGTTGCGCAGGCTGCCGTCGCCGCCTGTGGTCGTTAACACTTGGCCATCGGGGCTACTGGTAATGGTGGTTACACCTTCCGGGTGGGCGTTAGCGCTCTGGCCAGCGGCGGTGCCATCCGCATTCCAAAGGCCCAGGCTACCGTTGCTGCTGCCGGTAATCAGCGTTTGGCCCCCCACGGGGTAATGGAGCGCTTGCACCGCCCCGCCGGGGGCAGCGATGGGTGCGCCCACAGCGGTGCCATCGGCCAGCGACCAGCGCTCTACGGTGCCGTCGGCGCTGCCGCTGGCCACAGTTTGCCCGTCGGGGCTGACGGCCAGGGCCAAAATCGGCCCGCCCTGCCCGGCGATCGGCTCGCCGATCGGGTTACCGCTGCGATCCCATCGGTGCAGGGTGCCATCGGCTCCGCTAGAGACCACGGTTTGCCCGTCGGGGCTAACGACTACAGCCGAGACGGCCCCTCGGTGGGCGTCGGCGACCACCGTTTCAGTCGGGTTGCCGTCAGCATCGAGCCATTGCAGCTGACCATCTTCGGTACCGCGCACCATGAACTGGCCATCGGGGGCCAGGGCTACGCCACCGGGCAGTTTGTTGGCCCCCACCGTGACGTTAGCGCTGGCGGTTTGCTGGGCCTCGGCCACGGCGGCTTGGCCTTCCTCGCTGGTGGCAAAGCCCAAAAAGGCCTCGACGGGCACACTGGGCTCACCCCGATAGATGTAGTTGCGCGGCTGGGAATAGGGGTAGCGGGGGTCGTCGGGCAGGGTGCCATCCAGGCTCACCGGGCGCACGGCGTCTTGCCCCAGCACTTCGGAGGCGATCGCATAGCTAATGCCGTCGCTGCCCAGCTCGCGTACCACCGCTGCGGTGTCATCTTCCTCTACCTGCACGGCGGTATCGCCGGTCTCAAAGGGCTGGGTTTGAAAGATTTCGTAGTCGGCCAGGGCCAACCGGGTGGAGCTTTCAACGGGGCGATCGATAAACCGCAGCGGCACGTTGGGGCCACCCACCTGCGACCAGTTGGTGATCTCGCCGCGAAAAATGGCGGCAAACTGATCAAAGGTCAAATCGCCCCGAAACGGGTTGTCGCGCCCCACAATGATGGCAATTTTTTCCCGCGCCACCGGAATTGAAGTGAGGCTGGGATCTTCCTCGGTGTCACTGAGCGATCGCCCCAGGGCCGCTAGATCTACATTGCCGCCCCGCAGTGCCTGGAGCGCCTGCTCGTCACCATTGGTCGAAGACACCACATCGGTGTCGGGGTAGCGGGCTTCAAAGCCTTCGCCCAGGCTCTCGTTGATCCCCGCCATCGACGGTGACCCATCGATCGAAAGGCTGGTGCCGGGGGGGACGGTCTCTTGCAGGGTAAAGGTGGGCGTGGGTTCCGCCGTTACTTGAGCCAGCAGCCGAGGCTCAGACCGGAGCGCACTGATCGGCAACGCAGCGAGGGCGCTGAACAGCGCCAGCATGGCCAGAGACGGCTTAGGAAACTGATTCATGGCGGTACCCAGAGGTCAGTAAACAATCTGCTAAAGGATACACGCTGGGGCGGGGGTTGGAAGGATTTTTTGCCGGGCCAGGGCAGGAGGTTGCCCCCCGCAGCGGCTAGAGTAGAGGCATTCCGTTGGGCGTTGCCATGGTCGTCGTTATCTTTATTGGGGCGGGTCTGCTGGCCTTTGGCCTCTCGTTCTGGCTAACGCGACGGCTCCAGCGCCCTCGCCCAGCGGGGGATCAGGGATCTCAGGCTGGCTTGAAGGGGCGATCGCTGCAAACCGGGCCGCAAAATGGGTTCATGCCTCCCTCATCCCCAAACCCGCCCGCTAGCGCCCCAGCCACCGACCTCGATCGCCAAGTGCGCGACCTGCTGGGCCAGGGCAGGCTGATCGATGCCGTCAAGCGCGTCCGCGAGGTCAACGGCTGTAGCCTGATCGACGCCAAAGCCTATGTTGAGGAGCGGCTGCCCTAGCCTAGGGCTAACCCCTTAACCAGCGTTAGGACGAACCATCCTTGCCCTCCTGCCCTGGCAAATCGCGATAAGCTAATAGAGGCTTGATTTTGCTTACCAGCAGGCGACCTATGGCACTACGTGGGATCTTCACCGCTCTTTTAATCGCGGGCCTTTGGCTCATTAGCGGAGCCGGTCTAACGGCCCAAGCCTTAACCCCTGTTGAGATTAGCGACCTGAGCTACATCCCCTGCCCCGCCGACTATGCTGAGGGCATGGTGGCCGCTGGCTCAATTCAAGAGGCGAAGTGTTTTTTAATTACCGGCAAAGCGATCAACCACACCAATAAAACCGTGATTGACGCCGACATTTTTGGCCGTATTTTTGACGCCGACGACAACCCCGTCATGCAAAACCGAGGGCGATTGGGCGGTATTCCAGAAGTTCCCCCCGGCGAGAGCCCCTTTGAACTGCGAATTTCCGTCGCAGCCAGCCAGCCCGAGCCGCTCAAACTCAAGCAGTTTAAGGCATCGGGGTTTGGTGCTACCGTGCGCCAGTTTTCTGAGACCCCCTCAGCGCGACAATAGCACCCGGTATACCGAATTGAGGTTGGCCGATTCCGATTTTTCAGGTGAATGCGATCGCCCCGATTAAGCTTCCTGAAAGCACCAAAAGCGAATGGTTTCATCAGCGCTGGTGCTTACTAACATGCGGCTGTCGGGGGTGAACGCGATCGCACGCACGCCCCAGGCATGGCGCAGCTGGCTGGTTTGGCCCAGCCCTTGCAGGTTATGCAGGATTAAGTGGCCATCGTCTGCCCCGATTGCCAGCCATTGCCCGTTAGGGCTAATCGCCAACGCCGTAACCGGGCTAGAAGCTTTGTTGATCACCAGTCCCGCTTCGGGATTTTCGGTGCTCCAGACCTGAACGTGACCTTCGCGATCGCCGCTGACAATACGGCCATCCTGCGGGTGGCAGGCAAGGGCCGTGATCGGGGCTTTGGGGGCTGTAAGGGTGCGCGTCAGCCGCCCCGAGGGTAGCGACCAAAGACGAATAGTGCGATCGCGCCCTCCGCTCACCAGTAAATTCCCCACCATATCCACCGCCAGCGCCGTCACCTGGTCTTGGTGGTGCACTAGGGTCTTTGCATTCTCCTGAGCCAAAGACCACAGAAAGATGCGCCCGTCACCGCTGCCCACCGCCAGGGTGTCGCCCGGTGGGGCAATCAGCACTGAGGCAATCTGCCAGCTCGGCACTAGCAACTTCTGGCCTGTGTAATTGTCCAGATTCCACCGAATTAGCTGACTGTCTTCACCGCCGCTGACGATCGCATCTCCATCGGTCGTAAACGCCACCGCGTTAACGGCACCGCGATGACCCAGGCCCAGCAGGCCCAGCGATCGCCGAAAGGTGTGAATCAACTCCCCGTTAGTGCAGTCCCACAGGCGCACAGAGCCGTCGGAACAGGCAGTGGCGATCGCCCGCCCGGTTGGACTCATCGCCAGTCCGTTTGCCACCACCCCCGGTAGGCTGAGGGCAAACCGCTGCTCCCAGACTGGGGCATCCAGCGCCTTGGTTAATACCTGGGGTGATTTTTTGTCTTGGCCGTCCAGGGCTAGACCGCTCCAGCGCAGGTCGGCCAGCACCTCCTGGGCGGTGCTATAGCGCTCTTGTAGGCGGCGGTTGACCATGCGATCCAACACGCGCCCCAGAGCGGGATTAACGGGTGCCGTCACGTAGGGCCGCCACACCCAGGCATCGTCACTGACAGAATATAGGTCGAAGGGATGCAGCCCAGTGAGCAGGTGCAGGCAGGTCACCCCTAGGCTAAAAATGTCGCTGGCGTAGACCGCCTTGCCCAATGCCTGCTCTGGGGCGGCGTACCCTGCGCTGCCGATTACCGTAGCGGTGCGCTTGAGCTGTTCGGGATCAGCGATCGCCTTCGCTGCCCCAAAATCCACCAGAGCCAAGAGTTGCGGCGACGGAGGCACAATGATATTGGCAGGCTTGATGTCGCGGTGAATAACGCTGTGGTCGTGAATGTAGGCCAGCACTGGCAGCAGCTCGTAGAGCACTCGCTGCACTAGGGCTTCACCACTCAGGTTAGAGGACTGTTGAATCAGCTGGTCGAGGTTGGGGCCGGGAATATATTCCTGCACCAAAAACTTCCCTTGGGCATTGTCGATCACATCCAGCAGGGCAGGAATTTGGGGGTGCTGGCCCAGAGTAGCCAGGCGATCGGCTTCGCGGTGAAAGCGATCGCGCCTTTCTCTGCGATCGCTTCCCACTACCAAAGTCATCTGCTTGATCACGCAAGCGACTGGCGGGTTGCTGTTCTCATCTACCGCCAAATACGTGCGCCCAAACCCGCCCTGGCCAAGCAACTGCTGACAACAATAGCGATCGGCTATCTGCAGAGGTTGACCACAGCCCTGGCAGACCCTTGCCGCCGACTCATTCTTCGGTTGTGGACAGACAAGATTGACGCAAAGAGTGGTCAAAGGATAGTTCTATTCCCTAGGTCGGCACTAGCTCGCCAGGACGCAGTTTAGACCACTTGCCCATTTCCTCAGCAAAGCTCTCGCAGCCGACCACATCAAATTCCTTTTCGACCACATCGCCGACGACGCGGAGGTTGGCGTTAACGGTAGGGTTGACGGCCTCAAAGCTGGGGGAATCAGTCAAATGAGGTTGTTCGTGCAGCTCTTCCACCGCATGGTAGGTGGTGCAGCGATCGACGTAGTGGCAGTTTACACAAATGCACATAGCACGCCCCCGGCAGGAACACAGCAAGGTCAAGGCCGACATCTCTAGTCTAGCCAGCCCTCGGCTAAATGGCCGTCATTCTCAAGGCAGTCAAGGGCTTTTGCCGTAAAGGGGATGCGTTTTCTGGTAGTCTAGCTCAAGTTTTTTGAATGTCCTGGGTGGCCCAGCTCAGATGTTGCAAAATGAAAACCCAGGTCGGGTTTTCGGCTGTTCTCTGCGGGGCCAGGGTGTCAAGACTAAAAAACCCTGTTGTAATGAAAGAAATGAGGGTTCATTGAATCCAACGCTATCACCCTTCTCCCTTGCAGTGGCTACTGAAAAATCGGCGCTTTCGCCAAAAACCTGGCCCTTCAGCGTGTCGCTACTGCCACAGCAAGCCTACCTGGTGGGGGGAAGTGTCAGAGATGCCTTGCTGCATCGCCAGGCCGACTATTTAGACCTCGACTTTGTGCTGCCTGAGCGGGCGATCGCCACCGCCCAATCCATCGCTCAGCACTATCGCGCGGGCTTTGTGGTGCTCGACACTGAGCATCAGATCGCGCGGGTGGTGTTTCCCCATGCCACCGTTGACTTTGCCCAGCAGGTGGGGCCAACGATCTACTCCGATCTGCATCGGCGCGACTTTACCATCAATGCGATCGCCTATAGCCCCCACAGCGAGACCCTGCTCGACCCCCTCAATGGCTGCACCGACCTGGCCCGCAAGACCCTCTGCATGGTGGCCGCCGAAAACCTCGAAGACGACCCCCTGCGGCTGCTGCGGGCCTACCGCCAGGCCGCTCAGCTGGGCTTTAGTCTCGACCCCGCCACCCAGCATATGATTCGCAGCCTGGCTCCAGCCCTGGGGCGCATGGCCGCCGAACGGGTGCGCGGCGAGCTAGACTGCCTGCTCAGCCAGCCCGAGGGATCTATCCTGCTGAGCTTGGCCTGGCAAGACGGCCTGCTGCAAACCTGGCTGCCCGAGGTCGATCGCACCCATCTAGATCGCTTGGCCACCATCGACCAACTGGCGGCCCAGTACCACGAACGCTGGCCCGATTTTTCGTACCTGCTGCACAGCTGGGTCAAAGAACAGACGACCCCCGGCTTGCACCGCAGCTGGCTTAAGGCGACCAAGCTCAGCCAGTTGCTGCCCCCCGATTTAGATAGCGCCGAGACGACCCTGGTTCGACTCAAATACAGCCGTGCTGAGCAGCAGGCGGTGCTGAGCATTCTCAAGGGCTGGCAGTATCTGCATCAACACCAGGGCAAAACCGGCCTCCCCCCTGGCCAGCAGTATCAGCTGTTCAAAATTGCCGGGGCGGGCTTTGGGGGCGTTGCCCTGCTGAGTTTGGCCTACGGCATGCCAGAGTCCTTGATCTTGCCGCTGGTAGAGCGATATCTCACCCCCAGCGACCCCGTTGCCCATCCTCAACCTCTGGTTACAGGCAAAGACCTGGTTCAGGGGCTTGCCCTCAAACCAGGTCCTAAAATTGGTGAACTGCTAGAGGCCGTTCATCTGGCCCAAGCCGAGGGGCTAGTGGGCAGCCGCGAAGAGGCCCTGGAGTGGGTCAAGCAGCAGCTCTAGCCCCAGCCTTTGGTCGAGTTAGCTACCGGGGGTAGCCTCAGCGGCAGGCTCAGATGCTTCCTCAATGGTGTTTTTGGCCTCAGAGGCATCAACGGCGTCGGGCGTTTCTTCGACGGTTACGTCAGGATCGATCTCTTCAGCGGCGGCTTCGGGGGCAATCTCTTCGACGGTGGCTTCGACGTCAGCAGAGTCTTCTGCCTCGGCGTCAACGGCATCGGTATCGGTGATTTCCTCGGTAGCCGCTTCAGGGGCAATGTCATCTGCGGTGGTTTCTTCAGTCACCGCTTCAGAATCAGCTTCGTCAACAGCGGTTTCTTCAGTCGCCGCTTCAGAGTCAGTTTCTTCAGTCAGGATGTCAGGGGTGGCGGCTTCGATCGCAGCCTCGCGCTCGGCATCCAGTTCAGCCTCGATCGCCTCGACATCAACCGTAGGCGCGGCGTCAGGGGTGGCGGCTTCGATGCCAGCTTCGCGCTCGGCATCCAGTTCAGCTTCGATGGCTTCAACGTCAACCGTGGGGGCAACGGCTTCGGTCTCAGGGGCAACGGCTTCAGTGCCTTCGGTTACCGCTTCGGCCTTGGGGTCTTCGGCCCGAGCGGGCAGGCTTAGTGCCAAGCCAGCGAGGGTGAGGCTACCGGCAGCGAGGGCAAGCTTACGGTAAATCGTCATAATGTCTCTCCTGAAAAAGCGTCTTCCGATGAGGCTGGGGAGTTAATGCTACAAATGTGCTACAAGAACTACTCCCAACGCTTGGTGAACTTATCACGGGGTTAAGGGCCGAGCCAAAGGTGTTAAGCAAGAAGTATGAAGTTTTGATTAAGCGATTGGAATAACTTTGATTAAGGCTCTGGCGGGGAACTTTTGCCGCTGCTGAGCCATCTAAGAGCGATCGCTTACCGCCGCGTTGGTTAAGAAACATTGAAAAAGGCTACATTACCCAAAGAGACAACCTAAGCCGTAGCGCATTTTTTTGGGGGAATGCTGAGCGTTGGCAAAGCTAGTCTCAACCGTTCTGCGGTCAGCCTGGCCTGACCCTGTCTACCCATTTCTCGCCGCCCATGACTATTGCCTCAGCTTCGACCTCTCAGTACGGCGATCGCGCCATCCTCCAGGCCAGCGTAGACCCGCTGGAGAAATGGCCCAATCCTTCAGAGAATGTCTATACCGTTCACCTAGAGCACCCAGAGTTTACGGCGCTGTGCCCGCGATCGGGCTACCCAGACTTTGGCACCATCGTGGTGGACTATTGCCCAGGGCCTTGGGTGGTGGAGCTCAAGGCGTTTAAGCTCTACATCAACAGCTTTCGCGATCAGCGCATCAGCCACGAGACTGTGGCCAACCAAATCGCCGATCGCCTGTGGAATGAGCTACAGCCCCAGGGGTTGCGGGTAATCGGCGACTACACCCGGCGCGGTGGGGTAAAAACGGTGATTACGGTCAAAAAGGGCAGCTATGAAGGATTTGAGCCGTACACTCCAAATGTGCTTTAACGCCGGTTCGGGCTTGAGCCAGGTAAGGAAGCCAAAGCAGGTTACCAGACCTGAATACTCAAGCCTGGCAACCTGCCTACTGCGCAATTAACTGGCGAACCTATGGCAGATGTCTAGTTACTTACGTTCAATTCCCCTGCGAAAGCAGGAGCCAAATTGGTGGTTTCGACCTGCGATCGCAGCTCACATGGCACTCATTAGCTTAGATTGCTGAGGTCGTCGAGATCGTCAAGCATTTCGTCAGAGGTGGGCTCTGGCGCAGGCGTATTAAGTAGGGCGTCGAGATCGAGATTGTCGGTATTAAAGTCGTTGTCTAAGCCAAAATCGTCCATTTGACCACTGTCTGCCTCACCTTCTAGCAGGGCCGCCAGGCCAAAATCGCTCTCCTCTAACTCGGATGAGGACGCCTCGGGAGCAAACTCATCGATCGCAAACTCGGAGCTAGGTGCTGAGGCCGGTTCGTTGAGCAGGGCATTAAGGTCGAGGCTGTCGGCGTTAAAGTCGGCGTCTAGATCGAGGTCATCGACTTGATTGCTGTCGGTGTCATTCTCTAGCAGGCCAGCCAGGCCAAAGTCGCTTTCATCCAGTGCCGGGGCTGCCTCAGGGGCAAACTCATCCGCCGCAAACTCAGGGCTGGGTGCTGAGGCCGGTTCGTTGAGCAGGGCGTTGAGATCGAAATTGTCGGTGTCAACGTTGGGTTCTAGGCCAAACTCATCTATTTGGCCGCTGCCCGGTTCATCCTCTACCAGGTCAGCTAAGCCAAAGCCACTCGCTGCTGACCCTGGCGAGGTCGTTTCTGGGGAAAACTCGTCAGCGTCATCAAAATTCAGCGCAGACAGATCAGAGATGATTTCTGGCTCTGAGGCATTGAATGAAGACTCTACGTCAAGATCGGCGCTGTCGAGATCGGCGCTGTTGACATCAGCGTCTAGAACCCAATCATCAGCTTGACCGCTGCTGGCCTCATTGTCTAGCAGGGCCGACAGGTCTGAGTCGCCCTCGTCTACCCCCGGCGAGGGCATCGCTGAGGAGAACTCGTTCATATCCAGGCTGATTTCGCTGTCGGCGATCGCCGCTTCCGTCGGCATCGCTTCTTCGAGCATGGCCATATCTAAATCAACCGCTGGCTCGTCAGCCACCGGGGCCAACACCTCTGGAAAAGGTGCGACTTGCAGCTGGAGCCGGGCTTCGTAGGCCTGCTCCAGCTCTTGGGTGCGCTGGGTCAGCTCATCTTGGTAGTGCTCAATCTTTTCGGCCAGTTTTTGCTCGTATTCGGCTTTGAGTCTCTCCTCTAGCTCTCGCCGCAGGTTTAGCTCTAGTTCTGCGGCAGAGGGGGCGAGGTCTGTGGGCCCTGAGCCACTGGTCTGGGCCGTCTGTAGCCGGGCCTCGTAGTCTTGCTCCAGTTGGGCCAGGCGCTGGTTGTACTCAGCCTGAAGTCGGGCTTCGACCTCAGCGGTGTCAGCGGTATTTCCACTGGCTACAGCTGTCGGCTCTGGCACTAGGGCACCTAGAGAAGTCTCGCCCGGAGTGGTCTGGCGGGCCTGCTCTTGGTCTTGGTAGTGGGCGATCGCCTCTGACAGACGCTGATCGTAGTCTTGCTGGGCCTGCGATCGCGCCTCTGCCAGCTTTTCTTGCAGGTGCTGTTCATAAGCCTGCTGGATCTTGGTGGCCGCTTCTTTCAAGCGGGTCTCGTACTGCTTGCGAATGCGCTGTTCGGTGGTGCTGTCGGCATCCATGGGGGCACCGCCCATCACGCTTTGGCGAGCGCGGTACTCAGACTCTAGCTGACCGCGCCGCTCCTCAAGCCGATCCTGATACTGCTCCATTTTCTCAGCGAGCTGCGCTTCGTAATCTCGCTGCAGCTGCTGGGTGGCGGTGCGCAGCCGCTGCTCGTGCTCTTTCTCTAGATCCTCTTGGCGCTTTTGGCTCTGCTGCAACGCCTCGGTCAGCTCATTCACCTGGCCCTGGCGCAGGTAATACCCCACAATAACCGCCAGCAGTAAGCCGATTAAAGCAGCAACGATCAGACCTTGCGTAAGTTGAGGCATGGTGAATCTTCCCCTGTAGAGTTCAAAGACGAGCCGTAGAGTATCCACGCCTGAGGGGCAGAAAACCAGCCGCCACCCCGCCTTTGCAGCCACTTTTCAGCCGCTAAATATTGACGATCAATGATATACGCTGCGCTCCGTTTGGGATCTCAAACTTTGCCCTACCTCAGGCAGGGCTGGGACTTTCCATAACAGATTATGACCGTGGAGAGAGCTGCTCTGCGACCCCCCAGAGTCATCCTCTACAATGAAGCTACGGTGTATCGGCGCAGTCAATCTGAACCGCAGCCACCGTAATTGCCCCATTACGTATTTGCGTATGACCCAGTCTTCCCACCGCCAGCCTGCTGCTACCGATGCCCTTGCGCCCAACCAAACTGAGGACGACGCCCTCAAGCTGGCCTACGCCATCGCTGCCGCCGCCGATGAGCGCAAAGCGGGCAACATAACAATTTTGCAGGTGGGAGATGTGTCGTACTTGGCTGACTATTTTGTGGTGGCCACCGGCTTTTCGGCGGTGCAGGTGCGCGCCATTACCCGCTCCATTGAAGCCACCCTTGAAACTGACCACAACCGTCGCCCCCTACGGGTCGAAGGTCAGGGTGAGGGCAGCTGGATCGTCATGGACTACGGCGAAGTTATTGCCCATATCTTTATGCCCGAGGCCCGAGACTACTACGATTTAGAGGCGTTTTGGGGGCACGCCAACCAAATTCTTTACCAGCCCTCGGGCCAGCACTTTAGCCCAGCCCAGTAGCCCAGCCCAGTTCTAAGCCCAAGCTAAAATTGCCCCTCACCCTCTTGGCCACTGTCCGCTAAAACACATATTCCCAGTCAGCGATTCCTATTGGTAGGCAATTCGTTTAGGCTATAGCTAGATTTGCATATTGTCGGTGGCCATGTCTCAACGATGTCCAGTGCCGGCTGAGCAGCAGCCCATCAACGAATATCAGGATGTGCGTGAGTCCTGGTTTTACGGCTGGGGCAGCCGTGATTTGACAGGCTATCTCAAACCCCTGATTGTTCTTTGGCTGGTCGGCTGGGTTGTGGCTGGGCCAATGGCCGCCGCCAGCTTTGCCCCGGCTAAACACCCGCTTCCCTTTGGCCTCAGCGGAGCTCTCGGGGCCATGGTGCTGCCCATGCTGACGCTGCTACAGCTCTACGTCGGCTGGGCCCACGTGGGCGGGCGTCTGCGAGAGAGCACTGTACCCTACGAAGAGTCGGGCTGGTACGACGGCCAGCTTTGGGTCAAGCCCGAAGAGGTTTCAAACCGCGATCGCCTAATCGTAGATTATGAGGTGCAGCCCGTGCTCCAGCGCATTCGCCGCACGCTGGGCGTCATGGCCCTCTTGCTGGCCGGGGGGCTGATTGCTTGGCCCCTGGTATAGTGGGCATCGCCGCATTACCCTTGTACACCACCGCAGAGCATTCCCTATGACCAGCAGTCGGGTTAATCGACACCAAACCAAAGAGCTAGAAATTCAGCTACTGCGGGAGGGCATTGCAGAGTCTACCCACCTGGCCCATGTGGCAGTCTGTGACGACCGGGGTCGCACGTTGTCGGTGGCAGGCAACGGTGAGCTGGGTACGTTTATTCGCTCCGCCCTCAAACCCTTTCAAGCCCTGGCGGTGACGGCAGCTGGGGCGCTAGAGCGCTACGGCCTTGACGATCGCGACTTGGCCATCATGTGCGGCTCGCACCAGGGCACCATTGAGCAGGCGCGCCAGGCCTTTCACATTCTCTGGCAGGCCGATCTTGACCCCACAGCCCTACGCTGCCCAACCCCAGCAGGCAAAAAAAGCCCCCTTGAGCACAACTGCTCCGGCAAGCACGCCGGTATGCTAGCCGTCTGTCAGCAGCGCAACTGGCCCCTAGCCACCTATCTCGATCGCGGCCATCCGATTCAAAAGCTGATCTTGACCCGCATTTCAGAGCTGCTGGGCATGCCCTCTGACGAGTTTATCTGCGCCCACGATGACTGCGGTGCCCCAACCTACTTCATGCAGCTCAGCCAGATGGCTTCCCTGTTTGCCATGCTCTCCTCTGGCAACAATCTCGATATGGAGCGCATTGTCCGGGCCATGACCAACCACCCCGACATGGTGGGTGGGCCAGGTACCTTTGATACCACGTTGATGAATCTCACCCACGGAGCCTTGGTCAGCAAATCGGGAGCCGAGGGCATTCAGTGCATTGGCCGGGTGGGCGAAGGGCTGGGCCTGTCGATTAAGGTGATCGACGGTGCTAAGCGGGCCAAGTACGCCACCGCTATCTTTACCCTGCGGCAGCTCGGCTGGATCACGCCTACCGTAGCCGACACCCTGGCCGAAACCTATATGAAAGTTGGCGAGTTTACCCGGCTCGATGTCATGGGTGAGCTGCCCATGATGTACTAAACTCCCAGGGCGTTCCCTTCCCCGTCTGATAACACGGACTGTTGGCGTTGCCCGTCTGAAAGACAGACAACGCTGCCTAGGAAAGGTCATAGTTCAGCTACTCGATCGCCTAGGATGCCCTTAGGGTAAAGGATTCGGACCGATCGCTCCAAAAAAGTCCAGCTCAAAAGAAAAATAGATTGTTATCTGAGAACATTTAGCGCTATAGTAGTAAAGCCGACGCGGGGTAGAGCAGTCTGGTAGCTCGTCGGGCTCATAACCCGAAGGTCCATGGTTCAAATCCATGCCCCGCCACCAAAGCAAAAAAGAAACGCCTAGCAATTGCTAGGCGTTTCTTTTTTGTTTGACCGATTTCCTGATGCCCCAGCTTGGCCAACGCGCCTCCAATGGGCGATAGTGATTTTTGTTCACTCCGTCGAGGCCGGCACCGATGGCTCAGCCCAAAATCATTGTGTTAGACGACGACCCCACCGGGTCTCAGACGGTGCACAGCTGTCTGCTGCTCATGCAGTGGGATGTAGCCACGCTGCGCCAGGGGCTGCACGATGCCTCGCCGATTTTCTTTGTGCTGACCAACACCCGCGCCCTCACGGCCACCGCTGCTGAGCAAGTGACTAGAGAGGTTTGCCAGAATTTAAAGCAGGCGATCGCCCTCGAAGGCCTCCAGGATTTTCTCGTCGTTAGCCGCTCCGACTCGACTCTGCGGGGGCATTACCCGGTGGAGACGGATGCGATCGCCCAGGAACTCGGCCCCTTCGATGCCCACTTTTTGGTGCCCGCCTTTTTTGAAGGGGGGCGCATCACCCGCGACAGCGTTCACTATCTGATGGTGAATGGCGTACCCACGCCGGTTCACGAGACTGAATTCGCCAAAGATTCGGTGTTTGGCTACAGCACCAGCTATTTACCCGACTACGTAGCCGAAAAGACCGCTGGGCGCATCCCGGCTGCATCTGTAGAACGCTTTACCCTTGGGGACATTCGGGCGGGTTCATTAGACCGGCTGATGGGCCTAGAGCACAACGTCTGCTGCGCCGTGGATGGCGAAACCCAGGCTGACCTGAACCAGTTCGCTCAGGATTTGCTTGCCGCCGCCGCCCAGGGCAAAAAATTTCTGTTTCGCAGCGCCGCCAGCATTCTCACCGCCCTGGCCGCCCTTCCCCCCCAGCCTATCGACGCCGACCACATGGGCACCTACGTGCGCGGCGGCTGCCCCGGAGCCATCATCGTCGGCTCCCACGTCAAGAAGACCACCCAGCAGCTTGAGCAGCTATTGCAGGAAACTGGGGTGACCGGCATTGAAGTAGACGTGGCACAGCTCCGAGACGGAGAACCAGGCCATCACAAAGCGGTGCTAGCAGATATTCTTGACCGCGTGAACAAGGCCCACAACGCTGGACAGGTACCCGTGGTCTACACCAGCCGCCAGGAACTCACCTTTGACACCGTTCAAGCCCGTCTCGACTTTGGTGTCGAAGTCTCTTCCCTGCTGATGAACGTGGTTAAAGGATTACCCGACGATCTTGGATTCCTGATCAGCAAAGGTGGCATCACCTCCAACGACACCCTCAGTACCGGCCTGGCTCTGCGCACTGCCCGCCTGCTGGGGCAGGTTCTCCCCGGTGTCTCGGCGGTGTGTACCCCCGCTGACCATCCCCAGTTCCCCAATCTGCCAGTAGTGCTATTCCCCGGCAATGTGGGCGATGGGGATGCGCTGGCGCTGACCTATCGGCGATTGACGGGCCGATAGGTCAACGTCTCGCTTCCTGGCGCTTCTCTCGTAGATCTTCGATCAGCTGAGCCAGCTGGTCGCTGTTGGTGTGGTAGATCTCGTTGCAGAAGTGGCAGATCGCCTCGGCTCCATTGTCGGTTTCGATCATGTCTTGCAGCTCGTCTTCACCCAGCATTTTGAGCGCTCCCAGCATGCGATCGAAGGAGCAGGGGCAAGAAAACTGCACCATTTGGGTTTCGGGCAAAATCTCTAGCCCCAGGTCACCCACCAGTTCATCAAAAATCTGAGGTAGCGTCTTGTTCGCCCGCAGCAGGGGAGTAAAGCCGGTTAATCCAGCGAGGCGACTTTCGATTAGATCCACTATTTCAGTGTCTTCTGCGGCGCGGGGCAAAATTTGCAGCAGCAGGCCCCCAGCCGCCTCGACCCCGTCGGCCCCGACAAACACACCTAATATCAGGGCCGAGGGGGTCTGCTCAGAGCTCACTAGGTAGTGAGTGAGGTCGTCGCCAATTTCCCCTGAGACCAGCTCAACGGTGCTGGAATAGGGGTAGCCGTAGCCCATATCGCGCACCACGTAGACGTAGCCGTTGCGGCCGACAGCTCCGCCGACGTCGAGTTTGCCCTGGGCATTGGGGGGCAACTCCACGGCGGGATTGTCCACGTAGCCGCGAGCGGTGCCATCCATACCAGCATCCACCAAAACGCCGCCCAGGGGGCCATCGCCCCGCACGCGAATGTTCACTCGTCCCTGGGGTTGCTTCATGCTAGAAGCTAGCAGCAGCCCTGCCGAGAGGGTACGGCCTAAGGCAGCAGTGGCCACATAGGAGAGGTTGTGGCGTTGCCGAGCCACCTCGGTAAGTTTAGTGGTGATGACGCCGACCACCCGTATACCACCATCGGCGGCAGTAGCCCGAATCAGTTGATCTACCATGCGCGGCCCCAGTTTTCCCTTAATATTGCTTATTAATAATTGTAAGAGGTTTGGGGATACGGGTTTGGGGTGGTTTACCTACCCCGAGCCAAGACGTTAGGGGGCAGCGCTAATCCCCATCTCCATCGATTTCTTTTGGCATACTGAGAAGTGTTGTTTGCGGGCCATCACCGTCCTATGCTAGGCACATTTCAGCGCAGCCACCTCCGCATTGAGGTCAACGCTACTCAAGAGCATATTCAGGCCAGCTTGGTGCAGCCTAGTCAGTTTTGCCGGTGGCTTTGGCCCCAGCGGTTTAGCCAGGGATTGCCTAGCGAGATCTGCGGTGGGCTGAGCTTCACCAGCTACCTCGGGCCAATTGAAATTCACCATGAGGTCAAGCAGGTCAACGACCACAGTCTCTATATGGTGTTGTCCGGAGGCATTGATGGCTTTCACGAATGGTATTGGGGCGACCAGTGGGTGCAGTCGCGCCTAGAGGGTGTGTCGGCGCTACCTCTCAATTTAGGCCAAAGCCTAGTCGTGGCGAGACTGCGGCAGTTTTTACAGCAGCCTGCCGATTAACGTTTGCCTTGGGGCATTAGGCTAGGGGCACCTGGCCCAGCACCTGCACCAGTTCGTCTAAAAACTGGCCCTGGGCTTTGATGATGCGTTTTCTGGCCTCTTCTAGCTCAAACCAGGCGGCCTGGTCAACCTCGGGAAACTCACGCAACACGCCGGAGTTGGGCGGCCACTCTAGCATGAAGGTATTGCTGTGCAGATGTGCGGGGTTAAAGTTGCCCTCAAAGGCCCAGGCAAAGACCAGTTTGCCCCCCGCCTGCCGCACCGGCTGTAGCGGACGAAAGCTGCCTATAGGAGCCTGGCCGGTCTCTTCTAAAAACTCTCGCTTGGCGGCCTCGAAGGTGTCTTCTCCAGGATCGATTTCACCCTTGGGAATTGTCCAGGCTTGCCAGCGGCGATTGGCCCAGTAGGGACCGCCGGAGTGCACCAACAGCACTTCCAGGCGGTGATCCTGGGTTCTATACATGAGTAGCCCTGCGCTTTTTTTAGCCATGGCAGCGATCGCGCCATACCCTCAGCCCATCTAGCTAGCCTTGGGCATGTCATCCTTAAGTGATTAGCAGTTACAACTACAACCTCAGACCAGGAACTCCTTCGACCATCCGATTGTAGCGGGTGGGTCTGAAAACGCTCGGTCTGACCTTCCCTCAGAATTCCCAAAACCCCTCAACCGGCATCCCTAACTAGCCAAAGACGAGCCAGCTCAGACAAAGACATTCTGGAGAAACCCACTCGATGCCAGTGTCTTGGCCTAGCATACCGATAGCTGAGGTCTAACGGCTGAAGCCTGCTTTAGGTCATTGACAAGATTGGCCAAAATAACTATGCCCTACTCCTGCGAGCTTGGCCCTAGCCAAAAGATATATCTCGATAACGCTGGCCCGATGACCCTGATAACCCTGGCTAGTGGCAGTGCTGGCCAGCAGCAGCAGTCGAGTACCCAGGTGCATACTGGCCCCTGGACAGAGGTGCCTCAAATAGCTAGGCTAGGCAGTGGGGTGCTCCTGCGCTGTGTCACAGCCCAAGGGACTTATATCTGGCAGATTCAGGGCATGCAAATTGGGGTCGCCCCCACAAATGCCTGGGTTGCCGACCAGGCTACCCCCATGCAGGCTATCGAGGTTGGCCCGTCGCCGATGTCGCCCATGCAGCCGATGGAACCCATGGCCCCGATGCGCATGGGCGATATGCAGATGTCGATGAATCCTATGACGATGCGCATGGGCAACATGACTCTGGGACTCGACGCTCCAGCGGCTAGCATCCAGCAATTTTGCACTCAGTGCGGTGGGGCGATCGCCCCAGGCGATCGCTTCTGCGGTAGCTGCGGGCATCAGCTGCATTAGCCTTAGATACCCACAAAAAAAATCGGGAGAATGCTTCCCCCGATCTAATCCGACAGTTGAGATGTGATTTAGCCCTAAGCTCTCCGTTTGGCCAGAGAGCTAGGGCCTGGGCGTTGGCTCTAGACAACTGGCTTGGGGCTTTCAGCCTGAACGGCACTCTCCCGATCGACCGCAAAGAACGTGGCATAGAACCATCCCGCCAGCAGGGCCCCCAGAATAGGCGCCACCCAGAAGAGCCACAGCTGGCCAAACAGTGGCCCCCCAACAAACAGCGCTGGACCCGTGCTGCGAGCCGGGTTCACTGAGGTATTGGTCACCGGAATGCTGATCAGGTGAATTAGCGTCAGTGCTAGGCCAATCGCCACCGGGGCCAGGCCCACAGGGGCGCGAAAGTCAGTAGCTCCCAGGATAATCATCAAGAAAAAGAAGGTCATCACCACTTCGCACACGAAGCAAGCCAAGAGGCTAAATCCACCGGGCGAATGAGCCCCAAACCCATTGGTAGCCAAGGGATTTCCTACAGAGGGGTCAATGGCAAACCCCGGCTGGCCAGTGGCAATAATATAGATAATGCCAGCACCTAAGATGCCACCCAATACCTGGGCCACAATGTAGGGCAGCAGCTCACTACTGGGAAACCGTCCCCCGGCCCACAGCCCGAAGGAGACCGCCGGATTGAGGTGACAACCAGAAATGTGACCAATGGCGTAGGCCATGGTCAGTACCGTCAAACCAAACGCCAGGGAAACACCTAAAAAGCCAATGCCCAGGTTAAAGGCACCACTGCTGTCTAAAAACTTGCCTGCCAGTACGGCACTACCACAGCCGCCCAGCACTAGCCACAACGTACCAAAAAATTCAGCCACACAACGCTTTGTGAGAGGCATTGTCACCACTCCTACCAATGAAGTTTATAAAGCCGATTAGTATTGTCAAATACAGATCAGAACGACAACCTATATCTCTCCGCAAGATTACCTCAAGACTATAAAAGTTTGATAAGTCCCAGAGAGACCAAACCCCTCTTGCCATGGCCACGCCCATTCCCCTAGCCTGGTACCCTGGGATAGGCGCAGCGCAGTAGCGCCTCAGAACCGGCTCAATAGGCCAGCCGCTTCAGCGTCGTCAATCTTCAGGGTCGTTAACAACTACAGCACTCACCATGGGAATGCAAGTTTGGCCAGGTCGTCCCCATCCCCTGGGTGCCACCTGGGATGGCACAGGTACCAACTTCGCCCTGTTTTCAGAAAATGCTACAGGGGTTGACCTCTGTCTCTTTGACCCAGCCAACCAGGAAACTCGAATTCCCCTGACTGAGGTTGATAACTATGTGTGGCACGGCTATCTCGTTGGGGTCGGGCCTGGGCAGCGCTACGGCTTTCGGGTAAGCGGGCCCCATCGGCCTAGGGCTGGACAGCGGTTTAACCCCCACAAGCTGCTGATCGACCCCTACGCCAAAGCCGTAGACGGCGATGTGCAGTTTGACCCCGCTATTTTTAGCTATGACCTGGAGGCAACCAACGACCTCGAAAACCTCGATCTATCGTTTTCTGCGGTCGATAGCGCCCCGTTTATGCCCAAGGCGGTGGTAATTGACCCTGGTTTTGACTGGGAGGGCGATCGCCCCCTCGATATTCCCTGGCATCGCACCATCATCTACGAAACCCACGTTAAAGGGCTGACCCAATGCCACCCCGATGTACCAGAGCGGCTAAGAGGCACCTATGCCGGGCTAGCCCAGCCAGCCGTCATTGACCACCTCAGCCGCCTAGGGGTGACCGCTGTAGAGCTTCTGCCTGTCCACCATTTCCATGCCTATCCGGGGCATCTAGCCAACACAGGACTGCGCAACTACTGGGGCTATGACTCCCTCAGCTACCTGGCTCCCTACGGTGACTACAGCAGTGCTGGGCAAGCGGGGGGGCAGGTCAACGAGTTTAAGCAGATGGTTAAAGCCCTGCACCAGGCTGGCATTGAAGTCATTTTAGACGTGGTCTACAACCACACTGGAGAAGGCAGTCACCTGGGGCCAACTATCAGTCTGCGGGGCATCGACAACGCCGCCTACTACCGCCTAGTCGAAGATGCGCCCCGCTACTACATGGACTTCACTGGCTGCGGCAATTCCCTCAACGTGCGCCATCCCCAGGTGCTCAAGCTGATCATGGATAGCTTGCGCTACTGGGTGCTGGAGATGCATGTTGACGGCTTTCGGTTTGACCTGGCCTCGGCTCTGGCTCGGGAACTGTACGAAGTAGACAGTTTGGCGGCGTTCTTCGACATCATTCACCAAGACCCGGTGCTGTCTACCATTAAGCTGATTGCCGAGCCTTGGGATTTAGGGGAAGGGGGCTACCAGGTGGGTAACTTTCCGCTGCTGTGGTCGGAGTGGAATGGCAAATACCGCGACTCCATGCGCGACTTTTGGCGCGACCACGACTGCCGTCTGGGGGAGTTTGCCTTTCGAATTACCGGGAGCTCTGACATCTACAAGGCCAATGGCAAGCGTCCCCACGCCAGTATCAACTTCATCACCTGCCACGATGGCTTTACCCTGCGGGATTTGGTCAGCTACAACGAAAAACATAACTTGGCCAACCACGAAAACAACCGCGACGGCGAGAGCTACAACCGATCCTGGAATTGCGGTGCCGAGGGTGAGACCGAGGATCCGGCTATTCTGACCCTGCGGCACAAGCAGCAGCGCAACTTGCTGGCTACGCTGCTGCTCTCCCAGGGAGTACCCATGCTGCTCGGCGGCGACGAACTCGGCCGTACCCAGCAGGGCAACAACAACACCTACTGCCAAGATAGCGAGTTGTCTTGGTTCGATTGGGATCTGAGCCTCCTAGGGCGTGACCTGCTGTCTTTTACGAGCAAGCTCATTCAGCTTAGACAAACCCACCCTGTCTTTGCCCGTCGTCACTGGTTTCAGGGACGCGCCATTCACGGGTCTGGGGTTCACGACATTGGTTGGTACAACCCCAACGGCAGCGAAATCACGGACAATCAGTGGCACGACGGCGCAGCCAAAGCCATTGCGGTATTTCTCAACGGCGAAGAGTTGATGAGCTTTGAGCCCCAGGGGCAGCGGCTGGTGGACGACAGTTTTTTGCTGTTTTTTAATGCCCAGGCCGACCCTCAAAAATTTCATGTCCCGCCTTTGCTTAAAAACCAGTCCTGGTTGATGGTGATCAATACTGAAAGGTCTTCTGGGTTTGTGGAGGATAGGCAGGTTTACCACCCTGGAGATGCGATCGCAGTGGCCGACTTTTCGCTGGTGGTGCTCACCAGCCCCCGCTCTAAACCTACTGCGGGCTAAGCCCATGCTGACCTACGAACGCATCTACGCCGTAGTCCGCCAAATTCCTC
Organism: Tildeniella torsiva UHER 1998/13D; assembly: GCA_019358835.1. Lineage (GTDB taxonomy): Bacteria > Cyanobacteriota > Cyanobacteriia > Phormidesmidales > Phormidesmidaceae > Nodosilinea > Nodosilinea torsiva. The sequence goes on from JAHHIH010000017.1 coordinate 87,713, forward strand.
GAGGTCAAGTCGCCACCTATGGACAGGTTGCCGAGCTGGCGGGTCTAGTAGGTAAACCCCGCTTGGTAGGCTATGCCCTCTACCAGGTCGATATGGCCACCGATGATGTGCCCTGGCAGCGGGTGATCAACGCTAAGGGAGAAGTCTCTAAGTCTCCCCGGCGCAACGGCAGCGACTATGTTCAGCGGGCCATGCTAGAGGATGAGGGTATTGAGTTCGACCACCGGGGCCGCATTGATTTGAGCCAATATAGATGGTGCCCGCCCGATGAAGTCATCGAGCGGGCACTGGCGGTATTTAGAGAGCAGTTAGACTAAGCGCTGAGCCTAGTCTACGGCCACAGCCACCTCTTCCTCTTCGTAGACTTCCTCGGGTTCGTCGGTCACTTCCCCGGCTTGCTCAGCGGCCTGACGGCGCATGGCTTCGCGGTACTTGGCGGCCATCTCCTCGGCCTTGTCGTAGACCAGGTCAGGGTTCTTCACCATGTCGCCAGGCTCGGGCTCTAGCTGCTTGGTCGAGAGTGAGATCCGCCCGCGCTCGGCATCGAGGTCGATAATCATGACCTTGATTTCGTCATTGACGTTGAGCACGCTATGGGGCGTGTCGATGTGGTCATGGGAAATCTCAGAGATGTGCAGCAGACCGCTGACACCGCCGATATCGATAAAGGCACCGTAGGGTTTGAGGCCGCGCACGGCACCCAGCACCACTTCGCCCACCTGTAGACCATTCATCTTGCGCTCAACCAGCGCACGACGGTGGCTGAGCACTAGGCGGTTGCGCTCTTCGTCTACTTCCAGAAACTTCAGGGGCAGGTCTTCGCCTACTAGGTCTTCCTTGGGCTTGCGGGTGCTGATGTGGGAGCCAGGAATAAAGCCCCGCAGACCCTCAATCCGCACCAGAGCTCCACCTCGGTTGGTGGCAAACACCCCAGAACGCACGGTGGCATCTTCTTGCTGAAGCTGGCGAACCCGCTCCCAGGCGCGCATGTACTCAATGCGGCGAATGGAAAGGGTCAGCTGACCATCTTCGTTCTCATCGGTGAGAATAAAGAACTCGCGGGTTTCGTTGGAGCGCAGCACCTCTTCAGGATGATCAACTCTGTTGATCGACATTTCCTGAATCGGCAGATAGGCGGCGGTTTTAGCACCGATATCAATCAGGGCGCCCCTGGGCTCAAGGCTAAACACGGTACCAGAAACCGTATCGCCTGGGTTGAAGTGATAGTCGTACTTGTCTAAAAGTGCGGCAAAGTCTTCGTGTGTAAACCCGATGTCAGCGTCCTTTACGTCCTGATTGAGCATGCTAGTGTTGTCCTATTATTTCTCCGTAATACTGCGGTTTCCGTGTAGACGTACAAAACAATCAACTCAGATATGTGACAGCCAGCCCCCACGCAGCAGCGTGCCGACATAGACAGCCCGATAAACCCACAGGATTAAAATTATAGCCGAAGAGGCGGTGTTGTTGATCTACGTCGCTAGGATTGGTTGAGGTTTGGCCTCAAACTCGCTGCCAATACTAGCTTATAGCGATTGAGCAGAAACTACGTAGGTGGAGGACTGACCATTCTCGGGGTTACCCATGGGGCGATCGCCCCGGTCATCCTGAAGCTGGCTCAACGTTTCTGCAAAATCGCGAATGCCCTGAAACTGACGATACACCGAGGCGAACCGCACAAAGGCTACCTCATTCATGGCCTGGAGCTTGGCCAGCACCATGTCGCCAATTTCGGCGCTGCTCACCTCGCGGGTGGCCCGCTGCTGAAGTTCGGCTTCAATGTCATCGACGATCGCCTCCATGGCCAGGGACGACACCGGAGTTTTTTCGCAGGCCCGCACAATGCCCCGCAGCACCTTGGAGCGCTCAAACAGTTCTCGGTCTTCGCTGCGCTTGATGACTGTAACGGGCACATACTCAATGCGTTCATAGGTCGTGAATCGTCGCTCACACTGCAGACACTCTCGCCGCCTGCGAATACTGCGTCCCGCTTCCGCCGATCGCGATTCTAAGACTCGGTTGTTCAGATGCTGACAGAACGGGCAATGCATAGACACACTCCCAATGGGAGAAAAGAACCCAGCCACAGTGCTTTAGAGCCCTTGCAGCCGGGAAAAATAAAGGCAAACCTTCCCATTAGCGGAAAGGCTTGCCTCTATATTAATTAAATTGTGAGAAAACAATCGAAATGGCTCAAAAGTCCCGTCAAATTTGCGTAAACCTCAACCCATCATCGGTCTAAAGGCATAGCCCGACAGGACTAGTCCTTAGAAATACGGGGGGGTTCGCGAAAGGCGATCGCAAAGAACAGGGTGCCAATGATGCAGGCAAAAATGAAGATGTAAGCGACAGCTTCCATGGTGAAAAAGGCTCCTATCTCAACCGGGTTGTCTTTAGTTTACAAAGATTAGATGTAACGTGCCCGACGGATGATGTTTTACAATCACCGCCGGGCACCTTAACTCACGCGAAACTAAACCGTTTCTTCTTTACGAGTGGTGGTATCGCCCACCTTCGCGAAGAAACCCCATTCCACCTGCTCGGGGGACAGGTCGGGATCGACACCCGCAAACACATCGCGGAACAGGGTACGAGCCCCGTGCCAGATGTGACCAAAGAAAAACAGCAGCGCAAACACCGCGTGACCGTAGGTAAACCAGCCCCGAGTGCTCGTGCGGAACACCCCGTCAGAGCCGAGGGTTTCGCGGTCGAACTCGAAGGGTTCACCCAGCTGCGCCTTGCGGGCGTAGCGCTTCACTAGGGCAGGCTCAGAGATCGTTTGACCGCCGAGTTCACCGCCGTAGAAGGTCGCAGTTACGCCAGTCTGCTCAAAGCTGTACTTCGATTCAGCCCGACGGAAGGGAATGTCAGCGCGAACGACGCCATCCTTATCGACCAGCACCACGGGGAAGGTCTCGAAGAAGTTGGGCAGACGACGCACAAACAGTTCGCGCCCTTCCTTATCTTCGAAGACCGGATGACCCAGCCAGCCCTCGGCGATACCATCGCCTTGAACCATGGGGCCAACCCGGAACAAACCGCCCTTAGCAGGGCTGTTGCCCACGTAGTCGTAGAAAGCCAGTTTCTCAGGAATACCGGCGTAGGCGTCGGCCAGGGAGTACCCGGCGTTGACATCGGCCTGCACCCGACGCTGAATCTCTTGCTTGAAGTAGTCGCCATCCCACTGGTAGCGGGTGGGGCCAAACAGCTCGATGGGGGTAGCGGCACTGCCGTACCACATCGTGCCTGCCACCACAAAGGCCGCAAAAAACACCGCTGCGATACTGCTAGACAGCACCGTCTCGATGTTACCCATGCGCAGTGCCTTGTAGAGGCGCTGCGGCGGGCGCACCGTCAGGTGAAACAAGCCAGCAATAATGCCCACAATGCCGGCGGCGATGTGGTGAGCCACAATACCGCCAGGGTTGAAGGGGTTAAAGCCTGCGGAACCCCACTCGGGGGCGACCCCCTGCACGTGGCCAGTGAGACCGTAGGGGTCAGATACCCACATGCCAGGCCCCCAGAGGCCGGTCAGGTGGAAAGCACCAAAGCCAAAGCAAAGGAGACCCGATAGAAATAGGTGAATGCCAAACATCTTGGGCAGATCCAGCGCCGGTTCCCCGGTACGAGGATCGCGGAATAGGTCTAGATCCCAAAAGACCCAGTGCCAGCAGGCGGCTAAAAATAGCAGCCCGGCCAGCACGATGTGAGCCGCAGCCACGCCCTCAAAGGACCAGAAGCCAGGGTTTCCGGCGGATGCGCCAGTTACGCTCCAGCCGCCCCACGACTGAGTTACGCCCAGTCGGGCCATAAAGGGTAGAACAAACATACCCTGCCGCCACATGGGGTTCAGCACGGGGTCGCTGGGGTCAAAGGTGGACAGTTCAAAGAGAGCCATCGAGCCGGCCCAGCCAGCTACCAGGGCCGTATGCATTAGGTGTACAGCAATCAGTCGCCCGGGATCGTTAACGACGACCGTGTGTACCCGGTACCAGGGTAGTCCCATTGACTACGCTCCTCCTCTAGGTAAAACAATGTTGTTTTGGGAATTGTCTTAAGCATGCCAGTACTGATTAGCCTATCAGAATCAGGCTCTCAGTATTGCTCCAATTGCCCCGGCATCCCGCCGTTGCCTGAGGGGCTACGTCATTGTTGGATGCGGAATCATTTGGTACAGATGAGATGTAACAATGAAATTACTTAACGAAGTGTAACTAGTCCCAATTTCTCTCGCAACTAGCTTGGGCTTTAGCCGAGGGCGATCGCGAGGGTTACGATTCAGAGACACCTCGCCCCAGCGGCTAAAGGCCTGATTTACCGCTGCTAACGACGCTGAACGCGAAGGAGATTCCCTCAATGGCTAATGTTAAGTTTGTTAACGAAGACACCGAGATTGTCGTTGCCGATGGGGCCAACCTGCGTTTTAAGGCCTTAGAAAATCGCATTGACATCTATACGTTCAGCGGCAAGCTGATGAACTGCGGCGGCTACGGCCAGTGCGGCACCTGCGTCGTCGATGTGGTGGCGGGGGGCGAAAACCTTTCGCCCCGCACCCAGGTGGAAGAGCGCAAGTTAAAGAAGTGGCCTGAGAGCTGCCGATTGGCCTGTCAGACTACGGTGCACGGCCCGGTTTCAGTGGTTACGAAGCCCAACCGCAAGGCCAAGGCATCTACCCAGGCTTCGAAGAGCGCTTAGCTCTGATTGGTGAGCATAGCGAAGGGCTCTGGGTTGGCGCTGCATTCTCATCGGGTAGAGTGATATTCTGAAGTCGTTGGGTCTCTGGTGCAGTGAGTCTTGGGCGAGTTGGGCTAAAACAGGCTTGACAAGGGCAAGGATTGCTAGCGTTAGACGCTCGATGCGACGTTGTTGGGTTGAGAGTAGTAGAGGCAAGCACTGATGGAAGTCAATAAGCTTGGTTTTGTAGCCAGCATTCTCTTTGTTCTGGTACCGACGGTTTTTCTGCTAATTCTGTACATTCAAACCTCTAGCAAGCAAACCGGATCGTAAGGTCGCGGTTGGGGGCTGTTGCGCTTGGTCGCTGTTTCGCTGGCTTAAGGGACAGCGGGCCGGGCCATGGGAATTAGGTGTATTCTTAGGGCGCTGGGTTAACCGGCGCTTTTTTGCGGTTTTTATAGGTTGCGGCAGCCTAAACCTATGGGCTACGAGGCCGCCATGACGTACCGTTGGAAACCCATGACCTACTGTTTAGGTATTTTGGTGAAGGAAGGGTTGGTGCTGGCTGCCGACTCTAGAACCAATGCTGGGGTTGACTATATTTCGTCGTACCGCAAGCTGTTTGATTTTTCTAAGCCGGGCGATCGCGTCATTTTGCTCTGTACTTCGGGCAACCTGTCGATTACCCAGGCGGTGGTGCATAAGCTAGAGCAAGATATTAAGCACGATCGCGAGCCCAATCTGCACAGCCTGCACAGCCTCTACGACATAGCTCGCCACCTGGGGGAGCAAATTCGCACCCTGCAGGAGGCCGATCGCGCCTGGCTGGCCCAGGACAAAATTGATTTTAAGTGCAGCTTTTTGCTGGGGGGGCAGGTGCAGGGGGAGCTGCCAGAGCTGTTTTTAATCTACAGCCAGGGCAACTGCATCAAAGCCACCCCCGAGACACCATTTTTGCAGATTGGCGAAACCAAGTACGGCAAGCCCATCCTCGATCGCACCCTGGGGTTTGACGTGCCCCTCGATGCGGTGGCCAAGTGCGCCCTGCTATCGATTGACTCGACCATGCGATCGAACCTGTCGGTGGGGCCGCCGATTCATATGGCCATGTACCAGACCGACAGCTTTGAAATTCGCCATCGGGCAAAGTTTCAGGCAGGGGATCCTTACCTGATCAAAATGCGGAAGCACTGGGAGGTGGCCCTGCGGGAAGCCTCGCTCAGCATGCCCGATATTTCGTGGAACCACGATGACACCCTTTTGCCCCTAGGGATTCCCAATCCGGGCGACACCTAGGCAGGGGAGGCGATCTGAGGTTAGCTCTAGCTAGGCCAGTCCCCGGCTAGGACGGCAGCGGGGGTCGTTGGCCAAAGGTGCAACTGCTCTGGCCCTAGGTGAGGAGCTTGAACGGCGATCGCACCCACGTAGCCTGGCCCTGGGTACCACTGATAGAGCTGACCTGGATGGGCTGACTTCGGTGCCGTCACCACGTTCACCGCAGTCGGCATCAAGGTCAGATCTGGAGTTTCTAAGCGTAACTCTAGGGTCTGCATGGAGTCGGCTATGCCCATGCCAAAGGATTTTAGCCAGGCTTCTTTACCCGTCCAGTAGCGCAAAAAGCGATGGTCGGCCTGGGGGTGCGGCAGGGTGAGCACGGTTTCGGCCTCGGTGGCTGTGAGGTAGCGGCGACAGAGGCCTAACAGCTGTTTCACCGATCGTAGGGCTTCGATATCTACCCCGATCGCGCTCACGTCATCGGCGGTGCTAATGGCCACCAGCAGCCGCTGCCTGCTGTGGGACAGGTTGAACCGTGGCGGTGGAAAGGGTTGATCGCCATCTGGGCTGAGTTCTGGCTTGCCCTTAGGGCCGTAGGCAAAGGTAAGCGCGGCTGGCGTTTGGCCAGTGTAGCGGCTAAGCAAATAGCGTAGGCAGCCGCGACTGGTCAGAAATTGGTGCTGGGCCACAGGCCGGTGGATGTGCTGTAGCTGAGCCCGTTCTGTAGGCGATAGACAGGCTTTAAGGGCTGCTTGTACCGTCGGCTCCAGGGTTTCGGTGGCGAGCAGCCAAAGGTCGATGGCAGGTGATAGGCAGCCCTGGTAAAACTCAGACATAGATGAGCCGTAACGGTGACGAGTAGCCGGGGCCACCTAGCGCTATTGTGCAGTAAGCTGGGCACCCTTGGCACAGCCCCCGCGTTTCTTCACCTATGCCTGCGAAGCGTGCTATCTCTGCTAACTCAGAATCTGTGACTGGCGCTGTGCGAGTCTGCATTTTGGGCGGTGGCTTTGGCGGGCTGTACTGCGCGCTGGCTCTACACCAGGGGCTGAAAAAATCGCCCCGGCCCATCCACATCACCCTGGTTGAGCCGCGCGATCGCTTCAACTTTACCCCGCTGCTCTACGAATTGCTCACCCAGGAACTGGCCCCCTGGGAGATCGCCCCCGCCTACCGAGAGTTGCTCAAACACACTGTCGTTAACTTGCGCCAGGACTGGGCCGAGCACATTGACATGGCGCAGCAGCGCGTCACCCTGCGCCACGGTGAACCAATCCCTTACGACTATTTAGTGGTGGCACTCGGTAGCCAAATGCGACCACCCGCTACCCCCGGCAGCCAGACCCATACGCTGCCATTTAACACCTTGCAGGATGCTGAACAGCTAGAGCGACGATTAAACGACCTCGAACAATCTCCCCAGGTGCGGGTGGTGGTGGCCGGGGCTGGCCCCAGCGGCGTAGAGCTGGCCTGCAAACTGAGCGATCGCCTTGGCAGCCGAGGCCACGTTACCGTGGTCGATCGGCGGGGCGAAATTCTGCGATCGTACCCCGAACGCATCCAGCGGGCGGCGGCACGGGCCTTGGCCAAACGGGGAATAGCGGTCTATCTGGATGCTGCGATCGAGTCGGTCGATGCCAGCGGGTTGACCTTTGGCTACGACGGTCAAATTCGCCACTGCCAGGCTGATATCACCCTGTGGACCGTGGGTACGGTGCCGCGATCGTGGCTTGGTAGCAACCAACTGAAGCCGACTCTCTTTGGCCAATGCCCAGTGCGCCCCACCCTACAGTTGGTCGATCATCCCAACGTGTTTGTGCTGGGGGATATGGCCGCTATGCCCGCTCCCGGACGCGATCGCGCCCCCACCACGGCCCAGGCCGCCTACCAGGCTGGTCCTGCGGTCGCCCACAATCTGCTTGCGCTGATCGCCAAGCGCCCCCTCAAACCCTTTTTTTACAACCATCTGGGCGATATGCTCACCCTCGGCCAGGGGGAAGCTGTGGTGTGCGGGTTTGGGCTGTGCATCACGGGGCGCTTGGGAGCTGTTTCGCGCCGCTGGGCCTACTGGCTGCGGCTGCCCACCCACGCCCATCGGTGGCGGGTACTTAAGCACTGGCTAGGTTTCAAGGCTTAGACAGTCCAAGAATTTCCTTGGCGGTAGTTTATACGGCAATCTGTTTAGAGCAATTGGGCTAGAGTCGGCTTTCAGCAGGGGTTTGCTCGGATACCCTGCGGGGTTTCTGTAGCGCCCGGTGGGCAGAGATCAAGGCCGTGAAGAGTTTTCCTAGGGGTTGGCGAGCAAAGGGGCTGAGGTATGTGTGGGTGAGTGCGATCGCCTTGGTTCTCATCGCCACCCTCACCCTGCGTCCGGCCCCGGCCCAGTCGCCCCCCCATCCCCTCGATCCACTGACCGCTGACGAAATTCAGACGGCGGTGGCGGTGGTTAAGGCCGCCCATCCCCTGTCAGAGGAGGCTCGATTCCCCAATATTTCGCTGCAAGAACCGGATAAAACCTTGGTATGGGCCTTCCAGCCAGGAGACGCAGTACCCCGCGCCGCCTTTGTGGTGGTGCTAGAGCCGGTGAAAAATATCACCTACGAAGCCGTGGTCGATTTGACCACCGCCGAACTCACCGCATGGGACGAGATCTCTGGCGTGCAGCCCGCCATTCTCGACGAAGACTTTGAAGTGCTGAGTGAGCTGGCCAAGGCCGACCCCCGCTGGCAGGCCGCGATGACCAATCGCGGCATTACCGACTTTGAAAGCGCCGTGGTCGATGGTTGGGCACCGGGCATGCTCAGCCCCGCCGAGCGCGCCAGCGGCAAGCGACTGATGCGTGGCTATACCTACTATCAGCCCAACTACGTCAACTACTACGGTGCCCCCATTGAAGGGCTCATGGTGGTGGTCAACCTCACCGATCGCGAAGTCATGGATGTAGTTGATACCGGTGCCCAGCCCTTCTCAAAGGCGAACTTTGACTACGACGAAGAGACTACCGCGCCGCTTCAGCCCTCCCCTAAGGCGCTGACGATTCAGCAGCCCGATGGCAAGACCTTCGGGCTAGACGGCAACACGGTCACCTGGCAAAACTGGAAATTTCGCTACATTTTGCACCCCCGCGAGGGGCTGACTCTCTACCAAGTCACCTACGCCAAGGACGAGGTCGAACGGCCCATTCTCTACCGGGCTGGCCTGTCAGAGATGGTGGTGCCCTATGCCGAAACCGGCCCCACATGGGCGGTGAAGAGCGCCTTTGACGTGGGCGAGTACCGTTTTGGCTGGCTCTCGACCACCATGTATCTGGGTAACGAGGTGCCCCAAAATGCAGTGCTGTTGGACGCTCTGATGGCCGACGACCTGGGCGAACCCACCGTGCTAGAAGATGTGATCGCTCTCTACGAGCGCGACGGCGGCATTCTCTGGCGACACTACGATTTTAATAGCGACACCCATGAGGGGCGGCGCAGCCGCGAGCTGGTGATGACTACCGTGGCGGCGATCGGCAACTACGACTATGCCATTAGCTGGATTTTCCACGAAGATGGCACCCTCGAAGAGCAGACCGACCTCACCGGTATCATGCTGGTCAAGGCCACCGAAGATGTGACCGAAACCCACGATCACCTGGGTCACTTGGTTGCGCCCAACGTCGTGGCCGTCAATCACCAGCACTTCCTCAACTTTCGCCTCGACTTTGATGTGGATGGCCCCACCAACAGCGTGGCTGAGATGAATGTGGCGACCGTGCCCCAGGGGAACAGCAACCCCTACGGCAACGCCTTCGCCATGGAGACGACCCCGCTCGCCTCCGAAGCTAAAGCCGTGCGCGACATGAGTATGGCCAACAGCCGTACCTGGATGGTGATGGGGGGCAAGGAGAATGAGCTGGGCATGCCCGCCGCATACATGCTGATGCCCGGTAGCAATTCTGCCTTCTTCCCCGCAGCAGAGTCGAACGTGCGGCAGCGGGGCGAGTTTGCTGGGCACCACCTGTGGGTGACCCAGTACAAGCCCAGCGAGCTGTACGCGGCGGGTGACTATCCCAACCAGAGCCTACCTAGCCAAGGCTTGCCTGAGTGGGTAGCTGACGATGAGCCGCTAGCCGGTGAAGATGTGGTGCTCTGGTACACCCAAGGGGTTACCCACATTCCCCGTCCGGAGGAATGGCCGATCATGACCGTCCACAAGACCGGGTTTAAGATTATGTCCCATGGGTTCTTCCCTCAAAACCCGGTGCTCAATGTGGCTGCCCCAGAGCCGGTGCTGACGGCAGAAACGCCTTAGAAACCTACGTTCTAGTGGGTTAGACTGGGGGCAGTTTGGTGCTGGTAGACCACGATGGTGCAGGCTGTTCCCCAGGTCACTACTTTTGATGAGTTCATTGCCTGGTACCCAGAACAGGGCCGCTACGAACTGATCAACGGCAGGGTGCAAGACGTGAAACCAACTGGAGTTCACGAGCAGGTGGGCGGCTATTTGAATGGTCGGCTAGCGGTGGAAATTGCCCGACTGGCGCTGCCCTACTTTATCCCTAAAAGCTGCACGGTTAAACCCTTTAGCGAACAGTCAGGCTACTTACCCGATGTGGTTGTAGTTGACTCTGCCCAGCTCAAACACGAGCCCCGCTGGCAGCGAGAATCTACCCTGACGCAGGGAGAATCAATGCCCTTGGTGGTCGAAATTGTCAGCACAAACTGGCGCGATGACTACCAGCGCAAAGCCGCAGACTACGAAGAAATGGGCATCCCAGAATTTTGGATTGTGGACTACCTAGGGTTAGGCGGACGACGCTACATCGGCACACCCAAGCAGCCCACGTTTTCGGTCTACCAGTGGGTAGAGGGGGAATATCAGGTGGCACTCTTTCGCGGGAATGAAGCGATCGCGTCCCCCACGTTTCCAGAATTAGACCTGACCCTGGCCCAGGTGCTTCAGGAGAGTCAGCCCCATTAGTTGGAAAACTGGGCACCCTAGGGCAGGGAAACCGTACCTTTGGATTTTGGGAAAGTTCATCGGGCGTTGTGTAATTTCAAACATTGACTCTTAGGCCCGCCAGTATGACTCGCTCTCCTGAGTTACCCAACCTAGCTCTATGTGAAGAGATAAGCCGACTACTCACCACCACGCTGGTTACAGCTCAAACACAAAACTCTAAACTGCTTACCGAAGCCTGTAGCCATTGGTTAAAGACGGCCTCTCAAGAGGCACAAACAGCCAAAATTACCGCGCTGCTTCACAGACAGACCGATGTTCCGGCTCTGCTTAAGGCTGTTGACCACGTTCTGGACAAGTTCTTTATCCCCGCTTTTCAGGGCTCTAAGAGCCATAGCCAAGTTGTGCAACGGGTTAAGGGCTAATCGCGGCGAGGGCCACCCTGCCCGCTACGCCGTTTATGGGAGAGACAAAACCGGCTGAAGGCAGCCAGGGCAACCGAGAGTATGAGAATTCCCTAAACTCTGGATGGGCAGGGCTCTTACTGGTTGATGCCGAAAATATGACCCCGCCTAAGGAGCTAGAAGCCTTTTTGCAAGATCTGGGTCAGTATCCCATCCGCCACCGGCTTGCCTTTGGCAATTGGCGCAATCTGGGTGGACGCGATCGGGAGTTTTACCAGCGGGGATATCACATGGTGCATGTCCCTCCCGGTAAAAACAGTGCAGATATCAAAATGTCCCTGGATGCATCATTAATCTCTCTTTGGAATCCCTCTGTTCGTGAGGTGTTTATCTGCTCTACCGACACCGACTTGCTGCACTTGGGCCACACGCTTCTCAATTTGGGGGTTATCCCCTATCGCGTTAGCCGCCGCCAAGACTGCTTTGATGTTCTCAATATTGCCAACCAGACCACTCATGTATTTCATTTGCCCCAGGTGGGTAAAGAGGCCGAAGGGAGTGCTCCGACCAAGGATGATCCATTACCTGAGACTGCCAATGCCCCTGAGAACCAGGCAGTAGAAAACCCTGGGCCTGCCACAGTCCCTACCGTAGCCCAGATGCAGCGATGGCTCAAAATCTTGATTCTGCAAGAGCAGCAGGCTAACCCAGGCCAACCTATCACCATTGGTCGGTTAGGCACACTCTTTCGCCAGCGCAATCAGATTGCTGCTAACCAGGCGCTTCAAGCCAACTCTGACTACAAGACTCTGAAGCAGTTTCTCGCAGCCCATGATGCGTTTGAGCTATCGCCTTTGCCCGATGGTCAGCACATGGAGGTGAGATTGAAGGCACCTGCTTCAGAGCCAGCCATAGTTGATCAGGGCAGTCAGCCCAGTCCCCCTGGAGCCGCCCCTAAGAAAATTACCGATGCCCACACCCTAGAGCAGGCTCTAGTCAAACTCTTGTGGAGTTTGTCTTCTGGCCAGTCTGGTAGCCAGGTCAGCCTCTCAGCTTTAGGAATAGCCTTTGCCCAAGTCCACAAGGAACCCCTGAGCAAGGTGCTGAAGCGGATTGGAGAACCCAAAGGTCTGCCAAAGTTTTTCGCTAAGTGCCGATCCCTGCGCCTTCAAAAGCATGACAAAGATTGGCGGGTAGCGTTGGCCTGTGTGAGCTAGGAAGATCTAGATATCTTTTGAAGAACCTTAGACGGTGTCAGGTTAGGAGGTCAGCGCTCTTTCGATGCGGCGATCGGGGATCAGCCACATGATGGCGACGCAGACATAGAGCAGTAGGGACAGCCAAGATTTGAGGAAGGCGAGGGGAATGGCGATCGCATAGATCACCACCGAAATTTTGCCTTTCCAGTCGCGGCCCACCGCGATCGCCAGGGCAGAGTCGCGACCCTCGCAGGCAATTAGCGTTCGACAGAGGATATAGTAGGCGATCGCAGCCGCCATGAGCACCCCACCGTAAAACGCCACCGGCAGCGCCGCAAAGTGGTTTTCCCCGGTCCACCCCGTCACAAAGGGAATCAGCGATAGCCAAAACAGCAGATGCAGGTTGGCCCACAGCACATTGCCATTCACCTGGCGCACCGCCTGCAGCAGATGGTGGTGGTTGTTCCAGTAGATACCGATGTAGACAAAGCTCAGCACGTAGCTCAAAAAAACTGGAATCAGCGGTTGCAGCGCCGTCAACTCAGCCTCGTGGGGTATTTTTAGCTCTAGCACCATAATCGTGATGATGATGGCGAGCACGCCGTCGCTAAAGGCTTCGATTCTGCCCTTGCCCATGGTGTCAGCGCTCCATATACGCCAGTGTAGATATCGTTCACTACAGCACATGCCTAGACATGCTGAAGTTTACCCCGCTTAGCCCAGCGGCGGCATAGAGCCAGGGAAACAGGGGGAGCCTAACCGCGATCGCTCCCGTCACCATCCTTGGAGCAGGATTAATTTTCTATCGTGTAGACTAAGCCATTAATTTCTTAGTGTCACCGAGATGACTCGCTTCCCTGAGCCGCCTAACCCAGAGCGCAGTGAGAAAATGGCTCGTTGCCTGTGTGCCGCACTCCTCAAAACCCAGCAGCAGAGAGCGGATCTGCTGACAGAGGCTGGCAGAACGTGGTTGCAAACCACCTCTGCCGAAGGGCAAATCGCCAAGCTAACGACCCTGCTGGAGCAGCCGTCCACTGTGCCAGATCTGCTGAGGGCGGTCGAGCGGATTCTAGAAAAGCTGTTTATTCCTGCCTTCAAAGGCTCTAAACCCTACCGCCAAGTTTTACAGCAGGTGCAGCGATTAGCGATTCCGGTACGGTTCGCTTCGCGAATCGCCCCCCTCTCCCCTACCTCCCCCACCCTCCCTAAGCAATTCCCCCAGGACAAACCCTCTAACCTTCCCTGGGTCGGGCTTCTGCTGGTGGATGCCGAAAACATGAACCCGCCCAAGGGACTGGAGGCATTCCTGCAAACCGTGGGTCGATATCCCCTTCGGCATCGTTTGGCCTTTGGTAACTGGCGCAAGCTGGGTCGGCGCGATCGCGAGCTGTACCTGCGGGGCTACCAAATGGTGCATGTGCCTTCGGGCAAAAATAGCGCCGACATCAAAATGGCCGTAGATACCTCCCTAATTACCCTCCGCAATCCGTCGATCCGCGAGGTGTTTGTCTGCTCTGCGGATACCGATCTGCTGCATCTGAGTTATGCGTTGCTCAGCCTGGGGGTCAGCGTCTATCGCGTTAGCCACCGCCACAACGGCTGGTTCGAGGTGCTCAATCTAGCTCAGCAAACCACCCAAAAGGTTTACTTCGACTCAGCTGAGGGGGCTGAGTCGGCCACCGGGTCAGCTCAGCAGGTGATCAAGGTGCCCACTTTGGCAGAAACGGGGCGATCGCTCAAACAACTGCTGGCCCAAGCCCACCAGGATCAGCCCGACCAGCCGATTACCATTGGCCATCTGGGCAAGCTGTTTCGCGATCGCCACCACCTCTCCGCCAACGAGGCCCTCCAGGCTAACTCGGGCTACAAGACCCTGGGGCAGTTTCTCAAAGCCCACACCGCCTTTGTCCTTTCCCCTTTGCCTGACAGCAAGCAGATCGTTGTCACTCTCAAGGCCGCTACCAACGACAATACCCCGGCCCCGCAGACTGCGGATATCCCCACCCCCCTACTCCCCGAGGGTCTCCCCCCGGTGCTCTTACCCATTACCGACGCCCAAACCCTTGAGCAGGCCATCATCAAACTCCTCTGGAGCCTGTCATCCGGGCAGCCCGACGGCCAAATTCGCCTAGCGGTACTGGCAGCCTACTTTGCCCACGTTCACCAAGAGTCTATGAGCGCAGCGCTAAAACGCATCGGTGAGCCCAAAGGCCTGCCAAAATTTTTGGCCAAATGTCGTTCTCTGCGGGTACAAAAACAGGGCGAAGACTGGCGGATCGCCCTGGCCTGCGTCAGCTAGAGCGATCCCTAGGTGGCCACCGGCTCTTTAGCCTCAAACTTGAGCTTGGCCCGTTTAAAGGGTTCAGGAATTTCCACCGGATATTTGCCCGTAAAGCAGGCAGAGCAGAAGCTGCCAGGCTCCTGATGAGTGGCTTCCAGCATACCTTTCCAGCTCAAGTAGGCTAATGAGTCCACATTGATTTGATCAGCAATTTCTTCTAGGGACTTGGTGGCCGCAATCAGCTGATCTTGGTTGTCGGTGTCGATGCCATAGAAACAGGGGTGAGTGACCGGCGGCGACGAAATCCGCATGTGTACTTCGGTCGCCCCAGCATCCCGCAGCGCCTGCACGATCTTGCGGCTGGTGGTGCCCCGCACAATCGAGTCATCCACAATCAAAATTCGCTTGCCCTCCAGCACGTCCTTGAGGGGGTTGAGCTTCATGCGAATGCCTACTTCCCGCATCGACTGGGTGGGCTGAATAAAGGTGCGCCCCACATAGCGGTTTTTAATCAGCCCCTCCGCGTAGGGAATTTTGGACTGTTGCGAAAAACCGATCGCCGCAGGCACCCCAGAGTCGGGCACCGCCATGACTAAATCCACATCGGCGGGCGATTCTTTGGCCAGTTGGTGGCCCAGGCGGCGACGATAGCTGTAGAGACTCTCGCCGTTGACAATGCTATCGGGCCGCGAGAAGTAAATCATCTCAAACACGCAGAGCTTGCGCTGGGTTGCCTCCGCCCACTGCCGAGAGCTAATGCCCTCGGGGGTAATCCACACCAGCTCGCCCGGTTCAATATCGCGTACGTAGGTCGCCCCGATGATGTCAAGGGCGCAGGTCTCTGAGGCCAGCACGTAGTGAGCGGGCTGCCCCACCTCAGGAATCTCATGATCTAGCACGCCTAACACCAGCGGACGAATGCCTTGCTGGTCACGGGCACCCAGAATGCCGTTGGGGGTGCCAATCACTAGGCTAAAGGCCCCATAGCAGCGGTTAAAGGCTTTCTCTGCCGCGTTTACCCAGTCAGCCCCATCGTTGACGGCCTCGGCCAGGGCAAAGGCAATCATCTCAGAGTCGGTGGTGGTGATCAGATCGTGGTTGCGATCGATCAGCTCTTCACGCAGGTCGGCGGCGTTGACCAGGTTGCCATTGTGGGCCAGGGCCAGATTGCCCAAACGGGTGGGCACCACCGCAGGCTGAGCGTTGCACACGTGGCTCGACCCGGTAGTGGAGTAGCGGGTATGCCCCACCGCAATATGCCCTGTCAGATCTTTCAGAATTTGGTCGTCAAACACCTGCGACACCAAGCCCATGTGCTTGTAGCAGTGACTACCCGACGCGTCGAAGGTGGCGATGCCTGCCGACTCTTGACCGCGATGTTGTAGGGCAAATAGACCAAAGTAAGCCAGTCGAGCCACCTCTTCGTCGGGGGCGTAGAGGCCAAAGATGCCGCAGGCTTCTTCGAGCTTATCGGGGCGATCGGGAAGCGACTCGGAACGAGTATCGGCGCCGTGATCCTGGAGGGAATCACAGGACTCGTCTAGGAAAGATTTAGAAGGGAACGTCATGGGTGGTGCAGGGTGGCTTTAGGAACGCGATGGCAAAGGAGCAGAACGTCTCAACACATTTGGCTGCCGCATTTTGCCCTCAATGCGAGCCCAGCTTCATCATAGGGTGAGGGATTTAGAAGCAGTATTAGAAACTACCGAACCTCCCTAACCTATTTAATAGTTCCTTAACATATGGAGCGATCATAACACCTGCCGCATTCCCGTTAGGCGGCTCCGAAGGCCCGACGCAGAAAGGATTTTCGGGCTGCAATAAAGTACGGACAGGCACGGCCCCACGCTGCTGTTGCGGAACGTCCTCGGCCTGTTCTAGCTCTCCCCTGCCAGCCGTCGCTCAATGGCTGTATTCCATGTCTGTGTCAGGGGCGCGATCGCTTCAGCAATCAGGGTTTGGCCGTCTTGACTAACGAGCGTCAAGGTGTCGCTCTGAACGGTGCCCAGCCATTGCCACGCGCCCGCCAGATGATGGCTCAGGTAGGCCTCCCAGTGGGCCTGATGCTGAGGGCTCACCGAGACCACAATTCTTGCGCCGCCTTCCCCAAACAGCAGCCGATCCCACCGCTGGCTGGTTTGACTGGCCTCTAGCGATAGCTGAATCGTAGCCCCCTGCTGACCCGTAATGCACGATTCTGCCAACGCTACGGCCAGCCCGCCCTCGGCACAGTCATGGGCCGATTGCACCCATCCCTGGGCAATGCCGTGGCGGCAAGCAGCCTGCACCCGCTTCTCTAGCGCCATATCGATCGCGGGGGGATGCCCGGTCGCCTGACCATGAACCCCTGCCAGGTACTCTGACCCACCCAGGGTGATTAGGGGATGATCATCCACCACCGTCGATGTGGTTTGCTCTACCGGAATGCCTAATAGATAGATGAAATCTCCGTCCTGCTGCCAGCCCTGGCCACAGGTGCGGCTCAGGTCGTCAATCAGCCCTACCATGCCGACTACGGGGGTTGGGTAGATGGGCTGGGGATTGCCCTGGCTATCCACGGTTTCGTTGTAGAGGGAGACATTGCCGCCGGTCACCGGGGTCTCAAACTCACGGCAGGCGTCGGCTAAGCCCCGGCAGGCATTGGCCAGTTGCCAGTAGCCGATGGGCTTTTCGGGGCTACCAAAGTTGAGATTATCCGTCACCGCCAGGGGCAGGGCACCGACGCAGCTGAGGTTGCGGGCGGCTTCGGCCACGGCGGCTTTAGCGCCTTCATAGGGATTCAGATATACGTAGCGGGCGTTGCAGTCTACGGTGGCGGCCAGCCCTCGGGTCACCGCTCCGGGCTGATACCCCGGCACCGCTTCCAACGGACGCAGGCGAATGACGGCGGCGTCGCCCTGGCCGGGGTAGCGGACGGTGTTATTTTGCACCTGGTGGTCGTACTGGCGGTAGACCCAGGCTTTGGATGCGATCGTGGGCTGGCTCAATAGCTGATGGAGAACTCCCGTCCAGGTTGTTTCGCCTAGTTCAGGAAGCGCTATCCCCGCCGCAGAGCAGGGAGGCAGACTGTCTTCGCTCCAGGCCCAGGCTTTTTGGGCGTAGTCGGGTGGTTCTGGCAGCAAGTCACGGTGGTAGATGGGCGTATTTTCTGACAGAGCCAGGGCAGGAATTTCGGCAGCGACATCCCCCTGGAACAGAATCCGCACAATGGGATCGGCAATGACGGTGCCCGCGACCACAGCGTGGAGGCCCCAGCGCTCAAAGATTTCGATCACCTCGGCTTCGCGGCCCTTGGCGACCACAAACAGCATGCGCTCTTGGGACTCAGACAGCAGGTACTCGTAGGGCACCATGCCGGTTTCGCGCACCGGGATCAAGTCTAGATCTAGCTCGATACCGACGCCGCCCTTAGCCGCCATCTCGGCGGTGGAACAGGTGAGGCCTGCTGCCCCCATGTCTTGGGCGGCGACGATCGCCCCTGTCTTAAACGCCTCTAAACAGGCTTCCACTAGCGATTTTTCTAAAAACGGATCGCCGACCTGGACAGCGGGGCGATTGGCTTCAGACTCGTCGGTGAGTTCGGCACTGGCGAAACTGGCCCCGCCCATGCCGTCGCGCCCGGTGGTTGAACCGACGTACACCACCGGATTGCCGAGGCCTGCCGCGCCGGATTTGACGATATCGTCGGTTTCCATAATGCCGATCGCCATAGCATTCACCAGCGGGTTGCCGTTGTAGGCGGCGTCGAAGTACACCTCACCGCCTACGGTGGGCACCCCAAAGCAGTTGCCGTAGTGGGCAATGCCCGACACCACGCCCTGGCACAGGCGGCGGGTGCGGGCGTCGTTTAAGTCGCCAAATCGCAGGGAGTTGAGTACGGCGATCGGCCGTGCGCCCATGGTGAAAATATCCCGCAGAATGCCACCGACCCCGGTGGCTGCGCCCTGAAAGGGTTCTACCGCAGAAGGATGGTTGTGGGACTCGATCTTGAAGGCTACCCGCAGGCCATCGCCCGCATCGATCACCCCCGCGTTTTCCCCCGGCCCCACCAGCACCCGTGGCCCCTCGGTGGGGAACTGCTTGAGCAGTGGGCGCGAATTCTTGTAGCAGCAGTGCTCTGACCACATCACCCCAAACATACCCAACTCGGCGCGGTTGGGGTGGCGGCCCAGGCGCTGCACAATGTCGTCGTACTCCTCGGGTTTGATGCCTTCGGAGGCGATTTCGGCGGGGCTGAAGGGGGCAGTGGAGTAAGCTGTCATGCGGTTGGCGGGGAAGTTGCCTACCGATCTTAGCCCCATTGGGGATTTTGGATTTGCGATTTTAGATGGGGATGAGGGCGATCGCGAGGATGGGGGAGGTAGTGTTAGCCCAGACTCAGGCGGAGCCGCGCAAGTAGAAAATCTCGGATGGCAGCATCCTCAGAAAGGCCGATCGCGCGTTGGTAGGCATCTTTTGCAGCGGCGGCTTGGTTCAGGTTGTGCAACAGGTGAGCCTTTAAGGCCCAGTAAGGTTGGTAGTTTTTGACGGCGTCGGGGGGAATGGTCTCTAGGGCTTGCAGGCTGGCGGTGAAACCTTGTGCTTCGGCGATCGCAGCGGCCTGGCTTACCCTGGCCCCCAGGGTCGGCGCAATCTGGAGCAATCCCTCATAAAGCAGCACGATCGCATCCCAGTCGGGGGCTTGACCACGCGATCGCTGCATGTGGGCCGATTGAATTGCCGCTTCTAGCTGAAAGCGGCCCAGACGCTGTGCTGCCGCTGCCTGCCTGAGGTGCTGCTCGGCCTCGTGCAGCATATCCTGCGACCACAGCTCGGTATTTTGCTCCGACAGCGGCACGTAGGCCCCCTCAGCGGTGCGACGGGCCTGGGCGCGGGCTTCGCAAAACAGCATCAGGGCCAACAGCCCCTTGGCCTCGGGTTCCTCGGGCATGAGGTCTACACACAGGTGAGCCAGCCAGATAGCCTCTTCCGTCAGTCCCTGGTGGCGAGCATCACTGCCGGCGACATTGTCCCAACCCAGGGTGTAGACAGCGTAGATGGCTTCTAGCACTGCCTGTAGCCGGACGGGCAGATCCTTAACTTCAGGAATTTCAAAGGCAATGCCCGCATCGCGAATTTTGGCTTTAGCCCGCACCAGTCGCTGCCCCATGGTGGTGGGCGACACCAAAAACGCTGAGGCAATTTGGTGGGCATTGAGCCCCAGAATGGTTTGCAGCATCAGCGGGGTATGAATGCTGGCATCGATCGCCGGGTGGGCGCAGACAAACAGCAGCTTCAGCCGCTCGTCGGGAAAGGTCAGCTCCTCTAGATCAGGCATGGTGGTAGTGGTGCGACCGCCCGTTTCTAGCCAGTGCACCACCTTGTCCTGGGTTTTGCCGCGCCGCGCCCCGTCGATTAGCTTCCGTTTGGCCGCCAGCAGTAGCCAGGCCTCCGGGTTCGGCGGCGTGCCTTGGGCTGGCCAGGTTTGCAGCGCCGCCATAAAGGCATCGCCGAGGGCATCTTCCGCCGCCATTACATCTCGCGATCGGCTAGCTAAATAGGCCAGCAAACGACCGTAGGAGGCGCGGGCGGTGGTTTCTACCACTCGGCGAGCATCGGTCATGGGATTAGGCCATCGCCGGGGCGGGCAGCACGGGCCGCACCTCCACCGCCCCATACCCTGCCGCTGGGCAGCGGGCCGCCCAGTCGAGGGCAGCATCTAGGTCGGGCACATCAATCAGAATAAAACCGCCGAGCTGCTCTTTGGTGTCGGCGTAGGGGCCATCTTGCACCTGGCGCTGGCCCTCCTTAAGGCGCACGGTGGTGCCCGTGTGACCCGGTTGGAGAATGCCTCCACTGGTGTCGAGGCCCGCTGCCTTGAGGGCTCCGGCGTAGGCCTGGTAGGCCCCCCAGTAAGGCCCGGCCTCGGCTTCATCGGTGCGGTTGCCAAAGGCTTGCTCGGTTTCGTAGATCAGAATGGCGTACTGCATGAGTTGAGACTCCGTAGTTGGGTGAGTGTTAGAAGGTGTTTGGTGACCTTCTGTAATGACAACGAATGGGGGAGAGGCATTTCGACAGCGATCGCAGAATTTTCTGAATTTCAGGGTGAGTTAGGGGTATCTATCAGGTTGGCAGGTTAAAAGGTTGGCAGGTTAAAAGGTTGAAAGGTTCTAACCCTCAGTCCCTCAACCTTCAAAGCCTCCAACCCCCAAACCTGCCAACTTTCCAACCTTCCCCTACTCACAGTCCGCAAACTCCGGGCGATACCGCACCAGCCCTCGGCAATTCTGTAACGCCCCCGGCTCCAGTTCCAGCACCCGAAATGCGCCATTGGGCACCGTGTACTCGCACCGCAGCGCCCTTTCTTCAGCAGGAATAAAGCCAAACCGGGCATAAAACTGTGGATCGCCCAGCACCACAATCGCTCTACTGCCCATTTGACGACACTGTTCTACCCCCTGGAGAACGAGCTGTGTCCCAATGCCCTGGCGCTGGTGTTCTGGCTGCACCGCCACCGGCCCTAGGCCTAAAACCATTGGGCTCTCTGGATTGACGTTTTCAAAAGTGACAGGACTGAAGAAGATGTGGCCCACGATCGCATCCCCCACCACCGCCACTAGCGATAGGGTGTGGGGCAACCCCCGCAGCCGAGCAACCAGCTTGGCCTCATGCTCGCGGCCAAAGGCGATCGCATTGACCTGGTAAATCGCCGCAATATCCGCCGGATGCTCCGCTCGAATCATCATTTCGCCGTGAGCAGGGGTCAACAGGACTTGGCCAAGAACTTATTTAAGTCGGCGAAGGTGCCAGCACGGGTGTTGATGGGCTCTTCGTAGCCTTTCATCTCTACGGTAAAGCACTTAAAACAGGGGGCATCTACCCCGGCTTTTTGCAGGTATTCATAGGTGGTTTCGCCAATGGCGATGTCTAGCCCCAGCGGCTTGGTGGCTGACTCGAGGCGAAAGGCTGCGTTGACAGTATCGCCCAGGGCCGTGTAGTCGGGGCGATCGCTGCTGCCAGTATTGCCGACCATGGCATAGCCGGTGTTGATGCCCGCCCCAATGCGCAGTGGAAACGGCAGCGGAAACTGCTCGTGAAGCTGGCTGGTCATTTCGGCCAGGGTGCTCACCGCCTGCAAAATCTTTACGATGCTGGCCTGGTCGGCCCCCTCTGGGCCATGTACCCACACCGTCATCACCGCATCGCCAATGTATTTATCGACCCAGCTGCCGTACTGGCCAATGATTTCTCCGGCGCGGCGAAACCAGGTGCCAATGGCTTCGGAGAGAATTTTTTCGTCGATTTGGCGGGTCAGTACGGTGAAGTCGCGAATATCGACCACCATCACCGAAATCAGCTGCCGCACATGGAGCATGGCGGTGGCTTCTTGGCTTCGGGCACCACCCAGAGTAGCATCGGCTGCTCTAGAGGCATCGACGGGCGAAAAAAAGCGGAATTCAGTCTGACCAAAGGTCAGCAGGTCGCCATCGTGGAGAATGACCGGCACGCTGACCCGTCGCCCGTTGACAAAGGTGCCGTTGCGGCTGCCCAAATCGATCAGGTAAAACTGACCACTGTCGCTGCCCTGAAGCATGGCGTGGTTGCGGGAAATCCAGCGGTCGGGCAGCACAAAATTGTTGTCGTCGCCGCGCCCCACCGTCCAGCAGGCGCCGCCCACCAGAGAGAGCTGGCGATCGCCGGAGTTGGTTTTAAGCGCAAGGTAGGGGCCAGAAGAAGAAGTCACGACATTATGCTATGGGCACAAACTAAGAATGATTGGGCGCAATCGGCTCAAAACTCAGCTGCGATCGCGGCAGACAACCCCAAAATATCCCTGAGCTGACCCCATTATGCCAGAGATGCTAGCCCCAGCGCTCAGCCTAAGCCAGAGCCGCCGTTAGAAAGAACAAACCATCCACAACTAGCGTGCTAAACACAGCTCCGCCAAAGGCCCACCAGGCCAGCTGTCGAGAGGTACTGAGGGCGATCGCGGTAGCCACCAGTAAAAATAAGACTAGAATCACCGCCCGACAGGCGGCCACATCGGTTTGAAGCGTGGCGCTGGCGGCCCGCAATATTAAGGGTGCTGCATCCGGACTGGTGAGCATCAGCTGCCGCCAGGTGGGAAACAGATGCATCCAATTGATGTAGAGATCGGTGATAGCAGTGCCCAGCAACGACCCCAGAAAAAAGTAGCTCCCCACGCGCCCCCAGCCCTGGTACAGGCACACCAGCGCAATGGGCAACCCCAGGGCTTCAATGGGCAAATGAACCACTGGATCCCATCGAAACCAGCCCCAGTACAGCGAGCCCGTCAGCCAGATCCACCCAAAGCCAACGATCAAATCGCCCCAAATGCTCCAGCGGGGCCGCTTCATGAGCCACGTCCCCAGCACTAGCCAAAGGGGAGTAATCGCCAGGCTCACCCAAGGAAAGTAGCGCACCAGGGGTGCCTGTACAAACACCGGCAGAATCACCAAGCCAAGCGCTGCCCCAAAAACCTTGATTTGGAGAGTCGACCGCAATGCCCAGCTCTGTACGAGAGCCAGCAGCGGCAAGATCCCCTTAACTGAAGCAGAACTATAGGAAAGACTCAAGGTAATTCTGAGTATTTAGTTAATCATTGTTAACATAGCATGCCCCAGGGGGGCATTGGGCAGACTGGATGAGGATTGACGATGGTTAACGCAGTATTAAAGGTTTTCTTCAAGTTCACAGTTGACCCCACGGCTAATCAAGCCCGCAAGAAGAAGTCAAAACCCTGCAAACAGCGATGACCAAATCTCTACAATAGTTAACGATCGCCGTTGGCTGGCCAGGTCGTTACCCTGATTGGTGTATTTATCTTAAGAGAATCTCCCCGCTGCGGCAATTTAGAGATTTTGTGGCCTGTGGCCGGGCGAAGACTGTGCTCACTGACCGGTTCTGCCAGTTGTCTATATGCGCAATAACTTATGAGTAATGTTATGGGTAGCTTAGTCTCGGCTCTGACTTGGGCCGCTCCAGTAGCCCAGGTACCAGTAGCCCAGGTAAGCGAGGCTGCTTCTACCGCTGCGATGGCACCTATCACTCTGTTTCAGGCCATTGTCATTGGTATTGTGCAGGGGCTCACGGAGTTCTTGCCGATTAGCAGCACCGCCCACGTCAAAATGGTGCCGGTAGTGCTGGGCTGGGGAGATCCGGGGGTAGCTTTTACGGCGGTCATTCAGCTGGGCAGCATTGCGGCAATGATCTGGTATTTTTGGGCCGATCTGCGTCAGGTGGTGGGCGGGATGGCTCAGGCGGCCCTCGGCGGCAAATACAACTCCCCAGACTTTCGCCTCGGCCTAGGGATTTTATTAGGCACTCTCCCGATTGTGGTGGGGGGGCTGTTGATTAAAGCCTTCATCCCTGATTTTGATAACTCGCCTCTGCGGAGTAGCGCCACCATTGCCATCGTGTCTATTGTGATGGCGCTGCTGCTGGGGGTAGCGGAGATGTTCAGCACCCGTCAGCGTACCTTTGAGGCCCTGACCCTCAAAGATGGCGTAACCATGGGATTTGCCCAAGCGCTGGCCCTGATTCCTGGGGTGTCGCGATCGGGATCTACCCTGACCGCTGGCCTGTTCATGGGGCTGGAGCGGGCCACGGCAGCCCGGTTCTCCTTTTTGCTGGGCATTCCGGCCATCACCCTGGCCGGTCTGGTGGAACTAAAGGGAGTGCTTGCAGGCGGGGTGGGCGCCGTTGGGCTAGTCCCATTAATCGGCGGGTTAATGGCCGCCCTAGTGTCGTCTTACCTGGCGATTTTCTGGCTGCTGCGGTTCTTAAAGGAGCACAGCACCTGGGTCTTTGTGTGGTATCGCCTGGCGTTTGGCGCGGCAATCTTGCTGGCGCTGGCCACCGGAAAAATGCAAAACATCTAAGATGGGAAGGCACATTTTGCGTCCCAAAGGCTTCCCTGAGCTATGGCTGCTTCGGCTATTCGCCCTGCCCGCATCACCCGGGTGCTGCCCGACTCCATTGCCGAAGAGATTGGCTTTGAGCCCGGCGATGCCCTAGTGGCGATCAACGGTCAGCCGCCGCGCGATTTAATTGACTATCGCTTTCTCTGCGCCGATGAAGACCTAACCCTGGAGGTGCTAGACACCAAGGGCAAAGCCCACCGGGTCGAGATTGAAAAAGACATTGACGACGATCTGGGGCTAGAGTTTGAAACGGCCCTCTTTGATGGGCTGATGCAGTGCAACAACGCCTGTCCCTTTTGCTTTATTGACCAGCAGCCTCCGGGCAAGCGCGGCACCCTCTACCTCAAAGACGACGACTACCGCCTGAGCTTTCTCTACGGCAGCTATCTGACCCTCACCAACCTGCTGCCCCAGGAGTGGGAGCGCATCGCCCAGATGCGGCTTTCGCCTCTGTATGTGTCAGTGCACGCCACGGAGCCAGAGGTGCGATCGCGCCTGCTGAAAAACCCCCGAGCCGGGCAAATTCTCGATCAGCTGGCCTGGTTTCAAGCCCAGCGGCTGCAAATTCATGCCCAGGTGGTGGTCTGCCCCGGCATCAACGATGGCGATCACTTAGCCACCACCCTGCAAGACCTAGCCCGCTTTCACGAAGGGGAGGTACCTGCGGTCGCCTCAGCGGCGGTGGTGCCCGTAGGGCTAACCCGGTTTCGCCCGCCAGGGGATGAGCTAACTCCAGTGACCCAGGCTCAGGCTCGACAGGCGATCGCCCAGGTGCAGGCGTTTCAGGCAGACTGTCGGCGGCGGTTTGGCACCAACTTTGTGTGGCTAGCCGACGAGTGGTTTTTAATCGCCCAGCAAGAGGTGCCCGACGAGGGCCACTATGAAGACTACCCCCAGTTGGGTAACGGGGTGGGGTCGATTCGGCAGTTTCTCAAAGCGTTTCAGCAGTCTGCGGATGACTACCTGCCGGAGACCGTCAGCCCACCGCGAACCCTGACATGGGTGGTGGGCAACGCGGTCGGGCACGCCTTCCAGCCCATCGTCGATCGCCTCAACACCGTCCAGGGGCTGACGGTGCGCCTAGCCGCCTTAGCCAGCGACTACTGGGGGCGAGACCTGACAGTGACGGGTCTGCTGACCGGCCACGATCTGTTGCTGGGGCTGCGCGATGGTTCTGATGTCCCCAGCCCGGCTCAGGATGGGCCGCCGTCCCGGCATCGCTCTCTGGGCGATGCTCTGCTGCTGCCTACAGTGATGCTGAAGCCCAGCGACTCGGGCGACGCTAAAGATACCCTGTTTCTGGACGACCTCAGTGTGGCTGAAATCAGCCAGCGACTTGGCTGCCCAGTTATCCCCATAGACGATACCGACGCTCTGGTGCGAGCCTGCTGTGGCGCTCTGCCGGACGACAGCTTCACCGATTTACAGCCCGCCGCTGGCTATTGGACGCCATCGTGATTGTACTAAACCGTTTAGTTTGCTAAGCTGGTGACTGAAAATTTTGTGGCTGATCCTTCTTTCTATTGAGATAGGTTTGTCTCTGTCTAGGGGGATAGATCAGGCTGCGGCAGGCCTAACTTAAGCCCGATGCCGATATGCTAAAAAAACTGTGGCAGAAATTTTCATTTTTCCGTTGGTGACTTAACCTCGTTACTGATAGCCCATGGTGCCTATGCTTTACTCCTATTGCCGCTGTCTCCTATCGCTAAGCTTAGGCATTACGCTATCTAGCTGGGCTGCTGCTGGGCTGGCCGCCCCCGCCCCTCGTGCCCTAGCCGGTGATGGTTCGGAAATCAATGTTAGCCAGGCCGAAACTGAAGCCTTAGAGCCGTCAGACCCTGTTGTTGTCCCGGAGGGTTCCCCTGCCGCTGGGGCAACCGAGCCAGGGCTAGAACCTGGCGAAGAGGCTCAGCCTCTGGGGGCGGGCGAAACCACGTCGTCTTCACCGGGGAATGGCCCTTTGATCCCCCAGTCCGATCGCCCCACCGACCAGGGCTTTGTCACGCCGCCCGATTACCTGACCCCAACCCCCAACCCCCTGCTGGTGCCCACTCGGCCTGAGGAGGTAGAAATTCTGGGTACCCAGCCGCTGTCCCTCGAAACGGCCCTCGATCTGGCCTATCGCAACAGCGAGACCCTGCGCGCGGCCCAGCTTCAGCTAGAGCGCAGCCAGGCGGGGCTGCGGGCTCAACAGGCTACCCAACTGCCCACCGTAGATCTGGGTGCCGATGTGCAAACCAGCAATCAATCTTCGTCTGGGGGAGGGGGAACGTTCGACTCGACCAGCACCACCGCAGGCGCTACCCTGCGCACCGATTATGATCTGGGTCTTTCGGGGGAGCGATCGGCTCGGATTCGGGCGGCCGAGCGCCAGGTGCGAATTACGGAACTTCAGGTGGAACAAACCCGTGAAGAACTGCGGCTGAATACCACCACCGACTACTACGCGGTGCAGGAGGCCATTGAGCAAATTCGCATCAACCAGGCCTTTTTAGACGCCGCCGAGCGCAACCTGCGCGACACCCAGCTGCGAGAAGAGGTAGGGGTCGGCACTCGCTTTGACGTGCTGCAAGCCGAGGTGCAGGTGGCCAATGCGCGCCAAACCCTGACCCAGGCCATCAGCCAGCGACAGATTTCCCAGCGCCAGCTGGCCCGGCGGCTCAACATTCAGCCTTCGATCGACCTGACGACTTTAGCCGTCAACATTGCCGGGGCCTGGCCTCTCTCGCTGGAGGAAAGTATTGTGCTGGCTTTCCAGAACCGGGCCGAGCTGGAGCAGTTCTTAGTTGAGCGAGAGCTTAACGATGCCCAGCGTCAGGCCAGCCTGGCGGCGGTGCGCCCCAACCTGGGGGTGTTTGCCCAGTACGGGGCGCAGAGCTTGCTGACGTCGTCGTCGGGGGCATCGTCGAGCATTGACGACGGGTTTTCGGTGGGGGCACAGCTCAACTGGCGGCTGTTTGACGGCGGGGCCGCTCGAGCGATCGCCGCCCAGAGTGAAATCGACATCGAAACCGATGAGTCGGAATTCGAGAACGCCCGCAATGACATTCGCGTTCAGGTCGAAGAAGCCTACTACACCCTGGTGTCGAACCAATCCAATATCGACACAGCCTCGGTGGCCGTCAACCAGGCTGAGGAGGCGCTGGAATTGGCCAACCTGCGGTTCAATGCCGGGGTGGGCACCCAGCTAGAGGTGATCAACGCCATTCGAGATCTGACTGAAGCCCAGGGCAACTTGGTAACCGCTGTGCTCGAATACAACCGCGCCCTGGCTCGGCTAGAGCGATCGGTGAGTAACTTGGATACCCCAACTGGCGATACTCCAGAAACAGTTGAAGAATAGGCACGGGGCAGTGTTGGCAATTCTCCTGTGCTATGGCTGATCTTTACCTTGATGTCGACAGCTACCAAGCCATAGTCGAAGCGGCTGTCGCTGGCTATCCCAAAGAATGCTGTGGGCTGCTAGTGGGTCAGCGTAGGTCTGGGGAAGAGCCGTCCGGCGAGGCCGACTGTCGCACTGTAGTAGAGGTTGTCGCCCTAAACAATGCCTGGGAGCCTTCGCTGCTGGACTACACTGACCCCGCAGGCGATGGAGACCACAGCCTGAACGATCGCTACTGGATCGACCCCGCCGATATGCTGGCAGTGCAGCGAACGGCGCGGGAGCGAGGGCTGGAGATTATTGGCGTATTTCACTCGCACCCCGACCATGTAGCAGTGCCGTCGGAGTGCGATCGCACCCTTGCCTGGCCCGTCTATTCTTACGTGATTGTGTCTGTGGTCGAGGGCGAAGTCGCCGATCTCAAAAGCTGGCGACTCAACGACCAAAACCAGTTCGAGCCCGAGCCTGTGAAAATGATTGGATCATCTGCCAACAAAGCCCCATTCTTGTCCTAAGCTGAAAAGACGTGAAAAACGGTCGTGCCCCAGACCGTTTTTTGTTTTTACTGCCACAGTTTCTCTGCCGAGGCCATGCTCAACCCAAACCTGGACGACATTCAGCTCACCAAAGAGGAGTACGAGCGCTACTCCCGCCACATCATTCTGCCGGAGGTAGGTCTCGACGGGCAGAAGAAGCTCAAGGCCGCCAGCGTGCTCTGCGTGGGCACTGGGGGATTGGGTTCACCGCTGCTGCTGTACCTGGCCGCCGCTGGCATTGGCCGCATCGGCATTGTTGACTTTGACACGGTCGATCAGTCGAACCTCCACCGCCAGGTAATCCACAGCGAGTCGTGGGTGGGCAAGCCCAAAATCGAGTCAGCCAAGAGCCGCATTCTCGAAATCAATCCCCACTGTCAGGTTGACCTCTACGAAACCCGCCTCAGCGCTGAGAATGCCCTGGGGATCTTCGAGCCCTACGACGTCGTGGTTGACGGCACCGACAACTTCCCCACCCGCTACCTGGTCAATGACGCCTGCGTGCTGCTGGGCAAGCCCAACGTCTACGGCTCTATCTTTCGCTTTGAGGGGCAGGCCACAGTTTTTAACTATCAAGACGGCCCCAACTACCGCGACCTCTACCCCGAGCCGCCGCCGCCGGGGCTGGTGCCCTCCTGTGCCGAGGGCGGCGTGCTGGGCGTGCTGCCCGGCATCATTGGCGTCATCCAAGCCAACGAGACCATCAAAGTGATTTTGGGCACGGGCACCACTCTCAGCGGTCGACTGCTGCTCTACAATGCCTTGGAGATGACCTTTAGAGAACTGAAGCTACGGCCCAACCCCGTACGCCCGGTGATCGATAAGTTGATCGACTACGAAGAGTTCTGCGGCATTCCCCAGGCGCGTATGGAGGCAGAGAAGGAATTGGCTGACATCTCCGAAATGACCGTCACCGAACTCAAACAGGTGCTCGATAGCGGTGACGATAACGTTCTGCTGCTCGACGTGCGCAACCCTAACGAGTACGAAATTGCCCGCATCCCCGGCTCGGTGCTGGTGCCTCTGCCCGACATTGAGAATGGCGACGGGGTTGACAAGGTCAAGAGCCTGCTCAACGGCCATCGGCTAATTGTGCACTGCAAGATGGGGGGGCGATCGGCCAAAGCCCTAGGCATTCTCAAGCAGCACGGCATTGAGGGCACCAATGTGAAAGGCGGCATCACCGCCTGGAGCCAAGAGGTCGATGCTTCTGTACCCGAGTATTAACCTGTAGGGTGGGCAGTGCCCACCCTCAACCCCGATCGGGCTAGCCGATCGCTGCCCAATGCAGAATGCCCCGGTGGAAACCCCTCCATCGGGGCATTCTGTTTAGCAGGGGCATCCAACCCTATTGATCCGTTAAGCTAGAGACATCCACGCATGGTTCCGTGGCTCAACTTTCTATCGCTAATCCCGGCCACGACGGTCACACTGCTGCTAATCAGCATCGCCTTTCTGCGGTTTTATAATGAGCAAGATTTTACCTTCCTCGGCCTCATCGCCAACCCCAGAGTCTGGAGTAACCGACTCACTGTGGCGGCCTTCCTGGCTGCGATGGCTAATTTCGGCATTGAGTGGGACCGTCGAAATCGAGAAACAGACCGCCTGGCTGAGGAAGAGCAACGAAGAGCTGAGGAAGAGCAACGAAGAGCTGAGGAAGAGCAACGAAGAGCTGAGGAAGAGCAACGAAGAGTTGCGGCAGAACGAGCAGAAGGAAATCGAAGAGCTGCGGCAGAAGAACAGGCGGCTCGCCGAGCTGCAGTCGAAATTGAACGAGATTTTGCATTCTTAAGCTATCTGCTTGAGCCCTCCTCTGAGAATCAACGTCGATTGTCTCAGGTCATTGCTCTGCTGGGCGAGTATCGCGACACGCTAGGGTAAATGGCTCTAGCTACACGTGCTTTCAATCAAGCATTCAAGTGATGCGTTATGCCTCAGAGTTGTTATCATCGGGCACGGGTTCCTTGGGAGGTAGGGCAGATGATGAGGTTTAAACGTAGTCTTAGGGGTGCGCTCTTCCCGATGGAAGTGCCTTGGGCCATCGCCCTAAAGAGCGGGTCTCTAGCCCTTGCCGCCCTAGCGCTCACTACCCATCCCGGCTGGGCACTGCCAGGGCAAACGGTGAACCTAACCGAGTCGTGGATTCGCAACAACCCCACCCTTAGGCCTGGCCCCAACGAGCGCCTGGCGATCAACCGACTAGTTGCCCCTGGGCAGCGGTTTACTTTCCAAGCGTCGGTGTTTCCCATCAGTGGCGTAGCGCCCGATCAAAACCCTCGCCAGATTCGTTCTGAGCGCTTTAGCCTGTCCGACCATGCCAACCCCATCACCGTAGAACGGCTTGATGAGTCGTTGCGAGCCATCTACGGGCAAGAAATTTTTAACGACTATCGCCAGGCGACAGTGCTGCTGCGCTACCCGGCCCGAGGGGCGAGACCAGCCCCGACCGATAATCCCAATCTGGTGCTACGGGGTGAAGTGCGGCAGGGAGAGCGGTTTGCCTATTGGCAAGAGATTGCTTACGATCGCGCCGGTACTGCCTACCTGGGCCGCATGGCCGTCTTTGTCAAAGATGACCTGCCAGCCCTACAAACCCAGCTTGCTCCCTAGGGGCGATCGCTCACATATGTAGCCAAGTGGCCGCTAAGGGCAGGGCTACAGCAACTAGCCTGGCTAGCCGTCCTCCTCGGCGGGTCGGAAGGGTCGTCATGGGGTTGGATTCTACTAAAGCGTTGACCCGCTGCTCTAGGCGAGTGAGCGATAAAGCCTCATTGAAGCCTACACAGGAGGTGATTTCGGCCTCTAGGGGGTGAGGGATGGAAGCCAGGGCCATCTGGCGGGCCAGTTTCACCAAAAGTTCTGCCAAGAGGAGCGGATCGCTGGTGTTAGCGGCTTGGTGGTCGGCCCGCATCTCTCGCAGCAGCAGCAGTTCTTCCCACAGAGATGTGGTATTGGGTAGCCAGCAGGCAAAGCGCCGCACGACCCCTAGCCAGAAGAACCAAAAAGGGTCGCGATAGTCAGCGTGGGCCTGTTCGTGGGCCAGTATGGCCTGCTGTTCGGCAGGGGTCAGCTGCTCTAGCCAGCCCCGACTGACCAGCAGGGTCGATCTCCACAGCCCTACCTGGGCCGCCATGGGCCAATCGAGGGGCAAACATCGGGCTGGCCCCACCTCGGGCAAGATCACCACAGGATATTGTCGCAGCCGCCACTGGGTTCGTACTGTCTGCCCCAGCGCATGGGCAAAAACTCCACCGGCCAAGGTCAACACTCCCAGGCTGAGCCAGCACCCGACTGGGCTCACCGACCAGCCCAGCATGGTGCCATGGTGACCCATGGCCAGGACAGCACCAGCGGCCAGCATCACCATCAGCGGCGGCAAACAAAAGGCGCTCAGGGCAGATTCCCAACGGGTTTGCCAGGGGCCAGTGGGCCGTTGCCATCGCCACCGCCAAACTACAGCAACCAAAATTGTGAACACTATGAGGCTGCTGTGCATCACGCGTCCTTCTCCTCGGATTGGCTGTCCTGGGTGTGGCGCAGGGCTCGCAGGCGGGCGGCGATCGCATCCAATTTATCCAAATCAGCCACATCTAGGCTGTCGGCAAAGGCGGCCACAATGTCGGGGCTGCCCACCGCCAAAAAACTTTGAAGCTGCTGGTGAGCCGTCAGCAGGGCTGCCTCCTGTTGAGACACCGTCGGCTGCCACTGATAAACCTGGCGAGTTTTCCCCGCCTGAATGGCCTCGCGTCTGAGCCAGCCTTTTTTAGCTAGCCGCTGAAGCACTGTCGTCACCGAAGCCTGGGTCAGGTCGCGATCGGGGTCAGCCAGAATATGGTCGTGAATCACCTTGACGGTGGCCCCGCCTTTAGCCCAGATGATGGCGAGGATCTCGGCCTCTAGAGGCCCAAGGGAGAGTTGACGGGGACGGTGGCGAGGGAGGGGGGACATGGGTGGGCGGGGGTGGGGATAAGCCTTAGTTTAGGGGATGGGGCCGCCTGGGCAGTGGGCTTGCATTCTGTAATAGTTGACGGGCTGTCTTTTGATGTCAATGGCCTGTTGCCAGACAATGCCTCAGGAGAGGATGTTTTGGCTGTTGACAATCTATGAAAAAGTTTGCGTTTGTGTTGGCGGCTGCGATCGCAGCCCTCGCCCTGTGGATTGCTCCAGTAGCCCAGACCGCCGACTTGGGGCATGGTGGCCAGGTGTTTGGCAACAACTGCGCCGCCTGTCACATTGGCGGCAATAACGTGGTCAACGGGGCTAAAACCCTGAAGCAGGCGGACCTCGAAAAGTATGATATGGCTTCTGTGGAAGCGATTGTAGCTCAGGTAACCAACGGCAAAAATGCCATGCCCGCCTTTAAGGGTCGCCTCAGCGATGGGGATATCGTCGATGTGGCCACCTACGTGCTCAGCCAGGCTGAGCAGGGTTGGTAGATCAGGTTCAATTATGTTCCCTAGCCCCCTCGCCGCTGTGGCCCTCGCTGCTATGGCTGGAAGGGTTTTTATTGACATAGAGGTGATGGTGATGGGCTTTTATCGACTGCTGCTGGCCTTGGGTTTAGGGCTGTTGCTAGGGTTGGGTGGGCCGGGGGATTGGGCACGGGCTGACCCAGCGCCCGGCGATCGCTGTTTCCTAGAGGTGCAGCTAGAGCATTACCCAGCGGCGATCGCCCTCTGTACCGAGGCCCTCGATCGACAGCCTGACGCCGCAGACTATCGCCTCAGCCGAGGATTGGCCCTCTACCGCATTGGTCACTACGCCGAGGCGCTGATGGACAATAGCCAGGTCTTGGCGGCCCATCCAGAGGACTATCGGGCTTTCTACAACCAGGGACTAGTTCGGGTGGCGCTGCACGATTTTCAGAGTGCGATCGCAGACTTTGACCGAGCCGCCGATCTCACCGCCGAGCCAAATCCCTTGGTCGAGATTTATGACGATCGCGGCCTCGCTAAACTCATGGCCGCCCAGCCCCAGGCAGCCCTAAACGACTTTGAGCGGGCTCTCGCCATCAACAGCAAAGACACCCGTGCCCTGTTTAACCACGGCTGCGCCTGTCACCAGTTGGGCCACATCAATGCTGCGCTGGCCGACCTGAATCGAGTGCTGGTGCTGGAGCCCGACCATGCTCGCACCTACTTGAAGCGAGGGGTGATGCGCCAGTCGCTGGGCGACAGTGCCGGTGGACTGGCCGATCTCCGGCAGGCTGCCCACTGCGCCCAGGTTCAGGGGCAACCCCACCTGCACCACTACATCCTCACTCTGCTGAATGAGTGGAAAACCCCTACCACATCCCTGGGGTAGCGCCAATCCTTCTCACCTGCGATTCATAACTCATCATCCTGATTGGCTATCTCCAACACCCACTCCCGCAGCAGCCCGTTCACCTGGTCAGGCACTTCATCATGGGGGCAGTGGCCCGCCTGGAGGTAGTGCTCCGTCAGCGTGGGGTAATACTGACGGAACTGCGCTCCCTTCTGGCGGCAGTTCATCCAGGGGTCGCCTTCGCCCCAGAGCATGAGCAGAGGGCAGCTGAGCTTTTGCAGTAGCTCATCGACCTTTTCGCCCTGGCGGGATTTGAAGACTGAGGCAAACACCTTGGGGGCACCGGGGTCGAGGGCGGGGCGGCGAATGTCTTCCACGAGCTGGTCGGTAATGGCGGTTTTATCGAGATACACCTGTTGCAGGGTGCGGCGAATGGTAGCGGGCTGGCGCACATACTGAAACAGCAGCCAACTGGGCAGCGGTTGTAGCATCAGTGACTGGATTGCTTTTGCGATCGGGTTTGGGGGTGGTGGGGGCGTTTGAGCGGGGCTAGAAAACGGCCCGGCGCTATTGATCAGCACTAGCCCGGCTACAGATTCGGGATGGTTAGCCGCCACACACAGCGACGCATAGCCGCCGAGGGAATTGCCCGCCAGCACTGCCGGGCGACCAATCACCTCGACGATGAATTCGTGGAGCTGCGCCTGCCACAGGTCGCCGCTATACTGCCAGTCGGGCTTGGGCGATCGCCCAAACCCCAGCAGGTCGATCGCCCACACTTGAAAGTCGGCCTGTAGGCCCTGGATGTTTTTGCGCCAGTGGTCGGTGGATGCGCCAAAGCCGTGAACCAGCAGCAGGGGAGGGCGATTCTCCTGTGGAGAGGCTTCGCCAGCTACCACGTAGTGAATGGCCTGACCGCGCCAAGTCCAGTAGGTGCCCTGGGCGCTGTTGATGAGTTGAGAGGCAGTGGCAGTCATAGGGGGTCAGCAAGGGACTTTGTAAACAAGTGTTAATTAAAAGGGTAGCGAATCTGCGGGCGACCAACCCTATGAGGATGACAAACGGGCGAATACCAGGCATTGTTGCAGGTAAACGCTCGTAAGCCTGGTGCCATGGCCGCCCTTTCTCGCCCCCGCCGATCGCCGAACCGTCGCGAATTTTCTAAGTACGATGCCCGTCGCCTGAGGGCTCGCTGGTTTGAGCGCATCATGGCGATGGTGGCGTTGATCAATCTAGCGCTAGTAATCGGCGATCTGAGCTACATTCCTCTGCGCGACATGTACCTGAGATTGCTGCCTGGCTTAACCACCTGGTATGGCGAAACGTTTAAAGGCATGGAGCCCCACCGCTTCACGGCCAACTACCTCGACACGGTTGACAGCCTAGAAGAACAGGTGGCCCAAACTGGGCTGACCTCGATTCAGGCGCAGTCGATCTTGAGCGATTTGCAACAGCAGAGCGCGGCCATGATCTCGGAGAATCCGTTTCAAATTGCCAATCGCTCGGGCAATTTGGAGCAGATCAAAAACGAGATGCGCGATCGCATTGGGCTAGAGTCCGCTACCGAAGCCATGACCGAGTTTTGGAGCGTCGACCACCTCAGCGAGGCCGGATTTTCTGCCGAGATGGCCTTTTTCAGAAGCGAAGTACAACCTTTGGTCGAGACCAACTTTTTTCGGCGTACGGCTGTCCACGGCGGGTTTGTAGACCTGTTTTGGCGCATCGACATCTGGTTTAACGTGCTGTTTGGCCTAGAGCTGCTGGCCCGCAGCATCTACCTCGATCGCCGCTACAAAAACTTCACCTGGCGCGATGCGATTCTGTGGCGCTGGTACGACATTCTGCTGATTGTTCCGTTCAGCGCCCTACGATTGCCCTGGCTGGCCCTGTCGCGCATCATCCCGGTCACCATTCGCGTCAACCAGTCCAACCTGATCAACCTAGAGCCTATCCAAAGCCGCATTAGTCGCTTTGTGATTAGCCAGGTCGCCGTCGAAATTACTGAAATTGTGGTGCTGCGCATTCTCGACCAAATGCAGTCGCTGGTGCGCGATGGCAGCGTTACCAAAGCTCTTTTAGAGCCTAACTCCCGCCGCTACATTGAGGTCGGCGGCGTAAATGAGCTAGAGGTTATTTCCCAACGGCTGGCTGCGCTCACGGTCTATAACGTACTGCCCCAGGTCAAGCCCGAGGTAGATGCCCTGCTCAAGCACACCGTTACCCAAGCCTTTGATCGCGCTCCCGGCTACCATGGGTTTCGCCAACTGCCCGGCGTCGGCAACCTGCCCGATCAACTGGCCGAACAGGTAGTCTCTCAGCTTTCGGCCAATCTCTACGATGCGATGAAGGGGGCTTTAGAAAACAAATCTGGCGGCGATCTGACCGAGGCCCTTGTGCAAAAGCTCGGCGAAACCTTCAAGGTTCAGCTTAAAGAAAACGAAAATATCGACGAGATAGAAGCTTTAGTCGTAGATTTTCTAGAGGAATTTAAGCTCAACTATGTTAAACGTCTGGCCGCTGCCGATGTCGATCGCCTGATCGAAGATCGCTACCAGCTTTACAACGTTTCCCAGGGCAGCCTCAAGGGCGATCGCTAAAGCCAACCACACCTTGAGATACAACCTTATCTTCCCTAGGAAAGATAGCAGGAACATTGATCTCATCCTCTTAGCTCCCCTCTTAGGTAGAGACAACCCTATCTCCTCTGTTGCTACCTTAGGCAAAGTTTGAACGGCGTCTACGGAAGATTAAAAACTTCTTATTCCCAATCGCCTATTAATAGGAGAACGATACTATGTCTACACGCAATACTGACCCCCGCAACAGAGATTTTGAAACTTCAATTAATACTCGTCCTGCTACCAGCGACGAAATTGCCTATCGCGATGGCTATATTCGAGGCAAGTCGGCTGAACAGCTAGAGTACGATCGCCGCCGGGCTGCTGAAGCCAGAATGCATGAAGAAAACGCCAGGCTGCGGGCCGACAACGGCGTCTCAACCGGCCTGATTTTGGGTTTGGTGTTGGCAGCGGTTGCAGCCGTAGTGGGTGGTCTTGTCTACGTCTCTAGCACAGACGGTGTTGGCACAGTGACTCCGACTCCAGAGGCGACCACACCAGAGCCAGCCAGCGAGACAACCGTCATTGAGCGCACTATTGAGCGCACCCAAGAAGTTGTTCCCGCACCGAGTGCTGTGGAACCCCCCGAAATCAATGTAGAGCTGAACAATCCTTTAGAAACGGCTCCTAGCGCTGCCCCGGAGGCTGCTCCTGAGGCTGCGCCCAGTCAGCCTGAGGCCCAAGAGACCCAGCCTCAATAATCGCTAGCTTGTATAAGTGAAGACCTAAGGGGAACCGTCAACGACGATTCCCCTTTTTGATGTGACAGGCTAATGGTTTTGACCTAGGCGATCGCTGGTTCCTTGCAAAGACAAAATAAATTCCAGCGCAATGTAAGTGCTACGAATCGGCGAACACATAGCGGGTTAGCACCCGCATTGACTCTTGCTGGCGATCGGTGGGAATGGGTTTACTCCACTCAATTGAGTCAGAGAAGCCCAAATGGCTCATCTCTAAAATGACTCGATTGACGGCTGTGGGGCGACCAACGACGAGAATGCGCACCTTGTCGCGGTGCTCTGAGACCGGCCCTTTGAGGCGATCGCCCCCCAGAGAAGACGTGGCCTCATCGTCGGGAGAGGCGCTGGCATACAAGAAAGTTTTAGGCATAGTTAGTTAGGGGATAGGGGGTTCAACATACATCTGCGGTGACGATTCAGGCAGTGGTCAAAACGTTGAATAACCCAGCGAGAGACGGTGATCGCCATACTCCCAAGGCATTGAGGTACACCTACCCCCAGCGTATTCACAATACCGATAGTCGGTAAGGTTACGCAGGCAGTTTACAGAGATTTCAAAACGGTTGAAATAGCGATGCTTAGCCAGATTTAGCCAATAATTCTGGCTAAAGTTAAAATCGGCCCTAAAGTGAGCTGTGCGGCTAGAGCTAAGGCCTCATCAAGGCTTTGCAGAGATGGGGTAAAACGGCGATCGCCCACCAGTTCTAGAGATGTAAGGCCCAACCCTGGGTGCTCAACCTGCGCTGCTAAACCCTACAGACTGGTCTGGAGTTGAGCTGGGGGACTGTTTTCTGGCTCTGCGTCAATCTTTTGACTTATCTGCTAGACTATAGCTTCGTCCAGCCATCCGGTCTGCGCTGGCCAACAGAATTTGCTTAGCAGCCGTTCTTTTGATTAAATTCACTGCTCTTATGACTGGGCCCAGGTAGTTGATTTGGGATAGGGGCACCATTCGGAGCAAAAAACTAAATGACTTTTGAGCAACTCGGTCTTACGGCCGGTTTACTTAGCGCGGTTGCCGATCAGGGCTATACCGAGCCCACGCCAATTCAGATGAAGGCGATCCCCGCAATTTTAGACGGGCAAGATATCTTAGCCAGCGCTCAGACGGGCACCGGCAAAACCGCAGGATTCACCCTGCCGCTCTTGCAGCGGTTGGCAGAAACCAAAACCACGGGCAAGCGCATTCCCCGCGCCCTGGTGCTCACCCCCACCCGCGAGTTGGCGGCTCAGGTTGGCGAGAGCGTGATCACCTACGGCAAGCACATGCCCTTTCGGGCGGCGATGATTTACGGCGGCGTTAGCTTTGGTGGCCAAATTCGTCAGCTGCGCCAGGGAGTCGATATTTTGATCGCCACCCCAGGCCGCCTGCTTGACCACGTTAGCCAGGGCACCATCGACCTCAGCGCCGTCGAGATTTTGGTGCTGGATGAGTGCGATCGCATGCTCGACATGGGCTTCATCCACGACATTCGCAAGATCATGGGTCGTCTGCCCGACGAGCGCCAGACGCTGATGTTCTCGGCCACCTTCTCTAAGCCCATTCAGCAGCTGGCCCACACCCTGCTGAAGTCACCCGTGCAGATTGAGGTTGCCCAGCGCAACACCACCGCCGAGCGGGTCGAGCAGGTCGTGCATCCCGTCGATCGCCACCGCAAGCGGGAACTGCTGTCCCACATCATTGGCTTCCACAACTGGCAGCAGGTGCTGGTGTTTACCCGCACTAAGCACGGGGCCAACCGCCTGGCTGAGCAGCTGGCTAAAGATGGCCTTAAAACTGCCGCCATCCACGGCAACAAGACCCAGGCGGCTCGCGCTCGCGCCCTGAAAGATTTCAAACAGGGCCGTGTACGCGTGCTGGTGGCCACCGACGTGGCCTCTCGCGGCATTGACATTGATCAGCTGCCCTACGTGGTCAACTTTGAGATGCCCAACGTGCCCGAAGACTATGTGCATCGCATTGGCCGTACTGGCCGGGCGGGCAACGAGGGTCGCGCCGTGTCGCTCATCAGCGATGATGAGCTACCTCTACTGATCAGCATTGAGCGTATGCTCAAGCAGACCATTACCCAAGATGTAGTGCCTGGCTACGAGCCGTCCTTTTCCTCTGATACGACTAGGGCTAGATCTGCTGCGGCTCCGGCTGGCCCTCGTCGCCAACGTCCCCGTCGCCGCAGTGGCGGCAGCAGCCCTAGCGCCCCCCGCCGGGCTGGCGCTGGTGCCAGAGGCTAATCGACTTGTCTAGGGATGTGTTAAACCTTCCTGGATAGGCCAAATCGCGCTGATAAAATCCCCTTTGCCTTCTTAATTGAAAAGGCAAAGGGGATTTTTAATGGGCAGCGGTCTGGAGGATCGGGGGGCGCGATCGCCTCACTCCCCTCTACCTCGCCTGGCTACAGCACGCTGTCGCGTTTGAGGGCGTAGGCCTTGAGCGTGGCGTGGGTGCCGCGCTCTGCCTCACCTTTGAGGGGGCGGCGTTGGGTAAAGGTGCCGTCAGAAGCCATCTCCCAGGCTTGGCGGTTGTCGGCCTGCAAGACATCGAGAATGTTTTGCAGCTCTTTGATCAGCTTTGGGTCTTCGATAGGCACGATCGCTTCTACTCGGCGATCGAGGTTGCGGGTCATCCAGTCGGCGCTGCCGATGTAGTACTCGGGCTCTCCGCTGTTGTGGAAGCAAAAAATGCGGGAGTGCTCTAAAAACTGACCGATGACGCTAATCACGCGAATAGTCTCGCTGACGCCAGATATGCCAGGCTTTAGACAGCAGATGCCGCGCACTATTAGATCAATTTCTACCCCCGCCTGGGAGGCTTCGTAGAGCAGTCGAATAATACGACCATCGACCAGAGAGTTCATCTTGGCGACAATTTTGCCCTGGCCGCCATTTTGGGCATGGTCGATCTCGCGGCGAATTAGGGCTTCCATGCGATCGCGCAGGGTCAGCGGGGCCACTAGCAGTTTGCGGTAGGCCTTCTGGCGCGAGTAGCCGGTGAGAAAGTTGAACAAGTCGCTCAGGTCAGCCCCTAACTCTTCCTGGCAGCTAAATAAACCCAAGTCAGTGTAGAGTTTCGAGGTTTTGGGGTTGTAGTTGCCGGTGCCAATGTGCACGTAGCGGCGAATGGTGTCGCCCTCTTCGCGCACCACCAGCGTGGTTTTGGTGTGGGTTTTGAGCCCCACAATGCCGTAGACCACGTGCACCCCAGCGTCTTCCAGCTTTTTGGCCCACTCAATGTTGTTGGCTTCGTCAAAGCGGGCCTTGAGTTCGACCAGGGCCACCACCTGCTTGCGGTTTTCGGCCGCTGCAATCAGCGCCTTCACAATGGGCGAGTCGCCGGAGGTGCGGTAGAGGGTAATTTTAATCGCCAGCACCTTGGGGTCGTTGGCCGCCTGGGTAATAAACTCCTGCACTGAGGCCCGAAACGATTCGTAGGGATGGTGCACTAAAACATCGCCGTCCCGCAGGGTGGCAAAGAAATTGGGCGGGTGCTCAGAATAGTTGCTATTGCCCTCGTCATCGATCGTCATCACTGGCTTGAGCCGCGGCGGGACTAGGCGCGTCCAGGGTTTATCTTTAAGCTCCGGCAAAGGCAGCGAGAGAAAAAAGAACAGATCTCTCAGGTTCAGCAGGCCGTCAATTTCGTAGATGCGATCGCTGCTTACCTTCAGCTCTCGCATCAGCCCCTCCTTTAGATCGGAGGGCATAGCGCTTTCGACCTCGACCCGGCAGACAAACCCCTCTAGACGTCGCTTGCTAATTTCTTTTTCGATGGCCAGCAGCAGATCATCGGCCTCGTCTTCCAGCACCGGAAAGTCGGCATCGCGGGTAATCCTAAACAGCTCACAGCTCACAATTGTCATACCTGGAAACAGGTAGCCCAGATTTTCGGCAATCACCTGTTCCAGGGGCACCCCAATCCACACGCAGGGTTTGCCCCTGTAGGTGCACAGCTGCTCGGGCATGCCCACAAACCGGGGCAGGCTACTGGGCACCTTGACTCGGGCAAAGCGCTCAACCCCAGTGTCGGGGTCGGCCACCTTGACCGCCAGATTCAAACTCAGGTTCGACATGCGCGGAAACGGGTGCGACGGGTCAACGCTGAGCGGCGTCAGCACCGGAAAGATGCGCTTCTCAAAGTAGTCCTTGAGAAAGAAAAGTTGCTCTTTAGTGAGGTCGCGATAGTTTTGCAGGTAAACCCCGTGCTTGGTTAGAGCTGGGCGCAGATCGCGTTCAAAGGTTTCCTGTTGCAGGGCGATCTTTTCGACCAGGTGCGATCGCATCATCTCCAGCTGCTTCACCGGCGTCATCTTATCCGGCGTCTCAGGATGCACGCCCGCCTCGGCCTGCTCCATCACCCCAGAGATGCGCACCATAAAAAACTCGTCCAGGTTGTCGCTGTAGATCGCCAAAAACTTCAGCCGCTCCAGCAGCGGCGTGCGAGGGTCAAGGGCTTCGTGGAGCACCCGCTCGTTAAACCCCAGCCAGCTGACCTCACGGTTGATGTAGTACTGCGGGGCACTCAAATCAGCGCTCTGGTCGGCCACCTTCGCTTTAGCCATGGCTTTCCTTAACCCCCAATATGTGTTTTCAGGGCATTTTAGCGATGCAACTTGATGGTTTGGTTAAGGCCCAGCCCTGGGGCACTGTCGAAACCCGAGAGTGCTGTCATCCCATCAACCTGGCGTTTAGATAAAGTCAATAGGATCGTCGTAGGCGGTAACGCTCTAGTGATACTCTGAATGATGGCGCTTTAAAATGTAACAGTAAATTAAAAGCGACCAAGACAGCTGATCATACGGAATAGGCGCAAGCATGGTCACCACAGCAGAACAAACCAACGTTGGCTACATTACTCAAGTTATTGGCCCGGTTGTAGACATTAAGTTTACGGCTGGTGAAATGCCAAAGATCTACAACGCTCTCAAAATTCAGGGCACAAACCCCGCCGGCAACGAAGTTGCCGTCACCTGCGAAGTGCAGCAGCTCCTGGGCGACTCCCAGGTGCGGGCCGTTTCAATGAGCACCACCGACGGTCTGGTGCGGGGCATGAAAGTTGTCGATACTGGCCTTCCCATTAGCGTGCCCGTAGGCGCTGCTACCCTGGGCCGCATTTTCAACGT
Organism: Tildeniella torsiva UHER 1998/13D; assembly: GCA_019358835.1. Classification (GTDB taxonomy): domain Bacteria; phylum Cyanobacteriota; class Cyanobacteriia; order Phormidesmidales; family Phormidesmidaceae; genus Nodosilinea; species Nodosilinea torsiva. Next base: position 130,065 of record JAHHIH010000017.1, read on the forward strand.
GCTGGGTGAGCCCGTAGACGAAAAAGGGCCTGTCAATGTTGACACCACTTCCCCTATTCACCGCTCTGCGCCTAAGTTCACCGAGCTAGAAACCCAGCCCTCGGTGTTTGAAACCGGCATTAAAGTCATTGATCTGCTGGCTCCCTACCGTCGCGGCGGCAAAGTGGGTCTGTTTGGCGGTGCAGGCGTGGGCAAAACCGTATTGATTCAAGAACTGATCAACAACATCGCCAAAGAGCACGGTGGTGTATCGGTGTTTGGTGGCGTGGGCGAGCGCACCCGCGAAGGCAACGACCTCTACAACGAATTCATCGAGTCGGGTGTGATCAACGCCGACGACTTGGGCAAGTCTAAGGTCGCCCTGGTCTACGGCCAGATGAACGAACCCCCTGGGGCACGCATGCGGGTCGCTCTGTCGGCGCTGACCATGGCCGAGTACTTCCGCGATGTCAACAAGCAGGACGTGCTGCTGTTCATCGACAACATCTTCCGCTTTGTGCAGGCCGGTTCTGAAGTATCGGCACTGCTGGGCCGCATGCCCTCCGCTGTGGGCTACCAGCCCACCCTGGGCACCGACATGGGTGACCTGCAAGAGCGCATTACCTCTACCCTAGAGGGCTCCATTACCTCCATCCAGGCTGTGTACGTGCCTGCGGATGACCTCACTGACCCCGCTCCGGCGACCACCTTTGCCCACCTTGACGCCACCACCGTGCTGTCTCGGGCCTTGGCCTCTAAGGGTATTTACCCCGCTGTGGATCCCCTAGACTCCGCTTCCACCATGCTGCAGCCCAGCGTTGTGGGCGAAGAGCACTACAGAACCGCTCGGGCCGTGCAGTCTACCCTCCAGCGCTACAAAGAACTGCAAGACATCATCGCCATTCTGGGTCTAGATGAGCTGTCTGAGGACGATCGCACTGTGGTGGCCCGCGCCCGCAAGATCGAGCGTTTCCTCTCACAACCGTTCTTCGTGGCTGAGGTGTTTACCGGTGCGCCTGGTAAGTACGTCTCTCTGGAAGACAACATCAAAGCCTTCAACCAGATTCTCTCTGGCGAGCTAGATGATATCCCTGAGCAGTGCTTCTACCTCAAGGGCGGCATTGAAGAAGTGTTCGAAGCCGCCGAAAAGATCAAGGCCGAGAAGTAGCTTCTGCTGTTGGGGGCTTGGCATAACCCTGGCCCCCAACTTTCTGTCATCACCCCTACTGCATTTTTGCTATGGCATTAACCGTTCGTGTAATTGCTCCAGACAAAACCGTCTGGGACTCTGAGGCAGAAGAAGTCATTTTGCCCAGTACCACTGGGCAGCTAGGCATCTTGGCTGGCCACGCCCCTCTGCTCACCGCCCTTGACATCGGGGTAATGCGGGTGAGAGCTGATAAAGAGTGGGTACCCATTGCCCTGATGGGTGGCTTTGCCGAAGTTGACAGCAACGAAGTCATTATTCTGGTCAACGGGGCTGAGCGTGGCGATGCCATCGATCTCGCCAAGGCTCAGGCCGCCTATCAGGAGGCTGAAACTCACCTCAGCGAGGTTGACACCGAAGATAAGTCGGCCACAATTCAAGCCCGGCAGAGCCTCAAGCGCGCCCGAGCCAAGCTCCAAGCGGCTGGCGGACTTAAGTAGCGTTCCCATCGTGCATGAGTTCATTGAAAAGCCCGCTAGTTGAATAACTGGCGGGCTTTTCAATGGGCCTAAGCCCCTAATGAAGTTTTAGCAGCGAGGGAAGATCTAGACCAGATGTTTTAGCTAGGAATTAAATCCTGCTCAGCCTCTGGTGTAACAATCACGAACTACCGGTAAAGGTGATTTCGGGAAAGCGATCTTGAGCTTCGGTAAGGGGTTTGCCCTTTCCTTCTTCCTGCCAATAGTTAATGATCTCGGTAGCCTGGTTGAGAATTTCAACCCGCTCCTCTTCTTCGATCCAGGGCTTGCTTTCAAGCTCTGTTTTCATTTGTTCCCAGGCGTCGTTACGGGGCCAGAAGAAATAAGAGGTGAGCGGGCTGGTGCCCTTGCCTACCACCTGATCAACCGCCAGCGCAACGTCGCCTTCTAGCCAGAGTACTTTTAGGACAAATCTGGACAAGTAGACCTCCGCTGCAATTCCAAAAATACTACAGTCTATAATTCTATCACCTTGGCTCCCTACTCTCTACCCCAGGTGTGCATTCTATGACCTCTTTGGCTGCCCCTCGGGCGATCGCAGTGTTTGATATCGACGGCGTACTGCGGGATGTGGGCAATTCTTACCGCCGCGCCCTGGCCGACACCGTGGAAGAGTTTACCGGGGGACTGTACCGGCCCACGCCGGAAGATATCGATCGCCTCAAGGGTGAGGGCCAGTGGAACAACGACTGGGAGGGTTCCCAGGAGCTGGTGTATCGCTATTTTGAGGCCCAGGGGAAGAGTCGGGGTGCGATCGCCCTCGACTACGACCAGATTGTGGACTTCTTTCAGCGCCGCTACCGAGGGCCTAACCTCGAAGACCCTAACCAATGGACGGGCTACATCACCCAGGAGCCCTTGTTAGCGGATGCGGCTTATTTTGATGAGCTGACGCGCGATCGCATTCCCTGGGGATTTTTTAGCGGAGCCACCCAGGGGTCGGCCCGCTTTGTGCTGGAGCGGCGGCTGGGGCTGAGTAACCCCGTGCTCGTGGCCATGGAGGATGCCCCCGGCAAGCCCGACCCCACCGGCCTGGGAGCGGTGGTGGATCGCCTGACTGAGCAGCGTGGTCTACCGGCTGACCTACCGGTGATCTACGCCGGAGACACCGTCGCCGATATGCAAACCGTTGTGCAGGCCAGGATTGCCCAGCCCCAGCGTCGGTGGCTGGGGGTCGGGGTGCTACCGCCCCACGTGGTGGCCGGAGCAGACGCCTATCGCCGAGCCTACGGAGATGCCCTACTCGATGCCGGGGCAAGTGCAGTCATCAGCGGTGTGAGAGAGCTAACGGCTAGCCTCATCCCTACGCTGAAGCCCTAAAAAAACGGGAGATGAGTAACTCTCACCTCCCGTACTGCCATCAGGGTGCATCCATGAACAACTCAAGCGACTGAGACCGCTGGGTCAAGCCAGTCTATTCGGCGATGGCCTTGCGGCGGCGCAGGGTGGTAAACCCGCCAATGCCCAGGGCCATCATGCCGAGGAGAGCAGAGGGCTCGGGAACATCTTCAGCCGGGGGTGCCCCGTGCTGAATACCGCGCACCGCAAAGATCACGTCGTTGTAGTCGCGATCGCCGCCGCCGACAATATCCTCAAAGCCGAGGATAGTCCAGTCTTTGTGCTGGAAGGCAACCACGTGCTGGAGCCCGTTGGGGTTGGCCGCAGCGTCAGTGCCCAGCATGGTATTGCCGCCGTTTTTACCGTCCGACTTAATCATGAAATCGAGCTGGGTAGCCCCGACGAACCCACCTAGGCTAACGCCTTGTCCGAGGGCTAGAGGCCCGTTACTCTCACTCAGCTTGCTATCGGGCGACGAAATGTCGTCAAATATCTTACCGCTGCCGGTTAGGCCGCCGTTGGCATTGGTGGCGGTGTAGAAGAGCTGGTTACGATACCCTGCGCCTTCGTTGATGAAGTAGACCTCAACGGGGTCAACTCCATTCCAAAACAGCTTGCTGGTATCAAGCTGGTACTGGGCCAGGAACCCCTGAGACAGGGCGTTGGCCTCGTTGTTGATCAGCTTTTTAAGCTCCTCTAAGGTATTGGAGGGCTCGGTTATGTTGAGGCTCTTGAGGTTGTCAAACCCAAGGTCGGTAGAAAACTGATTGGGAGTGAGGCTCGCGGCGGACATTTGGGCCTGGGCTGGTGCCGTAGCCACAAGGCTGACAGACACGGCTGCTGCGGCAAGTCCGGCTTCTAAGAGGTGACGGTTGATAAACATCTCCTGGTACCTGGCTGATAGATTCACTGGGTTGCATAGGACACCTGCCGCGTAGGGAGGGCCTGGGGAATGAGCAGGCTGCGTCGCGGTTGCGGGTGGCTCTGCCCAAGGGCCAGTTAGACTGGTATGGCTTTTGTCTAAATCTACTTGCTCGGTGGAGGGAGAGCCTGAGTAGATACCCTGGAAGAAAGATAAGACTTCAGTGATTCTATCGCAGTCAAGTAAAAAATATTGCCAAAAATACCGATGACGCACCCGTGAAATAGGGATGCGGCTCTGGCCTGCTGTGCTCAGAACGCCCTGAAACTGACTCCCATTCGAAAACTTCAGAAATTTGAGCGGCCTCTTCCGCACAGCAGCAATCAGGGGTTAGTGTCTAGACTTACCCCTGTCAAGTAGGACGGCACCATGGCCAAAGCTGACCCCCATCGCCTGAAGCTCTCACAGCTGCGAGCCCTAGTGGCGATCGCTGACCAGGGGTCGTTTAGCGACGCGGCGCTACACATGGAGCTTTCCCAGTCGGCGGTGAGCCACGCGATCGCCACTTTGGAAGACGAGCTGGGGGTGCTATTGCTCAACCGGGGTCGCCAGGGGGCGGTGCTGACGCCCGTGGGGGAACAAATTACTGAGGAAGCTCGGCAGGTGCTGCGATCGCTCTCTAACCTGTGCAACCGCGCTGACGAAGCGAAGGGGCTGCAAACGGGCGAGGTGCGGATTGCGGCCTTTCGCAGCGTAGCCACCCACATTTTGCCCGAGGTGATTCGCCAGTTTCGGCAGCAGTACCCCGGTGTCACGATCGCCATAGACGAAAAATCCCACTACGAGCTGGTGGAGAACGACCTGCGCCAGGGGCGGGCCGACGTGGGTTTTACCTATCTGCCCACCCGCGACGAGTTTGAGCAGTGGGAGCTATTGCGCGATCGCTACATCATGCTTTTGCCCCCTAGTGCCCAACTGCCTGCCCCCTTTACCTGGGAAGACCTGGCAGCCTACCCGTTGATTTTGACTCCGGGCGACGACGGCGATCGCCAGTATCTCGATCGCCTGCTGCACCGCTGGGGCCAGCAGGTGCAGCCCGCCTACGTCGTGCGCGAAGACTCCACCATTCTCAGCATGGTTGAGCGGGGGTTGGGGGCCACGATTATGGCGGCCCTGGCAGCCGAGCCAATCCCCCCAGAGCTGCGGGTGGCCGAGCTGCCCCAGCCCCTAGAGCGCGTGATTGGGGTAATTGTGCTGCGCGATGCGCTGCTGCCGCCGCCGGTCTATGCCTTTCTGGAGCGGCTTAAAGCGGTTTGGCTGAAGTCTCGGGCGGCTCAGCCCTCCCCTGGCCTAGCAGCAGGAAATAGTTAGCCCGGTGTTCGTTGCCTTAAAAAAAAAAAATGCCCCAGCACTGGGTCGGGGCAGAGGGCAGGGCAAACGCATACTCAGGAAGCGAGAACTCTAAGCAGGTAGTCGTTGTCCCAGCCAGCCTTAAGCCGTTTCGCCTTCTTGCCGACCTTTGCAGAGGACTCCTGCGTGAGCAGGTTAAGGGCAAT